>JBHZQV010000073.1:0-507 GCA_042867185.1 Sphingomonas sp. NCPPB 2930 | reverse complement strand
GCTCAGGTCGGCCCGGGGCTTCTTGAAGTCGTACTCGCGGGTGGCGAAGCTGCCGCTGTCGACCGCCTGGCTGAGGTGCCACGACCGGAAGTGGTCGCGGCTGTCGTCGGCGTAGGTGACATCCGGGGCGTAGAAGGGCACGCTCGCGTAGCCGGGAAAAGGTGCATGGCCGCCGATGCCGTCGGCCAGCACCAGGGTACTGCTGCCGGCGCTGTGCTCGAAGTAGTAGTAGATGCCTTCGTGTTCGAGCAGGCGGTTGACGAAATTGAGGTCGCTCTCGCGGTACTGGACGCAGTAATCGAGCGAACGGTAGTTTGCGGAAAGCCGGTCTTCGATCAAAACCGGATATTTACCCAATACCTCTTTGACGATGTCCGGCACGCGCTGGTGTTGAAAGACTTTATTGTCGGCACCCCGGCTGGCATACCAGAGGGCGGGCCGCACGATGGCCTCGTATTCGTAATAGCGGCCGGTCTTGCCGGAGAAGGCGAAGCGGGTGCAGTGGCC
>JBHZQV010000072.1:0-515 GCA_042867185.1 Sphingomonas sp. NCPPB 2930 | reverse complement strand
CTGCTCTCCCGATCGGCTTCGCCGGCCTTCTGCCCCCGCTCCGCTTCGCCTTCGATCTTCGCCAGCGGCACAAAGCTATCGGGCTCGTACAGATAGTGCGTGGCCTTCGATCCCCGCTCTTCCCAGGTCAACAGGTCCCCATCGTAGGCGAATGCCGTGGCCCCGAAGGCGTCCCGCTTCTCGATGCGCCGCCCCAGCGGGTCGTATCGGTAGTGGGTGGTCTGGACAGTGGCGTTATCGCTATGCGGTGCTCCTATGGTGCCCGGATCGGCGTCCTGCACCGACATGCCGCTATCGATTTGTGAGTTGTCAGCCTTCGCCTCTTTCAGCGCCGGCTTGTCCCGGTACCGCGTCACCGTCACCGACGCCACCTGGTGCTCCGTGCTGTACCGATAGTCCTGCTTGGTGTGCCAGCCGATCATGCGCTCGGTGACGTTGCCATGCACGTCGTACTGGAACCGCAGGTCCTGGTAGACGGCGATGCGGTTGTCCCGGATTTCGCGTCCGAAGGCGCC
>JBHZQV010000071.1:0-523 GCA_042867185.1 Sphingomonas sp. NCPPB 2930 | reverse complement strand
CTAGAGCGAAGGCCGCCAGCAAGCTGCGGCAGGACGCCATGACAGCACATCGCCTGTGCACAGCAGCCAAGTGGTGAAGCGGTGTGCCGGTACCCGCTGTGCCGGTGCACCAACGATGAAAGACCATGCTCAGGTGGCGCTTGAGCAACCCACCGCACGCTTACTTCAGATAGGCGCGCGGCAGCGGGCCGGCCTGCTGCATGTAGCGGTCGCGCAGCTCGCTCTGGCGCGATCGCATCGGCATGTCGCGGCCGCCCAGCCAGACCTGCTCGGCATAATGCGCCACATCCAGCGGGTCGCCTTCCCACAGCACCAGATCGGCCTGCTTGCCGACCGCGATGCTGCCGATGCGATCGCCCACGCCGAAGATGTCCGCCGGCACGCGGGTCAGACCGGCCAGGCCGGATTCCCATGGCAAGCCATTGGCGACCGCATTGCCGGCCAGCTGGCGCAGTTTGCGCGCGTTGTGCGAAGCATCGCCGTTTTGGGTGAAGCTGACCTCCACGCCGGCAGCGCGCAGACG
>JBHZQV010000070.1:0-552 GCA_042867185.1 Sphingomonas sp. NCPPB 2930 | reverse complement strand
GCGCTTCGCTCCGGTCAAACAACGCGAGCCCTGATCCGCCTGCCGCTGCGCTCCTCGGCGCATCCCGAGGGGAGGGGAGCGGGAGCGCAGTCCCCCGGCTGCTGCCCGCTGCGCGGCAGTGACGCCTGGGGCCGGGGCGGCCGTAAAGCCTGCTTTTGAATAAAAAGGTGGTCGGGGCCGGCGTGTGGAGCCGGCTGCTAGCTATTGATTTCGTAGCATCTGCATGATGGGGCGTTGCCGCTCTCGGTCGGCCAACCCTCACCCCAGACCTCTCCCCGCCATGGGAGAGAGCAAGACAGGAAAGCCGTGCCGAGCGAAGCAAGGGCACCCCAGGCCGAGCGCAGCGATGGCCCGTGTGGACCCCGCTCCCGCTCCCCTCCCCTCTGCGGCGTCGAGGAGCGCAGCGGGCGGCGGATCAGGGCCCGCGTTGTTTGACCGGAGCGCAGCGCAGGGAGTTTAGCGGGACCCCGCCGCACGCGAGCACCGCAGAGCAGTCCGGCGCAGCCGGACCGCCGCAGCGGGGTCGCCTTTCTTTGGTTCCTTTCTTTGGCG
>JBHZQV010000069.1:0-580 GCA_042867185.1 Sphingomonas sp. NCPPB 2930 | reverse complement strand
ACCGAGAAGACCTACCTGTGGACCGAGGGCCAGCTGGATCTGGATGCCAACGCCTTCGTCAGCGTGCCGGCCAAATACAAGGTTGTGGCCTACGACTACGGCGTGAAGCTCAACATCCTACGCATGCTGGCCGAGCGCGGCTGCGACGTCACGGTGGTGCCGGCGCGCACGCCGGTGGCCGAGGTGTTGGCGCTGCAACCCGATGGCGTGTTCCTGTCCAACGGCCCGGGCGACCCGGAGCCGTGCGACTACGCGATCGATGCGATCAAGGAACTGATCGCGCAGAAGGTGCCGACCTTCGGCATCTGCCTTCGATGGCACCAACCAGGGCATCGCGCTCACCGACGCACCGGCGTTCTCGTTCCAGGGCCACCCGGAAGCCTCGCCGGGACCGCGCGATGTGGGGCCGTTGTTCGATCGGTTCGTGGATCTGATGGCGGCACGCGCCTGATGAAAACAGGGCTGGCCTCGCTGCCGCGCACACGCCATCGGCGGGTGTTGGCGTTGGCGATGCTGGCGCTGTCGACGTATCCGGCGTTCGTGTTGATTGCGGTGTATTCGCAGTGGTTGGGTTCCGGCC
>JBHZQV010000068.1:0-581 GCA_042867185.1 Sphingomonas sp. NCPPB 2930 | reverse complement strand
GACCAACCGATCCGGTTCCAGGGGCAGCAGTTTGACCTACAAACAGGACTGCATTACAACCGATTCAGGTACTACGACCCAGCCATCGGAAGATACATTTCCGCCGATCCAACTAGATTAATTGCAGGCCCCAATTTCTTTTCTTATGTAAATTCCAAACCAAATTCTTATGTAGATCCCAAAGGACTACAACTTACGACGCCTGCCGAAGCTCAAGCACTAATAAAACAAGAAGGAATAATGCCCCCATCTCGAAAAATTCCGCTTTTCTCATCACCCCATGTTTACGATCACAAAACCGAAATATGCAAAACTTCAGCTCCTACATGCAATTTAGAAAAAGTTCACGGTTGTGTAAAGCGCTTCCCGGCGCCGGGCGCTGTGGGTGAAGAACCTGTTTACGATGGAGCCGTATCAAATGTCAAATTACCTGGCGGCATTTCTGGACAAGACCATGTTTTACACGGAGTAGATAATGTCAACCATATTGTGACAAATTCTACTTTAGGTGACCATATGCTCAACCCAGGATGGGTCAAAAGATCTACAAAAATTGATAACGACGGAATTTCTGTTTTCAC
>JBHZQV010000067.1:0-587 GCA_042867185.1 Sphingomonas sp. NCPPB 2930 | reverse complement strand
CGCTCGTCGTGGTCCACCCGCTCTTTGCGGTTGCTGTGGATCGTGATCGTCTCGTCGCCGTCGACCTCTTCGGTCCGCCAGCCGTGGACGGTGATCTTCTCGTTGCGGTCCACCGTCTCGGTCCGGTCCCGCCGGATCTGGCTGGTCTCGTCCCGGTCGATCGTCTTCCTGCGGTCGTTGCCGACCCACTTGTCCTCGTCGTGCTCGACCTCGGTCAGCTGGTCATTCTCCGCATGCAGCCACAGCTGCTCTTCTCCCCGCTTGTCCTCGAAGCGCAGCGCGTTGGCCATGCCCGGCCCGTCTTTCAACCCCGCCCCGCCCTGGCCGCCCTTGGTCGAGCGGGTGAAGATCCCCGACTGCGTCGCGTTCGCCGGCAGCGACCACGGCGGCATGTTGTCGGCGTTGTAGAGCCGGTGCGTCACGATCGGCCGGTCGGGGTCGCCCCCGATGAAGTCCACCAGCACCTCCTGCCCGATGCGCGGGGTGTGGATCGCACCGAACCCCGAGCCCGCCCACGGGTGCGACACCCGCACCCAGCAGGAGCTGTTCTGGTCCTGGGTGCCGATCCGGTCCCAGGGGAACTGGAC
>JBHZQV010000066.1:0-589 GCA_042867185.1 Sphingomonas sp. NCPPB 2930 | reverse complement strand
AAGAAAGGCGACCCCGCTGCGGCGGTCCGGCTGCGCCGGACTGCTCTGCGGTGCTCGCGGTCGGCGGGGTCCCGCTCAAACAGTCGCGGGCCCTGATCCGCCGCCCGCTGCGCTCCTCGACGCCGCAGAGGGGCGGGGGTCGGGAGCGGGAGCGGGGTCCACACGGGCCATCGCTGCGCTCGGCCTGGGGGTGCCCTTGCTTCGCTCGGCACGGGGGCGGGCCATTGCTTCGCTCGGCCCCGTTGCTTCGCTCGGCACGGCTTTCCTGTCTTGCTCCCTCTGCCACGGCGGGGAGAGGGCTGGGATTAGGGTTGGTCGACGGACAGCGGCAACGCCCAATCATGCAGATGCTACGAAATCAATAGCTAGCAGCCGGCTCCACGCGACGGCTACGGCCACTTTTTATTCAAAAACAGCCTTTATGGCCGCCCCAGCCCCAGCCCCAGCCCCAGCCCCAGCCCCGGCCCCGGCCCCAGGCGTAACTGCCGCGCAGCGGGCAGCAGCCGAATGTCCCCGCTCCCCCGCCCCTCGGGATGCGCCGAGGAGCGCAGCGGCAGGCGGATCAGGGCTCGCGTTGTTTGACCGGAGC
>JBHZQV010000065.1:0-601 GCA_042867185.1 Sphingomonas sp. NCPPB 2930 | reverse complement strand
GCCCACGGGTGCGACACCCGCACCCAGCAGGAGCTGTTCTGGTCCTGGGTGCCGATCCGGTCCCAGGGGAACTGGACCTTCACCCGGCCGTACGGGTCGGTGTGGATTTCTTCGCCGGGCGGGCCGACGACGAGCGCGGTCTCGGGGCCGGTGGTGCGCGGCTTGGGCGTGACCCGCTTCGGGCGCCAGGTCTCCGAGACCGGCATGGCGCGCATCACGCAGTCGAAGCGGTACGCGCCCGCGCCGTCGCTCTCGTACGGGTTGTCCTGCAGGCTCAGCTCGATGCCGGTGACCAGGTACTGGCGGTTCTGGTCGCCGCGGCGGTGGTTCTCCAGGGACAGGAGGTAGCCGGGCGCAGCGCCGCGGACCGCGCCCGCACCGGTGACGCTTTCGTGGCCCGACTGCAGGGCCTCCATCCGCAGGCGGGCGTAGTGCTCGCCGTCGGCGTTCTCGGTGTACCCGCCGGGGAAGTCGTAGACCTCGTAGTCGGCATTGCCGTGCGAGCGGGGCCGGGCGCGGTGCTCGCTCAGGTCGGCCCGGGGCTTCTTGAAGTCGTACTCGCGGGTGGCGAAGCTGCCGCTGTCGACCGCCTGGCTGAGGT
>JBHZQV010000064.1:354-612 GCA_042867185.1 Sphingomonas sp. NCPPB 2930 | reverse complement strand
AAGCCCGTCAAGGTGTGTAGCCCCACTGCCCGATGATGGCTTCCAGGGTGGCTTGTTTCACCGGGACGACAGCTGGACTTGTCATCAGTTATGTCCGGCGCGCCGCCGCTGTGGCCGCCGAATCGAAGTGCGGGTCCCATATCTGGATGGCGTGGAAGGCTGCGATCGGCGCTGCACATTCGGCACTCGGTGTGCCGAAGCCGGACACGGCGGCCATGCAAAGAAAAACCGAGCAAGGATCTGCGGTCTGAGCGCGAG
>JBHZQV010000064.1:0-245 GCA_042867185.1 Sphingomonas sp. NCPPB 2930 | reverse complement strand
CAATAGAACGTGGCTTCATGATGAATACCTCCCTGGTAATGGTTGAAATGACATGCATGTCTCTGGGCAACTTGCGCTAGGCGTGGCTCAGCGAGACAGCTCCCAACGCCGCTTGCTATGGCGTCGGCTGGTCACCTGGTTTTCCGTCTTCGCCGAATGGCGGTGGTCAGGTTATCACGTCGACCGTGCGCGGTGTGAGGATTTGGCACGGCTGGCGAGCCACCGGGACAATGGACGCTGGCGGC
>JBHZQV010000063.1:0-647 GCA_042867185.1 Sphingomonas sp. NCPPB 2930 | reverse complement strand
CAGCGAATGGCCGCCGAGCTCGAAGAAGTTGTCGTGGCGGCCGACGCGGTCGATCCCCAGCAGCTCGGCCCAGAGGGTGGCCAGGGCCTGCTCGTCCGGACCCTGGGGCGCCTCGTAGGCGCTGCGCGCGAAGGCCTCGCTCTCGGGCGCGGGCAGCGCCTTGCGGTCGAGCTTGCCGTTGGGCGTCAGGGGCAGGGCCGCCAGCGCCACATAGGCCGCGGGCACCATGTAGGGCGGCAGGCTCTGGGCGGCGTGCTGGCGCAGCGCGTCGGCCTGCAGCGCGTCCGCGCCGGTGTAGTAGGCCACCAGGCGAACATCGCCGGGCGCATCCTCGCGTGCCAGCACCACCACCTCGCGCACGCCGGGCACCTGGGCCAGGCGTGCCTCGATCTCGCCGGGCTCGATGCGGAACCCGCGGATCTTGACCTGCTGGTCGTTGCGGCCGAGGTATTCGATGCTGCCGTCGGACAGCCAGCGGCCGAGGTCGCCGCTGCGGTAGAGGCGTGCGCCGGGCACGAAGGGGTCGTCGAGGAAGCGCTCGGCCGTCAGCGCGGGCCGGTTGAGATAGCCGCGGGCCACGCCGTCGCCGCCGATGTAGAGCTCGCCTTCCACGCCGATCGGCACCGGCTGCATGCGGGCGTCCAGGA
>JBHZQV010000062.1:0-658 GCA_042867185.1 Sphingomonas sp. NCPPB 2930 | reverse complement strand
TCTTCCACGGGCATCAGGAACGCACCGTCGACCGCGCGCTCCGGCGTCGGGATGTAGGTGTCGAGGGCTTCGGCCAGCTTCATGATGGCTTCTTCACCCAGCGGGCCCTTGTCGCCTTCGAGGGCGAGCTTGGCCGAGCCGTGGATGATCGGGGTGTCGTCGCCCGGGAACTCGTATTTGTCGAGCAGCTCGCGCACTTCCATCTCGACCAGCTCGAGCAGCTCGGCGTCGTCGACCATGTCGCACTTGTTCAGGAACACGATGATGTAGCCGACACCCACCTGGCGGGCCAGCAGGATGTGCTCGCGGGTCTGGGGCATCGGGCCGTCGGCGGCCGAGCAGACCAGGATCGCGCCGTCCATCTGGGCGGCACCGGTGATCATGTTCTTGACGTAGTCGGCGTGGCCGGGGCAGTCGACGTGGGCGTAGTGGCGGTTGGCCGTTTCGTATTCCACGTGGGCGGTGTTGATCGTGATGCCGCGGGCCTTTTCTTCGGGCGCTGCGTCGATCTGGTCGTAGGCCTTGGCCTCGCCGCCGAACTTGGCCGACAGCACGGTCGCGATCGCCGCCGTCAGCGTGGTCTTGCCGTGGTCGACGTGACCGATCGTGCCGACGTTGACGTGCGGCTTAGTACGTGTGAATTTCTCTTTTCCCATTT
>JBHZQV010000061.1:0-669 GCA_042867185.1 Sphingomonas sp. NCPPB 2930 | reverse complement strand
CCTCGACTGCGCTGCGCCCCGCGGCGGACCGTAGCGCCGTGCGAGCAGGCTGCCGCAGGAATGAGGGACAGACCTGGCTCGACAGGGGACTTGGGGCCATGGCTGCACGCCATGGAACTACCGCGATTGCGCACGCTGGCCTGCCGCATAGGCGTACATCGACAGGTCGGCGGGAGGCTCGCTACCGGTATAGCCACGAGGTGCCTCACCAGGCGCAAGCGACCGCACTGCAAAGGCCGGTTGCGCTCCAGCAGGAACTGGCGATTGCGTGAGCCGCTGCACCGGCGTCGGCCCAGTACCGCCCTGCGGCGAACCCTTGTCTCGCTGGAATGCCTCAAAAAAGCCATGCGACGCAATCTCTTTGCAGATCGCCTCTGTCGTGTTGAGCTTCGTACCGTCCTGAGTGAAGCAGTGACAGCCCTTTTTCTCCCACGATATGCAAGCCGCCGGCACCGGCACCCGAGTCGGCTTTGTCATCTCGTCATAGGCCGGGGCGGTGTGCGGCAGCCCTTCGATGCGCGGCACGTACGACGCGATGTATTCGGCCGTCGTGGCCACATGGTTGCGCGTATCGCCCACCGCAGCCGCAGCAGGTTTAGACCCCGTGACCTCGGGCTTATCAACGTCCTTTTTTGCCGTGCTGGCCACCAATCGGGTGATGCCGAAGTA
>JBHZQV010000060.1:0-704 GCA_042867185.1 Sphingomonas sp. NCPPB 2930 | reverse complement strand
ACGGTGGCCGAGCCCTGGACGATCGGGCCGCCCTTGAGCGTGTTGTCGGTCTGGCGGGCTGCGGGTTTGCCGGTCATATCTCGTCGCTTCCTTGGCTTTGCGGCGCGGCCGGCGCATCGGGCGGCTTCTGGGCCGATCCGGTATTGATCTCGGACATCGCCCCATCGGCATGCACGGCCGTCGCGCCGGTGATCTCGATGTGGGTGCCGCTCAAATAGATGCCGCCATCGGAGGTCAGCACGATCCGGGCTTTGCCGCACTGCAGTTCGAAGTGCTCGCCCGCTGTGTGCAGCTGCACCTTGCCGGCACTGCTGGAGAGGTGGTCCCCCACCTGGGTGGCGGCGGTGGTGCCGACCTTCAGCGTGTAGGTCTTGCCGACGTCGGCGCTGTAGCTGTCGCCGACGGCGAGCGATTTGCGACTGCCGACCTGGGTCGACTGGCTCACGCCGACCAGGGTGTTCATCACCGCACCGACGTTGACGCTGTAGGTCACGCCGATGTTGCTCATGCGCGCCGCACCGATGGCCTCGATGTTGGCGATGCCGATCCGTTCGGTCTTGAACGTGCCGGTCGACAGGTCCCAGTGGCTGCCGACCTTGTCGGTCTTGTTGTGGCCGATCCGGGTGGTCTCGCTCCGCCCCACCGTCTCGTCCCGGTTGTCCCCGATGTCGATCCGCTCGTCGTGGTCCACCCGCTCTTTGCGG
>JBHZQV010000059.1:0-706 GCA_042867185.1 Sphingomonas sp. NCPPB 2930 | reverse complement strand
CCGAAGTCGCGGTGCAGGGTGCTGCCGCCGCCCCGGTGGTTCGGGTTGTGCGGGTCGCTGCGCAGGTAGACGGCCGTCAGGCGCTGGCCGCTGTCGGCTTGCCAGAAGGGCTGGCCGGGCGCGGCGGGGGCGGCAGACGCACCGGAAGCCGAACTGCCCGGGCGGGCGGGGTAGAGCTGCTCGACCTGGAACTCGTAGCGCCGGCCCAGCGGGTCCTCGACACCGGCGAGCTGGCCGTGGGGATCGCGCAGCATGCGCTGGGTGCGGCCGTAGCGGTCGAGGATCAGGTGCAGGACGAGGTGTCGGGCGGGCTGCTCGGCGGTAGCTCCATCGGTCCCGGTGGAGGCCGCAACCGGTGAAGGCGCAGACGCGGGCGCGCCGAGGTCCCATGGCCCGAAGCAGAAGACGGTGCGGTCGTCGCCCGAGGTGGCGAAGACGGCACGCGGGTCGCGTCGCCAGTGCTCGGGCAGGCTCTGCCAGCGGGGGGCGATCTCTCCACGCTCCCACACGTATTGCGGGATGCCGCCGCGCAGCAGCCACAGGTTCTCGCTGCGGCTGTAGAGGGTGTGGCCCGGCAGCAGGGGCTCGTCGAACGTGATGGTGCGGCCCCGGCTGTCGTGCAGCTTGGCAGCACCGCTCTCCAGGGCGATCGAGATATCGAGCGGTGTGGTCCAGCCGTAGCCGAAGAGGCCGCAGCGCCCGCCTT
>JBHZQV010000058.1:0-716 GCA_042867185.1 Sphingomonas sp. NCPPB 2930 | reverse complement strand
CTGCACCAGATCGATCTGGAAGCCGCCGACGGCACGCACCAGACGATTGCCGACATCGGGCGGGACGCACTGCACCGCGAGGTCGAGCGCAGCCAGGGGGCGCTCACCAGCCGGTATGGCTACGACCCGATGGGGCGGCTGGTGCGGCACAGGGCCGCGACGCAAGAGCAAGGACGAAGCCAGATCCAGATGTCGGCCCGAATGTCCGGCCAACCGGCCCTGCTCGACCGCAGCTACGCCTACGACGCAGCGGGCAACCTGCAGGGGCGCAGCGACAACCGCCGGGGCGTGCAGAGCTTCGCCTACGACCCGGTGGGCCGCATCCTGGCCGCGCACGGCGGGCCGCTGCTGGGTGCAGGCGAGGCCGAGCGCTTCGCGTTCGATCCGGCAGGCAATCTGCTGGAGCCACGCGGGGGCGAGACGAGCATGCCGCCACAAGGGGCCAAGGTGGGCGACAACCGCTTGCGTGTCTGGCAGGACCTGCGCTACGAGTACGACGTGCACGGCAACGTCATACGCAGATTGAAGGGGGCGCATACGGATGCGGCGTTCGAGTGGGATGCCGAGCATCGGTTGAGAAGCGCAACCGTGACCCGCCACGGCGTCACACAGCAAACACACTACAGGTACGACGCCCTCGGCAGGAGGACCCATAAGGAGGACGCCTTTGGCACCACCCACTACCTGTGGGACGGCGACCTGATGGTGCAGAGCGC
>JBHZQV010000057.1:0-724 GCA_042867185.1 Sphingomonas sp. NCPPB 2930 | reverse complement strand
GGCGGGTTGAGCGCCTTGGCGCCGCGGTATGCGCTGTCCATCGACTGCATCAGCGCTTCGGTCGCCTCGGCCGGGATACCCGGGACGTTCGAAAACAGCGCCAGGCGCTCTTGCGTCGGCATGGCCAGGACCGTGGCCATCGCACTGTCGATCGAGCGCTGCTGCCACTGCCCCTGGCGGTCGTAGCCGTCCTGGCTCAGCACCAGGGCACCCAGGCTGGGCTCCTTCTCGGCCTTGGTCTTGTGCAGCGAGAGCAGCGGCACGAAGCCGCCCGGCTCGTAGACGGTGCAGGTGGTGTCCGCGTCTGTCTCGGTATGGACCATGCGGTCCCCATCCCAGCCGTAGTACAGGGTGGTGATCGCGGCGTGTTCGCTCGGCTGGTGGCGCTTGACGATGCGCCGGCCGAAGGCGTCGTAGCGGTAGACCGCTGTCGCAACGGTCGGGGTGCCGTCTTCTGCACCCCGCACGCTGCGCTCCACCCGGACGAGCTGGTGGCTGCCGTCGTAGAAGAACCGCAGCGTGCCGTCTTGGGGGTCGTCCGACCAGGTCGCGATGCGGTTGCCGTGGGCGTCGTAGTCGTACGCCTTGCCGTCGTGGTGGGCGATGCGGTTGTCCATCCAGCGGGTGACGGTCCCTGTCGCTTGCCCAAGCGGCTTCGCATCCGGTCGCAGCAGGTCGAAGCGGCTGTCGTGCAGGTTGGCCCTGACGCGCTGGTGCCAGTCGA
>JBHZQV010000056.1:0-738 GCA_042867185.1 Sphingomonas sp. NCPPB 2930 | reverse complement strand
AGCGGGTCTTTGGCCCTTGGATTTCACTCATGCGCCAAGGCTAACGGAACAATGGGGCTGGTTTGTACAACAAAGCCATGCAGAACTAAAAAGGCCCGATGAGCGGGCTTTGTTTAAATTGGATTCAGCTACAGATCATCGGCCTGCAACTGATGCCAACCCTTAAAAATAGCAGTTGGGCCGCCTCTTTATCCAATGTAGTCACGTGCCAGCGGATGGAGCCTTACGCAAGCTGTCTGTCGTACGTTTCAAGGCCAACGCGCAGAATCGTTCCTTCACGCCCCGGCGCCTTCCCACAGGTTAGACAGGGCGAACAGTGTGTGCAGTTGCGCGGGGTTCTTGGCCCGCCCTCGGTAGCGCACCTTCACATGCCCGAACTGACGCTTGATCACCCGGAACGGATGCTGGCCATAAGACGTTCGATTTGATCGGTCAGGTTATCGATCAGGCGGGTCTTGTCCAGCAGCTTGCGTTTGCTCGGCCGCATCGCGATGTGCCAACGTACGTCGTCCCGGGGGTCAGGGCGCTTGCCGGCGCCCTAGTAGCCGGCGTTAACCGCGCTTGCCCTCGGGCGCGATACAGCGTGATCAAGCCCCCAGGTCTGCCCACGGCACCACGCGCGCCATCTCTGCCAAGAATTAGCGCTTGCGCGTGCACTAGTTGTGAAGCGTCAAGAGGTTGTTTGCAGATTTGAGTCGGGCGATGGGCGCGATGCGCCCGATGCCGCTGTGGGGTCGA
>JBHZQV010000055.1:0-845 GCA_042867185.1 Sphingomonas sp. NCPPB 2930 | reverse complement strand
GCCGAACGCGAGCAGGTGCTGGTGCGGTGGAACGACAAGGCCCAGACCTACCCGCGCGAACTGTGCGTGCACCAGCGGTTCGAGGCCCAGGTGCGCCGGGCACCGCAGGCCACCGCCCTGGTCCACGGCGCGCGGACGCTCAGCTACCACGCGCTCAACGCATGGGCCAACCGCCTGGCGCGGCGCCTGCGCGCGCACGGCGTAGGCCCCGACCGCCTGGTCGCCCTCTGCCTGGAGCGCAGCCCGGCGCTGGTGGTGGCGATCCTGGCCGTGCTCAAGGCCGGCGGCGCCTACGTGCCGCTGGACCCGGCCCATGCGTCGGCGCGGCTGGGCGCCATCCTCGACGACAGCCAGCCCGCGCTGCTGCTGCTCGACCACACCGGCCGCAGCGCCGTAGGCGAGATGGCCGACCGTTTCACCGTGATCGACATGCAGGACGATGACGCGGACGACGGCCCGGACGATGCGGACGATCTGCCACCGGGCGGCCTGGACCCGCACCACCTGGCCTACGTGATCTACACCTCCGGCTCCACCGGCCAGCCCAAGGGCGTGATGGTCGAGCATGCCCAGGTCGTCCGGCTCTTCGACGCCACCCGCGACCGCTTCCGCTTCGACAGCCAGGACGTCTGGAGCCTGTTCCACTCCTTCGCCTTCGATTTCTCCGTCTGGGAGATCTGGGGCGCGCTGCTGCACGGCGGCCGCCTCGTGGTCGTGCCGACGGCCATCGCGCGCGCGCCGTGCGCCTTCTACGAACTGCTCTGCGAACAAGGCGTGACCGTGCTCAACCAGACACCCGGCGCCTTCCGGCAACTGATGGCGGCGCAGCCGCAGAGCGCGCGCGC
>JBHZQV010000054.1:0-1000 GCA_042867185.1 Sphingomonas sp. NCPPB 2930 | reverse complement strand
TGTGAAGCGTCAAGAGGTTGTTTGCAGATTTGAGTCGGGCGATGGGCGCGATGCGCCCGATGCCGCTGTGGGGTCGATGCCAGTTGTAGTGGTGCTGCCAACTCGCCAGAGCATCGGTGCGCTGGGCTGAGTTCTGGTACGTCCAGCCGTAGGCCCACTCGCGCAGGGCCGACTGGATGAACCGCTCGGCCTTGCCGTTGGTTTGCGGTCGGTACGGCCTGGTGAACTTGTGTTGCACGTCCAAGGACTTGCAGGCCGCGGCGAACTCCTTCGAACGGAAGGCCGGCCCGTTGTCCGTGAGCAGCCGTTTGACGCGCACGCCCAGCCCGGCGTAGTACGCCACGGCGCTCTGCAGGAACACGACGGCCTCCTGCTTCTTCTCATTGGGATGCATGGCCGTGAACGCGATGCGGGCGTGGTCGTCAATGGCTACGAACAACATCTCCCAGCCCGCGCCCTCGACCGAGTCGCGCCGGTTGCCAGTCACGCGGTGGCTGGGCCGTACGATGCGCCCGAGCTTCTTGGTGTCGATGTGCAGCAGGTCCCCGGGCGCGTCGTGCTCGTAGCGGACCACGGGCTCTGCAGGTTCCAGGTCGCTCAGCCGCGACAGTCCTGCGCGAGCCAGCACACGGCTGACGGTGGATGCCGAGACGCTCGCATGGCGGGCGATGCGTGATTGCAGCATGCGGCGCTTGCGCAGCTCGACGATGAGCAAGGCCTTGGACTCGTCGATGGCCCTGGGCGAGCGTGTGGGTCGCGAGGACGCATCGGCCAGGGCGGCTTCGCCGCCGGACAAATAGCGACCCAGCCACTTCCTGGCGGTCTGAGCGGTGACGCCTTGGAGGGCGCCCGCTTGGACTGCATCCAAGCCCTGCAAGGTCATCTGCTTGACCATCTCCAACCGTCGGGCAAAGGTCAATCGGGCATGCTTATGAGTGTTCATCTGGTTGGGTGTCCTGAGTCGATTGGGTGTTTGGCGACTTCCAGTCTCTCAAACCCA
>JBHZQV010000053.1:0-1016 GCA_042867185.1 Sphingomonas sp. NCPPB 2930 | reverse complement strand
GCCGTGCTGCAAGTCCTGAATTCCGGTGGCAACAACCCTTCTGAGGAAACCTGAAATGAAAGCTCAACTCCTGCGCGCTCGCGCAATGTGCAACCGCCCAGCACTCAAGAGCGCTGCGAAGGTCGCGGCCGCAACGACCGTCGCCGGTCTGGCAGTGACTTCCGGTACCGCACATGCGGCCGTCGACACGACCGAAGTGCTGGCCAGCATCGCCGCCGCTGTGCTGTCGATCGGCATCGTGGGTACTGCTGTCCTGGGCGTGAAGGTCGCTGTTCGCGCCTTTGCCTGGGTGGCCGGTGCCATCCGCTGATCTAGTTCGGCAAAACGCATCCCCGGGCTGCAGACCGGGGGCGCTCACGCAAGCGTCCAGTCCGGGCGTTTACCTGAGTGGAAAAAGGGAACCATGGGCCTGTTCGTCATCGTGGCTGTGCTGGGGGCGGCGTGGCTCATATTTACCGCCTGATCGCTGCTGTAGCGCTGATCTTCACTGCCGCAGCAGCGCATGCTGCTGGACCTGTAGCTACCTACTTCGTGCAGTCCAGCAGCCCGCAGTTTGTCACCTCCAACTACGGCAACCAGGAGGCGGCTTGCGCAGCAGCGGCGGCCATGTTCGGCGGCATCACCCAGCTCTCGATTCAGTCGCGGCTCAACGATGGACAGTGCCAGCTGCTCTACAACAATTCCGTCGAGCGCACGCTGAGCATCAGCGAATCACTCGCATGCCCGTCCAACCAGAAGCTCGAAGGCAACCAGTGCGTGCCCCTGTCATGTCCAGCCGGCCAGAAGCTGGTCGATGGTGTCTGCGTCGATGAGCCGAAAGACTGTCCAGCAGCCGGCACCGTGTCCGGTTCGATCAGCTGGCCTGGAAGCAATCCGACGATGAGCGTATGCGAGCCGTACAGCGGCAAGCACTGCACCGCCGTGGCGCAGGGGCTGTGCGCCGACTACGGTGACGGCAAGGGCTATTCATGCGCAGGCGAAGCCAAATTCACGGGGGCCACCTGCACCCCTTCAAC
>JBHZQV010000052.1:0-1049 GCA_042867185.1 Sphingomonas sp. NCPPB 2930 | reverse complement strand
GGGCTTTGTTGCACAAGTCGAGAGCGACGCGAGATAACCCCTACCCCAGACGCAGCTATGCCATGGCGGGCACAGCCACCGTGGTCGGACGCCCCAACTGCGTGAAGCGGTTGAGCAGTGCCACACGCACGTGCAATTCTGTGACCTGGCGCTCGAACGTGCGTGCCATCACCCGCTCTCCCAGGCGCTTGAAGCAATGCATCTTGGTCTCCACCAGGCTTCTTCGGTGGTAGCCGCTCCACTTCTTCCAGATGCCGTGTCCCAGCCTCTTGCAGGCCCGCAGGGCTTCGTTGCGCACCGCCGCTCCCATCAGGGTCTGTTTCCACGGCTTGCCGTTCTTGCGCGGCGGTATCACCGCCTGTGCATCCCTTTGCGCTATCGCCGCATGGCAGCCTTTGGTGTCGTAGGCGCCATCGCCGCCGACGCTGGCGACCGCCTCGTCGGGCGGTATTTGCGCGAGCAACCCGGGCAGCATCGGCGCGTCGCCCACGCTGTTGTCCGTGACCTCGATGGCCCGTATCTCCAGCGTGTGGGCATCGATGCCCAGGGGCACCTTGCGCCACTGCCTGCGGTACTCGGCTCCGTGTTTCTTCCGTTTCCATTCACCCTCGCCCAGGAATTTGATCCCGGTGCTGTCCACCAGCAGGTCCAGTGCCGTGGTGCTGCGCCGGTAAGGCAGCTGCACCCGCAGTGTCTTCTGACGGCGGCTGAGGGTGCTGAAGTCGGGTACTCGCCAATCGAGATCAGCCAAGTGCAGCAGACTCTGAACGAGACCCAAACTCTGGCGCAGGGCCAGACCGAACAGGCATTTGATGCTCAGGCAAAACTCAATGGCCGCATCGCTGAAGATGGGCTGGCGGCCGCGTTTGCCACTGGCCGGCGCATACCACTGCATGTCTTTGTCCAGCCAGATCGTCAGCGACCCTCGGGCCTTGAGCGCTGCGTTGTATCCCGTCCAGTTGGTGGTCTTATAGCGGGTCTTTGGCCCTTGGATTTCACTCATGCGCCAAGGCTAACGGAACAATGGGGCTGGTTTGTACAACAAAGCC
>JBHZQV010000051.1:0-1087 GCA_042867185.1 Sphingomonas sp. NCPPB 2930 | reverse complement strand
GGCACTGGAACGGGTACGGGCACTGGCACAGGCACGGGGACCGGAACGGGTACAGGCACCGGCACTGGTACTGGCAACGGCACAGGCAATGGATCGGGAAGCGGTAGCGGCAACTGCACCGGCGACAAGTGCGGCGATGGAGACGGTTCGTTTGCGGGCACGTGCGAAGCTGGGTTCACTTGTTCAGGCGATGCCGTCCAGTGCGCCATAGCCAAAGAAATTCACCTTCAAAACTGCAAGCTCAACAAAGAGACTGCTGAGGGCACCGCCGCCAAAACCGCGTTGGCCAAACCCGGTGGTGATCTGTCGGGGGAGTTGCCCGGTAACTCGGTAGTCGAGATCGGGCCGGGCAGCTTTGAGACAACCGATGTGCTCGGTGGCGGCAGCTGCATCCAGGACGTCACCGTCAACGTTGGCCAGTTCGCGGCACAGCTTCCGTTGAGCAAGGTCTGCCCGTTGCTGCCGATGCTGGGCTACGTGCTCATGGGGCTCAGCTTCTTTGTTGCGGCGCGCATCGTCGCGGGGGCTTAAATCATGCCGGCGATCCTCTTGTCCCTTGGTGGGATGCTGCTCAACCTCTCGCGGCATTTCGTGTTTCAGGCACTTGTCGGTCTGGGCGTCTCGGTTGTCACCTACAAGGGCGTGGACACCTCCCTTGGCTTCCTGAAGTCCCAGGCGGTGACTGCATTTCAGGGGCTACCGGCCGACGTCCTCGGGATGCTCTCGCTCATGAAAGTCGGTGTCTGCATCTCGATCATCACCTCGGCCCTTGCTGCGCGGCTCACCGCCAAAGGGCTCAATGGCGCAGTCAAGCGCTTCGTGAAAAAGTAAAGCCATGCTCCATCTGATCACCGGCGGCAACGGTACTGGTAAGACTCTCAACACCATCAAATGGGTGCGTGATCTCCAGCTGAGGGAAAACCGCCCAGTGGCTTACAACGGCCGATTTGATGCGGTTGCTGGCGGTGAGCTGGCTGGCTGGAAAGTCATTGATTTCGCTGATTGGCAGGATGAGCCGGACGGCACCATCTTTTTGATCGATGAGTGCCACAACGATTTGCCCAAGCGTGCGCCGAGTGCTGCTGTT
>JBHZQV010000050.1:0-1281 GCA_042867185.1 Sphingomonas sp. NCPPB 2930 | reverse complement strand
AGCGGGTCTTTGGCCCTTGGATTTCACTCATGCGCCAAGGCTAACGGAACAATGGGGCTGGTTTGTACAACAAAGCCTTGGCGCCCGCTTCAAGCCCAATAGGATCATTACTGATGTAGCCACAAGCAGCATAATCGTAATATCTAAACCGGTTGTAATGCAGCCCGGTCTCCGCATCGAGCTGCTTCCCCTAGAACCGGATGGGCGGGAGGTTACTGTGGGGGTCGTACTCGCACTCTGTCTTACCCTAAGCGTCATAGCGCGCCGCCCAGACCAGTTCGCTATAGTGTTAAGAGATCTCATTCACATAAACGAACGGATTTTATTCCAACTATAGAAATCTCATTAATTTTATGATTTATAAATTTAGCCACAAAAGCCAGATTTCCAACTTGCTTTTTTTCCAATTCGGAATTTGACACGGAGACCTTAACAGATCGCTCTACCTCTTGTTCAGTTACATCACATCTGATTGCAACGTGCACAAAATTCAGCAACATTCCAATAGAATCCTCATGCCCACTTACAACCTGCTTGAGGCCGTCGTTCTCAACACTTAAATCCAGAAGAACTGAACCCAACCAAATGATTATTGCAAGCAAAGTAAAAATTATGATATCTTTGTATTTCATCGTCCTGAGGCCTCGCGCCCGAAATTTTTACAGTTGTCAAATAAGACGTTATAAGGCCGCTCGCAATTATCAGCCTCAGCCTTCCGCTTTTCCGAGTATGCAATAACCTCTTGATATGATTTTTTTGAATACTCCATATATGTTGGACTATGCTTACCATAGCTATCAGATGCCTTCTTAAGCACTCCATTGATAGACGCTTGCGAAGGTAACCCATTATCTTCAAATTCTACTTTTCCTAGATCAAATGGCCCTCGGACGTTCCCGCACTTGCCACCATATCTTCCAAATTCATAGTATTTTGTCTCGCCATTTTTCGGATCGATCGCTATTGCTCCCGCATGCCCTAGAGGGACAGATATATTTTTTGTTAAAGCAACCGAGTAACCCACATAGTGGACAAAAATAGCATCCAAGCCAAGTGGATCATTATGATTTACAGGATCGCAAAATGCATAGGCCTCTAGATTTAAGTCACCATTAAAACGAATCAAATCTTGGCCAAGATAGCGCCCGATTGATAGATCATAGAATCTAAACCGGTTGTAGTGCAGACCTGTCTCCTGGTCGAACTGCTGCCCCTGGAACCGAATCGGCTGGTCGATGGCGTGCGGGTTGCATTCCTCCACGACCGCGCCCCACGCGTCAT
>JBHZQV010000049.1:0-1312 GCA_042867185.1 Sphingomonas sp. NCPPB 2930 | reverse complement strand
CGAACATTCAGTTTTAATTGCAGAATATATGAAGTAGCCTAGCGGGAGCGCCATTCCCAACTGGGCCCAACTACTAGTCCAGAATATTAGAATTGCCACATTGATGAGATAAAAACCACCTATTATTGCAATGTAAGCTGCGGAAAACGGATTGCAATATAGGACTGCAGTCAGCATGCTCGCTAAAATTCCTATCAATATAATTGCAGTGCCTTTTTTCCTGGACGATAGGAAATTGTTTGAGATAGTAGAGGTTTTGCCCAAGCTTTAATACATCCTTTTTAAGGAGCAAATCTATTGTTAAAAGCTTAGTACCACATCAGTAAAAATAATAAAACAATTTTCATTGTTGGTAGCTGGATTAAAACAAAAACAATAAAAATAAAAAATTTTAACAAAATCTTAGATTCTATCATCCCAACCAATAAAACGGTTGATATGAAATGAATAGCCAAGGATGTGAAAATTATGGGAAACAATATATCATCATTCAAGCCAAGAAAATTTTCAAAAAATGTAGTTATAAGTGATGCCGCCAGATAAGCTGCTGCGGCAAACTTTCCCCATTGAAGTTTTTTCATTTGAATATTTCAATCGCCATTTTTCGATAACCCTTCGAACTGAACTCAGTCCCCGCAGGAGGGGGTTTTTTCCATTGCTTCGGATCATTGGGCAACGATCGAAGATCTTTTACCAATTCCCGATCGCAGGTAAGCTTAGGAGTATTATTGTCATAGCATAGATCGTGAGCCTTGCAAATTTCATCCATGCTATCAACAGGTTCTGCAGTGCCAACTTTCCCACCGCTCATTCCACCGCTCCATTTTCCACCACACCAGTTCCCATTCCGCGGTCCGTCTGTAAGTTTTCTGCCATCTCCAGGCAGATATATTGTTTCAGCTAATCCCAAAGGGTCAACTGAGGATATTGGTCTTCCTGATACATAAGTAAATGCATTGATGTCTCCATCAAGGCCGATAGGATCTGGCGATAAATAACTACCAGTTGTTGTTTCGTAATACCTGAGCCGGTTGTAATGCAGCCCCGTCTCCGCATCAATCTGCTGCCCCTGGAACCGAATCGGCTGGTCGATGGCGTGCGGGTTGCATTCCTCCACGACCGCGCCCCACGCGTCATACCGCGCAGCCCACACCAATTGTCCCGTGCGCTCCCCCGTCGCCTGCGTCATCGCGATCGGCGTGCCCAGGTGGTCGCAATGGAAGTGCCGCACCTGGGGCGGGTTGAGCGCCTTGGCGCTGCGGTATGCGCTGTCCATCGACTGCATCAGCGCTTCGGTCGCCTCGGCCGGGAT
>JBHZQV010000048.1:0-1472 GCA_042867185.1 Sphingomonas sp. NCPPB 2930 | reverse complement strand
TTTCTTGAATTTTTTCATTCTTAAAAATCTGTAAACTGCTTTGTTTTTATTTTTCACATAAAAAAATTACATAAAAAATTAAGTATTATAAAAAACGCCGTTATTGAAAAGGATATTCTGTAAATTGATTTATCGATGCCCGATAATATCATTACCGCAGTAGAAAAAAAGGCTATTGTTGTCAAAAAGAAAACTGTATTCCTGATTTGACAAAGCCATGCGGCAAATAATTTCATAGATTTTTGCATTTGTTTGAAATATATTGTTTGCAAACTTGTATGCCGCCACCTAAAAATAGCCCCATTGCTCCTCCCCCTTGAACTCCAATTCCGCCATCGCTAGCGGCTGAAATTTCTGCCTTTCCGCCTATGCCTATGCCTATGGCTGCGCCAGCAACCCCTAAAATTTGCCACGCCGTATCCCCGGGTGTCACTCTCCCTGTTGACAACGAATATTGTGCATTGGTCTCGCCACCGATTATGGGCACTAATATTCCGCATACAGTGGTTACTTGGCATAGTTGACCCGATGTATCCAAAGCCAACCCTGTAGATGCCGATCCGCCTATGCCTATAGCAGCAAAACCACCAGTTTGCAGCCCACCTTGAGCACCCTCAATGGCTTTTCCAAGTACTGCTTTCCCATAGTTTGTAATAGGCTGGGTTGCCGTCTTGAAAAAATCTATAGATTTGTTGAAAGCGCTTTCCATTACGCTTATGGGCGTAATTGGACTTATGCCTTGAAGGCCTAAGGGGTCAATTAATGCGGTGGGGCTTCGTACGTACGAAAGATTGTTCGCGCCGCTCTGCAGGCCAGTGTGTGTTTCGAGCGGCAGCTGGGCGTCCATCTCGCACTGCTCAAGCTCGCCTGCGCCATTATTTTTCTGCGGTATTGTTAGCCGCACTTATCAATTTTTCTTGGTTCGAAAAATTAAAATTCGATGGCAGCTCATAAGAAGTCCTATTGACGCCATCATGAGGAAGTCCTGCAACAGTGAAAAATAAAACAATTTTTTTTGAAATTCAGTTTCTTTTCCGTCAATAACTAAATCAACACCGTCCACGCTTAAATTTACAAGGCCGTCGGCTTGGTTTTTTGACGCGTAAAAATTTAATAACCAGTCGAACAACAGCCCCATCAAAGCGCCCGCAAAGCCATAAATTAATATTGTTGAAAATGTATTTTTTTCTTTTGTAAAAAATAATACTGATGTAATAAATATGGAATAAAATATTACTAAAGGGTTCGCATTTATGAATACTTTTGGTAAGGTCAGGTTTTCTAAAAAAAGAAAAAATATTATTACCATTATCGACGCCAAAATGCTTTTAAGCAAAAGTAATAGAAATTCTTTCATGTTATTTTGAATTGACGCAGTTTTTCACTTTTTCATCTGTGTCACCCCAGACCTTATTGACCATTATTGGTCTTTCGTTAATTCTAAAAATATTGAATCCAGTCCCTTCTCCATG
>JBHZQV010000047.1:0-1621 GCA_042867185.1 Sphingomonas sp. NCPPB 2930 | reverse complement strand
CCCTCTGGGCCGAGCTGCTGGGGATCGACCGCGTCGGCCGCCACGACAACTTCTTCGAGCTCGGCGGCCATTCGCTGACCGCCGTACGCATGGTCACGCGGCTGCACCAGGTGCTGGGCATCGACATGCCGCTGGGCGATGTGTTCGCCGCGCCCGAGCTGGCGCAACTGGCCGAGCGCATGCGCAACGCGGCGTGCGCCCTGCCGGAACCGATTCCGTCGGCCGAACGCGAGAGGCCGGTGGCGCTGTCGCTGGCGCAGCAGCGGCTGTGGCTCCTCACGCAGATGGACGGCGCGGGCCAGGCCTACCACATCGCCGGTGCGCTGCGCCTGCGCGGCGCGCTGGAGCCGGACCTGCTGCACCGGGCCCTGACACGCGTGGTGCAGCGCCACGCAGCGCTGCGCACCTGCTTCCGGTGGGTCGACGAGCAGCCCGTGCAATGCGTACAGCCCGACGGCAGCCTCCCGCTGACGACCTTCGATCTGCGCACGGAAGCCGATCCGGAGACGGCAGCGCGCCGGCTCCGAGCCCACGCCGCGCAGCCCTTCGACCTCGCGCACGAACTGCCGATCCGCGTCCTGCTGCTGCGGTTGCAGGACCAGGTGTACCTGCTGCAACTGGTGATGCACCACATCGCGTCCGACGGCTGGTCGGTCGGGGTGCTGCTGAAAGAGCTGAGCCAGCTCTACACCGCCTACCAGCAGGATCGCCCGGACCCGCTGCCCCCGCTGCCGCTCCAGTACGCCGACTTCTCGGTATGGCAGCGGCAGCGGCTGGACGCCGGCCGGCTGCAGCAGCAAAGCGCGTTCTGGCGCGACCAGCTGCAAGGCGCACCCGCGCATCTCGCACTGCCCACCGACCGCCCGCATCCGCCGGTGCAGGACCATGCCGGCGACAGCCTGCCGGTACGGGTAGCCCCACCGCTCGCCGCGCGACTGGCCGCGCTGGGCCGGCGCCATGGCGCCACGCTGTACGCCACGCTTCTGGCCGGCTGGGCCGCGCTGCTCGGACGCCTCGGCGGCCAGGACGAGGTCGTCATCGGCAGTCCCGTGGCCGGGCGCCACCGCGTCGAGGTAGAACCGCTGATCGGCTGCTTCGTCAACACCCTGGCGCTGCGCATCACGCTACGGGGCGACCCCACGGTCGCCCAGTTGCTGGCGCGCACGCAGGCCGTGGTGCTGGCCGGGCAGCAGCACCAGGAGCTGCCTTTCGACCAGGTGGTCGAGGCGCTGCAGCCGCCCCGCGGCCGGGCGCGCACACCGCTGTTCCAGGTCATGTTCGCCTGGCAGAGCACACCCGCCGGCCAACTGCAACTGCCGGGCGTAGCCATCGAGCCCTGCGAGATGCCCGTCGCCACCGCCCAGTTCGAGCTGACGCTGTCGCTGCAGGAGAGCGAGGACGGCATCGTGGGCGACCTGGGCTTTGCCACGGCGCTGTTCGACCGGGACACGGTGCGGCGCATCCTCGCACGGTGGATCACCCTGCTCTGCGGCATGGCAGACCATGAACACCAGGCCATCGCCCGCCTGGACATCCTGCCCGCGGCCGAACGCGAGCAGGTGCTGGTGCGGTGGAACGACAAGGCCCAGACCTACCCGCGCGAACTGTGCGTGCACCAGCG
>JBHZQV010000046.1:0-1673 GCA_042867185.1 Sphingomonas sp. NCPPB 2930 | reverse complement strand
CGAGGCTGTGTGGAAACGCAGAGACGAACTCTCCTAGCGGGCTCCAACCGGCGATTGGTTCCGTATTTTGGTCCAGAGGATTTCCCGACGTTTTAAACGGCGGTAGGCAGTGTCAGTAGGCATTGTTGGCCTTGCACGGCATCGAAGGGGCTAAAAGCCCTCAGGCCATCACGGTTCTCATGGAGCGCATCAGTTCGCCAACTCCCAGCAGTCGCATGACACGCTTTAGGTTGTAGGCCAGAACGTGCAGGCTCATCTCCGTGCTCACGTTTGTCAGGGTCTTGGTCAAGAAGTGGGTCGTGCCCATCCAATGTTTGAGCGTGCCGAAGACGTGTTCGACGGTGCACCGTCGCAATGTCATCGCATCAGGCCTTCGGTCCAGCCGCTGTTGCACCCGGTCCAGAACGTCTTCGTGCTCCCACCGTCGGATACGGCGTTGCTTGCTGGTCGTGCACTGTTGGCGCATCGTGCAACCAGGGCAGGCGCTGGACCAGTACACATCAAGGTTCTGGCCCTTCTCCTGTGTTCGGAAGCGATGGACAGCCCGCTCACCCGCAGGACACCGGTACTCGTTGTCCTTGGCTATGTAGATGAAGGCAGCCTTGTCGAATCGTCCTTCGGCCTTCGCGTTGGAGGTCATCGGCTTGGGCACGTACGTCGTAATGCCCGCGTCCTCACAGGCCTTGAGTTCAGGGCCGCTGAAGTAACCGCGGTCTGCCAACGCCTGCAGCGCAGCCGTGTCTATCGCTTGTTCCGCCGCCTTGGCCATCTTGCTAAGTTGCGCACGGTCGGTGCCGGCGTTGGTGACCTCGTGCGCCACGATCAGATGGTTCTCCACATCGACAGCGGCTTGCACGTTGTAGCCCACCAGGCCCGAGCCCTTGGCCTGGCTCACCATCGAGCGCGCATCCGGATCTGTGTACGAGACTTGTCCATCGGGCGTGCTCTTGAGTTGCTCCCGGGTGGCATCGAGGTGGCGCATCTGCTCGCGCAACCTGGCAATCTTCTCGGGAAGCCGTTCTGCCCTGGGCTCGGCCTCCTGGGACTGCGTACGATCAGCCGTCTCAAGTGCATCGAGGTAGCGCTGGATGCTCTGCTCGACCTGCTCCTGACGCTTGTCGATCTTGTTGGCAGTGAAGTTGCGGTCACGGCTGTTGACCGCTTTGAACTTGCTGCCGTCGATCGCTACGATGGCCTGCGAGAAGAGCTTCAACTGGCGGCACATCGCGATGAAGCGCTTGCAGACGTTGCGGATGCCCACGCCGTTGTTGCGGCGGAAGTCGGCGATGGTCTTGAAGTCCGGTGCCAGGCGGCCAGTGAGCCACATCAACTCAACATTGCGCTGGGCTTCGCGCTCCAGGCGACGGCTCGACTGGATGCGGTTGAGGTAGCCGTAGATGTAGAGCTTGAGCAGCACAGCCGGGTGGTACGCCGGCCTTCCGGTCGCAGCCGGATCGGCGCTCTTGAAGCCGAGACCCAGCAAGTCCAGCTCCTCGACGAAGATATCGACCACCCGGACCGGGTTGTCTTCGCCGATATAGTCGTCCAGACATTCCGGCAGCATCGTGACCTGCCTGCGGTCTTCGCCTTCGATGAATCTCTTCATACGCCACCTCGTTCGTACAGGTTGGCTAAAGTCTAGCTAGGTCAACAGCGTTTCCACACAGCCTCGG
>JBHZQV010000045.1:0-1706 GCA_042867185.1 Sphingomonas sp. NCPPB 2930 | reverse complement strand
ACGGCCGTCTACCTGCGCAGCGACCCGCACAACCCGAACCACCGGGGCGGCGGCAGCACCCTGCACCGCGACTTCGGCGCCCGCCGCGACCCCATCACCGCCGGCACCGCGCTGCTGGTGCGCTACCACTACAGCGCGGCCGGCGACCTGGTCGCCGTCGACCGGCGCGACGGCAACGACGCCCGCCGCTTCGGCTACGCAGGCCACCTGCTGACCGGCCACAGCGCGCTCGGCGAACCTTCTTCTTCCTCCGAGCCCTTCGCCCACCGCTACCGCTACGAACACGACCTGCCCGGCGCCCGCGTCCTGCAGCAGGACAACACGGCAGCGCTCGGCTTTGGCTTCGACTACGAGGATGCGCAGAACGCGGTCCTCGTCACCGACAGCCTCGGCCGCCAGGAGCGCTACCGGTTCCAGGGCACGGGTGGATTGAAGCGCCTGGTCTCGCACACCCGCGCCGACGGCACCGCCACCACCTACGCGTACGACGCCGCCGGGCGCAAGATCGCCGAGACCGATCCTCTCGGCAGAGTGCTCGGCTGGATGCACGACCAGCAGGGCCGTCTCCTGAGCCTGCACCATGCCGACAGCGGCATCACCCGCCAGGGCTGGGATGCAGAAGGCAACCTCGTCAGCCTGACCGGCCCCGATGGCGCGCATTGGCGCTATGCGCACGACGCCTGGGGCCGGCTGGTGCAGGCCACCGCCCCCGACGGCACCCGGACCGCCTGGCGCTACCCCGAGATCGTGCAAAGCCGACCCGGCCAGCCCGGCCAACCCGTCCCCCTCCACCCCGACCGCCCGATCGAGACCACCGACGCCCACGGCGGCACCAAGACGCTCGGCTGGACGATGGCAGGCCAGCTCGCCCACTACACCGACTGCTCCGGCCGCACCACCCGCTACCAGTACGGCCCCTGGGGCGAGACCCTCTCGGTCACCGACGCGCTCGACCGGTCCACCCACTACGACCACGACGCCAGCGGCCGGCTGAGCCGGATCGTCTACCCCGACGGCAGCCAGGAGCGCTACCACTACGACGCCCGCGGCGCGGTCGCCTCCGTCGCCCCGCAGGATGCCGCGGGTACCGCCACCGGCCCTGCCGTGTCCATCATCCGCGACGAGGCGGGCCGCATCACCGCCCGCGTCTTCGGCGGCGCATCCCTGCGCTACGCCTACGACATCGCCGGCCGGCTGCAGACCCTCGTCAACGAGAACGGTGCCGAGACCACCTTCGCCTACGACCCGCTCGACCGGCTGGTGCGCGAGGTCGGCTTCGACCGCAGGACCCTCGAACACCGCTACGACGCGGCCGGCCAGCTCACCTCCACGGTGGATGCGGGCGTCGAGACCCGCTACCGCTACGACAAGGCCGGCCGGCTCACCGAGCGCCTGGTGCCGGCCACCGAGCGCGCCCCCGCCCACCGGCTGCGGTACGGCTACGACGCGGCAGGCCAGCTGACAGAAGCGGCGGACTACCTCGATACCGCGGCCGGTAGCGCAGCCGGTACCGCAGCAGGTACCGCAGCCACCCTGCTGGTCACACCGTATCTGCGCAGCAAGGTCGCCTTCGAGCGCGACCGCATGGGCCGGATCACGCAAGAGCAGCTGCTTGTCTACCCGGCCACGCCGCCCGAGCCCTTCAACCCCTACCTGGGGCCGGACACCGCGTTCGCGCATGTGCTGCAGCACCGCTACGGCGCACT
>JBHZQV010000044.1:0-1804 GCA_042867185.1 Sphingomonas sp. NCPPB 2930 | reverse complement strand
CGCTGTTTTCGAACGTCCCGGGTATCCCGGCCGAGGCGACCGAAGCGCTGATGCAGTCGATGGACAGCGCATACCGCGGCGCCAAGGCGCTCAACCCGCCACAGGTGCGGCACTTCCATTGCGACCACCTGGGCACGCCGATCGGGATGACGCAGGCGACGGGGGAATGCACAGGGCAGTTGGTGTGGGCTGCGCGGTATGACGCGTGGGGGAAGGTCGAGAATGAATATGACCCCACCGCGATTGGTCAAA
Organism: Sphingomonas sp. NCPPB 2930; assembly: GCA_042867185.1. Lineage (GTDB taxonomy): Bacteria > Pseudomonadota > Gammaproteobacteria > Burkholderiales > Burkholderiaceae_C > Xylophilus. The sequence continues at coordinate 1,552 of JBHZQV010000044.1, read as the reverse complement.
CCATTCGGTTCCAGGGGCAACAGTTTGACCAAGAAACAGGGCTGCATTACAACCGGTTCAGGTATTACGACCCGGCCATCGGGCGGTATTTATCGTCAGACCCAATCGGCCTATACGGGGGTTCAAACATTTACTCTTACGCAGAAGAGAACCCATTGACCAAAAAAGATCCGTTAGGCTTGGACATAGATTATGCCAACCACATAGTGGGTGCGGGATTGAATCATTCAAAAATTGTTATAACACCTAACAATCAATCGATATATGCCAATGATCCCAGATTTCAAAACATTGACGCTAATGGCAAAAGATTCGCGACCTTAGGCGCAGGGCCAAACAGCAATTTTCATTTGGAATCAGGCACTAATCGCGCCAGAGATGTTGAAGAAAAAAATGCCTACAAAAAGAAATTGGACATTCCATGCAAATACAAAGATGAGGATTCAGCTATAAATAAATTATTTGAGATGTCCGATAACTACAACAAGAACATGGTTTGGTACACGCTGATTCCTCATAATATATTTGGAATCCCTACAGGGTACAATTCAAACAGTTTTATATCAGGATTGGGTGGTGCAGCTGGTTTTGATATGCCAAGTCCCGGGAACACAGGAGCAAACACTCCTGGTTATCAAAACCCAATTCCTTCTAGCAGGTTTAAGTGAGCATCATGAGAATTTTCAAGAAATGTCTGGGAATTCTGTCAATATTTATTATTGTAGGCGCCACTATTGCTTGCTCTAATGAAGATCAAGTAAGAAAACGTTTGTTGCTTAAAACCCCTATTGGAAGCAGCTTTGACCATGTTCTAAACTTTTGCATTCATAAAAATATCAAGTGTAAACATTCTTATAATTCGGGATATTTAAATCAAAAAACAAACAGTACCGTTGGCGTAATGTCAATATGGGGAATTGTTGAAGAATATAAAAACACACCATTCACTGTTAAATCAACATCCGCATACTGGGGGTTTGATGCGAGCGGCCGTTTAATTGATATTTGGGTATGGCAAACAACAGATGCGCCGTAGTATTAATATTTAAGCACGAATAGCATTTCATTAACTGCGGCCTAAGGAAACTCTGTATAAATCAAATTCGCTTGATTGGAGTGCTTATGAATCAACGACTTGCAATGTCCAGAATGCGCGAAAAGCGCTTTAGGCAGAGGTTCGTTAGCACGGACAGTTATGACAGTGGAACCCAGGGAATCCATGCGATTCCCTGGTAGTTGTGGGCTTGGCCAGATGACCCACCGGGCGCAGCTGCCGCTCGAAGCGTTCCCCGCCAGCGGCACCGGTGGCACCGGCATCGCCGACCTGCCCTGGCAGATCACCGCCTACGGCTACGACGACCAGGGCCGGCTGACCCGGGCGGGCACTGCCTCAGACCCCATGCAGTACCGGTTCGATCCGGCGGGCAACCGCCTGCCCGACCCTGGCTACCGCGGGCCGCAGGGCGAACAGGCCCTCGACTGGCACCAGCGTGTGAGGGCCAACCTGCACGACAGCGGCTTCGACCTGCTGCGACCGGATGCGAAGCCGCTT
>JBHZQV010000043.1:0-1911 GCA_042867185.1 Sphingomonas sp. NCPPB 2930 | reverse complement strand
GCCGACTACGGTGACGGCAAGGGCTATTCATGCGCAGGCGAAGCCAAATTCACGGGGGCCACCTGCACCCCTTCAACGGGGAACGGCGATGGGACAGGTACAGGCAATGGCACCGGCTCAGGGTCGGGCAGTGGATCGGGTAGTGGTAGCGGCAGCGGTAGTGGTACTGGCTCTGGTAGCGGTTCTGGTAGCGGCAGCGGTTCGGGGTCAGGCTCGGGCTCGGGCAGCGGAAGCGGCAGTGGTACAGGCACAGGCACGGGAACGGGCAGCGGTACAGGCACTGGATCGGGCTCGGGAACGGGAACAGGCACAGGCACCGGCACGGGTAGTGGCACAGGCAATGGCAGTGGATCGGGCACGGGGACTGGCACCGGCACAGGTACAGGCACGGGCACTGGAACGGGTACGGGCACTGGCACAGGCACGGGGACCGGAACGGGTACAGGCACCGGCACTGGTACTGGCAATGGCACAGGCAATGGATCGGGAAGCGGTAGCGGCAACTGCACCGGCGACAAGTGCGGCGATGGACAGGGTTCGTTTGCGGGCACGTGCGAAGCTGGATTCACTTGTTCGGGCGATGCCGTCCAGTGCGCCATAGCCAAAGAAATTCACCTCCAAAACTGCAAGCTCAACAAAGAGACTGCTGAGGGCACCGCCGCCAAAACCGCGTTGGCCAAACCCGGTGGCGATCTGTCGGGAGAGTTGCCCGGTAACTCGGTAGTCGAGATTGGGCCGGGCAGCTTTGAAACAACCGATGTGCTTGGTGGTGGCAGCTGCATCCAGGACGTCACGGTAAACGTTGGCCAGTTCGCTGCGCAGCTTCCGTTGAGCAAGGTCTGCCCGTTGCTGCCGATGCTGGGCTACGTGCTTATGGGGCTCAGTTTCTTTGTTGCGGCGCGCATCGTCGCGGGGGCTTAAATCATGCCGGCGATCCTCTTATCCCTTGGTGGGATGCTGCTCAACCTCTCGCGGCACTTCGTGTTTCAGGCACTTGTCGGCCTGGGCGTCTCAGTTGTCACCTACAAGGGCGTGGACACCTCCCTCGGCTTCCTGAAGTCCCAAGCGGTCACTGCATTTCAGGGGCTTCCGGCCGATGTCCTCGGGATGCTCTCGCTCATGAAAGTCGGCGTGTGCATCTCGATCATCACCTCGGCCCTCGCTGCGCGGCTCACCGCCAAAGGGCTTAACGGCGCAGTCAAACGCTTCGTGAAAAAGTAAAACCATGCTTCACCTGATCACCGGCGGTAACGGCACGGGTAAGACACTCAACACCATCAAATGGGTGCGGGACCTTCAACTGAGGGAGAACCGCCCGGTGGCCTACAACGGCCGATTCGACGCGGTTGCCGGCGGCGAGCTGGCTAGCTGGAAAGTCATTGATTTCGCTGATTGGCAGAATGAGCCGGACGGCACCATCTTTTTGATCGATGAGTGCCACAACGATTTGCCCAAGCGTGCGCCGAGTGCTGCTGTTCCCGCGCATGTGCGCATGCTCGGTGAGCATCGGAAACGTGGGTTTGATTTTTTCCTTATCACCCAGCACCCGAGCAACATCGATGTCTTCGTCCGGAAGCTCATCGCTTCGCCGGGGTGGCACCGTCATCTGAAACGATCCTTCGGCGTGGACCTCGTTTCCGTCCTTGAATGGGCGTACGTCAACGAGAAATGTGAGCTGCCGAATAGCAGTAAAAACGGCACCGTGACGATGGTGCCGTTTCCCAAAGAGGTCTACGGCTGGTACACGTCTGCCAGTTTGCATACTGGAAAAAAAAAGATACCAAAGCAGTTGCTGGTGTTTCTCGCGCTGCTGGTCATAGTTCCTTTGCTGCTGTACTTCGGCATCACCCGATTGGTGGCCAGCACGGCAAAAAAGGACGTTGATAAGCCCGAGGTCACGGGGTCTAAACC
>JBHZQV010000042.1:0-2237 GCA_042867185.1 Sphingomonas sp. NCPPB 2930 | reverse complement strand
CTCAACCCGCCACAGGTGCGGCACTTCCATTGCGACCACCTGGGCACGCCGATCGCGATGACGCAGGCGACGGGGGAGCGCACAGGGCAGTTGGTGTGGGCTGCGCGGTATGACGCGTGGGGGAAGGTCGAGAATGAATACAACCCAAATAGTATCGAACAACCTATTAGATTCCAAGGCCAGCAATACGACAAGGAAACCGGGCTTCACTATAACCGCTTTAGGTACTACGAAGAATCATCGGGCAGCTATATCAATCAAGATCCAGCCGGACTCGCCGGAGGAATAAATAAGTACAAGTATGCGAGGAATATTCCAAACGGTTTATCAGACGCCTATGGTTTAAATCCCGCCGCTGGCGCGATCCTCGGCGCCGAAGCCGGAACACTTGTACTTCCTGGCCCGGGTACGGTAATCGGCGCAGTAGTTGGCACGCTAGTCGGCTTGGCTGCGCTAATGCTCGCTTCAAATGTTCTTCAAAGCAGCAACCAACAAGCATCAGACCGTCAAAAAGAATACGAAAATTACAAAAGAGTTTGCAACGAATCACCTCCGCCTGGTTTGGATAAATGCGCTGAGGCTGCTTGGAAGTTAAAACGAAACAAATCCTGCAGGAATCTCAGAAAGGATTGGGATGACAAGTGGCAACCGGGACGCCACGATGCCGACATAGAAAATCTAGATCGCGGAATCAATAATCTAGAAGAATGGATATCCAAAAATTGCCATGGCACATAAATCATACATAGACATACTTAAACAGTATAAAGCTGAGGATCTACCTGAATTCAGCGAGATTGAACTCGTTGAGGTTGACCAACGTGGCAACTTCGGCAATACGCCTCTGCATGTCGCATGTGTGCGCGGAAGCATCACCGAAGTAAAATTATTGTTTGAAGCAGGCGCCAACATCGATGCAGCAGGTGAGCTAGGGAACACACCGTTACATGAGGCTATTGGCCAATCACACCTAAACGTGGTAAGTTATCTTATTGAATTAGGCGCACGCACTGACATTCCAAATGATTTTGGTGATACCGCAAAACGTCTAGCAATACAAAAAGATTTAAATATAGAGCCAATGATTAGCGAAAGAACAAAAAAGAGTAAATTTGGTCGGCCGAATTGAATCCACACATCTGAGCCGCGCCAACGATTTTTCGCCAGATGAATACCAGTTCGAATGTTGTGCCAACACATTAAATGAAGCAGGCGGATGGTTTTAATAGCCAATAGCTATCCCAACTCAATTCTTGCGGCCGCATCCGTTCCAAGAAGGCAGGCGACAGTCTATTAGGGCGCGTCATCAATCAATGCATTGGGCACAGCATGGTTTGGGTTCTCATGCAAGCCAAGCCATGCAGGCGGCCAGGTGGATGGCGCCCAAAAAGTTGCGAGCCGTCTTGTCGTATCGCGTGGCAATGGCCCGGTACTGCTTGAGACGCGCGAAGAAGTTCTCGATGAGGTGGCGAGCCTTGTACAGGTGGCGGTCATGCTCGCGCGGGTGCTTGTTGGTTGCCCGCGAAGGGATCACAACCGACTTGCCCCGCTCCAGCAGGGGAGCGACGAGCCGTGCCTGGGCGTCATACGCCTTGTCGGCGATGACGGTCTGCGCCGGTGTGTCTGCGAGCAGCGCATCGGCACCTTCGAGATCGTGCGCCTGCCCGGGCGTGAGGTGAAATCCGGTCGGATTGCCCAGAGCATCGACGGTGGCGTGAATCTTGGTGCTCAGCCCGCCGCGGCTGCGCCCGATGGCCTGCGTGTGCGGCCCCCCCCCCCCCCTTTTGCACCGGCGCTGTGCTGGTGGGCGCGCACGATGGTCGAATCGATCATGGCGTACTCGTTGTCCGCGTCTTGCGCCAGGGCCTTGAAGACCCCGCATAATCAGCACCCACCTTCACCGACACCACTGCACGCATGGCATTCGACCCTGGACCTCGTTTTTCAAAGGCGCATCCGGGGTATTGCGCATGACCCGTTCCATAATCGCCCACACCCCCGTCGGCGATGTGCTTTGGTTTTCCTCAGCCACCGGCCGAGAATCCCTCTCGGACCTCTTCGAATACCAGGTCAAGCTGAAGAGCGAATCCTTCTCGATTTCTCCCGATTCCCTGCTCGGCCAGCCCTTCACCATTTCCGCCGACGTGCTGGGCGGCGCCAAGCGCCATCTCTCCGGCCACTGCACCCGCTTCGCCTTCTCCGGCAAGACCGGCCGCTATTACGAATACGAGGCCATC
>JBHZQV010000041.1:0-3640 GCA_042867185.1 Sphingomonas sp. NCPPB 2930 | reverse complement strand
CAGAGCGCACGGCAGCAGAAAGAAGCGCTGTTCGTCTACGAGCCGGGCAGCTTCGTGCCGCTGGCGACCGTCCAGGACGGCCAGACTTACTGGTACCAGTGCGATCAGATCGGGGCGCCGCTGGAGCTGACCGACGCGGAGGGCAACATCGCCTGGGCGGCAGATTACAAGGTGTGGGGGGAGGCCCGGGTCAGGGAAACCGAAAGCAAGGCTACCGGTACCTACGGCAACGACAAGGCCCGTCGGCCGACGGGGCATGGGCCGGGCTGGAGCCAGAGCCGGAAAACCGAGGCGGACGTACTGGCTCTGCAATGGCAGCAGCAGCCGGTCGAGCAGCCGTTCCGACTGCAGGGCCAGCAGTTTGATGAAGAAACCGGGCTGCATTACAACCGGCACAGGTACTACGACCCGGCGGTCGGGAGGTTCGTCAATCAGGACCCGATTGGACTGGCTGGTGGGACAAACTTATTTACCTACGGACCCAATGCAAATAATTGGATCGATCCGGCGGGACTGGCCGGCTATATTGTTTTAGGGGAAGGCCAAAATGGTGTCGACGCATATGCAAAGCAACTCGGACTCGATCGACCGGGAGATAGCTTTAAAACGATTAGTGGTGAATGGCAAAAAATTACCGACAAAATACCCGGAGAATTGAAACCGAGAACGCAGGAATGGACATGTGCCGCAGCAAAAGCCAATGGGGACTGGATTAAAGAAAAAGCAAAAGAAGGCTACAAATTTATTATTATCGGAACTGACGGTCAATCCGTTCGCAGCCCGTTCTACAAAGAAGAACTAAAGGCCCTGAGGGAATCGGGCATAAAGCCTTACGATCACTCAATGAAGCCAGGCGTTTCAAATGCCCGAAGTTCGTGTTTTTGCCCAGGCAAGGCAAAACCAAAAGATAGACCCAATCATCAATGTGACTAAAGTTCAAAACTATGTTAACTGTACCAATCTTTGTAACCGACTTAGAAAAAGCAAAAGAATTCTACTGCGATAAACTTTTGTTCAAAATTACCGAATACTCACCCAGAGAACTAAAAACTCACTTATACATTGAGGGAGTTACCGACAACATAAGAATATGCATAACCAAATCAGCATCGCCTGCAATACACGAGATTCTGAAAAGACGTGAATTTTTTCTTTATTTCGAAAAGACCGACGTTAGCAGTATTTATTTAGAAATAAAGAACCTGATTCCTGAGTTCGATAGCCCTACTGACGATTTACCCAATGGTTATTGCAGTGGGATATATGAGTGTCCAGGAGGCTTATATATGACAATATACGATCCATTTGGCAATAGATTAGAATTCAGGGAATGGTGATTTTATTATATTTACATACGACCATGAATGCGACAGCCAAACAGATCAACGTAACTTTCACAATAGAAGTAGGCGATTTAATCGAAGCACAGAAATTCTATTGCGAGAATTTACCATTTCAACTAATTGGAAATACAGTTTTAAAAAACGACCTGTATTTCGTTGTGACGTGTTTCAATGAAAACATAAAATTAAGATTACAAAAAAAACATTCGAAAAATCAGGGCACAAAAGAATCTTCTGTTATTTTCGGAAAAGTCGATATACAATGGCTATTCATGGAAATAAAGAACATGCCAGAAAAAGAGATTGAGTTAGGAAATCCCGATTTAGGATGCTCGACAGGAATAAACGAGTGCCCAGGCGGACTATTTACAAATATACGTGATCCATTCGGCAATATTTTGTCTTTTTCAGAATGGTAAAGCAACCTGCTGCAGCCGCACGGGGACGAGACGGGCCAAGCGTCGCCAGGCGCCAAGGTGGGCGACAACCGTCTGCGTGTCTGGCAGGATCTGCGCTACGAGTACGACGTGCATGGCAATGTGACACGCCGGCTGAAGGGGGCGCATACCGATGCGGCGTTCGAGTGGGATGCCGAGCACCGGTTGAGCAGCGCAACGGTGACGCGCCACGGGGTCATACAGCAGACGAGCTACCGCTACGATGCTTTGGGGCGCAGAACCCACAAGGAAGACGCCTTCGGCACCACCCACTACCTGTGGGACGGCGACCTGATGGTGCAAAGCAGCCGGCAGCAGAAGGAGGCGTTGTTCATTTACGAGCCGGGCAGCTTCGTGCCCCTGGCGACCGTGCAGGACGGCAGGACCTACTGGTACCAGTGCGATCAGATCGGGGCGCCGCTGGAGCTGACGGATGCGGAGGGCCACATCGCCTGGGCGGCGGATTACAAGGTGTGGGGCGAGGCTCGGGTGAGGGAGATAGAAGGCAAAGCAACCGGCACGCACGGAGCTGACACGGTGCGGCGGCCGACGGGGCATGGGCCGGGTTGGAGCCAAGCCCGGCAAAGCGCGCAGGACGCACTGGCTCTGCAACGGCAGCAGCGGCAGCCGGTCGAGCAACCGTTCCGGTTTCAGGGGCAGCAGTTTGATGAGGAAACCGGGCTGCATTACAACCGCTATCGGTATTACGATCCTGAAGGTGGCTTTTATGTTTCGCAAGATCCCATAAAACTCTTAGGCGGCGTTAACGTTTATAAATATTGCACCAATCCTGTTGGTTTTGTTGACCCGTGGGGTTTGGAGCCAGTAGCATTTAAAACAGTCGGAAATGTACTTTGCATAAAAAACAAATTTCCCGGAGGTTCTGCCGCATCAAATGAACTTGAAGAATTTGGACGGCGTTGGAATAACCAAATTTCTAGCAATGGGGGTTCAATGACCAGAAGAACGCTCAGCGATCAGGAAAAGAAGGATTCTGACAAATGGAAAAGGAATGCTCGATGCTTCTGTCCTCCTGGCACAGTGGCAGGTCATGTTCCTGACGCAGCAGCGGGAGGCCCCGCAATTCCCAAGGATTGGATGGCTCAAATGCCTGCAACCAATTCATACGTAGGAGGAATTATTTCAAAATTACCTGTTGGATTTACATATAATCAAGTTAAAATTGTTCCTGATTTAGGAGGCTGCTAATATGGAAGAGTACAACAATATAATTCAAAATCTTTTAGAAGAAATTGAATCTCAAATCGATGCAGATACAGACCATGGCGAGCATGAGATGAGTTATCCAGAGCCGCTGATGCAAATCGCTACTCTAGAAAAAGGAACTTTTAAATCTTTAAGTCCGATGCTGAAACAGAGATTTGACTTTTGCTCGCACTGGTCAAACGTCAATTTAAGTCAAGACTGGTTAAGCCTCCGTGAAATTAAAGGCTATGAGAAAAATGAAACACTCAAGCAATGGGTCGATCTTAGAATAGAAAATTGGGATCATGTTCCTCCAGCATCAGTTGGATTGGAGAAATGCGCGATATTTTCATATAATCCATACGAACCCGAAGAAGTTTATTTGGTTTGGACAGAAAAGGATGAGCCTGAAGTTTGGCAATATTTTGGAGCCGATTATGAAAAATTCTCCGACCTAGAAGAATATTTAAGAAGCATTGTCAAACAAAATAGAGCCTGAGTTTGGGCAGGCTACCGCAGCAACACCACCCTGCCCGACGGGCGCAGCCTTCACTGGCTGACCTACGGCAGCGGCCATCTGCACCAGATCGATCTGGAAGCCGCCGACGGCACGCACCAGACGATTGCCGACATCGGGCGGGACGCACTGCACCG
>JBHZQV010000040.1:0-3674 GCA_042867185.1 Sphingomonas sp. NCPPB 2930 | reverse complement strand
GCGGGCCACGCCGTCGCCGCCGATGTAGAGCTCGCCTTCCACGCCGATCGGCACCGGCTGCATGCGGGCGTCCAGGACGTAGATGCGGGTGTTGGCGATCGGCCGGCCGATGTTCGCCGTGGTATCGCCCGCATGGAGCCGGCCCGAGCTCGCGACCACGGTGGTCTCCGTCGGGCCGTAGTTGTTGACCAGCGCCTGTCCGGCCGGAAGCGCGTCGGGCCAGCGCCGCAGCCGCTCGCCGCCGATCAGGACCGTGTGCGCCGCCGGATTGATATGGCCGGTCGCGTAGGCCAGTTCGGCCAGGGGGGTGACCAGAAAGCCCACGTCCAGCGGCTGCGCGGCCCACCACTGCAGCAGCTGCTGCGGATCGCGGGCCCCATCCACCAGCGGCAGCGCCAGGCAGCCGCCGCTGCACAGCGTGGGCCACATTTCCCACACACTGGCGTCGAAGCCCAGGCCGGCCGTAGCCGCGCTGCGGCTGCCGGGACGCAGTCCGAAGGTGCCGATGTGCCAGGCCACCAGGTTGTGCAGGCTGCGATGCTCGACCATCACGCCTTTGGGCAGGCCGGTGGAACCCGAGGTGTAGATCACGTAGGCCAGGTGCCGCGCGGTCAGGCCGTCCGGCGGCAGGTCGGCGCTGTCTTCCTCCGACCCGCATGGCGCGTCGCCGTGCGGGTCGATCGCCACGAAGCCGCCGGACATCGCCCCGAGGGCCGCGCGTCCTGCCTCGTCGAGCACCAGCACCGCGGGGCGGCTGTCGTCGAGGATCGCGCCCAGGCGCTCCGACGCATGGGCCGGGTCCAGTGGCACGTAGGCGCCGCCGGCCTTGAGCACGGCCAGGATCGCCACCACCAGCGCCGGGCCGCGCTCCAGGCAGAGGGCGACCAGGCGGTCGGGGCCTGCACCTTGCGCGCGCAGGCGCCGCGCCAGGCGGTTGGCCCATGCGTTGAGCGATTGGTAGCTGAGCGTCCGCGCGCCGTGGACGAGGGCGGTGGCCTGCGGTGTCCGGCGCACCTGGGCTTCGAACCGCTGGTGTACGCACAGTTCGCGGGGGTAGTCCTGCGCCGTGTCGTTCCAGCGCACCAGCACCTGCTCGCGCTCTGCGGGATCGAGCAGCGCCAGCGCGGCCACCGGCTGTGCGCCACCGTCTGCCAGCACCGCGTGCAGCAGGCGCTCGAAACGCCGGCGCATCATCTCGACAGCGTCGCGTCGGAGGAATGCGGGGTTGTGGTGGAACTCGAGCGTCACATGCCCGTCGGCGTTGTAGTCGCACACGCGAAGCGCCAGCGGTGTCTGTTCGAAGCCGCTGTGCAGATGGAGCGTGGTGCAGGCCGGCATACCGTGCTCGACGATTCCTGAGAAGGCCTCCATCGCGAGGGTGATGTCGAAGAGCTGTCTGCGCCCGTGGCGGGCGAGATGCAACGCGCGGTTGAGGTCGGCGATCGGAAAGCGCTGGTGGCGGTAGCAGCTTCGCAGCTCGGCGGCGACGTCCTCCATCAGCATGGCGAACGGCTGCTCCGGGTCGACGGCGATGCGGACCGGGATGACCGACGAGAACATGCCGATGGTCAGCTTGTCCCGTGCGGTGCGGCGGTTGTGCACCGGCACCCCGATCACCACCTCGTCGGTGCCGTGGGTGCGGGAAAAAAGCACGGCCAGCAGGGCCAGTACGCAGTGCGATACCGAGCCGCCGGCGGCGGCAGCGAAGGCGTCGATCCGCGCGTACAGACGGCGGTCGATCTCGAACGGCACCGAGGGGACCGGCACGGCCGGCGCACCCTGCCGGGCCGGGTCTGCGGTCCACAGCGGCGCGGGCATCCGGGAGAATCGCTCGTTCCAGAACCGGGCGTCCCGCGCGTAGCGGGGCGAACCCAGGTACGCCCGGTCTTCGGCCAGAAAGTCGAGGTAGGGGGGGCCGGCCGGCACGACCGACACATCGCCGCGCGCTCGGCGCCGGTAGGCGGCGATCACCCAGGCCGCCGCATTGAAACAGCTGATGCCGTCGAAAATCACATGGTGGCCATAGAACAGCCACTGGTGGCGCGTCGGGCCGATGCGCGCCAACTGCGACGCCCAGAGACGAGTGCCGTGCAGCGCGAAAGGCGTGCCGAACACAGCCTTCAGGTGGTGCTCGGCGCGGGCCTGGGCGTCGGCATGCGCCGCGAAGTCGTGGCAGGGCAGCGCGAAGTCGACGCTCGGCATCACCTGCTGCACGGCGCTGCCGGCTGTTCGGTGCAGCTGCAGCCGCAGTCCATCGTGGGCGTGGACGACTTCCTGGATGCAGGTCTCCAGCAGCGCCGGGTCGAGCGCGCCGTCGAGTTGCCAGATCGCGCCGATGTTGTAGCAGGGCAGGTCGGGATGGAGCATCTGGTCGAACCAGATCGCCTGCTGCACCGATGCGAGGGGGTACCTCGCAGGCGTCTGAGGCGCCGCGCCGGCCGATGCCGATGCCGATGCCGGTGGTCTGTGGTTGTGCGGGTGTACGAGCGCATAGTTCATGGATGGAGCTCCCTTGAAAGTCCGGTCAATGTCCGGCCGGATCGGCAGGTGCGGTCGGCGGACACACCGATACCGCAGCTAAGACCCGGCGAATATTCCAGGCCGCAGGCCGCAGGCCGCAGGCCGCAGGGCGCAGCAGGTCCTGCGCGAAACGGGTGTCGGATCGAATGCCTTCGTGGGCAGCGGTTCAGGCCGATGGGCGAGCGTCCGGGCCGGGCCCGCCTGCGAGCGCACCTCCGGCCGAAGCGGTTCCTGCATACAGCGGCTGCGGGGCCGTCCCGGCCGGCGTTCCCCGCTGTATCTCGATGCTGGCCGCACAGGGCGCCGCGCTGGAAAGGACGTGGTCGTCCGGCGTTCCGCCGGCAAGGGCCTGGCTGATCCTGCTGCCCAGGTCTTTGGCATGCAACGGGTCCATCATGGACAGGTGGTCGCCACCCACCGTGATGTGGATCTCGCGTTCCACCAGATGCGACCAACCATTGCGCTCCCAGTCGATCTTGCGCTCCTGGGCCGCCGCGAACAGCGTGAGCGTGACGGGCAGCCGCGGCGGCCGGTACTGGCCGAGCGCGGACAGCATGCCGTGCCAGACGGCCAGATGGCGCAGGGCGTTCTCGGCGGGCAGGTCGGCGGGCAGCAGTCTGGCGACCTGCGTGGCGATGTCCAGGTGTACGCTGTTGCCGGACACGGCCATGCTGTGCAACCGGGCGCGCAGAAGGTGAGGTTCGCACTTCAGCAGGTCGCCGAGGACGGCGATCGGCGGTATGGCACCGCGCCCCTGGCGCGTAAAACCGGATTGGTAGGCCGACGGGGTGGGCGTGTCGATCAGGCCGATGAAACTGACGGTTTCACCGGCGGCCAGCAGCTGGTGCGCCATCTCGTAGGCGACCGTGCCCCCGGCCGACCAGCCGGCCAGCCGGTAGGGGCCCTGCGGCTGCACATGCCGCAGGGCCGCCACGTAGACCGCGGCCATCTCCGGCACGCTGTAGAGCGGTCGCTCGCCCGCCAGGAATCCGATGGCGGTCAGGCCATAGACCGGAATATCGGCGTCGATGCCCGGCAGAAGCCCCCGCACGTATCCGACCTCGCCTCCCCCGGCGTTGGCGAAGAACACCGGCAGCGCCCGGCCGGTGCGCCGGAACGCGGTGAGATGCGGGGGCAGCGCGGCTTGGCGGGCT
>JBHZQV010000039.1:0-5371 GCA_042867185.1 Sphingomonas sp. NCPPB 2930 | reverse complement strand
GCTGTGCCCGCCATGGCATAGCTGCGTCTGGGGTAGGGGTTATCTCGCGTCGCTCTCGACTTGTGCAACAAAGCCCCATAAAACTATGTTCTGCTGACCAATTAAACGCGTCAGCGATGAATTTACCAAGCGATGTACCGTGCATCGCCTCGTTGCAAGTCGGTACCGGCAGCGAGGGTCTACAACTGGATTTTGCAGCGGGTTGCAGCCATCAATCCAGCCTCAGCTAGGCCACGGCAGGAACTTTGGCGGCATCACTCTTCCTGCGTAGCTGGGGTACATCGTGGGGAACGTTGTTGGCCGATAGCAGTTGCTGAGCAGCCCAGCCCAGCCGACAGACTCGATCCGGCGAGGAGAGACGGAGCTAGGCGCATTTTGCTCAGTTGTAGAGCATTTTGGCATGTGCAGTGTCGTTCCGCATCGGTGGGCAGACCAGCTGCCGGAGCGACTTGCCCCACCTCCCAGAGGTAGCCGAGTGACTAAACCCCCTCCGTTGCGCTGTGACCCCCCTCAGCCACAGGCGCACCACTTCGCGCTTGGTCACTGTGCGACTGCATGCAGGGGGGCATGTTCCAGACAACCCCAGCGGATAACAGCGCATGGCTCGTTACATCACCCACGCTTTCCCGTCAATTGGGGTGCGTTGTACGCACCTACCAAGTCCCTTTGACAGGTATTTAAAGCCGCTTGATGGTCGCTCGAAAACCATCGTTCTATCACCCACGCCTGTGGATTGGCACGTTCTATCACCCACGCTTTTCTGTGGATTGACACGTTCTATCACCCACACCTACATCGTTCTATCACCCACACATGATTAAAAAAACTCATTTTAAATCAGCGACTTAAGGTAGTTATCCACAGCCGTAACGCGCGCGCGTTTTTTAACTTTTAACTTCTTTAACGCGGTGAAGGGCACCCCTCCGGGGTTCCCCCAACCTACGGTCGGCCCCCCCTCCGGGTTAAACAGTCCCCAAGGATGAACAAAATCCCCAAGCCGGGTCCCGCTACGCGGGCCTCTCGGCACGGCGTCCCGCCCGCTGCCTGCTGGCAGCTCCACGGCAGGGGGCTGCCGCCCCCAGTCCCCCAGGCTGCGCCCCCACGCCGTCGCGTGGGCCCCCTGCCACCTTATCTTGATTGAATAGGAGAATTCAGCGGTACCAAGCAACCTTTGCACGTTTGGGTTGCAATTCGTAAGCCCCTTCGACTATTCCCCGTAATGAATAATCTAAAAGATCTCGAAAGTGCCCGCGCCAGATTGAATGCGGAGATCGCTAAGGTATACAAGGTCGAGTCCGAAGCTACCCTGCACCAAGTACGTAAACTGGTAGCCGAATTCAGTTTTACTGCGCAGCAGGTGTTTCCATAGAAATTACCGGACAAAAAATCCTCACCAAATATCGCGATGAGAAAACCGGGGCGACCTGGATAGGCCGCGGCAAGCCGCCGAATTGGACCGCAGGGAAGGATCGGAGTGAATTTCTCGTCGACAAGCCGACCGCCGCGCCTCGGGGCCCGTTCCTGGCGGAAATGGCAGCGGCAGCGGCAGCGGCACAGAGGGGGCCAGCTGCGCAATCGATGAGAAGTGCAGTCGTGCTGGAAGCACTAGTTGGGTGCATTCAACCAGCTCCGGCCGACCTACTTCGACCTATGCGCTCCAGCAACGCAAGCTCAGGTGGGGCTGGGTAGGTCCTAGACATCGTCTAAAAATCCCTCCAATGCCCGATCTACCCCCTGCATGCCCTCTTCCTACTAAAGATAGTAAGGCAGGGGGCCCACGCGACGGCGTGGGACGCAGCCCGTGGAACTGGGGCGGCAGCCCTCTGCCATGAGCTGCCAGCGGGCGGGACGCCTTGCCGAGAGACCCGCGTAGCGGGACGCGGCACTTCTTCTTTACAAATGATTATTTTTTAAAATTTCAAAAAAATCTAGTCGACCACTGTCAGACATCATTTCAGCAGCTCGATACGAGAGCTTAGCATCACGAAGTCCGAACTGTAAAACAATAACGTCTCGCTCATACTCGCTTCGATTCAAACCGCCACCATGTAAAATTTCACTATGTAGAGCCAAACAATTGCCTGGACTAACTGTGGGGCAGTTAATAAGAAAATTGTGCGCTTTATTATATTCTTTAAGGTGAGACTCAATCAAAACTTCAGTTCCACCATTAGAAGAGTTCATTATTTGCAACGGAAATAGTAAGCGAACAGTCTGGCGGTTGGAGCAGGCATAATAACGATTATCCGCATCACGGTGCAGACCTATAGCTGGCCCGTATAAGGAGGGTTTCCGTGTAATATTGGAAAAGTGAAATACCACTCGTTCTTCAGACGTACCTAGCAGTTGAGCCGCTGCCTTCCAAATAGTCGGAACATATATTAAGCTAGCGAATTTTGGCTCCAGCCGTATCAAATCTCCAATAATAAATGGCTCATCAACCATCTTATTAATGTTAACTCCATCATTTCGGTTGGGATGCATTTTTGCCGAAGCTCCGACGCTTATGCTGGCCGCGAGAACGTCGCTATCTCCCATACGGTGACGAAGAATTAAATTGCTTACTAGATTAGACGCAAAAGACACATCGTCAAGCGAAAAAATTTTTGAGATAACTAAGAATCCCTTTTTTTTAAAATATTTTAGATCGATCTCTTCCATTAGCTTAGCTTGAATTTTTTGTTAGGTGTTAAATTGTTGCATTCTATTAATTATGCCGTTCATATCTCTTTTAAAATCTCTGACTTTCCAGTTTTTATGACGCCTGGCCAACGCATCGGCGGTAGTTAATCCAAAACCTTTCTGAATCAACCCAGTTGAATGCATTAGGTCGCCGCTCATGCCATCGATCCAAAAATAAGGTATGTCCCCTCTAACTAAATCATGAATTTCCGCGTCAATGATTGCAATTTTGGAGTTTTCGACGATATCTTTATTTATAGAATACTTGCCCTTAAGCTTGGTTCTCATTAAAGCGAGCTTGTCTTGTAGCTTTTTTCCAGGAAGCCATAACTGAATCTGCAGAATTCGATAGTAAGCCGTGCCACGCATCCAGCATCTTATTTTGTGACCCGGTAACATTGCCTCCTTTAATGCATTATCAAACCCTATATTTTTTCCTTTAAGCACTTTGTCTGCGTCGCGTGCTCCCCTCTGTATTGATTTTACGAAGTCGAGAGGGTTCACCGGGTTACCTAAACTGTCATATACAATGTGAAGGTCGCTCCGCTTGCCTTCAAGGTGGCTATACTGAACATTACCATTTATAAGACGGTATGTCGGGGAAATATGCTGATGGGAATTTATTTGCCCAACGGGAGATGTTTCGGGCTCAAAAAGACCTGAATTTTTATAAGACCATTTTGTATTTTGATACTGTGTATTGGATAATATAAATTCAATGTCTATAATTTTGGGGCCAGTTTTTTCGGCGATTATATTTTCGAAATGCAAATCCGAAATTTCTAGTGCGGAAGCAATTGAAACCATTGCGCCAAAAGCATAATAATAGCGTTCAATTTCGCTCTGGGATTCTGGTTTGCTAACTAAAGAAAAATTGCGCAAGTAAGAGTTGTTAGTCGATTTTATTACTTCGTCAACTGAACTTATTATTCCTAGTTCTTCAGCGACAGTAGCGGCTAGATAGTGCGCCATTTTCATAGGCGTAGCGTCGATGGATTTGTACAAATAGTCGCGGCGATCCGCTTCTAGTGTGGTTGTCACTTTTAATGGTTGTCGAGCACCATTGTGGGGATCGCCATCCATAATTTCTAAATCTGAAATTGGGTCTGACAATAGACAGTTAAGATCGACTAGTTGTTGATTAACGGCATTGCATCGTGCGTTTATAAAGCTTTGCCAAAACTCCATTAGCTCAGAAAATCCGAAATTCAGAAGATGTTGTTCGACATCTTTATACGCCAATTTATTTGCGCGGACCGAAACAAGCGTAGGCCCAAGCATCTCACGGGACCGTTGAACGGCTTGGGCTGTTAGTTGATTTACAATTTGAGCTTTAATCTGGTTTGCGACTTTTGCTTTCTCAATCATGGGCGAGACAAATTTTCTAGCTAAGTCTCTGACGCCATCCTCGAAATCATTTAAATCACTAAAATTTTTTTCTGTCACAAGAGCATACTTTTAATAAAATTAACTTGCAATCGGCGACAGTTTCTAACGCCTATTTTGTTTAGATTTTTTAGTTGGATTGGTTTCAGCGCGATTCAGACAAAGCTCGCCGAGCAAATACCGTGAATTTAGTTTTTTCTTGAAGACCAAACTTTTGAAAAAGAATTGGTGATTGTGTGCCAAGAACATCGGCGTATATAGTCGTGTGGCCTAGGTTTTTGATAAGCACCTTCATCAAGGCGTCACCAACGCCCAATCCTTGGTGGGTTTTCTCGACTAAAATCTCACTGAGGTGGCTTACCGAAATACTGTCACTAAAAGCGCGAATAAGTCCAACTGCGGAATTGCCTTTTAATGCAACCCAATAGTGACAATGTTCAAACATGCGGTAAAGAGTCGCCCGTGAGTAGTGCGTTCCCCAACCATTGGATACGTATATTTTCTCAATATCGTCATAGTATGGTTCCAAGGATAATGATCTATCGACAATTATGTAGGATTCAGTTTTTTGCATTTTTGGGGTCATCAAAATGATTGCCGTGTTCGTTATTTACGATTTTTCACACGGCAACTCTATTTTTCTCGAATTTTTATAATCTTATAGCCATTGAAGGTTGGCTATAAAAATCTTAAAAACATCCATTCGAGTAAGCGCTACCGTAGTCCCCATGGGTAACCCAAATCCAACACATGTCAGGGCCATTGCCGGTTATGTCACAGGTTCCGGAAGAGCAGCATTTTGTACTGGACGCTTGCGCTATCGTCATAGCCTCAGTTTTCTGAACTGCCACAAAGTCAATCGGCACAAATGCCAAATCCTGGCTGGTTGGAGCTTCAGGCTTGATGACCAAATCAGAGTTTCGTTGCGTTGCAAGGCCTGCGTTAGAGGGTGCAGCGAAAGTCGCAGCGACGGCCATGAGACCGGTGGATAGAGCAAGGGTTCGCATGTCGTTCCTGTAAGGTTGATGTAATGATATGGATTCGTATTCATATGAATACGTGCGAAGCCTAGTTGCAGTCCGTTGCGCCGTCAAGTTATGAAGCTCTAAGGGAAAACTTGCCTAGGGAAGGTCTGCGTGAGTCGAGCCGTGATGTGTTGATCAGGGGTGAGTCCGCGCAGAGAATTTGAGCCATGAAGCATGCCGACCTGGGCCTGAACTTGACGACTAGTTGTGAAGGTTCAATAGGTTGTATCCGGTGTTCATCCGGACTGGGTTTGAGAGACTGGAAGTCGCCAAACACC
>JBHZQV010000038.1:0-5584 GCA_042867185.1 Sphingomonas sp. NCPPB 2930 | reverse complement strand
CCCCAAAGGGTAAAGCCCCCGCTCCTTGTGGGAGGCGGGGGCTTTACGGGCTGTAGGAGCCTGACGATGACCTACTTTCACACGGGAACCCGCACTATCATCGGCGCGGAGGCGTTTCACTGTCCTGTTCGGGATGGGAAGGAGTGGTACCACCTCGCTATGGTCATCAGGCATAACTTGTTGCTGCGCTGTCTTTTGGGGACGGCGCGGCGAATTCATAGAGTTTGGAATCAGCTTTTGGCTTATTTTTGAATGCGTCAACTTGGCATAACACCCTGATTCGACAGTGTCGATCAAAGTTATAGGGTCAAGCCGCACGAGCAATTAGTATCAGTTAGCTTAACGCATTACTGCGCTTCCACACCTGACCTATCAACGTCCTGGTCTAGAACGACTCTTCAGGGGGCTCAAGGCCCCGGCAGATCTCATCTTGAAACGAGTTTCCCGCTTAGATGCTTTCAGCGGTTATCTCTTCCACACTTAGCTACTCGGCAATGCCACTGGCGTGACAACCGATACACCAGAGGTGTGTCCACTCCGGTCCTCTCGTACTAGGAGCAGGCTTCCTCAAATCTGCAGCGCCCACGGAAGATAGGGACCAAACTGTCTCACGACGTTTTAAACCCAGCTCACGTACCTCTTTAAATGGCGAACAGCCATACCCTTGGGACCGGCTACAGCCCCAGGATGAGATGAGCCGACATCGAGGTGCCAAACACCGCCGTCGATATGAACTCTTGGGCGGTATCAGCCTGTTATCCCCAGAGTACCTTTTATCCGTTGAGCGATGGCCCTTCCATACAGAACCACCGGATCACTATGTCCTGCTTTCGCATCTGCTCGACTTGTCAGTCTCGCAGTTAAGCACGCTTATGCCATTGCACTATCGTCACGATGTCCGACCGTAACTAGCGTACCTTCGAACTCCTCCGTTACGCTTTGGGAGGAGACCGCCCCAGTCAAACTGCCTACCATGCACTGTCCCCGATCCAGATAATGGACCTAGGTTAGAACCTCAAACGCACCAGGGTGGTATTTCAACGTTGGCTCCACAAGATCTAGCGACCCTGCTTCAAAGCCTCCCACCTATCCTACACAGATCCGTTCAAAGTCCAATACAAAGCTACAGTAAAGGTTCATGGGGTCTTTCCGTCTTTCCGCGGGGAGATTGCATCATCACAAACATTTCAACTTCGCTGAGTCTCAGGAGGAGACAGTGTGGCCATCGTTACGCCATTCGTGCAGGTCGGAACTTACCCGACAAGGAATTTCGCTACCTTAGGACCGTTATAGTTACGGCCGCCGTTTACTGGGACTTCAATCAAGAGCTTGCACCCCATCATTTAATCTTCCAGCACCGGGCAGGCGTCACACCCTATACGTCCACTTTCGTGTTTGCAGAGTGCTGTGTTTTTAATAAACAGTCGCAGCCACCGATTTTTTGCAACCCTTTTCGGCTCCGCTTGTACAGCTTCACCTACAGAGGGCATACCTTCTCCCGAAGTTACGGTATCAATTTGCCGAGTTCCTTCTCCTGAGTTCTCTCAAGCGCCTTAGAATACTCATCTCGCGCACCAGTGTCGGTTTGCGGTACGGTCGTGTGTAGCTGAAGCTTAGTGGCTTTTCCTGGAAGCAGGGTATCACTCACTTCGTCTGCAAGCAGACTCGTTATCACCCCTCATCTAAGCCCGGCGGATTTGCCTACCAGGCACGACTACAGGCTTGAACCAACATATCCAACAGTTGGCTGAGCTAACCTTCTCCGTCCCCACATCGCACTACACATCGGTACAGGAATATTGACCTGTTTCCCATCAGCTACGCATCTCTGCCTCGCCTTAGGGGCCGACTCACTCTACGCCGATGAACGTTGCGTAGAAAACCTTGCGCTTACGGCGAGCGGGCTTTTCACCCGCTTTAACGCTACTCATGTCAGCATTCGCACTTCTGATACCTCCAGCACGCTTTACAACGCACCTTCACAGGCTTACAGAACGCTCTCCTACCACGTGCAATAAATTGCACATCCGCAGCTTCGGTAACTGGCTTAGCCCCGTTACATCTTCCGCGCAGGACGACTCGATCAGTGAGCTATTACGCTTTCTTTAAATGATGGCTGCTTCTAAGCCAACATCCTGACTGTTTTAGCCTTCCCACTTCGTTTCCCACTTAGCCAATTTTAGGGACCTTAGCTGGCGGTCTGGGTTGTTTCCCTCTTGAGTCCGGACGTTAGCACCCGGTGCTCTGTCTCCCGCGCTGTACTCTTCGGTATTCGGAGTTTGCCTTGGGTTGGTAAGTCGCCATGACCCCCTAGCCAAAACAGTGCTCTACCCCCGAAGGTAATACGCGAGGCACTACCTAAATAGTTTTCGGAGAGAACCAGCTATTTCCAAGTTTGTTTAGCCTTTCACCCCTATCCACAGCTCATCCGCTAGTTTTGCAACACTAGTCGGTTCGGACCTCCAGTACCTGTTACGGCACCTTCATCCTGGCCATGGATAGATCACTTGGTTTCGGGTCTACACCCAGCGACTGGACGCCCTATTCGGACTCGATTTCTCTACGGCTTCCCTATTCGGTTAACCTTGCCACTGAATGTAAGTCGCTGACCCATTATACAAAAGGTACGCAGTCACCCTTGCGGGCTCCTACTTTTTGTAAGCATGCGGTTTCAGGATCTATTTCACTCCCCTCCCGGGGTTCTTTTCGCCTTTCCCTCACGGTACTAGTTCACTATCGGTCGATGATGAGTATTTAGCCTTAGAGGATGGTCCCCCTATATTCAGACAGGATTACACGTGTCCCGCCCTACTTGTCGTTAACTTAGTACCACACGTCTCTTTTCGCATACAGGGCTATCACCTGCTATGGCCAGTCTTTCCAAACTGTTTTGCTAAGAGTCGTGCTATCACTAACAGGCTCTTCCGATTTCGCTCGCCACTACTTTCGGAATCTCGGTTGATGTCTTTTCCTCGAGCTACTGAGATGTTTCAGTTCACCCGGTTCGCCTCGCATGACTATGTATTCATCATGCGATACCCCTAAGGGTGGGTTCCCCCATTCGGAAATCTCCGGATCAAAGCTAATTTGCCAGCTCCCCGAAGCTTATCGCAGGCTATCACGTCCTTCGTCGCCTATCATCGCCAAGGCATCCACCACATGCTCTTATTCACTTGACCCTATAACTTTGACCTCTCTCACGAGATATCTCCGCATATCAAGGAATTGCCAGGTCTTTCACCTGACGCGTTATGCCGTATGAAGCTCTCGCTTCGATACTTGAATTCCAGACTTAGTCTGAATATTCGTTTTGACGCAATCAAAAAATTCACGTCGCCGGTGGCACGGTGAGGTATGACCCTCTTTCCACCAGCAACGCTGATTCGACTCTATGAATTTTTAAAGAACAGCCGATTGATCGAACAATATCGATCAACAACAAAGAGGCCTCTCGCAAAGCCACTTTGGTGTTGAACTATCTACTCAACTCACTCACAACCAACCAAACTCAATCACCAACCAACCAACCTAACAACACTAACCTCTGAATCATTGGTGGAGGATGACGGGATCGAACCGACGACCCCCTGCTTGCAAAGCAGGTGCTCTCCCAGCTGAGCTAATCCCCCATACAAAAATCTACGATTCCGGACGGGATGGTGGGTCTGGTTGGAATCGAACCAACGACCCCCGCCTTATCAAGACGGTGCTCTAACCAACTGAGCTACAGACCCAAGCCGGTCACTAGTGACACGGACTCTTTATCCGACGTCGCTGGCGACATCCTTCCAACAACCGATAAGTGTGGGCGTTCAAATTTAACTGCAGTTTCCAGAAAGGAGGTGATCCAGCCGCACCTTCCGATACGGCTACCTTGTTACGACTTCACCCCAGTCACGAACCCTGCCGTGGTAATCGCCCTCCTTGCGGTTAGGCTAACTACTTCTGGCAGAACCCGCTCCCATGGTGTGACGGGCGGTGTGTACAAGACCCGGGAACGTATTCACCGCGACATTCTGATCCGCGATTACTAGCGATTCCGACTTCACGCAGTCGAGTTGCAGACTGCGATCCGGACTACGACTGGTTTTATGGGATTAGCTCCCCCTCGCGGGTTGGCAACCCTCTGTACCAGCCATTGTATGACGTGTGTAGCCCCACCTATAAGGGCCATGAGGACTTGACGTCATCCCCACCTTCCTCCGGTTTGTCACCGGCAGTCTCATTAGAGTGCCCAACTAAATGTAGCAACTAATGACAAGGGTTGCGCTCGTTGCGGGACTTAACCCAACATCTCACGACACGAGCTGACGACAGCCATGCAGCACCTGTGTTACGGCTCTCTTTCGAGCACTAAGCCATCTCTGGCAAATTCCGTACATGTCAAAGGTGGGTAAGGTTTTTCGCGTTGCATCGAATTAAACCACATCATCCACCGCTTGTGCGGGTCCCCGTCAATTCCTTTGAGTTTCAACCTTGCGGCCGTACTCCCCAGGCGGTCAACTTCACGCGTTAGCTTCGTTACTGAGTCAGTGAAGACCCAACAACCAGTTGACATCGTTTAGGGCGTGGACTACCAGGGTATCTAATCCTGTTTGCTCCCCACGCTTTCGTGCATGAGCGTCAGTGCAGGCCCAGGGGATTGCCTTCGCCATCGGTGTTCCTCCGCATATCTACGCATTTCACTGCTACACGCGGAATTCCATCCCCCTCTGCCGCACTCCAGCGATGCAGTCACAAATGCAGTTCCCAGGTTGAGCCCGGGGATTTCACATCTGTCTTACATCACCGCCTGCGCACGCTTTACGCCCAGTAATTCCGATTAACGCTCGCACCCTACGTATTACCGCGGCTGCTGGCACGTAGTTAGCCGGTGCTTATTCTTACGGTACCGTCATTAGCCTTCTTTATTAGAAAAGACCGTTTCGTTCCGTACAAAAGCAGTTTACAACCCGAAGGCCTTCATCCTGCACGCGGCATGGCTGGATCAGGCTTGCGCCCATTGTCCAAAATTCCCCACTGCTGCCTCCCGTAGGAGTCTGGGCCGTGTCTCAGTCCCAGTGTGGCTGGTCGTCCTCTCAGACCAGCTACAGATCGACGGCTTGGTGAGCCTTTACCTCACCAACTACCTAATCTGCCATCGGCCGCTCCGTCCGCGCGAGGTCTTGCGATCCC
Organism: Sphingomonas sp. NCPPB 2930; assembly: GCA_042867185.1. GTDB lineage: Bacteria > Pseudomonadota > Gammaproteobacteria > Burkholderiales > Burkholderiaceae_C > Xylophilus. The sequence continues at coordinate 409 of JBHZQV010000038.1, read as the reverse complement.
CCGCTTTCATCCGTAGATCGTATGCGGTATTAGCACAGCTTTCGCTGCGTTATCCCCCACGATCGGGCACGTTCCGATGTATTACTCACCCGTTCGCCACTCGTCAGCATCCGAAGACCTGTTACCGTTCGACTTGCATGTGTAAGGCATGCCGCCAGCGTTCAATCTGAGCCAGGATCAAACTCTACAGTTCGATCTTGAAATTTAGAGTCTTTCGACTTTTCACTCATAAAAACGGAATTGAAGTGATTCACTTCTATTCTCATGAGCGTTTGTAGTGCAAGCACTAGTTCCGAAGAACTTGGCAGTCGCATCCAAACGCCCACGCTTATCGGCTGTATATTTTTAACGATCCCCGCAAGCCAGACTCTCATCTCACTTGCCGTCTCCGCTGCGATCAGCAGAGCCT
>JBHZQV010000037.1:0-10988 GCA_042867185.1 Sphingomonas sp. NCPPB 2930 | reverse complement strand
AGCACCGCTCTCCAGGGCGATCGAGATATCGAGCGGTGTGGTCCAGCCGTAGCCGAAGAGGCCGCAGCGCCCGCCTTCGTCGGCGTTGACGTAGCTGCTGTACTGGCGCTGCCAGGACAGGCCGAGCGGGCCGGGCAGGGCGAAGTCGAGGTCGGCATCGCCGTCCAGGACCTTGGCGCCGAGCGCCGGGTTGACCGGGTGGCCGACCGCCATGCCGCCGGGGCAGACCGAGCAGGCGATGCCGCCCGCAGAGCCGATCAGCACGGTGGCCGAGCCCTGGACGATCGGGCCGCCCTTGAGCGTGTTGTCGGTCTGGCGGGCTGCGGGTTTGCCGGTCATGGTCGTGCGCCTCCTTTTAAATCGGCACGGGGTTTCTGGAAGTCGCGCTCGCGGGGTGGTGAATCTGCCGCTGTCGACAGCTTGGCTGGCTTCCACTGGCTGTAGTGGTGGCGGCTGTCACCGGCATAGCCAGCACCAGCGTGGAACTGCCGGCCGCATGCGCGAAGAAATAATAGATTCGTTCGTGCTCCATCAGGCGATGCACGAAATGGAAGTCGCTCTCGCGGTACCGGACGAAGCAATCCCAGGGCCGGTAATGGCCGGAGAGCCGGTCGTCAACCAGGACCGGATATTTACCGAGTACTTCCTTGACGATGTCGTCGGGCGCGATAGAGAAGGATCCGCTCTTCAGCTGGACCCGGTATTCGAAGAGCTCGGAGAGCTCGGAGAGGGATTCACGGCCGGTCGCCGAGGAAAACCAGAGCGCGCCGCCGACCGGGGTGTGGGCGGTGATGAAGAGGGTCATGCGAGCCGCCCGGAGGCAACAAGAAGCCCAATTGCTTCAAAAGAAGAAGTCATGGAAGCAAATGCCATGGAGCGAGCGCGGATTATGTCTCTTCAAAATTATCCGATGGGATCGGCACGACGAACGGCAACGGCTATTGCCACAAGCAGCGCAAAGGAAATCGGAGGGCATCAAATACAGAGAGATGAATGCAACCGGCCTGCAGTCAAGCCTCAATGCCATCTGAAAAATAGCAAACCGAGCCAGATGCGCCGGCTGAAACTCTCCATGAACCGCCGGCATCTGCAGCGTCATAAAGGAGAGGCGATCAATTTTTCGAGCGCCAGGTTGAGCCGCAGCACGTTGACCCGCGGCTCGCCGAAGAAGCCGCCGAAGTGCGCCTCTTCGGTGTGCGCGTCCACCAGCGCCTGCACCTGCTCGGCCGGCACCCGCCGCGCGGCGGCCACCCGGCCCACCTGGTAGCGGGCGCCCTCCGGGCTGATGTGCGGATCGAGCCCGCTGGCCGAGGTGGTGACCAGGTCGGCCGGCACCGGCGCGGTGTTGCCCGGGTCGGCGGCGCGCAGGGCCGCGATCCGGGCCTGCACCGCCTCGGCCAGCGCCGGGTGGGTCGGCCCCTGGTTGGCGCCGCCCGACGCCGCCGCGTTGTAGGGCATCGGCGCGGTGGCCGACGGCCGGCCCCAGAAGTGGCCCGGGTCGGAGAACGGCTGGCCGATCAGCGCGGAGCCGACGGTCTTGCCGTCCTGCACGACGAGGCTGCCCGCCGCCTGGTCGGGAAACACCGCCTGGGCGATGCCGGTGACCGCCAGCGGATAGGCCAGGCCGGTGATGGCCGACAGCACGACGAACAGGGTGAGCGCGGGGCGCAGGATAGGTGTCTTCATCGCAATCTCCGGATCGGTTCGGTTCATTTCGCGTCAGCTCAGATGCAGCGCCACCAGCAGCAGGTCGATCGCCTTGATGCCGACGAAGGGCACCAGCAGCCCGCCCAGGCCGTAGATCGCCAGGTTGCGGCGCAGCAGCGCGGCGGCGCCGATGGCGCGGTACTTCACGCCCTTGAGCGCCAGCGGGATCAGGAACACGATCACCAGCGCGTTGAAGATCACCGCCGACAGGATGGCCGAGCCGGGGCTTTCCAGCCGCATCACGTTGAGCGCCGAGAGCTGCGGGTAGGTGGTGACGAAGATCGCCGGCAGGATGGCGAAGTACTTGGCCACGTCGTTGGCGATCGAGAAGGTGGTGAGCGAGCCGCGGGTCATCAGCAGCGCCTTGCCGGTCTCCACCACCTCCAGCAGCTTGGTCGGGTTGCTGTCGAGGTCGACCATGTTGCCGGCCTCCTTCGCCGCCTGGGTGCCGGTGTTCATCGCCACCGCCACGTCGGCCTGGGCCAGCGCGGGCGCGTCGTTGGTGCCGTCGCCGGTCATCGCCACCAGCCGGCCTTCGGACTGGTACCTGCGGATCAGCGCCAGCTTGTCCTCGGGCGTGGCCTCGGCCAGGAAGTCGTCGACGCCGGCTTCGGCCGCGATGGCCGAGGCGGTGAGCTTGTTGTCGCCGGTGATCATCACCGTCTTGATGCCCATGCGGCGCAGCTCGGCGAAGCGCTCGCGGATGCCGGACTTGACGATGTCCTTCAACTCCACCACGCCGACCACCTGCGCCCCGTCGGCCACCACCAGCGGCGTGCTGCCGCGGCGGGCGATGTCTTCGGCGGTGCGCTGCACGGCCGGCGGCACGGTGGCGCCCAGCGCCTCCACATGCTTCTTCACCGCATCCATCGCGCCCTTGCGCAGCAGCCGCGGCGTGCCGCCCGCGCCCTGCAGGTCGGCGCCGCTCATCCGGGTCTGGGCGGTGAAGGGCACGAAGACGGCGCCCGCAGCGGCCGGTTCCTCGATGCCCATGCGGCGGGCCAGCGCCACGATGCTGCGGCCCTCGGGCGTCTCGTCGGCCATCGAGGCCAGCAGCGCGGCGCGGGCCACCGCCGCTTCGGTGAGCCCGGGCGCGGCCACGAAGGCCGAGGCCTGGCGGTTGCCGTGGGTGATGGTGCCGGTCTTGTCGAGCAGCAGCACGTCGACGTCGCCCGCCGCCTCCACCGCGCGGCCCGAGGTGGCGATCACGTTGGCCTGCATCATCCGGCTCATGCCGGCCACGCCGATGGCCGACAGCAGCCCGCCGATGGTGGTGGGGATCAGGCAGACCAGCAGCGCGATCAGCGCGGTGATCGTCACCACCTGGCCCGCCTGGCTGGCCTGCACGGCGAAGATCGAGTACGGCAGCAACGCGGCGGTCACCACCAGGAACACGATGGTCAGCGCCACCAGCAGGATGTTGAGCGCGATCTCGTTGGGCGTCTTCTGGCGCTTGGCGCCTTCGACCATGCCGATCATCCGGTCGATGAAACCCTCGCCCGGGTTGGCGACGATGCGCACCACCAGCCAGTCGGACAGCACCCGGGTGCCGCCGGTGACGGCCGAGAAATCGCCGCCCGCCTCGCGGATCACCGGGGCCGATTCGCCGGTGATGGCCGATTCGTCGACCGAGGCCACGCCCTCGACCACCTCGCCGTCGAGCGGGACCATGTCGCCCGCCTCGACCAGCACCCGGTCGCCCTTGCGCAGGTTCTCGGCCTGCTCGGGGAGCCAGGCACTGCCGTGCAGCGTCGCGGCGCCCGGGTCCTTGAACTTCTTGGCCCATGCCGCCTTCTGCAGGCCGCGCAGCGATGCGGCCTGTGCCTGGGCACGGCCCTCGGCCATCGCTTCGGCGAAGTTGGCGAACAGCACGGTGAACCACAGCCACACCGCCACCGCCGAGACGAAGCCAACGCCGGCCTCGCCGTGGCCGCGCGCGGCCTCCACCGCCAGCAGCGTGGTCAGGATGCTGCCCACGTAGACCACGAACATCACCGGGTTGCGCCACTGCACCCGCGGGTCGAGCTTGGCCAGCGCCTGCAGCAGTGCGGGCCGCAGCAGCGTCGGGTCGAACAGGGAAAAGGATTCTTTTTGCGTACTCATGTCGTTTCTCCGGCGCGGCGGCTCAGCGGCCGGCCCACAGCATCAGGTGCTCGACCACCGGGCCCAGGGCCAGGGCGGGCACGTAGTTCAGCAAGCCCACCAGCAGCACCGTGCCGATCAGCAGCGCCACGAAGAGCGGGCCGTGCGTGGGCATGGTCCCGCTGTTGGCGGGCAGCCGCGGCTTGGCGGCCAGCGCGCCGGCGATCGCCAGCACCGGCACGATCACGCCGAAGCGGCCGAGCCACATCGCGACGGCCAGCAGCAGGTTGTAGAAGGGCGTGTTGGCCGACAGGCCGGCGAAGGCGCTGCCGTTGTTGTTGGCGGCCGAGGTGAGCGCGTACAGCACCTCCGAAAACCCGTGCGGACCCGGGTTGGCGATGCCCGCCGTGCCCGCGGTCACGAGCACCGCGACGGCCGTGCCCACCAGCACCAGCGTGGGCGTGACCAGGATCACGACCGAGGCCATTTTGATCTCGTAGGCCTCGATCTTCTTGCCCAGGTACTCGGGCGTGCGGCCGATCATCAGCCCGGCGATGAACACCGCCAGGATCGCGAAGACCAGCATGCCGTAGAGGCCCGAGCCCACGCCGCCGAAGACCACCTCGCCCAGCTGCATCAGCACCAGCGGCACCATGCCGCCCAGCGGGGTGAAGGCGTCGTGCATCGCATTGACCGCGCCGCACGAGGCCGCGGTGGTCACCGCCGCGAAGAGCGCCGACGCGTCGATGCCGAAGCGCGTCTCCTTGCCCTCCAGGTTGCCGGCGCCGCCGTCCATTCCGAGCGCGGTCAGCAGCGGGTTGGCGGCGTGCTCGGCGGCGATCACCGCGACCACCGCGACGACGAACAGCACCGCCATCGTGGCCAGCACCGCCCAGCCCTGCCGGCGGTCGCCCACCACCCGGCCGAAGGTGAAGCACAGCGCCGCCGGGATCAGGAAGATCGCCAGCATCTGCAGGAAGTTGGTCAGCGCCGTCGGGTTCTCGTAGGGGTGCGCCGAGTTGGCGTTGAAAAAACCGCCGCCGTTGGTGCCCAGCATCTTGATCGCCTCCTGCGAGGCGACCGGGCCCATGGCCAGCGTCTGGGTCCGGGTGGTGGCGTCTTCCAGCACCGGCTTGCCATCGGCGTCCACCACCGGCTGGCCGTCGGCGCCGGTCTTGGGCTGCTGGTAGGCGACCGATTCGAGCATCTGCACGCTCTTGTAGCCGTCGAGGTTCTGGAGCGTGCCCTGCTGCACCATCACCAGCGCCAGCACCACCGACAGCGGCAGCAGCACCCAGCCGGTGATGCGGGTCACGTCCACCCAGAAGTTGCCGACCGCGCCGGCCGAGCGTCCGGCGAAGCCGCGGATCAACGCGAAGGCCACCGCGATGCCGGTGGCGGCCGAGAGGAAGTTCTGCACCGCCAGGCCCAGCATCTGTACCAGGTAGCCCATGGTCGATTCGCCGGCGTAGCCCTGCCAGTTGGTGTTGGCGACGAAGCTGATCGCGGTGTTGAACGAGGAATCGACCGACACCGCGCCCAGCCCCTGCGGGTTGAACGGCAGCCCGCCCTGCAGCCGCTGCAGCGCATAGACCGCCACCGCGCCGAGCGTGTTGAAGGCCAGCAGCGCCAGCGCATAGTGCTTCCAGCCCATGCCGTGGGCCGGATCGACACCGGCCACGCGCCACAGCGGCGCCTCGGCCGCCCGCATCCAGCGCGGCAGCGCGCCGGTGCACAGCCCCGCCAGCGCACGGCCCAGCGGCAGCGCCAGCACCAGCAGCACGGCCAGGAACAGGCCCAGCAGGCCCCAGGCGGCGGCGCTCACAGGTCCTCCGCGCGCAGCAGCGCCACGACCAGGTAGACCAGCAGCGCCAGCGCGGCGAAGCCCGCCGCGCCGTAGAGGGTGGCGGTGGCGATCATGGCCGGCCCCCGCGCTGCGGTTGCAGCTTTTCGCAGCCGTGCGCCATCGCGGCCGCCAGCCCCCAGAACAGGGCGATTCCGCCCAGTGCCAACACGTCCCACCCGTCCATAGACCACCCCGCGCATCGCGTAAAAATCGATGGGCCCAGTCTCGTCAGGCGTGCGTAAAAACGGGGGCGAGACTCCTGCGAGCGGTATAAAGAAAGCGTAAACGGGCGCTATCTTTCCGATAGCTGGCGGCCGGCTTCCGACGCCGGCCGGAGGCCGATCCGATCTGCAATACCGGGCCTGCGGACCACCCGCCGGCCCGGCGGCGCGGCACGGTCAGAAGACCGACAGCCCCGTCTTCGCCACGAACAGCTCCAGCGCCTGCATGCCCAGGTGCGAATTGCCGCTGTGGTCGAGCGCCGGCGACCAGACGCAGATGCTCAGCTCGTCGGGCAGGATCGCGACGATGCCGCCGCCCACGCCGCTCTTGCACGGCAGCCCGACGCGGAACGCGAACTCGCCCGCCGCGTCGTAGGTGCCGCAGGTCAGCATCAGCGAGTTGATCCGCCGCGCCTGCCGGTCGGTCACCACCGGCCCGCCGCCGTAGGGGTGGACGCCGTTGCGGCACAGGTAGCCGGCGGCGCGCGCCAGCTGCACGCAGTTCATCCGGATGGCGCACTGGTGGAAGTAGGCGTCGAGCACCTTCGCCACCGGGTTGTCGATCTTGTCGAAGCTCTTCATGAAGTTGGCGACCGCCAGGTTGCGGTAGCCGTGGGCGGCCTCCGACTCGGCGACTTCCGGGTCGATCGCGACCGGCTCGCCGCAGACGCTCTCGAGCAGCGCCAGGATCGCCGCGGGCGCGTCGCCCAGGCTCACCAGCCGGTCGGCCACCGCGATCGCGCCGGCGTTGATGAACGGGTTGCGCGGCACGCCCTGCTCGAACTCCAGCTGGATCAGCGAATTGAAGGCGGTGCCCGACGGCTCCCGGCCGATGCGCTCCCACAGCTCGTCGCCGAGCGCCTTCATCGCCAGCGTGAGCGAGAAGACCTTGGAGATGCTCTGGATGGAGAACATCTCCGCACTGTCGCCGCTGGCGGCCTCCTGCCCGTCGCAGGTGCGCAGCGCCATGCCGAAGCGCTCGGCCGGGACCCGGGCGAGCGCGGGAATGTAGTCGGCGACCTTGCCGGCCCGGCCCAGCTGGGGCTTCAGTTCTGCGGCGATTTCATCGAGGACGGTCTGGAAATTCATGGGAGGCCAAGCACGGGGCACGAGAAGAGGGCCTGCATTGTGGAACGGGCCCGGACCCGGTCGGGTATCACGCCGCATCCGGATCCGCGAAATTTCTACTCGCAGAAACCACCCACGCCGCGCCGGGCATGCGGCCCACGGACATATCGAAAAAAACGACACGCCCAAAGGCAAAAACACTACGCCGGCTTGCGCCGCCGCTGCCGTACCGTCGCCTCCGCGCCCCTCGGTCCTGCCCGGCCCGGGGGCGTTCTTTCGTCTAGGGCTCCGTGTGCCAGGCCCGCAGCGCGGCCAGGTCCAGCACCCGCACACCCCCGTACTCCCCCCGGATCAGGCCGGCGTCGTGCAGCCGGGCCAGGGCCTCGTTGACCCGCTGGCGCGACAGGCCGACCAGGTAGGCCAGCTCCTGCTGGGTGATGCGCAGCATGTCGCCCACGCCCGCATACAGCACCGGGTTGAAGAGCGCGGCCAGGCTGCGGGCCACCCGGGCGTCGGGGCTGGTCAGGCGGTCGGTTTCCAGCGCGGCGATGAACTGGCCCAGCCGCTCGTTCAACTGGTTCATCACGAAGCGGTTGAAGCCGATGGAGTGGTCCAGCAGCCAGTGGAAGTCGTCGGCCGGCAGGCCGGCCACCACGCTGCGGCGCAGGGCCTGGATGTTGTAGCGGTAGGGCTCGCGCTTCAACACCGTGCCCTCGCCGAACCAGCCGCCGGGCGGCAGGCCGGCGAAGGTCACGGTGCCGCCGTCGTGGCGGTCGTTGCCCATCTTCAGCAGGCCCTCGACCACGCCGAACCAGTAGGTGACCGGCCGGCCGATGCGGCAGAGCAGGTCGCCGGGCTTGGCGTCGGAAATCACCAGCGCGTCGATGGCGCGGCGCTGCAGCGGCGCATCGACCGCGCGCAGCCAGGGGATGCCGCGCAGGTCGTCGGCGGTGGGCGCACGGCGGCGGGCGAGCAGCGGGTTGTCGGACATGCGTACAGCATCCGGCAAATGGCGGCGGCCGCGGCTGCGGGAAAGTCCGGGGAAGGGAGAACCCGCGAAATGTCGGCCGAACGACAACCGGGCGTCAAAGCCGTGCCTACAGTCGGCCCCTACGAGCACCGCCCGCCATCCGGGCCGAAGGCGGTGCCGACACAACGAGACAAGAAGAGGTCAGGCATGCAGAGCACCTTTCCCCGCCTGCTGCTCCAGCACGCCGATGCGCGCCCCGACGCGGCCGCATTGCGCGAGAAGGAGTACGGCATCTGGCAGACGCACACCTGGCGTGGCCTGGCCGCGCTGGTCGAGCGCATCGCGGCCGGCCTGCAGGCGGCGGGGCTGGCGCGCGGCGAGCACCTGGTGGTGGTCGGCGCCAACCGGCCGCGGCTCTACGCCACCATGCTGGCCGCGCAGTCGCTGGGCGCCATTCCGGTGCCGCTCTACCAGGACGCGGCCGCGGCCGAATGCGTGTTCCCGCTGGTCAATGCCGAGGTGCGCTTCTGCGTGGTGGAAGACCAGGAACAGCTCGACAAGCTGCTGGAGATCCGCGAAGACTGCCCCCTGCTCGCCCGCATCTGGTACGACGATCCCCGCGGCCTGCGCCGCTACGACGCGCCGGGCGTGGCCGCGCTCGACACCCTGGTGGCCGACGGCGCCGCCGCCGTCGCCGCGCGGCCCGGCTGGTTCCGCACCCAGGTGGAGACGACCGGTGCCGACGACGTGGCCGCAATGTTCTTCACCTCGGGCACCACCGGCAAGCCCAAGGGCGTGGTGCACACCCATGCCAGCCTGCTCGACCGCGCCACCGCCGGCGCCGAGTTCGACCGCCTGACCGAACGCGAGGAAGTGCTGGCCTACCTGCCGCCCGCCTGGATCGGCCAGAACATCTTCAGCTACGCGCAGTGGCTCTCCTGCGGCTACGTGGTGAACTGCCCCGAGGACGCGAGCACGGTGATGATCGACCTGAAGGAGGTGGGCCCCACCTACTATTTCGCGCCGCCCCGGGTCTTCGAGGGCCTGCTCACCAGCGTGATGATCCGGATGGAGGACGCGGGCGCGGTCAAGCGCGGCCTGTTCCACCACTTCATGGCGCTGGCCCGCCGCGTCGGCCCGGCCCTGCGCGACCGCCAGCCGGTCGGCGCCTGGGACCGGGCGCACTACGCGCTCGGCGACCTGCTGGTCTACGGCCCGCTGCGCAACACGCTGGGCTTCTCGCGGGTGCGGGTGGCCTACACCGCGGGCGAGGCCATCGGGCCCGACCTGTTCAGCTTCTACCGCTCGATCGGCATCAACCTGAAGCAGCTCTACGGCTCGACCGAGACCGCCGTCTTCGTCTGCCTGCAGCCCGACGACCAGGCGCGCGCCGACACCGTGGGCGTGCCGATCCGCGGCGTCGAGATCAAGGTGGCCGACAACGGCGAGATCCTGGTGAAGTCGGCCGGCCTGCTGCGCGCCTACTACAAGAACCCCGCGGCCACGGCCGAGGTGCTGACCGCCGACGGCTGGTACCGCACCAGCGACGCCGGCTTCCTGGACGCGGGCGGCCACCTGAAGATCATCGACCGGGTGAAGGACGTGGGGCGCCTGGCCGGCGGCGCCTTCGACGGCGCGATGTTCGCGCCCAAGTACGTCGAGAACAAGCTCAAGTTCTTCCCGCACATCAAGGAAGTGGTGGCCTACGGCGACGGCCGCGACCGGGTCTGCGTGATGCTCAACATCGACTTCGACGCCGTCGGCCACTGGGCCGAGCGGCGCAACCTGCCCTACGCCGGTTATACCGACCTGGCCGGCAAGCCCGAGGTCTATGCGCTGATGAAAGAGTGCGTGGAAAAGGTCAACGCCGACCTGGCCGCCGATGCCCTGCTTGCCGGCAGCCAGGTGAGCCGATTCCTGGTGCTGCACAAGGAGCTGGACGCCGACGACGGCGAGCTCACCCGCACCAACAAGGTCCGCCGCGGCTTCATCGCCGAGAAGTACGCGCCGCTGGTCGACGCGCTGTACGCCGGCCGCACGGTGCAGTTCATCGAGACGCAGGTGACGTTCGAGGACGGCCGCACCGGCAGCGTCAGCGCCACGCTGCAGATATCGGATGCGAAGACCTTCGCACCGGTGAAGGCCGCCGCATGAACACCGGCGACGTGGTCCTGGAGGTGCAGAACATCTCGCTCGCCTTCGGCGGGGTGAAGGCGCTGACCGACATCAGCTTCGACGTCCGCGAGCACGAGATCCGCTCGATCATCGGCCCCAACGGCGCCGGCAAGAGCTCGATGTTGAACTGCATCAACGGCGTCTACCAGCCGCAGCAGGGCGCGATCACCTTCCGCGGCAAGACCTTCCGGCACATGAACAGCCGGCAGGTGGCCGAGATGGGCGTGGCCCGCACCTTCCAGAACCTGGCGCTGTTCAAGGGCATGAGCGTGATCGACAACATCATGACCGGCCGCAACCTGCGCATGCAGAGCAACCTGCTGCTGCAGGCCCTGCGCATCGGCCCGGCGGTGGCCGAAGAGATCCGGCACCGCGCGTTCGTCGAGCACATCGTCGATTTCCTGGAGATCCAGGCCCACCGCAAATCGCCGGTCGGCCAGCTGCCCTACGGCCTGCAGAAACGGGTGGACCTGGGCCGCGCCCTGGCGATGGAGCCGCAGGTGCTGCTGCTCGACGAGCCGATGGCCGGCATGAACGTGGAGGAGAAGCAGGACATGTGCCGCTTCATCCTGGACGTGAACGAGGAGTTCGGCACGACCATCGTGCTGATCGAGCACGACATGGGCGTGGTGATGGACATCTCCGACCGGGTGGTGGTGCTGGACTACGGCAAGAAGATCGGGGACGGGACGCCGGCGGAGGTGCGGGCGAATCCGGATGTGGTGCGGGCCTACCTGGGCGGGGAGCGGTGATGGGCCGCGTTTCTTTCTTGCTTTCTCTTTCCCCGGGAGAGGGGTGGGGTGAGGGCTGCGCCCGGCTTTTGTATGGCGCTGCTGCTTGTCGCTGGGCTGCGGCTTTCGGGTCCGGAGGCGGGGAATTCGCCCCCGCGGGCGAGTCCCTTTCTTTGCTTCGCCAAAGA
>JBHZQV010000036.1:0-12006 GCA_042867185.1 Sphingomonas sp. NCPPB 2930 | reverse complement strand
TCGGTGCTGCGCACCAGGCGCCCGAGCGGGTCGTAGTCGAAGAAGGTCCGCTGGCCCGAGCAGTCGGCATAGGTCGCGAGTTCGCCGCGCGGGGTCCAGTCGAGCCGCTTGACACCGCCGCGCGCATCGACGATCTCCACCGGCAGGCCCTGCGCGTCGTAGGCGGTGCGGGTGGTGCGGCCGAGCGGGTCGGTGGAGGCGACCGGGTGGCCACGGTCGTCGTAGGCGGTGTGCCAGGTGTGGCCCAGGGCGTCGGTCAGCGTGACCGGAAGGTCCTGCGTGCCGTCCTCCGCCGTGCCATAGGCGAGCCGCGTGGCATGGCCGGCCGCATCCACGATGGTCGTGGCGTTGCCGCGGTCGTCGAACTGGTAGGAGACGCTGCGGCCCAGGGCGTCGGTGGTGGACGCCAGATGGCCGTTGGCGTCCATCGGGGTGTCCTGCCGGTGGCCGAGCGGGTCGATGGTGGCGACGATGTCGTGGCGCGCGTTCCAGAGATAGGTGGTGGTGCGGCCCAGGGCGTCGGTCACCCGGGTGGTCTGGGCGCGCGGGTGGTAGTCGAAGACGAGGCCCTCGCCGGTGTCCTCGCACCAGGAGCGGGTGACCCGGCCGGCGGGGGAGTATTCGTCGTAGGTGGCCGCATAGCGCTCGCCGGTGGCCAGGGTGTAGCCGACCAGCACGCCGCCCTGCCAGCGGTAGCTGCGGCTGGCGGGCCGGGCCGCGTAGGCGGTGTGCGGGCTGGCGGCGGTGGGCGGGTCGGCCCCGTCCTGCGGGCCGGCGGTCAGCGTCTCCACCAGGCAGCCGTCGGCGTCGTAGCGGTAGGCCGCCAGGCGCAGCGGGTGTTCGGGCCGGCGCGGGTCGGCGACCAGGTCGACCGCCTGCAGCAGGCCCTGGGCCGTCCAGCCCAGCAGCAGCCGGCGCCCGACGCTGTCGGTGATCGCGCGGGGGCGCGGGGGGGGCTGGGCGTGGGAGTCGAATTCGACCGCCACGTCCTGCTTGCCGTCGCCGTAGTGCAGCCGTACCGCGTGGCCGTCGCGGTCGGTGACCTGCTGCAGCGGCAGCTCCCACTGACCGGGCTGCACCGGGGCGAAGTGGCGCACCGTGCCGTCCTTGCCGCGCACCGTCCAGTGCTGCGCCCCGGGGCGGGCGACGGTGAGCTGCTGGTAGGCGTCGAAGTGGTCTTGCCCCACCGCCAGGGGCGCGAATGCGATGGTGCGGCCGTCGGCCTCGTGCAACAGCAGGGCGTCGGGCGCGAGCACCAGGGACACCGACAGCGGATGCATCCAGCCCGCGCCGAACCAGCCCACCCGTTCGTTGCCCGAGCGGTAGTCGCGCACCCAGTCGAGCAGGACGAAGCCCGGCAGACGGAAGTCGGTCTGCGCCAGGCCTTTCTCGCCGGTGGACAGCAGCACCGGGCTGCCTCTGCGGCAGACCGGGCAGCTCGAGGCGGCCTCCTTGTGCTCGCCGCTCTCGGCCTCGGTCTTGGAGTTGCGGCGGGACTTGAGCTTGGCGGAGAGCTTGGCGCCGGCCCGGCCGAGCGCGGCCAGGACCAGGGCCATGCCGGAGTGGAGGATCCACGCGGCGAGCATCTTGCGCTCTGCGGCGATCTGCTCGGGCGTCATCGGCTGGCTCCACCGGGCCGCCATCGCCTGGATCTCTTCGACCGCACCGCTGGCCGCATCCACCGCGCCCATGACACGCTGCACCGCGGCCGCACCGCCGATCACCTGGCCGACGACCGGGATGCCCTGGGCGGCGATCAGCGCAACCGTCTCGGCCAGGGCCATCATCGCGTCGGACGAGCCCAGGAATTCCTTCAGCGCGTCCAGGTCCTCGCTCGCCGCGTCCTTGAAGTCGCCGAGCGTCAGGCCTTCGACGATCTTGCCGCCGTTGCCGACGACGTTCTTGATCTCCTGCGGCAGCATGTCCCAGAGCGAGTTGACGCCGGTCTCGACCGCGTGCATGACCACGTTGCGCGCCTCGATCTGCACGGTCTTGGCCCAGCTCCAGAATCCGTTCGGGTGGCTTCTGACCCGCACGATCTGGCCCTCCATGACCACCGGTGCATGCAAGCCGGTGTCGAGCATGCTCTCGCGGTGGGCCACCCGCGTGCCGTGGTCGAAGACGGTGCCGGCCGGGTTTTTGATCTGCAACGAGGTATTGAAGTGCGGCGCCACGCCCGGCTGGTGCTTGGGCAGCAGAAACACCGGATCGACCGGCTGCACCGCCCGGGCCGCACCGTACTGCGTGATGTACTTGCGGTCGTCCGTTTGGATGTTCGTCGCCATGGGGCAAGGGGGAGCGGGCGGAGCGCGGGCTATGCGGGGGAAGGGGGAGCGCAGGAAAGGGAAGCGTAACGGCAAGAAGCGCTACTTAATTGATAGCTGGTAGTCGGCCAGCAATAATGGCTTCCGAAGACAATCCTGTTGGAAATGGCTCTGGATAAAGGCTGGTAGCTATGAAGTTTGTAGTGCCAATCAGAGATTTTGGATGGATTGGCTGCTGACCCTTTCGGATGGCAGATGTTGCGCTTCAGGTTGGAGTCCGCCTTGCTTGATTCAGGCGTCAGTTATTTTGAAGTACGCCGAGAGACGTCTCTAAATTCTCTTATTGATGTCGCCAATCAATTCTTTCAGATTTTTTTTTAAAGATTCAATTTCTGATAAATTAAGTAAGCTCACATCCACCACAAGATCCTCAAATGATTTGCTTGATAATTTTAAAAGGCTATCTTTAATATCGTAGCTGGTCAGTAAATCATAGCCAATCGATTCTGATTCGCTTGATTCAAAATAGCAGCCATCTAGGCTTGAATCTGAAAAATTTTTCTCAGGCGCAATGCTTTTTTGGAGGATAATGTAATGAACTGGATTTTCTTTATCATCCGACAGTGTCATGATCATCGCCTCATCTTCCAAAGCGAATGCGTAATTCGATGCTTTAAAATTCATTATTTTCTTCCCGCGGTCCAAACCTTTTTTGTGCCATCCTCGGCCCATTCATAAACAATTGATGCCGAACAATCTGCGGCTTTTTTATTCATTTTTCCTCTGCATGATGGACATGGTGGGTATTGCCCTTTTATTATCATTGTATCTCCTGGGTTAAGTGCTACCTGGTTAACTGCTCTGGCTTCTGTATGAGTCGCTAATGTTGATCTTGGAAAGCCAAGCGCTTTTTCTTCAGGCGTCATGTTTCCACTTTGAAATATTCCGCATTCAGTAATATTTCCCTTGGAATCTAAAACACTTACATCGGCAGTGTGCGTTCCTTTGCCTGTACCGAAAGGTGCAAGTCCCAGTGGATCAATCCATCCATTAGGTTCTTTCGCATAAAAAAATAAGTTACTACCTCCTTTAAGCCCTATAGGATCTTGGCTAATAAACCGCCCAACCCCAGGGTCGTAATACCGATACCGGTTGTAATGCAGTCCCGTCTCCTCGTCAAACTGTTGCCCCTGGAAACGGAACGGCTGCTCGACCGGCTGTCGCTGCTGCCGTTGCAGAGCCAGTGCGTCCTGCGCGCTTTGCCGGGCTTGGCTCCATCCCGGCCCATGCCCCGTAGGCCGGCGGGCCGTGTCAGCGCCGTACGTACCCGTCGCCTTGCCCTCGACCTCCCGGACCCGGGCCTCCCCCCACACCTTGTAATCCGCCGCCCAGGCAATGTTGCCTTCTTCGTCTGTCAGCTCCAGCGGCGCACCGATCTGATCGCACTGGTACCAGTAGGTCCTGCCATCCTGGACGGTCGCCAGCGGCACGAAGCTGCCCGGCTCGTAGACGAACAGCGCTTCTTTCTGCTGCCGTGCGCTCTGCACCATCAGGTCGCCGTCCCACAGGTAGTGGGTGGTGCCGAAGGCGTCTTCCTTGTGGGTTCTGCGCCCCAAAGCATCGTAGCGGTAGCTCGTCTGCTGTATGACCCCGTGGCGCGTCACCGTTGCGCTGCTCAACCGGTGTTCGGCATCCCACTCGAACGCCGCATCCGTATGCGCCCCCTTCGATCGGCGTGTCACGTTGCCATGCACGTCGTACTCGTAGCGCAGGTCCTGCCAGACACGCAAGCGGTTGTCGCCCACCTTGGCGCCTTGTGGCGGCATGCTCGTTTCGCCCCCGCGCGGCTGCAACAGATTGCCCGCCGGATCGAACGCGAAGCGCTCGGCCTCGCCCGGCCCCAGCAGAGGCCCGCCGTAAGCGGCCAGGATGCGGCCCACCGGGTCGTAGGCGAAGCTCTGCACCCCGCGCCGGTTGTCGCTGCGCCCCTGCAGGTTGCCGGCCGCGTCGTAGGCATAGGCGCGGTCGAGCAGCGCCGGCGGGCGGTTGAATGTTTGAATCTGGCCCCGCCCTTGCTCTTGCGTCGCGGCCCTGTGCCGCACCAGCCGCCCCATCGGGTCGTAGCCGTAGCGGCTGGTGAGCGCCCCCTGGCTGCGCTCGACCTCGCGGTGCAGCGCGTCCCGCCCGATGTCGGCAATCGTCTGGTGCGTGCCGTCGGCGGCTTCCAGATCGATCTGGTGCAGGTGCCCGCTGCCGTAGCTGAGCCAGTGCAGGCCGCGCCCGTCGGGCAGCGTGGTGTCGCTGCGGTAGCCCAGCGGGTCGTAGCCGTGGGCCAGCGTACGCGGCGAGGCGATGCCCGCGAGCGTCTGCGTCTCCCGCAGCAGCTGGCCGGCCGGGTCGTAGGCGAAGGCGATCTGGGCGGCGGGGTTGTCGGCCGCGGTGAGCCGGCCCAGCGGGTCGTAGGCGTAGCGTGTGTCGCAGGCCGCATCGCCTTCCGAGCGCTTGGCCACGAGCCGCCCCAGCACGTCGCGCGCGAAGCGGGTGACCTTGCCCGGCCCGTACTCCGAGCCGCCGGCTTCGATCAGGTGGATGAGCTCGCCGGCGGCGTTGTAGCCGTAGCGCTGGTGGCGGCCGTCGAAGCCGATCTCGTCGGTCAGCCGGTCGGCCGCGTCGTAGCCGAACCGGTAGAGCGCTCCGTTCTCGTTGACCAGCTGCACCAGCCGGCCCGCGCGGTCGTAGACATAGGACAGGCGCTCGCCGTTGGCGTCGGTGCGCTCCACGGGCTGGCCGCCCGCGCGGTAGCGGTAGGCGGTGGTCGCCCCGAGCGGGTCGGTATATGCGAGCAGCCGGCCTTCGGCGTCCCAGGCGTAGTGCTGCTCGCCGCCGTCGGGCTGGCGCAGGGCGACCAGGCGGCCGGCGGCGTCGTAGCGGTAGTGGCGCTCTTGGCCCAGCGCGTCGGTGCTGCGCACCAGGCGCCCGAGCGGGTCGTAGTCGAAGAAGGTCCGCTGGCCCGAGCAGTCGGCATAGGTCGCGAGTTCGCCGCGCGGGGTCCAGTCGAGGCGCTTGACACCGCCGCGCGCATCGACGATCTCCACCGGCAGGCCCTGCGCGTCGTAGGCGGTGCGGGTGGTGCGGCCGAGCGGGTCGGTGGAGGCGACCGGGTGGCCGCGGTCGTCGTAGGCGGTGTGCCAGGTGTGGCCCAGGGCGTCGGTCAGCGTGACCGGAAGGTCCTGCGTGCCGTCCTCCGCCGTGCCATAGGCGAGCCGCGTGGCATGGCCGGCCGCATCCACGATGGTCGTGGCGTTGCCGCGGTCGTCGAACTGGTAGGAGACGCTGCGGCCCAGGGCGTCGGTGGTGGACGCCAGATGGCCGTTGGCGTCCATCGGGGTGTCCTGCCGGTGGCCGAGCGGGTCGATGGTGGCGACGATGTCGTGGCGCGCGTTCCAGAGATAGGTGGTGGTGCGGCCCAGGGCGTCGGTCACCCGGGTGGTCTGGGCGCGCGGGTGGTAGTCGAAGACGAGGCCTTCGCCGGTGTCCTCGCACCAGGAGCGGGTGACCCGGCCGGCGGGGGAGTATTCGTCGTAGGTGGCCGCATAGCGCTCGCCGGTGGCCAGGGTGTAGCCGACCAGCACGCCGCCCTGCCAGCGGTAGCTGCGGCTGGCGGGCCGGGCCGCGTAGGCGGTGTGCGGGCTGGCGGCGGTGGGCGGGTCGGCCCCGTCCTGCGGGCCGGCGGTCAGCGTCTCCACCAGGCAGCCGTCGGCGTCGTAGCGGTAGGCCGCCAGGCGCAGCGGGTGTTCGGGCCGGCGCGGGTCGGCGACCAGGTCGACCGCCTGCAGCAGGCCCTGGGCCGTCCAGCCCAGCAGCAGCCGGCGCCCGACGCTGTCGGTGATCGCGCGGGGGCGCGGGGGGTGCTGGGCGTGGGAGTCGAATTCGACCGCCACGTCCTGCTTGCCGTCGCCGTAGTGCAGCCGTACCGCGTGGCCGTCGCGGTCGGTGACCTGCTGCAGCGGCAGCTCCCACTGCCCGGGCTGCACCGGGGCGAAGTGGCGCACCGTGCCGTCCTTGCCGCGCACCGTCCAATGCTGCGCCCCGGGGCGGGCGACGGTGAGCTGCTGGTACGCGTCGAAGTGGTCTTGCCCCACGGCCAGCGGCGCGAATGCGATGGTGCGGCCGTCGGCCTCGTGCAACAGCAGGGCGTCGGGCGCGAGCACCAGGGACACCGACAGCGGATGCATCCAGCCGGCGCCGAACCAGCCCACCCGTTCGTTGCCCGAGCGGTAGTCGCGCACCCAGTCGAGCGCGACGAAGCCCGGCAGACGGAAGTCGGTCTGCGCCAGGCCTTTCTCGCCGGTGGACAGCAGCACCGGGCTGCCTCTGCGGCAGACCGGGCAGCTCGAGGCGGCCTCCTTGTGCTCGCCGCTCTCGGCCTCGGTCTTGGAGTTGCGGCGGGACTTGAGCTTGGCGGAGAGCTTGGCGCCGGCCCGGCCGAGCGCGGCCAGGACCAGGGCCATGCCGGAGTGGAGGATCCACGCGGCGAGCATCTTGCGCTCTGCGGCGATCTGCTCGGGCGTCATCGGCTGGCTCCACCGGGCCGCCATCGCCTGGATCTCTTCGACCGCACCGCTGGCCGCATCCACCGCGCCCATGACACGCTGCACCGCGGCCGCACCGCCGATCACCTGGCCGACGACCGGGATGCCCTGGGCGGCGATCAGCGCAACCGTCTCGGCCAGGGCCATCATCGCGTCGGACGAGCCCAGGAATTCCTTCAGCGCGTCCAGGTCCTCGCTCGCCGCGTCCTTGAAGTCGCCGAGCGTCAGGCCTTCGACGATCTTGCCGCCGTTGCCGACGACGTTCTTGATCTCCTGCGGCAGCATGTCCCAGAGCGAGTTGACGCCAGTCTCGACCGCGTGCATGACCACGTTGCGCGCCTCGATCTGCACGGTCTTGGCCCAGCTCCAGAATCCGTTCGGGTGGCTTCTGACCCGCACGATCTGGCCCTCCATGACCACCGGTGCATGCAAGCCGGTGTCGAGCATGCTCTCGCGGTGGGCCACCCGCGTGCCGTGGTCGAAGACGGTGCCGGCCGGGTTTTTGATCTGCAACGAGGTATTGAAGTGCGGCGCCACGCCCGGCTGGTGCTTGGGCAGCAGAAACACCGGATCGACCGGCTGCACCGCCCGGGCCGCACCGTACTGCGTGATGTACTTGCGGTCGTCCGTGTGGATGTTCGTCGCCATCGGGAAAAGTTGAGGGGGTAGGGGGCTGCCTAGTCGGGCAGGGCAGAGCGGACCATGACCGCCGCGCCGGCGTGGCCGGACGGATCGAGGGCCCAGGTCAAGGCGGCGTTGGTGCGCCGGAGGCGGTAGCGCGAAAGAACCTCCGTTAGCCCCCAGTAGAGAGGGCCCCAGGCCGCGCCGATCTGGCCGAGGCGGGTGGCGAGCTCGGGAATCTGCCCGCCCAGGTGGGCGGTTTCGCTGGTCTGCGTGAGCCGCATGAGTGCGCCTTGCTCTTCCCTGCTGCGCCATGCCGAGCCATCGGCATCCGACAGCCAATGGCTGATGTGTTCGGTGCCGAGCCCTGCATGGCGCAGCGCGCCGTCGAGGACCGGCTGCAGCACCGAGCCGTCGGTCTGCCGGTCGTGGGGCCACAGCGCGTGCGGCGATTGCGCCAGTGCCGGCCGCAGCAGCGCATAGCGACGCGCGGGAACGTCGGGCCGGCGCGCCAGCAGGACTGCGCTGGCGGCCTCCGAGGCAACGAAGCCCTCTTCGTTGCCTTTGCGGTGGACGAGGTCGGCCTCGACGAACTGACGCAGAAGCGTCGGTTCGCAGAAGCTGTCGACGCTGGCCAGCAGGGCGATGCGAAGGTCCGGGTTGCGCAGCATTTCGGCATGGGCGACCTCCAGTGCCGCGAACCCGCCCGCCGCGCCGGCCTGCACGGTTCTACAGGCGTTCCTGCCCAGCGCGGCCCAGGCGGGAACCGCGTCCGCGCACTGCCCGGCCCATTCGGCCATGTAGCGGCATCCCTCCGGACCGATGCGGTCGGGAAGTGCCAGCACGAGAAGGGCCGCGCCTTCCAGCGTGCCCGGCGGCGGCAGGGCCGACAGCGCCTCCTCCATGGCGCTCTGCAGCATGGCCTGCAGGCGGGCAGCCCCCGCCAGTCCGGTAGTGACGCCTTGCACCTCGGATGTGGTGATCGGTAACGCCGAAATGTCCGGCATGCCGGTCCGACGAAACCGCTGCAGACGGGCGGTGAGGGAGGCGGCGGTTTGTTCCAGACTGCTGCCGAGCGGTGTGACGGCGCCGCCGCCCGCGACGACCCAGTAGTCGCCTGCAGCCGCGCGCGGCGGGGAGGGCTGGGACATGGCACTCATGCCGTACCGGTCCTGCAATGCAGTTCGAGGCGTTGCAGGCTGCCGCCACGCACCGGTATCAGTGCACGCCAGACGATCGCCATGCGCTGCAGGTCCGGCTCCAGAAGCAAGGTGTCGGCCCGCAAGGAAAATTGCTGCTGCCGGGGGGTGCCGGCGCCGTAGCGTGCCGAGACGTCCACGGTCATGGCGGGGAAGACGATGTCCTGCATGCTGTTTTCAGAAAGGTGGGCCAGCCGTATCGGCGTTCCAGGCACGGGCGCGGCACGCAGCTGGAGCGCGGGATCTGCCGTGTTGTAAAAGCGGCGATCGAAGTCACGCGGCAGGCGTGGCGCGCGCTCGCACCGCCAGCGTTCGTCATAGGTCCCGGCCCACTGCAGGCGATGCGGGGCTTCTTCCGACCATGTGCCGAAGCTGACCTGGGGCCCGCGATCGGCCGCATGCGTGTCCGCACCGATGGCCTCCAGCCAGGGTGAAAGCATCGGAAACGTCGTCTCGTCCGCTGGGGCTGCGAGGGTTTCCAGTGCACGGCCCCAGCCGGCAAACGCGGGTCCCAGCGGCACGCGGCGAACCGGCGCGAGGGGATCGCCCACGACGGACGAAAAGAATCGCTTGTGTTCGATGCGGGGCCCGTAGGCCCTGAGCGTCGACAGGACGTTGCCCACCCGGATGCCCGCGTCGAACCAGGGCTTCGGCTTGCCTCCCGGGGCATGGGCGTAACCGTTCACCACCACGTCGAAATGGGGCTTGGGCGGAACCCGGTCATGGTCGACCGCCAGAATGCTGTGGGTCAGCCTGGGTCCCAGCACTGCGCGCTGCGTCTCGTCCAGTTGCAGATCGCCGACGGCGGTGTAGAGCGGAACGTCGCGGACCTCGACCACGGCACCCGGCCCCGCAGCGCCATTGCACAAGGTACCGGTCCGAAGGTCCCACGTTCCCTTGCTGACCAGAAGCGCGTAGGGCGCACCGTCGCTGTCTTCATGACGGAACACCCGGCTGGACAGTGGCGCATTGCCGACGAGCAGACTATCCATGTGCTGCGAGAGGATCGACATCCTCGACCTCGGCAGCTGCCGCTGCGAGCGCCATGGCCAGGTTCTGGCGGCGCGCCGCATCCCAGGCGGACAAGGAGACAGGTTGGCCGCTGACAAGGGCACGTTCGCGGAAAATCCACTCGCGCAACGGATGCGTCAGATCGGGAAGGCACTCGGGGAAGGTCTGTCGGCCCGAAACAAGCCTGTGGCCCGCGCGGATGCGGACCGCCCTGGTCTGATCCGATGTCTGCAAAATGGCATCGACGGTCCAGGGTGCGCGATCGGCGTCGTTGCGAATCGGAACGTGGGCGCGCCGCAAGACGTCGAGCAAACGCGTCCGCAGGGCGTCCGATTTCCGGCCTGCATCCTGCGGCCTGGCCTTTGCTTCCGGTGGCATGTGACCGAGCGCCAGATGGAGAACATCGGCCGCTGCGGGTTGTACCGGATCGGCATCCTCCGCGATCCACCCCATGGCAACAACCAGCGCGTCCGGGTGTCCGGTCAGGGCGATCACGCGCATGCGCAGCCCGAGCGGAAGGCCGGTCGCGTGGAGTGCCGCGTCTGCCGCCGCACGCGAATCGAGCGCGGCCCAGGCACCCCATGCCAGCATCGGGGCATCCTGGGGTGCATCGTCCAGGTCCACCAGCCGGTCCCACGGTTTCAGCCAATCGCCGCGTCCCAGCGTGACGGCCACTTCGATGGCCCAGGACCGCACATGCTGAAGCGGCGACTGCAGATGGAGCTGCACGAGCGGCGCGTGCCGAGGGTGGACGCGACCCATGCGCGCCAACGCCAGCAGGCTGCCGGCGACCTGATGGCCGGCGCCGACCTTGTCGATGAGCCGTGCTTCTGCCGCCTTGTCACCGAGGCGCCCGGCCAGTTCGACCGCGAGGGCCTGGACGGCGGGATCCGTGCTGTCGAACAATGGGGTAAGGGGGGCGGCCGAACGGTCGAAGATGTTCTCTTGAACCGGAAAATGCCAATAGGCATCGCGCACCGCCATCCAGTCGGTCGCAATATATTGTTCCGCCAGCAGCGAGGCATCGTGCGAACCGACCTGCAGGGAATGCGCCAGTCGGAGAAATCGCCAGCCCGAATCGTCTTGCGCTTCGCAGCTCTGTAGGAAGGTGTCGAGCGCGTCCCTGGCCTGCGCTCCATAGAGCCTGCTCGCGACGATCGCACGCTCGACCGGCTCTTCTGCGGCGGTCAAGGCGCGCAGATCGAATCGGTCATTGGCGGCTACCCAGACACGGCGTTGGCGTGCGCGCAGAGCGGTCTCCAGCGACTCGTCCAGCAGTCCTGGCAAAGGTGGGAGCGGCATGGTTCAGTTCAGGTCGATCGACGCGCCTTCGATGCGATGGCTGCCCACTGCCGACGACGTGATGGAATCGGCCATGATGTGAACCGCCCCCTGCAACGTGATTTTCAGGCGTGCGGTCCCGCAGGCGAGTTCGATCGAATCAAGTGCATTCAATTGAAGGCGGGACGCGTCGAGGCGCAGTGTGCGGGTTTCCGCATCGAACTGCATGACCGCAGGGGCGGTAGCGTGCAGGGCGCCCGTAGTGCCTGCGGCAGCCGCAGCAAATGCCGCATGGACGAACCATTCGTCGCTCGCCGGGTCGTGGAAAGCCAGAACGCGGCAGCCGGGTTGCAGCAATGGCACATGCATCGCGGTCAGCGCCCGCATTCCCTCGGTTTTTCCGGGAACATCGATGACGCAGCAGTCGGCAAATACCGACCTCACGGTACAAAGCACCGATCCTGCGCTTGCCGGCCCTGGGGCTTCCCGATCGCGTGCGGTTGGGTGGGTGGTCTTCAATCTATGCACGGTCAGTTCTCGAAAATGTTCGGGCTGATGGTTTTGACTTTTTCCGAGCCCGTGATGGTGATGCCCGTGCCGGTGACGGAAATGCTGCCATCCTTTTTCAGGACAAGCGATGAACCTCCGACCTGCAGTGTGATGGACTCTGCATCCATGGTGATGCGCGAGCCACCGTCGCTGCCGCCGTTTTGCTGCCCGGCCGATGCATCCTGGCTGGATACAAAGCCATTGCCGGAAGCATCTCCACCGGCGCCGCCGCTGGCAGACGACCCGCCGCCGACCACCAACGAGTATTTGGTGCCCACGGTCGTCGACTTGTCGCTGCCCACCCGGGTCGATTGGTCCACCCCGACCGTGGTCGATTGGCTCAGGCCCACGATGGTCGCCATGCCCACACCGACGTTCAGGTTGTAGCCCAACCCGACGTTCTCCATGCGGCCCAGCCCCACGTTCTGCATGTACGCCATGCCGATGGTCTCGGTCTTGAAGCGCCCGACGTTGATGCTCCAGCTCTTG
>JBHZQV010000035.1:0-14689 GCA_042867185.1 Sphingomonas sp. NCPPB 2930 | reverse complement strand
GATTGGGTGTTTGGCGACTTCCAGTCTCTCAAACCCAGTCCGGATGAACACCGGATACAACCTATTGAACCTTCACATCTAGGCGGCCGTTTCGGCTACAGCGCCGGCCTGCTGCAGCAGGCCGGGCATCCGGCAACGACAAATAGGGGGATACGGGTTGCGCCGCTGTCCCCCTTGTGCCGTGCGGCGCAAAATCGGGGGCTGCCATCCAGAACCGGAGACCTGTCCCATGAATGCCCCGCTGTCGTCGTCCCAGCTCCTGCCCGCGCTGGCCTTGCGCGATGTGCCGCCCGCCATGCTCGACGCCCTGTCGGCCCGCTTCGGCGCCCAGTGTTCCGTCGCCGCGGCCGTGCGCGAACAGCATGGCCGCGACGAATCGTCCTTCGTCGCCCCGCCGCCCGCCGCGGTGGTCTTTGCGGAAAGCACGCAGGACGTGGCCGATGCGCTGCGCCTCGCCGACCTGCACGCGGTGCCGGTGATCGCCTTCGGCAGCGGCTCGTCGCTCGAAGGCCATCTGCTGGCGGTGCAGGGCGGCATCAGCGTCGACGTGTCGCGGATGAACCGGGTGCTGCGGCTCGATGCCGAAGACCTCACCGTCACCGTGCAGCCGGGCATCAGCCGCAAGCAGCTCAACGAGCAGATCAAGGACACCGGCCTGTTCTTCCCGATCGACCCGGGGGCCGATGCGTCCATCGGCGGCATGGCCGCCACCCGCGCCAGCGGGACCAACGCCGTGCGCTACGGCACCATGCGCGAAAACGTGCTGGCGCTGGAAGTGGTGACCGCGCAGGGCGAGACCATCCGCACCGGCACCCGCGCGCGCAAATCGTCGGCTGGCTACGACCTGACCCGGCTATTCGTCGGCAGCGAGGGCACGCTGGGCGTCATCACCGAAATCACGCTGCGCCTCTACCCGCTGCCCGAGGCGGTATCGGCCGCCATCTGCTCGTTCCCCAGCATCGAGGCCGCGGTGCGCACCACCATCCAGACGATTCAGATCGGCGTGCCGATCGCACGGGTCGAACTGATCGACGCCAACACGGTGCGCATGGTCAACGCCCATTCACGCACCATCCTGCGCGAGGAGCCGATGCTGCTGATGGAATTCCACGGCTCGCCCGCCAGCGTGAAGGAGCAGGCCGAGACGGTGCAGGAGATCGCGGCCGAGTTCGGCGGCAACGCCTTCGAATGGGCCAGCACGCCCGAAGAACGCACCCGGCTCTGGACGGCCCGGCACAACGCCTACTTCGCCGCCATCCAGTCGCGCCCCGGCTGCCGCGCCATCTCCACCGACACCTGCGTACCGATCTCACGCCTGGCCGACTGTCTGCTCGACTCGGTCACCGAGGCCGATGCCAGCGGCATCCCGTATTTCCTCGTCGGCCATGTCGGCGACGGCAACTTCCACTTCGGCTACCTGATCGACCCCGCCAGCGTCGAGGAGCGCGCCACCGCCGAGCGCCTCAACCACACCCTGGTCGAGCGCGCCCTGCGCCTGGAGGGCACATGCACCGGCGAGCACGGCATCGGGCTGCACAAGATGGGGTTTCTGGTGGATGAGGCCGGCGCCGGTGCGGTGGACATGATGCGAACGTTGAAGCGCGCGCTGGACCCGAAGAACATCATGAATCCAGGGAAGATTTTTGCGATGTAGGTTGTGCCTGCTTGTCTGCTTCGAGCGGCGCTTCCTGCCGAGGGGTGCAAAACAACACTGTACTTGCGTAAACGCGCCACTGACCGCGAGATCGTGCCGATGCCGCCAGCGCATGCCGGCTGTGGAGCCGATATTGGGGCGGATTCAAACCTGAAGCGCAACACAAGTGTTGCGCTTCAGGTTTGAATCCGCTAAATTCTTTGCGCTTTGCAAGGGCGTTGAAATTTATCTTCGTTTTCGTTGCATTTCAACTGTTAAATTTTAATAGCAATTTGGAGCGAAATATGTTTTCTAAATTACGTTACTGCTTAATTCTAGGGGCAGCATTGCATGCTGCAGCATGTAATGCTAGTGGAGAAGCTATTCCAGGCCGAATCTCAAACTATTCCGGTACAGTAACCGATCCAGCTGGAGCAACGGATAACAATCCCGAGACATTATGGAGTTCAGGTGGCCCACCTACCCAATGGGTAGATTTGGATTTAGGATTTAGGATTTAATCAAAGAATTCGAGAAGTTCGTCTTCAAGTTGGCCAAGACCCTGAGGGCCAGACGACCCATAATATATATGGTCGCACAAGTTCTGACCAATGGATTTTCTTTGGATCGATAGCTCAACATACAAGAGACTATGATTGGCTCTCATTGCCTATTTCGGACACGACAAAAATAAGGTATGTTGTTGTGCAAACTACGGCAAGTCCTTCTTGGGTCGCCTGGAGAGAAATAGTTGCGTACAAACCTTATCCAGAAATAAGGGGGAATACAGAATCTGCCTCGTTGACTGAAGTGACCGGATGGGCTTGTGAGTATCTTGAAGATGCTCCCAAGGCTATTCATGTTTATAGAAATGACTATGTCTATTTAGGCAACGGTCAGTACCGGAATGACAATGTTTTTCTTGGGGCTGGCGTTACGAATATTGCACGCGAACCTGGTGTCCAAAGCGCTTGCGGAACCAATTCAGGAACATTTGGATTCAATATCCCACTCAACGTTCCAGCAAACTTGTTAGATGGAAAAAGCTACAAGCTGGAATCTTATTTAATATTTGGCGATGGTTCGAATGCCAAAGTTCCTGGAACTAAAACTGTTCAGTTTGGCAATGCACCAATAAACCCAAACCCAAACCCAAACCCAAACCCAAACCCAACACCACCTGCTACAAAACCTGCGGGCCTCGCATACCGCCCATTCGTAACTAATGTGCTGGAAGGTTTGCCTCCACCTACGACACCTCCTAACTCCACCGGCTGGCGCTGCGAAAATGTCTGCACAAGAAGTGCTGAAGCAGAACCATTGGGGAACATTTCTGGCTACATTAACGAAGGTCAACAATGAAACGGCACATTTTACTAATTTTGGCCCTGGCGGGAATTGTTTTTTCTCCTATGCCTGCCACATCGGGAGCGCTATTCTCCTTCAGTCGCGCCTGCAACATGAGCAATATACCCGATATTCCACTTTGGGTTGCCCTGCAATTTTTTAGCACAATTGGTATGCCAGCTCGGTACTTAGATATATACTCAATGACCCCTCAACAAAGAAAGAACTATTGGGTATTTGAATCTTTTACTGCAGAAATTCCCAATTCAATTGATACCAGACCAAAGTTTTACATTTTTGCTGAAAATAGAGTATACCGGGCGCCTGGCGCTACTGTCGGAGGGTCCACTCCCGTCCGCACACTTATCAAAACTGCCAAAAGCAAATTTGCATCAGAAAAAGTAGATTCAGCAGTTTTTGCAGATTCTACTTTATCAATTATCAGATCTCGGCATTTATCGGATCACCCATACTTCGGTGGCAGTGCGTTTGCACGCGCAGGATATGCAAATGTTGTCGATTATGATTCGGATCCGGCAGCTACATACCAAGTCGATGGCAAGCATTGGTGGAAAGAGGCATCGACGGGAATCATGGGAAATCTAGCAGACTCGTTTGCCAGTGATTGCAATAGCCCTAATACCTCATCTGGCAAATTCGACTGGGGAATTTTCTGATGCGCAGCAAGCTATCTTCAATGCTGACTGTATCTATACTTTGCGGTCAGGGTGTACATGTTTATGCTTCAGACGTCTATCCGTGCCATAGGCAAAAACCAATTGAAATTTTTGAGTGGAGTGTTAAAGAAAATAAGGAGTTTTTAGAAAGGTCAACCTCCAAGGGAGACTATTTCGATTCCTCAATAGATCAGGATTTTATTGACTTAAGTGAATCGCCTTCTAAAAAACCTAATACCCTTGATTTAGGGATCATTAAAGAAGCGCGGCTTGAGCGAGCGTCCGAAATAACCTATATCATGAGGGAGCAAGCCGGAAGATATTCAGTCTATTACTCTTTACCATCAGGCAGTGCCAAACTACTGAGGTGGTACGTCAAGGAGAGTGGCGGCAATCTCTGTCTCCCTGAAAAGATTATTAATTACAAAAAAGGAAACTATATGGGAATGATCAGTTTAAACCGGTCCAAGTCTTCGGATTTATGCGCTTGGAAAGCGTCGGTTTTCAATAAATCAAGTTTTTCATATTCTGATTTTGTGATGACCACTCGCTGCCAAGACACAGGTCCCGCTCTCGAAAAAAGCATCTTCTTAAAAGAATTCGAGTCAATTTTAAACAACTAAAGCATTGAATGTCCCAAAACAAAAGCACAAAGTCAGAATTCTATTTGGCGATCAAATATTCTATATTGCATTGGCTTTTGGGTTGGGGACTTCTTATTTACATTTCCTTTTTATATTGGTTTGCAGCAATCCCATGGATAGGTTACATAGGCAGCATAGCAAAATTTATTTTTAATGTTTTTTGGATGCCTTGGTCTTTTATTTACCACTACCAGGGGATTGGTTTTTTGCAATTAATGGCATCGATATTTTCTAGTTTTTTATGGGTTGCGTGCGCCATTAATACAAAAAAGCATTTTCGTTTGCGTAATATTTACTGGCGCTGAGAAATATCGGGTTGGCTAAATAATATATCGTGCGCGTTAACCAGGGCGAATTCAAACCTGAAGCGCAACACCTGCCACCCGATAAAGTCAGCAGATGTCCAAGCCCACCGCCGCAGTTCCGTACCGCCAACTCCAGCCGGAAGCTCGGGTGAGCATTGCCAGCCTGCGCCAGCAGAACCACGGCATCCGCGCCATCGCCCGGCAGTTGCAGCGCTCACCCAGCTCTATAAGCCGCGAGCTGCAACGCAGCAGGCTCCGAGGGCTACGTGAGGCCGGTGCGCGGTCTTTGCACCTGCATATTCCAGGCCAACGTCAGTGGCGTTCAGCAAAGCGGCGGCGCTGTGTCTTGGGCGAGCCCAATGCACCGCCACCGCACATCCCGCACCGAATGGGTGGCGCCGCCGCCGTCCGAACGAACCAGTTTGGACCATTTGGTCAAAACACGCCGGCAACATCGACGCAAGCCATTGATGTAGAAAGACTTCTCGAACCTGGCACAGCGCATGCAAGGCACCGGCATCCCCACCCGCAGGCGCACCACCATGAAAGTCGGCATCTTCATCCCCATCGGCAACAACGGCTGGCTGCTGTCGGAAAACGCGCCGCAGTACCAACCGACCTTCGCGCTCAACAAGGAGGTCGCGCAGACGGCGGAGCACTACGGGCTGGACTTCGTGCTGTCGATGATCAAGCTGCGCGGCTTCGGCGGCAAGACCGAGTTCTGGGACCACAACCTCGAATCCTTCACCCTGATGGCCGGCCTGGCCGCGGTCACCACCAAGATCAAGCTCTTCGCCACCGCCGCCTCGCTGGTGATGCCGCCGGCCGTCGTCGCGCGCATGGCCGCCACCATCGACAGCATCTCGGGCGGCCGCTTCGGCGTCAACCTGGTGACCGGCTGGCAGAAGCCCGAGTACTCGCAGATGGGGATGTGGCCGGGCGACGAATTCTTCGGCTCGCGCTACGAATACCTGGCCGAATACGCCCAGGTGCTGCGCGACCTGTGGGGCACCGGCAGGTGCGATCTGCAGGGCCAGCACTTCACCATGGAGGACTGCCGCGTCAGCCCGCTGCCGCAGGCCGAGATGAAGATCATCTGCGCCGGCTCCAGCGGCGCGGGCATGGACTTTTCGGCCCGGTACGCCGACTACAACTTCTGCTTCGGCAAGGGCGTCAATACGCCAAAGGCCTTCGCCCCCGCGGCCGAGAAGCTGATCGAGGCCACCGCCAAGACCGGCCGCCACGTCACCACCTACGTGCTGGTGATGGTGATCGCCGACGAGACCGACGAGGCCGCCCGCGCCAAGTGGGAGCACTACAAGGCCGGCGCCGACCAGGAGGCGATCGCCTGGCTGGGCCAGCAGGGCGCGGCCGACACCCAATCGGGCGCCGACACCAACGTGCGCCAGATGGCCGACCCCACCTCTGCCGTCAACATCAACATGGGCACCCTGGTCGGCTCCTACGCCAGCGTGGCGCGCATGCTCGACGAGATGGCCGAGGTGCCCGGCACCGAAGGCGTGCTGCTGACCTTCGACCACTTCGTCGAAGGCGTGAAGGCCTTCGGCGAGCGCATCCAGCCGCTGATGGCCAGCCGCACCGAGGCCGACAGCCCGGTGCCCTCGCAGGTCGCCGCCACCGCGGCCCTGGCCGCATGAAAGACACCCGCATGACCACCGCCAAGACCAATGCCACCCTCACCTCTTCCAGCCCCGCCGGCGCGCCCGACGCGCTGCGCCCGGGCAGCGGCGCCCACGTGCTGCCGGCCCGGCCCGAACCGCTGGCCTTCCACGCCGCGCAGACCGCGCTGGTGGTGGTCGACATGCAGAACGCCTATGCCTCGGTGGGCGGCTATGTCGATACCGCGGGCTTCGATATTTCCGGCGCGCAGGGCGTGATCGGCAACGTGGCCCGCGCCGTGGTGGCCGCCCGCGCGGCCGGGGTGCTGGTGGTGTTTTTGCAGAACGGCTGGGACGCGCAGTACGTGGAGGCCGGCGGCCCCGGCTCGCCCAACTGGCACAAGTCGAACGCGCTGAAGACGATGCGCAGAAAGCCCGAGCTGCAGGGCCGCTTCCTGGCCAAGGGCGGATGGGACTACCAGATGGTCGACGCGATCGCGCCGCAGCCGGGCGACATCGTGGTGCCCAAGCCGCGCTACAGCGGCTTCTTCAACAGCGCGCTCGACAGCACCCTGCGCGCCCGCGGCATCCGCAACCTGGTCTTCACCGGCATCGCCACCAACGTGTGCGTCGAATCGACGCTGCGCGACGCGTTCCACCTGGAGTACTTCAGCGTGATGCTGGAGGACGCCACCCACGAACTGGGCGGCCCCGCCATCCAGGCCGCCGCGGTCTACAACGTGGAGACCTTCTTCGGATGGGTGTCCACCGTGGACGCGTTCGTCGACACCGTCTCCGCCTGATTCACCCTTCCACCCTTTTTCAACCCACCCCCATCCAACCTGACACGCCCCGCCTGACCAGGGGCGCCGCGGAACGGGCTTTGCCCGGCCGCCGGCGCCACCCCCCCTTGCGCAGCAGAAGGGGGGAGGCGGACCGCGTGGCGGGGAGCCTGGGGGGTTCACCCGGAGCCTTCATGCCCAAGACAGCCATCATCCCGCCCGGTACCGGCAAGCCGCTCGCGCCCTACGTGCCCGGTACCCTCGCCGACGGCATCGTCTACGTCTCGGGCACCCTGCCCTTCGACCAGGACAACAACGTGGTGCACGTGGGCGACGCCACCGCCCAGACGCGCCATGTGCTCACCACCATCCGGGGCGTGATCGAGGCCGCCGGCGGCACGATGGACGACGTCACCTTCAACCACGTGTTCCTGCGCGACTGGGCCGACTACCCGAAGATCAACGCGGTGTACGCCGAGTTCTTCCCCGGCGAGAAGCCGGCGCGCTACTGCATCCAGTGCGGGCTGGTGAAGCCGGATGCCTTGGTCGAGATCGCCTCGATAGCGCATGTGGGCCGCAAGGACTGACCCGCCATGGCGCTCTACCACGAGGTGCACGGGCCGGCGGACGCGGCCGAGACGGTGCTGCTGTCGTCCGGCCTCGGCGGCTCGGCCGCGTTCTGGAAGCCGCAGATCCCCGCGCTGGCCGACGCCGGCTACCGCGTGGTGGCCTACGACCAGCGCGGCACCGGCCGCAGCCCCGGCACGCTGCCGGCCGGCTATTCCATCGCCCACATGGCCCGCGACGTGGCGGAGGTGATGGACGCCACCGGCACCGCCCGCTGCCACCTGGTGGGCCATGCGCTCGGCGGGCTGGTGGGGCTGCAGTTGGCGCTGGACGCCCCGCAGCGCGTCGCCAGCCTGGTGCTGGTGAACGCCTGGTCGCGGCCCAATCCGCATTCGGCCCGCTGCTTCGATGCGCGGCTGGCGCTGCTGGGTGCCCTGGGCCCGCGGGCCTATGTGGAAGCGCAGCCGATCTTCCTGTACCCCGCCGCCTGGTGCGCCGCCAACGCCGAGGCGGTGCAGGCCGAGGTCGACCACGCCTTCGCGCATTTTCCCGGCGAGGCTGCGATGCGCACCCGCATCGCGGCGCTGCGCGCCTTCGACGCCGATGCGCGCCTGGCCGAGATCGCCGCGCCCACGCTGGTGATGGCCGCGATGGACGACACCCTGGTGCCCTGGACCGCCTCGCGCCGCCTGGCCGACGGCCTGCCCCGCGCCACGCTCGACCTGGTGCCGCACGGCGGCCATGCGCACAGCGTGACCGCGCCCGGGCCCTTCAACGACTGCGTGCGCGCGTTCCTGGCGCGGGCCGTGGCCGGCAGCCCGGTCGCGGCCTGACCGCGCCGCCCAACCCCAGCCGGAAGCTTTCGATGCACACCGCCGACCCCGCCCTCCTCCCCGCCCGCAGCAGCACCGCCGCGCCCGCCACCCACGGGCCGGCCGCCACGGCCGCGGCCCTCACCGCCGGCGACTACCGCAACGCGATGGCCCGGCTGGGCGCGGCGGTCCACATCATCACCACCGACGGCCCGGGCGGGCGCGCCGGCTTCACCGCCTCGGCCGTCTGCAGCGTGACCGACACGCCGCCGACGCTGCTGGTCTGCCTCAACCGCAGCGCCTCGGTCTACCCCGCCTTCCAGGCCAACGGCGTGCTGTGCGTCAACGCGCTGGCGGCCGGGCACCAGGGCATCTCCAACCTGTTCGGCGGCAAGACCCCGATGGACGAGCGCTTCGCCGCCGCCCGCTGGGCCGTCGCCGCCACCGGCGCGCCGATGCTGGACGCGGCCGCCGTGTCGTTCGACTGCCGGGTGAGCAGCCGCACCGGCGTCGGCACCCACGACGTGCTCTTCTGCGAGGTGGTGGCGATCGCGGTGGGCGACGCGGCACACGGGCTGGTGTACTTCGACCGGCGTTACCACGAGATCGCGGCGGCGCTGTGAGTTTCGCGGGTGGCACGGGTGCGCGTCCACCCGGCCGGGCGCGGCGCGGCGCTACCAATTCAATAGCTAGAAGCCTCTGCGGGACGTTGGCCAAAGCACGATTTCATCGCACATCGTGCTCCAGTCCGCCTCAAGCGGTCTGCACCCGCCCCGCACCCACCATCCGCCCATAGGCGAACACGATCGCCGCGGCCGCCAGCACCAGCGCACCGCTGACCAGCATCGTGCGCGAGATGCCGTAGCCGTCGACCACCATGCCGCCGACCAGGGAGCCCAGCGCGATCGCCACCTGGAAGCCGCTGACCAGCAGGGCCTGGCCGGCCTCGGGCGCGTCGGGCACCGCCTCCATCATCCAGCCGGTCAGCGCCACCGGGATCAGCCCGAAGGCCAGGCCCCAGACCACCACCACCACCGTGCCCGCCACCATGCCGGAGCCGGCGACGGTCGACAGCAGCAGCGCCCCGGCCAGCATCAGCGCGGCCAGCAGGGTGGTGCCGCGCACGCTGCGCGCGACCAGGCTGCCGCCGACGAAGGTGCCGACGAAGCCGACCGCGCCGTAGACCAGCAGCAGCGTCGCCACCGCCGAGGGCGGCAGGCCGAAGACCTGCTGCAGCAGCGGCTTCAGGTAGGTGTAGGCGGCGAAGTGGCCGGCGATGAAGAACAGCACCGCCAGCAGCCCGACCTGCGCCATGCGGCGGGTGAGCGGCGTGAGCAGGTCGCGCGGCCGGATCGCGCGGGCCGGCGGCAGCGCGGGCAGCAGCCACAGCTGCACCAGCAGCACCGCGGTGGCCAGCGCGCCGGTGACGGCGAAGGCCGCGCGCCAGCCGGCCAGCGCGCCCAGCCAGGCGCCGGCGGGCACGCCCAGCACCGTGGCGGCCGAGACGCCCGCCAGCACCAGCGACATGGCGCGCGCCTTGGAGGCGGCCGGCACCAGCTGCGTGGCCGCCGCCGGCGCGAAGGTCCAGAAGCCGCCGACGCACAGGCCCAGCAGCAGCCGCGCGACCAGCATCGTGCCGAAATTGGGCGCGAAGGCCGCCAGCAGGTTGGAGGCGATCAGCAGCACCGACAGCGCGACCAGCACCGTGCGCCGGTCGAGCCGGCCCGAGGCGACGATCAGCGTCGGCCCGGCGAAGGCGGCCAGCACGCCGGGCACGGTGACCATCAGCCCGGCGGTGCCGGCCGAGACATCCAGGCCCGCGGCGATATCGGTCAGCAGGCCGATCGGCATGAACTCGGTCGAGACGGTGGCGAAGGTGCCGACGGCGATCGAGCCGACCGCCAGCCAGGCGGCGCGGCCCGGGGCGGCGGCGGGCGGGGCGAAGGCATCGGGCGACAGGCAGGGGTCGGCGCAGGGGTCGGCGCAGGGGTCGGCGCAGAGATGGGCGCTGGGTGCGTGGGTCATGGGAGAAGCGTCCTGGAGAGCGTGCGCCACGGCCCGCGGGCCCGGCGCGGGTGGCGGGGCAGCCGAGTGTGGCCGCGGGGCCGCGCCGGACCAAGACGGCGGGCGGCACCAGTCTGTTTCCCCCCGGCCAACAATCGGGCCCGCGCCGGGTGCGCCACGAACACCGCTGCGCCTGCTGTTTTCAGAAGAAAAGTAGCCACGGCCGGCGGTACACGCCGGCTACCAGCTATTATTTTGATAGCGGAACGGACCTCAGCCGGCTGCGGCTGCCGGTGCGCGGGCGATGCCGTCCAGCACGATGCGCTGCACGTTCTCCACCGCCGCCTCGAAGAACTCCGGGTCGTCCAGCGTGCGGCCGGTGAGCGCCTGCACCTGCACCCCGAAATCGGCGTAGTGCTGGGTGGTGGCCCACAGCGCGAAGATCAAATGGTGCGGCTCCACCGGCGCCAGCCGGCCATCGGCCACCCAGGCGCGGATCACCTCCGACTTGCGCTCGACCAAATCGCGCAGCTCGCGGCCCAGCTCGTCGCGCAGCAGCGGCGCGCCCTGCACCATCTCCAGGCAGAAGAGGCGCGACGCGTCGGGGCTGTCGCGCGAGACGGCGAGCTTGCGGCGGATGTAGTCGCCGATGGCCGCGCGCGGGTCCTGCTCGGCACTGAAGCCGCGCAGCGGCTCCAGCCACACCGCCAGCAGGTTGCGCAGCACCGAGACGTACAGCTCTTCCTTGTTGGCGAAGTAGTAGAGCAGGTTGCTCTTCGAGACATCGGCCCGCGCCGCCACCTGGTCGACGCTGGTGCCGTGCAGGCCGAAGCGCGAGAACAGGCCCAGCGCGGCGCCCAGGATGGCGGCGCGCTTGTCCTCGATCCGGCGGTCGCGGCGGCGGGTGGTGGCGGCCGTGGTGGTGCGGATGGCCGGTGCGCGCGGTGTCGGCGCGGCTTTCGGCGCGGCCTTGCGGGTCGTCTTGCGCACGGGCTTCGGGGCGGCCGGGGCGGCGGCCGGGCGCGCCCGTTTCGCGGTGGTGCCGGCAGCGGCCAGGCTCGGGGTCTTGGGCATGTCGGCGGTGGTCGGTTGGCGGTCCATCGGGTCGGTGCGGGCGATGCACGGGCCGTACCCGGCGCGGCGCACCACTGTAAGGCCCGGCGCACCAATTTTCCGCGTGCCGACCGGCGCGCGGGTGGTTTCTATCCGGGTGCCGTGTGCGGTTTGTCCATTTGGTCAACTGGCACAGACGTTGCATACCGGCCCCCGCAGGCACGCGGCATCTCGGCGGCGGGCCCACCCCGTCTCCCGTTCCTTTCCGGTCCCTCCGTTCCCTTCCAAGGATTCGCGACATGACGCTGCTGTCGGTACCGATCATCGACCTGGCCCCGTATTTTTCCGGCGATGCCGACGGCAAGGCCGCGGTGGCCCGCGCGGTGGACGAGGCCTGCCGCAGCATCGGCTTTCTGGTGATCACCCACCACGGCATAGCCCCGGCGCTGGTGGCCCGCGTGTCGGCCGCGTCCCGTGCCTTCTTCGCGCTGCCGCTGGCCGACAAGCGCCGGGTCGACCGGCCGCGCGACGACGCGGTGCGCGGCTACAGCGCGGTCGGCGAAGAGGGCCTGTCGTACAGCCTCGAAGAGCAGGCGCCGGGCGACCTGAAGGAGTCGTTCTCGATCGGCCCGAGCGACGTGCCCGACGACGCCTACCACCGCGGCCCCGCCGCCGGCGCCCACTTCGAGCCCAACGCCTGGCCCGACGTGCCGGGCTTCCAGGCCGCGTACACCGAATATTTCGCCGCGATGAGCGACCTGGCCCGCTCGCTGATGCGCATCTTCGCGATGGGGCTGCGGCTGGGCGAGCACTTCTTCGACGACAAGATCGACGACCACATCAGCATGTTCCGGGTGCTGAGCTACCCGCCGCAGAAAGAGGCGCCACTGCCCGGCCAGCTGCGCGCCGGCGCCCACAGCGACTACGGCAGCCTGACCATCGTGCTGCCCGACGACCGCGGTCTGCAGGTCTTCAACAAGGCTGCGCAGTGGGTCGACGTGCCGCAGGTCGAGGGCGGGCTGGTGGTCAACATCGGCGACCTGATGATGCAGTGGACCAACGACCAGTGGGTCTCGACCCTGCACCGGGTGGTGAACCCGCCGTTCGAGGTGGCCGGCACCAACCGCCGCCAGTCGCTGGTGTTCTTCCACCAGCCCAACTACGACGCGGTGGTCGAGTGCCTGCCGCACTGCCTGGCGCCGGGCGAAGTGCCGAAGTACGCGCCGGTGACATCGGGCGACCACCTGACCTCGAAGTTCGTCAAGCAGACGACTTTCGGCGGCAGTAAACCGGCCCCCCGGCTCGCCACTGCGTGTGCTGCGCCCCCCCCCGAGGGGGAGGCACGGCCGTCTCGGGGCGGCCCGGCGACGTCCGCGACCGCCTGAGATGGCCCACCTTTCCTACGTCAACGTCTTCGCGAAAGACGTCGTCGCGCTCAGCGGCTTCTACCAGCGGGTGTTCGGTTTCGCCGAGATCGAGGCGATCCGCTCGCCCATCTTCCGCGGGCTCGACACCGGCAGCAGCAGCCTGGGCTTCAACGCGCTGGAGGCCTACGAACTGCTGCAGCTGGCCGACTTCGCGGACACGCGCGGCGTGAAGTTCTTGCTCAACATCGATGTCGATGCGCAGGCCGACGTGGACCGCATGGTGCCCGTCGCGCTGGCCGCCGGCGCCACGCTGGTCAAGGCGCCGTACGAGACCTACTACCACTGGTACCAGGCCGTGCTGCTGGACCCCGAGCAGAACGTCTTCCGCATCAATTTCATGATGCAAAGGTCGGCATGAACCTACTGCGCGGGCACAGCTGGCGCCTCCGGTCCTCACCGTACCGACGTACGGCTCCGGTCCTCGGCGCCATCTGAGCCCGCTCGCTACGGTTCCTGCCAACCTTTGGCCACGTTTCCTTTTTCTGTTGTTATCACCCACCGAGGTTCATGACCATGATGAAGCTGACCCGTTCGATCACCGCCGTCTGCGCCGCGCTGGCGCTCTTCGGTACCGCGCTGCAGGCCCAGGCCCAGGCTGCGGCCGCCGCGCCGGGCTTCACCCTCAAGGGCAAGCCGAAGATCGCGATGCTCTATTTCGGCCCCAAGAACGACGGCGGCTGGACGCAGGCTTTCGACGAGGCGCGGGCCAAGATCGAGGCCGCGATGGGCCAGAAGATCCAGTTCGTCGAAAGCGTGCCGGAGGACGCGTCGGCCATCAAGCCGGCGGCCGAAAAGTTCATCCAGCGCGGCGCCAACATCGTGATCGGCACCGCGTTCGGGTACTCCGACGCGTTCAAGGAACTGGCCGCCAAGTACCCCGAGGTAGCGTTCCTCAACGGCTCCGGCACCACCAACGGCGCGAACCTCGAATCCTTTTATGGCCGCACCTACGAGAGCCAGTACCTCTGCGGCATGGCCGCAGGCGCGGCCAGCAAGAGCGGCAAGCTGGGCTTCGTCGCGGCCAACCCGTTCGGCGTGGTGAACTGGACCGTGAATGCCTTCGCCCTCGGCGCGCAGAAGATGAACCCGGCCGCGACGGTGACGGTGATCTACACCGGCGCCTGGAACGATCCGGTCAAGGAACGCGCCGCCGCGATGGCCCTGATCGACCAGGGCGCCGACGTGATCGGCCAGCATGTCGACAGCCCCACGCCGCAGCTCGTCGCGCAAGAGCGCGGCGTGTACGGCACCGGCCACCACCGCGACCTGCGCCAGTTCGCGCCCAAGGCGACGCTGTGCTCGTCGGTGTGGGTGTGGGACAAGTTCCTGGTCCCCGAGTTGAAGCGCATCGAGGCCGGCAACTGGAAGCCGGCACCGTACGGCGCGTTCATTGCGATGAAGGACGGCGGCACCGACATCGCCGGCTTCGGGCCGGGCGTGCCGAAGGACAAGGCCGCGCTGATCACGGCGGAGCGCGATGCGCTGCTGAAGGGCAAGCAGGTGTACGCGGGGCCGCTGGCCGACCGGGAGGGCAAGGAGCGGGTGGCGGCCGGGGCGGTGCTGTCGGATGCGGATCTGTGGAAGATGGATTGGTATGTGAAGGGCGTGGTGACGCAGAAGTGAGCGTGCGCGACCGGCGGGCGGGCTGTTCTGCCTTGCTCCCTCTCCCTCTCCCTCTCCCTCTCCCTCTGGGCGAGGGTGGGGGTGGGGGCCGCGCCCGGCTGATGGATGGCGCTGCTGTTTGTGGCTGCGCTGCGGCTTTCGGGTGCGGAGGCGGGGAATTCGCCCCCGCGGGCGAGTCCCTTTCTTTGCTTCGCCA
>JBHZQV010000034.1:0-17440 GCA_042867185.1 Sphingomonas sp. NCPPB 2930 | reverse complement strand
CCCAGCACGTCGGCGGAAATGGTGAAGGGCTGGCCCAGCAGGGCGTCGGGCGCGATGGAGAAGGATTCGCTCTTGAGTTGGACCCGGTATTCGAAGAGTTCGGAGAGGGATTCCCGGCCGTTGGCCGAGGAAAACCACAGCGCGTCGCCGACCGGGGTGTGGGCGGTGATGGAGCGGGTCATATTCCACCCACCGCAAGGGCGCCGTAGCAATCGCCTTGACGGCCCAATAATTTATAACGAACGGATGATGGCATGGCGCTCGGTCTATAGGGGGCCACCACGCACGCGCGCCACTGACCCGGATGAGGATGATGGGAATTGGAACCGACTAGAGAGCGGTTATACAACCGTTGAGATACCGCATTGCCCCGTCTGTCGCGGGCCATGCGATTCACGCCAATAGAAAATCGGTACAGGCCCTGCCATGCGCGGCCCGGGTGGCGGTGATCGGCCTGCAGCTACCGTTTGGCGGCAAGTCTTTGAATATGCGGTACCGGACAGTAGTATCGGCATCTTTCCACCCGGACGGCGCACCATCATGCGGACTGCGGTCACTTGCTCAGTACACACACGATGACGACGACGGCGCTCGATGTATGGCTGGCACCTTGCGACGCGGACGAACCGTCCGGCGTCGCACTGGACTACGACCCCGAATTCATGGCCCTGGAGAAGCTCCAGCAGGGCGAGCCCGAGCGCCAGTACGGCGATGTGATCATCGCGGCCAAGGAGCCCGACTGGCGAGCGGTGCTCCAGGCGGCGGAAAGCCTGCTGACACGCAGCAAGGACTTTCGGGTGACGGGTGCACTCGCGCAGGCGCTGGTCGCGCTGCGCGGCCTTCCCGGCTTGGTGGATGCGCTGGAGCTGACGGCTGCGCTGCTGCGCGACCACTGGACCACCGCCTACCCACGCCTGTCATGGGAGGGCGAGGACGACCCGGTACCCCGCATCCATGCGCTGGCCATGCTGGCCGACGTGTCGGGGCTGGTCGCGAACCTTCGCGCCGCGCCCTTCGTGTCGCATGGCGGAATGAAGCTCAGCGTGCGCGATGTCGAGAACGTCCTTTCCATGATCGACGTGGGCAGCCCGATCGACCGCGAGCACCTGATGCACCTGCTCAAGGACTGCCTGGCGGTCGATCCGACGGCGTTCGACAGCCTGCACCGCGCAGCCGGCCTCGCGGCCCAGTGCATCGCCCTGTGCAACGAAAGGTTCGGGCCGGAGGACGCCCCGAACCTGCTGCCGCTGACACAAGTTCTCACACTTCTGGAACGCTCTGTTGCACCGCTGCGCACAACACCAGCGACATTTGAAAAACCGGAAACTGTTGGAAAAGCATATTCGTCTGCGGATAACCCGATCGCGGCGGTGGCGCCTGCCGGGGCTGACGAGATGGCCCAGGGACGTTGGATCGTGCGCTCGCGCCGGGACATCGTCGACGTTATCGATGCCGTTTGCGCATATCTCTATGAACATGAACCATCAAGCCCGGTCCCGGTGCTGTTGCAGAGGGCGCGCCAGTTGACAGGAATGCGTTATCTCGACATCGTCCGCACCCTGACACCCGAAAGCGTCGCTACGATCGAAAATCTCGCGGGCCGCACCGACTGAGCTCGGCGGCATTCTTCTCTTTCTTGACAAGAAATATGATTGCAAAGAAAAACACCGGCCAGAAGTTCATTGCGCGCAATCGTGCGCCGCGTGTACAGATCGAATATGACGTCGAGATTTACGGCTCCGAGAAGAAGGTGCAAATACCCTTCATCATGGGCGTGCTGTCCGATCTTTCGGGGCAGTCGCTCGAACCGCCACCGCCGGTCCATGAACGCAAGTTCCTGGAAATCGACATCGACAATTTCGACGAGCGGATGAAGTCGATCAAGCCGCGGGTGGCGATGCATGTGCCCAATACCCTGACCGGCGAAGGCCAGTTGGCGGTGGAGCTGACCTTCAACAGCCTCGACGATTTCTCGCCGGCCGCGATCGCGAGCAATGTGGACGCCCTCAAGCAACTGCTGGGCGCGCGCACCGAACTGAACAATTTGCTGACCTACATGGATGGCAAGACGGGTGCGGAGGAACTGCTGTCCCGGGTGCTCCACGATCCGCAGCTGCTGCAAACGCTGGCCACGGCGCCCAAACCGTCTGCCGACGCCCAGGCCGCCGACGCGGTCGATACCAAGCCTGGAGCCTGACCATGGCGCTGACACAGACACACCACCAGCCCGCTGCAACGACCACCGCGCCCACCGAAGGCAGCGAGCTCGGCGCGTTGCTGGAGAAGCAGTTCAAGCCCAAGACCGACGAAGCGGCCGA
The DNA here is from genome assembly GCA_042867185.1 of Sphingomonas sp. NCPPB 2930. Lineage (GTDB taxonomy): Bacteria > Pseudomonadota > Gammaproteobacteria > Burkholderiales > Burkholderiaceae_C > Xylophilus. The sequence continues at coordinate 15,122 of JBHZQV010000034.1, read as the reverse complement.
GGCGGTCAATGCGGCGGTGCAGACCCTGGCCCAGCAGGCCCTGGTCAACACCGCGCTGATCTCGAACGACGCCTACCGCACGATCGAGGCGATCATTGCCGCGATCGACAAGAAGCTGTCGGAACAGATCAACCTGATCATCCACCACCCCGACTACCAGAAGCTCGAAAGCGCATGGCGCGGCCTGCACTACCTCGTGAACAACACCGAGGTGGACGAGATGCTCAAGATTCGCGTCATGAACATCTCCAAGAAGGAACTGCACCGCACGCTCAAACGCTACAAGGGCGTCGGCTGGGACCAGAGCCCCGTTTTCAAGAAGGTCTACGAGGAAGAGTACGGCCAGTTCGGCGGGCATCCCTACGGCTGCCTGGTGGGCGACTACCACTTCGACCATACCGCGCCCGACGTCGAGATGCTGGGCGAGATGGCCAAGATCGCGGCTGCGGCGCATGCGCCCTTCATCGCGGGCGCGTCGCCGCAGGTGATGCAGATGGACACCTGGCAGGAGCTTGCCAATCCGCGCGACCTGACCAAGATCTTCGACAACACCGAGTACGCGGCGTGGCGCAGCCTGCGCGAATCGGAAGACGCTCGCTATCTGGGACTCGCCATGCCGCGCTTCCTGGCACGTCTGCCCTACGGTGCCAACACGAATCCGGTCGACAACTTCGACTTCGAGGAAGACACCGGCAGCGGCGACCATCGCTCCTACGCATGGATCAACGCGGCCTATGCGATGGCCTCCAACATCAACCGTGCGTTCAAGTACTACGGTTGGTGCACCGCGATCCGCGGCGTGGAGTCGGGCGGTGCGGTCGAGGATCTGCCCGCGCATTCGTTCCCGACAGACGACGGCGGCGTGGACCTGAAGTGCCCGACCGAGATCGCCATCTCGGACCGCCGCGAAGCCGAACTTGCCAAGAACGGCTTCATGCCGCTGGTGCACCGCAAGCACACCAACTTCGCGGCCTTCATTGGCGCGCAGTCGCTGCAGAAGCCCACCGAGTATTACGACCCGGACGCCACGGCCAATGCGAATCTCTCGGCGCGCCTGCCCTACCTGTTCGCATGCTGCCGCTTCGCGCACTACCTGAAGTGCATCGTGCGCGACAAGATCGGCTCGTTCCAGGAACGCGAGGATGTCGAGCGCTGGCTCAACGGCTGGATACAGAACTACGTCGATGGCGACCCTGCCAATTCGACGCAGGAGACCAAGGCGATGAAGCCGCTGTCCGCTGCCGAGGTGGTGGTGGCCGAGGTTGCCGACAACCCCGGCTACTACACCTCCAAATTCTTCCTGCGGCCCCACTACCAGCTCGAGGGCCTGACCGTTTCGCTTCGGCTGGTTTCCAAGTTGCCATCCGTCAAACAAAGCAAGTAAAGAGACCCCGTCTCCGACCTGCCCTGGCATGCCGTTCGGATGCCAGACACCTTCAACATTCAAGGAGTAGAACTTCATGGCGAAAATCGGTTTTGGCTCGGTCGCACATTCCATCCAGGCCCCGCAGGGCGATTCCCTGCAGGCCATGTACATCAAGCCCGATGGAATCGATGGCGAATCGAAGGACTCCAAGCATTCGGGCTGGATCGACGTCCTGGCCTGGGGCTTCAACATCGACCAGGCCTCCTCGTCGGCGTTCGGTGCCGGCGTGACCACAGGCAAAGCCAACGTCGACCAGCTCTGGTTCGACCACTACGTGGACAAGGCGACCGCCACCCTGTGGCAAAAGGCCGTCGAAGGCAAGTCGCTCAGCAAGGTGCAGCTGCACTGCGCACGCATCAGCGGCGACATGGGCACCTACCTCGACGTCACCCTCGAGAACGTCATCGTGTCCCAGATCTCGGTACAGGGCGCCGCCAGCAGCCCGCGCGTCATCGAACGGGTGGGCCTGTCCTTCACCAAGATGAAGGCCGAATCCAAGGCACAGGACGAGAAGGGCTCGCTGGTCGCCGGTGGCAACATGACCTGGGACATCAAGCAGAACAAGGGCTGATCTCCGTCCGCCACCCCACACCCGGCCGGCCGCTTTGCGGTCGGTCCTTTTTTGAGCGCCTGTGTCTACCACTTCGACCTCCCCGACCATTCACCTCAGCGGCACGACACTCGCCGAGCGGCTGGCAGACGCCGAAGGCCAGGTGCGCGCAGGCGCGGCCGACCCCCAACGGCGCGTCTATCTGTTCCAGCTGCTCTGCGTGCTGGCGCAATGGGACCGTGCGGTGGCGCAGTTGCAGGTCTGCTCGCAACTCGATGCTTCCGCAACCGCAATGGCGCAAACTTACCGCGAGGTCATCCGCTGCGAGAAGCGGCGGGAAGCGGTGTTCGCCGGACGGGCGGAACCCGCCTTCATCGGCGATGCACCCGACTGGGCGACCGCATTGGGACAAGCCCTTGCGCATGCCGCAGGCGGCGACACGGATGCCGCTGCCGCGTTGCGGCAGGAGGCCCTGAACGACGCCCCGGAGGTCGCCGGCGAAGCCGACGGCCAGCCCTTCGCCTGGATCGCCGACGGCGATTCGCGGCTGGGGCCGGTATGCGAGGTATTTGCGAACGGCCGTTATGTCTGGGTGCCGTTCGACCAGATTGGCCGCATCGCCCTCGATGCACCGCAGGATCTGCGCGACCTGGTGTGGGCCAGCGGCTCCCTGCTGCTGCGCGACGGCACGACGCATGCCGCACTGTTTCCGGCGCGCTACCCCGGCAGCGGTGCATCGGGCGACGATGCCGCGGCGGCGAGCCGCTTGACCCGGTGGGAAGAGGTGACGCCAGGTTGCTGGGCAGGGGTCGGCCAGAAGATGTGGGTCACCGACGAACGCGAACTGTCGGTGCTGGACTGCCGCTCACTCGTGATGGGCGAGGACGCGGCGACGTGAAAGCCGCCGAAGGCATCCCGGCGCGCTCCGCCCCTACGCAAAGGGGGGGACACAAACGGCTCCTGCCGACACTGCTCGACCGCCTGCTCGACGCCGATCCTGCGGAGCGCCACGAGACGCTCGACGCCAAGGCCATGAGCCAGGCGGAGTACCGCCGCAGCGTATTGCGCGATCTGCACTGGCTGCTGAACGCGAGCGCCGCCGGCACCTCGCTGGATCTGGAAGGACTCGACGAGGTCCAGCGCTCGGTCGTCAATTTCGGTCTTCCTCCCTTCGCGGGCCAGCGGCTGTCCGAACTCGACTGGCCGGCCGTGGTCGCGTCGGTGCAGGAGGCCATCGAACGCTACGAACCGCGCATCCACCCGGCCTCGCTGGAGGTGAAGCCGCTGTTGCAATTCGATGGCGCGGGCAGGCACAACATGGTGGGACTCGAGATCAAGGCGCAGCTCTGGGCCCAGCCGTTTCCACTGGAACTGCTGCTGCATTCGCACATGGACCTCGAGAGCGGCACGGTCCGTGTCGTGGACCAGCTGGGCCGGAGCGTGTGATGAATCCGCGACTGCTGGAGTACTACAACCGCGAGCTGCACTACCTGCGGGCGATGGGGTCGGAATTCGCCGAGCAGTATCCCAAGGTCGCCGCGCGGCTCGGGATGCGCGGTATCGAGATCGAGGACCCGTACGTCGAACGGCTGCTCGAAGGCTTCGCCTTCCTGACCGCACGCATCCAGCTTAAATACGATGCCGAGTTCCCCCGCTTTTCGCAGAGGCTGCTGGAAGTGGTGTACCCGGGCTACCTGGCGCCGACGCCGTCGATGTGCGTGGTGCAGATGCACCTGCCGCAGGACAAGGCCAGCCTCGCGGCAGGCTTCGAACTCAAACGCGGCAGCGTGATGCGCAGCCGCCCCCCCGCGGGCGAGCGCACGGCATGCGAGTTCCGCACCGGTGCGGCGATGACCCTGTGGCCGCTGCACATGCGGTCCGCCCGCGTGCGCGGCGGTATCGAACACCGCACCGCGCAGAACCGTCCGGTACGTTCCTCCCTGGAGCTCGCCGTCGATATCACGTCGGCCCTGGACATCGGGCCGCGCGGATTCGGGGCTCTCACCTTCTACATCAAGGCGCCCGACGAACTGGCGTCGCGGCTCTACGAAAAGATCTTCTCGTCGACGGTCGGCATCCGGGTGACGGCGCGGGGCCCGGGCGGCGAGCGCACGATCGAGCTCGGGCGCGACTGTCTGCGCGGCGAAGGTTTCGAAGACGACCAGGCGCTGCTGCCGGTGCCGGCCGTCGGCTTCGGCGCCTACCGGCTGCTGCACGAATACCTGGCGTTTCCGCCGCGCTTCTGGTTTTTCTCGGTGCTCGGGCTGGACGATTTCCTGATGGCCGGTGCCGCGACCACGCTCACGGTGGCGCTGCAGTTCGAAACCCCCTCGCCCGACCTGGAGCCGGTAGTCGAGGGCGACCATTTCGCGCTGCACTGCGTGCCGGTGGTCAACCTCAGCGACCGCCGGATCGACCGCATCGAGGTGGCCGCCAACCGGCTCGAATACCACGTGGTGGCCGACCGCGCACGCCCGCTCGATTTCGAGATCTACGGCGTCAGGTCGGTCGAGGGCTACAGCGGCAACAACACGGTGGCATCGGATTTCCGGCCCTTGTTCACGAGCATCGCGTCCGAAGATTCCGCGCGCGGCCACGGCGCGTTCTTTTCGGTGCGGCGCGAGCCGCGGCGCGTCTCCGAGCACGCCCGGCGCAACGGCACGCGCACCGGCTACATCGGCTCCGAGGTGTTCCTGTCGCTGGTCGATGCGGCGGAGGTGCCGTTCCGCAGCGACATCCAGCAGCTGGGCCTGGAGGTGGTCGTCACCAACCGCGACCTGCCGCTGATCATGCCCGTGGGTGGCGGCGCCTCGGATTTCACCATGGTCCACTCGGCCGCGGTCTCCCGGATCGAGATCCTGCGCGGACCGACACGGCCGACGCCGTCGTTCGCCGAGCACGAGCTGGCGTGGCGCCTGATCAGCCACCTCTCGGTCAATTACCTGTCGCTCGCCGACCAGGATGCCCAGGCCCTGCCGCAGACCCTGCGCCGCATGCTCGAGCTCTACGGTGCCGCGGCCGACGACATCGCGCTGCGCCAGGTGGAGGGGATCCGTCTCAGCGCGGCCCGCGCGATCAACGCACGCCTGCCCGGCACCGGCCCGCTGGTCTTCGGCCGCGGCACCGCGGTGGAGATCACGGTCGACGAACAGGGCCTGTCGGGGAGCAGCCCGTTCCTGCTGGGCGCCGTCCTCGAGCGCTTCCTGGCCCGGCATGCCTCGGTCAACAGCTTCATTGAGCTGACCATGCGCAGCGCCGGTGCCCGCGGCATCATCCACCGGTGGCCGATCCGGCACGGAAAGCGGCCCGTCGTATGAACCGCAGCGACATCGACATCACCCGCATGGCGGGCCTCGGGGGTGGCCGCCTCTGGAAGGCGGTGGAGGACCGGCCGTTCGCGTTCGACTGGTTCTTCATCATGCGCTGGCTCGACGGCGCGCATCCGCAGCTGCCGCGGCTGGGCTACGCCGCGCATCCTGCCCAGGAGCCGGTACGCATCGGCCAGCGGCCCACGTTGGGCTTCGCCGCGGCGACGCTGGCAGGGGTGGACAGCGCCGACGCCGCGCCGCACGGCAGGCCGCGTCTCTACCAGTACGCCTTCGGGCTCTTCGGGCCCAACGGCGCCCTGCCGACACACCTGACCGAGCTGGCCCACGAGCGCAACCACAACCAGCACGACACCACGCTGACCGGTTTCCTCGACATCTTCCACCACCGGGCCAGTCTGCTTTTCTACCGTGCCTGGGCGGATGCCCAGTCGGTCACCAGCCTGGACCGTCCCGACGGAGGAAGCTTCTCGCGCTATGTCGATTCGCTGATCGGCTACCGCTCCACGCAGGCGCCGCAGGCCAACCGGATCGATGCCCAGGCCAAGCGCGGGCAGGCCGGCAACCTCGTGCGCCATGTGCGCAATGCCGAAGGCCTCGAGAACATCCTGTCGCGCCATTTCGGCGTGCCGGCCGCGGTCGAGGAATGGCAGTTCGGCTGGCTGGCGATCGCGCCCTCCGATCGGACCCGGCTCGGCGGACCGGGGCCGGAGGACCGCTTCAACGCGCTGGGCGGCGGTGCCGTCATCGGCGCGCGCGTCCCGAGCCGGCAGCATGCGTTCCGGGTCACGATCGGCCCGCTCGACTTTGCCGGCTACCAGAACTTTCTGCCCGTCGGCCCGCATTTCCTGCGCCTGCGCGACTGGATCCGCGACTACGTCGGCTACGAGTTCGCCTGGGATTTTCGGCTGGTCCTGCGCCGGGACAGCGTTCCTGCCGCCCGGCTCGGCAGCACCGCGGTACGGCTGGGCTGGTCCATCTGGCTCGGCAGCCGTCCTGCCGCGGCGCACGACGCGGACGACTTGGTCCTCGATCCCGAACGCACATCCCGCGGTCCGGGGCATATTTCCTCTTACGACACACCATGATCCAGAACGCAGAAATCGGCCGCGCATCGCTCTTCGGCAAGCTCGATCCGCTCCTGTTCGGATCGCTCGAGAGCGCCACCGCCCTGTGCAAACTGCGCGGCAATCCGTATGTGGAACTGGTGCACTGGCTGCACGCCGTCCTGCAGCAGCCCGACAGCGACCTGCTGCGGGTGCTTCGCCACTACGGCCTGCCGCAGGAAGATATCGCACGCGATCTGGTCCGGGCGCTCGACGCCCTGCCCCGCGGCTCCACGTCGATCACCGACATGTCGGCGCATGTGGAATCGAGCGCCGAACGCGCCTGGGTCTACGCCACCCTGCTCTACGGCCAGTCGGTGGTGCGCAGCGGCCACTGGCTGGTGGCGCTGGGCAAGACGCCGGGCCTGCGCAACGTGCTCGCGGGCGCATCGCGTGCGCTCGCGCAGCTGCCCTGGGACACGCTGGCGCGCGACCTGCCGCAGCTGGTGGAGGGTTCCGCCGAGCAGGCCGCGGCCCGGCCGATGGACACCACCGCCGGGCCCGACCGGACCGCCGCCGAGGGCCACGGCGACCCGGCCGCCGCGAACCCGAAATCGGCGCTGGCGCGCTTCGCGGTCGACCTGACCGGCCAGGCCCGCAAGGGCAAGCTCGACCCGGTCACCGGACGCGACGCCGAGATCCGGCAGATGATCGATGTCCTGATGCGCCGACGGCAGAACAACCCGCTGCTCACCGGCGAGGCAGGGGTGGGCAAGACCGCCGTGGTCGAGGGCCTGGCGCTGCGCATCGCCGCGGACGACGTACCCGCGCCGCTGCGCGACGTGGCGATCCATGCGCTGGACGTCGGAATGCTGCAGGCCGGGGCCGGCGCGCGGGGCGAATTCGAGCAGCGCCTGCGCCAGGTGATCGACGAAGTGAACGCGAGCACCCGGCCGATCGTGCTGTTCATCGACGAGATCCACACCCTGATCGGCGCTGGCGGACAGGCCGGTACGGGCGACGCGGCGAACCTCCTTAAGCCCGCGCTCGCCCGCGGCAATCTGCGCACCATCGGCGCCACCACCTGGAGCGAGTACAAGCGCTATATCGAGAAGGACGCGGCCCTGACCCGCCGTTTCCATGCGATCCAGGTGCTGGAGCCGGAAGAGGCCAAGGCGGTGGCGATGCTGCGCAGCATGGTGGGGGTGCTGGAGAAGCACCATGGCGTCCACATCGCCGGCGAGGCGCTGGAGGCCGCGGTACAGCTGTCGCGGCGCTACATTCCGGCGCGCCAGTTGCCCGACAAGGCGGTGAGCCTGCTCGACACCGCCTGTGCCCGGGTAGCGATGAGCCAGCAGGCCATGCCGACCCAGCTGGAACAGCTGCACCGGCAACGCGAGTCACGCGAGATCGAACGCGAGATCCTGCTGCGCGAGGAGTTGCCGGCGTCGGCCATCGAGCCGCGGCTGCAGGCGCTCGTGGCGGCCGAAGCGCGACTTACCGAAGAGATCGGGCAGTTGCACGACCGCTGGCAACAGGAGCTGGCGCTGATGGCGCGCATCCAGGCCCTGCGCCGGCCGGCCCCCGAAGCCGGCGAGCTGGGAAGCGAGGCGGCATCGACCGCGCCGGCGATCGAAACCGAAGCCGGAACCGAAACAGAAGGCGGAGCGGCATCCGAACCGGGGATCGCCACGCTCCACGAGGCCTTGGCCGAACTTCAGCGCCTCCAGGCGGAAGATCCGCTGGTGCAGCCCTCGGTCACTGCACAGGCGGTGGCGGGCATCGTCGCCGAGTGGACCGGCATTCCGGTGGGCAAGATGCTGCGCGACGAGGTCGAAGCCACGCTGGGTCTGGCGGAGCGGCTGGCCCGGCGGGTGGTGGGGCAGGACCATGCGCTGGAGGCCATCGCACGCCGCATCCGCAGCACCAAGGCGGGCGTCGAAGACCCTTCCAAACCGTCGGGCGTGTTCCTGCTGTGCGGCCCTTCCGGCGTGGGCAAGACCGAAACCGCACTCGCGCTGGCCGACATGCTCTATGGCGGCGAAGATGCGTTGATCACCATCAACATGAGCGAGTACCAGGAGTCGCACACGGTCTCCTCTCTCAAGGGCGCGCCGCCCGGCTACGTCGGATACGGCGAGGGAGGCGTGCTGACCGAAGCGGTGCGCCGCCGTCCTTACAGCGTGGTGCTGCTCGACGAGGTCGAGAAGGCGCATCCCGACGTCCACGAGGTTTTTTTCCAGGTCTTCGACAAGGGCTGGATGGAGGACGGCGAGGGGCGCTACATCGACTTCCGCAACACCGTCATCATCCTGACCTCCAATGTCGGCACCGACCTTCTCATGGGCCTGTGCGCGGACCCGGCGCTGCTGCCGTCGATCGACGACCTGAACAAGGCGCTGCGGACACCGCTGCTCAAGGTGTTCCCGCCTGCCTTTCTGGGCCGGCTGCTGACCGTCCCCTATCTGCCCCTGAGCCCCGCCATGCTCGAAAGCATCGTGAACATCCAGTTCCAGCGCATCGCGGACCGCCTGCAGCGGGTACACGGCATCGTGATGCGCTACGACCAGAGCGCTAGGCAACTCGTGATCGACCGCTGCAGCGAGCCCGAGTCGGGCGGCCGGGCGATCGATGCGATCCTGACCACCCATGTGCTTCCGCAGCTTGCCACGGAGATCCTGTCGCGGATGGTGGACAAGCAGGCGCTGCAGCGCGTGACCGTGACCGCTTCCAACCAGGCTTTCGATTTCCTCTATGAATGACACCCGCTTCCGCACCCTCCGCGTCAAGTCTTGCGGAGCCCTCCTGGCGCTGATATCCGTCACCGCATGCCAGGCCCCCCCGGCCCGACCCCAGGATCCGAACGCGGACGCCCGGAAAGCCGGTACGCCGCCGGTGGCAGCGGCCGCGCCGTCCGCGGCGAAAGTGGAGCTCCCGCCGGTCGACTACGGCCGGGTGGCGCTGCAGGAGGGCGTGGATGCCTACCGCCGTGGCGAATTCGCCGAGGCCTACCGCCTGCTGCAGGAGTCGCCCGATATCGACGCGTCGTCGGTCGACACCCGGGTCGAGGCGCTGAAGTTCTCCGCCTTTTCCGCCTGTGCCCAGAACAAGCGCCGGCAGTGCCGCCAGGCGTTCGACAAGCTGCTCGTCCTGCAGCCTGCGTTCGAGCTGAAGGACGCCGAATCCCAGCATCCGGTCTGGGGTCCCATCTTCAAGCAGGCCCGCCAGCAGCAGCAGCAGGCCGCCGCCCGGAAAAAATAAGCTATTCGGATGGGTGGAACGACGCAGCCAGGGTGGCCGCCTCATCGGCATAGTGCCGACGGTAGATCTTCGCGACGAACGACCACATGGCCTCGCGGTCGTCTCCGAAGGTGTCCGCGAAGGTGGAGGTGTAGCGGTCCCACAGGCGCGCCTTCTCCTTGGTGGGGGCGAGCGTGTCGAGCAGGCTGCGCGGGTTGTCGGTTTTCGCGATGGCGACCGGCGCCAGCAGGTCCATCAGTTCCACCAGGGTCGCGCGGACGGCCGCCAGGGTGGCCATCTCATGGAGCTTGAAATCGTGGAATACGGCGCGGGTGGTCGCATCGGCATCCGCAAACCCGACGTGCGGTTTGGACAGTACGTGCTCGAGAACGCTCTGAATGTCGGATACCGCAAAGAAAATATTGGTGGAAGACCCCGACGTGCGGCCCGCACTGCTGCTGCCTATCTCCCGCTTCACCTCTTTCTGAATCAACGCAAGATCAAGCGAGCCTTCGATGGTGTTTTTGAATAGCTGCCCGATCCGCCGCATGTACGCCGCATCCATCTCGATGGCCGGCAGCGGCTTGGTCCAGCCCGCGCCTTCGAAAAACGCGGCCAGCAGCGGGTCGTGCAGGCTCGGCGCAGGACCCGGCTCCGGCGGCGGTGCGGGTGGTGGTGGCGACGGCGCTTGTGCCTGCGGCAGATGCGCGGGGGGCACCTGCGCCGCGGGCGCGGCGCCGATGGCTGGCAAGGGCGCGGCGAACAGTTCGTGGCCCGCGGAAGGCAGCTTGGGCAGGTCGAACACCGCAGCCAGATCGCTGACCTCGATCGGCGTACCGCCGTCGAAGGCCGGGGGGCGAGCCGACCGGTCAGCATCGAAGCCTGCCATCGGATCAGTGCTGCGCCCCGCGGCCGCCCACCCCTCCTCCAGCCGGCCGAGTGCATCGGCCGACTGTGCACCCGGCAGCGAGACGCCCTCCCGCGATTCTGGCGCCAGCACGTCCGCGCCGAACGGCACGGGTCGCGGCGGTTCCAGCGTGAGGATCGCATCGAGCGGAATGCTGCTTTCGAGCATCGCGGCGAGGTCGACGCCACCCTGGGGCCCGCTCCCCAGGCGCAAGGGATCTTCCAGCCCGGCCAGGGGGGCCGGCGGCGGCGCGAGCGGTTGCGCCCAGAGCGCGGCCGTGGGTGTCTGCGCCAGCGGGGCGGGCCGATCCGCGGGCCGCGGCGCAGGTGGCAAGGCGGCCTCCGCTCCACCACCGGCCGCGGTGCGGGTGCTGGTGGTACCGATGCCGTCGAGCAGATGGCTCCAGGCGTCTTCCGGCACCGGCGCGGACAAGGTGCGGGCGGTCGGTGCCGCATCGGACGGCGCAGGCACCGGCACGGGTACAGCCGCCGTGGCGACGGGCTGGCGAAACGCCAGTTCGTACAGCCCTATCATGATATTGTCGGCAGGCTGCACGGCGACGCGCTCCGACGGCTGCACCTCGGCGGTATTCACAAAAATCGAATTGACCGTACTGCAATTGAGCACGGCCAGGGCGCCCTGCGCGTCGCAAGAAATCCGGGCCTGCACACGGGATATATGCCGGTCCGCATCGGGCAGCACCAGTTCACATTCGGCACTGCGGCCTACGTTCACCTCGCGCGCGCGATGGAGCGGCACCGGAGAGATATTGTGGACAGGCTCGCCGCAGAAGTTGACCACCACCAGTTCTAACATGTCCCACCTTCTCTGTCGGCACTCGAAAATGGCGGCCGGACGACGTGTCCATCCGGGCGCGCGGCTCGGGCAAGCATAACCATGAAACAACAGAATGCACGTACGCCCCTGAGCACGGGAACCTCGCTGCAGGAATTCGAAGTCCGCGACATTCTGGGCAGCGGGGGTTTCGGCCTGGTCTACACCGCGTACGACACCCAGCTCGCCCGCGAAGTCGCGCTCAAGGAGTACTTTCCTTCCGGCATCGCGACCCGCGGCGACGAGGGCATGGTGGTGGCGATCTCCCCGCGCGAGGTGCCGACCTATGCTGCCGGCCTCGGCGGCTTTCTCTACGAGGCACGGGCCCTCGCGCAATTCAAGCATCCGGGCCTGGCCGAGATCTGGCGCTTCTGGGAGCAGAACGGTACCGCCTATATCGTGATGCCGAAGTATTCCGGCAGCACCATGCGCCAGCGCATCGAAACCGATGCCGGCGGCTGTACGGAAGCGTGGCTGCGCAAGGTCATGGTGGGAATGCTCAGTGCGCTGGAAACCCTGCACGGCAAGAATTTATTCCATCGAGACATATCGCCCGAGAACATTTTCATATTGGATAACGGCAATCCGGTGCTCTTGGATCTGGGAGCGACCCGCGAAGCCACCGAGCACGACTCGGAAGCGCTCACCATTACCCTGAAATTCGGTTATGCGCCGATCGAGCAGTATTCGAACGACTCGCATATCCTGCAACACGGCCCGTGGACCGACATTTACGCGCTCTGTGCAACCGCTTATTTCGCGATCACGCGCAAACAGCCGCCCACTGCGGTCGGCCGGCTCATCAACGACACGATCGACCCCCTGGACGCGCATCGGTACCCGCAGTTCAGTCCCGGCTTTCTGTCCGCCCTGCGGCTGGGATTGCAGATCCGCCCGGAACACCGGCCCCAGACCATCGCGGCCCTGCGCGAGGCCTTGGTCGGCGACACGCACCGGACGGCCGCGGCCGCGCCGGACGGCGCCGCTCCGGCACCTGTTGCCGCGGTACCGGCGCCTGCGGACTTTCAGCCCGCCCGGCCTGCGGCGGTACCACCTTCGCCACCGGCGCCGCTGCAGCCCGTGCGGCAGGAGGCCCCGGACGCGCCGGCCGAACCGCGACCGTCCCCGTCGCGCCGGCAGCCTGTCCCGCTGGCCGCGGCTGCGGCCGTGGCACTGGTCGCGGTCGTGACGGGAGCAGCGCTGTGGCTGGGCCGCTCCGGCGACCCGGCAGCCGCCGGCGGTGCGCCGGTCGCATCCGCGCCTGTCGAAGGCGCGATGGCCCCGGCGGCCGTCCCCGTGGCCCCTCCCGCTGCGGGCAGCGCACCCGAGCTTCCCGTGCCGGTATCGACGCCCCCGCCGGCAGTACCGCCGGCGGCAGCGCCCCCGGCACCTACCGCGGCGGTGCCCGCCGCCCCGGCGACCGTGACCGCCGCGGACGCACCCGCCCCGCTGGCCGAACGCGCAACGGTGGTGTTCAACGTCCTGCCGTGGGGCAACGTATCGGTGGACGGCCGTCCGGGGGGTGTCTCGCCGCCGCTCAAGCGGCTGCAGCTGGCACCCGGACGCTACCTCATCACCATCAGCAGTCCCGGCTTCGAGAACTACAGCCGCACGGTCGAACTCTCCAAGGAGCAGACCGTCGAAATTTCACACACCTTCGAGTAGCGCGGTCCCAGCCCGCCGCCCGATATCCACACCTCTCCTGGCCTCACCACCATGTCGCAGCACCACCGCTCCTTCCGTCGCTCGGCGGTCTTTCTGACCTTGCCGCTGCTCTCGCTTGCCTGGCTGGCAGGCTGCACCTGGACGCCACGGCCGGTGATGCCGTCGCAACTCGACATCACCGTCACCGCCAGTGCCGATTCCAATGCCGACACCCAGGGCCGGGCCGCACCGGTGATGGTGCGCGTCTACGAGCTGCGCACCGCCGATGCGTTCGAGCGGGCCGACTTCTTCACCCTCAACGACAAGGACCAGTCGGTCCTGGGCGAGGACCTGGTGCACCGCGACGAGTTCGTGCTGCAACCGGGGCAATCCCGGCAGGTGGCGCGCACGGCATCCAACGAGACGCGCGCCATCGGCGTGATGGTGGCCTACCGCGCCATCGACAGCAGTGCCTGGCGGGCCACCGCACGGGTGTTGCCGCCGGTGGAAGCCGGGCGCGTGTTCTCGGGCAGGCCCCTGCAGCAGCGCTACCTGGCACAGGTTGCGAAGCAGGGTGTCGCGCTCTATTCCGTCGGGAGCGCCGAGCCGAGCCTGCCGATGCCCAATCTGCCGACGCTCAATCTGCCGAGCCCCAGCCTGCCTTCGCTGAACCTGCCCACGCAGACCCCGACCCTGACCGTGCCGAGCATGACCCTGCCTTCGATGGGGCGCCCATGACCTGGTACCACAAGGTCGTCTGGTCGGAGGGGATGTTCCTGCGGCCCCAGCACTTCCAGCAACTCGAACGCCACGCCGAGTCGTTCGCGCACGGTCGCAGCCTCGCCGCCGAAGGCCATTTCTGGGGCTTCCGCAGCCTGACGCTCGACACCGGCGCGCTGGCGGTGGGCCGCATCGCGCTGCAACAGGCCCAGGGCGTGCTGCCCGACGGCACCCCCTTCGACTTTCCTGCGCGGGGCGCGATGCCGCCGGCACTGACCGTCGGCCGGGACTGCCGGGACGAGCGCATCCTGCTGGCACTTCCGATGCACCGTAGCGGCACCGATGAGGTCGCATTCGAGGAAACATCCCAGTCGACCGCACGCTACCGGGTGACCGACGGCGACACCATCGACTCCAACGATGTCCGAGGCGAGACCGCGCCGATACAGCTGGGCGAGCTGCGGCTGCGGCTGGTCCGCGAATCCCAGTTGCCGGGCGACTGGATCGGCATCGGGGCGGTGAAGGTGGCGGAATGCCGCGCCGACCACCAGGTCGTGCTGGACAGCCACTACCTCCCGCCCCACCTGTCGGTCGGCCAGCAGCCGGTGTTGGCCCGTTTTCTCGACGAGCTGCACGGTCTGCTGCACCAGCGCGGCGAGGCACTTGCGGCACGGCTGGGCCAGAGCGGACGCAGCGGTACCGGCGAGGTGGGCGAGTTCCTGCTGCTGGGGCTGGTCAACCGCCACCAGCCGGAGCTCGCGCATCTGGCGCGGCTTGCGGTGCTGCACCCCGAGCGCCTCGTCAGCCACCTGCTCGGCCTCGCCGGCGATCTGGCGACCTACACCCGCGAAGACCGCCGGCCGGCGGCGTTTCCCGCCTACGACCACGACGACCTGGCCGCCTGCTTCCAGCCGCTGATGGCAGAGCTGCGCCGGGCGCTGTCCATGGTGCTCGAACAGAACGCCGTGCAGATCGAGCTGCACGACCGCGCGCATGGCGTGCGGGTGGCGCTGATCCAGGACACGCAGCTGCTGCGCTCCGCGAGCTTCGTCATGGCAGTGCATGCCGAAGCCCCGGACGACGTGGTGCGCCACCGCTTCCCGTCCCAGGTCAAGATCGGTCCGGTCGAGCGCATCCGGGATCTGGTCAACCTGCATCTGCCCGGCGTGGCGCTGCAGCCGCTCGCCGTCGTGCCGCGGCAGATCCCCTACCATGCCGGCTACATCTACTTCGAGCTGGACACCCACAACGACCTGTGGAAGCAACTGGAGCGATCCGGCGGGATGGCGATGCACATCGCCGGAGATTTTCCGGGCCTGGTACTCGAGTTCTGGGCTATCCGCAACAGCTGAGCTAGGAGTCTGGGCGGCAGAAGCTTGTAGGAAGCCTGATGTCAATTCAGTTTGGCAAAGGCCGCATGCGGCGTACG
>JBHZQV010000033.1:0-37479 GCA_042867185.1 Sphingomonas sp. NCPPB 2930 | reverse complement strand
TAAAGGAGGAGGCCGCAGGCCGGGGGACATTCGCGGAGGGGGGCACCCGGCGATCCCGGCCCCCGCACCCGCCCCGCACCCCCCCCGCCCGCTACCATGGCCGACATTGCCACCATCGGAGATGCTCCCATGCCCATCGTCGCGGTCGCCAATCCCAAGGGGGGTGTCGGCAAATCGACCCTCTCCACCAACATCGCGGGCTACTACGCCAGCCGGGGCCACGAGGTCCTGCTGGGCGACGTGGACCGGCAGCAGTCGTCCCGCCTGTGGCTCGGCCTGCGGCCCGCCACGGCGCCCGCCATCGGCACCTGGGAGGCCAGCGATTCGCTCGTCACCCGGCCGCCCCGCACCGCCAGCCATGCGGTGCTCGACACGCCGGGCGGGCTGCACGGCTGGCGGTCGGCCGACGTGTTCAAGATGGCCGACAAGGTGGTCGTGCCGCTGCAGGCCAGCGTGTTCGATATTTTCGCGACCCGCGGCTTCCTGGACGAACTGGCCGCATTGCGCCGCGGCCCTCACGGCGGGCCGCAGATCGGCATCGTCGGCATGCGGGTCGATTCGCGCACCATCGCCGCCGACCACCTGCAGACCTTCGTCGACAGCCTGGGCCTGCCGGTACTGGGTTTCTTGCGCAATACGCAGAACTATGTGCATCTGGCGGCGCGCGGCATGTCGCTGTTCGACGTGGCGCCCGGCCGGGTCGAGAAAGACCTGGCGCAGTGGGAGCCGATCTGCCGCTGGCTCGACGAGGCCTGACCCACCCGGCCGGGGTGCACCGGCGCGGCCGGCCTTGTCGCGGCCCTGACATGCGCCGGCCTTGCGGCGCCCTACAGTGGCCCGCATGAAAACCTTCAAGACCCTTGCCGACGTGGCCGCCCTCGTGGGGCAAGAGGTTGCCACCAGTGCGTGGACCACCGTGACGCAGGAACAGGTGCAGCGTTTCGCCGACGCGACCCACGACCACCAGTGGATCCACCTGGATGTGGAGCGGGCATCGAAAGGCCCGTTCGGCGCGCCGATCGCCCATGGGTTCTTGACGCTCTCGCTGCTGCCGGCGCTGATGCAGAGCACGCTCTCGGTCGACGAGGCGCGCATGGGCGTCAACTACGGATTGAACAAGGTGCGGTTCCCGGCGCCGGTGCCGGTGGGCAGCCGGCTGCGCGCGCGCTTCGTGCTGCAGGCGGCCGAGCAGGTCGACCACCACGGCTGGCAGTTCACCTGGCAGGCGACGATCGAACGCGAGGGCGGCGCCAAGCCGGTCTGCGTGGCCGAGACGCTGTCGCGGCTGTATCCCTGATCGGCGCCATGGAAAAAGCCCGCCGGTGTCGGGCCGGCGGGCTTCGCTTCGTGCGTCTTGCGCGCGCGCCTGCGGTCAGGCGTAGGCGGCTTCGGGCTCCGCCGTGTCGATGGTGAACGCTATCCTCGGCTGCAGGTTCCGGTGGGCCGACGCGGTCGTGATCGTCGCCATCCGCACACCGTCCGATGCCGCGCCCCGGTAGTGCGCCGCGTGCGCCGCATGCACCGCACCCGCCGCCGCACCGACCCCCGTGCAGAGCGCTGCCGCCTGCAAAGGGGACTGCCGGGCCAGGCATTCGTCGCTCGCGGTGCGGGCCGATGCGGCGCCGCCGCCCAGCACGCCGACCAGCGTCAGGGCCGATGCGGCGAAGGCGTTGCGGGAGAGAAGCTTGCGGTGGTCGTGCATGGTGTCGTCCTCTTGGGTGGGATGCCGCGCTGCGCCGTGAGAAGTGGCGTTTCGTCGATGTATGAACTGTAGGTTTTCGGAGCGCGCCCGCCAACCCGCTGGGCGGCAACCCAGCGTTGGCATAACGGGAACAATCGGCCCAGGCCGGCGCATGCGCCGCCGGCCGCACGACGGACAAGGACGATGGACAGACTTCAATCGATGCGGGTGTTCCAGCAGGTGGTGGACGCGGGCGGTTTCGCCGCGGCCGGTCGGGCGCTCGACATGTCGCCGGCGGCGGTCACCCGCTTCATCTCCGACCTGGAAACCCATCTGGGCGCCCGGCTGCTGCAGCGCACCACCCGCCGGCTGGCCCTGACACCGGCCGGCGAGGACTACCTGGCACGGGTGCGCACCATCCTGCCGGCGGTGGAAGAGGCCGAGGCGGCCGCCGGCGCCAGCAGCCGCGAACTGCAGGGCACGCTGCACATGGTCTGCACCGCGGTGCTGGCCTCGTACTTCCTGGCGCCGCGGGTCGGCGCCTGGCGGGCGGCGCATCCGGGCGTGCGGCTGCAGGTGGCGGTCGATCCGTTTCCGCAGGGGCGGGTGGAAGAGTTCGACCTGAGCTTCCTGCTGGCCGACGAAGGCTTCGACGCCAACATCATCGCCCGGCCCCTCTGGACCGGCGACCTCATCGTCTGCGCCGCGCCGTCGTACCTGGACGGTCGCGGCACGCCGCGGGTGCCGGCCGACCTGGCACGGCACGATTATTTGCGCCAGACCGTGCCGCAGACCGGCGGGTCGCGGCGCCTGCGGCTGCGGCCCGCCGATGCCGCCAGCGGCGGGGACCCGGTCGAGATCGACATGCCGGTGGTGCTGCAATCCGAGAGCCCCGACATGCTGCACCGCGCGGCCATCGGCGGGGCGGGCGTCACCGTGGTGTCGAAGCTGCTGGCGGCGCCGCACCTGCACAGCGGCGCGCTGGTGCACCTGCTGCCCGAATGGATCTTCGGCCGCGTCACCCTCTACGCGGCGCAGCCGGCACGGCAGCTGGTACCGGCCCGCACCCAGGCGTTCCTGCAGTTCCTGGAGCAGTTCGACCCGACCGCGACGCGGCTGCCGGCGCCGCAGGAATTCTGAGGAAAAAGGGGCTGCAGCCGGCGAACGGCGCCGGCCGCACGCTATCGAATTGGTAGCGGAGCGCTAGGGCAGCGCCACGGCACCCCCGAAGCCGCACTGCCGCCAGGCCTCG
The DNA here is from genome assembly GCA_042867185.1 of Sphingomonas sp. NCPPB 2930. Lineage (GTDB taxonomy): Bacteria > Pseudomonadota > Gammaproteobacteria > Burkholderiales > Burkholderiaceae_C > Xylophilus. Next base: position 34,546 of record JBHZQV010000033.1, on the reverse strand, counting down.
AACACCGTCACCGCCACCGCGTTCGACAGGTTCATGCTGCGCTGGCCGGCGCGCATCGGCAGCCGCAGCCGCTGCTCGGGCGCGAAGCTTTCGCGCAACGCGGGCGGCAGGCCGCGCGTCTCGGAGCCGAAGACCAGCCAGTCGCCGGCCGCGAAGGCGGTGTCGTGCACCGAGCGGGTGCCGTGGGTGGTGAGCGCGAACATCCGCCCGGGCGCCGGCTGCTCGCGGGCCCGCAGCGCCTGCCAGTCGGCATGGCGTTTCACCTCGGCGAACTCGTGGTAATCCAGCCCGGCCCGGCGCAGCAGCCGGTCCTCCATCGAGAAGCCCAGCGGCTCCACCAGGTGCAGGGTGCAGCCGGTGTTGGCCGCCAGCCGGATCACGTTGCCGGTGTTCGGCGGGATTTCGGGCGAGACGAGGACGATGTGGAACATGCCCGCGATTGTCGCGTGGCGGCCGACGGTGCCGGCGTCCGCGCTCAGTCGGTACGGGCGACCGCCAGCGCGGTGACATGCGCCGCGCCGGCCTGGCGCAGCGCGGCGGCGGCGGCGTGGAACGAGGCGCCGCTGGTCATCACGTCGTCGACCAGCACCAGCCGCCGTCCGGCGACGTCGGCGGTGCGCAGCGGATCGACCGCGAAGGCGCCGCGCACGCTGGCCAGCCGGGCGGCGCGGTCGAGGCCGCTCTGCGCCGGCGTATGGCGGATGCGCAGCAGCAGCCGGTCGTCGAAGCGCTCGGGCGCCAGGTGCCGGGCCAGCAGGGCGGCCTGGTTGTAGCCGCGCTCCTGCAGCCGCTGGGGCGACAGCGGCATCGGCAGCACCCGGTCGGCCGCCTCCAGCGCCGGCTCCACCCAGGGGGTGCTGCGCAGCAGCAGCGCCAGCCACGGCGCCCAGCCGGTCTCGCCCTGGAACTTGAAGCGGGTGATGCAGCCGGCCCAGGGGAAATCGTAGGAGACGGCGACATGGCAGGCGTCGAGCGGCGGCGGCTCTTGCAGGCAGGCGCCGCAGATCACGACGCCGGGCGCCACCGGCAGGGCGCAGCGGCGGCAGCGCGGCACCGGCTGGGCGAAGCGCTGCACGCACAGGTCGCAGACCGGCCGGGCCGGCCAGGCGCCGCAGACGGCGCAGCGGGCCGGTACCGCGGCGGCGGTACGGGCCATCACACCGGTCACGAGCGCGCGGAACATCGCGCCAATATACTTCTGCGGCCCCCATCCGACCGTCTCCCACCGCTCCCCGGCACGCGCCGGTGCCGCCTTGCGCGGCGCGGCGCCCACGCCCCACCGATGCCCCTCGATTCCCACGACCGCCCCCCCACCATCGACCCGCGCGCCGCGCAGCGCTGGGCCCGGCGTCCGCCCGAGGCCGCCTCGCCCTGGCTGCACGAGGAGATCGGCCGGCGGATGGAGGCGCGGCTGGACTGGATCACCCTGAAGACGCAGCGCTGGGCCGACTGGGAGCCGCTGCGCGGCGGGCTTGGTGTGCACGCACTGCTCGCAAAGCGCTTCCCCGGTGCCGCCTGCGACGTGGTCGAGGCGACCGAGGCGCGTACCGCCGCCGCCCGGGCCGCGCTGGAGACGCCGTGGTGGCAGCGCTGGCGCGGGCCGGCCACCACCTTCGCCACCGGCGGCGACGCGCTGGCGGCCGGCAGCGTCGACATGCTCTGGGCCAACATGGCACTGCATACCGCAGCCGATCCGCAGGCGCTGATCGCCCGGTGGCACCGGGCGCTGGCGGTCGACGGCTACCTGATGTTCTCCTGCCTGGGGCCCGACACCCTGCGCGACCTGCGCGGCCTGTACACCCAGCGCGGCTGGCCGGCCGCCGGCCACGAGTTCACCGACATGCACGACTGGGGCGACATGCTGGTCCACGCCGGCTTCGCCGAGCCGGTGATGGACATGGAGCGCACCGTGCTCACCTACGAGACACCCGAGCGGCTGCTGCAGGAGCTGCGCGAGATCGGCCGCAACCTGCACCCGGCGCGCTTCCCGGCGCTGCGCGGCCGGGCCTGGCGCAAGCGGTTGCTGGCGGCGCTGCAGGAGCGGCTGGTGCCGGCCGGCGGGGAAGGGCGGCTGTCGATCACCTTCGAGATCGTCTACGGCCATGCCCTGAAGCCGGTGCCCAAACTCAAGCTGGCCGCAGAAAGCGCGGTGTCGCTGCAGGACATGCGCAGCATGCTCCAGCGGCCGCGCGGCGCGGGCGCGGGCCCCTCCGGTGCGGCCGGGGCAGGGTAATTCCCCACCCCCCACCCGCGTTAGAATGAGGGGTTATCGGGATTTCGGGAATCCTCCCCTGCAACGCTGGGTTTTCAGCGCATGCCGGCGGCCCGCAGCGGGTCGGCGGATGGGCGGTCAAACCCCCTGGTTTTGGTGAATGGACGATGTCGAACGCCGCCTATCGTTTCGCCACGGTGTCGGGCCAGAACTTTCACTGGTTCCTGAAGCGCAACTGCTCGGTGACGCCTGCCCAGCTCGGCTGGATGTACGCGTCGCTCTGCACCGTGTCGCTCGGCATCGGCGCCCTGTTCTGGTGGCAGGGCGCGAAGATGGTGATGCCGTTCGCCTGGCTGGAACTGCTGGCGGTCGGCGCGGCCTTCCTCGCCTACGCGCGGCACGCCACCGACGGGGAGCGGATCGTGTTGCAGGGGACGTCGCTGGTCGTCGAGCGCGAGACGGCGGGGCGGCTGGAGCGGACGGAATTCAGGCGGGAGTGGGTCCGGGTGGAGCCGAAGGTGGGCGACCGGTCTTTGATCGAGCTCTCGGCGCAGGGGCGGTCGATGGAGGTCGGGCGCTTCGTGCGGCCCGAACTGCGGCCCGCCCTGGCGAGCGAGATCCGGATGGCGTTGCGGGCGACCTGAGGACGGTCCGGGCGGCACGGATGGCGTGCATGCAGGCTTGCGTCAGAAGTGTGGTTTAGAGGCAATTAACAAATGAAGACGATGAAGCGCATTTTCAATAAGCTCGCCCACGTGTCGCTCATGGCGGCTGCCGGCTTCGGATCGCTGGCCCATGCGGCCAACGACCTGCCCGGTGGTCCCGCCGTCCGCCAGCTGAACCTGCAGACCCCCGTCACCAAGATCGCCGAAGAGCAGTACTTCCTGCACACGATGATGCTGGTGATCTGCACCGTCATCTTCGTGGCCGTGTTCGCGGTCATGTTCTATTCCATCTGGAAGCACCGCAAGTCGAAGGGCTACAAGCCGGCGAACTTCCACGAATCGGTCACCGTCGAGGTCATCTGGACCATCGTGCCTTTCGTCATCGTGGTGCTGATGGCGCTGCCGGCCACCAAGGTGCTGGTCGCCCAGAAGGACACCACCAACGCCGACCTCACCATCAAGACCACCGGCTACCAGTGGAAGTGGGGCTACGACTACATCACCGGCGAAGGCCAGGGCCTGAGCTTCATCTCGACCCTGCTCAACGAGCACCGGGTCCTGTCCAACGAAGGCGCCAAGGGCACCATCCCCGACAACTACCTGCTCGAGGTCGACAACCCGCTGGTGGTGCCGGTCGACAAGAAGATCCGCATCATCACCACCGCCAACGACGTGATCCACGCCTTCGCGGTGCCGGCCTTCGGCATCAAGCAGGACGCGATCCCCGGCTTCGTGCGCGACACCTGGTTCCGCGCCGAGAAGACCGGCGACTTCTACGGCCAGTGCCAGGAACTCTGCGGCAAGGAACACGCCTACATGCCGATCCATGTGAAGGTGGTCTCGGCCGAGGAATACACCCAGTGGGTCGACGTGCAGCGCAAGAAGGCCGCCGCCAAGCTCGACGACCCGACCAAGGTCTGGGCGCTGCCCGACCTGGTCAAGCGCGGCGAGAAGGTCTATGCCGCCAACTGCGCCGCTTGCCACCAGGCCAACGGCAAGGGCGCCGGCCCGATCAAGGCGCTCGACGGCTCGCCGGTGGTGCTGGCCGAGAACCACAACGAGCAGATCGACGTGCTCCTGAAGGGCCGGATGGACAAGGGCATGCCGTCGTGGAAGCAGCTCTCCGACACCGACATCGCGGCGGTGGCGACCTATACCAAGAACAACTGGTCGAACAAGACCGGGCAGCTCGTCCAGCCGTCCGAAGTGCTGGCCGAGCGCAGCAAGTAAACCGCCCGCAGACAGGTTCCAAAGGAAAGCAAGATGAGTGCAGTTCTCGACCCCCACGGCCCCGGGCACGACGACCACGCCCACGACGAGCACCACCACGCGCCGACCGGCTGGCGCCGCTGGGTGTTCGCGACCAACCACAAGGACATCGGCACGCTGTACCTGCTGTTCAGCTTCACCATGCTGATGGTGGGCGGCGTGCTGGCCCTCGGCATCCGCGCCGAGCTGTTCCAGCCCGGACTGCAGCTGGTGAACCCCGAGCTGTTCAACCAGCTCACCACGATGCATGGCCTGATCATGGTGTTCGGCGCGATCATGCCGGCCTTCGTCGGTTTCGCGAACTGGATGATCCCGCTGCAGATCGGCGCGTCCGACATGGCCTTCGCCCGGATGAACAACTTCAGCTTCTGGCTGATGATCCCGGCCGCGCTGATGCTGGTCACTTCGTTCTTCATGCCCGGCGGCGCGCCGGCGGCCGGCTGGACGCTGTACGCACCGCTGACGCTGCAGATGGGCCCGTCGATGGATGCCGGCATCTTCGCGATGCACATCCTGGGCGCCTCGTCGATCATGGGCTCGATCAACATCATCGTGACCATCCTCAACATGCGCGCACCCGGCATGACGCTGATGAAGATGCCGATGTTCGCCTGGACCTGGCTGATCACCGCCTACCTGCTGATCGCGGTGATGCCGGTGCTGGCCGGCGCGATCACCATGACGCTGACCGACCGCCACTTCGGCACCAGCTTCTTCAACCCCGCCGGCGGCGGCGATCCGGTGATGTACCAGCACATCTTCTGGTTCTTCGGCCACCCCGAGGTCTACATCATGATCCTGCCGGCCTTCGGCATCATCAGCCAGATCGTGCCGGCCTTCGCCCGTAAGAAGCTGTTCGGCTACGCGTCGATGGTGTATGCCACCTCGTCCATCGCCATCCTGTCCTTCATCGTGTGGGCGCACCACATGTTCACCACCGGCATGCCGGTGACCGGCCAGCTGTTCTTCATGTACGCGACGATGCTGATCGCGGTGCCGACGGCGGTGAAGATCTTCAACTGGATCGCGACGATGTGGCAGGGCTCGATGACCTTCGAGACGCCGATGCTGTTCGCGGTCGGCTTCATCTTCGTGTTCACCATGGGCGGCTTCACCGGCCTGATCCTGGCGATGGCGCCGATCGACATCCAGCTGCAGGACACCTACTACGTCGTGGCCCACTTCCACTACGTGCTGGTGGCCGGCTCGCTGTTCGCGATGTTCGCCGGCGTCTACTACTGGATCCCCAAGTGGACCGGCGTCATGTACAACGAGGGCCGCGGCAAGCTGCACTTCTGGTGGTCGCTGATCTCGTTCAACGTCACCTTCTTCCCGATGCACTTCCTGGGCCTGGCCGGCATGCCGCGCCGCTATGCCGACTACCCGATGCAGTTCGCCGACTTCAACGCGCTGGCGTCGGTAGGTGCCTTCTTCTTCGGCTTCGCCCAGGTCTATTTCTTCCTGTTCATCGTGCTGCCGTGCATGCGCGGCAAGGGCGAGCCCGCACCGCAGCGCCCGTGGGAAGCCGCCGAAGGCCTGGAGTGGGAAGTGCCGTCGCCCGCGCCGTTCCACACTTTCGAGACGCCGCCCAAGCTGGACGCGACCGCGACCCGCGTGATCGGCTGATCGCTGCCCCATCGACCAGGCTCCCGCCATGACGCCCGAACAGAAGAAGAACAACCGCCGCCTCGCGCTGATCCTGGCGTCGATCGCGCTGGTGTTCTTCATCGGCTTCATGGTGAAGATGACGCTGCTGTCGCAGCGCTGAAATACCGGGCCGCCGATGCGCATGCGAAGTCAAAACCTCAAGATGGTCGGCAAGCTGGGCGTGGTGACGCTCGGCATGTTCGCCTTCGGCTACGCGCTGGTGCCGCTCTACAACGCCATCTGCGAGATGACCGGCATCAACGTGCTGGCGATCACCGAGCGGCAGGTGCCGGGCAACGGCACCGCCGGCCGGGACGTGAAGCTGCCGGCCAACTCGCAGATCGACCGCAGCCGCACCATCACCGTCGAGTTCGATTCCAACGCGCGCGGCCTCTGGGATTTCCAGCCGGCGGTGCGGTCGATGCAGGTGCACCCGGGCGAGCTGGCCACGGTGATGTACGACTTCCAGAACACGCAGAACCGCCGGATGGCGGCGCAGGCGATCCCCAGCTATGCGCCGCGCGAGGCCGCGCCCTACTTCAACAAGCTCGAGTGCTTCTGCTTCACCCAGTACACGATGGATGCGGGCGAGAAGAAGCAGTGGCCGGTGGCCTTCGTGATCGATCCCAAGCTGTCGAAGGACGTGACCACCATCACGCTGTCGTACACCTTCTTCGAGGTCGGCGGCAAGACGCCGCCCGCGCCGGCGTCCACGCCGACCGCCGACGCGTCGGCCCATGTGCCGGCAGGATCGGGATCGTGATGGTCGCGCCCCGGCCGCGTTCCTCCTTCCTGCGCACCGTGCGGGCGGTGGCCTGGTCGTTCCTGGGTCTGCGCCGCGGCAGCGGTCTGGAGCAGGACGCCCGGCTCAACCCGGTGCATGTGATGGTGGTGGGCCTGGTGGCCGTCTTCGCCTTCGTACTGGCGCTGGCGGCCCTGGTCCACTGGATCGTGTAGCCGCCGCCCCCTGCTCGACATCCGGCACCGCAGACACAAGACATTCCAGAAGAAAGATTCAGGAGAAGCCATGAGTTCGACCCACACCAGCGCAACACCGTACTACTTCGTGCCTGCCGAATCGCGCCATCCGGCGATGGCGGCGGCCGGCCTGTTCTTCGTGATCCTGGGTGCGGGCCAGTGGGTCAACGGCCACACCTGGGGCATGTACTCGCTCGCGATCGGCATGGTCTGGTGGCTGACGGTGCTGTTCCAGTGGTTCCGCGACTCGATCCGCGAGAGCGAGGGCGGGCTCTACGGCTACAAGATCGACCTGTCCTACCGCTGGAGCATGGCCTGGTTCATCTTCTCGGAGGTGATGTTCTTCGGCGCCTTCTTCACCGCGCTCTGGTGGGCCCGGGCCCATTCGGTGCCGGCGCTCGGCAGCCTCGACAACGCGCTGCTGTGGCCCGATTTCAAGGCCGTCTGGCCCAGCCTGGCCGCGGGTGTCACCGGGGCCCCGGCCGGCCACATCGAGCCGTTCCAGACCGTCGGCCCTTTCTGGCTGCCGACGATCAACACCGCGCTGCTGCTGACCTCGGGCGTGACCCTGACCATCGCCCACCACGCGCTGCGCGAGAACCACCGCGCCCGCACGATCTCGTTCATGTGGGCGACGGTGGTGCTGGGCTTCGTCTTCCTGGTCGTGCAGGGCTACGAGTACTACCACCTGTATGCCGAGCTCAATCTGAAGCTCACCTCGGGCGTGTACGGCTCCACCTTCTACATGCTGACCGGCTTCCACGGCTTTCACGTGTTCATCGGCATGCTGATGCTGTTCTTCACCACGCTGCGGCTGCAGAAGGGCCATTTCACCGCGGAGCGGCACTTCGGCTTCGAAGGCGCGGCCTGGTACTGGCACTTCGTCGACGTGGTGTGGCTCGGCCTCTACGTGCTGGTCTACTGGCTGTGAGCCTGCCGACGGGCCGGCACGCAGCAAAAAGGCGCCGCGAGGCGCCTTTTTGCTTCCGCCCGGCAGTGCTGGTGCCGCTCAGCGCGCCACCGGCAGACCGGTCGGGTGCACATAGCCCAGCTTCCAGGCCACCAGGATGCAGACGAACAGCAGGATCGACAGGCCGACCCGCAACCCCAGCGCGCGGGCCATGTTGCTCGTCTTGGCCTTGCCGTTGCGGCCGTCGCGCATCATGAAGAACAGCGCGGTCCCCAGGCTGCCCAGAATCCCGACGAACGCGAGGAGCACGATGATTTTCATAAGCGGCATTATCCGGTGAGCGCCGCGTCCCGCACCATCGGCTGGCGTTTCGTGCTGGCCACCGTGGCGGCGGTGGCGGGCATCGCCGTCACCGTATCGCTCGGCAACTGGCAGCTCTCGCGCGCCGCGCAGAAAGAGGCGATCCACGATGCGATCGCGCAGCGGCGCGCCGAGCCGGTGCTCGACGGGCGCAGCCTGACCGCATTGCCCCTTCCTTTGCCTGATGCTTCTTCCGAGGCCGCCGCCGGCGCGGCCGACCGCGAGGCGCTGGTGTACCGCCGCATCGCGCTGCGCGGCACCTGGCTGCCGCGGCATACCGTCTACCTCGACAACCGCCAGATGGACGGTCGGCCCGGGTTTTTCGTGCTGACGCCGCTGCTGATCGACCCCGGTACGGCGGTCGTGGTGCAGCGCGGCTGGGTCCCGCGCGATTTCCAGGACCGCACCCGGCTGCCGCCGGTGGAGACGCCCGCCGGCACGGTGGAGATCGAGGGCCGCATCGCCGAGGCGCCGTCGAAGCTGTTTTCCTTCGCGGGCGGCGAGCCCGGCCAGGGGTCTTCCCGCATCCGGCAAAATCTGGACCTTGCGGACTACCGGGACGAGACCGGCCTGCCGCTCGTCTCGCTGTCGGTGCTCCAGACCGGCGCGCCTGGCGAGGGTCTGCAACGGCGCTGGCCCGAGATCGCCAGCGGTGTCGAAAAACACTACGGCTACGCGTTTCAATGGTTCGGGCTGGCCGCCCTCATCGCAATCCTCTATGTCTGGTACCAACTTGTCCGACGCTTCGTTGCCCCGCGCCGGCGCACCCGCCCCTGAGGCGGACGACGACCAGCCCCTGGTCCTGACGGTGCACGACATGCCCCGGCCCGCCGAGGCGGGGGCACAGCAGCGCACGGTGAACGGCCGCTGGAAGATGCTGGCGGTGATGCTGGTCTGCGCCGCGCCGGTGATCGCCTCGTACTTCACCTACTACGTCGTCCGCCCCGAGGGCCGGCGCAACTACGGCGAGCTGATCGCGCAGCAGCCGCTGGTGCCCGATGTGCTGGCGACCGCGCTCGACGGCGGCACCCGCAGCCTGGCCGCGCTCAAGGGCCAGTGGCTGCTGGTCAGCGTGGCCGGGGGCGCCTGCGATGCGCAGTGCGAGCGGCACCTGTACCTGCAGCGCCAGCTGCGGGAGAGCCTGGGCCGCGAGAAGGACCGGCTCGACTGGGTCTGGCTGGTCTCGGACGACGCCCCGGTGCCCCCGGCCCTGGCGCAGACCGTCGGCCAGGCCCAGGCCACCGTGCTGCGGGTGCCGCAGGCCGCGCTGTCGGCCTGGCTGGCGCCGGCCACCGGCCAGGCGCTGCAGGACCATCTCTACCTGGTCGATCCGATGGGCCACTGGATGCTGCGTTTTCCCGCTGCGATGGACGCCGCCGCCGCGGCCAAGGCCAAGCGCGACATCGAGCGTCTGCTGCGCGCCGCCGCGTCCTGGGACGAGCCCGGCCGCTAGGCCGCCGCCCCGCGCCCGACCCACACGACCACGATCCCGCCATGGACCACCACTCGCTCTACGACCTGTCTCCCGCGCTGCAGCTGCTGCTGGGCGGCCTGCTGATCGCCTGCGTGCCGCTGGGCTGGCTGTGGCTGCGCAACCGCCATGCCTCGGGCGCGCGGCGGCTGCAGGCGCTCACCGTGCTGACGCTGTTCCTCACCTTCGATCTGGTGCTGTTCGGCGCCTTCACCCGTCTGACCGATTCCGGCCTGGGCTGCCCCGACTGGCCCGGCTGCTACGGCCATGCGAGCCCGGTCGGCGCCCGCAGCCAGATCGCCGCCGCACAAGACGCGATGCCCACCGGCCCGGTCACCCACGGCAAGGCCTGGGTCGAGATGGTCCACCGCTACCTGGCGACCGGCGTGGGCGGGCTGATACTGGTTTTGACCATCGCCAGCTGGTGGCTGGCCCGGCGTGCGCGGCGCAAAGGGCAGGGCGGCCTGGCGGTGCATCCGTGGTGGCCGACCGCCACCCTGTTCTGGGTCTGCCTGCAGGGGGCCTTCGGTGCGCTCACGGTGACGATGAAGCTGTTCCCCGCGATCGTGGTGCTGCACCTGGCGGGCGGCATCGTGCTGCTGGCGCTGCTCTGCGTGCAGGCGGTGCGCCATGCGCAGGCCGCCGGCCGGCCGGTGGTGCGTCTGGCGCCGGCCCTGTGGCGCGGCATCGCGGTGGTGCTGGGCCTGGTGGCCCTGCAGATCCTGCTGGGCGGCTGGGTCAGCACCAACTACGCGGTGCTGGCCTGCGCGCAGTTCCCCACCTGCCAGGACAGCTGGTGGCCGGCGATGGACTTCGCGCAGGGCTTTCAGCTCTGGCGACCGCTGGGGCTGCTGCAGGACGGCGGCAACATCAGCTTCGCAGCGCTGACGGCGATCCACTACGCCCACCGGCTCTTCGCCTACGTCGTCTTCCTCGCGCTCGGCCTGCTGGCCTGGCGGCTCTGGCGCGTCGCGGGCATGGCCCGCGCTGCCCGCTGGCTCGCCGGCCTGGCGCTGTGGCAGTTCGCGACCGGCCTGTCCAACGTGGTGCTGGACTGGCCGCTGGTGGCCGCGGTATCGCACACCGGCGGCGCTGCCGCACTGGTCGTGGCCCTCACCTGGGCACTGTGCGACAGCCGCGCCGTCCGGCGCTCCACCGCCCCCGTTCCGGGCAGCGCAGGTGCGCGCCCCGCCGACACCGGCGTTTCCGGATTCTCTGCATGACCGTCGTTTCTTCCGCCCTGCCGTCTTCGCGGTTCCAGCAGTTCTATGCGCTCACCAAGCCGAAGGTGGTGCAGCTGATCGTCTTCTGCGCCCTGATCGGCATGGTGCTGGCCGTGCCCGGCCTCCCGACCTGGGCCGAGGTGCGGCTGGCCCTGGTCGCCTGCGCCGGCATCTGGCTGGTGGCGGGGGCGGCGGCGGCATTCAACTGCCTGGTCGAGAAGGGCATCGACGCCAAGATGCGCCGCACCGCCTGGCGCGCCACCGCGCGGGGCGAGCTGTCGGACTGGCAGGCGCTGGGCTTTTCGGCCGCGCTCTGCGTCGCCGGATCGGTGCTGCTCTACCACTACGTCAACCCGCTGACGATGTGGCTCACCTTCGCCACCTTCGTCGGCTACGCGGTGGTCTACACCGTGATCCTGAAGCCGCTGACGCCGCAGAACATCGTGATCGGCGGCGCCTCCGGCGCGATGCCGCCGGTGCTCGGCTGGTCGGCCATGACCGGCGACGTCGGGCCCGAGGCGCTGATCCTGTTCCTGATCATCTTCCTCTGGACTCCGCCGCACTTCTGGGCACTGGCGCTCTACCGCGTCGAGGACTACCGCAAGTCGGGCCTGCCGATGCTGCCGGTCACCCACGGCAACGCGTTCACCCGGCTGCAGGTGCTGCTCTACACCCTGATCCTGTTCGCCGGCTGCCTGATGCCCTTCATCTACGGCATGAGCTCCTGGATCTACCTGGCGGCCGCGGTGGTGCTGGGCGCCGGCTTCTGCCTCTACGCCTTCCGACTGTGGCGCGCCTATTCCGACGAGCTGGCGCGGCGCACCTTCCGTTTCTCGCTGATCCACCTGAGCCTGCTCTTCGCGGCGCTGCTGGTGGACCACTACGTCTTCTAGGAGTCGCCATGCCCCTCGACCGCCGCACCCTGACCGTCGCCGCCCTCGCGGCCCTCGTCGCCGGCTTGTCCGCCTGCTCCAAGCCTGCACCGAAAGCCGCCTTCCATGCGGTCGACCTGACCGGCGCCGACTATGCCCGCGACTTCGCCCTGACCGACCAGCACGGCAAGGCCCGCACCCTGGCCGACTTCAAAGGCAAGGTCGTCGCCGTGTTCTTCGGTTTCACCCAGTGCCCCGACGTCTGCCCCACCACGCTGGCCGAGCTGGCCGAGGTGAAGCGCCAGCTGGCTACCGACGGCGACAAGCTGCAGGCGGTGCTGGTCTCGGTCGACCCGGAGCGCGACACGCCCGAGCTGCTGTCGGCCTACATGGAGAACTTCGACCCCAGCTTCGTCGGCCTGCGGCCCACGCTGGAGCAGCTTCCGGTGGTGGCCAAGGACTTCAAGGTCTACTACAAGAAGGTCGAAGGCAAGACGCCCGGCAGCTACTCGATGGACCATTCGGCCGGCACCTACCTGTTCGATCCGCAGGGCCGGCTGCGGCTCTACAGCCGCTACGGCGCGGGCAACGCGGCATTGCTGGCGGACATCAAGCTGCTGCTGTCGGGCGCATAGGCGGCGTGCTACTAAATCGATAGCTGGTGGCCGGCGCCGCAGGCCGGCCGTGGCTACGAAACGCTTGAAACGCCCCGGATGTTCGCCTCCGCGTGAGTCGGGCCCCGGACGACAAAAGGGCTGCCCATCCGGCAGCCCTTTTGCATGGAACCCGGCGCCGCTGTCAGCGCCTGCGCCTTCAGGCGTATTCCGCGAGCGTCTTGCGCATCTTCTTCATCGCGGCCGTCTCGATCTGGCGGATCCGCTCGGCGCTGACGTGGTACTCGGCCGCCAGTTCGTGCAGCGTCATGCCGCCCGATCCGTCGTCGTTCACGTTCAGCCAGCGCTGCTCGACGATGCGGCGGCTGCGGTCGTCCAGCGCTTCCAGCGCGGTCGCGATGCCGTCGGTCGCCATCACGTCGCGATCGCGCGATTCCAGCATCGCCGTCGGCTCGTGCGCACCGTCGGCCAGGTAGGCGATCGGCCCGAAAGCCTGCTCGCCGTCGTCCGACGGAGACGGGTCGAGCAGCACGTCGCCGCCCGACATGCGGGTTTCCATCTCCATCACGTCCTCGCGCTTGACGTTCAGGCGCTCGGCGACCTGGTCCACCTGCTCGGGGCTCAGCGTGTCGCGCGGGACCACGTCGGCTTTCAGGCCGGCATTGGCCTTGAAGGACTGCTTCATCGACCGCAGGTTGAAGAACAGCTTGCGCTGGGACTTGGTGGTCGCCACCTTCACCATGCGCCAGTTCTTCAGGATGTATTCGTGGATTTCGGCCTTGATCCAGTGCATGGCGTAGCTGACCAGCCGCACGCCCTGGTCGGGGTCGAAGCGCTTCACCGCCTTCATCAGGCCGATGTTGCCTTCCTGGATCAGGTCGCCCTGGGGCAGGCCGTAGCCGATGTACTGGCGCGAGATCGACACCACCAGGCGCAGGTGCGACAGCACCATGCGGCCGGCCGAATCCAGATCGTTCTCGTCCCGCAGCTTGCGGGCGTAGGTTTGCTCTTCCTCGGGCGTGAGCAAGGGCAGGCGATTGATCGCCGAAATGTAGGCATCCAGGTTGCCCAGCGGGGGCACCATGGACCAGGGGTTCGCAGCCGCGACCGCCGTGGCGTTTCCAGTTTGAAGATTCATACCAGAAGTCCTTTCCTCTTGACTTTCATATTAGCACTCGGTTGGAGAGAGTGCTAAGGTACAAGTTCCTTGACCTGCCCAATTTGCGACTATCGTGCCGATAGCCAGCGCGGACGGGTCACGCCGGGTAGCGTCTGCAGCCTGTCCAGATCTTGAACCGCTGTCAAGCCTAAAGCCGAAACGGGGGCCGCCGTGTCGGACGGCCCCGCCACCCGATTGTGGGAGTGCGCGATGCGGTGGGGCCGTCAGCCCAGCAGCGCCTGCGTGAACTCGCGCGCGTCGAAGGTCTCCAGGTCTTCCAGCTTTTCGCCCACGCCGATGAAATACACCGGAATCGGCCGCTCCTGGGCGATGGCCGCCAGCACGCCTCCCTTGGCGGTGCCGTCGAGCTTGGTGACGATCAGGCCGGTCAGGCCCAGCACGTCGTCGAAGGCCCGGACCTGCGCCAGCGCGTTCTGGCCGGTGTTGCCGTCGATCACCAGCAGCACCTCGTGCGGCGCGGTGCCGTCGGCCTTCTGCACCACCCGCTTGATCTTGCGCAGCTCTTCCATCAGGTGCAGCTGGGTCGGCAGACGGCCGGCGGTGTCGACCAGCACCACGTCCTTGCCGCGGGCCTTGCCGGCGGTGACCGCGTCGAAGCTCACCGCCGCCGGGTCGCCGCCCTGCTGGCCGACGATCTCGACCAGGTTGCGGTCGGCCCACACGCCCAGCTGCTCGCGGGCGGCGGCCCGGAAGGTGTCGGCGGCGGCCAGCAGCACGCTGGCGCCGTCATGCGCCAGGTGCTTGGTCAGCTTGCCGATGGAGGTGGTCTTGCCCGCGCCGTTGACACCGGCCACCATGATCACGGTGGGCGTGTGCTCGCCGATCACCAGCGGTTTCTCCAGCGGCTTGAGCAGCGCCGCGACCGCGTCGGCCAGCAGCGCCTTCACCGCCGACGGCTCGGTGGCGCGCGCGTCCTTCACCCGGCGCTTCAGGTCGGCCAGCAGGAACTGGGTCGCCTTGACGCCGGTATCGGCCATCAGCAGGGCGTCTTCCAGCTCCTCGTAGAGCGCGTCGTCGATCTTCGTGCCGGTGAAGACGGTGGTGATGCTGCCGCCGGTCTTGCGCAGGCCGGTCTTCAGGCGGTCGAGCCAGCCGGCACGGGCGGCTTCCGGGATCGCACCCGGGGCCGCCACGGGCAGGCCCGGAGGTGCCGGCGCAGCCGGTGGTGGCGCGAAGGCCGGTGCGGCCGGCTGGGGCCGCGCGGCGGAGGGGGAGGCGGGCGGAACGAACGCGGCGGGTGCCGAGGGTGCCGAAGGGGGAGCCGGTGGAAACGCGGGTGCCGGCGTCGTGCCCGCGGCGGCAGCGCCGGGCAGGGCAGGGCGTGGAACGGCCGGCGCTGCCGGCGGGATCGCGTCGGGCGACGGCGCCGCGTCTCCAGGCTCCACCGGCGCCGCCACGCCGAACTGGGTCTTGAGCCAGGCCATGGCCGACCCGGTGACGCCGGCCGGTGCAGGCGCCGGTGCCGGCGGCTGGGCGGCGGCAGGTGAGGGCGGAGGGGCGGCGTCCGACGGAGCGGACGTCGCGGGATCGGCGGAAGTCGGTGCTTTTTTCTTGAAGAAACTGAACATTGGGGCCGTTCTTAGAATCGCACCATTCTATGAAACGCGCTATTTCCCTTCTCGGCCTGCTGGCCGCGTTCGGCGCGGGTGCCCAGGCACCCTCGGCCGGCGATCCCACTCCCACCCCGGGCCCTACCTCTCCGACCGGTCCCTCGGCCGCCAGCCCGGGCGGAACGGCCCCGGCGGGGGCCGAGGCGGTGCAGCAGTTCACGCTGGCCAACGGCATGTCGGTGATCGTCAAGCCCGACCGGCGCGCGCCCACCGCGGTGCAGATGGTCTGGGTGCGCGTCGGCTCGATGGACGAGGTCGACGGCACCTCGGGCGTGGCCCACATGCTGGAGCACATGATGTTCAAGGGCACGCCCACCGTGCCCGCCGGCGAGTTCTCGCGCCGGGTGGCGGCCCTGGGCGGCCGCGAGAACGCGTTCACCAACCGCGACTACACCGGTTACTACCAGCAGATCCCCGCCGGCCGCCTGGCCGACGTGATGCAGCTCGAATCCGACCGCTTCGCGAACAACCAGTGGGCCGACGGCGAGTTCCTGAAAGAGCGCCAGGTGGTCACCGAGGAGCGCCGGATGCGCACCGACGACAACCCCCGCGCCCAGATGGGCGAGGCGCTCAACGCGCAGATCTACCTCGCCTCGCCCTACCGCCGCCCGGTGATCGGCTGGATGAGCGACATCGCCGCCTATACCGCCGACGACGTGCGCGCCTTCCACCAGAAATGGTACGTGCCGGCCAACGCGGTGCTGGTCGTGGCCGGCGACGTCGATCCGGCCGAGGTGCGGCGCCTGGCCGAGACCACCTACGGCCAGATCCCGGCGCGCGCGGTGCCCGCCCGCAAGCCGCAGGCCGAGCCGGCGCAGGCCGGCCTGCGCCGCTTCGAGTTCAAGGCGCCGGCCGAGCAGGCCTATGTGGCGATGGCCTTCAAGGTGCCCGGCCTGGAATCGCTGGCCGCCGACGCGCCGCCGGCGGACGACGCGCTGGCGCTGACCATGCTGTCGGCGGTGCTCGACGGGTATTCCGGCGCCCGCCTGGGACGGTCGTTGACGCAGGGCCCGAACCGGGTGGCCGACAGTGTCGGCGCCTACCATGCGCTGGTCGCCCGCGGCCCCAAGACCTTCATGCTCTACGGCGTGCCTGCCCAGGGCCGCACCGCCGCGCAGGTCGAGGCCGGCCTGCGGGCCGAGGTGGCCAAGGTGGCCGCCAGCGGCGTGACCGAGGCCGAGCTGCGCCGCGCCCGCACCCAGTGGATGGCAGGCGAGGTCTTCAAGCGCGATTCGGTCTTCGAGCAGGCCAACGAGCTGGGCAACAACTGGGTCCAGGGCATGCCGCTGGATGCCGACGAGCGCGTGCTGGCGCGGCTGGAAAAGATCACGCCGCAGCAGGTGCAGAACGTGGCCCGCCGCTACTTCGGCGACGACCAGCTCACCGTCGGCACGCTGGTGCCACAGCCGATCGACCCCGCCCGCGCCCGCCGCGCCGCCGCCGCCCAGGCCGCCGGCGGCGATCTGCACTGACACCCGACAGGAATGCGATGTTTGCTATTAAAACCATAGCTATAGGCCGGCGTATCGCGCCGGCCGTGGCCCTTTTTTGCCTGAATCCGGCCTTCGCCGCGCTGCCGATCGAGCACTGGACGCAACCCGCCGGTGCCCAGGTCTACCTGGTGCAGAGCAAGGCGGTGCCGATGGTCGACGTGCAGATCGACTTCGACGCCGGCGCCCGGCGCGATCCGGCGGCCCAGGCCGGTCTGGCCGCCGTCACCGCCAGCATGAGCGAGAAGGGCGTACGCGCCCACGGCCGCGAGCCGGCGCTCGACGAGAACGCGATCGACGACGCCTGGGCCGACCTGGGCGCCAGCTTCGGCGCTGGCGCCACCAGCGACCGGATGAGCTTCACCCTGCGCTCGCTGACCGACGCCGCGCTGCTCGACCGCGCCGCCCAGCTGGCCGCACGCCAGATCGGCGAGCCGTCGTTTCCCGAGGCGATCTGGCAGCGCGAGCGCCAGCGCATCACCGCCGCGCTGAAAGAGGCCGACACCCGGCCCGCCACCCAGGCCGGCCGCGCGTTCCAGCGTGCGGTGTACGGCAGCCATCCGTACGGCCAGCGCACCACGCCGCAGACGCTGACGGCGATCGGCGTGGCCGACATGCGGGCGCTGCATGCGCGCGCGCTGCGGTCGTGCGGCGCCAAGGTCAGCATCGTGGGCGCACTCGACCGGGCCCAGGCCGACCGGCTGGCCACCACCTTGCTCGGTCGCCTGCCGACGGGCGCATGCACGCCGCTGCCGGCGGTGCCCGAGGTGCAGCCGCTGGCAGCCGCGCAGGACATCCGCATCGCGTTCGATTCGGCCCAGGCGCATGTCTACATCGGCCAGCCGGGTTTCCGGCGGGCCGACCCCGACTACTTCGCGCTGACGGTCGGCAACTACATCCTGGGCGGCGGCGGTTTCGTCTCGCGGCTGACCGAGCAGGTGCGCGAGCAGCGCGGGCTGAGCTACAGCGTGCAGAGCTGGTTCGAGCCGGCCCTGCATGCCGGCGCCTTCACCATCAACCTGCAGACCCGGCCCGACCAGGCCGCCCGGGCGGTGGACGTGGCCCGCGCGGTGCTCGACCGCTTCGTGGCCGACGGCCCGACGCCGCAGGAACTGCAGGCCGCCAAGGACAACCTGGTCGGCGGATTCCCGCTGCGGATCGACAGCAACGCCAAGCTGCTGTCCAACGTGGCCAACATCGCCTGGAACGGGCTGCCGCTGAACTACCTCGACACCTGGACGGACGAGGCGCAGAAGGTGACCGCCGACGACATCCGCGCCGCGTTCGGCCGCAAGCTGCAGCCCGACCGGATGGTGACCGTGGTCGTCGGAGGCACGCCATGAAGCCGGTCGATTCCCGCGGCCGCGGCCGCAGCGAAACGCCGGCAGAAGCACCTGTCGCCCCACCCGTGCCCAAGCACCGCGGCAAGGGCGAAGTGCGGATCATCGGCGGGCTTTGGAAGCGCACCCGCCTGCAGGTGCCCGACCTGCCGGGTCTGCGGCCCACGCCCGACCGGGTCCGCGAGACCCTCTTCAACTGGCTCGGCCAGGACCTGACCGGCTGGCGCTGCCTGGACGCCTTCGCCGGCACCGGCGCGCTGGGGCTGGAGGCCGCCTCCCGTGGCGCGAAGCATGTGATGCTGTGCGAGCGCCAGCCGGCGCTGGTCGATGCGCTGCGGGCCGCCTGCACCAAACTCAAGGCCACCACGGTCGAGGTGCGGCGGGCCGACGGCATCGCCGCGCTGCGCGACGCGGTGCCGGGCAGCCTGGACCTGGTGCTGCTCGATCCGCCGTTCGACGCGGGTTTGTTCGACGCGGCCCTGGCCGCGGCGGCGCGGGCGGTGTCGCCCACCGGCCGGATCTACCTGGAGGCGCCGCGCGCCTGCACCGAGGCCGACCTGGGGCCGCTCGGCCTGGCGGTGTCGCGCCACCTGCGCGCAGGTGCGGTCCATGCGCATCTGCTGGTCGTCGCGGCGCCGGTGCCGGTCGCCGCATAATCCGGCGCATCCGCACCGCCGGGCCCCAGGGCCGGGCCTTCGCCGGTACGCGCAGGGCACGCACCGGCGCGCCGGCCGACCCCATCGAGGAGTTCCGCCGTATGGCCCGCAACGTTGTCGCCGTGTATCCCGGTACTTTCGACCCGATCACCCTCGGCCATGAGGACGTGGTGCGCCGCGCGACCCAGCTGTTCGACCGGGTGATCGTGGCGGTGGCGGCGGGCCACCACAAAAAGACGCTGTTCGACCTGCAGGAGCGGATCGACATGGTGCGGGAGGCGGTGCGGGCCTATCCGCAGGTCGAGGTGGAGAGCTTCTCGGGCCTGCTGCGCGATTTCGTCGTGTCGCGCGGTGCCAAGGCGATGGTGCGCGGCCTGCGGGCCGTCACCGATTTCGACTACGAGTTCCAGCTGGCGGGCATGAACCGCAGCCTGATGCCGGAAGTGGAAACCGTGTTCCTCACGCCCAGCGACCGCTACCAGTTCATCTCCAGCACCTTCGTGCGCGAGATCGCGATGCTGGGCGGCGAGACCGACAAGTTCGTCTCGGAAGAAGTGCATGCCTGCCTGCAAGGCAAGGTGCTCAGCCTGCAGCCGCGCACCGCCTGACCGGGCGCGGCGGCCTGACCGCCCCCGCTACGAGAACGGCTGCGGCTCGAAAGGCCCGACGTTGCGGTCGGCATTGAGCGCCGGCGGCTGCGGATCGGCGGGCTGGCGCATGTCGTCGTGGTCGTCGACCAGCGGCTTGTTGACGCACTGGTGGATCACGTCGTGCACGAAGCGCAGCTTGCGCAGCGCGCCGTTCGACAGCGCGAACGGATACGCGTCGTTCTGCCCCAGGCTGCGGTTCAGGCTGTTGAGCATCAGCGTCACCGGCACCCACTGGCGCACCAGCTGGTCGAAGTCGGTCTCGCGCGACTCGAACGGGTTCGACACGCCGTCGGGCGGCAGTGCGGCGCCGCCGGGCACCACCACGTTGGTGTGGTAGGCGGCGGCCGTCTCCAGCAGGTCCACCATGTGCAGGTAGTGCGCCCAGGTCTCGGCCCAGTCTTCCCACGGATGCGCGGTGGCGTAGGCGCTGACGAAGTGGTTCTGCCAATCGTTGCCGGTATGGTCGCTGGCGTAATGGCGCTTGAGCGCATCACCGTAGTCCTGCGAATCGTTGCCGAACACCGCACGAAAGGCCTGCAGCCCGTTCTGCGCCAGGATCAGCCGGTCCCAGTAGTAGTGGCCCGACTCGTGGCGCAGGTGGCCCAGCAGCGTGCGGTAGGGCTCGCGCAGCATCAGGCGCCTGCGGGCACGCTCGTCGTCGTCGGCCTCGGCGATATTGAGGGTGATCAGGCCCTCGTTGTGGCCGGTCATGACACGCGGCTTGCCGGGCAGATCGGCCAGAAACTGGTACACCGGCCCCGGCACCTCGTTGGGGCCGGGCTCGGTGGATGCCAGGCCCAGGCGCGCCAGGGTGTAGAACAGCCGTTTCTTGGCCACCTCGATCAGATACCAGCGCTGCTGATTGGCCGCGATGGAGAGATCGGGGAGCAGCTTGGTCTGGCGGCACGAGACGCACAGCAGGTGCGGGTCGTGCGACGGCACCGCGAAGTTGCACGCGTGGTGCAGCCGGTTGTTGATGCACATGCGGTACGTCCGGGTGGAGCGGGTGTACGGCAGCCGCTCCAGCAGTTGCTCTCCGCTTCCGTCGGTCAGCGACGAGCGCCGCAGGGCCGCCATCGACAGCTGGTCGGGCAGAAACGCCAGGTGGCTGCCGCAGTTGAGGCAGGTGACGTTCTCGAAGAAGACCGGATGCCCGCAGTTGTCGCAATTGAAAATCTTCATGGGATCCGATCGACCGTTTTGTCTCAGCTCCATAAGCAAAGGCAGGGTTCGGGTTGGCACCCGAAGCCCTGCCTTTTCAAGCATGCCCTCCGCGACTGGCGCGGTGGGCACGTCGCGCGAATCCTTACGGACGAACGACGATGTTGTTGCGCACGTCGCGCACGTTCTTCGTGTTCCGTGCGATCGTTTCGGCCGTGGTCTTCTCAGCCTGCGACTTGGCGAAGCCCGACAGCTGGACGGTACCGTTGAGGGTTTCGACACTGATCGCGGTAGCGGCGACCGTCTTGTCTTCAGCCATCTTGGCCTTCACCGCGGTGGTGATGCCGGCGTCGTCCACATAGGAACCGACGGTTTGCTGGTGACGTGCAACCGAGCAACCGGCCGTGACGATGGTGATACCTGCGAGAGCAGCGAAAGCCAGGGCGCGAGCGTATTTCATGATGATTCCTCGGATGTAGTTGGATTGGGATAACACGGTGCGAAAGTGAAAATTCCGCCGACGGTGCACGACTCCGGTCGGCGGCAGGGGTCAACGGTGCAGCCAGTCCTTCAACTCGTCCGCATGTTCTTCTTCCTGCGCGAGGATACCTTCAAGCATGCGACGGGTCGTCGGGTCCTTGTCGCCCACCAGATGGATCATCTGGCGGTAGGCTTCGACAGCGATGCGTTCCGCCACCAGGTTGGCGCGAACCATGGATTTCAGGTCGGTCGACTCGTCGTATTCGGCATGGCTGCGCGACAGCAGGGTCGAAGGCGAAAAGTCCGGGCTGCCTCCCAGTTGCACGATGCGTTCGGCGATCAGGTCCGCGTGGGCCGCTTCCTCGTTCGCATGCACCAGGAATTCATCGGCGATGGCGGGCGATTGAACGCCGTCGGCGGTGAAGTAGTGGCGCTTGTAGCGCAACACGCACACCAGTTCCGTCGCCAGGGCATCGTTGAGCAATTTGATGATCGCATCGCGGTGCGGACCGTAGCTGGGCGTGACCGCACCATCGTCGAGATCGCGGGTCGCGGCGGCGTTGATGGCCTCCTCGTCGAGCGTCATGGTCTCGTTCGAGGCGTTCTGCGATAGGGGGGAAGACAGATCATTCATGGGGCATCCTTTATGGGTGTTTTTTGGATTGCGTGATCAGGGACAGCACGAAACTGGATGCCTGCGAAGACTTGAGTGCCGCGACGGCCAGGCCGCCCACCGATACCAGTCGCCACGGCTTGACCACCACGATGGTGGCTCCCACGCCTGCCGCGATGCCGAGAAGGCGAAACGGGCGGCGTTCCGCATAGTCCGCGACGAGCGGCTCGGCGATCGCGCCGACGGCCCGCACCGGGTGGAATTCCCACCATGCGCGAACGCCGTACTTGGCGGCCGACCAGATGTTCAGGGCACGCTCGCGTACCGACGCCGGCGGCGCGATGGGTTCTGCAGGCTCGAATTCGTCCGCACGGCCGTCGTATGCGATCGATGCGTCGCGCCGCGACGCCGGCGTCGGGCGAGCAGGCTTGCCCGGGCGGGTCAGTTGGGCGACGAGGGCTTCTCGGGACGCTTGCAAACGCTCTTTGGCGCTGCGCTCTTGTTGGATGTCGGACGTCATTTCTGGTCCCCTGCGATACGCAAGGCCATGACATCCGCATCCAGCTGCGCTTTGATGTCCTCGAAACGCTTGCCGGTATTCGGCTTTCGCGCATAGAACAAAGCGACCAGCACGACCAGAAAGAATGCGCCGGGCACGGCGAGCAAAGCCCAGTGGAAGCCGTGCAGGGCGCCCAGCATCAGAGCCACGCCCGTCAGCACCAGTGCAACGCAGCCCATGACCAGCACCACCCCCCAGGCCGCTGCCTTGACGGCGACGCTGGTACCCATGCTGGTCATCTCTTCCTGCAGCAGGGCCACATAGCCGGAGATGTGCTCCACCACAAGCTCGGGCTTGCGGATCAACACGGTGAACAGGGGATGGAGCATGGAAACCAATCAGGGCGAAAGTCGGAAAGTGCCGAAGAAGGCTGCCCGGTTACCGAGCAGCTTCGTCTGGATCAATAACGGTTGCGCTTGGGTGCGTCGTTGCGGGTGGCGATCAGGATCAACGCTGCGATGGCGGCACCGGTGGCGGCGGCGATCAGCACGGAACGCACGGGCTGGTCGGCGACGTAGCGGCCGGTGGCATCGGCGTACTGGGACAGGCGTTGCTGGGCCTTGTACTTGGCGTCCGACGCGTATTCGATACCGCGGTTGGCCAGTTCTTGCGCACGGGCGGTGATCTGTTCGACCAGTGGATCGACGTCCTGGCGCAGTTCGCGGACCTTGTTGCCGGCCTTGTCGAGCGAGTCGTTCGCGAAGTTGCGGGTCGACTCCAGGGCCTTGTCGGCGCTCTGCACGACGTCGTCGGAGAGATTGCGAGCGGAGCTGGCAGCCTTGTTGGTATTGATCGTCATGGTGGTACTCCTTTGGGTGGTTGAAAACGGATGGTCAGCGCCGGCCGTGGGGCCTTCGGCATCAACCCTTGCGGCCACGGCCGACGAAAAAGCTCACGATCGCCATCACGGCGAAGATGAAAAACAGGATCTTGGCGATGCCCACGGCACTCGCGGCGACACCGCCGAAACCGAAGACCGCCGCGATCAGGGCAATCACCAGAAACACCACCGTGTAATGCAGCATCACAAGTCCTTTCGTCAGCGCAGCAGGGGACTGCCGACAATCGAAAGAACCCCTGAAAAGCTTGCTGTAAGCCTATCCAGACCCCGGGCAAATACCGATCAGCAGCCGGCCCGAGGCGGTGTCAGTACGCGAGGGCCGCGACTGTAGGATTCGACTGACAAGCGCGGCCAATCACTGCCGACAATCCGCCGCTTCGGCTCCGCGCAGTGCGCGCTGCCCGGATCGATCAGCCCTGTGTGGGCAGCAGGGCGGAGATCACGGTGCCCTGGCCGGGTAACGACGCGATCGTCAACTGGCCGCCCGCGGCCTCGACCCGGTGCCGCATGCCGGCCAGGCCATGGGTCGCCGGGGCGATCGCGGCGACGTCGAAGCCCCGACCGTCGTCCCGCACCTCGACCCGGGCGAAGCCGGGTATCGCCCGCAGCGTCAGGGAGACGTTGCGGGCGTCGGCATACTTGCCGATGTTGGTGAACGACTCCTGCACCAGCCGGTAGGCGGTGAGTTCGGCGCCATCGTGGAGCTTCACCTCCTCGAACTCGGTTGCGATCACGAAGCCGAACTGATCGCCCGATTCGCGCGCCAGGATCTCCAGCGCGGCGACCAGCCCCAGGTTGGACAGCGAGGAGGGGCGCAAGTCCTCGATGATGCGGCGTTTGAGGGCGATGCCGCTGTTGAGGGTTTCGGTGAGGTGCGCCATCCGCTCGGTGAGCTCGGGCGAATCCGTGCCCACCCGCGACTTGATGCGCGCCACGTCGAGCTTGGCTGCCGTGAGGAGCGAGCCCAGTTCGTCGTGCAGCTCGCGCGCCAGATGTGCGCGCTCTTCTTCGCGTACCTGTTGAAGGTGGGTCGCCAACTCGGCCAGCGTGGCGGTGCGCTCGCGGACCTGCAGCTCCAGCCCGTTGCGCTCCTGCTCCAGGATGTCCTTCTGCCGGCGGTCCGCTGTTTTCAATGCATGGGTCTGGCGCAGATACATGTAGAAAGCCAGCAGACCCGCCAGCGTCACGCCGGCGATGCCCAGCCGCGACAGCTGCAGCGCCCGCACCACCTGCTCCTGGCCCAACGTCACCGCGCTGCGGGTCTCTGCCATCAGCTGGGCGGTCTGGGCGCGAATCGCCTCCATGTGCTCCCGCCCGGTTCCGGTCAGCAGCACGGATCGCCAGGCGTCCTCGTCACCTTGTTTGCGCAAGGCCACGCTGGAATCGATCTCGGCGAGCTTTCGCGCCAGGTCGTGGTTCAGGCCGGTCAGCTTCGCGGCTCTCTGCGGGGTGGTGCCGTAGAGCTCGTTCAACTCTTCCATCGTCCGGCCGATGCCGATCACTGCCTGGTCGTAGGGCTCGAGATAGCGGGTATCGCCGGTGAGAAGGTAGCCGCGCTGCCCGGTTTCGGCGTCGAGCACCTGCAGCATCAGCGTGCCGAGGGTGGTCCGGATGCTCTGCGCCTGTGCGATGTCCTGCAGCGCCTGGTGCGAGCGGCGATAGCCGGTTTCGTTGATGCCGATCAGCAATGCGGCCGCCAAACCGGCCGCTGGCAGGCTGAGCACCACACCGGGTATCGAAAACCTTCCCATGCAAACTCCGGTGGGCAGAATAATTCGTCAATAATCCAAGACGCAAATCGAGACCCCGCGGCCGGCCGCCGAAAGCTTTGCGTGGGGCATTGTGCCCCCGCCCGGCAGCCCGACGCAGAAAGACACGGAAATGATCAAAATTGGAATTGTGGATGACCATGCCATCGTGCGATCCGGACTCAAGCAGTTCTTCTCCGACCATGTAGACCTGCGTGTCGTAGGAGAGGCAGGCAACGGGCGGGAGGCCATCGACCTGATCCGCAACACCGAGATCGACGTGCTGGTGATGGACCTGTCGATGCCCGGCCAGACCGGCCTCGACGCACTGGGCATGATCCGCGCGAAGGCGCCCGACGTCGGCATCCTGATCCTCAGCGGCTACCCCGAAGAGCATTACGCGATGAACCTGATTCGCCAGGGCGCGAGCGGTTACCTGAACAAGGAATGCGAACCGATCGAGATCGTCAATGCGATCCGCACCATCTCGCTCGGCCGCCGCTACATCACGCCCGCCGTCGCCGATCTGCTGGCCCAGCAGCTCAACCGCAAGGACGACGCGCCGGTACACGAATCCTTGTCCGAGCGCGAGTTCCAGGTGTTCCTGAAGCTCGCGAAGGGCGAAACGGCGGGCGATATCGCCAAGTCGCTGTCGCTGAGCGTGAAGACGGTCAGTACCTACCGCACGCGTCTGATGGAGAAGATGAACCTCGCCTCCAACAGCGATCTGACGTACTACGCGCTCAAGAACAAGCTGATCGACTGAGCTGCCGGGCGAGCGGTACCCCCTGCGAGGACGGGGTGTGTCGCGATGTGCGGCGACATGACGCACCCTCGGCCCAGGGCGTGCGATCAGCGTCCGCGTGTGGGCGTGGATGCAAGGAAGCGGTCTGCACCGGGTTGGGATTTGCCTTGCAGCAGGCAGTAATCGACGAGGGCGTCGATTTCGTTGGATTTGTCGAACACCGCATCGGCCCCGAGCTGGGTGCACCGGGCGCGGATATCGCTCGTCGCGTAGTTGCTGAGCACGACCACTTTTTGGTGCGCCGCCCGCTCCCGGCACGCGGACAACACGCCCAGTCCGCTGCCTTGCTTCAGGAAGAGATCGACTATCACCATAGACCACTGGTCTGCGCACGCGCGCAGCCATCGGATGCCCTCGGACTCCGCTTCCGCCATTCCCACTACCTGGATGCCGGCCAGTTCTTCCAAGGTGCCGATCAGGTTTTCGCGAATGGTTGCGTTGTCTTCGACGATGTAGGTCTTCAGTCCCAAGATGGTGCCCGTATGGCGTTGATGCGGTCGATCCAGCGCGTCTTGCGGACACTTGGCCACTCGCTGCAAATATATATACGGAACAGCGAATTTCGTGCCAGCCATCCCACAGCGATGCTGTCGGGCGGGTCCTACATCCTGCAGGGGCGGGTAGAGGACGACAGGGCCATGCAAACTGTAGGCACGGGCTGACCCGGAGTGGTGGACAGCACTGACGGTCTTGTGGGCGATAAGTGCACACATTGCCGGATGCTCCAATCTTTAAGTCGTTTTCTTTTGCGCGGCAAGCGGTGTTTCATGGGTTCCTCTGCGGGTTGGTCGGTCCGAATGGTGGCTTTGTTGGCGGCGAGCGTGGTGTTCGGAGGCGCCGCCCATGGCGCGGATGCGGTGCCCGGCGATCTGCCCACCGTCGCCTCGGTCGACCTGTTGCGCTACTCCGGCACTTGGTACGAGGTCGCACGCATCCCCAATTTCTTCCAGCGCAAGTGCGTCTCCGACGTGAGTGCCGACTATGCGCCCCAGCCCGACGGTACGGTGACAGTCACCAACCGGTGCCGCCGGGCCGACGGCGATGTCGAGGCGGTGGTGGGGCAGGCGCGCAGGCCCCGCGTGAGGGGCGAGCCGGTGACGGACGAAGGCAAGCTCGAAGTCCGTTTCGCGCCCCGGTGGCTGGCATTCATCCCCGCGGTGTGGGGCGATTACTGGATTCTGGCGCTCGATTCCCAATACACGATGTCGCTCGTCGGCACGCCCGACCGCCAGTACCTCTGGCTGCTCTCCCGCTACCCGACCGTGGGTGCCGACGTGGTGGACGAGTGGCTCTCCAAGGCGCGGGCATTGGGCTTCGATACCGCACATGTCGTGCGGGCCGCCACCCCGACCGATGCAACCGATTGACGCACGCCCCGCATGCCCAGGAACCCTATGACCAGCGCCACACCTCCATCCTCCGCCATGGCGGCCCCGCCATCCCGCAAGAACCGGGCTCGCACCATTTCCATCGTCGTTCTCGCCGTCCTGGCCGCCCTGGTGCTGCTGATCGTGTTCTTTCCGTGGGACTGGCTGCGGGGGCCGGTCAACCGCTATGTCAGCGAGAAGACCGGCCGCAAGTTCGAGATCACCCGCCATCTCGATGTGAAGGTGGGACGGACGACACGCATCATCATGGACGGCATCGAGTTCGCCAACCCGGCCTGGGCGCGGGAGCCCTACCTGGTCAAGGCGGAACGGGCCGAAGTCGGCATTCGCCTGTGGCCGCTGCTGGAGAAGCGGGTGGTGCTGCCTTTCGTGGTGCTGAAGCAGCCCGAGGTGAACCTGCAGATGCAGCCCGACGGCCAGCGGTCGTGGGCGTTCGGCGACGACACCGGTTCCTCGGGCACCGCGCCCGACGTGGGCCACCTCGAACTCGACAACGGCACGCTGACCTATCTGGCGGCCGACAAGGGGGCCGACATCTCGGTTCGTTTCCAGTACGACGGCAACA
The DNA here is from genome assembly GCA_042867185.1 of Sphingomonas sp. NCPPB 2930. Taxonomy (GTDB): domain Bacteria; phylum Pseudomonadota; class Gammaproteobacteria; order Burkholderiales; family Burkholderiaceae_C; genus Xylophilus. The sequence goes on along the minus strand of JBHZQV010000033.1, from coordinate 7,239 downwards.
CCAAGACGACCGGTGCCGACGTCCTGCCGCTCAGCTACGACGCCACCGGCCAGTGGCGCAAGCAGCCTTTCTCGGCCAAGGGCCGGACCGGCAATGTGCTGCAGTTGTCCGCCGAGCAGGTGGCACCGTTCCCGGTCGAGATCGACGCCAAGGCCGGCGCCACCCGTCTGGTGGTCAAGGGCAGCATCGGCAACCTGGAGAAACTCGAGGGCATCGATGCCGAAGCCCGCATGCAGGGACAGAACCTGTCCGATCTCTACGAGTACATCGGCGTGGTGCTGCCGTCCACGCCACCGTATGCCTTGAAGGCCCGCGTCAAGACCCAGCACGACGTGTGGGCGGTGGAGCAGTTGCAAGGCAAGATCGGCAACTCCGACCTGGCCGGCGACCTGAAGTTCGACAAAACCGCTGCCGTGCCGCTGCTGACCGGCGATGTGCGTTCGCAGACGCTGGATTTCGACGACCTGGGCCCGCTGATCGGGATGGCGCCGTCTTCTTCGGACGGTGGCACCAAGTCGGTGGCCGGCGATACGCCGGCGGTCACCAAGACCCGTGCCCGCAAGCCGGTGCCGAAGGGCGGCAAGGTCCTGCCGTCGACGCCGCTGGATTTCAGCCGGTTGAAGGCGATGAACGCCGATGTGCGTTACGAGGCCAAGCGCATCCAGCACATCCAGCAACTGCCGCTCGACAGTGCGCAGGCGCATGTGGTGCTGAAGGATGGCGTGCTGGCGCTCGACCCGCTGCGCCTGGGCGTCGCCGGCGGCACGCTGGCGGGGGCGGTCCGGGTCGATTCGGGCCAATCCCCGGCGGCGGTGACGGCCAAGCTCGAGGCGCGGGCGATGCAGTTGCAGCGGCTGTTTCCGGCGATCGAGAAGACCAAGGGCAGCTTCGGCAACGTCACCGCGCGGGTCGATCTGGCGATGCAGGGCAACACCGTCGCCGGCATGCTGGGCCACGCATCCGGTGACGTCGGCGTGTTGCTGGGCCGCGGGGAATTCAGCAACATCCTGCTGGAATTCATCGGCCTCGACGGCGGCGAGGTGCTGAAGTTCTTCCTGGGCGGCGACCGCAACGTGCGGCTACGCTGCGGCGCGGCCGCCTTCGACGTGAAGGACGGCCTGATGACCAGCAAGGCGATCGTGGTGGATACCACCGACACGGTGGTCAACGGCGAAGGCACGATCAACCTCGGCACCGAAGCGCTCCACATCGTCCTGAAGCCGCAACCGAAGGACAAAAGCATCCTGAGCCTGCGCTCCCCGCTGATCATCCAGGGAACGCTGGGCGATCCTTCGGCCTTCCCCGACAAGGGCGCGCTGGCCGGCCGTGCGGCGCTGGCGGTGGTGCTGGGCGCGATCAATCCGTTTTTGGCGCTGGCCGCCACGATCGAGACCGGCCCGGGCGAAGACGCCGATTGCAAGCAGATCCTGGCCCAGACGCCGGCCCCTGCGCCGAAGCCGCAATAAGCCGCCGAGGGCCGAGAAGACCGAGGCCGGCTGAGGTTCAGCCGGCTTCCTGCCTTGCGGGCCCGCAGACCGGGCACTGCGGATCGCGCGCGGTCCGGATGTCGGTCCACTCCATGTGCAGCCCGTCCAGCATGCGCAGCCGCTTCAGCAGCGTCCGGCCCCGGCCCAGCAGCACCAGCAGCGCATCGGCCGCCTGGGCGGTGCCGACCATGCCCACCAGCGGCGCGAAGACGCCCATGGTGGCGCAATCCGTCTCGCCGATGCGGGCGTCGGGCGGAAACAGGCAGGCGTAGCAGGGCGCATCGCCCTCGGCGCTGTGCCGGTACGTCGCCAGCTGTCCGTCGAAGCGCAGGGCCGAGCCCGACACCAGTGCCCGGCCGTGCCGCACGCAGGCCGCGTTGACCGCGTGCCGGGTGGTGAAGTTGTCGGTGCAGTCGAGCACCACGTCGGCCCGAGCGACTTCGGCCTCCAGCAGCGCGGCATCCGCGCGGGCACCGACGGGGCTGAACACGACCAGCGGGTTCACGCCGGCCACCGCCTGCGCCAGCGAATCGACCTTGCGCTGGCCGACGCGCCCGGTCGTGTGGCCGATCTGGCGCTGCAGGTTGGTGAGATCGACCAGGTCGTCGTCCACCACCACCAGGGTGCCGACACCGGCGGCGGCCAGGTACAGCACCGCCGCGCAGCCGAGACCGCCGGCGCCGACGACCAGCACGCGGGCGCTGCCGATCGCCTGCTGGCCTTCGATGCCGATCTCGTCGAGCAGGATGTGCCGGGAATAGCGGAGGAGGGTGCTGTCGTCCATGCGAAAAAAAACCCGCCCGGCACGTGTGCCGGCGGGGCGGGGCGCCGCGTGCGGCGCCGGGGATCAGTTGTCTTTCTTCTCGTCCTTGCGCTCGACCGTCAGGGTCTTGCTGACGACGACGGCCTGGCCCTTCAAGCGGTTGAGCGCTTGGGCCAGCTGGAAGTCCTTGTCGGTACCGAACTCCGGTGGGCGCGGAGGCGTCTTGCGGGCCTCGGTCTCGGCTTCGAGGCGCTTGCGGGCTTCCTCGCGGGCCTTTTCGCGGGCTTCGTCCTTCTTCTCTTCGCCCTGGCCGCTGTTCAGGTGCTTTTCCAGGTCGGCCTCCCGGGTGCGGAGGGCGGCGAACAGGTTGCCTTCCAGCGTCTCGTCGACCAGGACGTCGGGCACGATGCCGGTCGCCTGGATCGACTTGCCGCTCGGGGTGTAGTAGCGGGCGGTGGTGATCTTCAGGCCGGTGTCGGGGCCGAGCGGACGCACCGTCTGCACCGAGCCCTTGCCGAAGGTCTGGCTGCCCATGATGGTGGCGCGCTTGTGGTCCTGCAACGCGCCGGCGACGATCTCGCTGGCCGAGGCCGAGCCTTCGTTGACCAGCACCACGATCGGCACCGTCTTGATCGCGGCCGGCAGGCTGCGCAGCGGGTCGGGGCCGGAGCGGCGCACGTAGAACTCGGGCGACGCCTTGTAGGTCGACTTGCTTTCGGCCAGCTGGCCGTTGGTGGTGACCACCGTCACGTCGGCCGGCAGGAAGGCGGCGGACACGGCGACGGCCGAATCGAGCAGGCCGCCCGGATCGTTGCGCAGGTCCAGCACCAGGCCCTTCAGGTTGGGCTCCTGCTTGTAGATCTCGTCGATCTTGGCGACGAAATCGTCGACCGTGCGGTCCTGGAACTGGGACAGGCGCAGCCAGGCGTAGCCCGGCTCGACCACCTTGCCGCGGACCGACTGGGTGCGGATCTCTTCGCGGGTGATGGTGACCGGGAAGGTGCGCGACTCGTCCTTGCGGAACATCGTCAGGGTGACCTTGGTGCCAGGCTCGCCGCGCATCCGCTTGACCGCGTCGTTGAGGGCCAGGCCCTTGACCGCGGTCTCGTCGATCTTGGTGATCAGGTCGTTGGTCTTGATGCCGGCGCGGAAGGCGGGGGAGCCTTCGATCGGCGAGACGACCTTGATCAGGCCGTCTTCCTGGGTGATCTCGATGCCGACGCCGACGAAACGGCCCGACGTGCCTTCGCGGAATTCCTTGAAGGTCTTCTTGTCGAAGTACTGCGAATGCGGGTCGAGGCTGGCCACCATGCCGGAGATGGCGTCGGTGATCAGCTTCTTGTCGTCCACCGGCTCCACGTAGTCGGTCTTGACCATGCCGAACACCGCAGCCAGCTGCTGCAGTTCTTCGAGCGGCAGGGGGCTCATGGCACTGCGCGCCACGGTCTGCAGGGACACCGTGGTCAGCGCACCGGCGAACACACCCACGGAAATCCAGCCAGCGATTCTCAGTTTTTGGCCCATACAACCTTTAGTAAGCCGAATCAATATACACGTTGGAAGCACGGGGGCCGAAAGGGTTCCGTGCATGCCACAGGATGCCCCGGGGACATGCACCGGCGGTAACCGCCCGCTTCCGGGTCAGGCCTTGCCCTGGGCGGCCACCGCCGCGGCGGCGCGGGCGGCGGCTTCCGCATCGCCCAGATAGTAATGGCGCAGCGGTTTCAGCTCCGCATCCAGTTCGTACACCAGGGGAATGCCGTTGGGAATGTTGAGCCCGACGATGTCGCTCTCGGACACGTCGTCGAGGTACTTGACCAGCGCGCGGATCGAGTTGCCGTGCGCCGCCACCACGATCCGCTTGCCGGCGCGGATCGCGGGCGCCATCGCCTCGTTCCAGAAGGGCAGGACCCGCTCGACCGTGTCCTTCAGGCACTCGGTCAGCGGCAGCTGGCCGGGCTGGAGCTTGTCGTAGCGGCGGTCGCCGCTCTCGCCGCGGGGGTCGTTCGGGGCGAGCGGCGGCGGCGGGGTGTCGTAGCTGCGGCGCCACACCAGCACCTGGGCGTCGCCGTACTGCTTGGCCATGTCGGCCTTGTTCAGGCCCTGCAGGTCGCCGTAGTGGCGCTCGTTCAGGCGCCAGCTGTGCACCACCGGCAGCCAGGTGCGGTCCATCTCGTCGAGGGTGTGCCACAGGGTGCGGGTGGCGCGCTTGAGCACGCTGGTGTAGGCCACGTCGAAGTCGTAGCCCTCGGCCTTCAGCAGGCGGCCGGCCTGCTTGGCCTGTTCGACGCCGGTGGCGGTCAGGTCGACGTCGGTCCAGCCGGTGAAGCGGTTCTCGAGGTTCCAGGTGGATTCGCCGTGGCGGATCAGGACGAGCTTGTACAAAAGGTGCCTTTCGGTGGGGTGAGGCGCGCCGGCAGGGGATTGGGCGGTGCGCATGCAGCCCGCCATTCTAAAATCGCGGGCTGTGCCTCGCCGACCTTCCGGCATCCCAAGGAACCCTGTGAAATTCATCATCGACAACTGGTCGCTCTTTCTCATCGCCATCGCCTCGGGCGGCCTGCTGCTCTGGCCCCTGGTCAAGGGTGCCGGTGCCGGCAACCTGACGCCCGCCCGGGCGGTGCAGCTGATCAACCGCGAGAAGGCGGTGCTGATCGACGTGAGCGAAACCGAAGAGTTCGCGCTGCAGCACGCGGGCGGCGCCAAGAACATCCCGCTGGCCGACCTGGAGGCGCGCCTGCCGGCCGTCGTCAAGAACAAGGCGGTGCCGGTGATCCTGCTCTGCCCCACCGGCGGCCGCGCCAACCGCGCCCTGGCCACCGCCAAGAAACTCGGCTACGAACAGGCCCAAGTGATGGCGGGCGGGCTCAAGGCCTGGAAAGAAGCTAACCTGCCGGTCGACAAGGCCTGATCCGCGCACCGGCACCAGGCGCCTTTCCAACTTTCCCGCGAGCCCCATGCAACCTGTCACGATGTACACCACGGCCGTCTGCCCCTACTGCATTCGCGCCAAGCAGATCCTGAAGTCCAAGGGCGTCGAAGCGATCACCGAGATCCGCATCGACGCCGACCCCGCCGCCCGCAGCGCCATGATGGAGCGCACCGGCCGCCGCACCGTGCCGCAGATCTACGTAGGCGACACCCACGTGGGCGGCTGCGACGACCTGATCAGCCTCGAAGGCCGCGGTGCCCTGGTGCCCTTGCTGGCCGGCACGCCCGCCTGAAACCGGCCGCGCCGGGTGCGCGCCCGAGCGCATGCCGGCCGCCAGTGATAATCACCGCTCAGCGCCTGCTGCGGGACCTTCCCCGGCAGGCTTTGTTTTGACCTTTCGCACCGACTGACCACCATGGCCGAAGCCCAAGAAACCGTCCAGCAGCAAGACCCCGTGTTCCAGATCCAGCGCATCTACCTCAAGGACGTGTCGCTCGAGCAGCCCAATTCGCCGGCGATCCTGCTGGAGCAGGAGCAGCCCAGCGTCGACATCCAGCTGGGCGTGGACGCGCAGCCGGTGGCCGAAGGCATCTTCGAGGTGAGCGTCACCGCCACCGTGCAGACCAAGATCAAGGACAAGACCGTGTTCCTGGTCGAGGCCAAGCAGGCCGGCATCTTCGAGATCCGCAACCTGCCCGAAGACCAGGTCGGCCAGATCCTGGGCATCGCCTGCCCGCAGATCGTCTACCCGTACCTGCGCGGCAACGTGGCCGACATCATCCAGCGCGGCGGCTTCCCGCCGGTGCACCTGGCCGAGATCAACTTCCAGTCGATGTACGAGCAGCAGCAGCTCGCCGCCACCGCCGGCGAGCAGGGCGGCCTGCCGCAGTAAGCCGCAGCATCCGCACCGATTCGGGCGCCAGCCGGTATCCGGTGCGGGCTTGATGCTATGAAAATAGTAGTGCTGGGCGCGGGTGCCTGGGGGACCGCGGTCGCCGCCGCGGCCGCCGGCGCGGCCCGCAACGCGGTGACGCTGTGGGCGCGCGACGCGGCTGCGGCCGCTTCCCTGCGGGCCGACGGCCAGAACCACCGCTACCTGCCCGATGTGCCGCTGCCGACCGCGCTGGCCGTGCGCTCGGGCCCCACGGCGCCCCTGGTCGCGCAGGCCGATCTGGTCGTGCTCGCCACCCCCATCTCCGCATTGCGCGGCATGCTCGAACCCCTGGCCGGCCATGCGGGCCCGGTGGCCTGGCTGTGCAAGGGCTTCGAGGCCGGCCGCGATGGCGCCCCGGGCCTGCTCCCCCACGAAATCTGCGCCCAGGTGGCGCCCCGGCTGCGGGCCGGTGCCCTCAGCGGGCCCAGCTTCGCGCTGGAGGTGGCACGCGGCCAGCCGACCGCCCTGGTCGCGGCCAGCGCCGATGCCGCGGTGCGCGCCGCGCTGGTCGCGGCCTTCCACGGCCCGGCGCTGCGGGTGTATGCCAACGACGACGTCCTGGGCGTCGAGGTAGGCGGCGCGGTGAAGAACGTGCTGGCGATCGCGACGGGCCTGTGCGACGGCCTGCAGCTGGGCCTGAATGCCCGCGCCGCCCTGGTCACCCGCGGCCTGGCCGAGATGACCCGCCTGGGCCTGGCGCTGGGCGCGCGCGCCGACACCTTCATGGGCCTGTCGGGCATGGGCGACCTGGTGCTGACGGCCACCGGCAACCTGAGCCGCAACCGCCGCGTCGGCCTGCTGCTGGCCGAGGGCCGCACCCTGCAGCAGGCGGTCGATTCGCTCGGCCATGTGGCCGAAGGCGTGTACTGCGCCCGCACCGTGGTGCAGCGGGCCCGGGCCGTGGGGGTCGAGATGCCGATCGCCGAAGGCGTGGTCGCGCTGCTCGACGGGCAGGCGCGGGCCGACGAGGTGGTGGCCGCGCTGATGGGGCGGGGGCCGGCGGTCGAGGTGGGCGGCTGAGGCCGCCGCCCGGCGCCTTCGCCCGCCTAGGTGTGAAGGTTCAATAGGTTGTATCCGGTGTTCATCCGGACTGGGTTTGAGAGACTGGAAGTCGCCAAACACC
>JBHZQV010000032.1:0-42187 GCA_042867185.1 Sphingomonas sp. NCPPB 2930 | reverse complement strand
GATGGCGCGGCGCATGGCTTAGCGGCAGGTGTCGATGTGGCCGGAGCGATGGCACACCGTGGGCGGGGCTTCCGCGAGGGTGTTGAAGCCGCCCAGCGCTAGGACCAGGATTGCGAGGGCGATCACGATGCTGCAGGAGCAGGACCTGCAACCTTTCGGATCGCGTTAGAAGGCACCGGCGTGAGGCTGGTGATCACCGGCAGGATGTCGCCCTTGGTATCGCCGTAGTCGATCACAGAGAGGCCGAATGTGCAGGTGTAGAGACCCGTCGCAACCTGCCCTTCCAGATCGCGCGGGACTCGCATACGGCCGACGCTGGCCACTTCGCCGTTTTCTTTGCGCAGGATGGCGCGGGCTTCCTTCCAGGTAGGCAGCTGGCCCGTTTGCGGATTGGGCTTTTTGCCGGTCTTTTCTTCGACCAGGATGATTTCGAGGATGTTTCCGAAGCCAGACATGGCGTTCCTTTCGTGGCAGCTTTGGCCGATACGTGACAACTCGTCACGGAACGAAAGGTAGCACACCCATGACGAGCCGTCACCAACTATTTGATGACGCCCCGTCACAATGGCGGCATGGACACCACAAACGACCTACTGGAGTTGGCTCTTCACAAGAAGAAGGCAGCGGATTGGGCACGCGACCTCGATGTAGATGCGTCAGCGATCGCGCAAGCAAAGAAGCGGAAAAAACTCAGTGCACTGCTGGCAGGGTCAATGGCAAGCAGCTTGGGCGAAGACCCGCTCTACTGGACGGCGTTAGCGGGCCTAGAGAACGAAGCCGACAGCGCGGCTAAACGATCCCTAGTCGAGCAGATAACGACGGCTGCACGATCTCGATCCAGTAGCCGTCGGGATCGGTGATGAAGGCGACGTCCTTCATCTTGCCCTGCTCGGGCCGTTTCTTGAACGGCACCCGCTGCGCGTCGAACCACTGCACCGCGGCCTGCAGGTCGGGTACCGCGAAGCAGATGTGGCCGAAGCCCTGGGGCTGGGCGTTGCCGTCGTGGTAGCGGAAGGCCGGGTCGTCCTCGGTGCCCCAGTTGTGGGTCAGCTCCAGCACGCCGCGCTGCGAGAAGGTGTACTCGGTGCGGTCCGCCGCGTCGTCGGGCGCGCCGGGGCCGGTGCCGTCGGCATGCGCCAAAAAGTAGAGCGAGAACTTCATCTCGGGGAAGTCGAGCTTGCGCAGCAGCCGCATGCCCATCGTGCCGGTGTAGAAGGCCAGCGCCACCGCCGGGTCCTTGACCCGCAGCATGGTGTGGTTGAAGACGAAGCCGCGGGCGGCGGCGGGCGTTTCGGCGGCGACGCCGGGCTGGGTTTCGGTGTGGAAGGTCATGGCAGGCAGGGTGCGATCGGAGGGGATCGGCCATGATGCCGCAGCCCCCGCCGCCGCCGCGTAACCGGTCGCAGGAGGGCCGGCCGCGCGGAGCAGGGAAAATACCCGCTGTCCGGCGCCGTGCCGCCGCATCCTCATCTCCCGTGCCCGCCGTGCCGTATCGCGGCGCACACCCGCATCCCCGAAGAAAGAATTCCCGCATGGCCATCCAATGGTTCCCCGGTCACATGCACCTGACCCGCAAGGCGATCACCGAGCGGGTGAAGGACATCGACGTGGTGATCGAACTGCTCGACGCCCGCATGCCCGGCTCCAGCGCCAACCCGCTGCTGGCCGAGCTGACCGCCGGCCGCCCGGCGCTGAAGGTGCTCAACAAGCAGGACGTGGCCGATCCCGCCCGCACCACGCAGTGGCTGGCCCACTACAACGCCCTGTCGGACACCCGCGCCATCGCCCTCGACGCCAGCCAGCCGATGCCCGCCAGGCAGATCGTCAGCGCCTGCCATGCGCTGGCCCCGCTGCGCGGCGGCATGGCCAAGCCGATGCGGGTGCTGATCTGCGGCGTGCCCAACGTCGGCAAGTCGACGCTGCTCAACACCCTCACCGGATCCCGCAAGGCCAAGACCGGCGACGAGGCCGGCATCACCAAGCTGGAGCAGCGCATCGTGCTGGCCGACGACTTCTATCTGTGGGATACGCCCGGCATGCTGTGGCCCCGCATCTCGGTCGTGCAGAGCGGCTTCAACCTGGCCGCGGGCGGCGCGGTGGGCCGCAACGCCTATGACGAGGAAGAGGTGGCGCTGGAATTCCTGAACTACACCAAGCAGCCCTACGCCGCCCTGCTGCAAGCCCGCTACAAACTCCCCGGCAGCGCGGCCGACATCGCGGGCATGAAGGACGAAGAGGTGCTGGAGAGCATCGGCCGCCAGCGCGGGGCCCTGCGCGGCAAGGGCCGGATCGACCTGCAGAAAGCCGCCGAGATCGTGATCCACGATTTCCGCAGCGCCATCCTGGGCCGCATCACGCTGGAAACGCCGGAAGAGTTCACCGCCTGGTGGGCCGAAGGCGAGCGGCAGGAGGCGGCGCGGCAGGCGAAGAAGGATGCGCGCAAGGGTCGAAAATCCCCGTCCGGGGACGACGAGGCGGCCTGAGCGCCCCATAGCCAGGCCCGCAGGCAGTGCCGGCTGGAGCCGGTGCGATCTGGAACTCAGTCGTCGGAGCCCGGCCGGCCAGGCGTGCGCACCCAGCCGAACCACACGATCACCAGCACCGGGATCGCCAGGGCGATCGACGACAGCACGTCGCCCCAGCCGTCGTAGACCAGCGCGGCCAGCAGGCCGAAGATCGACAGCAAGCCCATCGCGATAGGCCAGCCCCACAGCGCCAGGGCCTGGGCACGCCGCTCGCGGGCGTGGATGTTGGAGTGCGAATGGCTCATCGTTTCTTGATCCAGAGGTACAGGCCCGAGCCCAGCACGACGATCGTGGCGATGTCGAGCAGCGCCCACAGAATCTGCAGCGGCAGGCCGCCGTAGTCGCCGAAGTGCAGCGGCTGCGACACCAGCAGCGCGGTGGCGTACCAGGGCAGCGGCCGGCTGTCGGTGACCTTGCCGGTCTGCGCATCGACCAGCACCGGCTGCAGCAGGCGGGCGGTGAGCGGGGTGTCGCCCTTCATGAAGACCGCGTAGTGGTGCGGGCTGGAGAAGTTGGTGCCGGGGTAGGCGACGAAGCGCAGCTTCATGTCCGGCAGCATCGCCTCGGCGGCATCGACCGCCTGCTGCAGCGGGGCCAGCTGCGTGGCCGGCGGCAGGCCCTTGTAGGGCGCGACCATCTGCGCCATCTGGTCGTTCTGCCAGTACTTGAAGATCAGGTCGGCCCAGGTGTTGATCATGCCGGTGCCGCCCACCACGAAGGCCCACACCAGCGTCACCACGCCCAGCAGGTTGTGCAGGTCGAGCCACTTGGTGCGGGCCTTGCGGTCGCGCCGTACCGTGCCGAACTCCAGCTTGCGCATGAAGGGCGCGTACAGCACCACGCCCGAGACGATCGCCACCAGCAGCAGCAGGCCCATGAAGCCCAGGAACAGCTTGCCCGGAAGCCCGGCGAACAAGTCGACGTGCAGCTTGAACATGACGTACATGAAGCCTTCGTCGAACGGCGGGTGCGCCAGTTCGCGGCCGGTGCGGGTGTCGAACATCAGGCTGGTGAAGCCCTCGGTGGCGTCGGCCGTGGTGTTGAGGGTGACGAAGGCCATCCGGTCGTCGTCCTCGTCGGGGCCGTAGAACTGCATCACCTTGCCGGGATGCATTTCCTTGGCGCGGGCGATGGTGGTGTCGATGCTGACCCGCGGCGTGTCGGCGGCCATGGCCGGCGGCTCGACCTCGGTGCCCAGCAGGTGGCCGATCTCGTGGTGGAAGATCAGCGGCAGGCCGGTCAGGCACAGCAGCAGCATGAAGGTGGTGCTGACCAGGCTGGCCCATTTGTGCACCCAGGTCCATCGGCGGATGGCCGCCGAGCTGAGGTAGCGGTGCGGCGCGCGCGCCTGCGGCACCGCGGTGCCGTCCGGAAGGGTTGTCGTGGGAAAGGTCTGCATGGCGTGGCGCGGGGTGCGCGGTCAGACCGGTCGTCTGCCCCGGCGCAGGAAAAATTTAATACGAGGAATTCGCATTATCTTTATGAACGCCCGCTGAACCCGAAAAGCCCCTACGCGGCCCTAAGCCGTTTTTGTTGCGCGCCACTGCCGTTGGCAGCGATTGGCACCAGCTTTTGCAGCGACTGACATCTGCTTTGGCAGTGACATCTGACGCTAGCTTTGGCAGAAGCGGCAAGTTTGGCAACGAAATTACAGGCTGGCTAACGCTGACCGACCACCTGACGAATTTGGGCCAGCGATGTGTTCGTACCTAGCGCGGCCTCTTGACCCTCGCTAGGCAAATTGTGGGGATGCATGACAACAGCGAAGTCATCGGTCCGCTGTTGCCAACCTTGCGCCTGTAGACGTTTCTCCCGCTGCAACGGACTTGCTGCATCTGCAAAGCTATCATCCCAGAGATTTGGACGGGACGAAAAAATGCACGGCCTTTTGACGATCGGCTATGAAGGCGCGAGCCTGCAGGACTTCATCGAGACGCTCAAGGGAGCCTCGGTGAACACGCTGCTCGACGTGCGTGAGTTGCCTCTTTCACGCCGCAAGGGCTTCTCAAAACGTGCTCTGGCCGAGGCCTTAGAAGCGCACGGGATCGCCTACCGGCACGAACGTGACCTAGGTTCACCGAAGGCCATTCGCCATCAATTGCACGACGATCAGGACTATGAGCAGTTCTTCAATGCGTTCACCGACTACCTCAAATCCCAGCGGCCGTTGCTGAATAGGCTCGCATCGGAATTGACCGGCTGTGTGGCTTTGATGTGTTTTGAGCGTGATCCCACTACTTGTCATCGAAGCATAGTTGCGAAGCAGTTAGCATCGCTGACAAAACTCAATACGAGACATCTGGGGGTGAAGGATGGCATTGCCGGTCAAAGAACGTGCGCTGGTGCTAGTGAAGGCATATCCGCAGCCTAGCCAAAAGTATGATGAAACTGTCTGCTGCGCTGGCATAACAGCGGCTGGCCACTTCTTAAGACTCTATCCAATCCGGTATCGGCATCTGCCTGCTCACAAGCAGTTCGATCGCTGGGATGTAATCGAATTTGAAGGGAAGCGGTCGCCCGACGATCATCGTCCAGAGAGCCGCCATATTAATGAAGACACAATAACCATCGTCCAAAGACATAGCCAGACCGATGAGTCACAGCGTGTTCGCATGTGGGCGCCACATGTGGCAGCTTCCCTCATATCCCTTAGGCAAGAAAATGTGAACTGCAGCCGAAGTCTCGGCATTGTCAAGCCCGATCCGGGCTCGGTCAGGTTTAGTGCACGTAAGCTCTCTAAGAGCTCGGCAGAGGACACTGCATTACAAAAATTATTTCATCAGGCTTCACTGATCGAGCAGACCGCTCTCCCAGCGATGACTATTGAATACGAGTTCAGCTACAAATTCACCTGCGCCGGCATCGCGCACGACATGAAGATACATGACTGGGAGGTTCAGGCAGCCTTCTTCGGCTACCAGCGGAAATATGGCTCGCAAACTCTTGAAGTGCTGAAGCATGAATACGAGAGCAATATGCCTGCCAGGAACCTGCACCTCGTGATGGGGACGATGAAAGCACATCCTCGCCAGTTCATCATCATCGGGTTGTTGAGGTCCGGTACTAGTCCCGATGATGCGTTGCGGCAGGCGTCCTTACTTTAGCAATAGCTTCGTATCTTGAAAACTCCCGCCTCCGGCCCGGCTTCCCGGCCTCGCTTACAGACCAACACTTCACTGCGATCCACTCGATTGCTATGAACTTTGAAGCCTGCCTTATTTCAGTTTACGGATTGAACCTACCGAAAGCATATCGTCGGCAAGGTGGCGCTGCTGATTGCCAGTTCCGAATGAGCAATTTCGATTTGGTCGATCTGGCATTTCCCACCTGCCCCACGCTGTGCCTGATGCCCTTGCCCAGGCTGGGATCGCATACGCCATAGAACACCCATTCGGTCAGGCGGTTGGCAGCGCGTCTACGCGGGCTTTTTCACTCGTGCAGTCCATCAGCCCGTTTCAGCTCGCTTGCCGCCCGTTATGGCCGGTTTAGCGCCCTGGACGGACCATTCGCTGCCAAATCAATCGACGCTGGTTGTAGGGTACCTATCGCACGTAACCCTTTGGCCCAATTGAGGATTTCGCACTTGTCTCTGGGTGCCATCAACTGCCATAACGATCACCTCCCCACACGCCAGCCGCGCCGCCCGGCGTCTGCGCATGCCGGCGATGGTTGCACGCGGCATGGCTGATCGCCAGGTTGTCCTGGTGGCTGCTGCCGCCTTCGGCCTGCGGCTGGATGTGTTCCAGCGTGGCCTCGTCCGGCGCCACGTGCTCGCCGCACACCCAGCAGGGCACCTGCCCGTGCAGCTGGCGGGCGACGGTGCGGTAGATCTTCAGGCGGGTGAGGGAGAGGCGGCTCATGGGCGGCAGGCGGCGGGGCGAAAGGCGGGCGCGCGATTGTGCATCGGCGCCCGCAGGGTAGCGCCGGCGGTCGATGCCGGCATCGGCGTAGCCGGCCGGCTGGGCCGCAGCCGCCGGCCAAGCCGCCGCCGCATGCGGATCGCCGCGCGGCGCGACGGTACCGCCGCTACAGGTCGACCTTGACCGTGGCCTTCACCGTCCGCGGCGCGCCGGTCGCCAGGCGGGTGCCGCCCGCGGCCCAGTAGCGCTTGTCGGCGGTGTTGTCGATGTTGAGCTGCAGGCTGGCGCGGTGGCCGAACAGCACGGTGGCATAGCGCACGCCGGCCGCGAAGATGGTGGTGCCGCCGAGGAATGCCTGGTTCAGGTCGTTGACCGGGCGCCGGCCGGTGAAATAGGCGCCGCCGTTGAGCGACAGCCCCGGCACCGCGGCGATGTCGTAGGCCATGAAGGCGCTGGCGGTCTTCCTGGCGGCGTTCTCCGGCAGCTTGCCGTCGTAGGCGGCGCCGATGCCCTGGAATTGCGGATCGATGAACTGGGCCGAGGTCTGCCAGGCCAGTGCGCGGGTCAGGCGGCCCTGGGCCGACAGCTCCAGGCCCCGGTAGCGCTGGGAGCCGTCGGCGGTGAAGACGTTGCGGGCATCGGTGTAGTAGCCCGGCCGGTCGATGTCGAACACCGCGCCCGACAGCAGCGTGCCGCCGGCGCGCCAGCGCAAGCCCAGCTCCTTCTGCTGGCTCACGCCCGGCGCCAGGCGCTCGCCGACGTTGGCCGAGCCGGTGGGTGCCGGTTCGCCTTCCTCCAGCCCCTGGGAATAGGACGCGTAGACCGACAGATCGGGCAGCGGCTTGTAGATCAGCGAGGCCAGCGGTGTCGTCTTGGTGGCGGCGTACCGGTTGGCGCCCTGGTCGCTGGTGTAGTCGGTGGTGCGCACCCCGGCGATCAGCTGCCACCGCGGGGCCAGGGCGATGCGGTCCACCGCGTAGAGGGCGGTCTCCTGCGTCTTCAGCCCGGCGGTGGTCGGCGCCGTGGGCACCGCGCCGAACGTGACGGTGGTGAGCGGGATCGGGTTGTACAGGTTCTGGGCGGCGCTGTAGTTGCGCTGGAAGATCGGGTCCTGCGTCTTGTCGGTGCGGGCCGCGCCCAGCGTCAGCTCGTGCCCGATGCCGCCGGTGGCGAAGCTGCCGAACAGCTCGGCCCGCAGCATGTCCGAGCCCGCCACCAGCCGCTGCTGGTTGCCGCTGACGGTGCCCGCGCCGGTCGCGGCGTTGCCCAGGCGGAAGATCGGCAGCCGGCGGTCGCGCTGCACTTCGGACCGTCCGGCCTCCAGCGTCAGCGCCCACTGGTCGCCGAGCGAATAGTCGGCGCGCACCTGGGCGTTGGTGGTTTCGGCGTCGAAGACGGCCCAGGCCGGGCCGACCAGGTTGCGCGGGTCGGGGACCCGCGGCAGCGCGATCACGCCGCCCACCGCCGCGGGCAGGGCGATGCCCGCCTGCTCGGTGATCTTCTTGCGGTCGTATTCCAGGTCGGCCCGCAGCGACAGGCGGCTGTCGACGCGCCAGTCGAACGCGGCCGACAGGAAGCGCCGGCTGCCGTCGTCCACGCCGCGCAGCGGCGAGCCCAGCGATCCGCCCGCGGCGTTGATGCGCAGCCCGTACTGCTGCCGGTCGCCGAACGTCCTGCCCACGTCCACCGTGCCCAGCACCGTGCCGTGGTCGTCGACCACCGCGCCCACGGTGGCGTGGGGCGTGGGCCCCGCGCGCTTGGTCACGAAATTGACCACGCCCGCCGGCGAGGTGAAGCCGTAGTAGAGCGCCGAGGCGCCCTTCAGCACCTCGACCCGCTCCTTGTCCTCCAGCGGCACCTGCGAGAAGTTCATGATCGGCAGCGAGCCGTTGAGCCGGTAGTTGGTGCGGTTCTCGACCGCGATGCCGCGGATCACCAGCTGGTCCCAGGTGTCGCCGCCGTTCTGCTGCCGGGTCACGCCGGCGGTGTTGCGCAGGGCGTCGTAGAGGCCGCCTGCGGCCTGCTGGTCGAGCACCTCGCGGGTGACCACGTTGACGGTGGCGGGCACGTCCATGATCGAGGCGCCGCGGAAGGTGCCGGCCTCGACCGTGTGGGCGACGAAGCCGTCGGCGCGCCGGTCCTGCACGGTGATGGTGCCGAGCGGGGTGGCGGGCGGGGTGTCCTGGGCGTCGGCGGCCTGGGCGCAGACGGCGCCGGCGCACGCGACGGCGGCGCCGCCGGCGAGTGCGGAAAGCGTGAATTGCATGGTGAAGCAGAGAGAAGTCGCGACCGCCGGAGGGCGATGCAGGCGCCGGCGCAGCGTCCGGGGCGCCGATTCTAGTTGTTTCTCATTTGCATTCAGCCACGCGCCGCGAGCCCGCGCGGAAGGGGCGGCAGGCGCCGCGGCCGCCCTCCGTCAGCCGGCGGGGGCTGCCGCCGCGCCGATGCCGGGCAGCGCCCGCGGCTGCCCCATCTCGTCGATCGCCACGTAGGTCAGCGTCGCCTCGGTCACCTTGAAATAGCGGCCCTGGTCGATGAAGCGCTCGGCGAAGACCTCGACCTGCACCGTGACCGAGGTGCGGCCGACGCGCACCAGCGAGCCGTAGAACGACAGGATGTCGCCCACCCGCACCGGCTGCTTGAAGATGAACTCCTTCACCGCCACCGTCGCCATGCGGCCCCTGGCGTGGCGCGCCGGGATCACCGAGCCGGCCAGGTCGACCTGCGCCATCACCCAGCCGCCGAAGATGTCGCCGTTGGCGTTGCAGTCCGACGGCTGCGGGATCACCTTCAGTACCAGTTCCTTGTCGGTGGGCAAAGGAAGGCCGTGGGGGCTGCGGAGGTCGGTCATGGGCACAATTCCGGGTAGAACAAAAACACAACTCGGTATTTTCCCCCACCCCATGCGACGTTACGGCGAAACCGCTCCTTCTTCTTCCTCCGCGCAGGCCGCAGTTCCCGCCTCCCGCACCGCTTCGCCGCACGGCGCGTCGCCGCCGCCTGCGGACACCGCCGCCGGCCCCCGGCGGGGCGACTGGGCCACGCTCAGCCGGCTGTTCCCGTACCTCTGGCAGTACAAGTGGCGGGTGCTGGCGGCGCTGACGTTCATGGTCTGCGCCAAGGGCGCCAACGTGGGCGTGCCGCTGCTGCTGAAGACCCTGGTCGACCGGATGACGCCCGCGGGCGGCGCCACCGGCGTGCAGGTGGCGCTGGTGGTGCCGGCGGCGCTGCTGCTGGGCTACGGGCTGCTGCGGCTGTCCACCTCGCTCTTCACCGAGCTGCGCGAGCTGGTCTTCGCGAAGGCGACCGAAGGCGCCTCGCGCAGCATCTCGCTGCAGGTGTTCCGGCACCTGCATGCGCTCAGCCTGCGCTTCCACCTGGAGCGCCAGACCGGCGGCATGACGCGCGACATCGAGCGCGGCACCCGGGGCGTCAATTCGCTCATCTCGTATTCGCTCTACAGCATCATCCCGACGCTGATCGAGGTGGCCCTGGTGCTGTCGATCCTGGCGGTGAAGTTCGACGTGTGGTTCGCGGTCATCACCGGCATCGCGCTGTCGGTCTACATCGCCTTCACCGTCACCGTGACCGAATGGCGCACCCGGTTCCGGCGCGAGATGAACGAGCTGGATTCGTCGGCCCACAGCCGGGCGATCGACTCGCTGCTCAACTACGAGACGGTCAAGTACTTCAACAACGAGGACTACGAGGCGCAACGCTACGACGAGCGGCTCGAGCGCTACCGCCGCGCGGCGGTGAAGAGCCAGACCACGCTGAGCCTGCTCAACGGCGGCCAGCAGGCGATCATCGCCATCGGGCTGGTGGCGATGCTCTGGCGCGCGACGCAGGGCGTGGCCGACGGCCGGATGACGCTGGGCGACCTGGTCATGGTCAACGCCTTCATGATCCAGCTCTACATCCCGCTGGGCTTCCTGGGCGTGATCTACCGCGAGATCAAGCAGAGCCTGACCGACCTCGACAAGATGTTCACCCTGATGGAGCGCGAGCGCGAGATCGCCGACGCGCCCGGCGCCCCGCCGCTGGCCGTGCCCGCCGCCGGCGCCACGGTGCGCTTCGACGACGTGCGCTTCGCCTACGACCCGTCGCGGCCGATCCTGCACGGGGTGACGTTCGAGATCCCGGCCGGCAGGACGGTGGCGGTGGTCGGCCCCTCGGGCGCCGGCAAGTCGACGCTGGCGCGGCTGCTGTTCCGCTTCTACGACGTCGACACGCCGGCTGCGGCGGGCGGCATCTCCATCGCCGGGCAGGACATCCGCGGCGTGACCCAGGCGAGCCTGCGCCAGGCGATCGGCATCGTGCCGCAGGACACGGTGCTGTTCAACGACAGCATCGGCTACAACATCGGCTACGGCCGCACCGGCGCCACCCCGCAGGAGATCGAGGCGGCGGCCCGCGCTGCCCGCATCCACGACTTCATCCAGGCACTGCCGCAGGGCTACGACACGCCGGTCGGCGAGCGGGGGCTGAAGCTCTCGGGCGGCGAGAAGCAGCGCGTCGCCATCGCCCGCACCCTGCTGAAGAACCCGCCGGTGCTGATCTTCGACGAGGCGACCTCGGCGCTCGATTCGGCCAACGAGCGGGCGATCCAGGCCGAGCTGCAGGCGGTCGCCGTCGGCAAGACGACGCTCGTGATCGCCCACCGGCTTTCCACCGTGGCCGACGCGCACGAGATCCTGGTGATGGAGGCCGGCCGCATCGTCGAGCGCGGCACCCATGCCACGCTGCTGGCCGCGGCCGGCCGCTATGCCCAGATGTGGCGTCTGCAGCAGAGCGAAAGCCCCGAGGCCGATGCGCCGCCGGCCGGCGCCGCCCCGGACCGGGTTTCAGAGTAGAAAGTGCCCGTGGCCGGCGTACGGTGCCGGCCTCTAGCTATCATTTCAGGAGTGAGCACATGACCGAGAAGACGACCCTGCTGGTGACCATCGCCCTGTCGGATGCGCACCGCGCCCAGGTGGCCGAGCGCTACGACACGCTGTATGCGCCCACCCCCGCCGAGCGCGCCGCCGCCATCGCCGCGCACGGCACCCGCATCCGCGCGGTGCTGACCAACGGCACCGTGGGCCTCGCCGCGGCCGAGATCGAGGCGCTGCCGGTGCTAGAGCTGGTCTGCGCGATGGGCGCCGGCCACGAGAACATCGATGCGGCCGCGGCGCGCGCCCGCGGCATCGCGCTGGCCAACGGCGCCGGCACCAACGACGACTGCGTGGCCGACCATGCCTTCGGCCTGCTGATCGCCGCGGTGCGCGGCATCGTGAAGCTCGACCGGTACACCCGCGCGGGCGGCTGGCGCGACGGCCTGGCGTTCCCGCCCAACGTGTCGGGCAAGCGCCTGGGCATCGTCGGCCTGGGCACCATCGGCCGCAAGATCGGCCGCCGCGCCGAAGGCTTCGACATGGCGGTGGGCTACCACAACCGCCGCGCGGTGGAGGGCAGCGCCTACACGTATTTCGACTCGGTGCGGGCGCTGGCCGCGTGGGCCGATTTCCTCGTCGTCGCCACGCCGGGCGGCCCGGCCACGCGGCATCTGGTGAACGCCGAGGTGCTGGCCGCGCTGGGCCCGCGGGGGGTGCTGGTCAACATCGCCCGCGGCAGCGTGGTCGATACCGCCGCGCTCGCCGCGGCGCTGGAGGCCGGCACCCTCGCCGGCGCGGGCCTCGACGTCTACGAGAGCGAGCCCCGTTCGCCCGAGGCGCTGGTGGGCCTGGACAACGTGGTGCTCACCCCGCACGTGGCCGGCTGGTCGCCCGAGGCGGTGCAGCGGTCGGTGGACCAGTTCCTGCAGAACGCCGACGGCCACTTCGCAGGCCGGGGCGTGGTCGCGCCGATCTGAGGATTTCTCGTGCAAACTTTTTCCTGCACGTTCCCACCCATACAGCTATGACGGATGACAGTGGTTCGGCAGCCTGCAAAATCCCAGGAAAATAATGAGATTTTAAGAAATGCTGATTCTCTCTTCTGGGGGCTAAAGAAAGTCTAATCGATGACGTGTGCGGAGCCGTATCTCTCGATCCATTGGTGCATATTATCGTTCACCGTGTAATTTTCTTCGCGGTGCTTGAATTTGAGTTTGGTCTTTAAATCCAGCTCCTGGATGCCTTGCCCCGTCCAGGAGTCTACTATCGCACCTTTTGGAAAATCTGGGCAAGCATGAATAACAACATAATTGTGGCTTAATTTTGCATTGCTATAGATCGTAAAATTCGCTATTCCGATCTTATGCCGGATATGAAGGCCCATTTCCAATGCCTGTACATCGCAGTTGGAAAATCCATGTTCACGACACTTCTTTATACATGTCGTCAGTTGCTCCGGGGTCATCTCGACCGCTCCGCGCAAGTTCCCACTGTTGGTGCGATAGATTTTACTTTGTTGGAGATCAGCCAGCTTTTTGAGGGTTTCCGAAGAATATCTGCGTTTTGCAGTATCCATATACTGTTGAGCCCTCGCCCGAGTCATCAACGCATCGGCATCCGATTTATGCGATTTGTTCAGGCGCGCCATGGCGCTCTGATAACCGGTGGTAGACAGTTGTGTTCGCTCGCTCAAACTTTCCACCAGATGGTTTATGGCGCCCCAAGTGGAGGATGACGAACCGGATGCTCTGTCCATTTGATAGGCTCCACTACATGACGGAAAATACGAAAAATGACGATGAAATTTGGAGCCCGATAGGTTCTCGCGTGGGAGTGTGCCAATATATTCCGGCCTGATGCCGCTGCGCGCGAAATCAGGTACGTCTCAGGCGAAGGGGCTTCGGACTGCGCTGCGGCTTCTGCATCCAGCATGCTGGCATGGACGCAAAGCGGTAGTCACCTGCATGGCGCGCGCCATGGTGCGGGAGCTCTGGAATCACGTCCGCTACGACCACCGCCTCGTGCGGCGCGTTCTCGTATTTCCGCCGCGGTGCGGCAGCGTACCGATCAGCGATCGAAGACCGTGTCGTCCTCGACCCGCGCCGCACCTGCACGCTCCAGGGCTTCCACCACCTCCTGAACCCAGGCCACCATCGGCCCACCGCAGCCGAAGTGCGCAGCGTGCAGGGCCTGCAGCAGCGGCACGCCGCAGGCCCAGGCCAGCAGCCGGTCGCGCGGCACCTGGCGCCACTCCAGCAGCTTGAACTTCACCAGTACCTTGGCGGCATGCAGCGCATGCCTGGCCGGGTGCTGCACGAAGCCGTCGAGCCGGCGGCGGGCGGTGGCCAGGGCGGCCGGCAGGTCCTGGAACACCGCGCCGTGGCCGGGCACCACCACCGCGGGCGCCAGCGCCTCGATCAGGTCCAGCGTGGCCGCCACGTCGGCGAAGGCATGGTCGCCCTCGATCTCCGGAAACACCACGCCGAAGCCGTTCTGCCACAGCGCATCGGCGGCGATCAGCACCCGCGACCGCGGCTCCCACAGCAGCACCGCATGCGGGTCGTGGCCCGGTGCGGCATGCACCTGCCAGGGCCGGCCGCCCAGGACCAGCGTGTCGCCGCCGGCCAGCACGCCGTCGCAGACGAAGCGCGGGCACTGCTGGCCGGTGGGGCGGTAGCTGAGCGCGTCCTCGTCCCAGGCGCGCACCGCGGCGGCCTCGCCGGCCGGCACCAGGGTGCGCACGCCGGGCCAGCGGCGCTGCAGCGCGGCGTTGCCGCCGCAGTGGTCGCTGTGCAGGTGGGTGTTGGCCAGCAAGGCGAGCGGACGGCCGGCCAGCGCCGACTCGACCAGCGCCACCGTCTGCCCGGCATGGGTGCAGTAGCCGCTGTCGACCAGGGCCGCGGGGCCGTCGCCCTCCGGCACGAACAGGATGCCGTTGGCCGAGAGCCAGCCGCGCTCCAGCACCTGCATGCCGGGCGGTAGATTGCAGGTCAAATCGGCCTCCGGTCGGCGTCGAATATCCGCCACCAGCTATGAAAATAATAGCGAAGCCCCCGGCGGGCCGCCCGCGGCCTCACGCTTTCGCCCGCAGCTCCCGGCGCAGGATCTTGCCGACGTTGGTCTTCGGCAGCGCCTCCCGGAACTCGACCTGCCGCGGCCGCTTGTAGCCGGTGAGCCGCTCGTGGCAGAAGCGCAGCACGTCGTCCTCCGACAGCGACGCGTCGCGCCGCACCACGAAGAGCTTGATCGCCTCGCCCTGCTTCTCGCAGGCCACGCCCACCGCGGCGCACTCGACCACCCCGGGGCAGAGCGAGACCACGTTCTCCAGCTCGTTGGGGTACACGTTGAAGCCGCTCACCAGGATCATGTCCTTCTTGCGGTCGACGATGCGGGTGGTGCCGCCGGCGTCCATCGTCGCGATGTCGCCGGTGCGCAGGTAGCCGTCTTCGGTGAACGCGCGGGCCGTTTCCTCGGGCTGGTTCCAGTAGCTGCGCATCACGTTGGGGCCGCGGATGCACAGCTCGCCCGGCTGGCCGTAGGGCAGGGTGGTGCCGGCGTCGTCCTTGATCGCGATGTCGATGCCCGGCAGCGGCAGGCCGATGGTGCCGCTGAAGCCGGTGGCGGTCACCGGGTTGTTGGTGCCGATGGCGCAGGTCTCGCTCATGCCCCAGCCCTCGACCATCGCGCAGCCGGTGGTCTGCTGCCAGGCCTGCGCCGTGCCCTCGGAGGCCGCCATGCCGCCGGCCTGCGACACCAGCAGGTGCGAGAAGTCGAGCGACGTGAACCCGGGGTGCTGCAGCAGCGCGTTGAACAGCGTGTTGACCGCCGGCAGCATGTGGAAGGGCCGCTTCTTCAGCACCGCGACGAACTTCGGGATGTCGCGCGGGTTGGGGATCAGCGTCAGGTGCGAGCCCTGGCGGATCGCCAGCAGGCAGAGCGTCAGCGCGAAGATGTGGTACAGCGGCAGCGCCGCGATGCCGTTGACCTGCGACAGGTCGCCGGTGCGGGCCAGCGCCGGGCTGAACCAGGCCTCGGCCTGCAGGGTGGCGGCGACGATGTTGCGCTGCGTCAGCTCGGCGCCTTTGGAGAGGCCGGTGGTGCCGCCGGTGTACTGCAGGAAGGCCGGATGGTCGAGCGTGGTGCCGTGCGGCGCCAGGGTGCGCGCAGCCCCGTCCTTCAAAGCGTCGGCCCAGGGGGTCACGCTGCGGCCGCCCGAGAGCGGCAGCGCATAGGCCGGCACCATCTTCGCCAGGTGCCGCACCGCGAAGGTGATCCAGGCGCCGTAGCTGCCGCCCAGCTGGTCGCCCATGGCGGTCACCACCACGTGCCGCACGCCGGTCTGCTCCACCACCTCGGCCAGGGTGTGGGCGAAATTCTCCAGGATGACGATGGCGCTGGCGCCGGAATCGGCCAGCTGGTGGCGCAGTTCGCGCGCGGTGTAGAGCGGGTTGACGTTGACGCAGGTGTAGCCGGCGCGCAGCACCGCCGCCATCGCGACCGCGAACTGCGGCACGTTGGGCAGCATGATCGCCACCCGCGCGCCCGGCGCCAGCCCGCGCGACTGCAGCCAGGCGCCGAGCGCGGCCGAGAGTCTGTCCAGCGCGCCGTAGGTCATCCAGCGGTCCATGCAGACGGAGAAGCGGCGGTCGGCGTACTGGCGGAAAGCGTCCTCCAACATCTGCGGCAGCGAGTCGAAGCGCTCGGCATCGACGGTGTGCGGCACGCCGTCGGGGTAGTGCGCGAGCCAGGGGCGGTCGGTCGTCATGCGGCTTGTCTCCTTGGGGTGGTGGCGGGGCGGGCCGGCCGGTGCGGCGGGGTGCCGAGGCCGTCGGCACGCGCGACCGGTCGGTTCCGGACCTTCCGGGGCCATTGTGGAAGTGGGCGGCGGCGAGGGGGAAGGGGGCTTTCCTTAGTGCGGGCCCGCCCGCGCTGGCACCGCCCTGTGCCGTGTCGAGCGGGTTTCCCTTGGCGGCGCCGGTCGCAGCGTCTTCGGGAGAAAGCCGTGGCCTTTCCGTATCTGCCTGTGGGCGAGAAAATCGCCACCCGCGGCTTGATAGGTCAGAATATCGGGCCGCATATTCCAGTGCCACCCGTGCGGAACGATTACCCCATGGTTGAACCGATGTCGGTTTCGCGAGGCATACGGTTTCTGGCCACCGGGATCGGTCGTGGTGCGACGTTGGAGATAATATCGAATGGGCGCTTCGCTACGAAGGAAACCAGAATGTCGCTTCTGTTCGGAAATCGATCTCGACCGGTGCACCGGTCGCCCGCGCAGTATTTCCATCGCAAGCATCGTTTCTTGAATGCGCCGAGTCGCCACGACGTCGATGCATTCCTGGAAACCAGGTCGCGCCTGAAGCCGGATCGGTATCTGGATAATCCGGCCAACAGGTCTCGCAGGGTCGCGAAGTTCGTCTTCTCGCACGACGACAAGATAATCCGACCCATCGCCGACACTGCCTTCTTTCAGAAAAAGGCGGTCAATCCGCTGCTGGGAGGCATCCATCGCATCTACGAGCGGAGCGAAGCCACGTTTCTCGGCTCGCCCGTTCTGCAGGATGTGCTCGACCAGGATTGTCGGCACGTTCGCGAGATAGACGAACGCCCGTCGTGGCTGATCACCTGCCACCAGTTCCGGATTCACTGCCGGGCCGGAGAGTCCGGGCAACCGACGCCCGGAGGATTGCACTGCGATAAACATCGCTTCGTGTTTCAGCACTTCATTGGTAAATCATCGGTCGTGGGCGGGCAGAGCCGCATCTGTTCCGGAAACGGCGCAACGTTGGCATTGCTCACCCTCGAAACCGTCGATATCTATGAAGACGCGTAAACCCCGCGTGCTCATCGTGGGAGGTCGCGACTCCAGCGTGGACTGGCCCGGACGGGAAGACTTCGAACTGTTCCTGGTGCAGGAACATGCGCAGATCACGCCTCTTCAGTCGCAGATCGCGTCGGTGGTCGAGGTCGGCGATCTCTCCGTGCTCGACTCCTACTTTCCGACAGTGAAGCGACTCCACCCCGATCTTCATTTTGCGGCAGTGGTTTCCTTCTTCGAGAAAGGATTGTTGCCGGCGGCCGTGATAGGCGAGCTGCTCGGCATACCCCATAACAACCGCTTCAGTGTCGAAACGACGCGATGCAAGGACAGGCTTCGAGCCTTGCTGGTCGGAACGCCTTACGAGGTACCGTTCGCCCTCGTGCGCAACGACGAGGACGTGCGCGACTTCTTCCGTGCGCAGGGGTGTTGCATCGTCAAACCGGTGGATGGTTCGGGAAGCGTCGAGGTCCACAAGGTGGAGAGCGAACGATTCACCCTGCAGGCCCCCAACCGTCCATTCCTGGCCGAGAAATTCCTGGAAGGCGCCGAGTACAGCGTCGAGACCTTCACCCACGACAGGCGGCATCGCCTTCTCGGCGTCACGAAGAAATACACGACGGGAGCCCCGAACTTCGTCGAAACGGGCCATGACTTTCCTGCGGACCTCCCGGCAGAAGTGCACGGACGCATCCGGGACGCGGTCGTCTGCCTGCTGGATCGGATCGGCCATGCGTGGGGGCCGTGTCATACCGAGATCAAGCTCGATGGAGACCGGGTGCATTTCATCGAGACCCAGACGCGATTCGGAGGCGACCAGATTTGGGAAATGGTGTGGCGCACGACGGGTATTCACCTTGCCGCCGCGACCGTCTGTGCGCTCACCGGCAGGCCCTATGTGCGTTCGCCGGTCGAGTTTTCGGCCATGGCGGTGCGGTTTCCCCAGGTGCCGGCCGGCACCGACGCGGTCGCCCTGCGAGACACCCTCGAAAACCAGGCTTTCGCCATCAGAGCCGAATTGAAAGAAGCGAATTTCGGCCAGCGCTTCACCTCGTCGTCGCGACGCCATGGCTACCTGCTGTCGGGTTGCAGATCGGGTGACAGCGCCGCTTTTCGCGCGGCGATCGGGCGCGATTCCGGTTAGTTCAACTCCAGAGCGTAACCATGGTGCAAACGCTCTACAGGACCGAATGCGATGTGGCCCCGCACTTCCCCAGAATCTCGTTCTCGACCAACGTCTACGACAATCCTGCCGACATCCTGGGTTCGATCCAGAGCCCCGGCCCGCTGGGACGCTGTGCGCGCTGAGCGCGATGGCGGGGGCCGCAGGAGGGTGTGCGAGGATCGCGGCTCTTTTTTCCATCGCCCCACTCGCCCCCTCCCATGCTCGCCCGCCTGCAGCAATGCATCACCCTCGGATTGCTCGCCCTCGCGGCGGCCTGGCTGGCCGGCTGGTGGTCGTACTCCCCGGTGGTCGCCGTGGTGGGTGCGGTGGCGACGCTGTTCGGCTACACCGTGTTCCTCGCGGTCGAATGCGGGCTGATGGTGGCGGCGCACCGAAACGATCCGGCCCCGAAGCCGACCCCTGGCCAGGTGCTGCGGGCATGGCTGCACGAATGCGCCACCTCGCCGCGTGTCTTCTACTGGCGCCAGCCGTTTCGATCGCATGCGGTGCCCGACCACCTGCCCGCCGACGGCAGCGCCCGGGGCCGGCGCGGCGTGGTGCTGGTGCACGGCCTGGTCTGCAACCGCGGGTTCTGGACGCCCTGGCTGCGGCCGTTGCGCCGCCGCGGCCATCCTTTCGTGGCGGTGAACCTGGAGCCGGTCTTCGGCCCCATCGACGCCTACGCTCCCGCGATCGACGCCGCCATCGCCCGCCTGCAGGCCCTCACCGGCCGGCCGCCGGTGCTGGTCTGCCACAGCATGGGCGGGCTGGCGGCCCGGGCCTGGCTGCGGTGGGCGCGGGCGCGTGGCGATGCCGACGTGGCCGCCCGGGTGCACCGCATCGTCACCATCGGCACGCCGCACCACGGCACCGCCCTGGCCCACTACAGCCGCGGCGCCCATGCGCTGCCGATGCGGCGCGGCAGCGACTGGCTGGCTGCACTCGAAGCCTCGGAGCCGGCCGGGCAGGCGGCGCGCTTCACCTGCTGGTACTCCCACTGCGACCACATCGTGTTCCCCTGCAGCACCGCCACCCTGCCGGGTGCCGACAACCGCTTCGTCGCCGGGCTGCCGCATGTGGCGCTGGCGTTTCACCCGCCGCTGGTGCGGGCCGTGCTGGACGAGATGGGGCAGGGCGGCTGACGCGAGATCGTGTCGCGAGTTGGCGGTCCGGAGCGCGGCCGGTGCGCGAGTCGGAATGCGAATGACTTAGAATCCGCCGCCGTCCTGCGGTCGACCCGCAGGCGGCACAGCCGGTTCGATCGCCCCCCCATCGGCCCCATCGGCCCCATTGCCCGGCCCCGGCATGCGTCCCGTGCGCGGCCCGCCCGCCGCCGTGGCGGCACCGTACCCTTCCACTCCCCCGCCCGCCGCCCATGCCGCTGTTCAAGACAATCTGGTTCCAGCTGCACTGGTTCATCGGCATCACCGCCGGCACGGTGCTGGTCGTGATCGGGCTCTCGGGTGCGACGCTGTCGTTCCAGGACGAGCTGCTGGACCTGCTCAACCCCGCCACCGCGTCGATGCCGGTGCGGCCGGGCCGGCCGTTGCTGACGCCCGCGCAGCTGGCCGACGCGGTGCGCAGCGCAGGGCAGGGCCAGGCGGTGCAGCGCATCACCGTGTTCGCCGATCCGGCGCAGCCTGCGCAGGTCGCCTTCGCGCCGCCGCCCGGCCAGCGGCGCGGGTTGTCGGTGCGGGCCGATCCGGTCAGCGGCGAGGTGCTGCCGGCGCAGCGCGGCGTGGCCTTCTTCGACTGGGCCGAGCGGCTGCACCGCTGGCTGCTGCTGCCGCGCGACACCGGCAAGCCGATCACCGGCACGCTGGCCGGCTGCCTGCTGCTGCTGTCGGTCTCGGGCCTGTACCTGCGCTGGCCGCGGCGGCCGCTGGCATGGCGCACCTGGCTGGTATTCGACACCCGCCTCACCGGCCGGCCGTTCCTGTGGGGGCTGCATTCGGTGCTGGGCACCTGGGCGCTGGCGGCCTATGTCGTGTTCACGCTGAGCGGCCTGTACTGGGCCTTCGACGCGGTCCGCGCCCCGGTCGACCGCTGGGCCGGCGCGCCGCCGCGCATGGCGGCGGCACCCCGCTCGGCAGAGGCGGGTGGCCCCGCGGCACCGCCGAACCTGGTGGCCGCGTGGGACAGCTTCGCACGCGCTGCGCCGGGTTGGCGGCTGGCGCAGTGGCGGCTGCCCGACCGCGCCGGGCAGGCGGTGCAGATCGTCTGGCTGGGCGAGGACGCGGCGCACGACCGCGCCCGCAACCGGCTCAACCTGCGGCCCGACGGCAGCGTGCTGCTGGACGAGCGCTTTGCCGATCTGCCGCGCGGCCGGCGCTTTCTGGGTGCGATCTACCCCTTGCACATGGGCAGCTACTTCGGCCTGCCCGGCCGCGTCGCCATGGCGCTGGCCAGCCTGTGCCTGCCGCTGTTCGCGATCACCGGATGGATGCTGTACCTGGGCCGGCGCCGCACGGCGCAGGCGGTGCGGCGGGAGCGGGCTGCGCTGGCCGCCTCCGCCGCGGGCGCATCGGCCGCGCCGGCCGGGGAGGCGCTGCTGGTGGCCTTCGCCAGCCAGTCCGGCCGGGCCGAGCGGCTGGCGGTGCGCACCGTCGCCCTGCTGCAGGCGGGGGGCGCGGCGGCCACGCTGGTGCCGGTGGCGCAGCTGGGGACCGAGCAGCTGCGCCACCACCGCCGGGTGTTGCTGGTCGCCAGCACCTTCGGCGACGGCGATCCGCCCGACGGGGCCCGCCGCTTCGCCCGCACCCTGGCGCACACCGAAGGCGTCGTCTTGCCGCACCTGCGGTTCGGCCTGCTGGCGCTGGGCGATCGGCAGTACGCCGCGTTCTGCGGCTTCGGCCACGGGCTGGCGCACCATTTGCAACGGCTGGGCGCCCAGCCGCTGTTTCCACCGGTCGAGATGGACGGCGAAGAGCCCGCCGCCTGGGCCCGCTGGCAGTCTGCGCTGCGCATGCACCTGGGCCTGGCGCTGTCGCACGACCCGGCCACGGCCGATACGGCGAACGTCCTCCCGGAGACGACACCGCAGCCCTGGCGGCTGGCCGCACGCCGCCTGCTCAACCCGGGCAGCCTGGGCGCGCCGCTGTTCCAGGTGGATCTGGCGCCGCCGGACGGCCCGCCGCCCGCCTGGCAGCCGGGCGCGCTGGTGGAGATCTGGCCGCGCCACGCGGTCGACATGGCCGAGGCGGTGCTGCGCCGGGAGGGATGGGATGGCGCCGCGCCGGTGACCGGGCCGGCGGGCGACACGACCCTGGCGGAGCGGCTGGCGGTCAGCGTGCTGCCGGCGCCCGGTGCGCAGCCGCCGGGCCTGGCGCCGCAACCGATCGCCGACGGCCTGCAGCCGCTGGCGCCGCGCCGCTATTCGGTGGCGTCGCTGCCGGCCGACGGCATGGTCCGACTGTGGGTGCGGCAGGTGCGCCACGACGCGGGCCTGGGCCTGGCTTCGGGCTGGCTCACCGCCCACGCGCCGCTGGGCACCGAGGTCCTGCTGCGGCTGGCGGCCCATCCGGGATTCGCGCTGGCGGAGGGCGATGCTCCGGCGATCTTCATCGGCAACGGCTCGGGCTATGCAGGGCTGCGCGCGCTGCTGCTGGCGCGGATGCGGGCAGGCCACCGTCGCAACTGGCTGCTGTACGGCGAGCGCCAGCATGCGCGGGATGGTTTCTGCGAAGACGAAACCGCCGGCTGGCATGCCCGTGGCCTGCTGGAGCACCGCGATTTCGCCTACTCGCGCGACCAGACCGAGCGGGTCTATGTGCAGGACCGCCTGCGGGCCGAAGCACACCGGCTGCGGCAGTGGATCGGCGAGGGCGCGACGCTGTACGTCTGCGGCAGCCTCGACGGCATGGCCGCCGGCGTGGACATGGCGCTGGCGGAACTGCTGGGCGCCGATGCGGTGGACGACCTGATCGCCGACGGCCGCTACCGGCGCGACGTGTACTGAGCGGCGCCTACTCGGTGCGGATCTTCACCGCCTTGATCAGGAAGCCGTACTTGCTGTTCTCCGACTGCACGAAGCTCTTGAAGCCGTCGAGCGTCAGCTTTTCGGGCACGAAGCCCATCTTGGCGAACTGGGCCTGGTGCTGCGCCGACCGCATCACCTGGGTGAAAGCCTCGGCGTAGCGGCGCGCATCGGCCGCCGGCAGGGTGGCCGGCGCGAACAGCCCGAACCAGGTGGAGACGTTGAAGCCCGGCACCGCGTCGTTGATGCTGGGCACGCCCGGCAGTGCCGCGCTGGGGCCGAGGGTGGTGACGCCCAGCGCCTTGAGCTTGCCGTCCTTGATCTGCGGCAGCGACGACGCCAGGTTGTCGAACACCACATCGACCTGGCCCGCGGCGAGCGCGGCCAGGGCCGGGCTGGACCCCTGGAAGTGGACCGAGGGCATCCGCGTGTTGGTGAGCGACTTGAACATCTCGCCCGAAATATGGCCGATGCTGCCGTTGCCGCCCGAGCCGTACTTGATTTGGTCGGGGTTCTTCTTGAGGTACTGCACCAGGTCGGCGGTGTTGCCGATGCCCAGGCGCTTGGCCTGCTCGGCATTCATCACCAGCACGTTGGGCATGCGGGCCACCAGCACCAGCGGCGTGAAATCCTTCAGCGCGTCGTACGGAAAGCTGCGCGAGAGCCAGGGGTTGACCGCATGCGTAGCCACCGCGCCCATCACCACGCGTTGTGGCCGGGGCCCGACTTGGCGACCAGGTCGGCGCCGGTGCTGCCGCCCGCGCCGGGCTTGTTCTCGACCTTGATGTCGCCCAGCTGCGCGCGGGCGCCGTCGGCCAGGATGTGGGCCGAGGTATCGAGCGGGCCGCCGGCCGGGTACGGCACGATGATCGTCAGCGGAACCTCGGGACTCTGCGCCTGCACCGCAGGGGCGAGTCCCAGGGCGAGGGCGGCGGACAGGACGGTGTGGCGGAGCATCGAAAACCTTCGGACGACGGGCTCCGAAGTATAGGACCCGGTTAAAAAAAGCCGGCCCCTCCCGTCCGCGACGAACGGCTTATTGCGACAGCACGCCGCGGCGCATCTGGTCGAGCTCGATGCTCTCGAACAGCGCCTTGAAGTTGCCGTTGCCGAAGCCGTCGTCGCCCTTCCGCTGGATGAACTCGAAGAAGATCGGGCCGAGCTGGTTCTCGCTGAAGATCTGCAGCAGCAGCTTGCCGGCCACGCCGTCGATCAGGATCTTGCGCTTCTGCAGCGCTTCGACGCTCTCGCCATGGCCGGGGATGCGCTTGTCGACCAGCTCGTAGTAGGTGTCGATGGTGTCGAGCAGCACCATGCCGCTGGCGCGCAGCGCATCGACCGTATCGACCAGGTTGTCCGAGCCCATCGCGATGTGCTGGATGCCCTCGCCCTTGTACTTGTCGAGGTACTCCTGGATCTGGCCGGCCTTTTCCTTGCCTTCTTCGTTGATCGGGATGCGGATCTTGCCGCAGGGGCTGGTCATCGCCTTGCTCTTGACGCCGGTCACCTGGCCTTCGATGTCGAAATACTTGGCTTCGCGGAAGTTGAACAGGCGCTCGTAGAACTCGGCCCATTCGTTCATCCGGCCGCGGTGCACGTTGTGGGTCAGGTGGTCGATGTAGGTCAGGCCGTTGCCGTGCGGGTTCAGGCCGGCGTCGCCGCTGACGCCGGGCAATGCCTCGAAATCGACGTCGAAGAAGCCGATGTTGCCGATGTCGCCCGGCTGCGCGCCGTTCTTGCCGCGCCAGCGGTCGACCAGGTACACCAGGCTGTCGCCCACGCCCTTGATGGCCGGGATGTTCAGCTCGCCGGGGCCGGCGGTGTCGGCATAGCCCCAGGCGCCGAGGCCCACCGCACGCTCGTAGGCGAACTTGGCGTCCTGCACCCGGAAGGCGATCGCGCAGACGCTCGGGCCGTGCTGGCGGGCGAAGCGTTGCGCGAAAGAATCGGGCTCGGCGTTCACGATGAAGTTGATGCCGCCCTGGCGGTAGAGCGTCACGTCCTTGTGGCGGTGCTTGGCGACCGGCGTGAAGCCCATCTGCTCGAACACCTTGCCCATGGCGGCCGGATCGGGCGCGGCGAATTCGACGAACTCGAAGCCGTCGGTGCCCATGGGGTTGTCCCAGGTGGCGGCGGCGTCGGTGGTGGCGGTGGGCAGGGGGGCGTTCATGGGGTCTCCTTGGGGGCGATGCATCACTGTAGGGGCGCGGCGCCGCAGATTGGCTGCGAACTGGCGCAACCGATGGGCCCGGCAAGCACGAAACATGCAAAATGCCGTGGATGGAAGCACTCGACAAGCTCGATACCCTGATTCTGCGCAGGCTGCAGGCCGACGGCCGGGCCAGCTACGAGAACATCGCCGAATCGGTCGGACTGTCGCCCAGCGCGGTGCTGCGGCGGGTGCGCCGGCTGGAAGACAGCAAGGTGATCGACCGCTACGTGGCCCTGGTGCGGCCCGAGGCGGTGGGCCTGGGGCTGACCGCCTACCTGAACGTGCGGCTGGAAAAACACGCCGAGATCCAGAAACGCAACCCGGTGGACCTGTTCCGTGCCAGCGTGCAGACCTGGCCCGAGGTGGTCGAGTGCGCGGCGCTCACCGGCGAGACGGACTACCTGCTGCGGATCGTGGTGGCCGACATGGCCCACTACAGCCGTTTCATCATGGACACGCTGCTGCGCCACCCCAGCGTGGAGGATTGCAAGACCAGCTTCGTGCTCGACCGGGTCAAGGCCACCACCGCCGTGCCGCTGTAGGGCCGCTGCCGGCGCTGCGCTTTCGCCACACGGCAATTCCTCCGGTCCCGAGGGGCTAGGGAAAACCCTTAAAATCGCCGCATGATCGCTCCAAAGTCTCTCCTGCAAGCGTCCTTCCATGCCGGACGCAACTGGCTGCGGCCCACCCGCGCCACCGAGGAGGGCACGGCCAACCTGCCGCCGGCGCTGGTGCCGATCCGCTCCCTGGGCCCCAACTACCGCGAGCGCATCGCCGCCCACCTGCTGTCGCTGGAGCCCGAAGACCGCTACCTGCGCTTCGGCTACGCGGCCGGCGACGAGCAGATCCGCCGCTACGTCGACCAGCTCGATTTCGCCAAGGACGAGATTTTCGGCATCTACAACCGCCGGCTCGAGCTGATCGCGGTCGCCCACCTGGCGTTCGGCGACGATGCGCAGCCCACCCGCCGTGCCGAGTTCGGCGTGTCGGTGGTGCGGGCCGCCCGGGGCCGTGGCTACGGCGCCCGGCTGTTCCGGCGGGCGGTGATGCATGCGCGCAATGCCGGCGTGGCCGAGATCTTCATCCACGCCCTGAGCGAGAACACCGCCATGCTGCGCATCGCCCGCAAGGCCGGCGCCCGGGTG
This sequence comes from Sphingomonas sp. NCPPB 2930, assembly GCA_042867185.1. Taxonomy (GTDB): domain Bacteria; phylum Pseudomonadota; class Gammaproteobacteria; order Burkholderiales; family Burkholderiaceae_C; genus Xylophilus. Next base: position 16,612 of record JBHZQV010000032.1, on the reverse strand, counting down.
CAGCGCGACGGCTCCGAATCCGAGGCCTATCTGGCGCTGCCGCCGGCCGATTTCGACAGCCGGGTGACCCAGGTGGTCGAGCAGCACCTGGCCGAGGTGGACTACCGCCTGAAAGTCCAGGCCAAGCAGTTCTGGGACGTGCTGGGCGGCGTGCAGGAAGTGCGCGCCGGGGTGCGGCAAGGCCGGTTCCGCTCCGGGCAGTAGGCCGCGGCGCCTGCCTTGGGGCGTGCGCGTCCAGCGCGCCGGTGCCCTGGAAACCGCATGGAACGGCGTTAGGCGCTATCCTTGCGCCATCTCCACTACCGCACGTCCTGCACCCCCAGACTGTGTCTGACCCCCACCCCGCGCGTGTCGACCGCGAAGACAAGCGCACGTTTCTCCAGAAAGTCGCCGAGTTCATCCATCCGGCCCCGGACTCGAAAGAGCAGCTGATCGAGATCCTGGCCGAGGCCGAGAACAACGATGTGATCGGCGCCGAATCCCGCGTCATGCTCGAAGGCGTGCTGCGCCTGGCCGACAAGACCGCCGGCGACGTGATGGTGGCGGCCCCCCGGATGGACCTGGTGGACATCGACGCGCCGTACGACCAGCTGCTGCACCTGGTCATCGACACGGCCCACTCCCGCTTCCCGGTCTACAGCGGCGAGCGCGAGAACATCATCGGCATCCTGCTCGCCAAGGACCTGCTGAAGCTCCAGCGGGCGCCCGAGCTCAACATCCGCGCCCTGCTGCGCGCCGCCGTCTTCGTGCCCGAGAGCAAGGGCCTGAACGACCTGCTGCGCGAGTTCCGGGGCAACCGCAACCACCTGGCGGTGGTGATCGACGAGTTCGGCCGCGTGGCCGGCCTGATCACCATCGAGGACGTGCTCGAAGAGATCGTCGGCGAGATCGAGGACGAGTTCGACATCGTCGAGGACGAGGGCGACATCTTCGCCCTGGCCGACCGCACCTACCGCGTCAGCGGCGACACCCCGGTCGAGCGGGTCGCCGAAGCCTTCGACGTGACCTTGCACGCCACCGATGCCGACGAAGAGTTCGACACCATCGGCGGCCTGATCGCCCACGAGATGGGGCATGTGCCGCGCCGCGGCGAGATGCATGTGATGGGCGGCCTGCAGTTCCTGGTGCTGCATGTCCGGGGCGGCGCGGTGCGCTGGTTCAAGGTCATGCCGCAGGTCACGCCGGCCGACGCCGGCTGATGGCCGCCGCCGCGCATGCCGCCACGCGGCGCGCACCCTGGGGCCTGTACGCCCTGGCGATCGGCGCGGGCGTGGTGCAGGCGATGTCGATCGCCGCGCCCTGGAACGGCCAGCCCCTGTGGTGGCTGCAGCTGCTGTCGCTGGCGGCGTTCTTCGGGTTGCTGGAGCGCGCCGGCACCACGGCCCGCGCGGCCTGCGCCGGCTGGCTCTTCGGCACCGCCTGGCTCTGCGCCACCTACTGGTGGCTGTTCATCTCGCTGCACACCTACGGCGGCCTGGCCGCGCCGCTGGCGGTGCTGGCGGTGCTGGGGCTGGCGGCCTTCCTGTCGCTCTACTACGGTGCCGCGGCGGGCTTCTACCAAGCCTTCCGGCCCCGCGGCATGGCCGCGCGTGCGGTGCTGCTGGGCCTGCTGTGGATGCTGGCCGAGTTGCTGCGCAGCCACTGGTTCACCGGCTTTCCCTGGGGCGCGGGCGGCTATGCCCATGTGGACGGCGCCGCGCCGTGGCTGGCGCCCTGGATCGGGGTGTACGGCATCGGCGGGCTGGCGGCGATGGCCGCCGCGGCGGTCGCATCGCTGCTGACGGCCCGGCGCTGGCCGATGGCCGGCGCCGTGGCGGCGCTGGCGGTGGCGGTATCGGTCGGGCCGGCACTGGTCGGGCGCGGCGCGGACGATGCGCAGGGCCCGCCGCTGTCGCTGGCCCTGCTGCAGGGCAACATCCCGCAGGACGAGAAGTTCCAGCCCGGCACCGGCGTGCCGATCGCGCTGCAGTGGTACGGCGAGCAGCTGCAGGGCGCGACCGCCTCGCTGGTGGTGGCGCCCGAGACGGCCTTGCCCCTGCTGCCGCAGGACCTGCCGGCCGGCTACGGCGAGGCGCTGCAGGCGCGGTTTTCCAGCGGCGCGCAGGCCGCGCTGGTGGGCATTCCGATGGGCTCCGCGCGGGAGGGCTACAGCAACTCGGTGCTGGGTTTCCGGCCCGGGCAGCCGCTCTACCGCTACGACAAGCACCACCTGGTGCCCTTCGGCGAGTTCATCCCGCCGCTGTTCCGCTGGTTCACCGAGATGATGAACATCCCGCTGGGCGACTTCAACCGGGGCGGGCTGGGCCAGGCGCCCTTCGTCTGGCAGGGGCAGCGCATCGCGCCCAACATCTGCTACGAGGATCTGTTCGGCGAGGAGATCGCGCGCAACTTCGCCGATCCGGCGCGGGCCCCGACCATCCTGGTCAACCTGAGCAACATCGGCTGGTTCGGCGACAGCCTGGCGATCGACCAGCACCTGCAGATCTCGCGGATGCGCACCCTGGAGTTCGACCGGCCGATGGTGCGCGCCACCAACACCGGCGCCACCGCGGTGATCGACCACCGCGGCCGGGTGACCGACAGCCTGCCGCGGCTGACCCGGGGCGTGCTGCTGGCCCGGGTGGCCGGCCGCGGCGTCGACGGCACCGTGCCCGGTGCCATCACGCCTTTCGCCCGTTGGGCGGCGCGGTGGGGGCTGCAGCCGCTCTGGCTGCTGTCGATGGGCGCTGCGGCCGTCGCCGCTTTCACGGCCGTGCGTCGCCGCCGCCGCTAGTGCCCCGGCGACCGGCGGGCATGCCGGTATGCGCATACGGCATGGCGGCCGACACCCGTAGACACCGGGGGCCGCATACGATCTCGCCGGGCTGCGTGGCCGCATCGGCGACACCGCAGGGCAGGGCACCGCAGCGTGGCCTGCCGCCGCTGCCGGCTGCGCCGCACCGGTCCCGTCCGCGATTCCCCTCCATCCGCCACAAGCGGAGAAAGCCAGCCATGAAGCTCGAGAAATCCACGCCCCTGTCGTATGTGCGATCGGCCCCCGACAGCCCCTGGACCACCTACCTGTCGCAGGTCGACCGGGTGCTGCCCTACCTGGGCCACCTGGCCAAGTGGGCCGAAACCCTCAAGCGCCCCAAGCGCGCCCTGATCGTCGACGTGCCGATCGAGATGGACGACGGCACGGTGCGGCATTTCGAGGGCTACCGGGTGCAGCACAACCTCTCGCGCGGCCCGGGCAAGGGCGGCATCCGCTTCCACCCCGACGTCACGCTCGAAGAGGTGATGGCGCTGTCGGCCTGGATGACGGTGAAGACGGCCGGCGTCGGCCTGCCCTTCGGCGGTGCCAAGGGCGGCATCCGCGTCGATCCGCGCCAGCTCTCGACCAAGGAGCTCGAGCGCATGACCCGCCGCTACACCAGCGAGATCGGCATCATCATCGGCCCGCAGCGCGACATCCCGGCGCCCGACGTGAACACCAACGGCCAGATCATGGCCTGGATGATGGACACGTATTCGATGAACACCGGCAGCACCGCGACCGGCGTCGTCACCGGCAAGCCGATCCACCTGGGCGGCTCGCTCGGCCGGGTCAAGGCCACCGGCCGCGGCGTGTTCGTGACCGGCCGCGAAGCCGCGCGCCGCCTGGGCCTGCCGCTGGAAGGCGCCCGCATCGCGGTGCAGGGCATGGGCAACGTGGGCAGCACCGCGGCCGAGCTGTTCGTGCAGGCCGGCGGCAAGATCGTCGCGATGCAGGACCACAGCGGCACCCGCATCAATCCCCACGGTTTCGACATCGAGAAGGTGCGCGCCACCCTGGCGCGCGAAGGCGGCATCGGCCACCACCAGGAAGGCGAGCCGGGCGACCCCGAGGACTTCTGGGCCACCGACTGCGACATCCTGGTGCCCGCGGCGCTCGAGGGCCAGATCACCGCCGAGCGCGCCGGCCGCATCAAGGCGAAACTGGTGCTCGAAGGCGCCAACGGCCCGACGCTGCCCGAAGGCGACGACGTGCTGCAGGCGCGCGGCATCCTGGTGGTGCCCGACGTGATCTGCAACGCCGGCGGCGTGACCGTCAGCTATTTCGAATGGGTGCAGGACTTCAGCAGCTTCTTCTGGACCGAGGACGAGATCAACGTGCGGCTCGACAAGATCATGACCGACGCGCTGCTCCACATCTGGGACACGGCCGACCGCCACAAGATCACGCTGCGCACCGCGACGTTCGCGGTCGCATGCGAGCGCATACTCAGCGCCCGCGAAGAGCGCGGTCTGTACCCCTGACCTGCGCGTGCGGCGGCGGTGGCACGTGACTTGCGTGCCGGCGCCGCTGCGGTTCTTCGCGCAATCCGGTACTACTACACCGAGGAGATGACCCCTATGTACCTGTCCCCCCGTTTCCGCGCCTGGATGGCCGGCACCAGCCTGGCGGCCTTCGGCGCGCTGGCATCGGCCCAGACACCCCCCACCGCGGCGCCCGCCGCCGCCAAGCCCAATGTCGTGATCCTCGCCACCGGCGGCACGATCGCCGGCGCCGGTGCCAGCACCGTCAACAGCGCGAGCTACGCCGCCGCCAAGGTCGCGGTCGACAAGCTGATCCTGGGCCTGCCCGAGCTGGCGACCATCGCCAACGTGCGCGGCGAGCAGACCTTCCAGATCGCGTCGGAGAGCTTCACCAACGACGCGCTGCTGACGCTGGCCAAGCGCGTCTCGGCCCTCGCCAAGCAGCCCGACGTGAACGGCATCGTGGTCACCCACGGCACCGACACGCTGGAAGAAACCGCGTATTTCCTGCACCTGACGGTGCACACCGACAAGCCGATCGTGGTCGTGGGCTCGATGCGCCCCGGCACCGCGCTGTCGGCCGACGGCGCGCTGAACCTGTACGACGCGGTCAGCGTCGCCGGCTCGAAGGACGCGGCCGGCAAGGGCGTGCTGGTCACGATGAACGACGAGATCCAGTCGGGCCGCGACGTCGCCAAGCTGACCAACATCAAGACCGAGGCGTTCAAGAGCCAGTGGGGCCCGCTGGGCATGGTGGTCGAGGGCAAGAACTACTGGTTCCGCTCGCTCGCCAAGCGCCACACCAGCCAGAGCGAGTTCGACATCGACCAGATCACCGCGCTGCCGGTGGTCGAGATCGCCTACGGCTACGGCAACGTGCCGCGCTCGGCGATCGACGGTGTCGGGGCCACGCCGGGCCTGCAGGCCATCGTCCACGCCGGCACCGGCAACGGCTCGGTCGCCGACCGGGTCGTTCCCGCCCTGCAGGAGCTGCGCGCCAAGGGCATCAACGTGATCCGCTCGTCGCGGGTGCCGGCCGGTTTCGTGCTGCGCAACGCCGAGCAGCCCGACGACAAGTACGACTGGGTGGTCGCGCACGACCTGAACCCGCAGAAGGCCCGCATCCTGGCGATGGTCGCGATGACGAAGACGCGCGATCCGAAGGAACTGCAGCGCATCTTCTGGATGTACTGAGTACTCCCCCAGGCTACGCACTTCGTGTCTTCGCCTACCCCCTCGCCGGGGGCGGCACCGGTGGACCGGCGGAGCCGGATCCACGGTGCCCCTGGTGGGGCCGGCAGGGCGTGAGTGGCGGGTGCTTGTTTGAAAGGGCCACTGCATGCAGTGGCCTTTTTGTTGGGCGCTGGGGACGGGGTTTGAAGAAAACGATGCTGTCGCCGGCGCTGCGCAACGGCCACCAGCTATCGATTTTGTAGCGTATGCCGGTGCGTTTCAGCGCCGAACGCGCCGGTGGTGGCGGGCGTATTCGCAGCTGGCGATGCAGGCGGTGAGCCATGCCGCGCCGGAGCAGAGGCCGGCGAGGACGTCGCTGGCGAAATGGACCTGCAGGAAGATGCGGCTGCAGGCGGTGGTGAGGATGATCGCCGCCGCGGTCATCGACACGGGCACATGCCAGCGCGGGGGCAGCAGGCGCCAGGCCAGGTAGGCGAGCATGCCGTAGGTGACCATGGCGCCCGAGCTGTGGCCGCTGGGAAAGCTGTAGCCCGACGCGGGGGAGGGCAGGGCGTCGTAGAGGGGACGGGCCCGAGCGAAGATCTGCTTGAGCGTGGGGTTGAGGACCGCGTTGCCGGCGGTCGCCGCGATCCAGCCTACGGCCAGGCCACGGCGCTTGCCGGCCCAGAGCGCCAGTGCCACTGCGATGCCCAGCACGACCAGCGCGAGGGGCTCGCCGAAATGGGTGAGCCAGCGGAAGGCGGCCAGGGCGGCGGTGGGCGTTTCGGCGGTGACGTGCAGGCTGAGCGCCTCGTCGGCCCGCTGCAGCGTGCGGCCGTCGCCCAGCAGGCGCGCGACGGTGGCGAACACCACGGCGGTCGCCAGCACCACCACCCCGCCGGCCGCCAGGGCGCCGCCCAGGGTGTGCAGGTAGCGGCTGCGCGGGGCGGCGGCGCCCAGCGGGTCGTGCTGGCCATCGTGGGGCGCGAGCCAGGCGGTGGCGACCCCGGCGCCGGTCACCGCCAGGGCCAGCAGCACCAGAAAGGCGGGCCACGCGTGCAGGCCGGCCTGCGTGGCCAGCGCCACCCAGTCAGTCGTGGCGGCGGTGGCCATCGGGGGTCGTGCGAGCGTCGGCGACGGTGCCGAGCACCGCCAGGTCCAGCCCGTCGGACTGGGCCAGCACGAAGCGCTGCTCGGCGGCGCTGTAGTTCCAGCGTTCCACGCGGCACCGGCGGTGGCCGCTTGCGCATTCCGCATGCAGCAGGTTGACCGAATTGGGTGCGCCCGGCCGCACGCGCGACGACACCGCGGTGCCGGCCTGCACCGCCCACATCGGATGCGGCAACGGGCGCGTCCGGTGCAGCGGCAGCACGAAGGGCAGGTGGATGTGTCCGGCCAGCACGAGGTCGGCGCCCGCGGCCGACCAGCGGGCGATCGCCGCCTCGGCACCGCGCAGGACGTTGGCCTCGTCGGCACCGCGGGTGACCGCCACCGGCTGGTGCACCACCACCACCCGCACCTGCTGCGGCGCGATGCGCCGGGCGGCTTCCAGCGCCTGCGCGGTGCGCGCGGTCTGTTCGGCCGACACCTCGCCGTTCTCGTGCCGGTACCAGCGGGTGGTGTTGTGGGTCAGCACCAGGAAGCCGGGGGTGTCCACCACCGACTCCAGGTTTGGGCCCATCGCGGCGCGGTAGCGGCCGTAGGGGTCGAAGAGGCGTGCGCGCAGGTCGAACAGCGGGATGTCGTGGTTGCCGGGGATGACCGCCCACTGGGGTATGGCCAGCCGGTCGATCCAGGCACGGGCGGCGGCGAACTGCGGCCGGGTGGCGCGCTGGGTCACGTCGCCGGAGAGCACCGCCAGCGTCGGCGGCTGCTCGCGCACCAGGCGCTCCAACGCGTCCAGCACCACCGGTTGCTCGGTGCCGAAGTGGGTGTCGGACAGGTGCAGCAGGACGGTCACGCGGTCGTGTCCCGGGCTGCGGTTTCGGGCACGCGCGGCGCGGCGGGGCGGATCAGCCAGAGCGGCTCGGGCGCCACCTGGAAGCGCAGCGGCATCTCCATCCAGGCCAGCTCGCCGTCGGTGGCCACCTTCACCCGCCGGCGGCGGGAGCCGCGTGCCGGCTCCACGTCGAGCGCGCGGAACGACAGCGTGTCGATCGTCTTCGCATCGTCGAGCCGCCGCAGCGCGCCGCGCAGCAGCAGCCCCACCCGCGCCAGCAGGCCCTGCGGCTTCATGACCACCGCGGCCAGTGCGCCCTGGGTCAGCGCCTCGCCTTCGGCCACGCCCACCTGCTCGAACTGCAGCGCGTTGTTGCCGACGAAGAGCGAGGTGGTGCGCAGCTCCTGCACCTCGTCCTTCCACGACAGGCGCAGCGTCCAGGGCCGGTGGCCGCGCACCAGCGTCAGCAGGGCCGCGGCCAGCGCCACCAGCCGGTTGCGGCCGTACTGCGATTTGTAGGTCTCGCGGTCCTCCAGCAGGGTGGCGTAGAGGCCCATGCTGGCATTGACCAGAAATACGCGGTCGTTGACCTGGCCCACCTGCACTGCCTGCGGCGGCTGGGTGAGCAGCACCTCCAGCGCGCCCTCGACATCGGTCGGGATGCCGTGGTTGCGGCCGAAATAGTTGAAGGTGCCCTGCGGCAGCACGCCGAAGGCGCACCCGCTGCCCAGCACCGCCTGCGCGGTCGCGTTGATCGTGCCGTCGCCGCCCGCCACCGCCACGATGCCGCCGGCGGCCCGGGCCGCCGCCACCGCCGCGCGCGCCTGCTGCTTCGGCGGGTGGCGCTTGTCGATCGGGAAGGTGTGCAGCGTGCGGCCGGCGGCGGTGCATCCGCGCTCGATGGTCTCCCGCGCGTTCATCGCCTCGCCTTTGCCGGACTTGGCGTTCAGCACGAGGAAGATCGGCGCGTCGGGCGCGAGGGCGGGAGTGGGCATGGGTGGCAGTGCAGGGTGGTGGGCCGCTGCAGTATCGGCGGGCGCCGCGACCGATCCCTGCGGATGATGGCCGAAGCGCCTGTCGGAGAACGCCTGCAATCCCCGCGCTCCACCGCTGCCGACGTGGTGCACAGCGGTGCCTGCCGGGCCGCGAGCCGCGCCACGCGGGGCCCTGCGGAGGCGGCACTTTAGAATCGACCGCTTTGCCGCGCCCTGCCGGGCGGGGCGTTGCGGCCGGGCCGGCCTGCCGCGGCCGCGGCCCGGGCCGCCGTTCCTTTTGCGAAAACCATGTTGACCTTCCAGCACATCATCCTCAAGTTGCAGTCCTACTGGGCCGACCAGGGCTGCGCGCTCCTGCAGCCCTACGACATGGAAGTAGGTGCCGGCACCTCCCACACCGCCACCTTCCTGCGCGCCCTCGGCCCCGAGCCGTGGAAGGCCGCCTACGTGCAGCCCAGCCGCCGCCCCAAGGACGGCCGCTACGGCGAGAACCCCAACCGGCTGCAGCACTACTACCAGTACCAGGTGGTGCTCAAGCCCGCGCCCAGCAACATCCTGGAGCTGTACCTGGGCAGCCTGCAGGCGCTGGGCTTCGACCTGAAGAAGAACGACATCCGCTTCGTCGAGGACGACTGGGAGAACCCCACGCTCGGCGCCTGGGGCCTGGGCTGGGAGGTGTGGTTGAACGGCATGGAGGTGACCCAGTTCACCTACTTCCAGCAGGTCGGCGGCATCGACTGCAAGCCGATCACCGGCGAGATCACCTACGGCCTGGAGCGGCTGGCGATGTACCTGCAGGGCGTCGACAACGTCTACAACCTGGCCTGGACCGATGGCCTGAGTTACGGCGACGTCTACAAGCAGAACGAGGTGGAGCAGTCCACCTACAACTTCGAGCATTCCGACGCCGACTTCCTGTTCACCGCCTTCAACGCGCACGAGAAGCAGGCCCAGCACCTGATGGAGCAGCAGTTGGCCCTGCCCGCCTACGAGCAGGTGCTGAAGGGCGCGCACAGCTTCAACCTGCTGGACGCCCGCGGCGCGATCAGCGTGACCGAACGCGCCGCCTACATCGGCCGCATCCGCAACCTGGCGCGCGCCGTGGCCAAGAGCTACCTCGACAGCCGCGCCCGCCTGGGCTTCCCGATGGCGCCCAAGGAATGGGCCGCCGAAGTGCTGGCCGATCTCGACAAGGCCGAGCAGCAGCAACAGAAGAAAGCCGCCTGAGCGGGGACGACCAACGATGACGACGACGACAACGAACAAGAACCTGCTGGTCGAGCTCTTCGTGGAAGAGCTGCCGCCCAAGGCACTGAAGAAACTGGGCGACGCTTTCGCCGACGTGCTGGCCGAGCAACTGCGTGCCCAGGGCCTGGCGACGAAAGCGTCGCGCGCCACCGCCTACGCCTCACCACGCCGCCTGGCGCTGCACCTGACCGACGTGGCCGGCCGCGCCGCCGACAAGGCCCAGTCGCAGAAGCTGATGCCCGTTTCGGTGGGCCTGGACGCCGCCGGCAACGCCACGCCCGCGCTGCTGAAGAAGCTGGCCGCGCTCGGCGCCGACGCCTCTGCCGTGGCCGGCCTGCAGCGCCGTGCCGACGGCAAGGCCGAAGCGCTGTTCTACGACAGCACCGTGCCCGGCGCCACCCTGCCCGACGGCCTGCAGAAGGCGCTGGCCGAGGCCATCGCCAGGCTGCCGATCCCGAAGGTCATGGGCTACCAGCTGGGCGCCGGCAGCGCGATGCCCGGCTGGACCACGGTGAGCTTCGTGCGGCCGGCGCACGGCCTGGTGGCGATGCACGGCAGCGAGGTACTGCTGTCGGTGCAGGCGCTGGGCCTGGCCGCCGGCAACGCCACCCACGGCCACCGCTTCGAGGCGCGGGTCGATCCGGTCGTGCTGCAGGATGCCGACAGCTATGCCGAGCAGCTGCGCGACGAAGGCGCGGTGATCGCCAGCTTCGCCGAGCGCAAGGCCGAGATCGCCCGCCAGCTGCAGGCCGCGGCCGGGCGCATCGGCGGCGGCGTGGTGCCGATCGAGGACGACGCGCTGCTCGACGAAGTGACCGCGCTGGTCGAGCGCCCCAACGTGCTGGTCTGCGCCTTCGAGCCCGAGTTCCTCGACGTGCCGCAGGAGTGCCTGATTCTCACGATGAAGGCCAACCAGAAGTACTTCCCGCTGCTGGACGCCTCGGGCAAGCTGACCCACCGCTTCCTGGTGGTGAGCAACATCACGCCCGACGACCCGAGCGCGGTGGTCGGCGGCAACGAGCGGGTGGTGCGCCCCCGCCTGGCCGACGCCAAGTTCTTCTTCGACCAGGACCGCAAGAAGACGCTGGCCTCGCGCGTCGAATCGCTCGGCAAGGTGGTTTATCACAATAGGCTCGGCAGCCAGGGGGAGCGGATCGAGCGGGTTAAGGCTATCGCGCGTTCGATCGGCTTCGATCTCGGCGGGCCTGATCTGGCAGAGCAGGCTAACCAAGCCGCTCAACTGGCCAAGACCGATCTGGTTACCGACATGGTGGGCGAGTTCCCTGAGCTTCAGGGCACGATGGGGCGCTACTACGCGCTCAACGACGGACTGCAGCAGGCCGTGGCCGATGCTATCGAAGATCATTACAAGCCGCGCTTTGCGGGCGATGCCCTGCCGCGCAACGACGTGGGTGTGGTAGTGGCCTTGGCCGACAAGCTCGAGACGCTGTTCGGCATGTTCGGCATCGGTAACGTGCCGACGGGCGACCGTGATCCGTTCGCGCTGCGCCGGCACGCGCTGGGCGTGATCCGTATGCTGGTTGAAAAGCAACTGCAGATTGATGTGAAGTTGTTGCTCGCCGCTGCGGGAACCGTCTTCGGTGATCGTGTTTGGAGTTCGGGCGTTATGCCGAGTCATCAACCTAGCTGCGGCTTTGCAGCAGGCTCCGTTGGCGTGGCAATCAAAAGTGATGTTGAATCGCAGATTTCAGACTTCATCTACGACCGCCTGGCCGGCAGCCTGCGCGAGCAGGGCTACAGCGCGCAGGAGGTCGATGCGGTGCTGGCCCTGCGCCCGCAGCGCCTGGGCGACGTGCCCAAGCGCCTGGCCGCGGTGCGCGCCTTCGCCGCGCTGCCCGAGGCCGCGGCCCTGGCGGCGGCCAACAAGCGCGTCTCCAACATCCTGAAGAAGGCCGGCACCGTCGATGCGCATGTGAGCGAGCTGCTGCTGCAAGAGGCCGCCGAGAAGGAGCTCTACGCCGCGCTGCAGAAGGTCGGCCCGCAGGCGCAGGCCCAGTTCGACGCGGGCGACTACACCGCCTCGCTGCGGACCCTGGCCGCGCTGCGTGCCCCGGTCGATGCGTTCTTCGACGGGGTGATGGTCAACGCCGAGCAGATGGACCTGCGGCTCAACCGCCAGGGCCTGCTGCAGGTGCTGCACGATGCGATGAACCGCGTCGCCGATCTGTCCAGACTGGTGTGATGACGCCCCCCCGAAGCGCCTGCGGCGCCTCCCCCTCGAGGGGGCGAACCCGGTGGCCCGGCGAAGCCGGTTCCACGGGCTCCCTGGGAGGGGACCGTGCCCTCGGCATGCCGCGTAGCAACGCAACGGAGCCTCTCCCATGAAACTCGTCATCCTCGACCGCGACGGCACGATCAACCTGGGGCGCGAGGACTTCGTCACCACGCCCGAGGAATGGGTGCCGCTGCCGGGCGCGCTGGAGGCGATCGCGCGGCTCAACCATGCGGGCTTCCACGTGGTGGTGGTGTCGAACCAGTCGGGACTGGGCCGCGGGCTGTTCGACGTGTCGGCGCTCAACGCGATCCACGCCAAGATGCACAAGATGCTGGCCGCGGCCGGCGGCCGGGTCGATGCGGTGTTCTATTGCCCGCACGGCCCGGAAGAAACCTGCACCTGCCGCATGCCGCAGCCGGGCCTGTTCCTGCAGATATCGGAGCGCTACGGCATCGAGCTGTCGGGCGTGCCGCTGGCCGGCGACCGGCTGCGCGACGTGCAGGCCGGCGCGGCGGCCGGCTGCGAGCCGCACCTGGTGCTGTCGGGGCCGCAGGCCCATGTGCCGCACGAGCTGCCGCCGGGCACCCGGGTGCATGCCGACCTGACCGCGTTCGCCGCCTTCGTGGTGGAGCGCGACGCGCTGGCCGACCTGCAGGTCGCTGTCTGATCTGCTACTAAAACCATAGCTAGAGGCCGGCGCAGGTCGCCGGCTGGAGTAGTAAAAGCCTTGAAACCGATCTACTTTCTCCGCTCCGTCCTGCATGCGCTCTGGATGCTGGTCACCGTCGTGCCGTGGGGCATCACCATGGTGGTGGCCTCGCTGTGGCGCAAGGGCCCGGGGATGTACTGGATGGCCGCCCGCTGGCTGGGCTGGGCCGTCGACGGTGCGCGCCTGCTGCTGGGCATCCAAGTCGAGGTGCAGGGCATGGAGAACCTGCCCCGGGGCGCAACCAGCGCCGCGGTGCTGCTCGTCAAGCACCAGTCGACCTTCGAAACCTTCCTGATGCCCACGCTGATGCCGAACCCGCTGGCCTACGTGTTCAAGCGCGAACTGCTCTATGTGCCGTTCTTCGGCTGGGCGATGTCGCGGATGGACATGATCCACATCGACCGGCGCGACGGCACCCGCGCCTTCGCCAAGGTGGTGGCCCAGGGCCGCCGGCTGCTGGCGCAGGGCGTGTGGGTGATCATGTTCCCCGAGGGCACCCGCATCCCGCGCGGCCGCCAGGGCACCTACAAGACCGGCGGCACCCGCCTGGCGATCGCCACCGGCGCGCCGGTGGTGCCGGTGGCCGTCACCTCGGCCAAGGTCTGGCCGCGCAAGGCTTTCGTGAAGGTGCCCGGCACGGTGCATGTCTCGATCGGCCCGGCGATCCCCAGCGTCGGCCGCCAGGCCGAAGAGCTGATGCAGGAAGTGCAGGCCTGGATCGAGGCCGAGATGCGCCGTCTCGACCCCGAGGCCTACCGGTAGCCGGCGTTGTCGTCGATGGACCGCCTGGTACAGCTCGCGCTCGATTTCTTCGGCCTGGGTCCGCCCGCCGAGGATGCGGGTGCCATGGCGCCGCCGCGCCGCCCGGCGCCGAACCGGCTGCCCCGGCCGCGCATCTCCCGCCCGCGGGTGCCCGACGCCGACGACCTGCAGCCGGCCGCCCTGCTGGCCGAGGCCGACGGCACCCTGCCGCAGCATCCGCGCGCCAACCGCGAGGCGCTGCTCGACACCCGGCGCGTCGCCTACGAATTCCTGCGGGGCAAGCGCCGCACCATCGGCTTTTCGGTCAGCCACGAAGGGCTGGCGGTGCGGGCGCCTTCGTGGGTACCGCTGCACGAGGTCGACGACGCCCTGGTCGCCAAGGCCGCCTGGATTTTGCGCAAGCTGGCCGAGGCCGGCGCGGTGCACGAGAAGCGGGCGCAGAACCGCATCGCCTGGGCCGACGGGGTGCAGTTCCCGCTGCTGGGCCGGCCGGTGACGGTGCGGCTGGTACGCCCGGCCGGCGCCGCCGCGGGGCGCGGTGCGCGGGCGGTGCTGTGGACGCCGCCGGAGCCGGTGGCGGGCGAGGCGGGCGGTGCCTTGTCCTTGGAACCCCACGCGGCAGCCACCGCCGAGCTGCGCCTGCCGCTGCCGGTCGATGCCGCGCCGGTGACCATCGCGGCGGCGGTGCGCAGCTGGATGCTGTCGGAGGCACGCCAGCATTTCGTGCGCCGGCTGGAGCACTTCGCGCCGCGGCTGCGGGTGCGCTTCACCCGCCTGTCGCTGACCAGCGCCCGCACCCGCTGGGGCAGCGCCAGCAGCGACGGATCGATCCGGCTGCACTGGCGGCTGATGCATTTCCGGCCCGAGGTGGTCGACTACGTGGTGGTGCACGAGCTGGCCCACCTGCGCCACATGGACCACAGCCCGCGCTTCTGGGCGGTGGTGGCGACCGAGGTGCCCGACCATCCGGCGATGCGGCGCGAGCTGCGGCAGGACTCGGCCCCGCGCTGGTAGCTGAGCTCTCCCCCAGGCTTCGCACTTCGTGTCTTCGCCTACCCCCTTCCGGGGGCGACACCGGTGGCCCGGCGGAGCCGGTTCCACGGTGTCACTGAGATCACCCCCGGGCTCCGCGCTTCGTGTCTACGCCACCCCCCTCTCCGGGGGGCGACACCGGCAGCCTGGCGGAGCCAGTTCTGCGGTGTCCCTGAGGGCGGGCGCGCTGATTTGACCATTGCCTGCCTTGCTGCCTTGCTGCCTTGCTGCCTTGCTGGTGCGCTGGTGCGCTGGTGCGCTGGTGCGCTGGTGCGCTGGCGATTTGGCGGTTGCGGCGCTCCGCAGCCTAGCTGCGTTTTTCGACGGTCGCGGCGTTGTGGATGGGCGGGATTTTTACCGCGCGTGGGTGACGCCGCCGTCGACCACCAGGGTCGAGCCGACGACGTAATCGCCGGCGCGGGAAGCCAGGTAGATCGCGGCGCCGGCCATGTCCTCGTCGCGGCCGATGCGGCCGGCGGGGATGCGGGCGGCGGTGGCCTCGGCCTCGTCGCGGGCGGCGCGGTTCATGTCGGAGGCGAAGGCGCCGGGGGCGATGGCGCTGACGACGACGTGGTCCTTCACCAGGGTCAGCGCCATGCGGCGGGTCAGCTGGATCAGGCCGGCCTTGCTGGCAGCGTAGGAGTAGGTCTCCAGCGGATTGACCGAGATGCCGTCGATCGAGGCGATGTTGATCACCTTGGCCGGCCGCTGCGCGCTGGCGGCGGCGCGCAGCGCGGGCAGCAGCGCCTGGGTGAGGAAGAAGGGCGCTTTCAGGTTGGTGTCGACCACCTTGTCCCAGCCGTTCTCCGGAAAGTCGGCCAGCGGCGCGCCCCAGGCGGCGCCGGCGTTGTTGACCAGGATGTCCAGGCCCGGCTCCAGCGCCCCGTAGCCGGCGGCCAGGGCCTGGGCGCCGGCGAGCGTCGCCACGTCGGCCGGCAGGGCGATGCACTGGCCGCCGCTGTGTGCCGACAGTTCGCGTGCGGCCTGCTCGCAGGCCTCGGCCTTGCGCGCCGAGATATAGACCCGGGCGCCTTGGGCCAAAAAGCCGGCGGCGATCATGCGGCCGATGCCGCGCGATCCGCCGGTGACGAGCGCGGTGCGCCCTGCGAGCGAGAAAAGATCCTGCATGCCGGTGTCTCCTGTTCTGTTGTTCGGGGATGCCGGCGGCAGCTTACGGCGCGGGCGGCGTGCGGGCGGTCGCCTGCGTGCCACGCATGGGGGAACCGGGAGGCATGCCCCCCATGGGCGAATCGGTCCCGCGGTGGGGTGGCCCGGAACGGTTTCGCAGGGCATGGCACCAGCCTTCGTCGACGGGGGGCAGCTCCGGGCGATGGCCGATAACACGGTGTGCGCCGGTGCGGAGCGTCATGGAACGTGCATGGCCAGTTTCGTGCGTATTCATTCGCCGCGCGTTGCACCGGGAGGCCCATCCGATTGCTGAAGCCCGATGGCAGATAGTTGCACATGAAGTGTCTCACTACCGCGCTTTAACGAGGGAGCGAGACCACGCCCTGAGGTTCTCAACCTCCCATTTGCGTTGCCGCCGCAGGTAGCGAAACAGGAAGTGCCCTCGGGAACCGCATCTTCGATCGCGTCTGACGTCCCAATCTGATGTCCGAATGGCTGCCAAAGCGATCACGGATCACGTGAGGCAATAGGCGTTGCAGGCCATCGATAGCCCAGCACGGCGGACCTTGCATAAAAGTGCTCACGAACCTGATCCAGCTGATTGCCACCTAGCAAGTGAATGTATGTTTCGTCGACATGCAGGAAGAAGCCAACGTGCCCCTTCCATCCGGTCGGATCTTCACGCGATAGCACGACAATGCAGCCGGGAAGGGGTTGGGAGAGAGCTTCGCCCCATTGGAGCCACGACCGAGCCAAGGCAGAGTTGGTACCTGTGATGCCGGCTTGAGCCAAAGTCCAATTCACAAATGAAGAACACCATGAGGCTTTGTCGTCGTACCCTGCGATGTTTGTTCCTTCGTGGTATTCGGTGATTCGCGGATTGCTCTGACCTGGTGGGTAGGTGCTGACACCAACTTCCCGAAACGCAATCGGCATCCATGCAGCGTGGTCCATGACTTTCGAGCCTTCATTCAAGCGAGTTTGGGGCGATAAAAAGTTTCTCGCTATCGCTGATTTTTCAATGTCTGTTGATGACCGAGGCTGTGTGGAAACGCTGTTGACCTAGCTAGACTTTAGCCAACCTGTACGAACGAGGTGGCGTATGAAGAGAT
>JBHZQV010000031.1:0-48259 GCA_042867185.1 Sphingomonas sp. NCPPB 2930 | reverse complement strand
AGCGGGTCTTTGGCCCTTGGATTTCACTCATGCGCCAAGGCTAACGGAACAATGGGGCTGGTTTGTACAACAAAGCCGTTTCAACACAGAAGAAAAACCCAGAAAATTTGGCGCAATATCGGGCAGCTATTGAATCTCACCTTAAAAATGCCAGCACGCACGTTGCTGGAACTTACCAATACGTGCCAAGATCGAGTGTTCATTTTAATCCAACGACAAATAACGTGGTAATCCTTGGGGAAAATGGTTATTTTATTAGCGGTTGGAAAATAATTCCAGGCACTGCGCAATTTGAAAATCTTCTGACCAACGGTGTATTAAGATGAGTTCTAAATTAATTTCGTTGGCCGAAAAATTTCTTGATGGAAATATTGATGCTGCATTGTTTTGCGATCATTATTTTAATCAGTGGAGAGCAGAGCGGGACAGTGGCGCTTTATCGAGGGAAGATCCCGTATCGAATGAAGTGCTTTCAAGCATTTTTTGCTTAGTGGATTTGTTTAATCCGGCGGAAGACAAAGAAGAATATGAATTCAATGAAAAAGAGCTTAAATCTGAAATTTCGAAAGCAATGACTACGCTTCGAAAATAATTATCAATTATCAATTAAAAAAGCCCGTTCTGCATTATGGTTTTTTGAACTTGCAAAACGGCGCAACCGTTTTTGGCTTGACGGATTCAAACCTGCAACGCAACACCTGCCACCCGATCAAGTCCGCAGATGTCCAAGTCCGCCGCCAGCAGCACGTACCAGCAACTCAGGCCAGAAGACCGATGTGAACATCGCCCGCCTGCGCCAGCACGTACGCAGGCTTGAAGACCCGACCCGACCCGACCCGACCCGTCTTGCCGGGCGGATCCAACCCAAGACGCAGCACCTGCGACACGCCCACGCCTTGGCTCTCACCCCCGCATCAGCGCCTCGATCTCGTCGGCCTGCACCGGCACGTCGCGGGTGGTCAGTTCGCAGCCGGTCTCGGTCACGATCGCGTCGTCCTCGATGCGGATGCCGATGTTCCAGAAGTCCTCGGGCACGCCCTCGGCGGGGCGGATGTAGAGGCCCGGCTCGATGGTGGTGACCATGCCGGGGCGCAGGATGCGGCTCGGCCGGCTCTGCAGCGTCTCGCCGCTCAGCGGGTCCTTGCGCTCGGTGAACCGGCCGGCCTCGCTCGGCTCCACGTAGCTGCCGCAGTCGTGCACGTCCATGCCCAGCCAGTGGCCGGTGCGGTGCATGTAGAACGGGAAGTAGGCGCGGTTCTCGATCACGTCGTCCACGCCGCCGGCCGCGTCCGCCTGCAGGATGCCCAGGTCCAGCAGGCCCTGCGACAGCACCCGCACCGTGGCGTCGTGCGCATCGGCGAAACGGGCGCCGGCGCGGGTCACCCCGAAGGCCGCGGCCTGGCTGGCCAGCACCAGGTCGTAGACCGCCCGCTGCGGGCCGGTGAAGCGGCCGTCGGCCGGGAAACTGCGGGTGATGTCGCCGGCATAGCCTTCGTATTCGCAGCCGGCGTCGATCAGCACCAGCTCGCCCGCGCGCAGCGGCGCCACGTCGGCCCGGTAGTGCAGCACGCAGGCGTTGGCGCCGGCGGCCACGATCGAGGTGTAGGCCGGGAACTGCGCGCCGCAGCGGCGGAATTCGTGCAGCAGCTCGGCCTCCAGGTGGTATTCGCGCGCCTCCTCGCCGGCGCGCAGCATCCGGGCCGAGGTCTGCATCGCGCGGATGTGGGCCTGGGCGCTGATCCGGCCGGCGCGGCGCATCAGCGCCAGCTCGTGCGCGTCCTTGGTCAGCCGCATCTCGTCGAGCGGGCCGCACAGGTCGCGCTGGGTCTCGGGGCACAGGGCGCCCATCCGCACCCGGGCCCGCACCTTGGCCAGCCAGCCGTCGACCCGCGTCTCCAGCCCGGCGTGGGTGGCGAAGGGGTACCAGACGGCGTCGCGGTTCTCCAGCAGGCGCGGCAGGCGGGCGTCGAGCTCGGCCACCGACACGGCCGCGTCCACGCCCAGCGCCTCGGGCGCGGCGTCGGGGCCCAGGCGGTAGCCGTCCCAGATCTCGCGCTCCAGGTCCTTGGGCGCGCAGAACAGGGTGCTGCGGCCGTCGCCGGTCAGCACCAGCCAGGCGTTGGGCTCGGTGAAGCCGGTGAGGTAATAAAAGTAGCTGTCGTGCCGGTAGGGAAAGTCGCTGTCGCGGTTGCGGCTGCGCTCCGGCGCGGTGGGCACCACGGCGATGCCGTCGGGGCCCAGCAGGGCGGCCAGGCGGGCGCGGCGGTCGGCGTGGATCCGGGTGTCGAAGGGTGCGGTCATGGGGTGTTGAGCAGGGCGAGTCGTTCGGGCGTGCCCACGTCGGTCCAGCGGCCGGTGTAGAGCGAGGCACTGATCCGGCCATTGTCCATCGCATGGCGCAGCAGCGGCGCCAGGGGCTGGGCCAGGCCCTGCGGATTGCCGGCCGCGATGGCGCACCAGGGCGGCATGAACAGTTCGCGCCGGTAGAGGCCGACGGTCGAGAAGGTGTAGCGCGGGGCGGCGGGGTCGGTGGCCGTGTTCACCGCCAGCCCGTCGGGCCCGATGCCGAAGTCGCCCCGGGGGTTGTGCGCCGGATTGGGCACCAGCCAGAGATGGGCCAGGTGCCCGCTGGCGACGAAGCGTTCGCGCTCGGCGGCGGCAAACGCGAAATCGGGCGCGAACACGTCGCCGGCCGCCACCCAGAAAACATCGTCGAGCAGCGGCAGGGCGCGCACGATGCCGCCCAGCGTCTCCAGCGCGTAGCCGAAGTCCTGTTCCTCGCGGGAGTATGAAATCGAGAGCACGAGGCCGTCGTCCAGCGCCGGCTGCGGGCCGAAATGGCCTTCGATCTGCTCGCCCAGCCAGCCGGTGTTGACCGCCAGGTGCCGGCAGCCGCCGGCGGCCAGCGCCTGCATCGGCCACTGCATCAGCGGCCGGCCGCGCACTGGCAGCAGCGGCTTGGGGCAGGTGTCGGTCAGCGGCCGCATGCGCTCGCCGCGGCCCGCGGCCAGCAGCAGGGCGCCGGCCAGGGCGGGGACGGCGGAGGTGGGGGCAGGCATGGTCCGCGATTATCCCGAGTGCGGCGCGGTCCCGCACGCGCACCGGCCGCTGGCCGCCGGCCTTGGACCGCCGGAAGCGACACCGGCCCGTATGCAGCGTGTGCATACGGGCCGGTGCCGGCAGGGCGGGCGCACTGTGGATCGGGCAGCGGGCCGGGGCCCGCCGCGCCGCCCGCATCAGTGCAGGAAGAGCGCCAGCAAAATGATGATCGGGATCGGAACACCGAGGAAAAGCAGCAGAAGTGAGCGCATGGGAATCTCCGGAAATGGAAGGAACGAAAGTGCGGGGTGCGGCGGATCAAAGATCGCGCTGGCGGCCACCCCAGGTGGCGGCGTAGCTGGCGACGAAGGCGCCGATCAGCAGCGAGACGAAGAGCCACAGGGCGGCAGCGGCGGATGCCTTGCGGGCCTTGTCGGCGGCTTCGCGGGCGGTGTTCTCGGCGTCCTGCAGCTTGGCCTTGGCCTTGGCATAGGTGTCGTTCACCCGCTTCTCGGCGGCTTCCTGCGTCATGCCGGTGCGCTGGGCGATCAGGCTGGCGACGTAGCGCACGTCTTCGGCGGGCATCGTTTCGGCGCGGATGCTGTTGACCATGATGCGGCCCACTTCGGCGACGGTCGACGCGGGCACCGGCTCGGTGTTGCGCGGTGCGGTGGCAGCCGGCGTTGCCGGAGCGGCAGGCGTGGCGGCCGCGGCGTTGGCGGCATCGGCCACCGGGTCGGTACCGGTGGTGGCGGCCGGTGCGGCGGCGGGAGCGGCCGGCGTCTGCGATGCGGTATCGGGGCGGAACAGCGCATCGACGAAGTAACCGTAGGCCGACGAACCGCCGCTGCCCGAGGACGCGTTACCGGCACTGTTGCCGATGGCGGCGCCCGCGGCACCGGCGGTGGTCACCGCGGCGCCGGCGACCGAAGCACCGGCCTTGGCACCCATGCCCACCACGTTGCCGACGGCCGACGCCAGGAAGGCGGCCGTCACCAGCGACGCCACGGCCCACGCCAAAAAGCCGTGTGCGGTGTCGCGGAAATACACTTCGTCGGTGTGCACGCCGGCCCAGCGGGTGCGCAGCCGGCCGGCCAGATAGCCGCCCATGCCCGATGCCGCCAGCTGGGTGAAGGTGATCCAGAACACACCCGCCACGCCGAGCGTCATCGCGCTCGCACCCTGGCTCGACCACGGCGATGCGGACGACAGGCCCAGGCCGGAGCCGAGCAGCAGCAGGATCATCGACAGGGCCGCCGCGGCGATCGCGCCGGCCACGATGGCGCCCCAGGAAACGGCGCTGCCGGTAGCGGACGGCACGCCCGTGGCATGGACCGCGACTCCGCCCGGCAGGTCGGTGGCAGGTGGTTGGCTGTAGTTCATAGGTGTGGCCCGGAAAGATTGGAGGTGTGGACCTTGGCTTTTTGTCCGGGCTGCGAGTGTGGGTAACCGGATGCATCCCACGTAGGCCGGCGCCCCGTATCGGTGCGCCGACCCGTTCTGCCCGCCCGGCGACGCGCGTCAGCCCGTCCAGGGCGGCGTTTCGCCCCGCATCTGGCAGCGGCCCGGGGCGCGCCGGTGCCAAACCCGGGCCGGTCCGGCCGGCTAACCCGGTGCCGGGTCGGCCGGCGGCACCGCGCCGCGCTGCAGCGCCTGGCGCACCGCCCGCACCGGCTCGAACAGCGCCAGCAGCGCCGCTTCCAGCGCCCGGGCCTTTTCGGTGTGGTCGCCGCCGAAGTTGCAGACGTACACGTCGAGCGTCACCGCGCGGCGCTCGGGCCAGGTGTGGAGGCAGAGGTGCGATTCGGCCAGCAGCACCGTGGCGGTGACGCCGCCCGGCCCTTCGGCCGCCGGCGGAAAGCCGTGCGCCAGCCGCGCCACCGGCTGCAGGCCGACCGCGCGCACCTGCGCCTCGCACGCGGCCAGCAGGGCATCGGCATCGGTCAGCCAGCGTGGGTCGCAGCGGCAATCGTGGAGGTCGGCGGTGAGGTGCAGGCCGTGCATGGCGGGCACTGTAGTGGATGCGGGCCGGGCGGTCCCGGGCGGCCTGGCCCCAGGCTGTCGCGCCCGCCCTGTAGCGCGGCGATACGTGCCGCGGGCCCTCGCCGGTAAAATGCGGGGTTCCCCGCAGATCCCTGCCCGTTTTCCCTTCCCACTTCCGAAGCCTTTCCGGAGCCGCCGCCGATGGCCATCAACGAATCCCCCGCGTCCGTCCCTTCGTCCGAGGTCCAGCCTCCTGCCGCCGTCGCGGTGCGCGACGTCGCCTCGTCGCCGGCCTCCGCCGCACCCGACGTGGCCATGGCCAACGCGATCCGCGCCCTGGCGATGGATGCGGTGCAGCAGGCCAACTCGGGCCATCCCGGCGCGCCGATGGGCATGGCCGACATGGCCGTCGCCCTGTGGGGCCGTCACCTGCGCCACAACCCGGCCAACCCGCAGTGGGCCGACCGCGACCGCTTCGTGCTCTCCAACGGCCACGGCTCGATGCTGCTGTACGCGGTGCTGCACCTGACCGGCTACGACCTGCCGATCGGCGAGCTGAAGAACTTCCGCCAGCTGCACAGCAAGACCCCGGGCCACCCCGAGGTCGGCTACACGCCCGGCGTCGAGACCACCACCGGCCCGCTGGGCCAGGGCATCACCAACGCGGTCGGCTTCGCGCTGGCCGAGAAGCTGCTGGCCCGCGAATTCAACCGCGCCGACCACACGATCGTCGACCACCACACCTACGTGTTCCTGGGCGACGGCTGCCTGATGGAAGGCATCAGCCACGAAGCGGTGGCGCTGGCCGGCGCCTGGAAGCTCAACAAGCTGGTCGCGCTGTACGACGACAACGGCATCTCGATCGACGGCCAGGTCGCGCCCTGGTTCATCGACGACACGCCGGCCCGGTTCCGCGCCTGCGGCTGGAACGTGGTCGGCCCGGTCGACGGGCACGACGCCCAGGCGGTGGCCGCGGCCGTCGCCAGCGCCAAGACCTCCGCAGACAAGCCGACGCTGGTGGTGTGCAAGACCGCCATCGGCAAGGGCTCGCCCAACCGCGCCGGCACCAGCAAGGCCCACGGCGAGCCGCTGGGTGCCGACGAGATCGCGCTGACCCGCCACGCCCTGTCGTGGGCCCACGTGCCCTTCGAGATCCCGGCCGAGGTGTACGCCGCCTGGGACGCGAAAGAGGCTGGCGCCAAGTCCGAGGCCGACTGGAACCAGCGCTTCGCCGCCTACCAGGCCGCCTACCCCGAGCAGGCCGCCGAGTTCACCCGCCGGATGCGCGGCGAGCTGCCGAAGCACTTCGCCCAGACCGCGGTCGACACGGTGATCGCCGCCCACACCAAGGCCGAGACGGTCGCCAGCCGCAAGGCCAGCCAGCTCGCGCTGGAGAGCTTCACCGCCGCGCTGCCCGAACTGCTCGGCGGCAGCGCCGACCTGACCGGCTCCAACCTCACCAACACCAAGAGCACCCCGCCGCTGCGCTTCGACGACGCCGGCCAGGTGGTGCAGGTCGAGTCCGCCGTCGGCACGCCGGTGGGCGGCCGCCACATCAACTACGGCGTGCGCGAGTTCGGCATGGCCGCGATCATGAACGGCGTGGCGCTGCACGGCGGCTTCATCCCCTACGGCGGCACCTTCCTCACCTTCAGCGACTACAGCCGCAACGCGATCCGCATGGCCGCGCTGATGAAGCTGCGGGTGGTGCACGTCTTCACCCACGACTCGATCGGCCTGGGCGAGGACGGCCCCACCCACCAGTCGATCGAGCATGCCGCCAGCCTGCGCCTGATCCCCAACCTCGACGTCTGGCGCCCCGCCGACACCGCCGAGACGGCGGTCGCCTGGGCCGTGGCGATCCAGAACCAGGACCGCCCGACCGCGCTGCTGCTCTCGCGCCAGAACCTGCCCTATGCCGCCAAGGACGACCTGGGCGAGATCAGCCGCGGCGCCTACGTGCTGAGCGAGCCCGCGGCCGTCGGCCTGAAGGGCAGGAAGGCCCGCGCGGTGATCCTCGCCACCGGCTCCGAAGTGCAGCTGGCCCTGAAGGCGCAGGAGCTGCTGGCCCGCGACAGGATCGCGGTGCGGGTGGTCTCGGTGCCCAGCACCACCGCCTTCGACCGCCAGGACGCGGCCTACAAGGCGTCGGTGCTGCCGGCCGGCCTGCCGCGCGTGGCGGTCGAGATGGGCGTGACCGACGGCTGGTGGAAGTACGGCTGCGACGCGGTCGTCGGCATCGACCGTTATGGCGAATCGGCGCCCGCCGCCGTGCTGTTCCAGCAGTTCGGCTTCACGCCCGAGAACGTGGCCGCCACGGTGCGCAAGGTGCTGGCCACGGCCGGCCGCGGATAGAAGAGCAAGACCGCCGCGGCGCCGCCGGCGGCAGGGCCGGGCGCGCCGCCGGCGGCAGGGTTTCGTGAACGGTTTCGCAACATCCAGGAGCAAGTGACATGAGCATCAAGATCGGCATCAACGGCTTCGGCCGCATCGGACGCAACGTGCTGCGCTCGGCCGTGCAGAATTTCTCGGACATCGAAGTCGTCGGCATCAACGACCTGCTCGAGCCCGACTACCTGGCTTACATGCTGCAGTACGACAGCGTGCACGGCCGCTTCGACGGCAGCATCGCGGTCGAGGGCAACACCCTGATCGTCAACGGCAAGAAGATCCGCCTGACCCAGGAGCGCGACCCGGCCAACCTGAAGTGGGACGAGATCGGTGCCGACATCGTGCTGGAGGCCACCGGCCTGTTCCTCGACAAGGCCGGCGCCGGCAAGCACCTGGCCGCGGGCGCCAAGAAGGTCATCATCTCGGCCCCGTCGAAGGACGACACGCCGATGTTCGTGCGCGGCGTCAACTGCGGCAGCTACGCCGGCGAGGCGATCATCTCCAACGCCTCCTGCACCACCAACTGCCTGGCGCCGCTCGCCAAGGTGGTCCACGACAAGTGGGGCATCAAGCGCGGCCTGATGACCACGGTGCACGCCACCACCGCCACCCAGAAGACGGTGGACGGCCCGTCCAACAAGGACTGGCGCGGCGGCCGCGGCATCCTCGAGAACATCATCCCCAGCAGCACCGGCGCCGCCAAGGCGGTGGGCGTGGTGATCCCCGCGCTCAACAAGAAGCTGACCGGCATGAGCTTCCGGGTGCCGACCTCCGACGTGTCGGTGGTCGACCTGACCGCCGAGCTGAGCAGCCCCGCCACGCTCGACGAGATCAAGGCCGAGATCAAGGCCCAGTCCGAAGGCGCGCTGAAGGGCATCCTGGGCTACACCGAAGACAAGGTCGTCGCCACCGACTTCCGCGGCGACACCCGCACCTCGATCTTCGACGCCGACGCCTCCATCGCGCTCGACAGCACCTTCGTCAAGCTGGTGGCCTGGTACGACAACGAGTGGGGCTACTCGAACAAGTGCCTGGAAATGGTCCGCGTGGTGGCGGCGAAGTAATTCGCGCCGTCCGCCCATGAAAAACGCGCTCTCGGGCGCGTTTTTCATGGGGGTTGCGACTGCAAGGTCAGGACGCTGTCCAATCGATTGCGGCTTTTCGCGGCACGCCCACCGCCGTCGCCGCGATCGGCACCTGATGTGCCGACGTGTCCAACCGGAACACCGACACCGCCCGTACCAGTTCTTCGGCCTGCAGGCGCAGGCTGCCGGCAGCGGCGGCGCTTTCCTCGACCAGCGCGGCGTTCTGCTGGGTGGTCTGGTCCAGCTGGTTGACCGCATCGCCGATCTGGGCGACGCCGCTGCTCTGCTCGGCGCTGGCGGCGCTGATCTGGGCCACCACGCCGCTCACCTGGCGGATCGCATCGACCACCTCCACCATGGTGGCGCCGGCATGGTCGACCAGAACAGCGCCCTGGTCGGCGCGCTGCACGCTGGTGTCGATCAGGCCGCGGATCTCGCGGGCGGCGCCGGCGCTGCGCTGGGCCAGATTGCGGACCTCGGAAGCGACGACCGCGAAGCCGCGGCCCTGTTCGCCGGCCCGTGCCGCCTCCACAGCGGCATTGAGCGCCAGGATGTTGGTCTGGAACGCGATGCCGTCGATCAGGCCGATGATGTCGGCGATGCGGCGGCTGCTCTCGTTGATGCCCTTCATCGTCTGTACCACCTCGGCCACCACCGAACCACCGCGCGTCGCGACGTCGCTGGCGCCCTGGGCCAGACGGTGTGCCTGGCGGGCGTTCTCGGCGTTCTGCACCACGGTCGACGCCATCTCTTCCATCGACGCGGCGGTCTGTTGCAAGGCCGAAGCCTGTGTCTCGGTGCGGCCCGACAGGTCGTGGTTGCCTTGGGCGATCTGGGTGGAGCCGGTGGCGATGCTGTCGCTGCTGGCGCGCACCCGCTGCACCGTGTCGGCCAGGTTGGCGCGCATCTGCTCCAGTGCGGCCATCACGCTGCTGCGGTCGCCGGGGGCCACCGTCACCTGCACCGACAGGTCGCCCTGCGCCACCGCGTTGGCGACGGCAGCCGCCGCCGCGGGTTCGCCGCCGGTGGCGGCCCATACGCTGCGCCGCACCCACCAGCCCAGGCCCGACAGCAGCACGCCAGCCAGGCAGAACACGGCGATCTGGATCGCGTTGCCATCGGTTTGCACGGTGGCCAGGCTGGCGAGGGAATCGTCCGCGAAGGCCGTGGCGGCCTTGACCGTGCCGTCCACGCCTTGGCGGTGTTCCAGGTACAGCGCCTGGGCGCTTGCGAGGGCGGCACGTGCGCCAGCAGCGTCGCCGGCCGAAAGCGCGGCGAAGACCGCCGGCACCGTCGCCATGAAGCGCTGCGCCGCCGCGTGCTGCACGCCGAGCAACTGGGTTTCCAGGCCGTAGGTCGGGTGCGATTTCCAGAAGGCTATGCGCTCTTGGTATTCGTTCTGCAACCGGGCGACTTCGGCCTGGGCCCGGGCCAGCGGCACCGATCCTTCGACCGCCTGCGACAGCACCAGACGCAGCTCCAGCAAATAGAGCGGCGGCGGCAGGATGTCGGCGGTAATGTCCTTGGCGACGAGTGCGCGTTGCACCGATCGGTTGGCGATGGACGACTCGACCACCGACGTGGCGGTCAGTACGCCGGCGGCGAGGATTCCGGACGCGATCAGCGCCAGGAGCATGGCTTTGAGGGATTTCACAAGCGCTTTCTACGGTTAACACCTGCTTACAGGCGCGGCCAGTAGATCGTTGCAGTTTGAAGCGTTTTGTAGGCCGACTGCCTGTCATTATCCCTGTAATTCTCCATATCTAAGGACAGCGCGAAAGTTTCTTTCACCGCGATTGAACCAGTACGCGGCGGAGGCCGGTATGTGATCTCCTCCAGCGAAAATTGCGTAAGCATGCGTAAAATTTAGATGTGAAGTAGTTTGCGCCCTCAACACGGCGTGCACGGTAATTCCGCGATGCATCCACGATGGCGGGAAATCTGAGCGAAAGGTAGCCGTAGCCGGCGTGGTACGACGGCTGCTAGCTATCAAAAAAGGAGCGTCGCGGATGGCTGTCAGGCCGGCTTTTCGTCTGCGGCCTCGGGCGGCCAGTTCAGCATCTCGGCCAGGCGCCGCACCACCCAGCGGGCCTCGACGTGCAGCAGGCCCGCCTCGGGCACCGCCAGCGTCGCGTAGAAGCGCTGGAGCAGCGCGTGCTGCTCGGCGAAACCGTCGGGCTGCAGGTCGAGAGCCTGTGCGGTCAGGTGCTGGGCCAGGTCTTCGCAGAGTTCGTAGCGGCCCTGGACGGCGGCGAGCGGAGCGGTCGGACGCTGGCGCTCGTCGAGGTAGAGCGCGTGGAAGGAGGGCGGCAGCGACAGCTGGTTTTCGTCGTAATCCATGGGGCCAGACTACCACCCCCGTGGAGCGGGGCGCGCCCCCAGGCTGCGCGCTTCGCGCCTTCGCCCACCCCTTTCCGGGGCGATGCCGGCGGCCCGGCGGAGCCGGTTCCGCGTCGTCCCGAAGATAAGGAGCGTCCTGGCGAGGGAGGGTGCCCAGTCAGATGAAGTTGTCGCTGTCGTCGTCGGCGAAGCCGCCGTCGTCCACCAGCCAGCTCCCGCTGCCGTCGTCGGCGACGGTTGGCCCCGACGCGTCGGCGTAGTTGCCGTTGTCCGAGAGAAACGGGCTGGCGGAGCCGCTGCCGGTAGAAGCATCGTCGCGCGGGCCGAGCGCATCGCCGATGCGGTGGTTGGCGGGTTCGTCGTGCCCGCCGGAAGTGGATGGCGCGGCCGGCGATGCGTCCATCAGGCTCCTGCCGACGCCGGCGGCATGCTCGCCCCAGTGCTGCAGGCCGTTGAACAGGAACATGCCGCCGGCCACGCCCGCCGCGGTGGCGGCGGCCTGGCCCAGGAAGCCGGATCCTCCGCCGGCCGGGGCGGCCTGCATCGGCGCCGCCGGTGCCGCGGCGCCGAAGAGCCGCTCGCGCCAACCGCCGACAGGCGCCGATGGGGGCGGTACCGCGGTGGCGGGCGGGAAGCTGGCGGGCGGCGGCATGTAGTTCTGCGAGGGTGCGCGGCCGAAGCCGGGCTCGGGGGCCACGGCGGGCGACAGGAAGCTGCCTTCGGCCGGCGCCTGGGCCGTGGCCTGTTTCAGCTGGGCGATCTGCCGCTGCGCGTCGTCCAGCGCATGCTGCAGCAGCAGGGCGCGCTGCACCAGCAGGTAGGGCGCATCGGGCTGTCCAGCCAGCCGCTCGCGGATCAGCGCGTCGGCGGCGGGGTCCTTGGCGACGCTTCCCACCCGGGCCAGCCGGTCCAGGAATTCGTCGAGCATCTGGTGTTCTTGGGGCGTCATGGTGCGGGCATCCTTGTTTTGACGGGCCGGGTGTGTGCGGCAGACAGGATAGACCGGGCCGGCCGTGCGACGTTCCCGGCCGCCCCGGTGTTAAGCCTGGCCTAAGCGCGGGGTACGTCGGTGCCGCTGCCGCTGCCGCTGCAGGCAGCGATGCGCGCCCTGCACCTACAGCCCGGCCGGCCGGCCTCCCGTAGCGTCGGCTGCTTCATCGATTTTTCCAGGAGACCGGCATGACGACGACCCCATCCACCACCGGCGGCACCCAGCCCGACCGCATCGACATGGCAGACGCCGGCGCACGCGCCGAGTGGGCCGAGAAATTCGACGTGAGCGAAGAGCAGCTGCAGGACGCGGTCAAGGCCGCCGGCGACCGCGCCACCGATGTCGAGATGCACCTCAAGGGATCGCGCAGCATCACCAACGCCGACCGTATCGAAGAACTGGGCGCCGGCAACTGACCGGCCTTCGCGCCGATCCACCCGCCGGCCGCGCGATGCGGCCGGCTTTCGTTCAGGCCGCGCGCCGCAGCGGCGAATGCACCAGCTCTTCCACCCGGTCGCCGTCCACCTCTTCCTGCTCCAGCAGCTCGGCCGTCAGCGCCTTCAGGGCGGGCAAGTGGGCCTCCAGCACCCCGGTGCAGCGGGCCTCCAGCGCCACCAGCAGCGTGTTGGCCTGGCGCACCGCGTCGCCCACCGCCGAGCCGGCGTGCGCCTCGGGCACGGCGGCCAGGCTGAACAGGCCGGCCTCGGGCGACAGGCCGAAGCGACCGACCATGTCGAGCGCCAGGCGCGAGGCCTCCTGCAGATCCTGCGCCGCGCCGCTCGAAGCCTCTCCCAGCAGCATCAGCTCGGCCCCGCGGCCGGCCAGCAGCATCTGGATGCGCGCCTCGATGAAGCTCTTGGGGTAGAGCACCTTGTCCTCCTCCTGCGTCACCAGCGTCACGCCCAGGGCGCCGCCGCGCGGCAGGATGGTGACCTTCTCGACCTTGCCCGAGCGCAGCGCCGAGGCCACCACCGCGTGGCCCGCCTCGTGCACCGCGATACGCCGCAGCTCGCCCTCCGACAGCGCCCGCTGGCCGCCGTTGAGCTCGCCGATGCGGGTGGTCTCCACCGATTCCATCAGGTGGGCCATGGTGACCCGCTGCGCGTCCCGGCGGGCGGCGACCAGGGCGGCGTGGTTGACGATGTGGGCCAGCGCCGCCGGGGCCAGGCCGGTGGTCATGCGGGCCAGCTGGTCGAAGTCGGCCTCGGGCATCGTCGGCAGCTTGGCGGCGTAGAGGCGCAGGATGTCGGCGCGGTCGCGCACGTCGGGCAGCTTGACGTTCACCCGGCGGTCGAAGCGGCCTTCGCGCAGCAGCGCATCGTCGAGGTTGTCGGCCAGGTTGGTGGCGCCGATGACGATCACGCCCTCGTTGTCGGCGAAGCCGTCCATCTCGACCAGCACCTGGTTGATGATGCGGTTGCCCTCGCTCTCGGCCGCGCCGGTGCCCGAGCTGCGCTTCGAGAGGCCGTCGATCTCGTCGATGAACAGGATGCACGGCGCGTTCTTGCGGGCGGTGGCGAAGAGCTGCTTGACCTTCGACACGCCCACGCCGTAGAACTTGGAGCTGAACTCGCTGCCGTTGGTGGCGATGAAGTTGACGCCCGCCTCCCCCGCCATCGCCTTGGCCAGCAGCGTCTTGCCGACGCCCGGGCCGCCCAGCATCAGGATGCCGCGCGGCGCCCGCGCGCCGAGGGCGGCGAAGCGCGCCGGCTGGTGCAGGAACTGCACCACGTCGGCCAGCGCCGACTTGGCCTCGCCCGCGCCCACCACCGACGAGAACGAGACGCCGGTGGGCTTCTCGACCAGCTTCGAGAGCGAGGTGACGTCGCGGCGCATCAGGTAGAACATCGCGCCGATCAGCAGGATCGGCAGCAGCAGGCTGATCAGCGCGCGGAACAGTTCCATGCCGCGGTCCCAGGCCTGCGAGGTGTCGGGGCCGACACGCACCTGCGGCAGCATCGCCAGCTCGAAGGCGGGGGTGGCGGCGCTCTGCGCCTGCTGCACCACCAGGCCAGCGAAGGCGCCGCGGCCGTCGACCACGTAGTAGCGCTCGCCGCCGGTGGTGGTGACCAGCAGCGCGTGCGGGGTGACGCCCACCGCGGCGATGTGGCCGGTGCGCAGGTCGGCCAGCAGGGCCGAGCCGTCGCGCTGGGTGGCGCCCCAGCGGGCCGGGTCGGCGGCCATCTGCTGGCCGGCGGCGCTGGCGGGCAATGCGCCGGCAGGGTCCGAGAAACTGGGCCAGAACGCGATCGCCGCAGCGGCCAGCACTGCCATTGCGGTGCCGGCCACGGCCAGGCGGTAGGTTTTCACGAAGCGGAGCAGGTTCTGTTTCATGCGATGGGAGCCCCCGCGGCAGGCGCCAACGCCTGCGGCGCGCGGTGGAAAGATTGTAGGAAAGGACCTACGAATTGCCTTTTTGTTAGGCAATTTCTCCAGTGCCGCGCAGGCCCATTGCATCCGCCCGGCCCTGCCCCGCGTAAGGCGGGCGCAATGGCCGGCCGCCGGTCGCGGCTAGAATCGCGCCTCCTTTGGGGAGTAGCCTGCTGCCGGATGTCGGCAGCGCCCGCGTCAACAGACTCGGCACCGTGCGTGCCGTGGTGCGGGTAGCCGAGAGGTTGGCGAGACCAGCGGTGCACCGACACGGTACGGCCGGGTGGTGGTGCGCCGTGGTGTCTTGCAACCGGCTGCGTCTGTGCTTCCCATGAATCTCGCCTCCACCCTGTTCCTGGCCTTCGCCATGTCGACCGACGCCTTCGCCGCGGCCGTCGGCAAGGGCGCCGCACTGCACAAGCCCCGCTTCCGCGAGGCGCTGCGCACCGGCCTCATCTTCGGCACCATCGAGGCCATCACCCCGGTCATCGGCTGGGCTGCCGGCCTGGCCGCCGCCAGCTACGTCAAGGCCTGGGACCACTGGATCGCCCTGGTGCTGCTCAGCGTGCTCGGCCTGCGCATGATCCGCTCGGGCCTGTCGGCGCCCGAGGCCGAGGAAGACCGCCCGCAGCGCAACGCCTTCTGGGTGCTGGTGCTGACCGGCGTGGGCACCAGCATCGACGCGATGGCCGTCGGCGTGGGCCTGGCCTTCGTCGACGTGGACATCCTCCCCACCGCGCTGGCCATCGGCCTGGCGACCACGCTGATGGTGACCGCCGGCGTGATGGTCGGCCGGGTGCTGGGCCACGTCGTCGGCAAGCGCGCCGAGATCGTCGGCGGGGTGGTGCTGATCGGCATCGGCTGCACCATCCTGTACGAGCACCTGGGCCGCGCCGGCGGCTGACAAGACACGACGCAATGCGGCGCGACGCGCGGGCGGGCGGGTCTTCGCCGTTCGGCCGGGCCGCGGGCTACCGCCCTGTCCCCCCCTGCGCGCCGTCGACCGACCCGGGCTCGGTGCCGGGCCACGCGGTGCGCATCGCTTCGAGGAAGCGGCGCAGCCGGGCCGGGTAGAAGCGGGCGTGCGGGTACAGCAGGTAGACCGGCAGCGGCGCCGCGTGCCACTCGGGCACCAGGTGCAGCAGGCGCCCGCTGCGTAGATCCTCCTCCACCACCCAGGCCGACACGATGGCCGCGCCCAGGCCCATCAGTGCGGCGCTGCGCAGGGCGAACAGGCTGTCGGTGCAGAGGCGCGGCTGGATCGGGAAGGATTGCGGATCGCTGCCGTCGCTCCGGGCCAGGCGCACTTCGGCACGGTAGTAGGTGTGCAGCGCCAGCCAGGGCAGGGCGGCCAGGTCGTGCGGTCGGCGCGGCAAGGGCTGGCAACCCGACAGCGCGGGCGCGGCCACGACGATCCGCGGCACTTCGGCGATCTTGAGCGCCACCACGGCCGGATCTTCTGCCGGCCCCACCCGGATGGCGCAGTCGATCCCGCCGCCGATGAAGTCGGGCGGATCGTCGTCGAGCCGCCACTCCACCGCTACGCCCGCGTGGCGCTGCAGGTAGTCCACCAGCGGCCGCACCAGCTGCTGCTGGCCGAAGGCATGCGGCACCACGACGCGCAGGGTGCCCACCGGCACGTCGCCGGTGCCGCGCAGGTCGGCTTCCAGCGCCTCCCAGTCGGCCAGCAGGACCTTGGCCTGCTCGTAGCAGCGCGCGCCGTCGCCGGTGAGCTGCATCGCGTGGGTCGAGCGCTGCAGCAGCTGCACGCCCAGCGAGCGCTCCAGCGACTGCAGCCGGCGGCTGACGGTCGGCTGGGTGGTGCCCATCTGCGCGGCGGCCGCCGACAGGCTGCCCGCTTCCACGATGCGCACGAAGGTCTGCATCAGTTCGATCCGGTCGGGGCCTGTATTCATACGCCAAGCGTATAGCAGTTGTGTCCGCCAGCCATCTTCACGCATTGCCGATGGGGCACGACACTGCCCCCATCGCCGCACCCGAGAGTTTTCACCATGACGTCCGTTTCCACTCCCCAGGCCGCTTCGCCCCAAGCCGATGTTCCCGGAGGCCTGGTGCTGCTGCTGGCCGCCGGTGCCGGGCTGGCGGTGGCCTCGCTCTACTACAGCCAGCCGATGCTCGGGGTGCTCGGCCCCGACCTCCGGGTGGGCGCCACCACCATCGGCCTGGTGCCGACGCTGACCCAGCTGGGCTATGCGCTCGGCATCCTGACGCTGGCGCCGCTGGGCGACCGCTTCGACCGGCGGCGGATCATCCTGGCCAAGGCCGGCGTGCTGTGCCTGGCGCTGCTGCTGTGCGCGGTGGCGCCGTCGCTCGGCGTGCTGCTGGCGGGCAGCCTGGCGATCGGGCTGGCCGCCACGCTGGCGCAGGACCTGGTGCCCGCCGCCGCCACGCTGGCGCCCGCCGCCAGCCGGGGCCGCACCGTGGGCACGGTGATGACCGGGCTGCTGCTGGGCGTGCTGCTGTCGCGGGTGGTGAGCGGCTTCGTGGCCGAGCACTTCGGCTGGCGCGCGATGTACGGCGCCGCCGCGCTCAGCATCGCCCTGCTGGCGGTGGCGGCCTGGCGCGGCCTGCCGCGCTTCGCGCCCACCACCCAGCTGCCCTACGGCGCGCTGCTGGCCTCGCTCGGCTCGCTGTGGCGGCGCCATCCGGCGCTGCGCCGGGCCGCGCTGGCCCAGGCGCTGTTGAGCGTCGGCTTCAGCGCCTTCTGGTCGACGCTGGCGGTGATGCTGCACGGCGCGCCGTTCCACCTGGGCAGCACCGCCGCCGGCGCCTTCGGCCTGGCGGGCGCGGTGGGTGCGCTGGCCGCGCCGCTGGCCGGCCGCATCGCCGACCGCAAGGGGCCGGAGCTGGTGGCGCGGCTGGGCGCCGGGCTGGTGGCGGTGTCGTTTTTGGCGATGGCGGCGGGCCCCGACCGCCTGTGGCTGATCGCCGTCAGCGCGGTGGGCTTCGACCTGGGCATGCAGGCCACGCTGGTGGCGCACCAGACCATCGTCTTCGGCATCGAGCCCGCGGCACGCAGCCGGCTCAACGCGGTGCTGTTCACCGCGATGTTCATCGGCATGGCCAGCGGCGCGGCCCTCGGCAGCCTGGTGCTGGCCCACGGCGGCTGGACGGCGGTATGCGCCATGGCCACCCTGACCGCGGCGGCCGCGCTGGCGGTGCGGATGTGGCCCGGCGCGCCGCGCACCGCGCGGGCCTGACGGCGGCGGTCAGCCGGCGGGCGTCGGCTGCGGCTGCTCCGACACCGGCTCGGGCAGGTCGAGCCGGGTGACGGTGGTGTGCATCTCGCCCATCTGCAGCGGCACCGCGCCGTAGTCGCTGATGAAGGCGACGTCGGCGGCGTCGCGGCCGTAGGCCACCACGATGCGGCCGCCGCGCGGTTCCGACTGGGTGGCGTCGAAGGTGTACCAGCGGCCGCCGACGAAGGCCTCGAACCAGGCGTGCATGTCCATCGGGTCCAGCTGCCAGAGGTAGCCCACGACCACCCGCGCCGGGATCTTCAGCGCCCGGCAGAGGGCGATGCCCACGTGCGAGAAATCGCGGCAGACGCCCGCGCCGTGGATCAGCGTGTCGAGCGCGTCGGTGTTGGGCGTGCTGACGCCGTAGCGGTATTCGATGTTGGCGTGGATCCAGGCGCGGATCGCCTCCACCTGCGCATAGCCGGGCGCATGGCCTTGCACCAGTGACAGGGCCTGGCCCTGCATCTTGTCCGACGGGCAGTAGCGGCTCGGCAGCAGGTAGTGCAGCACGTCGTCGGGCAGCAGCGCCACCGGCGTGTAGTGGGCGTCGTGCTGCACCGCGATGTGGTCCTCGGCCTGCAGCACCATCTCGACCTCGATGCGCATCGTGCCCTGCGGCACGGTGAAGCGCTGGCACAGGTTGCCGTACGGGTCGACCATCTCCGAGGTGGGCACCAGCGGCGCGATCTCGTAGCGCTCGCTCATCATCCACTGCGCCCGGCCGCTGCGGGGCCGCAGCACGGCGACCACCGGGCTGTCGGCATAGGCGGTCACGGTCATCGAGCAGTGGGCTTGGAGTTTCATGTGTCGGGATCGTGGGAAAGGACGGGCGCCCTGCAGACGCCGAAAGTCGGAACGAAAAAAAGCGCAGCTGTCGTGCCGCGCCTTGTAGACCCCGAGCGTAACCCGCGCCGCATCCGTGCCGGTGTAGGCCACCTGCCCGGCGAAGGGGATTAGGCGGGTCCCGCCGGCCAGCCCCGGCGGCCGGTGTCACCCCCGCTGGAGGGGGCGGGACGTCGTCGTTCGCAGATCGAAACGGCCTGCAGCCGGCGCCGATCGACGGCATGCAGCTATTGTTTTTATAGCGAAGGTACGCCGACCAGCCAGTGCGGCCGGAACGTCGCCTGCTCGCCCTTGCCCCCGTAGCCCAGCGGGTTCGCCACCACCCGGCAGCCGGCCTGCCGGTAGTTGCTGGGCGCATGCAGGTGGCCGTGCAGCCACAGCTGCGCCCGGGGCAGCAGGGCGTCGAGCGCATTGCAGAAGCCGGCGGTGCCGGGCACCAGGCCGTAGCGCGGATCGGCGCTCCCCAGGCTGGGCGCGAAGTGGGTGACGACCACCGTCGGCCCGTCGAACGGCGTGGCCAGCGCGCCGGCCAGCCATTGCTGGCAGGCCAGCGCCTCGTCCCGCACGCCCTCGGACAGCCAGGGCGCGCCGTGGCGGGTGGTGCCGGTCTTCTTCAGGTAGAAGTCGGCGGCGCGCATCGCCTTGCCGCGGGCCTTCAGGGCGGCGGCGGGCGTGGCGGTGGCGGGGATCAGCGATTCGAAGTCGGACCAGAGCGT
The DNA here is from genome assembly GCA_042867185.1 of Sphingomonas sp. NCPPB 2930. GTDB lineage: Bacteria > Pseudomonadota > Gammaproteobacteria > Burkholderiales > Burkholderiaceae_C > Xylophilus. The sequence continues at coordinate 29,241 of JBHZQV010000031.1, read as the reverse complement.
GCTGCCCAGGAAGCGCACGCCGCCGACCGTGACCGTCTCGCGGTCGAGCCAGCCGATGCCGAGCCGGTCGCAGAGGCGCCGCAGCCGGAGTCGGGCGGCATCGACATCCTGGCCGTCGTACTCGTGGTTGCCCGGCACGAACAGCACCGGCTGCGGCCAGCCGCCGAACTGCGGCAGCGGCGAGAAGCGGGCCAGGCCGAAGTCGTCGCCCGGCAGGCGGGAGGACGGGTGGTGGGAGCCGATATCGCCGGCCAGTACCAGCAGATCGGCGCCGGGCGTGGGCGAGACGGTGAAATCGGGTTGCACTTCCAGGTGCAGGTCGGACAGGAGCTGTAGCTGCATCCGGCCATTGTGCGGTGCGGCCCGGCTGCCCGTTTGCGTGCGCTGCGCACCACGGTGGATCAGGTTATGCACGCTCGGCATGGGTTAGGGGTGGGCACGGCTAGGGAAAACCCTTAATCTACCCCTATCGCCACTTTTTGATGCACCCACAAGGTGCAAGACGCCATGTTCACGCTGATCGCCCGCCTCCTGAGTTCCGCCCCTGCCACCCGCGGGATGGCACCTCCGGCCGGTATTGCCAACCGCCTGATGGAGAGCGCCGAAGCCCGCGCCGGCCAGGACCCCCACCACGCCCACGAGCTCCGCCAGGCCGCGCGCGCCTACCTCAGCGTCATCCGCTGAGAAGATGTGAGAGAACCTACTGCGCGGCCCGATTGCGCGTCTGCGGTCCTCACCGTACAGGAGTACGGCTCCGGTCCTCGACGCACACTCGGGCCGCTCGCTACGGTTCTTTCACATCTTCTGCGTTGTGTGGGAATACCTGGAAACCAACTACAGATGCTACTGGTTTTGTAGCAAGAGGCCATGGTCCCGAGCTGGCTAGCGGCTTAATCGTTCTAGAAGATCCTATCCGCTCACAGCAGCGGATGCAGCACGGCGGATCGTTCCACCGCGTTGCGCAGCCATTCGTGGGCGGCCGACGGTTGCTGGCGGCGGTGCCAGAGGGCGTCTACGTGGACGGTCGGCACCGGGAAGGGCAGGGGGCGCCAGACGATGTGTTCGGCCAGGCCGGTCGCGCCGACGAAATGGCGGGGCAGGATGGTCAGCATGTCGGAGTGGGCCACCACCCGGCCGGCGGTGAAGAACTGGTTCACCGTCACCGCCACGTGGCGGGTGCGGCCCAGCAGGGCCAGCGCCTCGTCGATGAATCCGTAGGGCCGACCCGAGAAACTCACCAGCATGTGGCGCGCCGCGCAGAAGCGGTCGATGGTGAAGGCGTCCTGCGACAGCTCCGACAGCGGATGGCCGCGGCGCATCACGCAGACGTACTGCCCGTCGTAGAGCCGGTGGTGGGCGAAGCTCTCCACCTCGCCGGCCTGGCTGCGGGCGGTCAGGTCGGCCATCACCGCGGGAAAGTAGCCGACGGCCATGTCGGCCTCTTCGTCGGCCAGCAGCCGGCGCGGGTCGCGGGTGGCCAGCGGCACCACCCGCACCTGGATGCCCGGCGCCTCCGCTTCCATGATGTTGACCAGGGCGGGCATCACCACCGCCGCGGTGGCGTCGGCCATCGCCAGCACGAAGGCGGTGGACGCCTCGGCCGGCACGAACACGTCGGGCGCCAGCGAGCGCTGCAGCTGCCGCAGCGCCTCGCGCACGTCGGGCCAGATCGCGGCGGCACGGGGGGTGGGCTCCATCACCGCCCCGTTGCGCCGCAGCAACTCGTCGCCCAGCACCTCGCGCAGGCGCCGCAGGGCATTGCTGACGGCCGGCTGGGTGATCGACAGGTTGTGGGCCGCGCGGGTGAGGTTCCGCTCGGCCATCACCTCGTCGAAGACCCGCAGCAGGTTCAGATCGAGGGCGCGGAAGTTGGTGGAAGCCATGCGGGGAACGATAGAACATCACCGCGGTGAATGGCAAACATCACGCAAATAAATTTGGGGAATGCAGGGGTAAACCCTAGTATTCACCCCAGGCGCTGAAATCCTCTTCCGGCGCTACCCGCAGGAGATCACCATGACCAGCTTCGTACACCCTCAATTCTCTTCCCAGCACGTCGGCGCCAACCGCGCGGTCCGCACCGTGGAGCACGTCTCCGGCCTCGTCCAGGGTGCCCGTGGCGGCGCTTCGCTGCTGCTGGCCGCCGTCGTGTCGGCCGTCCTCGTCGTCGCCAACCAGGTGGTCGACAGCTGGTCCGAAGGCCACCTGCTGACCGCCTGGGTGGTGCTGTGGGCCATCGCCTTCGCCGCCCTGGCCCTGCTGGCCGGCCCGCTGCGCCGCGCCGCGATCGCCCTGCGCGCCACCGTCGTCGCCTGGAACGAGCGCCAGATCGCCGCCGAGCAGGACCGCCAGATGATGCGCGTCGCCATGACCGATGCCCGCGTGATGGCCGACATCAGCCGTGCGATGAGCATGGGTGCCGCCCGCGACGTCCGCAACTACTTCTGATCGGTACCGGGCGCGCGCCGCGCCCCTGCCGCACAAAAGCCGCGGGTCCCGAAAGGGGCCAGCGGCTTTTTTCCATGGGCCGGTCGTCGGCGCAAGGCCGAGACCGGCGCACCGCGGGCGGTGCGCGGCGGGCGATCAGCCCTTGATGCGCGCTTCCAGTTCGGCGCGGGTGTCCTTCAGCTCCTGCGGCAGGCCGCGCGCCAGTTGGGCGAACAGCGCGTCGTGCAGGGCCAGCTCGGCGCCCCAGGCGGCATCGTCGGTGCGGGTCACCGTGTCGAACTGCGCGGGCGTGAAGTCCAGGCCGGTCCAGTTCAGGTCCTCGTAGGCGGGGCTGGTGCCGGTGAGGTGCTCGACGCCGGCGCCGGCCGTGCCTTCGATGCGGTCGATCATCCACTTGATCACGCGCATGTTCTCGCCGTAGCCGGGCCAGGCGAACTTGCCTTCTTCGCCCTTGCGGAACCAGTTGGTCTGGTAGATCTTCGGCAGCTGCGCACCCTGGGCCTGCAGCTTGGCGCCCAGGTCGATCCAGTGCTGGAAGTACTCGCTCATGTTGTAGCCGGCGAACGGCAGCATCGCGAACGGGTCGCGGCGCACCACGCCCTGCTGGCCGAACGCGGCGGCGGTGGTCTCGGAGCCCATGGTCGCGGCCATGTAGACGCCTTCGTTCCAGTTGCGGGCCTCGGTCACCAGCGGCACCGTGGTCGAGCGGCGGCCGCCGAACAGGAAGGCGTCGATCGGCACGCCGGCCGGGTCGTCCCAGGCGCTGTCGAGCGCCGGGTTGTTGGTGGCGGCCACGGTGAAGCGCGAGTTGGGGTGCGCGGCCTTCGCGCCGGTCTCCTTGGCGATCTGGGGCGTCCAGTCCTTGCCCTGCCAGTCGATCAAATGCGCCGGCAGCGCCTTGCCGGGTGCGTCCTGCTCCAGGCCTTCCCACCAGACGTCGCCGTCGTCGGTCAGCGCCACGTTGGTGAAGATCACGTCGCGGTCCAGGCTCTTCATGCAGTTGGGGTTGGTCAGCATGTTGGTGCCGGGCGCCACGCCGAAGTAGCCGGCCTCGGGGTTGATCGCATACAGCTTGCCGTCGGCCGCCGGCTTGATCCAGGCGATGTCGTCGCCGATGGTGGTGACCTTCCAGCCGTCGAGGGCCGGTGGCGGCACCAGCATCGAGAAGTTGGTCTTGCCGCAGGCCGACGGGAACGCCGCGGCCAGGTGGTATTTCTTGCCGGCCGGCGAAGTAACGCCCAGGATCAGCATGTGCTCGGCCAGCCAGCCGGTGGCCGTGTCGGTCGCTTCGGCGCGGCCCATGGCCGAGGCGATGCGCAGCGCCAGGCATTTCTTGCCCAGCAGCGCGTTGCCGCCGTAGCCCGAGCCGTACGACCAGATCTCGCGCGTCTCGGGGAAATGCACGATGTACTTGGTGGTGGGGTTGCACGGCCACGGCACGTCGGCCTGGCCGGCGGCCAGGGGCGCGCCCACGGTGTGCAGGCAGGGCACGAACTCGCCGTCGTCGCCCAGCACGTCGACCACCGCGCGGCCCATGCGGGTCATCAGCTTCATGTTCACCGCCACATAGGCGCTGTCGGACAGCTCGACGCCGATGTGGGCGATGTCGCTGCCGAGCGGGCCCATCGAGAACGGCACCACGTACATCGTGCGGCCGGCCATGCAGCCGTCGAACAGCGGCTGCAGGATGCCGCGCATCTCGGCCGGGGCCTTCCAGTTGTTGGTGGGGCCGGCGTCGTCCTGCTTCTCGGAGCAGATGAAGGTGCGGTCTTCCACCCGGGCCACGTCGCTCGGGTCGGAGCAGGCGAGGAAGCTGTTGGCGCGCTTGGCCGGGTTCAGGCGCTTGAAGGTGCCGGCATCGACCAGCTGCTGGCAGAAGCGGGCGTATTCCTCGTCGCTGCCGTCGCACCAGACGATGTCCTGCGGCTTGCAGAGGGCGGCCATCTCGGACACCCAGGCGACCAGCCGGGCGTTCTTGACGTAGGAAGGGGCCTGTACGGGCAGTCCTTGGGTGGGGGCGTTCATCGGTCGAGCTCCTGAGTTTGAAAACCGTCTTGTCGAAGACCACGTGTGTGCGCGAGTGGTCTTGGAGAAGGCGGCTCCGGGCGACCGATGGGGCTGCTGCAGGCACCCCGGGGTGCGGCGCGAGCCGGTTTCGGCGGGGGCGGATGACGATTTTATGAATCCGTGCCGGAAGCGAAACCGGATTACCCTGTAATTTCATGCAAACAAAGCATGGGGTTATGCGTGCGATGGCGACGCCCGGACGGCAAAAAGCCGCGTCGAGCGCGGCTTTCCAGGAGGGGAACGGCGGTCGCCCCGGGCGACCGATGCGGGCCGGGCCGGCCCGCCGCACGGTCAGGCCATGTAGATCGCGATGAAGGCCAGCAGGAACATCAGCACGCCGCCGACGATCGGCAGCACCATCGGCATCAGGTGCACCACCTGCTCGACCGCGTCCTTCTCGTGCTCGGCCGCGATGTGCGCCCGCGGATCGTGGGAGTTGTCCGGCTCGGGCGTGTTGGTGGCGGCATTGACGGGTAGGGGCATGGGGCTTCCTTCGGGAGGGGCTTCGGTGCAGCCCGCGATTTTAGCGGCCGGATGCCGCTGCGCGGCGGTTCGCCGTCTGGGGGATTTCACGCCCCCATCGACACCCGCAGCACCTCGTCGCCATAGGCCTCCAGCTTCTTGGCGCCGATGCCGGTGATGCCGTGCAGGTCGTCCTGCGAGCGCGGCGCCCGCTCGGCGATGGCGGCCAGGGTGGCGTCGTGGAAGATGACGTAGGCGGGCAGGTTGTGCTCGCGCGCCACCTCGGCGCGCCAGGCCTTGAGCGCGGCGAAGCGTGTCTGGCCGTCCGCATCCAGCGCGGCGGCGGCGGGCGACGCGGTCTTGCCGGTGCCGCTGCGCTCGCGGCGCGGCTTGCGCTCGGCCGGCGCCGAGATCGAGGCGCGCAGCCGCACCGGCACCTCGCCCTTGAGCACCGCCCGGGCGCCGGGCATCAGCTGCAGGGTGTTGTAGGCCTCGGCATCGACATGCAGCGCGCCGGTCGCGATCAGCTGGCGCAGCACGCCGCGCAGCTGCACCTCGCTGAACTGCGACCCGCGTCCGAAGGTCGAGAGCCCGTCGTGGCCGTGCTGCCGGGTCTTGTCGGTCTCCTTGCCGCGCACGATGTCCATGATGTGGCCGGCGCCGAAGCCGATGCCCTGCTGCTTGCGGATCCAGTAGATGGTCGAGAGCAGCATCTGCGCCGCCTCGGTGCCGTCCCACAGCTCGGGCGGGTTCAGGCAGTTGTCGCAGTTGCCGCACGGGGTGGAGGCTTCGCCGAAGTACGACAGCAGCCGCACCCGCCGGCAGTCGGTCGCCTCGGCCAGGGCCAGCAGCGCCTCCAGCTTGCCGACCAGCGCCTGCTTGAACTGCTCGCCCGCCGGGCTTTCGTCGATCATGCGGCGCTGGTTCACCACGTCCTGCAGGCCGTAGGCCATCCAGGCGTCGGCCGGCGCACCGTCGCGGCCGGCGCGGCCGGTCTCCTGGTAGTAGCCCTCGATGTTCTTCGGCATGTCCACATGGCCGACGAAGCGCACGTCGGGCTTGTCGATGCCCATGCCGAAGGCGATGGTGGCCACCATCACGATGCCTTCCTCGCGCAGGAAACGGTCCTGGTGCTTCTGCCGCAGCTTGGCGTCCAGGCCGGCGTGGTAGGGCAGGGCGTTGATGCCGGCGGCCGACAGCGTGGCCGCCAGGTCCTCGACCCGCTTCCTGGACTGGCAATAGACCACGCCCGCGTCGCCCGGGTGCTCCCGCTCGATGAAACGCAGCAGCTGGGTGGTGGCGTCCTTCTTCTCGACGATCTGGTAGCGGATGTTGGGCCGGTCGAAGCTGCTGACGAACTGGCCGGCGTCCTGCAGCTGCAGCCGCTCGACGATGTCGGCCCGGGTCAGCGCGTCGGCGGTGGCGGTGAGCGCGATGCGCGGCACGCCGGCATAGCGCTCGTGCAGGATCGACAGCGCCCGGTACTCGGGCCGGAAGTCGTGGCCCCACTGGCTCACGCAGTGCGCCTCGTCGATCGCGAACAGCGCCAGCTGGCCGCCCTGCAGCAGGCCGTCGAGCAGTTCCAGGAAGCGCGGCGTGGTCAGCCGCTCGGGCGCGGCGTAGAGCAGGGTGATCTCGCCGCGCGACATGCGGCGCTCGACCTCCAGCGTCTCCTGCCAGTCGAGCGTCGAGTTGAGGAAGGCGGCATCCACCCCGGCCTCGTGCAGCGCGCCCACCTGGTCGTGCATCAGCGCGATCAGGGGCGAGACGACGATGGTGATGCCGTGCCCCGCCCGCTGCCGCGCGATCGCCGGAATCTGGTAGCAGAGCGACTTGCCGCCGCCTGTCGGCATCAGCACCAGGGCGTCGCCACCGGCGGTGACGTGTTCGACGATGTCCGCCTGGGGGCCGCGGAACCGGTCGTACCCGAAAACCTCGTGAAGGATGTGCAACGGATCGGCGGAGAGAGAGTCTGGCATGGCGCGTTTTCGGGTGAGCCCCCGATTTTGCGGCCATTGCGGTCTGGCACGTGTCGTGCTTGTCTAGTCAACCTGGGCAGGGCCGGGGAGATGCGCACGGAGAGCGTGCCGTTTTCCCGCCATGGCGGCGCCATCCGGCCCGTGGGATGCACCGATACAGTTGCGGGTTAGCCTGTATGTACAGGTCTGGTGCATTCCCGACAATCGGCGCCTGCCCGGTCTCCGGTTCCCTGCGGCCGCCCTCGGGGTGGGCCGCCCCGTTTTTCTTCAATCGCAAAGAGGTAGATCGATGAGCAAGCGTTCCATGGTCAGGTTGGCGGTCCGCACGGCGGCCGGCGTGTGCGCGGCGGCGCTGGCGTTCGGCTCGGCAGCGCAGGACACGAAGATCGTGCTGGGCATGTCGGGCTGGACCGGCTTCGCGCCGCTGACGCTCGCCGACAAGGCCGGCATCTTCAAGAAGAACGGCCTCGACGTGGAGATCAAGATGATCCCGCAGAAGGACCGCCACCTGGCGCTGGCCTCGGGCGCGATCCAGTGCGCCGCCACCACCGTCGAGACGCATGTCGCCTGGAACGCCAACGGCGTGCCGATCGTGCAGATCTTCCAGATGGACAAGTCCTACGGCGCCGACGGCATCGCGGTGCGCGGCGACGTCAAGGGCTTCGCCGACCTGAAGGGCAAGACCATCGGCGTCGACGCGCCCGGTACCGCGCCCTACTTCGGCCTGGCCTGGATGCTCGGCAAGAACGGCATGACGCTGAAAGACGTGAAGACGGTCACCATGACGCCGCAGGCCGCGGCGCAGGCCTTCGTGGCCGGCCAGAACGACGCCGCCATGACCTACGAGCCCTACCTCTCCACCGTGCGCGACAACCCCGCCGCCGGCAAGATCCTGGCGACCACGCTCGACTACCCGATGGTGATGGACACGGTGGGCTGCGCGCCCGAGTGGCTCAAGGCCAACGCCAAGGCGGCGCGGTCGCTGGCCGACTCCTACTTCCAGGCGCTCGACATGATCAAGGCCGACCCGGCCAAGTCCAACGAGATCATGGGCGCGGCGGTCAAGCAGTCGGGCGAGCAGTTCGCCAAGTCGTCGGCCTACCTGCGCTGGCAGGACAAGGCGGCCAACCAGAAGTTCTTCGCCGGCGAACTGACCGCCTTCATGCAGGAAGCCCAGAAAATCCTGCTCGACGCCGGCGTGATCCGCAAGGCGCCGGCCGACCTGGCCGTGACCTTCGACGACCGCTTCATCAAGTAATCCGCCGCCCATGTCCGCCCTGCCCGCTACCGCCGCGTCCGTCGCACCCGTTCCTTCCGTCGCCTCGCCCGGGGCCGCCGTACCCGCGGCGCTGCCGCCGATCGCCGCGCCGGTCTCCGCGCGCCGGCGCCGGGCGCTGGCGCCGCTGGAGCCGGTCGGCGGCACCGCGCGCTGGATGCTGGGCCTGGGCTTCTTCGTGCTGTTCGTGGCGGTGTGGGCGTTCTTCACGCTGGGCGGCTTCGTGTCGCCCACCTTCCTGGCCAGCCCGGTGACGATGGTGCGCGAGGGCTGGCTGCTGTTCACCGAGTACAACTTCATCCACGACATCGGCATGACCGTCTGGCGGGTGGTGGGCGGCTTCGCCCTGGCCAGCGTGCTGGCGGTGCCGCTGGGCATCGCGATGGGCGCGTACAAGGGCGTCGAGGCCTTCTTCGAGCCCTTCGTGTCCTTCTGCCGCTACCTGCCGGCCTCGGCCTTCATCCCGCTGCTGATCCTGTGGGCGGGCATCGGCGAGACGCAGAAGCTGCTGGTGATCTTCATCGGCTCCTTCTTCCAGGTGGTGCTGATGGTGGCCGTCACCGTCGGCAGCGCCCGCCGCGACCTGGTCGAGGCCGCCTACACCCTGGGCGCCGGCGACCGCGGCGTGATCGCCCGGGTGCTGATCCCCGGCGCCGCGCCGGGCATCGCCGAGACGCTGCGCCTGGTGCTGGGCTGGGCCTGGACCTACGTGATCGTGGCCGAGCTGATCGGCTCGTCCTCGGGCATCGGCCACATGATCACCGACAGCCAGGCGCTGCTCAACACCGGGCAGATCATCTTCGGCATCATCGTGATCGGCATCATCGGGCTGGTGTCCGACTTCGCCTTCAAGGCGGCCAACCGCCGCCTCTTCGCCTGGAGCACGCTGTGAGCGACCATCTTTCCGTGCGCGGCGTATCGCGCATCTTCCCGGGCACCCGGGGCCAGAGCACGCAGGCGCTGCTGCCGGTCGATTTCGAGGTGCGCGAGAACGACTTCGTCACCATCCTCGGCCCCTCGGGCTGCGGCAAGTCGACCCTGCTGCGCATCGTCGCCGGGCTCGACTACCCGACCACCGGCCAGGTGATGCTCGACGGCCGCCCGGTCGAGGGGCCGGGCGCCGACCGCGGGGTGGTGTTCCAGAGCTACACCCTGTTCCCCTGGCTCACCATCGCGCAGAACATCCGCTTCGGCCTGCGCGAGCGCGGCCTGCCCGAGGCGCAGCAGAAAGAGCGCGCCGACTACTTCATCGCCAAGGTGGGGCTGCGCGGCTTCGAGAACCACTTTCCCAAGCAGCTCTCGGGCGGCATGCAGCAGCGCACCGCGATCGCCCGGGCGCTGGCCAACGACCCCAAGATCCTGCTGCTCGACGAGCCTTTCGGCGCGCTCGACAACCAGACCCGGGTGCTGATGCAGGAGCTGCTGCTGGGCATCTGGGAGTCGGCCCGCAAGACGGTGCTCTTCGTCACCCACGACATCGACGAGGCGATCTTCATGGCCAACCGGGTGGCGGTGTTCAGCGCCCGGCCGGGCCGCATCAAGACCGAGCTGGCGGTGGATTTCCCCCATCCGCGCCACTACACGATCAAGACCTCGCCCGAGTTCATGGACCTGAAGGCGCGCCTCACCGAAGAGATCCGCGCCGAATCGCTCGCCGCGGCGCACTGAGCGCCTTGCGCGCACCCACCTGCATCGACCGCCGCATGACCGCCCGCACTACCCTTCCCCTGCCCAAGCGCGGCGCCCCCGCGGCGCCGCAGACGCCGGCCGTGGGCGCGGCGCCCGCCGCCAACGACGGCCCGGGCGCGCTCGCGCTCTACCAGCAGGTCAAGGATTTCATCTCGCGCAAGATCCAGGACGGCAGCTGGCCCGCCGGCACCCGGCTGCCGTCGGAGCACGAGCTGGTCGCGCAGTTCGGCATGTCGCGCATGACGGTCAACCGCGCGCTGCGCGAGCTGGCCGGCCAGGGCCGGGTGGTGCGGGTGCCGGGCGTGGGCAGCTTCGTGGCCGAGGACAAGCCCCAGTCCACCCTGCTGCAGATCGCCAACCTGGCCGACGACGTGCACCACCGCGGCCACGACTACGCCTGCAAGGTGCTGCTGGTCGAGCGGGTGTCGGCCTCGATGGAGACCGCCGCGCTCTTCGGCCTGCGCACCGGCGAGTCGGTGTTCCGCGCCGTCTGCGTGCACCTGGAGAACGGCCTGCCGGTGCAGCTGGAAGACCGCTTCGTCAACCCGCGCGTCTCGCCCGATTTCATCCACCAGGATTTCTCGCGCCAGCAGCCGTCGGAATACCTGGTCCGCACCGCGCCCTACGACGAGATGGAGCATGTGGTCGATGCGGTGATGCCCACCGCCGAGCAGGCGCTGCAGCTCGAGATGCCCACCGCCGAGCCCTGCCTGCTGCTCACCCGCCGCACCTGGATGCAGGGCGTGCCGGTGACCTTCGCCCGCTTCCTGCACCCCGCCAGCCGCTACCGGCTGGGCAGCCGCTTCCGCACCGACGGCAACGCCCGCTGAGCGGCTGCGCTCGGCAACGACCGTCCTTCATTTCCACCAACCTGTATAGACATGCACATGCTTACTCCCGATGCCGCCCCCGCCCACCCGGTGCCCGCGCCGCAGGACGGCGTGTTGGTGCTCGATCCGGGCCGGGTCGGGCTCGCCTCCCTGCGCCGCATCCATGCCGGCGGCGTGTCGCTGCAATTGCAGGCCGATGCCCGGCAGGCCCTGCGCGCCGCGCAGGCGGCGGTGCAGCGCATCGTCGATGGCGGCGAGGTGGTCTACGGCATCAACACCGGCTTCGGCAAGCTGGCCAGCACCCGGATCCCGCGCGAACGGCTGGCCGAGCTGCAGCGCAACCTGGTGCTGTCGCACAGCGTGGGCACCGGCCAGCCGCTGCCCGCCGCGGTGGTGCGGCTGGTGCTGGCGACCAAGGCGGTGAGCCTGGCGCGTGGCCACTCGGGCGTGCGGCCCGAGATCGTCGACGCGCTGCTGGCGCTGGCCAACGCCGGCCTGCTGCCGCGCATCCCCGCCAAGGGCTCGGTGGGCGCGTCGGGCGACCTGGCGCCGCTCGCCCACCTGGCCTGCGTGCTGATCGGCGAGGGCGAGGCCTCGACGCCCGAGGGCACGGTGGTCCCCGGCGCCGAGGCGATGCGCCGCGCCGGCTTCGCGCCCTTCGTGCTCGGCCCCAAGGAGGGCCTGGCGCTGCTCAACGGCACCCAGGTCTCGACCGCGCTGGCGCTGGCCGGGCTGTTCCAGGCCGAGAACGTCTTCGCCGCCGGGCTGGTGGCGGGCGCGCTGTCGCTGGAGGCGATCCAGGGCTCGATCAAGCCCTTCGACGCCCGCATCCACGCGGCGCGCGGCCAGCCGGGGCAGATCGACGTGGCCGCGGCGGTGCGCGCACTGCTCGACGGCAGCGAGATCGTGCCCTCGCATCCCGACTGCGGCCGGGTGCAGGACCCGTACTCGATCCGCTGCGTGCCGCAGGTGATGGGTGCCTGCCTCGACAACATCCGCCACGCCGCCCGGGTGCTGGAGATCGAGGCCAACGCCGCCTCCGACAACCCGCTGGTCTTCTCCGGCGCCGGCGGCGATGAAGGTGACGACGAGGTGATCTCCGGCGGCAACTTCCACGCCGAGCCGGTGGCCTTCGCCGCCGACATCCTGGCGCTGGCCCTCGCCGAGATCGGCGCGATCTCCGAGCGCCGGCTGGCGCTGCTGCTCGACACGGGCCTGTCGGGCCTGCCGCCCTTCCTGGTGCGCGACGGCGGCGTCAACTCGGGCTTCATGATCGCGCAGGTCACCGCGGCCGCGCTGGCCTCGGAGAACAAGTCGCTCGCCCATCCGGCCAGCGTCGACAGCCTGCCCACCTCGGCCAACCAGGAGGACCATGTCTCGATGGCCACCTTCGGCGCCCGGCGCCTGGCCGAGATGGCCGACAACACCGCGGTGGTCGTCGGCATCGAGGCGATGGGCGCGGCGCAGGGCATCGAACTGAAACGCGGCCTGCGCAGCTCGCCGCTGCTCGAGGCCGCCTTCGCCGACCTGCGCCGCCGCGTCGCCTTCCTGGACCAGGACCGCTTCCTCGCGCCCGACGTGGAGGCGATGCGCCTCTGGGCCGGCGGCGGCACCTGGCCCGACGCGCTGCTGCGCCTGCTGCCGAGCCATGCCGACGCATCCGCCGCAGCGCCCGCCGCCACCGCCTGACACCCCGCACCTCAGCCCCTCCCCCGATTCTTCGACCGCCCTTCTTCCGAGCCCCGACCATGAACGCACCCGACGCCTTCACCGCCACCGCCACCGCCACCGCCGCGGCGCCCGCCGCCCCGGCCGACACCCGCTGGGCCGACCGCGTCGTCCGCGCGCCGCGCGGCAGCACCCTGTCGTGCAAGAGCTGGCTGACCGAGGCCGCCTACCGGATGATCCAGAACAACCTGGATCCCGAGGTGGCCGAGAACCCGCAGTCGCTGGTGGTCTACGGCGGCATCGGCCGGGCCGCGCGCAACTGGGAATGCTTCGACCAGATCCTGGCCTCGCTGCGCGAACTGGAGGACGACGAATCGCTGCTGGTGCAGTCGGGCAAGCCGGTGGGCGTGTTCAAGACCCATCCGAACGCGCCGCGGGTGCTGATCGCCAACTCCAACCTGGTGCCCAAGTGGGCGAACTGGGAGCACTTCCACGAACTCGACCGCAAGGGCCTGTTCATGTACGGCCAGATGACCGCCGGCAGCTGGATCTACATCGGCGCACAGGGCATCGTGCAGGGCACCTTCGAGACCTTCGTCGAGGCCGGCCGGCAGCACTACGGCAATGATCTTTCGGGCCGCTGGATCCTCACCGGCGGCCTGGGCGGCATGGGCGGCGCCCAGCCGCTGGCCGGCGTGCTGGCCGGCGCCTGCGTGCTGGCCATCGAATGCCAGCAGAGCAGCATCGACTTCCGGCTGCGCACCCGCTACGTCGACAAGCAGGCGAAGGACCTGGACGACGCCCTGGCCCTGATCGCCCACCACACCGCGAAGAAGGAGGCCGTCTCGATCGCGCTGCTGGGCAACGCGGCCGAGGTGCTGCCGGTGCTGCTGGAGCGGGTGCGCGCCGGTGCGGTGCGGCCCGACCTGGTGACCGACCAGACCTCGGCCCACGACCTGGTGCACGGCTACCTGCCGGCCGGCTGGACTGTGGCCGAATGGAAGGCCGCGCAGCAGGACCCGGCTCGGCATCCGCGCCTGGTGGCCGCGGCCGCCGCGTCGTGCGCCACGCATGTGCAGGCGATGCTCGACTTCCAGGCGCTGGGCATTCCCACGGTGGACTACGGCAACAACATCCGCCAGGTGGCGTTCGACCAGGGCGTGAAAAACGCGTTCGACTTCCCCGGCTTCGTGCCCGCCTACATCCGCCCGATGTTCTGCGAGGGCAAGGGCCCGTTCCGCTGGGTGGCGCTCTCGGGCGATCCGGAGGACATCTACAAGACCGACGCCAAGATCAAGGAGCTGTTCCCGGACAACCACCACACCCACCGCTGGCTCGACATGGCCCGCGAGCGGATCGCCTTCCAGGGCCTGCCGGCGCGCATCTGCTGGCTGGGCCTGGGCGAGCGCGACAAGGCTGGCCTGGCCTTCAACGAGATGGTGAAGAACGGCGAGCTGAAAGGCCCGATCGTGATCGGCCGCGACCACCTCGACACCGGCTCGGTCGCCAGCCCCAACCGCGAGACCGAAGGCATGCAGGACGGCACCGACGCCGTCTCCGACTGGCCGCTGCTCAACGCATTGCTCAACACCGCCGGCGGCGCCACCTGGGTCAGCCTGCACCACGGCGGCGGCGTCGGCATGGGCTACTCGCAGCACGCCGGCATGGTGATCGTGGCCGACGGCACCGACGCCGCGGCCGAGCGGCTGGCACGGGTGCTGGTCAACGACAGCGGCTCCGGCGTGATGCGCCACGCCGACGCGGGTTATCCGGTGGCGGTCGAGACGGCACGGCGCCAGGGCCTCACACTGCCGATGGTGGCGGCCACCGCGGCGGCCCGCAAGGAATGAGCATGCAGGAAATTTACCTCCACTACCTCAACCATCCCGACGTCCAGGCCCTGGCGATGACCGACGCCGAGATCGTCGCCGCCGTCGAGCGCGGCCTGCTGGCCCAGGGCCGCGGCGAGACCACGATCGAGCCCCGGATGCACCTGGTGCCCGAGAAGGACTACCCGGGCCACTTCAACGTGCTGCGCGGCTACATCCGTCCGATGGGCGTGGCCGGCGTGAAGGTGGTCGGCGACTTCTACCGCAATTACGAGCGGGGCCTGCCGTCGGAGCTGGCGGTGCTCAACCTGTTCGATCCCAAGACCGGCGTGCCGGTGGCGATCATCGACGCCTCGGACATCACCGACATGCGCACCGGCGCGATCACCGCCATCGGCGCCAAGCACCTGGCGCGCAAGGACTCGAAGATCCTCGGCCACATCGGCGCGCGCGGCACCTCGTACTGGAACGTGCGGCTGCTGCACGCCATCTTCGGGTTCGACGAGATCCGGGTGCACTCGCGCCGGCCCGAAAGCCGCAACGCCTTCGCCGAAAAGCTGGAGCGCGACCTGGGCATGAAGATCGTCGTGACCGAGGACTGGGAGTCCTGCGTGCGCGGCGCCGACATCGTGGTCGAGGCCTCGCGCCTGGAGAAGCCCGAGCCGATGCTCAAGACCGAGTGGATCAAGAAGGGCGCCTGCGTCATCCCCTACGGCACCATGAGCGCGGTGGAGCTGTCGCTCACCGACATCATGGACAAGATGGTGATGGACGACTGGGGCCAGGCCCAGGCCGGCCCGTTCGGCGCGCTGCGGGCCCATGTCGACAGCGGCCGCCTGTCCGAGACCACGCTGCATGCCGAGCTGGGCCAGATCGTCGCCGGCCTGAAGCCGGGCCGCGAATCGGACGACGAGACCAACCTCTTCTGGCACCGCGGCCTGTCGCTGTCGGACATCGCGCTCGGCGTCGCGATGCTGGAAAAGGCGCAGGCGATGGGCCTGGGCCAGCGGCTGCGCTTCCGCTGAGCCTCGGCGCAGCTTCGGCCATGCCCCTGCCCGTCGCCAACGCGCGGATGTACTCCGCCACCCCCGGATGCCGCGCCGACTGGAAGGCGCTGCTCGGCTGGGTGCTGGCGCGCGCCGGGCTGCCGTGGCAGGTGATCGACCACGACCCGCCCGCGCCGCTTGCGGCCCTGTGGGCGCGCGACGATCTGGGCCTGGCGATGATGTGCGGCCTGCCGTTCGCCCGGCACCTTCCGCCGCCGCTGCTGGTCGCCGCGCCGGTGCCGTCGCCGGCCCGCTACCGCGGCCTGCCGCGCTACTGCAGCGACATCGTGGTGCGGGCCGACAGCGGGCATCGCCGGATCGAAGACACTTTCGGCGGCACGGTGGGCTACACCGTCGCCGATTCGCTCTCGGGCGGCGTGGCGCTGCGCGACTTCCTGGCGCCGTACCGCGCGGCGCACGGCGGCCGTTTGTACCGCGGCGCGGTCGGCGGGCTCGTCCATGCGCGCGGCGTGATCGACGCGCTGGCGGCGGGCCGGATCGACGTCGGTGCGCTCGACAGCTACTACCACGACCTGCTGCGGCTGCATGCGCCCGCGCTCGCCGCCCGGGTGCGCACCGTGGCGCAGACCGCGTGGCGGCCGATACCGCCGCTGGTAGCCACCGCCGCGCTCGGCGAGGCGGCGCTGGCCGCCCTGCGCGCGGCCCTCGCGGCCGCCGGCGGCGCGGCCGAACTGGCGCCGCGCAGGGAACGCTTGTTGCTTGCCGGCTTCGCGGTGCCCGACCCTTCCGACTACGCACCGCTGGCCGCGCTCGCCGGCCTGCCCACCCCCGCTTTCGAGGACCTCTGATGAAACGCTTCCTGATGGCCGCCCTGCTGGCGGCCGCTCCCTTCGCGGCCTCGGCCCAGGCCGCCGCGCCCACGGTCCACGTCGTGGTGCCCTTCCCGCCGGGCGGGCCGGTCGACGTGCTGGGCCGGGTGCTGGCGCAGGACTTCGGCGAGGCCACCGGCCAGACCTTCGTGGTCGAGAACAAGGCCGGCGCCGCCGGCAACATCGGCACCGACGCGGTCGCCAAGGCCGCGCCCGACGGCGCCACGCTGGGCATCATCCCGGCCGGCAACATCGCGGTGAACCCGTCGCTGTTCCCGGCGCTGCCCTACAAGGCCTCCGAGCTGGCGCCGGTCGCGATGCTGGCCACGGTGGAGAACGTGCTGGTGGTGAACCCGGCGGTGCCCGCCCGCACGGTGCAGGAGCTGCTGGCCCTGGCCGCGGCGAAGCCCGAGAGCGTCAGCTTCGCCTCGCCCGGCGCCGGCAGCCAGGCGCACCTGGCGGGCGAGCTGATGGCCCTGTCGGGCAAGGTCCGGATGCTGCACGTGCCCTACAAGGGCATCGGCCCGGCGCTCAACGACCTGATGGGCGGCCAGGTGACGATGATGTTCGGCCAGATGTCCTCTGTGCTGCCGCTGATCCGCGCGGGCAAGCTGCGCGCCGTCGGCGTGGCCAGCGCCCAGCGCTCGGCGCTGCTGCCCGAGGTGCCCACCGTCGCCGAGCAGGGCCTGCCGAAGTTCGAGGCCGTGTCCTGGTACGCGCTGATGGTGCCCGCCGCCACGCCCGCCGCCACGGTGGAGCGGCTGCACGCCGCCAGCACCCGGATGCTGGCCCAACCGGCGATCCGCGAGAAGTTCGCCGCGATGGGCATGGAGCCCGGCAAGGGCACGCCGCAGGCGCTGGCCGCCACCATCCGGTCCGAGACGGCGCGCTGGGGCGAGGTGATCCGCGCCCGCGACATCAAGGCCGACTGATGGCCGCGCCGCGCCTGCACCGCTTCGATACCGCCTCCCTGCCGGTCACGCCGTGGAAGAACGGGGGCGGCACCACCCGCGAGATCGTCTGCCACCCGGCGGGCGCCGGTGCCGACGGGTTCGACTGGCGGGTGAGCATCGCCACCATCGCGGCCGGCGGACCGTTCTCGGTGTTCGGCGGCAGGCAGCGGGTGATCATGCTGCTGGCGGGCGACGGGGTGCGGCTGCAGGCGCCGGGCACGGACGCCGCCGGGGGCTTCGACCACCGGCTCGCGGTGCCGCACGTGCCCTTCGCCTTCGCCGGCGACGCGGCGGTGCAGTGCACGTTGCTGGGCTGCACCTCGACCGATTTCAACCTGATGTTCGACCCGGCGCGCTGCACCGCGTCGCTGCAGGTGCTGGCCGCGGCGCAGGCGCTGCCGGCCTCCGGCGGCGGCGTGGTGATGGCCCTGCGCGGTGCCTGGGCGTGCGCCATGGGCGAGGGCGGCGGTGCCGCCACGGTGCTGGCGGAGGGCGAGGGCCTGTGGTGGACCGGCAAGCGGCCCGCTTTCGCCGTGGCGCCCCGTGGCGGCGACGCGCGGCTGGCGGTCGTCCTGTGCGATCCCGCTGGAGATTCTTAAGCCAAAAAGGCCTGCAGCCGGCGCCCGGCGCCGGCCTCTAGATATCAATTCGATAGCAGACAGCCCATGACCCCATCCCCTTCTTCGCAGCGCACGCATCCCTCGGCCGACGGCCTGTGGACCGGCCTGCGCCTCGCCCCCGGCGCCGCGCCCGGCCTCGACCTGCCCGACTGCGCCGCCGCCGCGCTGGCGGTGCGCGGCGGCACGGTGCTGTGGGTCGGCGATGCGTCCGCCGTGCCGGCCGACATCGCCGCCGCCTGCGCCGGCCTGCCGGTGCACGACGGCGGCGGCGCGCTCGCCACGCCGGGCCTGGTCGATTGCCACACCCACCTGGTCTACGGCGGCCAGCGCGCCAACGAGTTCGCGATGCGGCTGGCCGGCGCCAGCTACGAGGATGTGGCCGCGGCCGGCGGCGGCATCGTGGCGTCTGTACGCGCCACCCGCGCGGCCGACGAGGACACGCTCTTCGCCCAGGCCGCCGCGCGGCTGGAGCCGCTGCTGGCCGAGGGCGTCTGCGCGATCGAGATCAAGTCGGGCTACGGCCTGTCCCTGGAACACGAGCGCAAGCAGCTGCGGGTGGCCCGCCGGCTGGGCGAGGCCTACGGCGTCACCGTGCGCACCAGCTTCCTCGGCGCCCATGCGCTGCCGCCCGAGTACGCCGGCCGCAGCCAGGACTACATCGACCTCGTCTGCCACGGGATGCTGCCCGCGCTGGCGGCCGAAGGGCTGGTCGACGCGGTCGACGTGTTCTGCGAGCGCATCGCCTTCACCCTGGCCGAGACCGAGCAGGTGTTCGGCGCCGCGCAGGCGCTGGGCCTGCCGGTCAAGCTGCATGCCGAGCAGCTCTCGGACATGGGCGGCGCGGCGCTGGCGGCGCGCTACGGTGCGCTGTCATGCGACCACATCGAGCATCTCTCGGCCGAGGGCATCGGCGCGATGCGCGCGGCCGGCACGGTGGCGGTGCTGCTGCCCGGCGCCTACTACACGCTGCGCGACACCCACCTGCCGCCGATCGCGGCGCTGCGCGCGGCCGGCGTGCCGATGGCCGTCTCCACCGACCACAACCCGGGCACCTCGCCCGCGCTCAGCCTGCTGCTGATGGTCAACATGGCCTGCACCCTGTTCCGTTTGACGGTGCCCGAGGCGCTGGCCGGCGTCACCCTGCACGCGGCGCGCGCGCTGGGCCTGCAGGACACCCACGGCAGCATCGGCGCGGGCCGACCCGCCGACTTCGTGCTGTGGAACCTGCAGGAGCCGGCCGAGCTGGCCTACTGGTTCGGCCAGCGCCCGGTGCGCACCGTGGTGCGGCAGGGCCGCATCGCGGTGGGAGCCGCCGCATGAGCCGCACCCTGTTCGCCGCCGATGCGCTGCTGCCCACCGGCTGGGCGAAGGACGTGCTGCTGGCCTGGGACGACGCGGGCCGCTTCACCCGGGTCGCGCCCGGCGCATCGCCGCCGGCCGGCACGCCGCTGGCCGCCGGCCCGGTGCTGCCCGGCATGCCCAACCTGCATTCCCACGCCTTCCAGCGCGGCTTCGCCGGCCTCACCGAGCACCGCTCGGCCGAGCAGGACAGCTTCTGGAGCTGGCGCACCCTGATGTACCGCTTCGCCGCGCGGCTGGGCCCCGCGCAGATGGAGGCGATCGCCACCTGGCTCTATGCCGAGATGCTCGAGGCGGGCTACACCAGCGTCTGCGAATTCCAGTACGTGCACCACGGCGCCGACGGCCGCGCCTATGCCGACGACGCCACGCTCAGCCGCGCGCTGCTGCGCGCCGCGCAGGCCGCCGGCATCGGCTTCACCCTGCTGCCGGTGCTCTACCAGACCAGCGGCTTCGGCAGCCGGCCGCCCACCGACGGGCAGCGCCGCTTCGTCCGCTCGACCGACAGCATGCTGCGCCTGCTGGAGGCGCTCGGCCCCGCCTGCGCCGCGCAGGGCGCGCGGCTGGGCCTGGCGCCGCATTCGCTGCGGGCGGTGCCGCCCGACGGGCTGCAGGCGGTGCTGGCCGGCCTCGATGCGCTCGACCCCGGCGCGCCCCTCCACATCCACATCGCCGAGCAGACGCAGGAGGTCGACGACTGCATCGCCTGGAGCGGCCAGCGCCCGGTGGCGTGGCTGCTGGAGCACGCGCCGGTCGATGCCCGCTGGTGCCTGGTGCACGCCACCCACATGAGCGATGCCGAGTACGCCGGGGCCGCCCGCAGCGGCGCGGTGGCCGGCCTGTGCCCCACCACCGAGGCCAACCTGGGCGACGGCATCTTCGACCTGCCGCGCTGGCGCGACCACGGCGGCGCCTGGGGCGTCGGCTCCGACAGCCATGCCTGCGTCAACGCGGCCGAAGAGCTGCTGATGCTCGAATACGGCCAGCGCCTGGCCCGCCGCCAGCGCAACGTCGGCGCCAGCGCCGCGCAGCCGCACGTCGCCACCGCGCTCACCCTGCAGGCGGTGCAGGGCGGCGCGCAGGCGGCCGGCCGTGCGGTCGGCGGCCTGGCGGTGGGCCAGCAGGCCGACCTGGTGGTGCTCGATGCCGCGCATCCCGCGCTGCAGGGCCTGCCGGCGGCCGACATGCTCTCGGCCCATGTCTTCGCCAGCCACCGCAGCTCGGCCATCGACAGCGTCCGGGTGGCGGGCCATGCCCGCGTCACCGGCGGCCGGCACCCCTTGCACCACGGCGCCGCGGCCGCTTTCGTCGCCGCGCGCACCCAACTCCTCCAGGATTGATCCAATGCACTTCTCCACCACCGAACCCGCCTTCCGCTTCCGCCAGGGCACCCGTCCGCTGCTGATCTCGATGCCCCACGTCGGCACCCACGTGCCGCCCGCGCTGGCCGCGCGCTTCACCGACGAGGCGCGCCAGGTGCCCGACACCGACTGGCACCTGGAGCGGCTCTACGACTTCGCCGACGCCATCGGCGCGTCGGTGCTCGTCGCCACCCATTCGCGCTACGTGATCGACCTCAACCGCGCACCCGACGGCGCCAGCCTGTACCCGGGCCAGAGCGTCACCGGCCTGTGCCCGGTCGACACCTTCGACGACACGCCGCTCTACCTGCCCGGCGCCGCGCCCGACGACGCCGAGATCGCCCAGCGCCGCGAGGCCGTCTGGCAGCCCTACCACGCCCAACTCACGCAGGAGCTGGCCCGGCTGAAGGCGCAGCACGGCGCCGCGGCGCTGTGGGACGCGCATTCGATCCGCTCGGTGCTGCCCCGCTTCTTCGCGGGCACGCTGCCCGACCTGAACCTGGGCAACGGCCAGGGCATCAGCTGCGACGCGGCCATCGCCGACCAACTGCTCGGCATCGCCGCCGGCGCGCCCGGCTACACCGCGGTGCTCAACGGCCGCTTCACCGGCGGCTACATCACCCGCCACCACGGCAAGCCTGCGCAGAAGGTGCATGCGGTGCAGCTGGAGATGACCCAGAGCAGCTACATGCAGGAGGCCCTGCCCTTCGACTACCTGCCCGAGAAGGCCGCGCGGGTGCAGCCGACGGTGCGCCGCCTGGTCGAGGCGCTGCTGGCCTATGTCGAATCGCCCGCGGTGCAGGACGCATGACCGGCGCCGCAGGCTTCCTGCAGGCCCTAGCCGACGCGGCCGGCGCCGATGCGGTGCTGGCGGGCGACGCGGTGCCGGCCCCCTACCGCACCGACTGGAGCGGCCACGCGCCCGTGGCCCCGCTCGCCCTGGTGCGGCCCCGCGGCACCGAGGCGGTGGCCGCGGTGATGCGCCTGTGCCATGCGCAGCGCGTCCCGGTGGTGCCGCAGGGCGGCCGCACCGGGCTGGCCGGCGGCGCGGTGCCGGAGGCGGCCGGCATCGTGCTGTCGCTGGAGCGGATGGCCGCCGTCGAATCGGTCGACGCCGCGGCCGGCACCGCCACCGTGCAGGCCGGCGCCACGCTGCAGGCGCTGCAGGAGGCGGCCGCCGCGCAGGGCCTGCAGTTCGGGGTGGACCTGGGCGCGCGCGGCTCCTGCCAGATCGGCGGGAACCTGGCGACCAACGCGGGCGGCAACGGCGTGCTGCAGTTCGGGATGATGCGCGAGCAGACCCTGGGCCTGGAGGTGGTGCTGGCCGACGGCACCGTGCTGCCGATGCTGCGGCCCATGCTGAAGAACAACACCGGCTACGACCTGAAGCAGTTCTTCATCGGTGCGGAAGGCACGCTGGGCGTGATCACCCGCGCGCTGCTGCGGCTGCACCCGGCGCCGTCGGCCCGCGTCACCGCGCTGGTGGCGCTGCCGCATTTCGACGCCGCGCTCGGCCTGCTCGGCCGGCTGCAGGCCCGCTGCCCCGGCGGCGTGGCGGCGTTCGAGCTGATGTGGCGCGATTTCATCGACACCTCGGTCGCCTGGCAGGACCTGCGCCCGCCCTTCGACGCCCCGCCGCCGCTGGCCGCGCTGGTGGAGCTCACCGGCCCCGATGCCGATGCGCTGCAGGCCACCTTGCAGGAGGTGGTGGGCGAGGCGCTGGAGGCCGGCGGCGCGCTCGATGCGGTGCTGGCCCAGTCGCAGGCCCAGGCCCGCGCCCTGTGGCGGCTGCGCGAGGCGCCGGCCGAGTTCCCGGTGCGGATGCACCCGCCGGTCAACTTCGACGTGAGCCTGCCGATGGCGCGCATCGGCCGCTTCGCCGATGAATGCCGCGCCGCGCTCGACGCCCGCTGGCCCGGGCACCACAGCATCTTCTTCGGCCATGTGGGCGACAGCAACCTGCACGTCACCGTCGATGCCGCCACCGCCGGCCATGACGAGGCCGCGATCGAGGCGCTGGTCTACGGCCTGGTCGCCGCGTTCCAGGGCAGCGTCTCGGCCGAGCACGGCATCGGCCTGCACAAGAAGCCCTGGCTGGGCGCCAGCCGCACCCCCGCCGAGATGGCCGCGATGCGCGCCATCAAGCGGGCGCTGGACCCGCTGGGCATCCTCAACCCCGGCAAGGTGTTCGACCGGTAGCCGCCGGCGCGCCCGCGCCGGCATCGCCCCGCGGCATCCTCGTCAAGCCCTGGAAGGAAACCGGCTGGACCCACTGCCTGCGGGTGACGGTGGGCCTGCCCGCCGACAACACCCGCTTCGTGCGGGCGGTGGGCGAGATCCTGCGCTCCGTGCCGCACGCGGCGGCCTGAGCCTCCCGCCGGCCGCGCGTCAAGCTATCGCGGCGATCGAGACGCGCCGCTGGCGGTGCACGGCCGCCTGTGCGAACCTTGCGGCCCGCGCCCCGCAGAGGGCGTTCCGCCGAAAGGCCGCCCACCCCCGGAGCCCCCGATGACGCTGCCCACCTTCGCCGATTTCGAACAGACCGCCCTGCGCCAGGGCTTCGACGAGGTGGCCGAGCGCGTGTGGCAGCCCGGCACCGTGGTCGAGGACCACGGCCACCCGTTCGCGGTCGAGGCCCTGGTGGTGCAGGGCGAGATGTGGCTCACGCAAAAGGGCGCCACCCGCCACCTGCAGCCCGGCGACCGCTTCGCCCTCGACCGCGACGAGCCGCATGCCGAGCGCTACGGCAGCGCCGGCGCCACCTACTGGGCCGCGCGCCGCCACGCGGTGGGTTGACCCTGCGCAAGCCGGCGCATTCCCGAGGGAATATCCAGGCTGGATGATCGCGAACGACAGTGCGGCCCGGCAGTCGTCGATGGACACGGGCATGCTGGGCGGCTCCTGAAAAGTTTTCCCGAGGTCGCTTCGATGTTTCATTTGATATTCAGTCTGCCGGGCCTGTACGTGATCGGCCGTTTTCTGTGGCCCCTGCCGTGGCCGCTGCAGACGAGGATCGTGCTGACGGTGGTGGTACTGCTGGCGTCGCAGTACCACCTCTTCAGCCGGCTGTCCTCGGGCAGCCCCTTCTCGCCGGAGATGCCGCGCACCGTCGTGATCGCCCTGAACTGGGCGTTCGCGGCGCTGGTGCTGCTGGCGGTTTTCCAGCTGCTGACCGACCTCGCCACGCTGATCGCGATGCTGGTCCGGCGACAGGGCCTGGCCATTCCCAGCGCGGTGCGTTACGCCACGGGTGCTGCTGCCTTGGTGCTCTCTGCAATCGGCGTGGGCCAGGCGATCCGGGTGCCCCCGGTCAAGGATGTGACCATCGAAATCGCCGATCTGCCGGCGCAGTTCGACGGATACCGCTTGCTGCAGCTCACCGACCTGCACATCAGCCGCCTCTTTCCGAGCGCCTGGACCGAGGCGGTCGTGGAGGCATCGAACCGTCTGGGCGTGGACCTGATCGTCATCACGGGGGATGTCATCGACGGCAGTCTCGAAGCCCGCAGAGCCGATGTCGAGCCTCTCGCAAGGCTTCGCGCTCCTGACGGTGTGGTTGCCATCCCGGGGAACCACGAGTATTTCTTCCAATACCAGCGCTGGATGGACCACTTCTCCGTTCTCGGCTTCCGGACGCTGGAGAACCGCCATGTCCTGTTGGAGCGCGGCGGGGCGCACCTCGTCCTGGCGGGCGTGACGGACTTCTCGGCGCCCAGCGTCGGCCTGCCCGGACCCGACCTCGCGAAGGCCCTTGCCGGCGCGCCGCCGCAGGTGCCCGTCATCCTTCTCGACCATCAGCCCCGCAAGGCCCGGTTGGCGGCCGCACGCGGCGTCGCACTTCAGCTGTCGGGACACACCCATGGAGGCATGGTCGCCGGCCTGGACCGCCTGCTGGCGCTGGCCAATGAAGGCTTCGTCTCGGGCAGCTACCAAGTCGACGGCATGCACTTGTAAGTCAACAACGGCACGGCCCTCTGGCCGGGATTCGCGCTCCGGTTGGGGAAGCCGTCGGAACTCACGCGGATCACCTTGGTCAGGAGATAGAGCCAAGCGCCCCGGCGAGCAGCGACAGACGGCTTTCGGCGATCTCCTGCCCGTTGGCGAATGTCCTGTCCGCGTCGGGGCCGGATCGGCCTCACGCCCCCATGCGCAGCACCCGCGCCGCTTCCTCGTCCCGGGCGTCGTCCACCTCGCGCAGGACCGCCCGCAGGTCCACCGGGCCGTCGGGCCGGTCGAAGCGGCCGGTGAGCGGGGTCTGCGGCGTGAGGGTGCCGCTCTGGTAGAGCGACCAGATCTCCTCGCCGTAGCGGGTGTGCAGCAGTTCGGGCGCGAACTGGCCGAAGAACTGGCGCAGGTTGGCCACGTCGCGCAGCAGCATCCGGCCCGCGTGGTGGTTGCCGGCGGCGTCCACCGCCTGGGGCAGGTCGATCACCACCGGCCCGTCGGCCGCCAGCAGGATGTTGAACTCCGACAGGTCGCCGTGCACCACGCCGGCCGCCAGCATCCGCACCACCTCGACCAGCAGGCTGGCGTGGTGGCGGCGCGCGTCCTCGGGCGAGAACACGACGTCGTTGAGCCGGGGCGCGGCGTCGCCGTCCGCATCGGTCACCAGCTCCATCAGCAGCACGCCTTCGTGGAAGTTGTAGGGCGTCGGCACCCGCACGCCGGCGGCGGCCAGCCGGTAGAGCGCATCGACCTCGGCGCTCTGCCACGCCGCCTCGGCGGCCTGGCGGCCGAAGCGGGTGCCCTTGGCCATGGCGCGGGCCTGGCGGCTGTTCTTGACGCGGCGGTTCTCGGTGTAATCCACCGCCTGCCGGAAGCTGCGCTGGGTGGCGTCCTTGTAGATCTTGGCGCAGCGGGTGTCGTCGCCGCAGCGCACCACGTAGACCATCGCTTCCTTGCCGCTCATGAGCTGGCGCACGACGGTGTCGATCAGGCCTTCGTCGACCAGGGCTTGCAGGCGGGGAGGTGCTTTCATGGCCCATTGTGCGCGAGGGCGGCGCGGCGGCCGGGCAGGCGGATGCCGCCGCGGCTGCTCAGTCGAGGAAGCGGCCGGCCGTGCCCGGCGGCGGCAGCATGCAGGTGTCGGCGCGGCCGAAGACCCGGTAGCGGTTGCGCGCCAGCAGCCGGTAGGCCGCGTCGCGCAGCGGCGCCGGCACCGGCCAGGCGGCCCAGGCCAGGCGCCACGGCCCGCCCAGGGCATGCAGCAGCCGCAGGATCGCGCCGGTGTGCTGCCAGCGCCGGCCGGCGTCGTCGACCACCAGCAGCGTCTCCAGGTGCTCGGTGGGCAGGCCGGCATCCCGCAGCAGGGCGCTGCCAGTGGCGCCTTGCATCGACGCATAGCGGATGCGGCCGCGCCGGTCGTGCCGCAGCAGGAACTGCACCCAGCGGTTGCAGAGCAGGCACTGGCCGTCGAAGACGACGATCACGGCAGCACCTCGGCCGTCGCCAGGTCCAGCCAGCCGTGGTAGCGCGCCACCATGCCCAGCAGCGGCACCGCCGCCCGCACCTCGAAATGCAGCCGTGCGCCGTCGGTACCGGCGGCGTCGGTGCCCCGCTCTTCGGCCACGACCCGCGGCCGCAGCCAGCCCGGGCACGGAATGCCGAAGAAATGCAGCGACTGCAGGTGCATCGCCAGCCCGCCCCCGGCCGCCTCCAGCCGGAACACCAGCCGCGCCGGCCCCAGCCGCTCGGCGATGCGGCCGTCGGGCTGCAGCCGCAGGCGCGAGCGCATCGTGCGGCCGGGGAAATGCCGCGTCCAGCGCTCTTCCCGCGGGGCCGCCTCCAGCACGAAGGCCACCGGCCCGGTGCGCGCCTGCAGCGGCGTGCCCAGCAGCCCGCCCAGCAGGCGTGCCAGCAGGCCGGCCGGCGGCGCGGTCGTCGCATGGCCCCGCAGGCCGATGCGGCCCTGCAGCGCGTGGAAATGCTGCAGGGCCGGATGGAGCCGCGCGAAGGCGTCGGCACCCAGGGCGGCCCGGTACATCGACGCGCTGGGGGCCCGGTGGGCGGTACCGTCGTCGGCACCAGCCGGCGCGCCGTCGTCCACGTGCGGCAACCGGGTCGCGGCGGCCGGGTGTACCGGCGCCATGGGGCCGGCGGCGAGAGAGGTCATGCGGGAAGCTCCCCGAAGGCGATGGCCAGGCCGTGCGCCTCGGCCGCGAAATCGTCGATGTCCAGCAGGCCGACGCACGGCTGCGCGCCGGCCGGCAGGCTGCCCGCCACCCGCAGGCGGCGCAGCAGCGCGGCGGCGGCCAGCGTGGGCACGTAGGGCCCGTCGCCGCCCAGGGCCTGCAGTTCCCAGCGGCGCAGCACCGGGTCGCCGCCGTCGGCCAGCCCTTCCACCTCCACATGCATCGCGCCCGCATCGCTGCCCAGGTGCCGGAACAGGTCCGACGCGGCTTTCAACAGCCCGGCGTGCGCCGACCAGTCGCGCACCCAGCCGCGCCGGGCCATCGCCGCCATCAGGTTCATGCCCCCGTGCAGCAGCGGCAGTTCCAGCCCCGCGCCGAAGCGGATGGCCGGCGTGCCGGGGTAGCGGGCCGGCAGCAGCGCCAGGTCGGGCACGTCGCAGGGCGACAGCAGCCGGGTGCCGACCGGCGCCGGGTACTGGTGCCGCCACCGGCCGCTCCAGCCGTGGCCGTGCGCGCCGCCCGGGCCGATCGGTTGGCCGCAGTAGCCCAGGATGCCGCGCACGGTGGACAGCCCCCGCTCGGTGCGGTTGCCCGGGCTGATGCCGATGTCGATCCGCTGCACCGTGCGCATCCCGCGCGCCAGCCGGTCCACCGCCGCGCCCGAGAGCGCCGGCACCGAGCTGGCACCGGAGACCACCGCCACGCCGGCCCGCCGTGCCGGCCCGTCCAGCGCACCGATGCCCGCCACGAAGTCGCGCCCGTCGGCCAGGTCGATGTAGTGCACGCCGGCGGCGATGCAGGCCCGGGCCACCCGCCAGTCCTGGCCCTGGAACGGGCCGGCGGTGTGCACCAGCGCGTCGATGCGCAGCGCGAGCAGGGCGTCCACCAGATCGGGCCGGTCCAGGTCGAGCGCCAGCGCCTCCAGCGCGGCCGACGCCGTGCCGCGCAGCCCCGCGAC
Organism: Sphingomonas sp. NCPPB 2930; assembly: GCA_042867185.1. Classification (GTDB taxonomy): domain Bacteria; phylum Pseudomonadota; class Gammaproteobacteria; order Burkholderiales; family Burkholderiaceae_C; genus Xylophilus. Next base: position 1,735 of record JBHZQV010000031.1, on the reverse strand, counting down.
CAGCGCCGCGGCCGACGCCTGCGACCGCCCCGCCACCAGCACGCCGCAGCCCTCCCACCCCGCCAGCCGCCGCACCAGCCGCTGGCCGAAAAAGCCGTAACCGCCGAGGACGAGGATGCGCAGGGGTGGCATGCGGAGAGTGTAGGCACAGGCCGGCGCCGGATCGGCCGACGAGCGTTTGCTATCGAATCTGTAGCTGGAGGCCGGCGAACCACGCCGGCCACGGCCACTTTTTATACCGATTGCGAGTCGACGGCAGTAATCTCAGTCGCACGGGTTCTCGTCTTTGACCATGGGTTCATTGTCTTCCTGCGGTTGGCGATGGCCAGACGTTTGGCTTCCTCTTCCCCATATCGGCTCACGAAACGGCGGTGAAGGCTGCCGTGCGTCGCTGCAGTTGAGCTTGCAGCAGCGGCATGAAGCCCTTTTGTCTTGTATCCACCAGCATTACTTATGCTGCCACTGCCCCTGGCTGTCGTAGCCGTCCTGGCCCAGCACCAGAGCGCCCAGGCTCGGCTCCTTCTCGGCCTTGGTCTTGTGCAGCGAGAGCAGCGGCACGAAGCCCCTTGTCTTGCATTCCAGCATTATTTATTTTTAATGAATCTCATGCATATGCCTAATGTCAGCCCGCAAAACAAACTTGCCGGAATTCCTATAAATAAAACAGTCAAAAATGCCATGGGTGCGCCTCCTATCCCAGATGGCGAACATTCAGTTTTAATTGCAGAATATATGAAGTAGCCTAGCGGGAGCGCCATTCCCAACTGGGCCCAACTACTAGCCCAAAATACTAGGACTGCTAGGTTGATGATATAAAAAAAACCTATTGTTGTAATGTAATCTGCGGAAAACGGATCGCAATATAAGAATGCAGTCAGTATGCTGACTAACATTCCAATAATTATAATTGCAGCGCCTTTTTTCCTGGGCAATACGAAATTCAGCGGGATTATGGTTTTGCTGCTTTTGCTGCTTCCCATGCAGGGCCGCCTTTCTTGTTAACTCCAAGATAATAAACATTGCTTACGCCGCCACAATATGTCTTGCTGTGTCCAGCGCTCATGCAGGCCTCATTGACGTCTTTTTTGAAATTATTATCGCAGGTATTTTTGTCTGCGCCGGGCCTGTTGGCGCCCTCGTAACAAGCATCATGTTTTCTGCATGCAGGGAGAAGGTTCGCTCCACCGACAACATCCGGAACCTTATGGTCAGTATCTTTGTCTCCACATCCATATCCCCAAGGTTGGCCATCAGGCCTCGTGGGCGAAGGCGGCTTATCACTAAACGGATAAAATGGATCGGCGATTGGATTTGATGGAGTGTTCCATCTATCTTTGATTGATCCACTTGGTATGCCCGCAGCTTTATCTGCTGCGGCATTAATTCCATCAAGCCCCAATGCATCAACGTACTCATTAGGTCTCCCATTAACATAGGTTGAGAAATTTGCTCCAGCTATAAATCTGATTAAATCTTGTGATAGATAACCGCCAACACAAGAGTCATAGAACCTGAACCTGTTGTAATGGAGCCCAGACTCTCGGTCGAACTGCTGCCCTTGAAACCTGATCGGCTGCTCAATGCTGTGGGGGTTGTGTTCGCGCGCGGTCTTACCCCAGGCGTCGTACCTTGCAGCCCATACCAGCTCTCCCCATTTCTCCCCCGTCGCCTGCGTCATCCCGATCGGCGTGCCCAGGTGGTCGCAATGGAAGTGCCGCACCTGTGGCGGGTTGAG
>JBHZQV010000030.1:0-48748 GCA_042867185.1 Sphingomonas sp. NCPPB 2930 | reverse complement strand
CGCCTCCCACCAAAAACACGATCCCCCCGATCCACGCCCCCGCCACCATCCCGCACTAAACTCGTGCTTTGCCCCGACCAGATTCCCCATGACCTATTGCGTCGCCATCAAGCTCAACGCCGGCCTCGTCTTCCTGACGGATTCCCGCACCAACGCCGGCCTGGACCAGATCAGCACCTTCCGGAAAATGATCGTCTACGAGAAGCCCGGCGACCGCTGCATGATGCTGCTCTCGGCCGGCAACCTCAGCATTTCCCAGTCGGTCCGCGAGATCCTGCAGATCGAGCAGCTGAAGGAAAGCGAAGACAGCGAGCCGATCACCATCTGGAACGCCACCAGCATGTTCGACGCGACCCGCGTCCTGGGCCAGGCGGTGCGCCATGTGTACGAGCGCGATGCCGAGGCCCTGCAGCATGCGGGCGTCGACTTCAACGTCTCGCTGATCTTCGGCGGCCAGATCCGCGGCGAAGGCATGCGGCTGTTCCAGGTCTACTCGGCCGGCAACTTCATCGAAGCCACGCCCGAAACCCAGTATTTCCAGATCGGCGAATCCAAGTACGGCAAGCCGGTGCTCGACCGGGTCATCACCCCCGAGACGCCGCTCGACGAGGCCGCCAAGTGCGCGCTGGTCTCGATGGATTCGACCCTCAAGTCGAACCTGTCGGTCGGCCTGCCGCTCGACCTGGTGGTGTACGAGGCCAACACCCTGCGCACCGACAAGATCGTGGCGATCGACCAGGACAACCCGTACTTCCGGATGCTGCACGACAGCTGGGGCCAGAAGCTGCGCGAAGTGTTCGACAGCCTGGCGCAGCCGGTGTGGGACGACAGCAGCACCGAGGTGCCGCTCAAGCAACCCCACGGCCGCACCAAGCCGCTCAAGAAGCTGACCAACCCGAACGAGAAGCTGATCTAGGCCCCTGCCCCCTGTCCGCTCCGCAGGCCGCCGCCATGCCGCTGATCGTCTTCTCGCACGCCAACAGCTACCCGGCGGGCACCTACGGCGTGCTGTTCGGCCACCTGCGGGCGCAGGGCTTCGACGTGGCCGCGGTCGAGCGCTTCGGCCACGACCCGGCCTACCCGGTCACCAGCAACTGGCCGCACCTGGTGCGGCAACTGGCCGATTTCGCCGGGCAGGCGGTGCGCGACCGACCCGGGCCGGTGTACTACGTCGGCCATTCGCTCGGCGGTTTCCTGAGCCTGATGACCGCCTGCCGGCACCCACGCCCGGCAGGCCGCGCCATCGACGGTGTGCTGCTGCTCGATTCGCCTTTGCTGAGCGGCTGGCGGGCCGCCCTGGTGCAGATGGCGAAGACGACCGGCGCCGTCGGATCGGTCGGGCCGGGCGCGATCAGCCGGCGGCGCCGGCACCGGTGGGAGAGCCTGACGCAGGCCACCGCCCATTTCTCCGCCAAGCCGATGTTCGCCGCCTGGGACCCGCCGGTGCTGGCCGACTACCTGGCGCACGGCACGGTCGATGTGGAGGACGGCGGCCGGGGCCTGGCCTTCGAGCCGGCGGTGGAGACCGCGATCTACAACGCGCTGCCGCACAACCTGCCCGGCCTGCTGCGACGCCATCCGCCGCCCTGCCCGGTCGCCTTCATCGGCGGCACCCGCTCGGTCGAGCTGCGGCAGGTCGGGCTGGCGCTGACGCGGCGGATCACCGAAGGGCGCATCACGATGGTGGACGGCAGCCACCTCTTTCCGATGGAAAAGCCGGCCGACACGGCGGCGGCGATCGTCTCCGCGCTGCGGGGCCTGGGGCCGGGCGACCGTCGCCAGGCCTGACGGCCGAACCGGCCGCGCGGCGGTGACTAGCCGCGCGTCGCCGGCTCGTAGCCGCAGGCCCGGTTGCGGCCCTGGTCCTTGGCGCGGTAGAGCGCTTCGTCGGCGTAGCGCAGCAGGTCTTCCGCACGGGTCGTGCCGTCGCCGCAGGTCGATACGCCGATGCTGACCGTGATGGTGCCGTAGACCGGATGGTGCTGTGCCGCGATGGTGTCGACCAGCTGGCGTGCGGTGCGCAGGCCGTCCTCCATGCCGGTCTCGGGCAGCAGCGCCACGAACTCCTCGCCGCCGAAGCGCGCCACCACGTCGGTCGCCCGCAGCCGCAGGCGCAGCATGCCGCCCAGCATCCGCAGCACCTCGTCGCCCACGCCGTGGCCGAAGGCGTCGTTGACCCGCTTGAAATGGTCGGCGTCGATCATCAGGATGCAGAGCGGCCGCCGGTTGCGGCGGGCGTCGGCCAGCGTGCGCTCCAGCAGCGGATCGAAGGCGCGCCGGTTGAGCAGGCCGGTGAGCGCATCGGTCTGCGCCTGGCGGCCCAGCTCGGCGTTGGCGGCTTCCAGGGACAGGGTGCGTTCGCGCACCTGGTGCTCCAGCGCGTCGCGGGCCCCGACCAGCCGCTGCGTCATGCTGCCCAGCGCGTCGGCCAGGGTCTGCAGCTCGGCGCTGCGGACGGTCCGCGGGATCCGGGCGCCGGGCACGCCGGCCTCCAGGTCGCGGGCGGCGCGCGCCATGCGCTTCACGTCGGTGCTGAGCCGGTGGGCGGCCAGGCCGGCGAGCAGCGAGCCGATCAGGGCGGTGACCAGGCCGATGGCGAGCGACTGGCGGGTGGCGTCCTTCACCTCCAGAAGGGCGCGGTCGGCCGGCTCGCGCGCGACGATGGTCCAGCCCAGGTCGCTCACCGGCGCCCGGGCCGCCAGCTTCACCGCCGCGGTGAGGTAGGCGGTGCCGTCGTACCACGGCACCACCGCCGCGCCCACGGTGCCCGGCGGGACCGGCGGCAGGCGCACGCCCGCGTCCGCCAGCTTCTGGCTCTGGCCGCCCGGGGCGTAGATCAGGTGGCCGGCCTGGTTGAAGATGAAGATCTCGACGCCCAGGTCGCGGGCCTCGGGCGGCAGCACCGTGCCGATGATGTCGGCCGCCCACGACCAGCTGGCGTGCACCCCCAGCACGCCGATGCGCCGGCCGTCGAGCACCACCGGCCCGGCATAGTCCAGAAAGCGCAGCGGCTCTCCATTGGCCTGCGGCGGCAGCAGGGCCGCCAGCAGCTTGGCCGGGTGCACATCGCCCACGAAGAGCTGTTCGCGGCCCTCCTGGAACCACGCCCGCTCGCGCACGCTCTGGCCCTCCAGCAGGCCCCCCAGCGCCGACTGCACCGTGCCGCGCTCGTCGGTCACGCCCACCCACATCGTCGCGGGCTGGGCCGCGTGGATCATGTCGACCGCCTGCTGCACCTGCGGCGACGCCAGCCCACCCCGCCACAGCTCGGGCCGCCGGACCAGGCTGGACACGATGTCCACATTGGCCTGCAGGCCGGCGGCCAGCACCTGCGAGGCGTTGGACGCCACGAACACCAGCGAGCGACCCGCGTCGGCCCGTACCCGGCCGCGCAGCATCTCGCCCAGGCCGAAGGTCAGCACCACCGACGCCAGCACCACCAGCGTGCCGAACACCAGCGTGAGCTGGACCTTCAGGCTGGGCGGCGACGGCGACGGCGGCGAGATGGGATCGACCATGGCGGCATTCTAGGAGCAGGCCCCGGCGGCGCCCGCGGGGAAGTCGGCGAGAATCGCAGGCCCGGCCACGCGGCGCACGCCGTGCCGCCCGCCCCGCCTCCCGTCCCCTTTTCTCCGCCCCATGACCTCTCTCGCCGCCGCCGACCACGACCCGTCCTCCACCCCTGGCGAGGACGATGGCGACGCGCCGGTACAAGAGGCCCGCCGCTGGCGCGCCAACGGCTGGACGGCCCAGGTCATCAAGAACGAGGACGACGACGGCTGGGCCGTGTCGATGACCCAGCACGGCCAGTCGGAGCCGGCGCTGGTCGGCCCCTGGACGATGGGCCGCGACAAGAAGAACCCCAAGCCGCTCGACACCTCGGCCTTCTCGACCCTGGTGAAGACCGCCTCCGAGGTGCTGCGCCGCCACGAGCAGCAGCTGCAGGCCCAGCTGCACCGCGAGATCGAGGTCGAGGCCGGCCCGGCCGGCCAGCGGATGCGCGTCACGCTCGACATCACGCCCGACGAGGACAACCCGAGCGCCGAACTGCGCGCCTACGACGAGGCCGGCGACGAAGTGGGCCGCGCCCGCGTCTCGCCCGGCTTCCGGCTGACCCGCGCCAGCGCGATCGCCTGGATCGACAGCGGCTATGCCCGGCCGCGCTGACGCCGACGCGCCTGCGGCCGACGGGGCCCGCCGTGGCTGACCCGCGGGTGCCGGTACGGGAAGACGAGATCGAGTTCAGCGCGATCCGGGCCCAGGGCGCGGGCGGGCAGAACGTCAACAAGGTCTCCAGCGCGATCCACCTGCGCTTCTCGGTCCCCGCCTCGTCGCTGCCCGACGAGATCAAGGCGCGGCTGCTGGCCCTGTCCGACCAGCGGATCACCGCCGAGGGCGTGGTCGTCATCAAGGCCCAGACCACCCGCAGCCAGGAGCAGAACCGGGCCGACGCGATCGCCCGGCTGCAGGCCCTGGTCGACAGCGTCGCGGTACTGCCGAAGCGCCGCAAGGCCACCAAGCCCAGCTACGGATCGCAACTGCGGCGGCTGGACGGCAAATCCACCCGCGGCAAGGTCAAGCAGCTGCGCGGCCGGGTGTCGGGCAGCGACTAGGGGCTCAATCGGCCCACACCACCACGCCGCTCCAGGCGGTCGCCAGCACCACGATGCCGAAGGCGATCCGGTACCAGGCGAAGGGCACGAAGCTGTGGCTGGCGATGTAGCGCAGCAGCCAGCGCACGCAGACCCAGGCGCTGACGAAGGAGAACAGCAGGCCTACCGCGAACATCGGCAGGTCGGCCAGCGTGAGCAGCGCGCGCTCCTTGTAGAGGCTGTAGGCGCCGGCACCGACCAGGGTCGGGATCGCCAGGAAGAACGAGAAATCGGTCGCCGCCTTGCGCGAGAGGCCCAGCAGCATCCCGCCGATGATCGTCGCGCCGCTGCGGCTGGTGCCCGGCACCATCGCCAGGCACTGCACCAGGCCCACCCTCAGCGCGTCGAGCGGCGTCATCTCGTCGACCGAGGCGACGCGGGTGGCGCTGGGCGGCCGGCGCTCGGCCCAGAGGATCACGAAGCCGCCCAGGATGAAGGTGGTGGCCACCACCACCGGGGTGAACAGGTGCTCCTTGATCGCCTTGCCGAACAGCAGGCCCAGCACCACCGCCGGCAGGAAGCCGATCAGCACGTTGAGCGCGAAGCGCTGCGCCTGGCGCTGGTGCGGCAGCGCGACCAGCGTCTCGCGCAGCTTCTGCCAGTAGACCAGAATCACCGCGAAGATGGCGCCGGTCTGGATCGCGATGTCGAACACCTTGGCCTTCTCGTCGTCGAAGCCGAGCAGCGCGCCCGCCAGGATCAGGTGGCCGGTCGACGAGATCGGCAGGAATTCGGTGAGGCCTTCGACGACCCCCATGGCGGCGGCCTTGGCCAGTAGAACGGTATCCAAACGGGTGGCTCCTAGAACAGCCCGCGATTATCGCCAGCGGGCGCGCCGCCCTGCCGTGGCAACCGTGGTGGGCCTGCCTGGTTCACAGTTCGCCCGGTCGCGCCACGTGCCGCGCCAGATATCCAGTTCGCGTGGTACCCACGCGCAACTGCAGCGAAGAGACCCTGCCCGCTCGCCCGGCCGGCGAGGCCGGGCCGCGGCGCCGGCAGACGCCCGGCACGGCGGGCGTCGCCCTGCCCCGGGGACCGACTTCGCAACGCATGCGCACGCCCTGCAGCCTCGCTACCCGCATTCCACGCCGGATCGCCGCATGTCGCGCCGCCCCGGTGCACCCCGTCGCATCGCGGTTTCGCCGATGTCGACATCCCGGCACAGTGCGGCCCATCGGTGCCCCGCGCACCCCAGCCGCCGCCCTCGCGAGGGCCACCAGGAGCCGCACCATGAGCACACCGCTCGCCATCCTCCAGCACACGCCCACCTGGGTCTTCGGCGTCTTCGCGCTGCTCGCCTGGCTGGGCAGCCGGCAGCTGCGCCGGCACGCGCTGCCGCTGTCGCGGGCGGTGCTGGTGCCGCTGGGCATGGGGGCGTGGTCGCTCTACGGCACCCTGTCGGCCTTCGGCGACCGGCCGCTGGCGCTGCTGGCCTGGGCCGCCGCGGCGCTGCTCGCCGCTACCGTCGTGCTGCGCCGTCCGCTGCCGGCCGCGGCCTCCTACGACGCTGCAGTGCGGCGCTTCGACCTGCCGGGCAGCGCGGTCCCGCTCGTCCTGGTGATGGGCATCTTCGCCACCAAGTTCGCCGCCGGGGTGGCGCTGGCGCTGCATCCGGCCCCGGCGCACGATGCGGCATTCGCCCTGGTGGCCGGCACGCTGTACGGCGGCTTCGCCGGCAGCTTCCTGGCCCGGGCGCTGCGGCTGTGGAAGCTGGTGTTGCGGCAGCGCCTTCCGGCAGGTGCCACGGTGGGCTGATCGGCCGGGGCCTCGACGACTCCCGCAGAATCCCACCCATGCACACGCCGCTGTCCCCCGAAGAGACCGACCGCATCGCCCTGCTGCGGCGCGGCCTGCTGACCTGGGCCTTCTGCCTGGCGATCGCGTCGGTGCAGGTGTTCGTGGACCCGGCCAAGCGGTATGCGGTGGAGCTGGTCTATTCGCTCTGCATCGGCACCGCCTGCTGGTGGCTGGCCGAGCTGTCGCGGCTGGCGCTGCGGCGGCCGACCGACCCGGGCGGCTGGCCGCACGACGGGCGCGGCGCGGTGCTCTTCGTCTTCAGCGTGGCGGGCGGTTTTTTCATCGGCACGCTGCTGGCCGACGCCTGGTTCGGCTGGTCATCGTGGGACGGGCACGGCGACGTCAAGCGCTCGGTGGCGGTCACCGTGGCGGCGGGCTTCGGCATCACCTACTTCTTCCACAGCCGGGGCCGCGCGGCCCACCTGGAAGCCGCCGCCCGCGAGGCGGCCCGCACCGCCACCGAAACGCGCCTGAAGCTGCTGGAGACGCAGCTGGAGCCGCACATGCTCTTCAACACCCTGGCCAACCTGCAGGCGCTGGTGGCGACCGACCCGCCGCGCGCCGGGCAGATGCTCGACCACCTGATCGCCTACCTGCGCGCCACGCTGGGTGGATCGCGGGCCACGCTGCATCCGCTGGAGAGCGAGTTCGCCCGGGTCGGCGACTACCTGGCGCTGATGCGGATCCGCATGGGCGCGCGGCTCGATTTCGCGCTCGACCTGCCCGACGCGCTGCGCGGCGTGCCGGTGCCGCCGCTGCTGCTGCAGCCGCTGGTCGAGAACGCGATCCGCCACGGGCTGGAGCCGCAGGTGGCGGGCGGCCGGATCGACTTGGCGGCCCGCACCGAGGGCCGGGGCGCAGAGGCGCAGCTGGTGCTGGAGGTGTGCGACACCGGCGTCGGCCTGCCCGCCACGGCGGCGCTGCCGCAGCCCGGGAGCGGCTTCGGCACGGCGCAGGTGCGCGAACGGCTGGCCGCGCTGTACGGCAGCGCCGGCGCTATCGAAATAGTAGCTAATGGCCGGCACGGGACGCGGGCCAGCGTGCGATTTCCTTTGCATTTCGAGCATCCGCAGGAGCCGCCGAGCCGATGAGCCCCACCGACCCGTCCCACGCCGCCGCCGCAGGCCCCACCGCCCTGATCGCCGAGGACGAGCCGCTGCTCGCCGCCGCGCTGGCCGCGGCCCTGGCCCGCGCCTGGCCGGCGCTGCGCATCGTGGCCACGGTGGGCGACGGCGCCTCGGCGGTGCAGCAGGCGCTGGCCCACGCGCCCGACGTCCTGTTCCTCGACATCCGCATGCCGGGGATGGACGGTCTGGAGGCGGCCGCGGCCTTGGCCGACGATTGGCGGGCGGGCCGGCCGCTGCCGGCGCTGGTCTTCGTGACGGCCTACGACCAGTACGCGGTGCGGGCCTTCGAGGCGCAGGCCATCGACTACCTGCAAAAGCCGGTGCGCGCCGACCGGCTGCAGAAGACAGTGGCGCGGCTGCAGGCGCTGCTGGCCGCGCGCCGCGCGGCCCCGCCGCCCGAGGACGAGCCCTACGCCCAGCTGCGCCGCCTGCTGGCCGCCCTGCCCGCGGGCGGCACCGCGCCGCCCGCCCCCGCCGCGCCGCTGCGGCTGATCCCGGCCAGCGAGGCCGGCAGCGGCGGCACGGTGCTGCGGATGGTGCCGGTCGACGAGGTACTCGCCTTCGAGGCCGCCGACAAGTACGTGCGGGTGCTGACCGCCGGCCGCGAATACCTGATCCGCACGCCGCTGAAAGAGCTCGTTCCGCAGCTCGACCCCGAGGTCTTCTGGCAGATCCACCGCGCGGTGCTGGTGCGCGCCGCGGCCATCGACACCCTGCAGCGCAACCCGGCCGGCCAGCTGCGGCTGGCGGTACGCGGGCTGGGCGAGCGCTTCGTGGTCAGCCGGCTCTACGCGGGGCGTTTCAAGGCGATGTAGCGGCGGCCGGCACCGCGCCGGTGGCGGGGGGCTCGGCCGGCAGCAGCACCTCCACCCGCAGGCCGACGCCCTCGGCGCCCGCCAGCAGCCGCAGACGGCCGCCGTGCAGCCGGGCGATCTCGTCGGCGATCGCCAGGCCCAGGCCGCTGCCCTCGCCCTGCGCGCCGGGCGACCGGTAGAAGCGCGACAGCACCCGCGGCCGCTCGTCCGTGGCCACGCCGGGGCCGTCGTCCTCCACCTCCAGCCGGGCGCCGCCGCCGTGCGCCGGGCCGCAGCGGATGGTGACGGTGCCGTAGGCATGGGCGTACTTCACCGCGTTGTCGACCAGGTTGCCGAGCATCTCGCGCAGCAGCCAGGTGTGGCCCAGCGTGCGGGCCGGCAGGACCTCCAGCCCCAGGTCGATGCCGCGGGCGGTGGCGGCGTCCAGGTGCGTCTCCAGCATCGATTCGCACAGCGCCTTCAGATCGACCGGCGCCGGCTCCTGGCCCTGCAGCGCATGGGCGTCGGCCCGCGACAGGGCCAGCAGCTGGTGCGCCAGCTGCGAGGTGCGGCGGGTGGCGTCGCGCAGCTTGTAGACGTCGGATGCTTCCAAAAGCATAGCGCCTGGCCGGCGATCCGCGCCGGCTGCAGGCACTTTCGGTTCGGATTCCTGGCGGATCGCCGCCTGCGCCCAGGCCTCGACCTGGGCCTGCAGCCCGGCCAGCGGGGTGCGCAGCTGGTGGGCCGCGTCGGCGACGAAGCGGCGCTGGCTCTCCGACTGGGCGTTGACCAGGCCGAAGAGCCGGTTGAGCGCCTGCACCAGCGGCCGCACTTCCTCGGGCGAGGCCCGGGCGTCGAGGGGGCTCAGGTCGCGCGGCGAGCGGTGCTGCACCGCCTCGGTCAGCGCGGTCAGCGGGCGCAGCGCGTGCTGCACCGCCAGGTGCATCGCCAGCGCGGCCAGCGCCAGCAGCACCAGGTTCGGCAGCAGCGCCCGCAGCAGCAGCGAGCGGCCCCACTGCTGGCGCGGATCGGAGCCGTCGGCCAGCTGCATCACCAGTTCGCCGGCGGGCGTCCGCACCCGCTGGGCGACGATGCGGTAGACCACGCCGTCGTGCTCGCGGCTGAAGAACTCGGGCTCGCGGGTGCCGGGGCGCATCGCGTCGATCCAGTCCTCGCCGTAGAGCAGGCGGCCGTCTTCCGAGGTGACGCTGTAGGCGGCGTAGCCGTGCCGCTCGCGCAGGAACTCCTCGACCGGCGGGGCGAGCAGCAGCGTCGGCATCGCGCGGGCGCGGTCGGGCACGACGATCGAATCGGCCATCAGCGGCACCATGCGCAGCAGCTGCGCGTCCTGCTGCAGCGCGGCGCTGTCGGCCGAGCGGTAGTCCAGCCAGGCGCTGAAGGCCGCCAGCAGCACCAGCGGCAGCAGCAGCAGCACCAGCAGCCGGCGCTGCAGCCCGAGCCGCATCGATCGCCAGCGGCGATGCGGCGACGGGGCCGGCGCGCCGGGCCCTGCCGGCGGGGCCACGGCGGTGCCGGCCTCAGGCACGGGCGCGCCCGGTCAGCTCCAGCCGGTAGCCGAAGCCGCGGATCGCCCGCAGCGCCACGCCGTGCGGCTCCAGCTTGCCGCGCAGCCGCGACACATACACCTCGACCGCGTTGGCGGTGATCTCCTTGTCCCAGCCGGTCAGGGCCTGCAGCAGCTTCTCCTTGCTGGCGGGCTTGGGCGCGTGCAGCAGCAGGTATTCCAGCACCGTCCATTCGCGCGGTCCCAGGTCGAGCGGCTGGCCGTCGATGCTGCCGCGGCGCTGCGCCGTGTCCAGCTCCAGCGGGCCGAAGCTCAGCACCGCCGAGCTGGCCGCCTGCGAGCGGCGCAGCAGCGCGCGCAGCCGGGCCAGCAGCTCGGGCAGCTCGAAGGGCTTGACCATGTAGTCGTCGGCGCCCAGGTCGAGGCCCTGCACCCGGTCCTGCAATGCGTCGCGCGCCGTCAGGATCAGCACCGGCAGGGTGTGCGCGTCGCGCCGCAGGCGGTGCGTCAGCTCCAGCCCGTCCATGCCGGGCAGGCCGATGTCGATGACGGCCGCGTCGAAGCGCTCGGTGCGCAGCACCTCCTCGGCCCGCTCGCCGCTGCCCACCCAATCCACCGCATAGCCGGCACCGCACAGGCCCAGCTTGATGCCGCTGGCGAGCATCACGTCGTCCTCGACCAGGAGCAGTCTCATCGGATGCGGGGCGCCGGGGGCGCGGGATGCGAGACGGTGGAGAACATGGCCGGGGTCCGCTGGAGAAGAGGCGCACAAGATAGCACCCGCCACGCCGCGCCACCCCGCCAAACGGGGGCCGGGATGCCTAGGGAAAACCCCGCCGATTTGCGTCAGCTTAATTTCAGCGCGGCGCACGGGGCCGGCAGTACGATCCGCCAGCCCTGCCGCAGGGACGCCCCGCGGCGCGCGGGCCTGCACCGGTTTCGCGGCTTCCCCGAAGAAAGGCATCGACGTGTCCGTCCTCCTCCGATTCGCTTTCCTGGTCGACTGGATCAGCACCCGGCTGGGCAAGCTGGCCGCCTGGGCGGTGCTGGCCGCGGCGCTGATCTCGGCGGGCAACGCCTTCATCCGCTACGGCTTCGACATCAGCTCCAACGGCTGGCTGGAGATCCAGTGGTACCTGTTCGCCGCGGTGGTGATGCTGGGCGCGCCGGTGGTGCTGCAGCTCAACGAGCATGTGCGGGTCGACATCCTCTACGGCAAGCTCAAGGGCCACGGCAAGGTCTACGTCGACATCCTCGGCCTGGCCCTGTTCCTGATCCCGGTGATGGCCATGCTCGCCTGGTTCAGCTGGCCGCTCTTCGTGCGGATGTACGAGACGCACGAGATGTCGGGCAACGCCGGCGGCCTGATCCGCTGGCCCGCGATGCTGCTGCTGCCGCTGGGCTTCGGGCTGATGGTGCTGCAGGGCCTGTCCGAGATCATCAAGCGGGTGGCCTACCTGATGGGCGTGCACCAGATGGACACGCATTACGAAAAACCCGTCCAGTGATCGCGCGCACAAGGCCCACACCATGAACACCCACCCGACGCCATCGACAGGCGCAACCCTCTCTTTCCCAGGACGCCGCCGATCCGGCTTCGCCGGTCGGCCAGCGTCGCCCCCTGCAGGGGGTTGGCGAAAACGCGCAGCGTGCAGCCTGGGGGGGAACTGAACATGCAAATGGAAAATTTCGCCCCGATGATGTTCGGGGGGCTGGTGCTGATCATGCTGATCGGCTTTCCGGTGGCGTTCTCGCTGGCGGCGCTGGGCCTGGCCTCGGGCTTCTTCGCGATCGAGATGGGCTGGTTCCCGGCCAGCTTCATGGCCAACCTGCCGCTCAACATGTTCGGCATCCTGAGCAACGAGCTGCTGCTGGCGATCCCGTTCTTCACCTTCATGGGCGCGATCCTGGAGAAGTGCGGCCTGGCCGAGGACATGCTCGACTCGATGGGCCAGCTCTTCGGCCCGGTGCGCGGCGGCCTCGGCTACTCGGTGATCATCGTGGGCTTCATCCTCGGCGCGATCACCGGCACGGTGGCGGGCCAGGTGATCGCGATGGCGCTGATCAGCCTGCCGGTGATGATCCGCTACGGCTACAACATGCGCTACGCGACCGGCGTGCTGGCGGCCTCGGGCACCATCACCCAGCTGGTGCCGCCGTCGCTGGTGCTGATCGTGATGGCCGACCAGCTCGGCCGCTCGGTGGGCGACATGTACAAGGGCGCGTGGGGCCCGTCGATCCTGCAGGTGCTGATCTTCGCCGGCTACACCTTCATGCTGGGCGTGTTCAAGCCGCACCACGTGCCGGGCGTGCCGAAGACGGCGCGCACCCTGCACGGCTGGGCGCTGTGGCGCAAGTGCCTGCGCGGCATCCTGCCGGCGGCGGTGCTGATCTTCGCGGTGCTGGGCTCGATGGGCGGCCTGCCGGGCATCAACGTGGCCATCGCCACGCCGACCGAGGCCGGCGCGATGGGCGTGGTGGGCGCGCTGATCCTGGCCGCGATGCACAAGCGCCTGACCCGGCCGCTGATCTGGGAGGCGATGGTCGGCACGATGCGGCTCACCGCGATGGTGGTCTTCATCCTGATCGGCGCACGGGTGTTCTCGATGGTGTTCCAGGGCGTCGACGGCGCGCTGTGGGTGGAGCACCTGCTGAGCGGCCTGCCCGGCGGCCAGACCGGCTTCCTGATCGTCGTCAACATCTTCATCTTCTTCCTGGCGTTCTTCCTCGACTTCTTCGAGATCGCCTTCATCATCCTGCCGATGCTGGGGCCGGTGGCCAACAAGCTGGGCATCGACCTGGTCTGGTTCGGCGTGCTGCTGTGCGTGAACATGCAGACCAGCTTCATGCACCCGCCCTTCGGCTTCGCGCTGTTCTACCTGCGCGGCATCGCCGACACGCTGTTCAAGGAAAAGCGCATCGCCCAGCCGATCAAGTCCAGCGACATCTACCTGGGCTCGATCCCGTGGGTGGTGATGCAGCTGCTGCTGGTGACCATCGTGATCTTCGTGCCGCAGACGGTGACGATGTTCCTCGACAAGGACGAGGTGATCGACCTCGACAAGGTCAGGATCGAGATGCCGGCAGAAGACGTGCAGCCGCCCGCCGCGGCCGAGTCGGCCGACGACGAGCAGAAGCGCGTCGAGGAAATGTTCAAGCAGGGCAACAAGTGATGGCGGTGCACGCGACCGACCCGCTGGCGCCGCTGGGCGCGCATTTCGGGCCGCCGCCGTTCCGCTTCGCGCCCACGGGCGGCACGCTGGAATCGCCCGCGTTCTCGCCCGCCTTCCGGCTGCTGGCCGGCGCGATCGTCGGCGGCTGCTGCCTGTGGGTGGCGCGGCTGTGGATCGTCGGCGCGCTGCAGCCGGGCAGCGGCCTGGTGTGGGTCGGCGCGGGCCTGGCGATGATGCTGTGGACCCTGTGGCACCTGCTGACCAGCCGCACCCGCCTGAGCGCCGAGGGCCTGCACCAGCGCTGGGTCTGGGACAAGGCGATGCCGCTGCGGGAGCTGGCCTTCTGCAAGCTGATCCGGGTGCCGGGCCTCGACTGGCTGATCGCGCCCCGGCTCTACGCCCGCACGCTCACCGGCAAGTTCACCGTGTTCTACGCCGCATCGCCCGCGATGCTGGCCGAGTTCGCGCGGCTGCGGGACGAGCTGCAGGCGTTCCGCCGGGGCGGCGCGCGGGTCTAGCGCCGCGGGGACCCGGTCAGCGGTGCGTCCACCACCGGTGCGCACCGCGGGCCGCCTGGTCGAGCAGGAAACCCAGCGCACCGATCAGCACGATGGCGGCCATCAGCTCCGAATAGGCCAGCCGGTCGCGGGTGTCCAGCACGAAGTAGCCCAGCCCGGCCTGCACCCCCAGCATCTCGGCCGGCACCAGCACGATCCAGACGATGCCGATCGCCAGCCGCACGCCGGTCAGGATGTGCGCGGTGATGCCCGGCAGCACCACCTGCCGGACCGTCTCCCACCGCGTGGCCGACAGGCTGCGCGCCAGCGCCAGCCACTGCGGATCGAGCTGGGCCACGCCGGCGGCGGTGTTGAGCACGATCGGCCACACCGCGGCGAAGGCCAGCAGGAACACCACCGGCGCATCGCCCACGCCCAGCACCATCACCGCCACCGGCATCCACGACAGCGGCGACACCATGCGCAGGAACTGGAAGAGCGGCCCCGTCGCCTGCGCCACGCCGCGCGACACGCCCACCGCGATGCCCACCGGCACGCCCACCGCGAAGGCGATGCCCAGGCCCGCGGCCACCCGCCGCAGGCTCAGGCCGATGTGCAGCCAGATGTCGCCACCCGCCAGCAGGTGCAGCAGCGCCGCCGCCGACACCCCGGGCGCGAAGGCCGCGGCGATCGGCGTGCGCTGGGCCAGCAGCGCGGTGCCGGCCGACCAGAGCGCCACCGCGGCCGCCAGCCCGGCGATCGGCAAAAGCGCCCGCCGCATCAGCCGGCCAGCGTCTCGCGACGCGTGTAGTCGGCCGGCACGCCGAAGACCTGCGGGCCGCCCACCGCCTCGATCGCCTTGCGCACGAAGCGGTCGTCGACCAGGTCGCGCGCGACGAAGGCCGGATCGAGCTTCTCCAGGAAATCGGTGGCGCCCTCGACCTTCGTCTGCTGGATGGCCCGCACCAGCGCCTGGGTGTACGAGGGGTACGGGTAGGGCTGGAAGTCGATCCGCCGCTGCTGCCAGCCCGGGTGCCGCACGACGCCGCGCGCCTCGTAGCTGGCATAGTCGGTCGCGGCCAGCACCTTGGCCAGCGTCTGCGGCGGATGCGGCGTGTAGCGGCGCTCGCCGGCGTTCGAGAGCAGTTGCGCGGTCTGCAGACGGTTGTCGCGGGTCCAGAGCTGGGCGCGCACCAGGGCGGTGGTCACGCGCTGCGCCCATTCGGGCTTTTCGGCCAGGTCGCGCTCGGCCAGGAAGGTGACGCAGCAGGCGTGGTCGCGCCAGACGTCGCCCGAGAAACGCAGTACCTTGCCCACGCCCGCGATCTCGGCCGCGGCGCTGAAGGGCTCGGCGACGATGAAACCGGCGATGCTTTTCGCCGCCAGCGCCGACACCATCTCGGCCGGCGCCAGCACGACCAGGTTGACCTCTTTCGGCCCCACCGGCGCACCGCGCGCACGGGTGACGGCCGACAGGCCCGCGTCGCGCAGCAGCCGCTGCAGCAGGATGTTGTGGACCGAGTACCAGAACGGCACCGCCACCGTGCGGCCGCCCAGGTCGGCCAGGCCGCCGATATCGGGCAGCACCGTGAGCGCCGATCCGTTGATGTGGTTCCAGGCGACCATCCGGGCCGGGAACTTCGCGCCGTAGCGCACCCACAGCGTGGCGGGCGTCAGCATGTGGATCACGTTGACCTGCCCGGCGACGAAGGCCTCGACCACCTGGGCCCAGCTGCGGAAGAGGCGGGGCGGCTCGGTCTTCAGCCCCTCCTTCTCGAACAGGCCGCGGCCGTGCGCCACCAGCAGCGGCGTGGCGTCGGTGATCGGCAGGTAGCCGATCTTGACCGGCTGGTCGTCGCCCTTGAACGCCTGGGCACGTGCATCGCCGGCCGACAGCAGCGGCGCGGCCACCCCGGCGCCGGCCAGGGCCGAGAGGCGCAGCATGTCGCGCCGCGTCAGGCCGCAGCCGCAGTCGGACGAGGCGCAGACATGCGGTACGTCGGGCACGGGGGGCGCGGGGCGGCGGTCGAGGAGGGGCGTCGGTGGGGTCATGCCGGTGCTTTCGGGCGGTGGGAGAAGAAGGATGCGTGTGGCGGTATCAGGCCGGCGCGGCCGGAGCGTGCGTCGCTGGCGGCGCTTGCGACGCCTGCAGCGCCCCGAGGATGTCGAGGCGCAGCGCGACCAGGTCGGCCATATGCCGCTCGCGCGGCCGTGGCGCGGCCACGGCCCATTCGCGCAGCACGCCGCCGGGCCGGCCGCCCATCAGCACAATGCGGTCGGCCACCAGCAGCGCCTCGTCGACATCGTGGGTGACCAGCAGCGTGGCGGCATGGCGGCGGTGCGCAACCTCCACCAGCAGGCGCTGCATGCCGGCGCGGGTGATCGCGTCGAGCGCCGAGAACGGCTCGTCGGCCAGCAGCAGCGCGGGCTCCCGTGCCAGCGCGCGCGCCAGCGCCACCCGCTGGGCCATGCCGCCCGAGAGCTGCGCCGGGTACAGCGCGCCCTGGCCGGCCAGGCCGACGGCGGCCAGCGCATCGTCGACCCGGCCGCGCAGCGCGTCGGTGCCGAGCCGGGGCTGGTGCTTGAACGCGAGCCCGAAGGCGACGTTGCGCGCCACGTCCAGCCACGGCAGCAGGCCGGGCTGCTGGAACACCAGCGCCGCACGCGGATGCGGCGACTGCAGCGGCCGCCCCTCGAAGCGCACCGTGCCGGCCCGCTGCACCGCCAGACGTGCCAGCACCCGCAGCAGGGTCGATTTGCCGCAGCCGCTGCCGCCCAGCAGGCACACGGTTTCGCGGGGCGCGACCGACAGCGACACGCCGTCGAAGAGCGGCGGCGCGCCACCGTAGCCGAAGGAGAGCCCCTCGGCCTGCAGCAGCGGCATCCGTGCGGCCCGCGGGGTCTGCAGCATCGGCGCCGCCATCAGGAAGCCGCCGCGGCCTGCGCGGCATGGGCGGCGTCGTGCGCCTGCAGCGCGCCCTGCAGCTGGGTCACGCTGGGGGTGACGATCGGGATGAACGCGGCCTCGCGCCAGCGGCGCGCGAAGCTCAGCGGCTGGTCGCGGTGGTAGGCCTTGCCGCCGCCGGCCAGCAGCTCAAGCTGCACCGCCTGCTGCGCCAGATCGGCCAGCGCGAGCCGCAGCCGGAACAGGGCCGCCGGCCGGGTGACGAAGCTGCCGTCCTGCAAGCCCGTCGTCAATGCGCCCACCGCCTGTCCGAGTGCGCGGCCGTGCTGTTCCACCGGCGCGGCCAGCACGCCGCGTGCAGAACCGGCCGCCGCCGCGGCGGTGGCGAGCCCGGCGCGCGCCAGCCCGATCGACAGGCCGCACTGCAATGCCAGGAAGGCGGGCCGCACCTGGGGCAGCCAGGCATTCGCGTCGGGATGCAGCAGGTCGGACGCGCCGAGCGCCAGGCTGTCGATGTCGAGCGCGGCGGTGTTGCTGCCCCGCAGCGCGATCAGGTCGAGGTCGGGGCTGCGCTGCAGGCCGGCCCGGCCCGCCGGCAGCGCCGCGACGAAGGGCGGGCCACCGCCCGGCCGCTGCACCGCGACCGCCGCCAGGAAGTCGCCCGGCGCGCCGCCGCGCAGGTTGGTGCACCACGGCACCCGGCCCTGCAGCAGCCAGCCCCGGCTGCCGACCGCATCGGTCGCATGCACCTGCAGCTCGGCGATGCCGCCCAGGTACTTCATCGCGTTGGACAGGCCCGATGCGCCCGCGCAGTCGCCGTGCAGCAGGGCCGGCAGCGCGCGCTCGCGCAGCGCCGCGTTGGGCGACTGCAGCACATATTCGATGAAGGAGCGCTGACCCCAGAAAACGAAGGCGGCCGCCAGCGACTGCCCCGCCACCGCGGCGATCGCCTCCACCGCATCGGCGGTGCTGCCGCCCTGCCCGCCCGCCGCCTGCGGCACGCCCAGGCCGAATAGGCCGGCCCGCGCCAGGCGCGGCACCACCTCTTGCGCATGGGTGGCGTCGGCATCGAGCGATTCGGCGTGGCCGGCCAGCCAGGTGCGCAGGTCGTCAGGCAGCACGGGCCGCCCCCGCGTTCGCATCGGCGGCCAGGGCCGCGCCACCGGGCAGCCAGGGCTGCAGCTCGGGGTTGACCGGGCTCTGCGCCAGGCTGTTGGCGAAGTTGCAGAGCGTGGCCAGGCTGATGCCCAGCACCACCTCCAGCGCCTCCTGGTCGCCCAGGCCGGCCGCGCGCAAGGCCTGCAGCGCCGCATCGGGCACCTGGCCGCGGGTGGCGATCACCGCTTCGGCGAAGACGCGCACCGCGTCGAGCCGCGCCTGCCCGGTGTCGCCGCCGGCCTGCAGCGCGCGGACCGTGGCGGCGTCGAGGCCCGCCAGCCGCCGCGCGACCTTGCTGTGCCCCGCCACGCAGAAATCGCAGCCATGCACCCGGGCCGCGGTGATCTGCACCACCTCGCGCTCGGCCAGCGAGAGCGCGGTGCGGCCGTTGATCTGCGACACCGTCTGGTAGGCCTCCAGCGCCACCGGCGCGTTCGCCAGGATGCCGATCAGGTGGGGCAGGAAACCGTTGGCGGTGGCGGCCCGCTCGACGGCGGGGCGGCTGGCGTCGGGCGCGGTGGCGGCGGTGTGGAGTGCGAGGCGGGTCATGGTCGAAGGTGGCGAGGGCCGGAGGGGGGATGGCTGCATCGTCGTGCCAGGGCGGCGACGGGGCAATGCCTGGGCGTCTTGCATTTATGGCCGTTCGTATCGGATGCGCAGAAGAACCATCGCCGCCGGCGCGGGCGTTCACACGGCGGCGGCCGCCAGCGCCGGCGCGCGGGTGTGGCGCCGCTGCCAGGCCCCGGGCTGGGCGCCCATCACCCGCTTGAAGGCCCGCGAGAACGCGGCATAGGAGGCGTAGCCCACCGCCTCGGCCGCCTGCGCGATCGGCTCGCCCTGCGCCAGCCGGCGGGCCGCGATCTGCATGCGCAGCAGCAGCAGGAACTGCAGCGGCGGCTGGCCGCAGGCCGCGGCGAACTGCCGGAAGAACGCGGCCCGCGACAGGTGCACCCGCTGCGCCATGTCGTCCACCGACCACGGCCTGCCGGGCGACTGCAGCAGGTCGGCCACCAGCGGCGCGAAGCCCGGCCGCCGCAGCAGCGACCAGAGGCCGCGCACCTGCGCGTCGCCGCGCGCCACCTCGCGCAGGCCATAGAAGAACAGCAGGCCGGTGAGCCGGTCCATCACCGACGAGGGCATGCTGCCCGCCCGCCGTGCCTCGTCGCGCATCAGGTCGAACAGAGCGCCGGCCGAGGCCATCGGCGCCTCGTCGGCGCGCAGCACCAGCGCCGCCGGAAACGCGTCGGCCACCAGTTCGCGCATCGGCCCGTCGAACGCGAAGAAGCCGCAGGCGAGCCCGGTCGCACCGACGTCGACCGATGCGCCCAGCGGCTGCATCGGCAAGGGGCCGCAGGCGATCGCGGCGTCTTCGTAGGGCGAGAGGAAGTGCGGCACGTCGCGCATCAGGAACACGCCGTCGCGCGGGCCCAGGGCCACCGGCGGGCGGCCGGGCAGGTGCAGCCAGCAGCGGCCGGCCAGCACCAGGTGGAAGCTGGCGCGGGCCCGGCCGGCGGTGGAGGCGCGCCAGCGACCGCAGTACTGGCCGACGTGGAACACGCTCGCCTCCCAGGCCAGGCCGTCGAGCAGCCCATCGACCACCCGGTCGAGATCGGGGTCGGGCGGCGGCATCGCGGGATTCGCCAGGGCACGGATCGAAAGGCCGGAATTCGCAGTCATAGACGCGCGAGTCTGGTACCGCAGGGCCGCGCCGCCAACGAAGTTTTGCGCCTGAGCTTATGCAGGCACGGCCATGCGGCCCGCGCTAGAGTGCGCTGCAGCAGCGCTGCCGCCGACCCGCGACCGCGCCCCGGAACCCGCCTGCATCGCCCCTCGCGCGGCATCCCTGCGCGGATGTCCGTATGCTGCGACTCTCGTCCGTCCGATCTTCGCCTGGAGTACACCCGTGACCCTGCCCACCACCCGCCTCGGCCGCACCGGCCTCGTCGTTTCGCGCCTGGCGCTCGGCACCATGACCTTCGGCCTGCAGACCGAGGAAGCGGTGGCCTTCCAGATCCTCGACAAGGCCACCGAGGGCGGC
Organism: Sphingomonas sp. NCPPB 2930; assembly: GCA_042867185.1. Lineage (GTDB taxonomy): Bacteria > Pseudomonadota > Gammaproteobacteria > Burkholderiales > Burkholderiaceae_C > Xylophilus. The sequence goes on along the minus strand of JBHZQV010000030.1, from coordinate 29,082 downwards.
ATCGATTTCCTCGACACCGCCGACGTGTATCCGCTGGGCGGCGGCTGGCAGACCGCCGGCCGCACCGAAGAGATCGTCGGCCGCTGGCTGCGCGCCGCACCCGGCCGGCGCGAGAGCGTGGTGCTGGCGACCAAGGCGGTGGGCATCATGGGCCCGCACGCGCGCGACCAGGGCGCCTCGCGCCGGCATCTGCTGCAGGCGATCGACGCCTCGCTGGCGCGGCTGCAGACCGACTACGTCGACCTGTACCAGCTGCATGCGGACGACCCGAACACGCCGCTCGACGAAACGGTCGAGGCGCTCGACACCATCGTCCGATCGGGCCGCGCGCGCTATGTGGGCGTCTCCAACTTCCTGGCCTACCGGCTGGCCCGGGCGCTGGGGCGGGCCGACGTGCTGCGGCTCACCCGCTTCGTCTCGGTCCAGCCGCGCTACAGCCTGCTGTTCCGCGAGATCGAGCGCGAGCTGCTGCCCCTGGCCGCCGAGGAAGGCCTGGGCGTGATCCCCTACAACCCGCTGGCCGGCGGCCTGCTCACCGGCAAGCACCGCGCCGGCGCCGCGCCCACGCCCGGCACCCGCTTCACCCTGGGCAACGCGGCCGACCGCTACCAGGAGCGCTACTGGAACGAGCGCGCCTTCGGCACCGTCGAGCAGCTCGGCGCCCTGGCCGACGAGGCCGGCGTCCCCCTCACCACCCTGGCCGTCGCCTGGGTCATGGCCCACCCCCAGATCACCGCCCCCCTGCTCGGCGCCAGCCGCCCCGACCAACTGGACGCCACGCTGGCCGCCGCGCGCTACACCCTCCCCGCAGACCTGAAAACCCGACTGGATGCGATCACCCACGAGTACCGCCACGGCGACGCGGTCCGCTGACGCACCCCCCGCCAAAAACGAAAACGCCGCCCAAAAGCGGCGGCGGATTCAGTTACCAGGAACACCGTGGAACCGGCTTCGCCGGGCCACCGGTGTTGCCCCCGGCGAGGGGGTAGGCGGAGACACGGAGTGCGTAGCCTGGGGGTGGGCCCAGCCCTCCCCCGGCGAGGGGGTAGGCGAAGACGCGAAGCGCGTAGCCTGGGGGTGTACTTACAGCGTGACGCCCTGCATGTAGCTGTCGAAGCGCGCTTCGGCAAAGCGCGACCACAGCAGCTGGTCCTTCTGGAACACGCGGTAGTCCGCGTAGAGCGCCTTCCAGTCGGGGTTCTTGGCGTCCAGCTCGGCATACACCTCCATGGCGGCCTTGAACGATGCGTCCAGCACCGGCTTGGGGAAGGCCAGGACCTTGGTCTTGGCGCCGACCAGCTGCTTGAGCGCCGTCGGGTTGCGGGCGTCGTACTTGGCCTGCATGTCCACGTGGGCGTGCGAGGCCGCGGCCTGCACGATGGCCTTGTACTCGGGCGTGAGGGCGTCGTAGGCCTTCTGGTTGACCTGCAGATCGAGCTGCAGCGTGCCTTCCCACCAGCCGGGGTAGTAGTAGTACGGCGCGACCTTGTTGAAGCCCAGCTTCTGGTCGTCGTACGGTCCGATCCATTCGGCGGCGTCGATCGTGCCCTTTTCCAGCGATTGGTAGATCTCGCCGCCGGGGATGTTCTGCGGCACCGCGCCCAGGCGCTCGATGACGCGGCCGGCGAAGCCGCCGATGCGGAACTTGAGGCCCTTGAAGTCCTCGACCGTCTTGATCTCCTTGCGGAACCAGCCGCCCATCTGCGCGCCGGTGTTGCCGCAGGGGAAATTGACCATGTTGTACTTGGCGTAGAACTCGCGGGTCAGCTTCAGGCCGTTGCCCTCGTACATCCAGGCGTTGAGCTGGCGGGTGTTCATGCCGAACGGGATGGCGGCGCCGACGGCGAAGGCCTCGTTCTTGCCGAAGAAGTAGTAGCCGGCGGTGTGGCAGGCCTCGATCGAGCCCTGCTGCACGCCGTCGATCACGCCGAGGGCGGGCATCAGCTCGCCGGCCGCGTGCACGCTGATCTGGAACTTGCCGCCGGTCATCTCGCCGACCTTCTTGGCGAAGGTCTCGGCGCCGCCGTAGATCGTGTCGAGCGGCTTGGGGAAGCTCGACGCCAGGCGCCAGCGCACCGCGGCCTGGGCGTGCACCGCCGGCGCGGCACCGGCGGCGAGGACGCCGGCGATCCCGGCATGCTTGATGATGGAACGACGATCCATGGCTTGACTCCGAATTTTGGAAAGACCGATCCCGGCGGTGGCGCAGCGACGCCGCGCACCCCGGGTCGGGGCCATTCTAGGAATCGTCTTTTGCGGCGGCGCAGGGGGTTTTCCCGCGCGGAGGTGCCGTATTCAGCAAACTGCAAGCTTGCCGCGGGGGCCGCTTCGGCGGCGCTCAGCCGCCGAAGCGCGCGGCGACCGAGGCGGCGATGCCGGTCGCGTCCAGCCCCGCCAGCGCCAGCAGCCGCGCCGGATCGCCGTGCTCGATGAAGTGGTCGGGCAGGCCCAGCTGCAGCACCGGGCGCACCACGCCGGCGGCGTTCAGCGCCTCGGTCACCGCGCTGCCGGCACCGCCCATCAGGCAGCCCTCTTCCACCGTGACCAGCGCGCGGTGCGACTCGGCCACCCGCAGCAGCATCGCGGTGTCGAGCGGCTTGGCCCAGCGCATGTTGACCACCGTGGCGTCGAGCGTCTCGGCCGCTTCCAGCGCGGGATACAGCAGCGTGCCGAAGGCGAGGATCGCGATGCCGCTCCGGCCCTGGCGGCGCACCTCGGCCTCGGCGTAGGGCAGTGCTTCCAGCGACGCCAGCGGCACGGTGCCGGCCCCCGCGCCGCGCGGGTAGCGCACCGCCACCGGGTGGTTCTGGGCGAAGGCGGTCGACAGCAGCTGGCGGCACTCGCGCTCGTCGGCCGGGCAGGCGACCGCCATGTGGGGGATGCAGCGCAGAAAGGCGATGTCGTAGGCGCCGGCGTGGGTGGCGCCGTCGGCCCCGACCAGGCCCGCGCGGTCCAGCGCGAACACGACCGGCAGGTTCTGCAGCGCCACGTCGTGCACCAGCTGGTCGTAGCCGCGCTGCAGGAAGGTCGAGTAGATCGCCACCACCGGCTTCAGCCCTTCGCAGGCCATGCCGGCGGCGAAGGTCACCGCATGCTGCTCGGCGATGCCGACGTCGTAGTAGCGGCCCGGGAACCGCCGCTCGAACTCGACCATGCCCGAGCCTTCGCGCATCGCCGGGGTGATGCCGACCAGGCGCTCGTCGGCCGCGGCCATGTCGCAGAGCCACTGGCCGAAGACCTGGGTGAAGGTGGTCTTGGGCGCGGTGGCCGGCTTGACCAGCCCCACCGACGGGTCGAACTTGCCCGGCCCGTGGTAGGCCACCGGATCGGCCTCGGCCAGCTTGTAGCCCTGGCCCTTCTTGGTGACCACGTGCAGGAACTGCGGACCGTCGAGCAGCTTGATGTTCTCGAGCGTGGGGATGAGCGAATCCAGGTCGTGCCCGTCGATCGGGCCGACGTAGTTGAAGCCGAACTGCTCGAACAGCGTGGCCGGCACCACCATGCCCTTGGCATGCTGCTCGAAGCGCTTGGCCAGCTCGAACAGCGGCGGCGCGGCCTTCAGCACGCTCTTGCCCACGTTCTTGGCCGCCGCGTAGAAGCGCCCGCTCATCAGCTGCGCCAGGTAGCGGTTGAGGGCGCCGACCGGCGGGCTGATCGACATGTCGTTGTCGTTGAGCACCACCAGCAGCTTGCCGTCGAGCACGCCGGCGTTGTTGAGCGCCTCGAAGGCCATGCCGGCGCTCATCGCCCCGTCGCCGATGATCGCGACCGCGTGGCGGTCTTCGCCCTTCTGCTTGGCGGCCATCGCCATGCCGAGGGCGGCCGAGATGCTGGTCGACGAGTGCGCGGTGCCGAAGGTGTCGTAGTCGCTCTCGGCCCGCTGCGGAAAGCCCGACAGGCCGCCCTGCTGGCGCAGCGTGGACATGCGGTCGCGCCGGCCGGTGAGGATCTTGTGCGGATAGGTCTGGTGGCCCACGTCCCAGACCAGCCGGTCGCGCGGGGTGTCGAACACCGCGTGCAGCGCGATCGTCAGCTCGACCGTGCCCAGGTTGGAGCTGAGGTGGCCGCCGGTCTTCGAGACGCTGTCGATGACATAGGCCCGCAGCTCGCCCGCCAGTTGCTTGAGCTCGTCGCGCGACAGGGCGCGCAGCGCCGCCGGATCGTCGATGCGGTTCAGCAGCGCCAGGCCCGCGGCGGCGGCGGGTGGCGTGTGGGCGTTGGAATCGGCGTGGGACATTCGGATCTTCTTGCTATAGCTTCGATAGCTGGTAGCCGGCGCACCGCGCTGGCTGGAGCATGATTTGACACTGCATCGGTGGTGCGCCGGCTAGGACGAGCGGTCGATCACCATGCGGGCCAGCGCCTGCAGCGCGGCGGTGTCGGCCAGTTCGGAATCGGCCAGCGCCTGCAGCGCCTCGCCCTGCAGCTCGGCCGCATAGGCGCGGGAGCGGTCGAGGCCCAGCAGCGAGACATAGGTGGGCTTGTCCTGCGCGGCGTCCTTGCCGGCGGTCTTGCCGAGGGTGGCCGAATCGGCGACCACGTCGAGGATGTCGTCGACCACCTGGAAGGCCAGCCCGACCGCGGCGCCGTAGCGCTGCAGCGCGGCCAGGGCGCGGGCCGGCGCGGCGCCGCAGGTGGCGCCCATCAGCACGCTCGCCTCCAGCAGCGCGCCGGTCTTCAGGCGGTGCATGTGCCGCAGCTCGGGCTCGGTCAGGGGCAGGCCGACGCTGGCCAGGTCGATCGCCTGGCCGCCGGCCATCCCGGTGTGGCCGGCCGCCACCGCCAGCCGGCGGCAGAGCGTGGCCTGCACGGCGGGCGGCACCGGCACCGTGTCGGGCACCAGCAGCTCGAAGGCCAGGGCCTGCAGCGCGTCGCCCGCCAGCAGCGCGCCGGCCTCGCCGTAGCGCACGTGGACCGTCGGCTTGCCGCGGCGCAGGACGTCGTCGTCCATGCAGGGCATGTCGTCGTGGACCAGCGAGTAGGCGTGGATCAGTTCGACCGAGCAGGCGGCCCGCAGCGCGGCCTCGTCCAGCGCGGCGGCGAGGGATGCCGCATCGAGGCCGTGGCCCTGCATCTGCGCATCGAAGGGCGCCACCGCGGCGCGGGCGCCCAGCACCAGCAGCGGACGCAGCCGCTTGCCGCCGTCGAGCACCGCATAGCGCATCGCCGCGCCCAGCGAGGCCGGTGCCTCCTGCGCGACCCAGTCGGAGAGGGCCTGCTCCACGCGGGCCAGGTGGTGGGCGCTCCACTCCTTGAGGGCGAAGCCCGCCGCGGGTGCGGCCCGGGCGGCCGTGGCGGCGGAGGCGGTAGCGGAAAACGTCATGTCGGCGTCCAGGGCTTGATGCCGCTGTCGTCCAGCACCTTGATCTGCGCCTCGACCGCCTGGAGCTGCGCGCGGCAGAAATGGAGCAGCGCGGCACCGCGCTGGTAGCCGACCAGCAACTGGTCGAGCGGCAACTGGCCGGCATCGAGCCGGGACACGAGCTGCTCCAGCTCCTGCACCGCGTCCTCGTAGGTGGCGGGCAGAGCGGCGGCGGTGGGGGTGGCGGGTGCCTTGGGCATCGTGGAAAAATGCGGCGGAGAACCGGCTGGGGAAACGGTCGATTCTAGAGGTGCATGCCAACCGAGGGCGTCTCGCGCCACCAAAGGTCACCAGAAGCCCCTTCTGGGCGCCGGCACACGGCCCGCGGAAGGGGGTGGCGGGTACAATCGGGCTTCCCCGGGCCGGCTTCATGCCGGCTTCGCTTTTTCTACTGTGCCCTCGCGCACTCCTGTTTCTCCCTGTGGGGAGTCTTAAGAGCGTGTTATGTACTTTGGCGTGCCCGCGAAAGCCGGTGAGAGGCCCGGCGGCAAGGCGCAGGGCGCGCCGCGGTATGGATACCGCAAGCGGACTGCAACGCGGCAGCCGGGCCTCTCACCGGCTTTCCCGGAGGGTGGGTCCCGCAGGCAGGCGCTCGCGGCGTTGCGGTCCTTCCCAAGGCAGGAGCCTTGGCGGCGGCCCGCGCCTTGCGATCACCAACCTGCGGGACCCACGCGGGCACGTCAAAGTACATCACACGCTCTAGGTCAGGTCACCCATGTCTGATTTAAGTCTTCGACTGCAGCAGGCCACGAGCCAACTACCAGTTTCCAGCTACTTCGACGAGGCGCTGTTCCAACGCGAACGCACCCGGCTCTTCCAGCAGGGGCCCCGCTACGTGGGGCACACGCTGGCCGTGCCCGAGAAGGGCGACTACTACGCATTGCCGCAGGAAGGCGAAGGCCGCGCGCTGGTGCGCGGTGCCGACGGCGTGGTGCAGCTGGTCTCGAACGTCTGCCGCCACCGCCAGGCGGTGATGCTCAAGGGCCGCGGCTCGCTCGACGGCCATGCGCCGGGGCATGCCGGCGGCAACATCGTCTGCCCGCTGCACCGCTGGACCTACGACAGCCGGGGCCAGTTGCTGGGCGCGCCGCATTTCGCCGAAGACCCCTGCCTGAACCTGCGCAACTACCCGCTGCAGGAATGGAACGGCCTGCTCTTCGAGGCCGGCCACCGCGACGTGGCCGCCGACCTGGCCGTGATGGGCCCCCGCGCCGACCTCGACTTCTCGGGCCACGTGCTCGACCGGGTCGAGATGCACGAGTGCCACTACAACTGGAAGACCTTCATCGAGGTCTACCTGGAGGACTACCACGTCGGCCCGTTCCACCCCGGCCTGGGCCAGTTCGTCACCTGCGACGACCTGCGCTGGGAGTTCGGCCAGGACTACTCGGTGCAGACGGTGGGCGTGGCCAACCGCCTGGGCAAGGCCGGCAGCCCCGCCTACCAGCGCTGGCAGGACCAGTTGCTGCGCTACCGCGACGGCCGCCCGCCCAAGTACGGCGCCATCTGGCTCACCTACCACCCGCACATCATGGTCGAGTGGTACCCGCACGTGCTCACCGTCTCGACGCTGCACCCGATCAGCCCGACCAAGACGATGAACATGGTCGAGTTCTACTACCCCGAAGAGATCGCCGCCTTCGAGCGCGAGTTCGTCGAGGCCCAGCAGGCCGCCTACATGGAGACCTGCGTCGAGGACGACGAGATCGCCGAGCGGATGGACGCCGGCCGGCGCGCCCTGCTGCAGCGCGGCGACGACGAGCGCGGCCCCTACCAGAGCCCGATGGAAGACGGCATGCAGCATTTCCACGAGTGGTACCGGGGCGCGATGGGCGCCGACCCCGGGGTGCGCTGATTGCTATCGAATGCATAGCTACCTGCCGGCCCGGTTTCCCGGCCACGGCCGTTTTCCATGCTTAAACGTAGTACCGGCGGCATGAAAGCCGGCTGGATGCTGCTGGCGGCCTTCTTCTTCGCGACGATGGGCGTCTGCGTGAAGATGGCGTCGGCCAGCTTCAACCCGGCCGAACTGGTCTTCTACCGCGGCCTGATCGGCATGGCGGTGATGGTGGCGCTGGCGCGCGCGCGCCGGATACCGCTCACCACCCGCTACCCCGGCATGCACGCCTGGCGCAGCATGGTCGGGGTGACGTCGCTCATCGCCTGGTTCTACGCCATCGCCCACCTGCCGCTGGCGACCGCCGTCACCCTCAACTACATGAGCAGCGTCTGGATCGCCGCCTTCCTGGTCGGCGGCACGCTGATGGCCTGGCGGCCGGGCGCCGGCCACGACCGCCCGCCGCTGCAGGGTGCGCTGGTGCTCACCGTGCTGACCGGCTTCGCCGGCGTGGTGATGATGCTGCGGCCGACGATCGACCCGCAGCAGATGCTGGCCGGCGTGGTGGGGCTGTTCTCGGGCGTGACCGCCGCCTTCGCCTACATGCAGGTGATGGCGCTCTCGCGGGCCGGCGAGCCCGAGGCGCGCACCGTCTTCTACTTCGCGGTGGGATCGGCCGTGACGGGCCTGGCGGGCATGGCGCTGGTCGGCGTCTCGCCCTGGTCGTGGGAGGCGGCGCTGTGGCTGCCGCCGCTGGGCCTGCTGGCCTCGGGCGGCCAGTACTGCTTGACCCGCGCCTACGCCACCGCCGGCAACCACCGCGGCGCGCTGGTGGTCGCCAACCTGCAGTACACCGGCATCGTCTTCGCCGCCGGCTACGGCGTGCTGCTGTTCGGCGACACCATCGCGCCGATCGCCTGGGCCGGCATGGCGACCATCATCGCCAGCGGCGTGGCGGCCACGGTGCTGCGGGGGCGCACGCCCGCGCCGGGCGACGCGGTGCGGCGGCGCTAGGACAGCGGCAGCGCCACCGCGGCGGTGCGCCCCGGCGGGGGCTACCATTTGGGGCCGCGGTACGCCACCCCGGCGCACCTCCCGCACCGAACGCCCAGGAGCCCTGCCATGCCCCCACCGCACACCCCCTTCACCACCCTGATCTCCGCCGAAGAACTGCAGGCCCTGCTCGCCGCCAAGGCGCGGGTGATGGTCTTCGACTGCAGCTTCGACCTGATGCGGCCCGAGGCCGGCGCCCAGGCCTTCGCCGAGCGCCACATCCCCGGCGCCCTGCATGCCGACCTGGACCGCGCGCTGAGCGCCAAGCACGGCCTGCCCGGCGCCCACGGCACGGTGGTGGTCGCCCGCGAGGCCGACCGCCCCGCCAGCGGTGGCCGCCACCCGCTGCCGAGCCGCGAGAACTTCGCCACCTGGCTCTCGTCGGTCGGCTTCGCCAACGACATGCAGGCGGTGGTGTACGACCGCAACAACGCCAACTACTGCGGTCGCCTCTGGTGGATGCTGAAGTGGGCCGGCCACGACGCGGTGGCGGTGCTCGACGGCGGCCTGCAGGCCTGGGAGGCCGCCGGCGGCACAGTGGCGACGGGGCAGGAGCCGTCGCATTTCCAGACCAGCTTCGACCTGGGCACGCCGCTGCGCAGCCTGGTCACGGTGGAAGACGTGGCGGCCCACCTGGGCGACCCGGCCCGCACCCTGGTCGACGCCCGGGCGCCGGCCCGCTTCCGCGGCGAGGTGGAGCCGCTCGACCCGGTCGCCGGCCATATTCCCGGCGCGGTCAACCGGCCTTTCGCCGAGAACCTGGGCCCGGACGGCCGCTTCAAGCCGGCCGAGGTGCTGCGCCGGGAGTTCGATGCGCTGCTGGCCGGCCGCTCGCCCCAGGGCGTGGTCGCCTACTGCGGCAGCGGCGTCAGCGCCACGCCGAACGTGCTGGCGGCCGAGCTGGCGGGGCTGGGCCCGGTCGGCCTCTACGCGGGCAGCTGGAGCGAGTGGTGCAGCGACCCGGCGCGCCCGGTCGCGACCGGCGAATAAAAAAGGGCGGCGTGCGCCAGCGCCGCTTTTTTGCCGCAAACAGCCCGAATTCTTTTTTTCGGCGGGATGGCGGGTGCTCCCAAAAAGCTAGCTTGCTATCTTTTTTGCGACAGCAGGGGGCGCGGGATTTGTCCGACACCGGCTTCCGGTGGACCGCCGGGGACAGGGGCGGCACCCGCGGCATCTCCGGAGCTGCCTGCGCTTTCAGCACAACCGCCCGTCGCGACGGTCCTTGTCAGGCAAACACCTACAAGCCCGGATGGAAACCAGACAAAACGCACGGTGAGACGCTGACTTAATTTCTGTTTGGGACGTCTTCACAATCCATTTCACCGAATCGCCTCACATGCAATGTTGCATACGGTCGGAATCGGACCTGAAAAGGACTGACCCCATGAACACCGAACAAATGCTTGCCGAGATCCGCGAAGCCAACCTGACGTACCTGATGCTGGCCAAGAACCTGATCCGCCAGGACAAGGCCGAAGCTGTCTTCCGTCTGGGCATCAACGAAGAATCCGCAGAGCTGCTGGCCTCGCTGTCCTCGGCCCAGGTCCTGAAGCTGGCCACCGGCAACACCCTGCTGTGCCGCTTCCGGGTCGACGACGACATGGTCTGGAACCTGCTCACCAACCAGAGCACGCCCGCCAAGATCGGCAACGAAGCGACCAACCGGCTGCACGGCAACATCCTGATGGCGGGGCGCCTCTCCGAGGTGATTTAGCTCCCCCCAGGCTTCGCGCTTCGCGTCTTCGCCTCCCCCTCCAGGGGCGATACCGGTGGACCGGCGGAGCCGGATCCACGGTCTCCCTGGCGAAGATATCGCTTCCCCTTCTTAGTTCAGTTTTCAGGAATACCAGCCATGACCGCAGTTGCAGCAGCACCCAAGAGCGTCCTGAACGAATCGCGCCAGATCGAGCGGGCGGCGATGCTCATCAAGATGGGTGCGCGGATGCAGGTGCTGGAATCGGAAACCACGCTGTCGTACGAGCGGCTGATCCGGCTGTACAAGGAAGTCGCGGGCAAGTCGCCGTCGAAGGGCCAGCTGCCCTTCTCGACCGACTGGTTCCTGACCTGGCAGGAGAACATCCACTCGTCGCTGTTCCTCAACATCTACGAGTACCTGAGCAAGGGCGCGTCGCTGGAACCGGTCGATGCGCTGACCAAGGCCTACCGCCTCTACAGCGAACAGGTGGAAGCCGCCGGCATCGAGGCGCTGCTGTCCTTCACCCGCGCCTGGCGCCTGCTGAAGTTCGTCGATGCGTCGATGCTGGAGATGACCACCTGCTCCAAGTGCACCGGCCGCTTCGTCACCGAGCCCTACGAGAACGCCCGCCACTTCGTCTGCGGCATGTGCAACCCGCCCGCCCGCGCCGGCAAGAGCAAGGCCGCCGGCGCCCTGATGCTGCACTGAACGCCCGGCCCGCCCCAGCGGCGACCTTCGCCTACAGCGCCGCGCAGCACCGGGCGACAGAATCGCCGGCATGCAACAGCCGCCGCCCTCCCCTCCTGCTGCCGACGGCCGCGACCCCGCGCCTGCGGCCTCCGTCGACGTCGTCACGCCGGCCCCCAATACCCGCCTGATCGAACTGCCGCCCGGCGCCGATCCCGACCAGCCACGGGTGCTGCTGCAGATGCCGGTGGACGTGCGCAGCGTCTCGCTGGTCGTACTGGCGGTGCTGGCCAGCATCGTCGTGCTGCGCTGGGCCGGTGCCGTCTTCATCCCGCTGCTGTTGGCGCTGATGCTGAGCTATGCGCTGGCCCCGGTGGTCGAATGGTTCTGGCGCCGGCACGTGCCGCGCGTGCTGACCACCACCGTGCTGCTGCTGACCATCGTCGGCTCGATCGGCTCCACCGCGTACTGGCTGAGCGCCGACGCGGCCGAGCTTTTCAACGACCTGCCGGTGGCCGCCAAGAAGGTGCGCGACACCCTGCGCGCACGCAGCCAGCAGGGCCCCGGCGTGCTCGACACGGTGCAGAACGCGGCCACCCAGATCGAGCAGGCGACGCAAGGCCAGACCGCACCGCTGTCGCCCCGGGGCGTCACCCGTGTGCTGATCGAGCGGCCGCCCTTCAACATCCGCGACTACCTCTGGAGCGGCACGGTGGGCCTGATGGGCTTCGCCGGGCAGATGATGGTGGTGCTGTTCCTGACCTTCTTCGCCCTGTGCGCCGGCGACACCTTCCGCCGCAAGCTGGTCAAGATCACCGGGCCCAGCCTGTCGCGCAAGAAGATCACGGTGCAGTTGCTCGACGAGATCACCGGCCAGATCGAGCGCTATCTGCTGGTGCAGCTGATGATGAGCGTGGTGGTCGGCATCGCCACCTGGCTGGTGTACTGGGCGCTCGGCATCGAGTACTCGGCCGTCTGGGGCGTGGTGGCCGGCCTGCTCAACTTCGTGCCCTACATCGGCTCGCTGGCGGTGACCGGCGGCTCGGCGCTGGTCGCGTTTTTGCAGTTCGGCACGGTCGACATGGCGCTGATCGCCGGCGGCGCGTCGCTGGCCATCCACACCATCAGCGGCAACCTGGTGACCCCGTGGCTCACCAGCCGCGCCAGCAGCATGAACCCGGTGGTCGTCTTCGCCAGCGTGCTGGCCTGGGGCTGGCTCTGGGGCATCTGGGGCCTGCTGCTGGGCATGCCGATCATGATGGTCATCAAGGCCGTCTGCGACCGCGTGGAAGACCTCAAGCCCATCGGCGAGCTGATGGGCAAATAGGCGGGCGTCATGCTGCCTGTCGGCCGGTCCGAGCCCAGGCAGCAGCCCAGCGGAGCCGCCGCGATCGCGAACGGCAACCTCGGGCGCTTCTCAGTGGCGGTCAGCGATGGAACTGCCACCCAGCAACCGCCGCACCGCCTGCCGCAGCGGCGATTCCGCAGGCGCCTCGGCCTCGCCGGTGATCCGTGGCCGGGCCAGGCTGCGCGCCTCGGCGGTGCGCAGGTCGATCTCGCGCACCACCTGGCCCTGGTCGAATACGAAGGCGACGTCGGCCAAGGCCAGCGCGTCTTCGACGTCGTGGGTGATCATCAGCACCGGGATGCCGCAGCGGGCCTGGACCTGCTTGAGCTCCTGGCGCAGCTCGGCGCGCAGTGCGGGGTGCAGGGCGGCGAAGGGTTCGTCGAGCAGCAGCACCCGGGGCCCGCAGGCCAGGGCGCGGGCCAGTGCCACGCGCTGCTGCTGGCCGCCGGAGAGTGACCGCGGCCGGCTGTCGGCCAGCGCGGTCAGGCCGAAGCTGTCGAGCAGCGCCTGCACCCGCGCCGCCTCGTCGGGCGACAGGCGCCGCTTGCGCCAGCTGCGCAGGCCGAAGGCGACGTTGTCGCGCACCGAGAGGTGCGGGAACAGCGCGTAGTTCTGGAACAGAAAGCCGACCTCCCGCGCCGGTGCCGGCAGGTCGATGCGGGCCGCGGCGTCGAACAGCGTACGGCCGTCGATCCGCACGTGGCCGGCATCGGGTTTCAACAGGCCGGCGATCGCCTGCAGGGTGAGCGACTTGCCGGCGCCCGAGGGGCCGTAGAGCGCGGCGAACGGCGCGTCGGTGGCGAAGCGCGCCGCCAGCGCGAATCGGCGCTTGCCGTCGACGACCGACAGCCGCAGGTCGACGTCGATCACGGCGTGCGGCGCCGGTTCTGCATCATGACCGCCGACTCCGGTGCTTCGGCATGGACGCCGGGCCGCTCACGGCTTGCCGAAGCCGTAGCGCACCAGGATCTGCTGGCCGGCGTCGGAGCCCAGGAAGGCGATGAAATCCTTCGCCAGCGCCTTCTGCCGGCTGTCGGCCACCACCGCCACCGGGTAGCTGACGGGCGTGTGGCCCGACGGGGTGAGCACGACCTTGACCTTGTCGCCGGCGATCGCGGCATCGGTGCGGTAGACGAATCCGGCCTCGGCCTCGCCGCGGCTCACGTAGTCGAGCACCTGGCGCACGCTGTCGGCCTGCACGAACTTCGGCTCCAGCACCGTCCAGAGGTGGGCCGCCTCCAGCACCTGCCGGGTGTAGCGTCCGACCGGCACGGTGGCGGTCTTGCCGACCGCGATCTTGCGGACGGCCGGGCCGGTGAGGTCCTGCAGGGTCTTGATGCCGGCGCCGCCCTGCGCCGGCGCGATCAGCACCAGGCTGTTGGTGACGAAGTTGGCGCGGGTGTCGGTATCGACCAGCTTCTGCGCGACGCCCCGGTCCATCGTTTCCTGGTCGGCGCTGGCGAACACATCGACCGGCGCGCCCTGTGCGATCTGCTGCAGCAGCGTGCCGGAGGCGGCGAAGTTGGTGCGTACGGTGGCGCCGGGGTGCGCGGCCTCGAAGCGCGGCGCCAGTTCCTTGAAGGCGTCGGTGAGGCTGGCGGCTGCCGACACCGTGATCTGCTGCGCGGCGGCGGCGAAGGGCAGCGCGAGCGCCAGGAAGAGCGACGCGATACGGGTGGTACGCATGATGGGAGGATTTCCTTAGGGACGGAGGGAGAAGAAACGGTTGGACAGCACCAGCACCGCGACCGAGAGCACCGAGGTGACGACGACCAGCACCAGCGCCGTGTCGTCGTGGCCGGCCTGCACCGCGTCGTAGATCGCCATCGACAGCGTCTGCGTCTGCTGCGGGATCGAGCCGGCCACCATCAGGGACGCGCCGAACTCGCCCATCGCCCGGGCGAAGGCCAGCAGCGCGCCGGCCAGGATGCCGGGCCAGGCCAGCGGCAGGGTGATGCGCAAAAACACCGACCAGCGCGACTGGCCCAGCGTGCTGGCCGCCGCCTCCAGCGAACGGTCGACGCCCGAGAACGCGGCGCTGGCCGACTTCAGCACCAGCGGCAGCGCGACGACCGCCGAGGCCACCACCGCACCGTGCCAGCTGAAGATGATGGTGTAGTCGAGGTGCTCCCGCAGCCAACCGCCCAGCGGGCTGCGCCGGCCGGCCGCCACCAGGATCGCGTAGCCGATGACCGTCGGCGGCAGCACCAGCGGCAGCATGAAGACCGATTCGAGCACCTGGCTGCCGAAGAACCGCTTGCGCGCGAACAGCCAGCCCAGCGCGACGCCCGCCACCAGCGCCAGCAGGGTCGCCAGCCCGGCGACCTGGAGCGAAAGGCCCAGGGGGAACCAGTCCATGGACAGCAGCAGCGGAGGTATCGTCGTATCCATGCGGGTATGACGGATTGTGGCACAGGGGCCTTGCCGGACGGCCGGCTGGGTGCATGCGACCCGCCCAAGCCGTTTCGAGTGCCGAATCATGCTCCAGCCGGCGGCGGGTGCCGGCCTCCAGCTACCAATACCGTAGCAAACGCATTCCAGGGCGCCACCGGCACGGAGGATGCCGGTCGCCGGGGGCTCCCGGTGCACGCCGCTCAGGGCGCCAGCATTCCGGTCAGCGCGCCGATGTCCGCTGCGGCCGCCGCGTGCGCTGCTGCCTCGATCGCCCGGTAGTGCCGCACCACCGCCTCGCCCACCGCGGTGAGCGAGGTGCCGCCGCCGTGCGCGCCGCCCGCGGCGGTCTGCACCGCGGGCGTGCGCAGTGCCCGGTTGGTCTCGTCCACCAGCAGCCAGGCGCGGCGGTAGGACATGTTCATCTGCCGCGCCGCGGCCGAGATGGAGCCGGTCTGGGCGATCGCCTCCAGCAAGGCGACCTTGCCGGGGCCGATCGCGATACTGTCGTCGCGGTAGATCCGCAGCCGGAACTGCGCCTTGGGTGTCGTCATGCCGCGCGCGTCACGCTTCGCCCAGCACCTCGCGGATGGCCTCGGCGGTGTTCTCGGCATGCTGGGCCACCTGGTCGACGTTGCGGCCGATCACCTCCAGCGCATAGGTGCCCGAGACGATGCCCCGGTACCAGACCTCGGCCGCCAACACGTCGGGCGCCATGCCCTCCACCGCGCCCACCAGGCAGTCGACCACCGACTGCAGGCCGGCGTCGGCATACAGCTCTTCCGATTCGAAGCTCACCCGGTACTCGTAGAAACCGGTGCGGCTGCCCTCCACCTCGATACGCACAATCATCGAACCCTCCTTCATGCTGGGGCACCGATTGTGAACGGCGCAGGCGCCGCCCGCTGCCCTCAGGCCATGGCGGCGGCCAGCCCGCCCCAGTGCGTGTCGAAGATCCTCGGGTCCATCGTCGCCACCTCGCCGATCAGCGGCCTGAAGCCCATGTGCGCCACGATGTCGCGCGCGATATCCACCCCCGGCGCGGTCTCGGTCAGCGCCAGGCCCTCGGGCGTCAGGCGGAACACCGCCCGCTCGGTGACGAACACCACCTCCTGCTGCCGCAAGGCCGCGTCGTGGCCGTTGAAGGTGATCTGCTCGACCTGCTCGATGAACTTGCGCGAGCGCCCCTCCTGCACGATCTCCAGCCGCCCGCCGCCCACCCGCACCTGCAGGCCGCCGGCGGTGAAGGTGCCGCAGAAGACCAGCTTCCTGGTGGAGCGGGTGATGTTGACGAAGCCGCCGCAGCCCACCGGCCGGCCGTTGAACTTGCTGACGTTGACGTTGCCCTGCGCATCGGTCTGCGCCAGGCCCAGGAAGCTCATGTCGAGCCCGCCGCCGTCGTAGAAATCGAACTGCGTCGTCTGCTCCAGGATCGACTGCGGGTTGTAGGCCAGTGCGAAATCGCCGCCCTGCGCCGGCACGCCGCCGTTGACGCCGCTCTCCACGCTCAGCGTCAGCAGGTGGGCCACGCCCTCTTCCGCCGCCACCGCCGGCACGCCCGCCGGAATGCCGATGCCCAGGTTGGTGACCGCGCCGGCCCGCAGTTCCAGCGCAGCGCGGCGGGCGATGACCTTGCGCTCGTCGAGCGGCATCACCGGGATGCCGTGCATCGGCACCCGCACGTCGCCGCAGAGCGCCGGATCGAACTGGGTGGCGATGGTCTGCATGTGGTTCTCGGGCGCGCCGACCACCAGGTAGTCGACCACCAGGCCCGGCACCTTCACCGCCTTCGGATGCAGGCTGCCGCGGGCGACGATGCGCTCGACCTGCGCGATCACGATGCCGCCGCAGGCGCGCGCCGCCTGGGCGATGGCCACCTGCTCCAGCAGCACGCCCTCCTTGTCGAGGGTGAGGTTGCCGTCCTCGTCGGCCACGGTGCCGCGGATGATCGCCACGTCGATCTGCGGGCAGGGGTAGTGCAGCCATTCCTCGCCGGCGAACTCGACCAGGCGCACCAGGTCCTCGCTGCAGGCGGCGTTGAGCTTGCCGCCCTCCCGCCGCGGATCGACGAAGGTGCCCAGCCCGACCTTGGTCAGCAGGCCCGGCGAGCGGCTGGCGATGTGGCGCGTCAGCTGCGACAGCGAGCCCTGCGGGAAGTTGTACGCCTCCACCGCGCCGTCGAACACCATCTTCATCATCTCGGCGCCGGTCTGGCCGAAGTGGCCGGCCACCACCCGCCGCACCATGCCCGGATGGGCGAAGTGCACCATGCCGCCGTCGCGGCTGTTGCCGATGGCGCCGCAGGCCCAGGTGGCCAGGTTGCGCGGATGGCCGGTGGCCAGAAACTGCCGCTCGATGCCCTGCAGCACTTCCTCGGCCAGGCTGGTCATCGCCAGCCCTCCCAGGAAGAGGGTGGCGTCGTCGCGCACGAGCGCGCCGGCCTGGTCGGCGGTGATGACTTGCATGGAGGCTCCGAAAGATAAGGGAAGGTGGTCGGATCGGCGGGGGGCCGGCGCAGGCGGCGCGCGCCTCAACGCCGGCCGGCGTCGGTCACCCGCACGATGGTGGCCATGCCGGTGTCGCCGGCGGCGCAGCCGGTGAAGAGGCCGGTGCCGCCGCCGCGCAGCACCAGCTCCTCGACCAGCTCCATCACCGCGCGCAGGCCGGTGGGTGCCTGCGGATGGCCCCAGACGAGGGAGCTGCCGTAGTTGTTCATCTTTTCCCATGCGAAGCCGGTGTCGCGCGCCAGGGCGATGTCGTTCACCGCGAACGGGTTGTGGGTCTTGACGGCGTCGATCTGGTCGAGGCCCAGGCCCGCGGCCTTCAGCACGTTGAAGCAGGCGGGCGACGGCGCCATCGGCATGTAGCCCGGCTCGACCCGCGCCATGCCGAAGCCGAGGACCCGCACCTCGATCTCGGGGCGGGCCGACATCGCCCGGGCCAGCGCGCGGGTGGTGACCAGCGCGCCGGCGTTGCCGTCGGCCGGATGCGTCTGCCCGCCGAAGGTGACGGTGCCGTCGGGCTTGACCGGCTTCAGCCGCGCCAGGCCTTCGGCGGTGGTGGGAAAGATGCCCTCGTCGGACGACAGCACGCCGGCCGGCTTCTTGCCGCGCGGATCGCCCAGCGCCACCTCGACCATGTAGCGCCGCTGAAACGCGCGGTCGTCGGCCAGCGCGGCCTCGTACTGGGCGTGGCGGTGCAGCTTCACCGCATGCTGCTCGGCGGTGCCGATACCGTAGCGGCGGGCCACGTTCTCGCCGGTCTCCAGCATCGCGTTCTTCGCATACGGATCGTGCGCCATGTTGTCGGGCACCCAGTGCTCGGTGTGGCCGTAGCCGCCGGGCCCGGCCGGGTCGGGGTAGTACACCACCGGGCCGTTCGACTGCTTGTCGGCCATCACCAGCAGCGCGCAGCGGGCACTGCCCAGCGCCACCTCCTGCGCGGCCATCTGCAGTGCCCGCACGCTGGTGGCGCAGGCCTGCTGCACCGTGGGGCCGGCCACCCGGTCGATGCCCATCAGCCCGGTGACGTAGGGCGTGCCGTAGAAGCTGCCGCGGTAGGGATTGGTGTGGCCGAGGATCGCCAGGTCGATCTGCGACAGGTCGGCGCCGCGCGCCTCCAGCGCGGCCCGGCCGGTGCGCGCGGCCAGCGGCAGCGGGTCGAGCGTGGCGAGCGCGCCCTGCCATTTGGCGAACGGGGTGGACCAGTAGAGGCCGTAGGGGATGTATGCCTGCATGGGATGTCTCCTTGCTTTTTCTGCGCAGCGGCGCTGCGGGATTGCGAGATCAGGGCTTACCCGCAGGGCCCGCACCGAAGGTCTCGGGTGTCGTTGCCGGCCCCGAAAACTAGTTATAGACTATAACCAACTCATCCTTCGCAAGCAAGAAAGCGCGCCATGTCCCAGCCCTCTTCCGCCACCGGCCTCACCGTCGAGATCCAGGACACGATCGCGATCCTGCGGCTCGACCGGCCCGCCAAGCGCAACGCCCTCCACGACGCGCTGGTGCTGGCCCTGCGCGACGCCTTCGAGCGGATGCCCGCCACGGTCAGGGCCGCAGTGGTGCACGGCGCGGGCGACCATTTCTGCGCCGGCCTGGACCTTTCGGAGCTGAGCGAGCGCGACGCGGTGCAGGGCCTGCACCACTCGCGCATGTGGCACAAGGCGCTCGATGCGCTGCAGTTCGGCCCGGTGCCGGTGATCGCGGCGCTGCACGGCGCGGTGGTGGGCGGCGGGCTGGAGCTGGCCAGCGCGGCGCACATCCGGGTGGCCGACGCCACCACCTTCTACGCGCTGCCCGAAGGCACCCGCGGCATCTTCGTGGGCGGCGGCGCCTCGGTGCGGGTGCCGCGCCTGGTCGGCGTGGCCCGCATGACCGACATGATGCTGACCGGCCGCGTGTACGACGCCGAAGAGGGCGAGCGCGCCGGCTTCGCCCAGTACCTGGTGCCGGCGGGCGAATCGCTGGACAAGGCGATCGCGCTGGCACGCAAGGTGGCCGGCAACGCGCCGATGACCAACTACGCCCTGACGCATGTGCTGCCCCGCATCGCCGACCAGACCGCCGACCACGGCCTGCTGACCGAATCGCTGGTCGCCGCCATCGCCCAGTCGGCACCCGAGGCCAAGGCCCGGATCGCGGGCTTCCTGCAGGGCAAGGCCGCGAAGGTGCAGAAGGGCTGACGCGCCCACCCCGCCCCGCCGGCCGCCCCGCCACAAGAACGACAGGAGACATCCCATGGCCGCATTCCCCCTCGCCGCAGACGCACCGGCCACCGCCGCCGCGCCCGCCCGCTACCGCCCGATGGCCTACGGCGACGACACGCCCCGGGTCACCGAAGGCGCCACGCCCGGCGTGCGCTACCTGCAGAGCCGCACGCCGCTGCAGCCCTACGCCCGCAGCATGGGCGAGCGGCTGGCGCACTGGGCCCGCACCACCCCCGGCCGCACCCTGTTCGCCCAACGCCGGCGGCAGGCCGACGGCACGCTGGGCGACTGGCAGCACCTGACCTACGCCGATGCGCTGCAGGCGGCGCGCCACGTCGGCCAGGCGCTGCTCGACCGTGGCCTGGACGCCGAGCGGCCGGTCGCGATCCTCGGCGAGAACGGCCTCGACCATGCGGTGCTGGCGCTGGCCTGCCTCTACGTCGGCGTGCCCTACTGCGCGGTGTCGCCGGCCTACTCCACCGTCAGCACCGATTTCGGCAAGCTGCGCCATGTGCTCGACACGCTGACGCCGGGCCTGGTCTTCGCGGGCGATGCGGACCGCTACGGCGCGGCGGTGCGGGCGGTGGTGCCGGCCGACTGCGAAGTGGTGGTGGCGGGCGATGCGGCACGGATGGCGCGTCCCGCCGGGCGCGTCACCCCGCTCCAGGCGCTGCGCGACAGGGTGCCCACGCCCGCGGTGGATGCGGCCGCCGCGGCGGTCGGGCCCGACGACATCGTCAAGTTCCTCTTCACCTCCGGTTCGACCAGGCTGCCGAAGGCGGTGGTCAACACCCAGCGCATGTGGTGCGCCAACCAGCAGCAGATGCTGCAGGCGATGCCGGTGCTGGGCGAGGACGGCCTGGTGCTGGTCGACTGGCTGCCGTGGAACCACACCTTCGGCGGCAACCACAACTTCGGCATCGCGCTCTACAACGGCGGCACGCTCTACATCGACGACGGCAAGCCCACCGCCACGCTGATGCCCGAGACGCTGCGCAACCTGCGCGAGATCGCGCCCACCGTCTACTTCAACGTGCCCACCGGCTTCGAGGCGATCGCCGAGGCGATGCAGACCGATGCGGTGCTGCGCCGCAATCTGCTCTCGCGGGTGCGGCTCTTTTTCTACGCCGCCGCCGCGCTGGCCCCGCCGGTCTGGGCCGCGCTGCACCGCAGCGCCGAACACGAGGTGGGCGAGCGGATCGTGATGGGCGCTGGCCTGGGCATGACCGAATCGGGCCCGTTCGCGCTCTACGTGAACCGGCCGCAGGTCGGCTCCGGCGACGTGGGGGTGGCCGCCGCCGGCCTGGAGCTGAAGCTGGTGCCCCAGGGCGGCAAGACCGAGCTGCGCTACCGGGGCCCCAACATCACCCCCGGCTACTGGCGCAACCCCGAGGCGACGGCCGAGAGCTTCGACGAGGAAGGTTTCTTCTGCACCGGCGACGCGGTGGCCTGGGCCGACCCGGACGACAGCGCGCAGGGCCTGCGCTTCGACGGCCGCATCGCGGAAGACTTCAAGCTCTCGACCGGCACCTTCGTCAGCGTGGGGCCGATGCGCGCGCGGATCGTCGCCGCCGGCGCGTCCCATGTGCAGGACGTGGTGATCACCGGCCTGAACCGGCGCGAGGTGGGCGCCCTGGTGTTTCCCACGCCGGCGGTGCGCACCCTGGCCGGCCTGCCGCCCGGCGCGCCCTGGGCCGAGGTGCTGGCCAGCGGGCCGGTGCGCGCCCGGTTCCAGCAGCTGCTCGACGACCTGGCCGGCACCGCCACCGGCAGCGCCACCCTCGTGGCGTGCCTGCTGCTGCTCGACGTGCCGCCCTCGATCGACCGCGGCGAGGTCACCGACAAGGGCTCGATCAACCAGCGGGCGGTGCTGCAGCACCGCGCCGCGTTGGTCGATGCCCTGCACGACGGCCGGGCGCCCGGCGCGCTGCGCCCCTCCTCCACCCCCCTCTAGGACAAGCACCATGGACATTCAAGGACACGCCGCGATCGTGACCGGCGGCGCATCGGGCCTGGGCGAAGCCACCGCCCGCGAGCTGGCCCGGCTGGGCGCGAAGGTGGCGGTACTCGACCTGAACCTCGCGCGCGCGACCGCCGTCGCGGCCGAGATCGGCGGCATCGCCTGCGCCTGCGACATCGCCGACCCCGCCGCCGCCGAGGCCGCACTGGCCCGCGCCGCCGAGGCCCACGGCCCGGCCCGGGTGCTCATGAACGTGGCCGGCATCGGCAGCGCCAAGCGCATCGTGCAGCGCGACGGCAGCGCCGCGCCGCTGGACGCCTTCGAGCGGGTGGTGCGGGTCAACCTGGTCGGCAGCTACAACATGAGCCGGCTCTTCGCCGCCCGGTGCGTGCCGCTGGAGCCGCTGGCCGGCGGCGAGCGCGGGGTGATGCTGTTCACCGCCTCGGTCGCGGCCTTCGACGGCCAGGTGGGCCAGCAGGCCTACAGCGCGTCGAAGGGCGGCATCGTCGGCATGACGCTGCCGATGGCGCGCGATTTGGCGCAGTACGGCATCCGCGTCTGCACCCTGGCGCCGGGCCTCTTCGCCACGCCGCTGATGCAGGAGCTGCCGGAGGCGGTGCAGGCATCGCTGGCCGCCTCGATCCCGTTCCCGCCGCGGCTGGGCAGGCCCGAAGAGTTCGCGCAACTGGCGGCGCACGTGGTCGCCAACGGGCACCTGAACGGCGAGGTGATCCGCCTCGACGGCGCGCTGCGGATGGCGCCGCGCTGACCTCGGCGCGCGCCGGCAGCATGCCGGCGCGATCGGCAGGCCCGCCATGCCTTTGCTATGTTTTTAATAGCAACAGGCCATTGCTTCGCGCCGGCCCCAGGCACTTTCGATACTTAAAAAGGAGACGACATGACATTGCACCGCCGCCATCTCTTGCAGGGCCTGGGCGCCCTGGCCGCCACCGGGTCCGTGGGGCTGCGCACCGCGCAGGCCCAGGCGCCGGACCAGGTGAAGATCTTCTACGGCTTTCCCGCCGGCAGCTCGGGCGACACGGTCGCGCGGCGGGTGGGCGAGCGCCTGGCCGGCAGCGCCTACACCCGCCACCCGGCGGTGGTCGAGAACAAGCCGGGCGCCGGCGGGCGCATCGCGCTGGAATCGCTGAAGGCGTCGCCGGCCGACGGCTCCTGCCTGGCGCTGGCACCGGTGTCGGCGCTGGCCAACTACCCGCACATCTACACCCGGCTGGCGTACCGGCAGAGCGACTTCGCGCCGGTGTCGATCGCCGCGGTGATGCACCACGGCCTGGCCGTCGGCCCGATGGTGCCGCCCGAGGTGAAGACGCTGAAGGACTTCGTCGCCTGGGCCAAGGCGCATCCGAAGGACGCCAGCTACGGATCGCCCGGCGCCGGCACCACGCCGCATTTCATCGGCGCGCTGCTGGGCATCGAGACGCAGACCGAGCTGAAGCACGTGCCGTATCGCGGCTCGATTCCCGGCGTGACCGACACCGTGGGCGGCCAGATCGCCGCGATGGTCACGCCCAGCGGCGACTACCTGCCGCACTTGAAGAGCGGCAAGCTGCGGGTGCTGGCGACCTCGGGCTGGCAGCGCTCGCCCTACCTGCCCGACGTGCCGACCTTCGCCGAGCAGGGCCTGCCCAGCCTGACGGCCGAGGAATGGTTCGGCTTCTACGCCCCGGCCCGCACCCCGGCCGCGACGGTGGCCGCCGCCAACGCGGCCATCGCCCAGGCCCTGCGCGAAAAGAGCGTGACCGACAGCCTGGCGATCGTGGGGTTGATCGTGCAGGGCTCAACGCCCGAGGAGATGGCCGCCTCGCAGAAGAGCGAGTACGAGCGCTGGGGGCCGTTGATCAAAAAGATCGGCTTCACGGCAGAGTCTTGAGCCACCGCTGAACACCCTCGGCGGGGGCGGATGTTCGGCCGGGCGCACTGTGCCCCCATCCTCGGTCGACCGCCGCAACGCCAACGGCGCCACCGACAGCGCGGCCCGCGCCACCCGCCGGTAGGCGCCAGGCGCTGCTGTGCGGCGGCGGGGCGACCTGCCGCCGCGTCACAATCCGACGATGCCCTCACCGCGCAAAAGCGCCGCCCCGCCCGCCGTCGCCACCGCCGAAGTCGACACCCGCTACCTCGAAAGCCTGGTGGGCTACAACGCCCGCCGTGCGTCGCTGGCGATCATCGAAATCTTCATGGAGCGCATGGCGGTCTACGGGCTGGCGGTGGTCGATTTCTCGGTGCTGTCGCTGGTGGGGCACAACCCGGGCATCACCTCGCGCCAGCTCTGTACCGCGCTCGGCATCCTGCCGCCCAACCTGGTCGGCCTGATCGCCGCGCTGGACCGGCGGGGCCTGGTGGAGCGCCGGCCCCACCCCACCGACGGCCGTGCGCTGGGACTGCACCTGACCCGCGACGGCAAGGCACTCGTCCAACAGGCGGAAGCGACGGCTGCCGAACTGGAGGTGGACGCCACCGCGCGGCTGACCGAGCGCGAACGCGCGACGCTGATCACGCTGCTGCGCAAGGTCTACGGCAGATAAGCTTGCCGCCGCTGCGGCCTTCGCTTATCCCGCGCGATTTCGCGTGCGGCACTGGACAGGGTGTTCCAGACAAACCGCCGACATGCCTTAAATTCGAGAACCCATAATCATTAAGAACGGTTTTCCATGTCTGTGCAGTCTTCTTTCGCCCGCGCATTGCTGGTTTCGGTGGCATCGATTTGCCTTTCGCAGGCCCACGCGCAGGGTGCCTACGAGGCCGGCCACAGCGGGCGAGGCACCTTCTACGGCTATGACGGCGGTGGCAACTGCAGCCTGCCGATGCCGAGCGATGTCCTGACGGCGGCCATGAACGAGCGCGACTACAACAGGGCGCAAGCCTGCGGTGCGTACATCGAGGTGACCAATCTCGACACCTCCCGGTCGGTCCTGGTGCGCATCGACAACCGCTGCCCCGAATGCGCCCCGGGCGATGTCGATCTGGCCCAGCCCGCGTTGGAGCAGATTTCGCCGCGCGAGGCGGGAAACATTCCGATCCGCTGGCATTACGTTTCCGGTCCGTCGTCTACCGCCAGCGTGTATTTCAAGGAAGGCTCCAGCCAGTGGTGGGCCGGTATCCAGGTGCGCGACCACCGCAATCCGGTGGCGTCGCTGGCCTACCGCCCCAGCGGCTCCGGCGCGCAATACATGACCCTCGACAGGGAGATGTACAACTACTTCATCGCGCCGAGCGGCATGGGACCGGGCCCCTACGACCTGCGGATCACCGACATATTCGGGCAGACCATCGAGGCGACCGGCATCCCCCTGAAGATCACCACCGAGATCGCGCTGGACGCGCAATTTCCCGAAGTGCTGCCCGCACCCGGAGCGGATACATCCGGCGGTAAAGCGGAACCGGCACCGGCACCGGCACCGGCACCGGCACCGGCACCGGCTCCAGCTCCAGCTCCCACATCGACAGCACCTGCCGACACCCAGGTCGGTGCGATCAGCGACTGGGGCCAGGGCTACTGCCATAACGTGACGGTGCACAACCCGAACGCGGCCCCGTTGAATTGGTCGGTCTCGTTGCCGGTAGAGGGGTCGGTCTACACGCAGTGGAACGCCACGCTCGCACAGCATGGTGCGTCGATGTCGGCCAGCGGGATCGATTGGAATCGGACGCTGGCCCCGGGCGGCAGCACGCAGTTCGGTTACTGCGCCAACCGCTGACGCCGGCTAGGCCGCGGTCGCAGCCGGTAGTGGCGCGATCGCCGCATCCAGTAACTCGATCCAGTGACGCACCGGCACTGCGCTGCCGCTCTGCAGATGGGTGATGCAGCCGATGTTGGCGGAGGCGATGGTGGTCGGCTGCAGCTGGTTCAGGTGGCCCAGCTTGCGGTCGCGCAGCGGGTAGGCCAGTTCCGGCTGCAACACCGAATAGGTGCCGGCCGAGCCGCAGCACAGGTGCGATTCGTTGGCCGCCACCTGGATGTCGAAACCCAGCGCGCGCAGGTTCGCCTCGACCCCGCCGCGCAGCTTCTGCCCGTGCTGCAGGGTGCAGGGCGGGTGGTAGGCCACCACGCCCGCCGGAGGGGTGACGCGGGCTTTCAAGGCCGGCACCAGTTCGGGCAACCACTCGCTCAGGTCGCGGGTCAGGTCGCTGATCCGCCGGGCCTTCGCGGCATAGGCGGGGTCGTCACGCAGGATGTGGCCGTACTCGCGCACCGTGGCGCCGCAGCCGGAGGCATTCATCACGATCGCCTCGGCCTCGCCCCGCTCCACCATCGGCCACCAGGCATCGATGTTGGCGCGCATCTGCGCCTTGCCGCCGTCGTGGTCGTTGAGGTGGAACTTCACCGCGCCGCAACAGCCCGCCTCGGGTGCCAGTACCGACTCGATGCTGGCCGCGTCCAGCACCCGTGCCGTCGCACTGTTGATGTTGGGCATCATCGACGGCTGGACGCAGCCCGCCAGCATCAGCACCTTGCGCGCATGGCTGCGCGTGGGCCATGTGCCCGATGCCTGCCGGGCCGGCACCTTGGCCTTGAGCGCCTCGGGCAGCAGCCCGCGCACCGCCTGGCCCAGCTTCATCGCCGGGCCGAACAGCGGAGAGGGCAGCGCCTCTTTCAGGATCCACCGGGCGGCGGCCTCCCCCGCCGGCCGCGGCACCTTGCTGTCGACCACCTTGCGGCCGATGTCGACCAGGTGGCCGTACTGCACACCGCTGGGGCAGGTGGTTTCGCAGTTGCGGCATGTCAGGCAGCGGTCGAGGTGCAGCTGAGTGCTGCGGGTCGGCTGGTGGCCTTCGAGCACCTGCTTGATCAGGTAGATACGGCCGCGCGGGCCGTCCAACTCGTCGCCCAGCAGCTGGTAGGTCGGACAGGTGGCGGTGCAGAAGCCGCAGTGCACGCACTTGCGCAGGATGGCTTCGGCCTCCATGCCGTCGGCAGTGCCTTGAAATTCGGGGGCGAGTTCGGTTTGCATGGTGTTCTGGTCGTCGTCGATGCGCGGAGAGCTAACGCGTCGTTGCCGTGGGTGGCGCTGTGATGGGCCTCGCGGCCTGCACCGTGGCGACCGGCCGGTCGGGGCGATTGAAAATCCCCGCCGGATCGAACTCTTTTTTCAGCGCACGCTGGATGCGCTCCAGCACCGGCGGCACCGCGTCGAAACGCGGCGCGTGCGCCGATGCGGCACACGCGCGAAACAGCGTCGCATGGCCGCCCACGGCAGCGGCTGCGGCCCGCATCCGCGCCGACGCACCCGGCGCCGCGCGGTACCAGCGCTGGCCCCCGTGCCATTCGACGAGGGGCGACTCTTGGAGCGCCAGCACCGAAGCGGTCTGGGGCACGGAGAGCCTCCACAGATCGAGCGGACCGGCGTCGCCGGCGAACCATGCGAGGCGCTGGTGCCGCAATGCATTCCACCGGTCGGCGGCATCCACCACACGCTTGCCGCCTAGCTGCGTGCACGCCGCCTCGACCGCCGCGACCGCGCCGCGCAGCCGGAGGTACAGCACACCTTCGCCATGCTCTTCCAGCCAGGCACTGGCATTGAGCGGCAGCGGCCGTCCACCCCAGCCGTGCAGCAGTGCCAGCGCCTCGGTCTGGCTGCAGCCGAAACGCAGCGTGGCCTCGGCCGGCATGTCGGGCAGCACTTTCAAGCTGACCTCGGCGATCAAGCCCAGCGTGCCCATCGATCCGGCCAGCACCCGCGACACGTCGTAGCCGGCCACGTTTTTCATCACCTGTCCGCCGAAGGTCAGGACCTCGCCACGGCCGTTGACCAGCGTGGCACCCAGCACATAGTCGCGCACCGACCCCAGGTTGGCACGGGCGGGCCCGGACAGGCCGGCCGCCACCATGCCTCCGACGGTACCGCCCGCGGCGAAGTGCGGTGGTTCGAAGGGCAGGCACTGGCCTTTTTCGGCGAGCGCGGCCTCCAGTTCCGCCAACGGCGTGCCGGCGCGCACCGTGACGAACAGCTCGCTGGGCTCGTAGCCGACGATGCCGGACAACAAGCGCGTATCGAGTCGTTCGCCCTCTACCGTCTCGCCGTAGAAATCCTTGCTGCCGCTGCCGCACAGACGCAGCGGTGTGTCGTGTGCCGTCGCCGCACGGATACGGTCGACCATCGTGTCGAGTGCGTGGGATGCCGAAAGCATGGGCCTGTCCTAGAAGCGGGGGAGATCGGCGAACGGCGGGGTCTGCCCGCCGCGGACCACCTGCTTGCCGTATTCGGCGCAGCGCTGCAGCGTGGGAATCACCTTGCCCGGATTGAGCAGGCCCGCCGGATCGAAAGCCCGCTTGACGCCGAACATCTGCTCGTTCTCGGCCGCACTGAACTGCACGCACATGCTGTTGAGCTTTTCGATGCCGACGCCGTGCTCGCCCGAGACAGTGCCGCCCATCGCGACGCTGGTCTCCAGGATGTCGGCGCCGAACAGCTCGCAGCGGTGCAGCTCGTCGGGATCGTTGGCGTCGAACAGCACCAGCGGGTGCAGGTTGCCGTCGCCGGCGTGGAACACGTTGCAGCAGCGCAGCCGGTATTTCTTCTCCATCGCCTGGATCGCCAGCAGGATGTCGGCGAGGCGCTTGCGCGGAATCGTCGAATCGAGGCACATGTAGTCGGGGCTGATCCGGCCCGATGCAGGAAACGCGTTCTTGCGGCCGCTCCAGAATTTCAACCGCTCGGCCTCGTTCTCGCTCACCGCGATCGCGGTGGCACCGCACTGCCGCAGCACATCGGTCATCCGGCCGATCTCTTCGGCCACTTCTTCGGGGGTACCGTCGGATTCGCAGAGCAGAATGGCTTCCGCGGTGAGGTCGTAGCCGGCCTTGACGAAATCTTCGACCGCCGCGGTCATCGGCCGGTCCATCATTTCCAGGCCAGCCGGAATGATGCCCGCCGCGATCACCGCGGCCACCGCGTCGCCTGCTTTGCGCAGGTCGTCGAAGCTGGCCATGATGCAGCGGGCGAGTTGCGGCTTGGGCACCAGGCGCACGGTGACCTCGGTCGTGATCGCCAGCATGCCTTCGCTGCCGACGACGAGCGGCAGCAAGTCGAGGCCCGGGCTGTCGAGCGCGTCGCCGCCGAATTCGACAGGATCGCCCTCGGCCGTGAAACCGCGGACCCGCAGCACGTTGTGCAGCGTGAGACCGTACTTGAGGCAATGCACGCCGCCCGAGTTTTCGGCCACATTGCCGCCGATCGTGCAGGCGATCTGGCTCGAGGGATCCGGCGCGTAGTAGAGATTGAACGGCGCTGCAGCCTCGCTGATCGCAAGATTGCGCACGCCGCACTGCACGACTGCGGTGCGACTCAAGGGATCGATCTTGAGAATGCGATTGAAGCGCGCAAGCGAAAGCGTCACGCCCATGAAGTGCGGCATGGCGCCACCGGACAAGCCCGTGCCTGCACCCCGTGCCACGACCGGGACGCCCATGCGGTGGCAGGTCTTGAGCACCGACGCCACCTGCGCCTCGGTCTCAGGCAGCGCCACCACGAGCGGCCGCATGCGGTATGCGGTCAGGCCATCGCATTCGTAGGGGGCGGTGTCTTCGTCGTGCCAGATCAGCGCATGGGAAGGTAGGTCGTGCTGCAAAGCACGCACCACTTCTGTCTTGCGGGCAGCACGTTGTGGACCGGCGTGGGAACTCGGCTGGGTGGCGACGTTCATGGACAGGGTGGACTATCGTGGGTCCACGAAGATGACAGGTTCGACGAGAAGTTCAAAGAGGGGTAACGCCGACCCTCGTGTCGCGACCAGAACCTATCCGGTCAGCGAACTACGGGCGGCGTTCTCAACCAAACGACTGTACGAAGAAAGCGCAACTTGCGAATGGACGTTTTCGGTGGATTGCACCGCAAAAACTTCCTGAACGATACGGCCTCTGTCTTCGCCCGAAACTCCTCACTGTCAACACGTCGGTCGCTGGAAACCTTTACGGTTCAGACAATGGGCCGTCGCATTTCCGATACCCCAAAGGGTAAAGCCCCCGCTCCTTGTGGGAGGCGGGGGCTTTACGGGCTGTAGGAGCCTGACGATGACCTACTT
>JBHZQV010000029.1:0-53226 GCA_042867185.1 Sphingomonas sp. NCPPB 2930 | reverse complement strand
CGCGTTCGTCGTAGTAGAGCGTGGCGCCGTGGGTGAGCGCCAGCTCGATGGCCAGCGGGCTGCTCCAGCCGCGCCCCATCCAGCCGGGGCGCCGGTCGCTGGAGCGGTAGAAGCGGCGCCACTCCACGGGCAGCGGGCCCGGCAGTGCGAAGTCGGTCTGGGCGAGCACCTTGACGCCGGTGGCGAAGATGACCGGCTGGCAGCTGCCGAGTTCGCAGTTTGCCCCGCTGGGGGCCTTCGCCGCCGAGACGTCTCCCGTGATGGTGCCGGGCGCGTTGGGATTGACCGTGCGGCACGGCCAAGACCAGAACCATGATCGCAACGAAGTCAATCGAAATTGATAGCACGTAGCCGGCGTATCGCAATGATCTCAGGCATAAAATGAGCGCGAAAGTTTGATGGATGCCGGTTTGGCGCTATGGATTTTGAAGTGGTGGGATGCTTTGTCTTTCGCGGCACGATCACGGCAGAGGTTGTATTGCCATCGGCGACCTTTTGCTGGATGTCTCCGCGGGCCTTGTATCTTGCCGCTCACACGACCCGCCCCGCCGCGTCCGAATTTTGGACTTAATTTTCTCAAAAAATTTAGCTCTTATAAGTAAACTACACCCCACGCCACGACGTTCACTAACGCCGAATTAATTAATCGATGCTCTTTCAAGCCAAGCATCAAATGACGAACACAACTTTTTCACCTCTCCAGAATCATGCATATAAACCCACACTGAAAAATTGCTCATCGAATCCAGGTATAGTAAATCGCCATTATCTTCTGCAATTGCGATGGACATATTCAAACGTTCAAAAGAAATTTGGCCCTCATCTGAGGTAACTTCTTTCCTATTTTTGAAATTCTGATCTATTTTGGCGTACAAAGACAGTTGATTCCAAGCGGCCGTGTCGCCGGCACCTTCAATAGAAACTTCCTCAGAGAGTCTCGACTCACCCCAAAAAAACCAGTCAACCCCATTATCTTCAGGAAATTCTTCTGGAAACTCATTGAATGCAACATATAGAAAATCTTCTATTTTGGCAACAAATTCTTTATAACTGGCGGGTAATGGGGCTCCAATAAAACCCTCTATCTCGTCAAAAATCATAATTTACACTTCTCTCTTAAAATTGATTTGGCACGCTCTTTCCAATAATCCTTCTTAAAATCTTCAAAATGCTTTTTTGCATCAGGATCATTTCTAAAAGAACTATCGATGAAAAAATGAAGGTTTTTCGAAATTTTCTGATGGATTGACTGCTGTATTTCAAGCATGCTGCCTGGTTCCTCACCACTGATATGGTGAAGATTTACTGGCTTACTATCATTTCCTATTGGAGCTTTGCCTTGAAGCATCAAACATAGATTTGCATTTGATTGGGGGAAAGCTTTGTTATCTTGGTAGATATGCCGATCCCAATGCGCAGTTTTGTTCTTATTTCTTGTCATCCCTCTCATTAGTCGCGTGTCCCACACGGCACGCAAACCCAATGGATCAAACCACGATAGGGAGTTAGGAGCAAATTCGTATAAATTAGATCCGCCTCCCAATTTTATAGGATCGTGATGGATAAACCGCCCTACCACCGGGTCGTAATATCGGAACCGGTTGTAATGCAGCCCCGTCTCCCCATCCGCATACTGTCCCTGGAACCGCAGCGGCTGCTCCACCAAGTCCAGCGTCTGGATCGCGCCATCGGCCAGTGCCAACCGCTGGCTGTTGCTGTTCACACCCGCCGGCCGATTATCGGTCCCGGTCTTCCTGACCCGCAGGTGCTCGATCTCCCCCCAGACCTTGTACTTCGCCGCCCAGACAATCCGCCCCGCTTGGTCCGTCAGTTCCTGCGGTGCGCCGATCTGGTCGCAGTGGTAGTAATACGTTCTGCTGCTCTCCCGATCGGCTTCGCCGGCCTTCTGCCCCCGCTCCGCTTCGCCTTCGATCTTCGCCAGCGGCACAAAGCTGTCCGGCTCATAGAGGTAGTGCGTCGCCTTGCTGCCGCGTTCCTCCCACGTCAACAGGTCCCCGTCGTAGGCGAATGTCGTGGCCCCGAAGGCGTCCCGTTTCTCGATGCGCCGGCCCAGCGGGTCGTATCGGTAGTGGGTGGTCTGGATGGTGGCGTTATCGGTATTCGAAGTTCCGATCGTGCTCTGGCCGGCGTCCTGCATCGACACCCTGCTATCGATTTGTGAGTCTGCAGCTTTCACCTCTTTCAGCGCCGGCCTGTCCCGGTACCGCGTCACCGTCACCGACGCCACCTGGTGCTCCGTGCTGTACCGGTAGTCCTGTTTGGTGTGCCAGCCGACCAGCCGCTCGGTGACGTTCCCATGCACGTCGTACTGGAACCGCAGGTCCTGGTAGACGGCGATGCGGTTGTCCCGGATTTCGCGTCCGAAGGCGCCGCCCATGCCGCCGGTGCCCCCAGCCTGCTCGCCGGTGTTCGGGTTCAGGATATTGCCCGCAGGATCGAAGTCGAAGCGCTCGGTGGTGCTGGCGCCTTGCAGCATGCGCTCTGCCGCCCGGATGCGCCCCAGCGGGTCGTACTGGTACCGGGCATCGCCCCGCAGGCTGTCGCGCGTGGCCACCAGGTTGCCGGTCGGGTCGTAGCGGTACTGGCGGGCGATCTGCGCACCGTCGGGCAGATTGGCATTCATGCGCCCCGGGTCGCGCAGCGCGGTGGCATCGGCCTTGTGCCTGCTCACCCGGTGCTCGGTCAGCCGCCCCATCGGGTCGAACCCGTAGCGGCTCGTCAAGGCTCCCTGGCTGCGCTCCGTCTCCCGGTGCAGCCGGTCGCGCTCGATGTCGCTCAGCACTTCTCCGTCCACCCGGATCTGGTGCAGGTGGCCGCTGCCGTAGTACAGCCAGTCGACCGTGCGGCCTGCGGGCAGTTCGCTTCTGGTGCGGTTGCCCAGCGGGTCGTAGGTGTGGGTGAAGCTGTACGTCTTGCCGCTGTTTCGATGGTGTTGCGTTTCGCCCTTCAGCCGGCTCAGAGGGTCGTAGCTGAACTCGACTTTCGCATCCCCGTTCTCGCACCCGGTCATGCGCCCCAGGGCGTCGTAGGCGTAGCGGGTGCGACCGCCGGTTTCCCGGGTGCTGCCGTCGTCCTGGCGGATCGCGTGGCGCCTCTCGACCAGGCGGCCCGCGGCATCCCGCGCGAAGCCGGTGCGCTGCGCGAAGTGTTCGTCGCCCCAGCCAATGCGCTCGGCCTGCGCGATGAGTTCGCCGGCGGCGTTGTACGCATAGCGCTGGGTCCGGCCGTCGAAGCCGCTTTCCTGCACCAGGTTGTCGGCGCTGTCGTAGACGAAGTGGTACTGCGCCCCGACTTCGTTGGTGAGGCGCACCAGGCGGCCGACGCCGTCGTAGTCGTAGCGCAGGGTCTTGCCGTGCGCGTCGGTGCGCTCGACCGGCTGGCCCAGGCCGTCGTAGCGGTAGGCGGTGGTGGCGCCCTGGGCGTCGGTGTAGGCGCACAGGTTGCCGTCGGCGTCCCAGCGGTAGTGCTGCTGGGCGCCATCGGGCTGGGTGACTTCGAGCAGGCGGCCCAGCGGGTCGTGGAGGAGGCGGGTGGTGTTGCCCGTCGCGTCGATGGCGGCGGCCAGGTGACCCATCGCATCCCACTCGTAGTGGGTGCTCTGGCCCGAGCAGTCGGTGCGGGTGATCAATTGGCCCGCGGCGTCCCACAGCAGGGTGCGGGTCTTGCCCAAAGCGTCGGTGATGGCCACCGGCAGGCCGCGGGGGTCGTAGGCGGTGCGGGTCTGATGGCCCAGCGGGTCGGTCTGGGCGACGGGGTTGCCGTGGGCGTCGTAGGCGGTGCGCCAGGTGTTGCCCAGGGCATCGACGATCTCCACCGGCAGGTTGCACAGGAGACTGCTGCCGTCATCGCTGTCGCTTCCAATGCCGTAGACGAAGCGGGTGGTGGCGCCCGTGGGGTCGGCAATGCTGGTCAGGTTGCCCCAGCTGTCGAACCGGTAGCGCACGGTGCGGCCGAGGGGGTCGCGCACGTCTCTTGGCCGGCCGGCGGCGTCCATGGTGGTCTCGGTGCGCACCGGCCTGCCGTCGGGGCCGGCTTCTTCGATGGCGGTGACTTCGTGGTGCCGGTTGTAGTGGTAGCGGGCCCTGCGGCCCAGGGCGTCGGTGACGTCGGTGGTGCGCGCATCGGTGTCGTAGGCGAAGCGGGTGTCGAGTACGCCCGGGAGGTCGCACCAGGTGCGTACGACGCGCCCGCCCGCGTCTTCGCGGCTCCACTGCTGGTGGTGGGTGAACCCCTCTTTGGTGGTGTAGGCGACCATCAGGTGGTTGCGGTAGCGGTAGCGCGCGGTGCCGCCGGCGGCATCGGTGGCGGCGGCCAGGTCGGCGTGCCGGTCGTCCTGCAGGTTGCCGGCGGTGTCGTAGGCGTAGCGGGCCAGGACGGCGCCGGGCTGGGGGACGCCCTCCAGGGTGCGGGGCAGCAGGCGGATCTCCAGCAGCAGCGGGTGCGGGGCCCGGGCCGGGCCCGCCGGCTGCTGGTGCTGTTGCTGTTGCTGCGGCGGCTGCTGCGGCTCTTGCCAGACGAAGTCGATGCGCCGGCCGGCGCTGTCGGTGAATCCCAGGGGCCGGGGGGCGATGCCGTCGTGGCCGACGTCGCCGTACGCCGGGTAGTGCAGCACGGTGGCGTTGCCGTTGGCATCCTGCTGGCGCAGCAGCGGCAGGCGCCACTGGCCGGCCACCGGTGCGGCGAACTCCAGCTGCAGGCCGTCGGCGAAGGCGATGCTCCAGCGGCGGTCGGCGTGGTGGACGAGGGTGAGCCGCTCGCGGGGATCGAAGTGGCGCTCGCCGGCGGCCAGCTCGGGCAAGGTGACGGTGCGGCCGCGTTCGTCGTAGTAGAGCGTAGCGCCGTGGGTGAGCGCCAGCTCGATGGCCAGCGGGCTGCTCCAGCCGCGCCCCATCCAGCCGGGGCGCCGGTCGCTCGAGCGGTAGAAGCGGCGCCACTCCACGGGCAGCGGGCCCGGCAGTGCGAAGTCGGTCTGGGCGAGCACCTTGACGCCGGTGGCGAAGATGACCGGCTGGCAGCTGCCGAACTCGCAGTGGGCTCCGCTGGGGGCCTTCGCTGCCGAGACATCTCCCGTGATCGTGCCGGGCGCGTTGGTCTGCACCTTGTTGTCGCCCCGGGCCGCCACCGCCGAGGGTTTGCGCCGGGCCGCCTTGACGATGCGGCCCAGCACGAACCCGATGGCGGCGGCCGCGACGCCGTTGGCGATGATGTCGGCGATCTCGTCGATTTTCTCGGGGGTGAGCGGCGGGGTCATGAGCGCCTGGATTTCCTCGGCCAGCTGCGCCATTTCCACGGCCATCTGGGCGGCCGCCACGCCGTTGACGACGGCGCCCAGCGGCGGAATGACCATCGAGGCGGCCTTGAGGGCCGGGCCGATGAGGATGCCGGGGTCGGTCAGCGACTCGCCGAGCGCCGCCAGCTGGCCCTCCAGCGCCCCGGGCAGTTTCTCCAGCACCTTGGCGGCGATGTCGTCCATCGGCCCGGGCAGCAGTTTGAGCGCCAGCCGCGTGGCCCAGCCCGGGTCGAACACCTTGGAGTTGCTCTTGGTGGAATCGAAGGCCCGCACGCTCGGCCGGCCTTCGAATTTGGTGTCTGCGCTGTAGGTGATGGGTTCGGCCGCCCCGCCGACGACGGTGGAGCTGACGCCCGCGATGCCCAGCAGCCGGTCGGGCGTGGCGGGCATCGATTCGAACCGGCTGCCCGCGACCGAGACGGGGTGCCCGTCGATCCTGAGCGTGGCCGTGCCGTTCTTCAGGCCCGGCGCGTGCGCCATGTTCAGCAGCGGAACCGGCGGACCATTGGGCTTCGGGAACACCGGATTGACCGGCGCCGGCACCAGCGAGCCGCCCAGGCCCTGGTGGATCGTCTCCCGGTTGTTGGTGTAGGTGCTCATGCGGAATAGGTCGGCGAGAGCGGCACGAAGCTCTCAGGCTGTTACAGATAGTGCGTCGCCTTCGATCTCCCCCTCTTTTCAGGACAAAAAATCGCCATCGCAGGCAAAGCCCGCGTCCGGAAAGCGTTGCGATTTTCTCTGCGACGGCCCAAAAGCTCGTATTTGCAGTGCGGTGTCTGCAAAGCAGCGTCGTCGGCATTTCCCGATCAGACGCGTCGTTTTATAAGTCCGCTTTTAAGAATTCGCAAGCGTTTGATCTGACTCACAGTTGTGGGCGCAACGTCGCGGCATTTGCAAAGTATGGTTTTA
Organism: Sphingomonas sp. NCPPB 2930; assembly: GCA_042867185.1. GTDB lineage: Bacteria > Pseudomonadota > Gammaproteobacteria > Burkholderiales > Burkholderiaceae_C > Xylophilus. Next base: position 47,006 of record JBHZQV010000029.1, on the reverse strand, counting down.
CCCGCACCTGTTTTCCTGCAACCTCAGTACCCGCGGCCCGGCTCCACCACCCCCGCGATCGGCCGCCCCGCCTGCAACGCCAAAATCTTGCCGGCGATCTGGGCGATGCTCTCGTCCCGCAGGGTGCGGGCCGAGGTATGGGGCGTGACGGTGACCTTCGGATGGGTCCAGAACGGATGCCCGGCCGGCAGCGGCTCGGTGCGGAACACGTCGAGCGCGGCGCCGGCCAGGTGGCCCTCGTCGATCAGGGCGAGCAGGTCGTCCTCGACCAGGTGCCCGCCCCGCGCCACGTTGACCACATAGCCGCCCGGCAGCAGCTTCGACAGGGTTTCCCGCCGCATCACGTCCTGCGTCTCGGGCGTCAGCGGCAGCAGGCAGACCAGGATGCGGGTGCCGGTCAGGAAGTCGTCGAACTGCGCCTCGCCCGCGAAGCATTCCACGCCCTCGACCGCCTTCGGCGACCGGCTCCAGCCGCGCACCGGGAATTCGAAGCCGCTCAGCGCCTTCGCCACCCGCTGGCCCAGCACGCCCAGGCCCATCACCCCGACCGGATGCTCGGCCCGGCTGCGCGGCTTGCGGTACGACCAGCGGCCGGCCGCGGCATCCGCCTCGTAGCCGTCGAACTCGCGGAAGTGCCGCACCACCGCATGGGTGACGAATTCGGCCATCTGCACCGCCATGCCGCTGTCGTCGAGCCGCACCACCGGTACGCCCGCCGGCAGCCGCAGGGCCATCAGCGCATCGACCCCCGCGCCGATGTTGAAGATGCCGCGCAGGGCGGTCTGTTCGTCGAGGAAGGCCTGGGGCGGCGCCCAGACCACCGCGTAATCGGCCGCGGGGGCGCCGGGCGCCCATTCGGTGACGGTGGCATCGGGGAGCGCGGCCCGCAGGCCGTCGATCCAGGGGCCGGCCTTGGTGCCGGTGCAGCAGAAAGTGATGTTCATGCGGCAGAGTCTGCCACCGCCGGTGCGACGGCCGGCGGGCCGATCCGCAGCAGCTCCGCACCTTCGGTCACCTGGTCGCCCGGGGCGTAGAGCAGCTCCGCCACCACCCCGTCGGCCGGCGCGGCGATGGTGTGCTCCATCTTCATCGCCTCCATCACCGCCAGCGCCTGGCCGCGTGTCACCGCGTCGCCGGACCGGACGGCGAACGACACCACCTTGCCCGGCATCGGCGCCGTCAGGCGGCCGCCTTCGGACTGGGTGTCGGCCGCGTGGGCCAGCGGGTCGATTGCTATTATTTGTGTAGCACCCAGCCGGCCGAAGACGTGGGCTTCAGGCCCTTTCGGGTAGATATTGAGCCGTTCGCGCCGGTCGCCCAGCTGCAGGTCGATCGCGCCGTCGCCCACCGCCGTCCAGGCGAGCGATTGCGGTGGGGCGTCGGCGGGCGCGGCCAGCTGGAGCGCGCCGTCGCGGCCGCGCACCAGCCGGGCCTGCACCGCCTCGCCCCGGAACGCGAAATCGAAGCGGCGCGCCATCGGCCCGTGCGAGCGCCAGCCGTCGCGCCGGCCGAAGGGGTCGGCCGCCGCTTCGGCGCCGGCCTCGTCCTGCAGGCCCTGCGCGACCACCGCCGCCACCGCCAGCGGCAGGCCGACCGGCTCCTGGTCGAACAGCACCGCCCGCTCGCGCTCGATCAGCGCGGTGTCGAGCCGCGCCTCGGCGAACGACGGGCTGGCGACCACCCGCCGCAAAAACTGCACGTTGGTCTGCAGGCCGACGATGTGCGTCTGTGCCAGCGCCGCGTCGAGCCGGGCCAGCGCCTCGTCGCGGGTGGCGCCGTGCACGATCAGCTTGGCGACCATCGAGTCGTAGAAGGGCGAGATCGCGTCGCCCTCGCGCACGCCGTCGTCGATGCGCACCGTGCCGCGCTCGAAGGCGGTCGCCTGCGGCTTGCGGTAGACCTGCAGCGTGCCGGTGGTCGGCAGGAACTGGTTGTCGGGGTTCTCGGCGCAGATGCGCGCCTCGATCGCATGGCCGGCGATGCGCAACTGGTCCTGCCGCAGCGGCAACGGCTCGCCGGCGGCGACGCGCAGTTGCCACTCGACCAGGTCCAGGCCGGTGATCGCCTCGGTCACCGGGTGCTCCACCTGCAGCCGGGTGTTCATCTCCATGAAGAAAAAGTTCATCTCCGGCCGCTGGGCCCCCACGCTCCGCACTGGCGTGTCGTCGCTGCCCCCCGAGGGGGCTGCGCCGCCTTGGGGCGGCCCGGCGGCGGCACCGTCGCGCTGCTCGACGATGAACTCGACCGTGCCGGCGCCCACGTAGCCCACCGCCTTGGCCGCGGCCACCGCCGCCGCGCCCATCTGCCGGCGCATCGCCTCGGTCATGCCGGGCGCGGGTGCTTCTTCCAGCACCTTCTGGTGGCGGCGCTGCACCGAGCAGTCGCGCTCGAAGAGGTAGACGACCTCGCCCTGCGTGTCGCCGAACACCTGGATCTCGATGTGCCGCGGGCGCTGCACGTACTTCTCGACCAGCACCGCGTCGTCGCCGAAGCTGCTGGTCGCCTCGCGCCGGCACGATGCCAGCGCGGCGGCGAAGTCCTCCGACCGCGCGACGGCCCGCATGCCCTTGCCGCCGCCCCCGGCGCTGGCCTTGATCAGCACCGGGTAGCCGATGCGGTCGGCCTCGCGCTGCAGCAGCGCCGGGTCCTGGTCGGCGCCGTGGTAGCCGGGCACCAGGGGCACGCCGGCCTTCTCCATCAGCTGCTTCGATTCGGCCTTCAGGCCCATCGCGCGGATGGCCGAAGGCGGCGGGCCGATGAAGACCAACCCGGCGTCGGCGCAGGCCTGGGCGAAGTCGTCGTTCTCGCTCAGGAAGCCGTAGCCGGGGTGCACCGCCTGCGCGCCGGTCGCCTTCGCCGCGTCCAGGATGCGCTGCCACTGCAGATAGCTGTCCTTCGGCGCGCTGCCGCCGACGTGCACCGCCTCGTCGCAGACCTGCACATGCTTGGCATGCGCGTCGGCATCGGAATAGACGGCGACCGTCCGGATGCCCATGCGCCGCGCGGTGGCCGCCACCCGGCAGGCGATTTCGCCGCGATTGGCGATCAGGATTTTTTTAAACATGGGGGTGGTCTCCGGAAGAATTCTTGTGGGTAGGAAACGCGGGCGCGGTGCCCGGATCGGGCCGGCCGCTGAAGATGCGGGCCACGCGGCCGAACAGCGCCCGCAGGAAGCGCCAGCTCTTGCGGACCAGCCAGACACTGAGCGCCAGCACCGCGACCAGCAGCACCAGGAACACCAGCGGATGCGCCACCGCCAGCCACAGCCCGGCCGGCACGGCGGTGTCCTCGACCAGCGAGGCACCCACGTTGGAGAACGGCTCGGGCGAGGTGTTGATCGCCGCGCGGGTGGTGGCCTTGGCCGCGTGCGCCGTGGCCGCGAAGCCGCCGCCCACCAGCGCCGCCACCACCGCCATCGCACCGTGGTCGGCACCGAACACGCCGGCCGCCAGAGCCGCACCGGCAGGAATGCGGATGGCGGTGTGCACCACGTCCCACAGCGAATCCAGGCCGGGGATCTTGTCGGCGAAGAACTCGACGAACACCATGAAGCCGCTGGCCGCCAGCACCGCCGGATGCGCCAGCAGCTGCAGCCCGCCCGGCAGCGGCACCCAGTCCAGATAGCCGGCGATGCCGGTCAGCAGCACCACCAGGTACAGCCGCACGCCGCTGGCCCAGCCGAGGGCGGCGGCCAGGGCCAATAGTTGGGGCATGTCGAGACTATGCATACCAAATATCCTCTGCAGCGGGGGCGCGCATGGCGATGGGCATCGGCCACGCGCCGTCCCGCGGGGCCGGCTTTGCCGGACCGCCGGGATGGCCCCCGGCGAGGGGGTTGGCGAAGCGACACGCAGTGCGCGAAGACTGGGGGAGGGTCACGACGCCAGCCACGCGGGTTTGCGCTTCTGCAGGAAGGCCTGCACCCCCTCGCGGCCTTCGTCGCTGGCGCGGATGTCGGCGATGCCCTCCACGGTGCGGGCCACCAGCGCGTCGTCGATCGGGCGGCCGTTCACGTTGGCGATCAGCTGCTTGCAGGCGGTCACCGCCGCCGGGCCGGCACCGGTGAGCGCCTTGAGCAGCGCGTCGACCGTGGCGTCGAGCGCGTCGGCCGCGACCACCTCGTGCACGAAACCGATGCGGTGCGCCTCGGCCGCGGTGAAGCGCTCGGCCGTCAGGAAATAGCGCTGCGCGGCCCGTGCGCCCATCGCCCGCAGCACATAGGGGCTGATGGTGGCGGGCACCAGGCCGATCCTCGCCTCGCTCAAACAGAACCAGGCGGTGTCCACGCTCACCGCCATGTCGCAGGCCGCGACCAGCCCCATGCCGCCGGCGTACACGTCGCCCTGCACCCGGGCGACGGTGGGTCGGGGGCATTCGGCGATGGTGCGCAGCATCGCGGCCAGCTTGCCCGCATCGGCGATGTTCTCGCCACGGCTGTAGCCGGCCATCCGGCGCATCCAGTGCAGGTCGGCGCCGGCGCAGAAGGCCGGGCCTTCGGCGGCGAGGACGATGGCGCGGATGTCGCGGCGGGCGCCGAGGGTGCGGAACGCGGCGTCGAGCTCGGCGATCAGGGCGTCGTCGAAGGCGTTGCGCACGTCGGGGCGGGCCAGGGTGATGCAGGCGACGCCCGCCGATGCGGCGATGGTCAGGCTAGTCATGGGATGCCTCGTCTCGTGTGGTGGGCGCCTGCGCTGGGGCCGGGGCCGGAGACGCACCCGTTGCCGGGGCCGGCGCCACGGGATCGGGCCGCAGTGCGGGGAATCCCTGCCGCTCCAGGAACGCGGCGACCGGTGGATGCCAGGTCTGCGGGAAGCGGCCGAAGGTCATGTGCCCGTCTTCGCCCTGCGGCGGGAACTGGATGAATTCGCCGGTGCCCCCGGCGGCCTTGAAAGCGTCGAACCATTCGCGCGGGTAGGTGGGGCCGAAGTACTGGTCGTTCTGCGCATAGAGCCACAGCACCGGCACCCGCGCGGTCTTGCCGTAGCCGCCCAACGTGCTTTCCAGCAGGTGCGGCGCGCAGGGCCGTCCCGGCTGGAGCTTCGGATTGCCGCCCCCGCCGCCGGCGAAGTTGATCGCCGCCACCACACCGGGCAGGTTGCGGCTCGCCGTCGCGAGCGCGGTGGCGCCGCCGAACGACTGCCCGGCGATCACCGCACGGTCCTGGGCGGCGTCGGGCCGCTGCCGGATCGCCTCGAGCGTTGCCGCCACCTGGTCGGCCGCCACCGCGAAAACGGGCGGGTAGGACTTGCGCTGGCAGGGCCCGCTGTTTTCCACGTCCTCGCCGCCGCTCACGCCGTAGCCGATGCGCGTCGGCACCGCGACGATGAAGCCGCGCCGCAGAAAGAAGCGTGCCGCATCGCCGGACCGCGCGCGGCCCAGCTTCTGCCGACCTTCGGCATCGGGCGCGCGGCCGTGGTTGAGCACCAGCACGGGCGAAGGCTTCGGGTTGGCGTCGTCGGTCCAGACGGTGACGCGGATCGCTGGGAAACGCGTTTGCCGTAGCCGTCGGTCACCTGCACCGGAAGATCGAACTCTTCTTCGTGCACCCGCGCGTGGGCGCTGGCGGCCAGTGCCAGCACCACGGCCGACAAGAACAACGACACGGGAAAACGACGGTCCATGGCAACTCCTACATGCGGAAGATGCCGAATTTTGGCTCGGGAATCGGCGCATGCCGCGCCGCCGCCAGCCCCAGCGCCAGCACCCGCCGGGTGTCGGCCGGGTCGATGATCCCGTCGTCCCAGAGCCGCGCGGTGGCGTAGTAGGGGTGGCCCTGCTCCTCGTACTGCCGGCGCAGGGGCGCCTTGAACGCCTCTTCCTCGTCGGCGCTCCACTGGCCGCCCTTGGCCTCGATGCCGTCGCGCCTGACGGTCGCCAGCACGCTGGCCGCCTGCTCGCCGCCCATCACGCTGATGCGGGCGTTGGGCCACATCCAGAGAAAGCGCGGGCCGAAGGCGCGGCCGCACATGCCGTAGTTGCCGGCGCCGAAGCTGCCGCCGATGATGATGGTGAACTTGGGGACGTTGGCCGTCGCCACCGCGGTCACCATCTTGGCGCCGTGGCGGGCGATGCCCTCGTTCTCGTACTTGCGGCCAACCATGAAGCCGGTGATGTTCTGCAGGAAGACCAGCGGGATCTTGCGCTGGCAGCACAGCTCGATGAAGTGGGCGCCCTTCTGCGCCGATTCCGAGAACAGGATGCCGTTGTTGGCGACGATGCCGACCGGCATGCCCTCGATCTCGGCAAAACCGCAGACCAGGGTGGCGCCGAAGCGGGCCTTGAACTCGTGGAACGCGCTCCCGTCGACGATGCGGGCGATGATCTCGCGCACGTCGAAGGGCTTGCGGGTGTCGGCCGGGATCACGCCGTACAGCTCTTCCGCTCCCAAAAGAGGAGCAACAGGCCGGCGTGCGGTGCCGGCCTCAGGCACTTTTCGCCTCAGATTCTCGACCGCGGCGCGGGCCAGGGCCAGCGCATGCAGGTCGTTGTCGGCCAGGTGATCGACCACGCCGGAGAGGCGGGTGTGCACGTCGCCGCCGCCCAGGTCCTCGGCGGTGACCACCTCGCCCGTCGCGGCCTTCACCAGCGGCGGGCCGCCCAGGAAGATGGTGCCCTGGTTCTTGACGATGATCGATTCGTCGCTCATCGCCGGCACGTAGGCGCCGCCGGCGGTGCAGCTGCCCATCACCACCGCGATCTGTCCGATGCCCTGGGCGCTCATCTGGGCCTGGTTGTAGAAGATGCGGCCGAAGTGGTCGCGGTCGGGAAACACCTCGTCCTGGTTGGGCAGGTTGGCGCCGCCGCTGTCGACCAGGTAGACGCAGGGCAAATGGTTCTGCTCGGCGATCTCCTGCGCCCGCAGGTGCTTCTTGACCGTCAGCGGGAAGTAGGTGCCGCCCTTGACCGTGGCGTCGTTGCAGACCACCACGCATTCGGTGCCCGCGATGCGGCCGATGCCCGCGATGATGCCGGCGCCCGGCGCCGCGCCGTCGTACATGCCGTGGGCCGCCATCGGCGCGATCTCCAGGAAGGGCGTGCCCGGGTCCAGCAGCATCTCGACCCGGTCGCGCGGCAGCAGCTTGCCGCGGGCGGTGTGCTTGGCACGGGCCGCCTCGCCGCCGCCCTGGGCCACGCGGGCCACCTGGGCATGCAGGTCGTCGACCAGCACGCGCATCGCGGCGGCGTTGGCCTGGAACTCGGCAGAGCGGGCATTGAGCCTGGAACTCAGAATCGACATGGGAGCCTTTCGGGATTCGGTTGGAAACGGGGGGCACCAGGGCCTGCGCAGAGAATGGGCCGCAGATGCATACCGTCGAAATCGTTCTCTTGTTGCTGATGCTGGGCGCCGTGTCGGGCCTGGCGGCGCGCTACCTGGCGGCGATTCCGCTGCCGCTGCTGCAGATCGCGCTGGGCGCGGCGCTCTCGTGGCCCGACGCGGGGCTGCATGTGCGCTTCGACCCGGAGCTGTTCCTGCTGCTGTTCATCCCGCCGCTGCTGTTCGCCGACGGCTGGCGGATACCCAAGCGCGAGTTCTTCGCCCTGCGGCGGCCGATCCTGACGCTGGCGCTGGGCCTGGTGCTGTTCACCGTGATCGGGCTGGGCTACTTCGTGCACTGGATGGTGCCGGGCGTGCCGCTGACCGTCGCCTTCGCGCTGGCGGCGGTGCTCTCGCCCACCGACGCGGTGGCGGTCAGCGCGATCACCCGGCGCCTGGGCATGCCCGAGAAGACGATGCACATCCTGGAGGGCGAATCGCTGCTCAACGACGCCTCGGGCCTGGTGGCGCTGAAGTTCGCCGTGGCGGCCACGCTGACCGGCGTGTTCTCGTGGAGCGAGGCGGGCCGCAGTTTCGTGTTCATCGCGATGGGCGGCGTGGCGGTGGGGACGGGCGTGGGCTGGGGCTTCGCGGTGGCACGCAACGCCATCACCCGGCGGCTGGGCGACACCGCCGCCACGCAAACCGTGCTGCTGCTGATGCTGCTGCCCTTCGCGGCCTACATCCTGGGCGAGAACCTGGGCGTGTCGGGCATCCTGGCCGCGGTGGCGGCCGGCATCGCCACCAACTTCGCCGACCTGGAGCGCAGCGAGTTCATCGCCGAGCGGATGCAGGCCCAGGGCGCCTGGGCGGTGGTGGAATCGGCCTTCAACGGCGCGATCTTCCTGCTGCTGGGACTGCAGCTGCCGGCGATCATGGTCGACGGCCTGACGCACGGGCCGCACGCCTGGTGGCGCATGGTGGGCTACGTGCTGGCCATCTCGGCGATGCTGGTGGTGCTGCGCGGCGTGTGGCTGGTGCTGGCGGTGCGCCGCTCGATGGCCAATGCCCGCCGGCGCGGCCAGCTGCTGGAGGCGCCCACCGCCCGCCTGATGGGCGCCACCACCCTGGCCGGCATCCGCGGCGCGATCACCCTGGCCGGCGCGCTCTCGGTGCCGCTGCTGATGCCCGACGGCAGCGCCTTTCCGGGGCGCGAGCTGCTGGTCTTTCTGGCGACCGGCGTGATCCTGGTGACCCTGGTGGCGGGCAGCGTCGGCCTGCCGCTGCTGCTGCGCGGCCTGCCGCAGCCCGACGAGCCGCCGCATGCCCGCGAAGAGCGGCTGGCCCGGGTGGCCGCCTGCGAAGCCGCCATCGCCGCGCTGAAGAACGACCGCAGCGGCGCCGGCCGGCACGACGCCGAATGGCAGGGCCTGCACGAAGAGGCCACCGGCCGCGTCGCCCGCGGCTACCGCCGCCGCATCGAGACGCTCGACGACGCCGAAGACGGCCCCGAGGCCGACCAGACGGAGCGCGCCGCCCTCAAGCGCGGCCATGTGCTGGAGCTGGAGCTGCGCCTGGCCGGCCTGCGCGCCGAGCGGGCCGAGCTGTACCGCCTGCGGCGGGTGCACCGGATCAACGACGATTCGCTGCGCGCCCTGGTGCAGGAGGTGGACCTGTCCGAGATCTCGCTGCGCCGCCGGCTGGTGGCCGCGCGCCGCGCGTCGCAGCGCGGCTGATCCTGGGGCGGTGGGGGAGCAGATTGCGGTCAGGGGCATGGGCGTGGCGTCTCCGCTGAATGCATCGCACGCTTCTCAGCCGGCTTCAGGAACACCGTGGATCCGGCTCCGCCGGTCCACCGGTGTTGCCCCCGGCAAGGGGGTAGGCGAAGACACGCAGTGCGAAGCCTGGGGGTGTGCTCATTCACACCGTTTCGGAGAACAGCTCGCGGCCGATGAGCATCCGGCGGATCTCGCTGGTGCCGGCGCCGATCTCGTAGAGCTTCGCGTCGCGCCACAGCCGTTCGACCGGGAAATCCTTGGTGTAGCCGACGCCGCCCAGCGCCTGCACCGCCTCGCCGGCCATCCAGGTGGCCTTCTCGGCGGCATAGAGGATCGCGCCGGCGGCGTCCTTGCGGAAGCTGCGGGCGTGGTCGGCGCGGTCGCAGGCCTTGCCCACCGCATAGACATAGGCGCGGGTGGCCTGCCAGGTGGTGTAGAGGTCGGCCAGCTTGCCCTGCATCAGCTGGAACTCGCCGATCGCCTGGCCGAACTGCCTGCGCTCGTGCACATAGGGCAGCACCGCGTCCATGCAGGCGGCCATGATGCCCAGCGGGCCACCGGAGAGCACCGCCCGCTCGTAGTCCAGGCCGCTCATCAGCACCTTGGCGCCCATGCCTTCACCACCCAGCACGTTCTCCTCGGGCACCTCGCAGTCGTCGAAGAACAGCGGGTAGGTGTTGCTGCCACGCATGCCCAGCTTGTCGAGCTTGGTGCCGGCCGAGAAGCCCTTGAATTCCTTCTCGACGATGAAGGCGGTCATGCCCCGGGCGCCCATCTGCGGCTCGGTCTTGCCGTAGATGACCAGCGTGTCGGCGTCGCCGCCGTTGGTGATCCACATCTTGCCGCCGTTGAGCAGATAGCGGTCGCCCCGCTTCTCGGCCTTGAGCGCCATGCTCACCACGTCGGAGCCGGCGCCGGGCTCGCTCATCGCCAGCGCGCCGACGTGCTCGCCGCTCACCAGCTTCGGCAAATACCGGCGCTTCTGCGCCTCGGTGCCGTTGCGGTGGATCTGGTTGACGCACAGGTTGGAGTGCGCGCCGTACGACAGGCCGACAGAGGCCGATGCGCGCGACACCTCTTCCATCGCCACCATGTGCGCCAGGTAGCCCATCTGGTTGCCGCCGTACTCCTCGTCCACCGTCATGCCGTGCAGGCCCAGGTCGCCCAGCTTTTTCCACAGGTCGGCGGGGAACTGGTTGTCGCGGTCGATCGCGGCGGCGCGGGGGGCGATCTCCTGCGCCGAAAAGTCGGCCACCGCGTCGCGCAATGCGTCGACGGTGTCGCCCAGGTCGAAGTTCAGGCCGGGAAGCTGCATGCGGTTGTCTCCTTGTAGTCGTGACCGCGTCGCCGGGGCTGCAGCGGTCCTGCGCACAGCCTACGCCGCTGCGGCCCGCAATTGGCGCCACAATGGTTGCAAATCGTGCCAGCCATGTCCCGTCACACCCTGCCCTTCCACGCTGTCGCCACCCTGCCGCCCGGCCCGGCCGCCGCCACGCCGATGGCCTTCGTGCAGGCGATCTGCACGGCCTACGCCCGCTACGGCCAGGAGCCGGCGGCCGCACTGCGGCAGGCACGAATCGCGCCGCGGCAATTGGCCGACCCGGCGGCGCGGATCACCTCGGCGCAGTTCGAGACCTTCAGCGGTGCGGCGATGCAGGCGCTCGACGACGAAGCCCTGGGCTGGTTCTCGCGCCGGCTGCCCTGGGGCAGCTACGGCATGCTGTGCCGCGCCTCGGTCACCGCGCCGACGCTGGGCGTCGCGCTGCAGCGCTGGTGCCGCCACCATGCCCTGCTGACCGACGACGTGCGGCTGCACCTGCAGGCGGGCCGCGAGCATGCGGTGCTGCGCATCGAGGAGCGTTGTACGCTGGGCGCGCTGCGCGAATTCTGCCTGCTGACGCTGCTGCGCTACCTGCACGGCTTCGCCTGCTGGGCGGTCGATTCGCGCATCGCCCTGCGCGAGGCGGCCTTCCCGTTCCCCGCACCGCCGCATGCCGACGTGTACCCGCTGCTGTTTCCCGGGCCGATCCGCTTCGGCGCCGACGCGGCCGGCACCACCTTCGACGCCCAGTACCTGGCCCTGCCCCTGGTGCGCGACGAGGCCGCCACCCGCGCGATGCTGCAGCGCGCCCTGCCGCTCACCGTGCGCCAGTACCGCCGCGACCGGCTGCTGGTGGACCGGGTGCGCGAGCTGCTGCAGCAGGCGCCCCAACAGCTGGCCCATGCCGAGGGGCTGGCGGCGCGGCTGCACATCTCGGCGCGCACCCTGCACCGGCAACTGCGGGACGAAGGCGCGTCGCTGCAGTCCCTGAAAGACACGGTGCGCCGCGACATGGCGCTCGACCTGCTGCGCCGCACCGCGCGGCCGATCAAGCAGGTGGCGCTGGCGGTCGGCTTCCAGAACGAGAAGAGCTTCGCCCGCGCCTTCCGCGGCTGGACCGGCCAGGGGCCGGGCGCGTTCCGCCAGGAAGGCCCGCACGGCCATGGCTGAGCTGCGCCATCTGGTGGTGGTGCTGGGCGACCAGCTCGACCCGCAGGCCGCCGCCTTCGACGGCTTCGACCCGGCGCAGGACGCGGTGTGGATGGCCGAGGTGGTCGAGGAATCGACCCACGTCTGGTCGGCCCAGCCGCGCATCGCCGTCTTCCTCGCGGCGATGCGCCACTTCGCAGGAGCACTGCGCGCGGCGGGCCGGCCGCCGCACTACCGCACGCTCGACGACCCCGCCAACCGCGGCACGCTGGCCGCCGAGCTCGCCGCCACGGCAGAGGCGTTGCGCCCCGCGCGGCTGGTGATGACCGCGCCCGGCGACTGGCGGGTGCTGCAGGCCCTGCGCGGCGTGGCGGCGGCGCTCGGGTTGCCGCTGGAGGTGCGGCCCGACCGGCATTTCTACGCCACGGTGCAGGATTTCGCGGCCCACGCCCGCGGCCGCGCCACCGTGCGGATGGAGTACTACTACCGCGCGCTGCGCCAGCGCCACGGCGTGCTGATGGAGGCCGACGGCCGGCCCGCCAGCGGCCAGTGGAACTTCGACCACGACAACCGCGGCAGCTTCGGCGCACGCGGTCCGCAGGGCGTGCCGGCGCCGCGCCGCTTCCTGCCCGACGCGCTGACGCAGCAGGTGCTGGCGCTGGTGCGGCGCCGCTTCGGCGACCACCCCGGATCGCTCGACGCCTTCGACTGGCCGGTCACGCCGCAGGACGCGCGGGCCGCGCTCGACGACTTCATCCGCCACCGCCTGCCGCACTTCGGCCGCTACCAGGACGCGATGTGGCCCGGCGAGCCGTGGCTCTACCACGCACGCATCTCGGCCGCGCTGAACCTGAAGCTGCTCGACCCGCGCGACGCGGTGTCCGCCGCCGAGGCGGCCTGGCGCGAGGGCCGGGTGCCGCTGGCCGCGGCCGAGGGCTTCGTCCGCCAGATCCTGGGCTGGCGCGAATACGTGCGCGGCGTCTACTGGACCCAGATGCCCGGCTACCTGGAGCGCAACGCGCTGGCCGCCACCGCCGACCTGCCCGCCTGGTACTGGACCGGCGACACGCCCATGGCCTGCCTGCGCGACACCATCGGCCAGACGCTGCGCCACGGCTACGCCCACCACATCCAGCGGCTGATGGTCACCGGCCTCTACGCGATGCTGCTGGGCGTCGACCCCCGGCAGGTGCATGCCTGGTATCTCTCGGTGTACGTCGACGCGGTGGAATGGGTGGAGCTGCCCAACACCCTGGGCATGTCGCAGTACGCCGACGGCGGCCTGATGGGCAGCAAGCCCTACGCCGCCAGCGGCCGCTACATCCAGAAGATGGCCGCCGGCTACTGCAAGGGCTGCCGGTTCGATCCGGCCCTACGCACCGGCGACACCGCCTGCCCCTTCACCGTGCTGTACTGGGATTTCCTGGCCCGCCACCAGCCGCTGCTGGCCGGCAACCGGCGCATGGCCTATCCGCTGCAGGCGCTGTCGCGGATACCGGCGGCCGAGCAGGCAGAGATCGCGCAGCAGGCGGCCCGCCTGCGGCAAGCCGACTCCGCCACCGTCCCCTGAGAACCGCCGCCATGCCGCCACAACCCGCGCCCGGTTTCAAGGGCAACAAATCCCACCTGCCGCAGAAGCCCTGCGCCGCCTGCGGCCTGCCGATGACCTGGCGCAAGAAGTGGGCGTGCAACTGGGAGTCGGTGCGGTACTGCAGCGATGCCTGCCGCAGGGCGAAGGGGCCGAAGCCGGACACTCCCCGGCCTCTGCTATCGAATAAATAGCCGGTAGCCGGCGCGGGACGGCGGCTACCGGCACTTTTCATTCAAAACCGGTGGGTCAGGCTCAGGCGCACGGTGCGCGGCTCGGCGGGGTGAAAAATCACGTCGTTCACCGCCACCGATTCGCCGCGCAGCCGGGTCGCGTAGTAGTAGTCGCTGTCCGTCACCTTGCGGTCGAACAGGTTGAAGACGTCGAGCGCGATCTGGGTGTCGCGGTCGATCGCGTAACCGATCCGCGCGCTGGTCAGGGCGCTGCTGCGGGAACGCACGCTGTTGTCCTCGACCAGCACCCGCGGCCCGAAGTAGCGCACATGCATGCTGCCGAACCAGCCGTGGATCTGCGGCACGGTGACGCCCAGCGACACCACCTTGCCGATCGCGCCCGGCACGTAGGGGCCGGCCGCGTCGGTGTCGGCGAAGCGGGTGCGCGAGAGCGCCACGTCGGCATCGATCTGCGCCCAGCGGCCCGCCTGGTAGCGGTTGGTCCATTCGATGCCGTAGCGCTTCGTGGGCCGGCTGGCCTCGGTCTCGCCGGCCTCGCCGTTGAAGAGCAGTTCGGAGCCGATGTCGAGCTTCCACAGCGCCAGCGAGGTCTGCAGGCCCGGGATCGCCTCGCTGCGCACGCCGACCTCCATGCCGCGCGCGCCCACCAGCGGCGCCGACGGATCGACCGCGCCGCCGGTGCGCGGGTTGATACGCGCCGTCACGCCGCGCGCGTCGTTGCTGTGGAACCCTCGGCCGGCGCTGACGAAATACTCGGTGTCGGCCCAGGGCCCGAACACCAGCGCCAGCTTGGGCGAGGCGATGTGGTCGCGCGCCCGGCCGCTGTTGGCCGGCAGGTTGCTGTCGACCGCGAAGCGGAACGCGTCCACCCGCACCCCGGCCACCGAGCGGAGCTTGTCGGTCCACTGCGTGGTGTTCTCGGCGAAGACGGCCACGCTGCCTTCGCGCACCCGGTCTTCGCGGATGGTCTGCAGTTCGCGGCGCTGCACCGTGGTGGCGAAGCCCACCGGCGCCAGCCGGTCGATGCGGGTCTGCAGGCCGATGCGGTTCTGCATGTCGAGCCCGCCCAGCGTGGCCGACCAGCTCTGCGCCAGGTTGACGCCCGCCATCGTGCGCCGCTCGCGCTGCTGCATCCCGGAAATGTTGAAGCCCACAGCGGAGCCCGAAGGAGCGCCACGCGCGCAAGAGGCGAAGGAACCGCAGCGCGCACTCGGACTGCGCAGCAGGTTCTCTCGCACCTGCTACCCGGTGGCCATGTCGAAAAGCACCTTGAGGTTGAGCACCACGATCACGCCCGAGATGCCCCAGGCCACCGCCGCCAGCAGCCGGCCGGTGACGAGCCTGCCCATCAGCTGGCGGTCTGTCACGCAGCGCACCAGCGGGATCACCGCGAACGGCAGCTGCATCGACAGCACCACCTGGCTGAACACCAGCAGCTTGGCGGTGCCCTGCGCGCCGTAGAGGCTGGTGACGACCACCACCGGCACGATCGCGATGCCGCGGGTCAGCAGCCGGCGCGCCCAGTCGGGCAAACGGATGCGCAAAAAGCCCTCCATCACGATCTGGCCGGCCAGCGTGGCGGTGACGGTCGAGTTGATGCCGGAGGCCAGCAGCGCGACCGCGAACAGGGTCGAGGCGATGCCCACGCCCAGCATCGGCGAGAGCAGCTCGTAGGCCTGCTCGATCTCTTCCACGTCGGTGCGGCCCGACGCATGGAACACGGTGGCCGCGGTGATGAGAATGGCCGCGTTGACGAACAGCGCCAGCATCAGCGCGATGGTGCTGTCGGTGACCGCCCAGCGCAGCGCGCTGCGGCGGCCCTCGTCGGTGCGCGGATAGGCCCGGGTCTGCACGATGGACGAATGCAGGTACAGGTTGTGCGGCATCACCGTGGCGCCGACGATGCCGATGGCCAGGTACAGGGCGGCCGGGTTTGTCACCACCTCGGCCCTGGGCAGGAAGCCGCCCAGCACCGCCTGCAGCGGCGGCGCGGCCAGCACCATCTGCACCACGAAGCAGCCGAAGATCAGCGCCAGCAGCGCGATCACGAAGGCCTCCAGCGCCCGGAAGCCGCGCCGCATCAGCAGCAGCACCAGGAACACGTCGAGCGCGGTGAGCACCGCGCCCCAGACCAGCGGAATGCCGAACAGCAAATTGAGCGCGATCGCGGTGCCGATCACCTCGGCCAGGTCGCAGGCGATGATCGCCACCTCGCAGGCCACCCACAGCATCAGATTGACCGGCCGCGGATAACGCGCCCGGCACGCTTGCGCCAGGTCGAGTCCGGTGGCGATGCCCAGGCGCGCGGCCAGCGCCTGCAGCACGATCGCCATCAGGTTCGACAGCAGGATCACCGACAGCAGCATGTAGCCGAACTTCGATCCGCCCGCGATGTCGGTGGCCCAGTTGCCCGGGTCCATGTAGCCGACCGACACCATGTAGCCCGGCCCCAGGAAGGCCAGGAAGCGCCGGAACCAGTGGACGCCGGCGCCCGGCACCGGCACGCTGGCGTTCATCTCGCCCAGGCTGGCACCGGCGGGGGCTTCGCCTGCCGACGCGCCGGTGCCGGCGCGCGGTGCGTGCATCTCCGGAAAGCGGCCGGGCAGGGTCGCCGCCGCGCTGTGCTGGTCTGCCAAATCGAACCTCCGTGGATCGTCGCCGTGCTTAGCCACAGCTCCAGAATATAGCCTAGGCTATAAATTACAGCAAAGGCGAAGTCTTGTCTGCAGGCGGGGGGCCGGCCATCGTTGAAAATACCGCCGGTTCGCGCCCGCTGCCGGGCGCCCCGCCCTTACGCCCGCCACGACCGAACGGATGCAGCCCTGCCGCTGCGCGCCACGCCCCACGATGCCCAAGAAGACAGCGCCCGCTCCCGCCGAACCCCTCCGGATGGTCGATGCCACGGTGCACGTCGAAAGCTTCCGCCAGGCCCGCGAGGCCCGGCGCCAGGAGCGGGTGGACGACTACGTGGAACTGATCGCCGACCTGATCCAGGAAGACGGCGAGGCGCGCCAGGTGGAGATCGCCGCGCGCCTGGGCGTGACCCAGCCCACCGTCGCCAAGATGCTCAACCGCCTGTCCGAGGCCGGCTACGTGGTGCGCCGCCCCTACCGCGGCGTGTTCCTCACGCCCGAAGGCCAGGCGCTGGCCGAGGCCAGCCGGGCCCGGCACCGGGTGGTGGAGGACTTTTTGCGGGCGCTGGGCGTCGACGCCGACTGCGCCCGCCGCGACGCCGAGGGCATCGAGCACCACGTCAGCAAGGCGACGCTCGACGCCTTCGCGCGCTTCCTGGCACGCGGGAAGACCTGATCCAGCCTTTCCGTCATGGCCGAAGTGCGATGGATCTACCAAGCGCGCACCCTGCGCCCTCGCTCAGGGAAACCGCGGAACCGGGTCCGCCGGGCCGCCGGTTGCGCCCCCGGAAGGGGGAGGCGCCAAAGGCGCTTCGGGGGAGAACTACGGGGTATAGCGGTAAAGCCAGGTCTCGCTGAGCGTCTGGTCCCCGTTCTTCAGGTACATCCGCAGGTCGGCCGCCGTGTTGCCGGCCGGCGTGAAATCGAACTGCGCGCGCCAGTGGCCGGGCACGCCGTCGGGCACCGCCTCGGTAAAAATGTACGAGAAGCTGCCGCTGCTGGCGGTCAGCACCGGCTCGGGCTTCACGCCGAAGGGCAGCCCCTGCAGCGGGCCGCCCAGAAACTCGACCATGAACTTCTGCACGCCGGCCGGCCGGGGCTGGCCCGGCTGGCCGCCGCGGCCCAGGCGCGTCGCCACGCAAACGGCCAGCGGCGACGGGTAGGGCTCCTTGTCGGTCCAGTGCAGGCGGTAGCGCAGGTTGTAGCTGATGCCGGCCTTCGCCGGCGCCTTGGGCACCCAGAAGGCGACGGTGTTGTCGTGGATCTCGTCGTCGGTCGGGATCTCGATCAATTGCACCTCGCCCTCGCCCCAGTTGCCCACCGGCTCCACCCACAGGCTGGGCCGGCGGTCGTACATCACGCCGTCGAGGTAGTGGTCGAAGTTGCGGTCGCGCTGCAGCAGGCCGAAGCCCTTGGGCTGCCGGTCGGCGAAGGCGGCGCCGGTGGTGGCTTTGGGGTTGTCGAGCGGACGCCAGATGCGCTCGCCGCCGCCGGTCCACATCGCCAGGCCGTCGGAATCGTGCACCTCGGGCCGCCAGTCGATCGCGGTCGGCTTGGTGATCTCGGAGAACCAGTACATCGAGGTCAGCGGCGCGATGCCGAGGCGGGCGATGTCCTTGCGCACGAAGAGCCGGCACTCGATGTCCATCACCACCGCACGGGCGCGCTGCATGACGAACTTGTAGGCCCCTGTGATGCTGGCGCCTTCGAGCAGCGCATGCACCACCACCGTGTCGCCGCCGTCGGCCGGCGGGTCGAAGTAGAACTCGGTGAAGGTGGGGAAGTCTTCCGGCCGGTCTGGCACCGCCACGTCGAGCGCCACGGCGCGGGCCGAGAGGCCGTACTGGTAGAGCTCGCCGATCGCGCGGAAGTAGCTGGCGCCCAGGAAGGCGACCCAGTCGTTGCCCTTCCAGTCGAGCTTCTTCTGGTCGGCGGTGCGGCTCTCCTGGAAGCGGAAGCCGGCGAAGCCCGCGCCCTTGGGCAGCTCGCGCGCAGGGCTGTCGGCGGGCATGTCGAAGTAGCCGGGGTCGTAGACGATCTCGCGGGCGAAGAAATCCTCGCCGCTGCGCGAAAGCACATGCATGTGCACCGGCACCTGGAAGAACTTGCCCAGGTGGAAGAAGGTGACCGGGTACTGGCCCGGGCCGTCCTTGAAGAGGGCCGAGTCGGTGTTGAACTTGATCTTGCCGTGGGCTTCGTAGTCGATCCGCTCCAGCACAGCCGCCGGCAGCGGCGTGCCGGGCGCATACGGCTTGCCGGCCAGGGCCTGCGCCCGCGCCACCAGGCCGTCGAAGCTGAAGGGCCGCGGGTCGGAAAACTTGAGCCCGGTCGCGGCCTGCGCGGTGAGGGGGATGCCGAAGGCCGCGAGCGCGGCGGAGGCACTGCCGGTGGCCAGGAAGGCGCGGCGGTCGAACGTGTTTTTCTTGTGCATCGGTACAGACCTTGTGAAGGATTTCCGAGGAAGGCCGCGGGGGCCGCGCACCGCATGGAGCGCGCAGGCGTTTGCTGCGGCGCGCCATCCTACTGGCGTCGGCCGAGGGGTGCGTAAGTGCCTGTTCGCAGGCGCCGCACGCCGGTGCCCGCGCCGAACAGGCGCTCACAGACAGCACCGCGCCGCCTTCGCACAATCCTGCCATGGATACCACCGCCTCCTTCGCCTCCGCCTCCGGAACCGGCACGGCGGCGGCGCCTGCCGGCGCCGACATCCCGGCCCGGCTCGACCGCCTGCCCTGGTCGCGCTGGCACTGGCGCGTGGTGGTCGCGCTCGGCATCGCATGGGTGCTCGACGGCCTGGAGGTGACGCTCGTCGGCTCCGTCGGCTCGGTGCTCGAACGGGGCGACACATTGGCGCTGACCGCTGCGCAGGTGGGCGGGGCCGGCTCGCTCTACATCGGCGGCGCGGTGGCCGGCGCCCTGCTGTTCGGCCGGCTGGCCGACCGGCTGGGCCGCAAGCGCCTGTTCCTGGCGACGCTGGTGGTCTATACGCTCGCGACACTGGCCACCGCCTTGTCGCCGGGCTTCGCCTTCTTCGCGGTCTGCCGCTTCCTGACGGGCCTGGGCATCGGCGGCGAATACGCGGCGATCAATTCGGCGATCGACGAACTGGTGCCGGCACGGGTGCGCGGGCGGGTCAACCTGGCGATCAACGGCAGCTTCTGGATCGGCGCGGCGCTGGGCGCGGGGCTCGCCATGGTGCTGCTGGACCCGCGGGTGCTGGGCCCGGTGCATGGCTGGCGCGCGGGCTTCGGCCTGGGCGCGGTACTGGCCGCGGCCATCCTGCTGGTGCGGCGCGACGTGCCCGAGAGCCCGCGCTGGCTGGTCGCCCACGGGCGGGCCGACGAGGCCGAGCGCATCCTGCAGCGCATCGAGGCCGAGGTGGCCGCCGAGCACGGTCCTCTGCCGCCGGTGCCGGCCACCGCCCACCGCGCCGCCCGCAGCGGCACGCCCACGCTGCGGCAGGTGGCGCAGGTGCTGCTGCACCGCTACCGGCAGCGCAGCGGCGTGGCCCTGGCGCTGATGGTGTCGCAGGCCTTCTTCTACAACGCGATCTTCTTCACCTACGCCCTGGTGCTGACCCGCTTCTACGGCGTGCCCGAGGGCCGGGTGGCGCTCTACATCTTCCCGTTCGCCCTCGGCAACGTGCTGGGGCCGCTGCTGCTGGGCCCGCTGTTCGACCGCGTCGGCCGGCGCCGGATGATCGGGCTGACCTACGTGCTGTCGGGCCTGGGCCTGGCGCTCACCGGCGCGGCCTTCGTTGCCGGATGGCTCGACGCCTGGAGCCAGGCGCTGGCCTGGTCGGCCGTGTTCTTCATGGCTTCGGCTGCGGCCAGCTCGGCCTACCTGACGGTGAGCGAGGTGTTCCCGCTGGAGATGCGGGCCCTGGCGATCTCGCTCTTCTACGCGGTGGGCACCGGTGCCGGCGGTTTCGCCGCACCCTGGATCTTCGGCCTGCTGATCGACAGCGGCAGCCGCGCCGCGGTGGCCGCCGGCTACGCCGCAGGGGCGGCGATGGTCGTGGCCGCCGGGCTGCTCGCCTGGCGCTGGGCGGTCGATGCCGAGCGCAAGCCGCTGGAGGAGATCGCCGGGCCGGTGGACGAAGAGGCATCCGGAGGCACACCTCGGTCCCCCTGACGGATGGCTATTTCTGGTATCAGGCCACGGTCTCGAGCACCTGCTCGGCCGCAGCCGCGGCAGGCCCGGCACCCGCCGACGCCTGCCCAGCCTCCAGCGCGCGCACCAGCGGCAGCACCCTGGCGCCAAAATACTCCACCTCTTCGATGAAGTGCAGGAAGCCGGCCAGCACCAGGTCGACACCGATCGCCTTCAGCGCGACGATGCGCTCGGCGATCTGCTGCGGCGTGCCGATCAGGTTGGTGCGGAAGCCGTCGTTGTACTGCACCAGGTCTTCGAAAGTCGATCGGGCCCAGTTGCCTTCGCCTTCAGGCGAGGCCTTCCCCGCCTGCTTGGCCGCGTCGCCGAAGGCCTGCACCGCTTCGACATGGGCGTGCGCAACGATGTCGGCCAGCACCGCCTGCGCCTCTTCCTCGGTATCGCGGGCGATCACGAAGGCGTTGACGCCGATGCGCACCGTGTGGCCGTTGGCCCTCGCCTTGGCCTGGATGTCGTCGATCTGCGCTTTCAAACCGTCGGGCGTGTTGCCGTTGGTGAAGTACCAGTCGGACACGGCCGCGGCATTGTCGCGCGCCGCGCGCGAGCTGCCGCCCTGGAAGATTTCGGGGTGCGGCTTCTGGGTGGGCTTGGGGCTGAGCGTGTAGTTGTTGAAGCGGTAGAAATCGCCCTTGTAGGTGAAGTTGTCCTGCGTCCAGATGCCCTTGAGCGCCTCGATGAATTCGCGCGAGCGGCGATAGCGCTCGTCGTGCTCCAGCCAGGGCTCGCCGATCGCCTGGAACTCGCCCTTGAACCAGCCGCTGACCACGTTGATCCCGATGCGGCCGTTGGAAATATGGTCGATGGTGGCGATCTGCTTGGCCACCACCGCCGGGCTCCAGGGGCCGGGCAGGATCGCCGCCAGCACCTTGAGCCGGGTGGTCGCGTGCAGCAGCGCCTGGCTGAAGGAAACGGATTCGTGCTGGTACTCGGCGCCGTAACCGGCGGTGAAGCGGATCTGGCTCAGCGCGTAGTCGAAGCCCGCCTTTTCGGCGGTCTGCGCGAGCCGCTGGTTGTAGTCGAGGCTCCAGTCGGTGCGCTGCGCGATGGTGCTGACCACCAGGCCGCCGCTGACATTGGGCACCCAGTAGGCGAACTTGACCGCATCGGGTCCGGTGGCAGGGATGGCGGCGGTGTGAACGGCGGATGCTGACGGCATGGCGGGCTCCTGATGACGGGTGCGGCGGTTTCGTACGCCGAGGTGCCCGGGGTTCAGCAGCGAACGTGCCAGAAATTTTCTTCTTCCAAATCAAGGGCTTGGAATTAACAGCGGGTGTTTTTGCCGCTGCCGGCGCAGCAGTGTGCTGGCGGGCTGCTGCTCCACCAGCAGCCCACCGCCCCTCGTCGTGCCGGCGGCTGCCTCACACGCGGCGCGACTATCCATATGCGAAGCCCGTCGTTGGCAGCCCTCCGTCCACGGTCCACCATGGCGGCTCCACCAGCACCCGCCCCGCCATGAACACCCCTCTCTTCGCGCAGACGCACCGGTCGGACGACGATGCGACGGAGCCCGGGCGGCTGCTGACACTGCCCGACCGCCGGCGGCTCAGCACCTCGATCCGTGCCACCGCCCAGGTCTTCGAGGACCCACGCTCGCGCGCCCTGCTGGAGCGCATCCAGCGGGTCGCGCCCAGCGATGCCAGCGTGCTCATCGTCGGCGAAACCGGCACCGGCAAGGAACTGATCGCCCGGCATGTGCATGCGCTGAGCCACCGGCGCCACAAGCCTTTCGTGGCGGTGAATTGCGGCGCGTTTTCCGAGAGCCTGGTGGAGAGCGAACTCTTCGGCCACGAGAAAGGCGCCTTCACCGGTGCCTTCGCCGCCAAGACCGGCTGGTTCGAAGCCGCCCACGGCGGCACCTTGTTCCTCGACGAAATCGGCGACCTGCCGCTGTCGATCCAGGTCAAGCTGCTGCGGGTGCTGCAGGAGCGCGAGGTGGTGCGCCTGGGCTCCTGCCGCAGCGTGCCGATCGACGTGCGGGTGGTGGCCGCCACCAACGTGCGGCTGCAGGACGCGGTCGCCGCCGGCCATTTCCGGGAAGACCTGTTCTACCGCCTGCACGTAGCCCATCTGGCGTTGCCCCCCCTGCGCGAGCGGCCCGGCGACATCCTGCCGCTGGCCCGCCACTTCATCGAGGAATACCGCGGCCGTCTCGGCCACGGGCCGGTGCGGCTGGAGCCCGAGGCGGAGCGCGCCCTGCGCGCCCATCCCTGGCCCGGCAACATCCGCGAGCTGGAAAACGCGATCCACCATGGGCTCTTGGTCTCGCGCAACGGCGTGCTGCGCGCCGGCGACCTGCAGATGACATCGCTGGCGGTGCAGCGCCGCGACACCGACGCGCCCGCCGCGCCGCGGACCACGCCGCTGCAGGCCCTGGAAACCAGCCTGCGCGCGCTGTTCAACGAAGCGCCCGACGCGCTGTTCACCCAGATCGAGGACACCGTGATGCGCACCGCCTTCGACTTCTGCCACCGCAACCAGGTGCAGGCCGCGCGGCTGCTGGGCATCAGCCGCAACATCCTGCGGGCGCGGCTGATCAAGAGCGGGGAGATCGCGGCCTTGAAGTAACGGGCCGGTCGGGGCATGGGGCCGGCTGTGCGAGAGGCTTGTCGGAGTGCGGGGTGCGGGGGCCGGTGCGGGGGACATTCGCGGAGCAGAGTACGCCGTCGGCGCGGGCCCGGACCGTGCCCAGACACCTCCCTCCCCCAGCACCATTGCTATACATTCAATAGCAAACCGCCGGCACCGCTCCATGGCCAGAGACCTCTTCCGTTCACAGTCACGCGTCCAGGCGGGTTAGAACGAAAGACTGGCATGCGGCCACCCCGGCACGGCCGGCACCGCAGGCCGGCCTGCCTCCATCGCCTGCAGCAACACCGGCACCACGGCGCCGGGATCGTCGCCCAGGCCGCGCACCACGCACACGCTGTCGGCACCGCAACCCACCACCAGGGCGACCTGCTCCGCCGCCAGAATGCCGCCGATCGCCACCACCGGCGCGCCGGCCATGCGGCACCACCAGGCGAGGTTGTCCAGGCCCTGCGGGCGCCACGGCATCGCCTTGGTGGTCGTCGGCCAGACCGGGCCGCAGGCGATGTAGCGCGGCGCCAGGCTGCGGGCGCGCGCCAGCTCCCACAGGCTGTGCGAGCTGATGCCGAGGGCCGGCGCGCCGGGTGCGCGGAGCATTTCGCGGTCGGCGTCGTCCAGCGCCAGCAGGTCTTCCTGGCCCAGGTGGAGGCCGGTGGCGCCGGCTTCCATGGCCAGCGCATGGTGGTCGTTGACGAACAACTGCGCGCCGGCGGCCCGGCAGTCGGCGACGGCGCGCCGCACCTCGGCCCGCAGCGACGCGTGCCACGCCGCGTCGGGCGCGGGCGGGGTCTTGATCCGCAGTTGCAGCATGCGGACGCCGGCCTGCAGCAGGGCGGCGATCCGGTCGGCGCTGTCGGCGATGGCGTACAGCTGCGACGGCCCGGATCGGGGTTGCGGCGGCGGCGGCTGCGGTCGGGACGAGGGTGGCGACACATCCACATCCACGCCGGCGGCACCACCGTTGCCCGTCGCCCCGCCCTCCTGCGCGCCGAAGGCCGCGAAACACGGCGCCTCGCTCCACGACATCTGCGGCATCAGCGTCGGATCGTCGGCGAAGCCGGCCCGCGCCTTGACCGGCCCGGCGCCCTGCCCGGCCGCATGGCCGTGCCGCAGCGCGTGGGTGGCGGCCATCTTGGCGAGCACCGCCGCGTCCGCCGCGACGAAGCCCCTGGCCATGGCCGCGGCGGCGGCGGCGGCGAAGGTGCAGCCGGTGGCATGGGTGTGCGGGGTGGCGATGCGCGGCAGGGCCAGCCAGCCGGCGGCATGCGGCGTGTCGAGCCAGTCGCGGGCCAGGCCGTCGGGAGTGGCGTCGTCGCCGCCGGTGACGCAGACGGCCTGGGCGCCGGCGGCGCGCAGGGCCCGGGCCAGCGTGGGCGCATCGGTGTCCGGCGGCAGGCCGGTCAGCCGCAGGGCCTCGCGGCGGTTGGGGGTGAGCAGGCTGGCGCGCGGCAGCAGCCACTGGCGGTAGGCAGCCACGACCGCATCGTCGCCGAAGCTGGCGCCCGAGGTGGCGCCCAGCACCGGATCGACCACCAGCGGCAACGGGCCGCGCAGGCGCAGCCGGTCGACCGCACGTGCCACCGCCTCGATCTGTGCCACGCCGCCCAGCAGGCCGGTCTTGACCGCGCGGGGCGGCATGTCGGATTCCAGCGCGGCGATCTGGGCCTCGATCACCGCGACCGGCATCGGCTCCACATGCGGCACCGCGACCGAGTTCTGCGCGGTGACCGCGGCGACGACGGTGCACAGGTGCACGCCGCAGGCGTCGGCCGCGCGCTGGTCGGCCGCGATGCCCGCGCCGCCGCCGCTGTCGGTGCCGGCGATGGTCCAGACGAGGGGGGTGCTCATGGCCCGCCGATCAAAAAGGCTTCGCCGCCGGTCGGCGTGCTGGCCACCGCGAAATCCTGCCGCGCCATCACGCCGGCCCGCCACGCGGTGCGGCCGGCCTGCACCGCGTGGTGGAAGGCACGCGCCATCGCGACCGGATCGCGCGCCTGCGCGACGGCGCTGTTGAGCAGCACCGCGTCGAAGCCCATCTCCAGCGCCAGTGCCGCATGCGACGGCGCGCCGATGCCGGCATCGACGATCAGGGTGGCGTCGGGCAGCCGCTCGCGCAGGGTGCGCAGCGCCCAGGGGTTGAGCAGGCCCTGGCCGGAGCCGATGGGCGCGCCCCAGGGCATCAGCACCGCGCAGCCGGCATCCAGCAGGCGGCGGCAGGTGACCAATTCGTCGGTGCAGTAAGGCCAGACGACGAAGCCGTCGCGCACCAGCGTGGCGGCCGCCTGCACCAGCTCGACCGGGTCGGGCTGCAGCGTGTGCTCGTCGCCCACCACCTCCAGCTTGATCCAGTCGGTGCCGTACAGCTCGCGCGCCATCCGGGCCAGCTGCACCGCCTCGCGCGCGGTGCGGCAGCCCGCGGTGTTGGGCAGCAGCCGCGCGCCCACCGCCTGCGCGGCGGCATGCACCGTGCCGACGAAGCCGTTGTCGGGCCCTGCGGCCAGCGTGCGCCGCAGCCCGACCGTGACCGCCGCCGGCCGTGCGGCGGCGATGGCATCGGCCAGCACCTGCGGCGACGGGTAGCCGGCGGTGCCGAGCAGGAAGCGGCTGTCGAGCGATGCACCGTTCACCTGCCAAACGTCGGAAAAAGCGATGTCCGAGGCCATGGTGTCAGCCTCCGGTGATCGGTTGGAACAGCAGCACCGCATCGCCCGCCCGCAGCAGCCGCACGGCGCGCTGACCGCGCGGCACGAAATCGCCGTTGACGGCAGACGCGACGGCTTCGGGCGCGTGGCCCTGCGCGGCGACCAGATCGGCCAGGGTGGACGCCACGGGCACCGTGTGCGCATGGCCGCCGAGCCGGATGTCGAGCCCGCCTGTGCGGATGGTGGAAGCAGGGTCATGCATGGAGCGTCTCCTCGTCGGGGGTTTCGGGCAGCGGCGGTGCCCCGAGGCCGGCGGCCGCCAGCGCATCGGCCACCAGGGCCGGCGCCATCAGCCAGCCGTGGCGGAACAGGCCGTTGATGCGCAGCAGGCCGGGCCGCAGCTCGGTGCGGGGCAGGTTGTCGGGCAGCGCGGGGCGCAGGTTGCGGTCGAGCCGCTCGATGCGCGCCTCGGCCAGGGCCGGCAGCACGCTGTGGGCGGCGGCCATCAGCTCGACGGCGCTGCGCAGGGATACCGGCGAGCGGTCCTCGCTCTCGATCTCGCTGGCGCCGACGAAGACCCGGTCGGGGCCGCGCGGCACGATGTAGACCGCATGGCGGGGATGCAGCAGCCGCAGGGGCCGCGACACGCCGTGGGCCGGGGCGTGCAGCCAGGCGGTTTCGCCGCGCACGCCGCGCAGGGGCAGGGGCGCCGCGGCGCCGGCCGCATCGGAGCGGCCGTCCACGGTGGACGCGGACGTCGAGGTGGACGCAGACGCAGCGGGCCGCGGTACCGCGGCCGCGCGTGCGCCCAGGCCGCGCAGGTCCAGCACCCAGTCGAAGCGGTGCCGGGTGCCGTCGGCCAGGGTCAAATGCCCGGCCGATGCCCCTGCCACGGGCTGGCCCCAGTGCCAGTGCACCGCGTCGGCGGCCCGGGCGTGCAGCAGCGCCAGGGTCGCCGGCGGATCGACCTGCCCTTCCTGCGGCAGCAGCCAGGCATGGGAGACGCCGTGCAGCGAAGGCTCCAGCGCGCGCAGCGCGTCCGCATCCAGCGCCTGGGGCTGCGGCCAGCCCGCGGGCGCCCGCGCCAGCCGGCCCAGCACCCGCTCGGCGGCGCCGCGGTCAGGGCGATGGGCCAGCAGCAGGCTGCCCCGTTGCGCGAAGAGCGCCGGCGCATCCAACGCGGTCGCGATGCGCGGCCACAGCGCCAGCGAGCGCCAGCCGAGGGCGGCGACGGCCGCATCGGCATGGTCCAGCTCGGCCAGCGGGCTCAGCATGCCGGCGGCGCTGAAGCCCGCGGCGCCGTGGCCGTCGTAGGGGGGCGCGGGGCCGGACGCCGGGTCGAACACGTCGACCCGGTGGCCGGCACGGCCGAGCTGCCAGGCCGTCAGACGGCCGAGCAGACCGGCGCCAGCGATGCCGATGGTCAGGGGCATGAAGAGGGTGCTCCGGCCTGCGCGGCGAGCGGGCAGATCGCGGCGGGCGCGCCCCTCCCCCCAGCCCCCTCCCGGAGGGAGAGGGAGCAAGTCCGGCGGCGCCCGCTTTCTCCGCCGCCCGTGCACGGCCGCATGCGTCGCCTCACGACGTGGTCGAGTGCGGCTGGATCGGGATGTAGAACTCGCCGCCGCCGGCCTTGAACTCGGCGGACTTCTGCGCCATGCCCTCGGCCAGCACCTGCTGCTCGGCCACGCCCTTCTCGGCGGCGAACTCGCGCACCTCCTGGGTGATCTTCATCGAGCAGAACTTGGGGCCGCACATCGAGCAGAAGTGGGCCGACTTGCTCACGTCCTTCGGCAGCGTCTCGTCGTGGAAGTCGCGGGCGGTGTCCGGGTCGAGCCCCAGGTTGAACTGGTCCTGCCAGCGGAACTCGAAGCGGGCCTTGCTCAGCGCGTCGTCGCGCGCCCGGGCGCCGGGGAAGCCCTTGGCCACGTCGGCCGCATGCGCGGCGATCTTGTAGGCGACGATGCCCTGCTTCACGTCGTCGCGGTCGGGCAGGCCCAGGTGCTCCTTCGGCGTCACGTAGCAGAGCATCGCGGTGCCCATCCAGCCGATCATCGCGGCGCCCACCGCGCTGGCGATGTGGTCGTAGCCGGGCGCGATGTCGATCGTCAGCGGGCCGAGGGTATAGAACGGCGCCTCGTGGCAGTGCTTCAACTGCTCGTCCATGTTGGACTGGATCAGGTGCATCGGCACGTGGCCCGGGCCTTCGATCATGGTCTGCACGTCGTGCTTCCAGGCCACCTGGGTCAGCTCGCCCAGGGTGCGCAGCTCGGCGAACTGGGCCTCGTCGTTGGCGTCGGCGCCCGAGCCCGGCCGCAGCCCGTCGCCGAGCGAGAAGCTCACGTCGTACTGCTTCATGATGTCGCAGATGTCCTCGAAGTGCTCGTAGAGGAAGCTCTCCTTGTGGTGGGTGATGCACCACTTGGCCATGATCGATCCGCCGCGCGAGACGATGCCGGTCATGCGGCCGGCGGTCAGGTGGATGAAGGGCAGGCGCAGGCCGGCGTGGATGGTGAAGTAGTCCACGCCCTGCTCCGCCTGCTCGATCAGCGTGTCGCGGAAGATCTCCCAGGTCAGGTCCTCGGCCACACCGCCGACCTTCTCCAGCGCCTGGTAGATCGGCACCGTGCCGATCGGCACCGGGCTGTTGCGCACGATCCAGTCGCGGGTGGTGTGGATGTTGCGGCCGGTGGAGAGATCCATCACGTTGTCGGCGCCCCAGCGGATCGCCCAGACCAGCTTCTCGACCTCTTCCTCGATGCTGGAAGTGACGGCCGAGTTGCCGATGTTGGCGTTGATCTTGACCTTGAAGTTGCGGCCGATCGCCATCGGCTCGACTTCGGGGTGGTTGATGTTGGCCGGGATGATGGCGCGGCCGCGGGCCACCTCGTCGCGCACGAATTCGGGGGTGATGACGCGCGGGATCTGCGCGCCCATCGGGTTGCCCATGACCCGCTTGGCACGCTCCTCGTGCGCCAGGTACTCGGCCATCCATTCGCGCTTGCCGTTCTCGCGCAGGGCCACGTATTCCATCTCGGGCGTGACGATGCCGCGGCGGGCGTAGTGCATCTGGGTGACGTTGGCGCCGCTCTTCGCGCGGCGGGGCGTGCGCTGCAGGCCGGCGGCCTCGGCGCGCAGCTGGGCGATGCGGGCCTGGTCGCGGTCCTCGTGCTTGCCGCCGTCGTCCAGGATGTGCATCAGCCGGCCGGCATAGCTTTCGGTGTCGCCGCGCTCGGCGATCCAGCCGCCGCGCAGGTCGGCCAGGCCGCGGCGCACGTCGATCCGCGCGGCGGGGTCGGTGTAGGGGCCGGAGGTGTCGTAGAGCGAGACCACCTCGCCGTTGGTGAGCGCCACGTCGCGCACCGGCACCTGGATGTCGGCGCGGCTGCCGGCGATGCGGCCCTTGCTGGAGGCGGGAAAGGGCTCGCGGGTCAGCGAGAGCAGTTGGGCGAGCTTGTCGGGGGCGTTCATCGCGGGGCACTCCTTCGGTCGTGGAACGGGGGTGCTCCGCAATCGTTCGGGCCACCGCGCGCGCGGACGGCGAACGCCCGCGGGTGGTGGAGAACTGCAGCTCTTCTTACGCCGGTACTAGCCGGTTCAAGTTCGCGGGTTCGGCCATCGTGAAGACGGCCATCTCAGCGCAAAGCGCACCCCGGAGCGATCGCGATTGTAGTGCCGGGCCGGCGCGGCGCAAGACCGGCCGCGGGTAAAGCCGGGGATCAGGCCAGGGCCAGGGCCCGCGGCTCGTCCTGCAGTTTGAACTGCCCCACCGCCCGGGTCAGGGTGCCGGCCTGCTCGCGCAGCGACGACGATGCCGCCGTCGATTCCTCGACCAGCGCCGCGTTCTGCTGCGTCATCTGGTCGAGCGCATGGACCGATCCGTTCATCTGGCCGATGCCCTTGCTCTGCTCGACCGCCGACGCGCTGATCTCGCCCACGATGTCGGTCACCCGGCGCACGCTGCCGACGATCTCCTGCATCGTGCGGCCGGCGTCGCCCACCAGCCGCGCGCCCTCGGCGATGCGCTCGACCGAGCCGCCGATCAGGGCCTTGATCTCCTTGGCCGCGTCGGCGCTGCGCCGGGCCAGGCTGCGCACCTCGGACGCCACCACCGCGAAACCGCGGCCCTGCTCGCCGGCGCGCGCCGCCTCTACCGCCGCGTTCAGCGCCAGGATGTTGGTCTGGAACGCGATGCTGTCGATCACGCCGGTGATGTCGGCGATCTGGCGCGAGCTGGCGGTGATCTGGTCCATCGTGCTGACCACGTCGGCCACCACCGCGCCGCCGCGCGCCGCCACCTCGGCGGCGGAGCCTGCGAACTGGCTCGCCTGGCGGGCGGCGGCCTCGCTCTGCTGCACCGTGCCCGACAGCAGCTCCATCGAGGATGCGGCCTCCTGCAGGTTGGCGGCCGTCTGCTCGGTACGCTGGCTCAGGTCGAGGTTGCCGCTGGCGATCTCGTGGCTGGCGGTGAAGATGTTCTCGGCGGTGCGCTGCACCTGGTGCACCAGGGTGCGCAGCGCGTCCTGCATCCGGCCCATCGCCTGCACCAGCTGGCCGATCTCGTCGGTGCCGGCCGAGCCGGTGTCGTGCGACAGGTCGCCGCGGGCGATCCGTTCGGCCAGGTCGCGCGCCTGGCCCAGCGAGCGGGCGATGCCGCGTACGCTGAAGAAGGTCAGCGGGATCAGCACCGCCAGCGCCACCGCGAGGGTGGCCGCCAGCAGCACCGACATGTTGCCGGCGCGGGCGTCCAGCGCCTGCTCGGCGGTGTTCATCTGCTCCCGCGCCGCGGTGGCCAGCTTGGCCAGCTGGCCGTCGGCCTTGTCGGTCAGCGGCCGCAGCTGGCCGGCATAGGCGGCGCCCACCGCGCCGTCGATCTGGGCCCGCTCGATCTGCTCGAAGACCGGCACGATGCCGTCGCCGTACTGCTTGAGGCCCGCCCGCACCTGGTCGATGGTGGCGGTCAGTTCCGGATCGTCGGCCCGGCGGCCCCGCACGTCGGCCAGGGCGGTGCCCAGGCGGTTGAACGCTTCCTGCCAGGCCTTGCGCAGGTCGCCCACCTCGGCCACGTTGTTGAAGTTGAGGATGATCTCCTTCTCCAGCAGCCGTGCCCGGTCCAGGCCGGTGCGCAGGTCGCCCACGTCGACCAGGGTCTGCACCCGCTCCTCCAACAGCAGCTTCAGGGTGCCGCGCGTCTGTTGCAGCCCGCCGTAGCCGATCGCCCCGACCAGCATCAGCAGCACGATCGAGAAGCCGGTTCCGAAGTACAGCCGGGCCCGAATCGACAGACGGTTCAAGAGACGCATGGAAGAGGCTTTCTGAGGCACGAAGTTGGGCAGGTTTCTAGCGGATAAGCAAGCCGTGGGCCAGCCCCTGTGCGACCGCGGCACGTCGAGCGGCCGGCCGGCGCCCACAGAGACTTGCAAATTCCCCCCTTCGGAGGGGTCCCCCCGTCGGAACAAACCCGTTTCAATCGCTGCACTCCACCGGGCCGCCGCTCTTCGGGCCGCAGGCCTCCGGTGCCGATTCGAACGACTGACTTTTCTGCAGGGGCACCCCATGAACACAGCACAACCGTGGAAATTCGGAACCGTCGCCGCGCTGGCGGCCCTCACCCTGGCCGCCTGCGGCGGTGGCGGCGGCGACGGCGGCGGCGATGCAGGCGCGGTGACGCCGGCGCCGGCACCCACCCCTGCCCCGGCGCCCACACCATCGCCTGCGCCGGCCCCGGCACCCGCGCCCGCTCCGGCACCCACGCCGTCGTCGACCTCGTCGGCGGCCTGCACCAACGAGGCCGACTTCCGGGTGGGCACGGTGCTGGACGTGGAGTACAGCAACATCCAGAACAACGTGCTGATCGCCAAGGAACGCCAGGTTACGACCACCGGCGAACGCGCCTCCTTCGCTGGCGCCCATCCGGTGCAGTTCGTCAAGGTGACCGCACTGGTGCCCGGCGGCGTGCGGGACTACCGGGACCTGGTCAACGGCAGCATCCTCTACTACGGCACCATCGCCCCGCTGGGCAACCAGACCAACACCGACGTCTACACGCCACCGGTCTCGGACCCGGTGGACATGCAGCCCGGGCAGGTGACGCGCGGCACGTACAAGCTCACCCGCAGCGTCTTCGTGCCCGCCAACAGCCAGACGGTGACCACCACCGCCGACATCGTGCGCGAACTCACCTACCAGGGCCGCGAAACCTTCCGGTCGGCGGTGGGCACCTTCGCCGCCTGCAAGTTCACGCAGAAGCAGGTCACCTCGTCGTCCGACGGCGTCGTCACCACCAACATCGACATCTATGTCGCCGCCGAAGGCCCGTACCGCGGTCAGCAGCTCAAGGTCGATACATCCGAAGCGACCCAGATGGCCTACGCACCGAAGTAGCAGGCTCTCGGCCGCGGCCGGTCGGCCGCCCCTGCCCAGCCACCCGCATCAGGGCAGCCAGATCCGCTGCACGATCCGGGCGTACAGCGGAATGCCCAGCACGATGTTGAGCGGAAACGTGACGCCCAGCGACAGCCCCACATAGAGCGAAGGCTCGGCTTCGGGAACCGCGTAGCGCACCACGGCCGGCACGGCGATGTAGGAGGCACTGGCGGCCAGCACCATCAGCAGCACCGCGTCGCCCGCCGGCACCCGCAGCCACAGGGCCAGTCCCAGGGCCAGGCCGGCATGCACGAGCGGCCCCAGGACGGCATAGGCCAGCAGCCAGCGCGACGCGCTCTTCACCGCCGACAGCCTGCGGGTCGCGACCACACCCATGTCGAGCAGGAACAGGCACAGCACGCCCTTGAACAGGTTGCCGAAGAAGGGCTGCAGGGCGACCTTGCCATCGTGCCCGGTGACGATGCCGATCACCAGGGCCCCCAGCAACAGCAGCTGCGTGCCGTCGGTCAGCGAGTCGTGCAGGATGCGGCCGATCGACAGGCCGGGCGTGGTGGCAGGCCCACCCGCGGTGGCGGCCTGCGCCGACAGCCGGTGCCGCAGCGTGTTGGCGACGAGCACGCCGATCAGGATGGCGGGCGATTCCATCAGCGCCATCGCCGCGGCCATGTAGCCGCCGTAGGCGATGGCATGCGTCTCCAGGTACTGCGTCGCGGTGACGAAGGTCACGGCACTGACCGAGCCGTAGGTGGCGGCGACCGCGGCGGCATCGAACCCCGACACCACCCGGCGCAGCAGCCAGTAGCCCATCAGCGGCACCACCACCGCCAGCAGCACCGCGATGCCCAGGCTGGACGCCATGCCGGCCGTGACACCCGATTCCGCCAGGGCGAATCCGCCCTTCAGGCCCAGCGCCACCAGCAGGTACATCGCCAGAAAGCGCGAGATCGCCGCCGGGAACTCCAGGTTGGAGCGGGCCAGGCCCGCGAACGCGCCCAGGACGAAGAACAGGACCGTCGGGTCCACCAGACCGTGCATCGCACACCTCCCTTTTCGTCCGATGCTAGGGAGTGCGCAGCCGCAAGTAAAATCGATTCGATCGCCTGCATCTATAGATAAAAATCTATGACCATCACCTTTCGCCAACTGCGGCTCTTCCTGGCGCTGGCCGAAACCGGCAGCGTCAGCGCCGCGGCCAAGGTGGTGCATGTCACCCAGCCGACCGCGTCGATGCAGCTGCGCGAGGTGGCGCAATCGGTCGGCCTGCCCCTGTACGAGGTGATCTCGCGCCGCGTCTACCTCACCGCGGCGGGCCAGGAGCTGGCACGCACCGCCCGCGCGATCGCGGGCGAGTGGGATGCTTTCGAGCAGCGCGTCGCCTCGGCCAAGGGCCTGACGCACGGCCGCCTCAAGGTGGCGGTGGTGAGCACCGCCGAATACTTCGTGCCGCGCTTGCTGGGCAGCTTCTGCAAGCTGCATCCGGGCATCGACATCTCGCTGGAGATCCTCAACCGCGACCATGTCATCGCGCGGCTGCGCGGCAACCTCGACGACCTCTACGTGATGTCGATGCCGCCCGACGATCTGCTGCAGGAGGACCAGGTCCTGATGCCCAATCCGCTGGTCGTCGTCGCCGCGGCCGGCCATGCGCTCGCCCGCCGGAAGCGCATCACGGTGCACCAGTTGCAGGGCGAGCGGTTCCTGCTGCGCGAGAAGGGCTCGGGCACCCGGCTGGCCACCGACGCCCGGCTCAACCGGATCGGCTTCGTGCCCGGCAACGTGCTGGAACTGGGCAGCAACGAGGCGATCAAGGAGTCGGTCGAAGGCCAGCTGGGCATCGCGGTGCTCTCGATGCACGCGCTGGGCGACCACCACCCGGGCATCGCGGTGCTGAACGTGCAGGGCTTCCCGATCCAGTCGCAGTGGCACCTGGTCTGGCCCAAGGGCAAGCAGCTGTCGCCGATCGCCGACGTGTTCCGCCAGCATCTGCTGCACGAGGCCCGCCAGTGGCAGGCGGTGCGCTGAGGGTGCCCCAGGTGGCCCGCGATGGTCAGAACCGGGTGCCCACCGACACCCGCCACTGGTTCTGCGGCGTGAAATTGACCTTCGGGTCGTAGGCCAGCCGCACGAAGACCTGCGGCCAGCTGTAGGTCATGCTGGCGCCGTAGCGGTGGATGGTGCGGCCGTCGTCCAGGCTGCCGCGCTTGTCGAGCAGGTCCACGAACACCGCGTGGCCCGCGTCGGTCGGCAGCCGGGCGACCAGGTGCAGATGCTGCTGGTCGGGATGCGCGCGGTTGTCGCGCACCACCTGCAGGCCGGCATAGCGGGCCTCGCTCCAGCGGTAGCCGGCCGACAGCATCCAGGCGTCGTTCGGGTCGAAGTTGAGGTTGACGTAATTGCGCAGGTTGGTGCGCCCCAGGCCGGCGCCGGCGTACCACCGCGTACCCGTCTCGACGTTGAGGCTGCCGCCCGCGAAACCGCCCGACGCCCACTGCACCGAGGGCAGCAGCCGCACCGGGCCCAGCGTGAAGCTGCGGTCCCAGCCGCCGCGCAGCTGCGACAGGTCGCCCACCGGCGCGCGGAACGCCCCCACCCACAGATCGCCCACGCCGCCCTGGTAGCGCAGGTTCAGGTCGAGCCCGGTGCCGGCGGGCTGGCCGGCGCCGGCGGTGCGGTAGAGGCCGGTGGTGAACTTGAAGGGCGCCGCGGGTGCGTCCTCGGCCGGCGCCGACGCGGCGGCCGCGGTATCGCCGTCGCGCTGGGCGGCGGTGCGGGTGGCCAGGGCCGTCGCCGGCAGGCCCGCCAGCAGCATCGCCAGCAGACCGGGCATGCCGCCCCGTCGCCCCGCCATGCGGTGGCGCAGGGTGTGTCGTAGCCGGGGCCGGTCGCGCACGGCCGCGCCGGCGGGCCGCGCGGCGGTCGGGTACGGGGCGGCAGGCATCGGCGTACTAGCCGTGTGCGCCGAGCAGGGCCGGCAGCGCGTCCATCGAATGGAACAGCGTCCGCACGCCGATCGCCCGCATCTCAAGCGCGCTGCTGTGGCCCGGGCCGCCCGGGGAGTAGCCGAACACGATGGCGCCCGCGGCGAGGCCGGCGGTGGCGCCGGTGACCGAATCCTCTACCACCGCGCAACGTGCCGGGTCCACGCCCAGCGCCGCCGCCGCGGCCAGGTACACATCGGGAAACGGCTTGCTGCGCGGGGTGTCGTGGCCGCTGAAGATGCAGCCGTCGAACCACCCGGCCAGGCCGGTCTTCTCCAGCTGCAGCACCACCTTCTCGCGGTCGGCGCCCGAGGCGCAGGCGATGCGGCCGCCGTAGGCGGCGTGGATCGCACGCACCGCATCCGGCGCGCCGGGGATGGCCTCCAGCTCGCGCAGCAGCGCGACGTTGCGCTCGTCCCAGAATTCACGCAGCCAGGCATCGGTGAGCGGCTGGCCGGTGCGGGCCTCGATGGTGGCGCGCTCGTCCTTCACCGCCTTGCCGACGAAGATGCGCAGGCACTCCTCGGCCGTCATGGCCCAGCCGCGCAGGGCCAGCCGGTCGCGCAGCACGCGGTGGGTGATCGGTTCGGAATCGACCAGTACGCCGTCGCAGTCGAAGAGAACGGCGTCGAAATGGGGCATGGAGAGGGTCCTTCGACTCGGTGGAAATTGCAGTGCCGCCGAATCTACCGCATGGGGTTTCCGCGCCGCGCCGCCGGGGCGACGGGCGCTGGCCTCCGCCCCACGAAAAAGCAGGCGCCTCGCAAGGCGCCTGCCACCCCCCGGAGAAACCGCGGCTGCGAACCGCGGCCGCGTTACGGGAACACCGGACCCGACAGCGGATTGCCCACGTCCACCGCGTTCTTCACGTAGATGGTGTGGGTGCTGCCGTCGGCCACCCCGAAATCGCCGAGGTAGAAGTATCCCTGGGCGGCCTGTGCGTTGAGCCGGGCGAGGGTCTGCTGCAGGCTCTCGCCGCTGGCCCGGGCCTCGGTGCGGTACTCGATCGCGCCCGACTGGGTGGAGCGCTTCTCGTACATCTGCACGCTGGTCTGCAGGTTGTCGACCAGGTACGGCCCGCGGTAGAGCAGGCCCTGCGCGCCTTGCGCCGTGAGGCGCTGCTGCAGGTCGGCGCCGCTGGCGAACCGGTCATCGAAGAAGCTGTAGGCGAAGTTGGCGCCCGATGCCGAATCCTTGGCGTACAGGTTGAAGAAATCGCCCTGCGACAGACTGCCCAGGTACGGCCCCGAGAACCGGAAGCCCCGGGCGCCCTGTGCATTGAGCTGGCTCAGCAGCGCGGCCCGCGCCATCGGATTGGCCGACGGCTGGGTCTCGTAGGCGTAGGTGCTGCTCTTCGAGGTGTCGGTGACGAAGAGCGACACCGCGGCCGAGGGCGTGCCCACCGGGAAGAACGCCACGTCGGATTTATAGGCGAAGCCCGCGGCGCCCTGCGCGTTCAACTGCGCCAGGATGGCGGTGGCGCCTGTCGCAGGCGCCGCCGTCCTGTACTGCAGCCGGGTGGCCGTGCGTGCGGTGTCCTTCACGTACAGATCGCCGATCGCGACGGCGTTGCCGCTGGTGCTGGCGACCGAGCCGACGAAGGCATAACCCTCCTGGCCCAGGCTGTTCATCCGGGCGACCGCGGCATCGTTCGAGGTGGCTCCCGCTTCCAGACGGTACTGCCCGGTGGAGGCGACCGGTGCGGGCGCAGGCGCGGGTGCGGGGGCCGGAGAAGGCGGCGGGCTCGGCGACGGCGACGGTGCGGGTGTCGGCGCAGGTGCGGGCGTCACCGGCGCACCGATGTCCGCATTGCCGCCGCCGTCGCCCCCTCCGCCGCAGGAAGCGAGGGTGAAAGTCATCAGCGTGGCGGCAGCCAGGCGGCTCAAGGTGGTGGAGTCCATATGTAAATACGTCCGGGGGTTGTAAGGCGGCCTCTCCGTCGGCGGGGGCCCGAAATTGCACGCGATGCGCACGAAACGCGGGGGACGTCCCCGCTCCGCGCGCCGACCGCACCCTGCTGCTGCACCGTCGCGGTTGCAGCGGGTCCCATGGTCTGCCAGCGACGGCAGCGGGAAACAGCGCAGATTCTCTGTACATTCGCTTCCCTGCCGAACCCCCCGAACGGGGGGTGGTCTGTAACCTCCTGCATCGCAGCCGCATGCAGCGCGGCGCGCCTCCACTGCAGGGCGTCGGTGCCACGATATCCATGACTTTTCCAACCGCCGACACGGCATCCCGCGGCTACGCCCTGGTGGTCGACGACCATCCCCTGGTGGCCCGCGGCGTCACCGAATTCCTGCGCGCCCATGCGCTGCTGGCAGACGCCGTCGGCGTCGGCGGCACGCAGGAGGCGCTGACGACGATTGCGCGCCTGGGCCCGCCCTCGGTGGCGCTGGTCGATTTCTGGCTGGCCGACGGCACCACCGCCACTTTCCTGGCCGACCTGCGCACCCTGGCCCCGCGCGCGCGGGTGCTGATGATGAGCGGCGACGGCAACCCCGCGGTCGTGACCCATGCGGCCGGCAACGGCGCCCACGGCTTCCTGCACAAGCAGCAGCCGCCCGAGGTGTTCGCGCAGGCGGTCCGTGCGGTGCTCGAAGGCGGCACCTGGTTCGACGCCGCCACGCCTGTTTCCGCCACCGGTGCCGCCCAGCAGCAGCAGCGCGACGTGCCGCTGTACGCCCGCGACCTGGGCCTGACGCCGCGCCAGGGCCAGATCCTGGAGCAGGTGCTGGAGGGCCACCCCAACCGCCGCATCGCCCAGGCGCTGCACCTGTCGGAGCACACGGTGAAGGAGCATGTCACCGCGATCCTGCAGCGGCTGCAGGTGCGCAACCGGGTCGAGGCCATCGCCAAGCTGCGCGGCGTGCAGTTCCAGCCCGGCCTGCAAGACTGAAGATGCGAGAGCGTTTTCAGAGCCCGCGGGCGTCTGATGTCCCGCCGGGTCGCGCGGCAGGGCTCCGGGCCGACAGCCATCGGGTCAGCACCGCGTAGAGCTGTTCCGGGTCCATCGGCTTGCGGAACACCAGGTAGCCGGCCTCCTCCGCCTCCAGCAGGTCGGCGGCGGCGTGCTCGCCGCTCACCATCGCGCCGTACGCCTGCGGGCAGCGCTGCAGCAGGGCCTGCAGCAGCGCATAACCGCGCTCGCCCGATGCCAGGTTCTGGTCGCTGAGGATGGCCGCGGGGACGAAGCCCTCGTCCAGGTACGCGAAAGCCTGGCGACCGCTTTCGGCGACGCGGGTGGTCACGCCCCAGCCCTCCATCAGGCTCGACCAGGCGGCCGCCACCTGGGGGTCGTCTTCCACCAGCAGGCAGTGGCCCGACAGGGTGCCGGCGCGGCTGCGCAACGGCTCGGCCGGGCGCACCAGGGCCGCGTCGTCGCGCTCGGCCGCCGCGACGTCGAGCCAGAAGCAGGAGCCGCGGGCAGGCGTCGATTCGAAGCCGTAGTGCACGTCCGACAGCTCGGCGGTGCGGGCCACCACCGCCAGGCCCAGGCCGTAGCCGGCGGTGGGCCCGCCCGGCAGGCCGCCCCGGAAGAACGGCGTGTAGAGCCGGTCGCGGTCGGCCACCGCCACGCCGCTGCCGGTGTCCCATACCTCGATGCGCCAGCGGCCGCCCCGCCGCCGCACCCCCAGCAGCACGCCGCCGGCGCGGGTGTAGCGCAGCGCGTTCTGGGTCAGGTTGAACACCATCTGCCGCAGCAGCGCCGGATCGCCGTGCACCACCGCGTGCCGTCGGCGCGGCAGACGAAAGCGCAGTGCCAGGCCGCGGTGCGCCGCGTCGGAGCCGAAAACGGTGGCCACCTCGTCGAACACGGTGCGCACCGCCACATCGGCCGGGTAGGTGGCGAAGCTGCCGTCCTCCAGCCGCGACAGGTCGAGCAGCGCATCGAACATCAGGGTGAGCGAGCGCACGCAGCCGCGCATGTCCTGCAGCAGCGGCTGCATCTGCGGATCGACGTTGCGCAGCGCGGCGGCCTCGGTCAGCATGCCCAGCGCATGCACCGGCTGGCGCAGGTCGTGGCTGGCGGTGGAGAGAAAACGGCTTTTTTCGGAGAGCGCCCATTCGGCCCGCTCCTGCGCCGCCTGGTACTGGCGCGCCAGGGCGGCGGCACGCTGCTCCAGCGCCACCTGCTGCAGCACGAAATGCCGCGTGCCCGCCGCATGGCGGCACACCACCAGGCCGTAGAGCAGGCACAGCGGCAGCAGGTAGTGCCAGTGGTCCGGGAACACCCAGAACACCGCGACGGTGAGCGGCCCGAAACAGCACACGAAGAAGCGCAGGAACACGCCGGGCAGCGGCGCCAGGTAGGTGGCGGCCGAGGCGGTGACGGCGCAGAGCGACAGGTACAGCAGCAGCTTGAACTCGTAGGACGCACTGTGCAGCGTGATGAAGATCGGCAGGCTCCAGGCCACGCCGTAGGCCACGGCCAGGCGCTCGAACGCGGGCTCCCAGCGCGGCACCAGCACCTCGTCGGGCAGGTGGCCCGACTGGGCGCGAAAGCGCAGCCGCATCCGCATCAGCATGCCGGCCAGCGCCATGAAGCAGACCCACCAGATGCCGAGCGGCAGCGGATCGGCGCTGCGCACATGGAACAGCACCAGCACGCCGGGGATCACCACCGCCGCGATCTCGGAGACGTACTGCTGGGCCATCATGTCCAGCATGCGCCGGCGGGCCGCGAGGTCGGACACCATCACCGGCGCCTGCTGCGCGGGTGCACGGATGCCGGGAAACGAGAAGGACATAGGCGGATGCACCGGGCCGAAAAAAGAAAACCGTGCGGGCACCGTGCGGCGCCCGCGGCCGCTCACACCGGGTCGCCGTCGCGGTAGAACCAGCGCTCGCCGTCGCGCTCGAAGCGGCTCTTCTCGTGCAGGCGGTGGGCCAGGCCGGTGGCGTCGCGCTGCCGGGCGACGAACTCGACCTCGGCATGGGCGTCGTCGATCACCCGGCGGGTGCGCACGTCCAGCCCCAGCCAGCGGACGTCGGCATCGAAGGTCACCGCGGCCGGCCGGGTGGCCGGGTGCCAGGTGGCCAGCAGGTAGTCCTCGCGCTCGCGGACATAGGCGGTGTAGCGCGAACGCATCAGCGATTCCGCATCCGGCGCGGGCACCGTGTCGAAATGGTCGAGGTAGCGCCCGCAACACAGGGCGTAGTGCAGCACGTGGCTGCGGCGGTCGGTGCGGCCGCAGGGGCAGGCAGGGGAAGTTGGCGACATCGCTGCATTTTCGCCTGCGTTGCCGCCCCGCCCTTTCGGGCGGTCCGGATCAGGCCAGCGCGCGCTGGATCAGCAGCTTCTGGATGTCCGAAGTGCCCTCATAGATCTGGCAGACGCGCACGTCGCGGTAGATGCGCTCGACCGGGAAATCGGCGACGATGCCGTAGCCGCCCAGGGTCTGGATCGCGGCGCTGCAGACCCGCTCGGCCATCTCGCTGGCGAAGAGCTTGGCCATGGCGGCCTCCTTCAGGCAGGGCAGGCCCGCGTCGCGCAGCGCGGCGGCATGCCAGACCAGCTGGCGGGCGGCTTCGATCTGCGTGGCGCAATCGGCCAGCCGGAAGCCGACCGCCTGCTGCGAATAGATGGCGCCGCCGAAGGCCTGGCGCTCCTTGGCGTACTGCAGCGCCACCTCGAAGGCGCTGCGCGCCATGCCGACGGCCTGCGCCGCGATGCCGATGCGCCCGCCCTCCAGCCCGCCGAGCGCGATCTTGTAGCCCTCGCCCTCGGCGCCGATCCGGTTGGCTGCGGGAATGCGGCAGGCGTCGAACCGGACCAGCGCGGTGTCGCTGCTGTGCTGGCCCAGCTTGTCCTCCAGCCGCGCCACGGTGTAGCCCGGCGCGTCGGTCGGTACCAGGAAGGCGCTCATGCCGCGCTTGCCGGCCGCCTTGTCGGTGACGGCGATGACGATCGCCACCTGGCCGTTCTGGCCGCTGGTGATGAACTGCTTGCTGCCGTCGATGATGTAGTAGTCCCCCCCACGCTCGGCACTCACGTGTCCTCCCTGCCCCCTGAGGGGGCGCGTTTCACCTTGGGGCGGCCCGGCGGTGAAACCGTCCCCCTCCCGCCGCGCGGTGGTGCGCAGGGCCGACGCATCGCTGCCCGCCTGCGGCTCGGTCAGGCAGAAGGCGCCCAGCATCCGGCCCTGGGCCAGCGGCTCCAGCCAGGTGCGCTGCTGCTCGGCGCTGCCGTAGCGCAGCAGGATCGCATTGACCGGGCAGTTGGTGACGCTGATCGCGGTGCTGGTGCCGCCGTCGCCGGCGGCGATCTCCTCCAGCACCAGGGCCAGGCTCAGGTAGTCCAGGCCGGCGCCGCCGTGTTCCTCGGGCACGCAGATGCCGTAGGCGCCGAGGGCGGCCAGGCCCTGGTGGGCGGCGCGCGGAAAGGTGTGCTCGCGGTCCCAGCGGGCGGCGTGGGGCCACAGCTCGCGCTGCGCGAAATCGCGCACCGCGTCGCGGATCGCTTCGTGGTCGGGGGTCAGCAGCATGGCGTGTCTCGTGTTCTTTTTTGAAGGGGCCGGCGCGCGGCGCGTCACCAGGTCGGGTAGCGGGTGCCGTCGTGCAGGATGAAGCCGCCGCGGTCGGCCGGCGTCAGCCGGGCCAACACCTCGCGCATGCCGGCCACGCTGGCCTCGGCCGTCAGCGCGGCGCCCTCGCCGCCCATGTCGGTCCGCACCCAGCCGGGCGACAGCGCCACCAGCGTGGCCCGCGGATAGTCGGCCTGCGCGCTGGCCACCGCCATGTTCAGCGCGGCCTTGCTGACCCGGTAGGTCCAGGGGTCGCTCGACGACGCATCGGCGATCCGGCCCAGGGTGCTGCTGACGAAGCCGAAGATGCCGCCCGCCTCTTCCACCAGCGGCGCCACCTGCGGAATCGCCTGCATCGCGCCCAGCACGTTGGTGTGCATCGTGCGGTCGAAATCCTCGCGCGTCGGCGGCGACAGGGCGTTGCCGCGGGCGATGATGCCGGCCACGTACAGCGCCACATCGATCTTCTCGCCATCGAGCGTCCAGGCCAGGCCGCTGATGCTGGCCGGGTCGGCCACGTCGAGCCGCCGCGCCTCGGCGCCCAGGGCGCGCAGCCGCTCCAGGCCGGCGTCGTCGCGGGCGGTGGCGATCACCCGGTCGCCCGCCTCCGCGTACTGCCGCGCGAACTCCAGGCCGATCCCGCGCGACGCCCCGATCACCAGCACTGTGCCCATGGTGTGCCTTTTTTGAATGAAAAGATGCCGCAGCCGGCACCGCTGGCCCGCCGGCAGCTATTACTTCTATAGCAATTCGATCGCCATCGCGGTGCCTTCGCCGCCGCCGATGCAGAGCGTCGCCAGGCCGCGCTTCTGGCCACGCGCCTGCAGCGCATGGATCAGCGTGACCAGGATGCGG
Source organism: Sphingomonas sp. NCPPB 2930 (assembly GCA_042867185.1). Taxonomy (GTDB): domain Bacteria; phylum Pseudomonadota; class Gammaproteobacteria; order Burkholderiales; family Burkholderiaceae_C; genus Xylophilus. The sequence continues at coordinate 4,949 of JBHZQV010000029.1, read as the reverse complement.
GCGCCGCTGGCGCCGATCGGGTGGCCCAGCGCGCAGGCACCGCCGTTGACGTTGACGATCTCGTGCGGCACTTTTAGCTCCTGCATCAGCGCCATCGGCACGACCGCGAAGGCCTCGTTGACCTCCCACAGGTCCACGTCCGACGCCGACCAGCCGGCCTTGGCCAGCGCCTTCTGCGTGGCGCCGACCGGCGCGGTGGTGAACCACTCGGGCGCCTGGGCATGCATCGCGTGCGAGACGATGCGGGCCAGCGGCCGGGCGCCCAGGCGCTCCGCGGTCGAGGCGCGCATCATCACCAGCGCGGCCGCGCCGTCGTTGATCGACGAGCTGGAGGCGGCGGTGATGGTGCCGTCCTTCTTGAACGCGGGGCGCAGCTGCGGGATCTTGTCGAGCTTGATCTTGCCCGGGCCTTCGTCGATCGACACCACCGTCTCGCCGCCGCGGGTCTTGACCGTGACCGGCGCGATCTCGGCGGCGAAGGTGCCGTCGACCGTGGCGGCATGGGCGCGGCGCACGCTCTCCATCGCGAAGGCGTCCTGCGCCTCGCGGGTGAAGGCGTAGCGGGCGGCGCAGTCTTCGCCGAAGGTGCCCATGGCGCGGCCGGCCTCGTAGGCGTCTTCCAGGCCGTCGAGCATCATGTGGTCGAAGATTTGGCCATGGCCGATGCGGATGCCGCTGCGGCCCTTGGGCAGCAGGTGCGGCGCGTTGGTCATGCTCTCCATGCCGCCGGCGACGATCACCTCGTGGCTGCCGGCCAGCAGCATGTCGTGCGCGAACATCGCGGCCTTCATGCCCGAGCCGCACATCTTGCTGAGCGTGACCGCGCCGGCGCTCTGCGGCAGCCCGCCCTTGAAGGCCGCCTGCCGCGCCGGGGCCTGGCCCTGGCCGGCCATCAGGCAGTTGCCGAACAGCACTTCGCCGACGGTGTCGGGCGCGATGCCGGCACGCGCCATGGCGGCGCGGATCGCCACGCCGCCCAGGTCGTGGGCGGCCAGGCTGGCGAAGTCGCCCTGGAACCCTCCCATGGGGGTGCGGGCGGCGCCGACGATCACGATGGGGTCTGTCATGGGATGTCTCCTGTGGATGGAAGGGAAAGCGGGGGAAGCGGGTGTCCTGGCCGTGCCCACGGCGGATCGGGGCGGGGCGGGCGCATCGCGGCGGCCGCCGGAGGGCAGGCGGGCGTCAGCTGCCCCGGCGTTTGAGGGCGATGCGCTCCAGGGCCGACAGGTACATGCCATCGAGCGAATCGCCGCCGCTCACGTTCATGCCCAGGTCCTGCAGCAGGCCGTCGTGCACGCCGAAGGTCCAGCCGTGGATCGTCACCTTCTGGCCGCTGGCCCAGGCGTCGAGCATCACGGTGCTGACGCAGATATTGACCACCTGCTCGATCACGTTCAGGTCGCAGAGCGTGTCGGCCCGCTGCTCCGGGCCCACGCCGTCGATCAGGGTGCGGTGGCGGTCGCGGGTGCTCTGGATGTGGCGCAGCCAGTTGTCGGCCAGGCCGATGCGGGCGCCTTCGAGCGCGGCCTGCACGCCCGAGCAGCCGTAGTGGCCGACCACCATGATGTGCTCCACCTTCAACCGCTCCACCGCGAACTGGATCGCCGACAGCGCGTTCAGATCCGAATGCACCACGATGTTGGCGACGTTGCGGTGGACGAACACCTCGCCCGGCTCCAGCCCGGTGATCTGGTTGGCCGGCACGCGGCTGTCGGAGCAGCCGATCCACATGTACTTGGGCGTCTGCTGCTTCACCAGGCCGGTGAAGAAGCCCGGGCGCTCGCGCTCCATCTGGGCGGCCCACTGCCGGTTGTGCTCGAAGAGGTCGTCGGGTGTGAGGTTTTTCATGGGGCGCTATGGTAGCCAAGAGCGTGCGTCAGCCCTTGCGGGCGGCGGCGCGTGCCGGCCGGGTGCCGCGGGCCAGGGTGGCGCGGGCGTCTTTCTCGTGGGCGCGCACCTCGTCGATGTTGGCCTGCAGCTCGGCCAGCTGCCGCTCCAGCTGGGCGCGGTGCGTCTCCAGCAGCGCCAGGTAGCGGCGCAGCTGCGGGGCGGTGTCGCGCGGGCTGTCGTACATGTCGAGCAGCTCCCGGGCCTCCTGCAGCGACAGGCCCAGGCGCTTGGCGCGCAGGGTGAGCTTGAGCCGGGCCCGGTCGCGTGCCGAGTACACCCGGGTGCGGCCGCCCGGGCCCTCGCGCTGCGGCTGCAGCAGTCCCATGTCCTCGTAGAAGCGGATCGCCCGCGTCGTGAGGTCGAACTCCTGTGCCAGGTCGCGGATGCTGAAGGTGGCGGTGGTCGTCGTCATGCGTCTGGGAATGGGCCGGGAGGCGCGGAGCAGAGGCGACAGCATGGGCCGGCCGCCGTCCCTACAATGGACCGCATTACAGCTTACGTTTACGTCAACGTCAACCGGGTACGCCCCGGCCCGGCGTGGCGCAGCCCCTGCCATGAACGCACTCGAACAACGGCTCCACTACCCCTTCGGCGACACGGTTCCCGCGCCCGGCGCGGTGATCGAGGTGGCGCCCGGCATCCGCTGGGTGCGGATGGGCCTGCCCTTCGCACTGGACCATGTCAACCTCTGGCTGCTGCGCGACACGCTGGACGGCCGCGAGGGCTGGACGGTGGTCGATTGCTGCATCGACGCTCCGGAGCCGCGGGCCCAGTGGGAGCAGGTCTTCGCCAGCGGCCTCGACGGCCTGCCGGTCCTGCGGGTGGTCGTCACCCACATGCACCCCGACCACATCGGTCTGGCGCACTGGCTCTGCGAGCGCTGGGAGGCGCGGCTGTGGATCAGCGCCACCGACTACTACGCGGCGCGCCTGGGCTCGCACGGCGCGGGCTTCGGCGGCGACGGCGCGGCGGCGTTCTTCGTGTCGCACGGCCTGCAGTCGCCCGAGGCGATGGAGAAGATCCGCAGCCGCCACAACTACTACCAGAGCATGGTGCCCGCGGTGCCGATGCAGTTCCGCCGGCTGCTGGACGGCGCCACGGTGCGCATCGGCGACCACGACTGGACCTGCATCGTCGGCCACGGCCACGCGCCGGAGCACATCGCCCTGTACTGCGCCGCCACCGGCATCCTGCTGGGCGGCGACATGATGCTGCCGCGAATCTCCACCAACGTGAGCGTGTTCGACGCCGAGCCCGAGGCCGATGCGCTGACCCTGTTCCTGCAGTCGATCGACCGCTTCGCGCCGCTGCCCGCCGACACCCTCGTCCTGCCCGCCCACGGCAAGCCATTCACCGGCCTGCACGAGCGCATCGCCCAGCTGCACGACCACCACCGCGACCGCCTGGCCGAGCTGCTGCAGGCCTGCGCCACCGCGCCGCGGTCGGCCGCCGACGTGCTGCCGATCCTGTTCCCCCGCACGCTCGACGCCCACCAGATGACCTTCGCCATGGGCGAGGCGGTGGCGCATCTGCATGCGCTGTGGCTGGGCGGGCAGGTGCAGCGAATCAAGGGCGAGGACGGGGTCTGGCGGTTCAGGGTCTAGCGATCCAATAATCAACGTCACGAATGCGGTTTGCATGCACTCTGTAAAATGCATGCAGCACACCCCATTAGGAGGATCGCCATGGCCATGTTGACCGTTCGCAACCTGTCCGACGAAACCCATCGCGCCCTGCGCGCCCGCGCAGCACGGCACGGGCAGAGCATGGAGGCCGAGGTGCGCGAGATTCTGGAATCCGCAATCAGCGCCACCGGGCGGGTGAAGCTGGGCTCGCTTTTGGCCGACATGGGCCGCCAGGCCAGGCTGAGCGAGGAAGAGTTCGCGGTGTTCGAACAGGCTCGCGACAAGGCGCCCGCCCGCCCGGTGCGCTTCGAATGATCCTGCTCGACACCAACGTGGTGTCGGAGCCGCTCCGCCGCACTCCCGAGCCGCGGGTGGTCGAATGGATCGACGCCCAGGCCATGGAGACTTTGTTCCTTTCCGCCATCACGGTGGCGGAGCTTCGGGCAGGTGTGGCCCTGCTGCCGGCCGGCAAGCGGCGCGCAGGCCTGCAGGAGAACCTGGAAAAGCGCTTGCTGCCCCTGTTCGCCGGCCGCGTGCTGCCCTTCGACTTCGCTTGCACCCAGGCCTACGCGGCACTGACAGCGAAGGCCCGCAGCGAGGGCCTGGCCATCGCCACGGCCGATGGCTACATCGCCGCCATCGCCGCGGCCAACGGCTTCGCGGTCGCCACCCGGGACACCGGCCCGTTCGCGGCAGCGGGCGTCACCGTGGTCAACCCCTGGGCGCAGGCGTAGGTCAGCGACAGAAAACCGGGGCGTGGCAGCCCCGATGCCGACGCTACTTCTGCTGCCAGGGCAGCCCGCGCATCCGCCAGCCGCCGGTGCGGCCGCGGTGCTGTTCGGCATCGGCATCGCCCTCGAAGCCTTCGAGGATGTTGTAGGCCTCCACGCCCAGTTCGGTCGCGCGCCGCGCCGCCGCCACCGAGCGCACGCCGCTGCGGCACAGCAGCACCACCACCTTGCCGCCCTGCGCGGCCGCCTGCACGCCCGCGTCGAAGGCCGGGTTCGGCGCCATGCCGGGCCACTGCTTCCACGCCAGCGGCACCGCGCCGGGCACGAAGCCGACCCACTCGCGCTCGGCATCGGTGCGCACATCGACCAGCACCGCCCGGCCGGACTGCACCCAGTCCCAGGCCTGGGCGGGGGTGACGTCGCCGGCGTAGCCGTCGGCGGGGGTGGGTGGAGGATGGGCGGAGGGGGTGGGGTCGGTCATGGAGGAAATTTTGCCAGCCTGGGCGAGCAGTGGCACGACATGGAAGCTGGGTGAACGCGCCGCTGAACGTGCGCAAGTGTGCGGTTCTCCGGGAACCGACGGGAACACACCGGCTCGTCTACGATGCTCGGCGGCTGCTATCGGTCGAGGCTGTGTGGAAACGCAGAGACGAACTCTCCTAGCGGGCTCCAACCGGCGATTGGTTCCGTATTTTGGTCCAGA
>JBHZQV010000028.1:0-55746 GCA_042867185.1 Sphingomonas sp. NCPPB 2930 | reverse complement strand
GATTGGGTGTTTGGCGACTTCCAGTCTCTCAAACCCAGTCCGGATGAACACCGGATACAACCTATTGAACCTTCACACCTAGCCTGGACTCTGCGGGCACCTTGCCCAGGCAGTTGGCGGCCCTGTTGGCGCAGGCCCGGCACTTCGTGTTGCCCCCGCGTCGCACCGAGCGCAGCTTCCCACGTGTCGTCAAGAAACGTGCTTCCAAATTCCCAACGAAAAAAATGCCAGTCAGCGTTAACTGACTGGCATTGGGCATGTAGCCGGCATTTTTATCGATCGATCGGCGCCCAGGGCGCCGGGACGATCAGTGCTCCAGCGCCTTGTGCTGGTCGCGCAGGGCCTTGATCTGGTCATGGTTGCGTTGTACGCCTTGCAGCTGGCGCTCGACCAGGGCACGGACGCTGGCCGGCAGGTCTTCCTTGGCAGCCTTGCGGTACTGGGCCAGGGCGGTGTCTTCGCCGCGTTCGGCTTCGTCCAGCAGGACCTGGTCGGTGGAGGTGGTCAGCGTGCTGCGCACCGCGACCCAGCCGCGGTGCAGTGCACCACCGGCGGTGCCGCCTTCGTCGGGCTTGCCGCCCTGGGCGACCACTTCGTTGCGCAGCTCGGCCACGGCACCGCGGCACTCGTCGGCACGGGCCAGGAAGTTCTGCTTCAGCGCAGGAGACTTGGCATTCTCTGCCAGCTGCTTGAAGCCGTATTCGCCGTCGTGCGAGGTTTCGATCAGGTTGTTGAGAACGTCGATCACGTCGTCGCGGTCTGCTGCCATGTGTGCTACTCCTTGGATGTTTGTCGGTACGTGCAGCATCTGGTCGACTGCTGCAGCGAGAAACACCTATCTTGGTCGGCTTCGCGGCGCGGCCTGTGGGCCTGGGGACCCAGGGACTGTAGGAGAAGCCGACGCGTGACCGGCAGCCGCCTCGGACACCCGGCCCGCGTCCGACCTTCGCGCGAATAATAGCCACGGCCGTCGCCAGACGCCGGCCCGCAGCTATCAAAACAATAGCTACGCCGCTCGTACTACCCCGTCGCCCTGCCGGGTCAGCTGCGCCACCAGTTCCGGCACCAGCGCCTGGCCGTCGCCCTGCGCCACCGCCTGTGCGAAGGTGTCGTACACCCCCTCGGCGATGGCGCGGGCCGCACCGCTGTCGGCCGCCATCGCGGTGTAGTACCCCAGGTCCTTCTGCGCGTTGGCCATGAAGAAACGCAGCCCCGACGGATCGCCCTCCAGCAAGAACGGCTTGAGGCGCTCCAGTGCCATGCCGCCGCCCCCGCCCTGTGCCAGCACCTGCACCAGCACCTCGGCCGAAACACCACCCCGCGCCGCGCAGGCCGCGGCCTCGGCCAGCAGCGCGACGAAGCCGAGCGACACGTAGTTGTGCAGCAGCTTCATCCGGTGCCCCGCCCCCGCCGGACCGGCGTGGACGATGTTCTCGGCGAAGCAGGCCAGCAGCGGCCGGCATTCGGCGAAAAGATCGGCATCCCCGCCCACCAGCAGGTTGAGGCGGCCCTCGGCGGCCTCCTTGGGTGTGCGGGTCATCGGCGCATCGAGGAACCGCCCGCCCGCTTGCGCGACGGCCTGCGCCACCCGCTCGGTGGAGGACGGAATCGCGGTCGAGCAGTCGATCACCACCGTGCCCGGGCGCAGGCTTCGCAGCACGCCGGGGGCATCCCCCTCGCCGAACAGGACCGCCTCGACCTGCGGCGTCCCGGTGACGCAGAGGATCACCACCTCCGCCTGCGCGGCGAGCGCGGCGGCATCGGGCGCGGTGGCGACGCCCTCGGCTTTCAACGCGTCGAGCGGCTGGTTGCCGGCGTGTTCCAGCACGGTGAGCGGATAGCCATGCCGCACCAGGTTGCGTGCGATGCCGTGGCCCATCAGGCCGATGCCGGCCATGGCGACAGGGGGTTTCTTCATGGGTGTGTCTCCTTCGGTTCTGCCGGGCGGGTGTGCCGTGGGCCCCAGTGTGCGGGATGCGCGGCAATGGTGCCCGCCGCCGTCAGCCACCCGCCGGCCGCGAGGTGCTCACCCCCCGCAACGCTTCCACCACATGCGCCACGAACACCCCCTCCAACCCACTCCCGCGCCGCCCCACCGCCCCCACCACCTGCAGCATCCGCTGCCGCATCTGCACATCGCTGAACGGCCGCGCCACCAGCACCCCGGCCCGCAGCAGCGGCGCGGCCGTCAGCATGCCGGCCAGCACGATGTCCTCGCCGCGCACATCGGCCATCAGCGCGGCCGACACGTTGCTCACCATCGCCGTCCGGTAGCGCAGGCCCAGCACGTTGCAGCGCAGGTCGAACAGCCGGCGCGCCGTCATGCCCGGCGGGCCCAGCGCGAGCGGGTAGCGCACCACCTCGGCCACCGCCACCCGCGCCTGGGCGGCCAGCGGATGGTCGGGGCGCATCAGGGCGACCACCGGGGCACGGACGGCGTGCAGCACCTCCAGGCCGGGCGCGGGGGCCAGGCTGTACTGCAGGCCGATGTCGGCCTCGCCCTGCTGCAGGTGGCGCACCACCTCGGCGGGCGACAGCACCCACCATTCGATCTCGGCCTGCGGATGCAGCGCCCGGAAATCCGCCACCACGCCCGGCATCAGGCCCGACGAGAAGCCCTCGGTGCACGCCAGCCGCAGCTGCCGCCGCGCCTGCGCGGCCAGGCCCTGCAGCTGCTGCACCACCCGGCCCGCCTCGTCGTGGCCGGCCCGCACATGGGCCAGCAGGCCGTGGCCGGCGGCGGTCAGCACCATGCCCGACGCGGCGCGCTCGAACAGCGCCAGGCCGAGCGATGCCTCCAGCTTGCCGATCTGCCGGCTGACGGCCGAGGCGGCCACGTACAGGCGCTTCGACGCCTGGTTGACCGAGCCGGCCTCGGCCACTTCCAGGAAGTAGCGCACCGGAATGCTGAACAGATGCGGCTGCATGGCGGACCCCGGCCGGTTCTCTCTTTACGGCAATACCCCATTGCCTAATCTCTCATTGTGGCAGGCCCCGCGCGGCGCCAAACTTGCTTGCACCACGGCCACCTTCACCCCGCACACCATGACCCGCACCGCCTGCATCGCCGCCGCCACCGCCGCCCTGGACGACGGCCGTCTTTTCCTCGACCTGCAGCGCCGCGTGGCGATGCGCACCGAGAGCGATGCCGGCGCCGCGCCCGAAACGCTCGCGCCCTACCTGCACGACGAGATGGTGCCTACGCTGCAGGCACTGGGCTTCGACTGCACCGTGCTGCCCAACCCCGAACCCGCGGGCGGGCCCTTCCTTGTGGCACGGCGGGTCGAGGACGCGGCGCTGCCCACGGTCCTCGGCTACGGCCACGGCGACGTGGTGAGCGGCCAGGACGCGCAGTGGCGCGACGGCCTGGCGCCCTTCGCGCTGGCCGCCGTGGCCGACCGCTGGTACGGCCGCGGCACCGCCGACAACAAGGGCCAGCACAGCATCGCCATCGCCGCGCTGGCGGCGGTGATCGGCGCGCGCGGCGGCCGCCTGGGCTACAACGCGACGCTGCTGCTGGAGATGGGCGAGGAAGCCGCGTCGCCCGGCCTGCGCGCGGTGTGCGAGCAGTACCGCGACACGCTGCTGCGGGCCGACCTGTTCCTGGCCAGCGACGGCCCGCGGGTGGGCGCCACCCGGCCCACGCTGTTCCTGGGCTCGCGCGGCGCGGTCAACTTCACCCTGCGGCTGAAGAGCCGCGAGCGCGGTTACCACTCGGGCAACTGGGGCGGCGTGCTGACCAACCCGGCCACGGTGCTGGCCCATGCGGTGGCCACCCTGGCCGACCGGCACGGCCGCCTGACGGTCGCGGGCCTGCGCCCGCCGCCGGTGTCGGCCGCGGTGCGCCGCGTGCTGGCCGACGTGCCGGTGGGCCGGGACGCGGGCGACCCGGAAATCGCCGCGCACTGGGGCGAACCCGGCCTGACGCCCGCCGAGCGGCTGATGGCCTGGAACACCCTGGAGGTGCTGGCACTGGGCGCCGGCCACCCGCAGCGGCCGGTCAACGCGATCCCGCCCGAGGCGGTGGCCCACTGCCAGCTGCGTTTCGTCGTCGGCACGCCGTGGCAGGACCTGGCCGCCATCGTCCGCGCGCATCTCGATGCGCACGGTTTTCCGGAGATCGAGGTGAGCACCACCCTGGCCGGCGGCGCCACCCGGCTCGACGTGGACCACCCCTGGGTGGGCTGGGCCGCGCGGTCGATCGAAGCCAGCTGCGGCCGGCCGCCGGCCATCCTGCCCAACCTGGCCGGCTCGCTGCCCAACGAACTCTTCGCCGACGTGCTGGGCCTGCCCACGCTGTGGGTGCCGCACTCCTACCCCGGCTGCGCCCAGCACGCACCGCACGAGCACCTGCTGGTGCCGGTGGTGCGCGAGGGCCTGCAGATCATGGCCGGCCTGTACTGGGACCTGGGCGCGCCGCAGGGCCTGCCGTGGCATGCCGATGCGGCATCGGCCGCGTCCGCCGAAGCCGGCGCTTCTGCGGGGCCGGTGTCGTCCGCTCTGCCTTCCGATGCGCAGAGGCTCGCCACGGCGGCGCCTTCGCTTTCCTGATCGTCCAACCCCTCTCGCCACCGGAGCACCGCCATGCCTGTTTCCACGCCTACCGCCCTCGCCCGCCGCCGCGCGGCCCTGGCCTGCGCCGCCGCCGCCGCGCTCTGCAGCCTGGCCGCGGCCGTGCCGGTGCATGCGGCAGACGCCTGGCCCGCCAAGCCGATCCGGCTGGTGGTGCCGTTCCCGCCCGGCGGCGGCACCGACGTGGTGGCCCGGGTGCTGGGCCAGAAGCTCTCGGCGCGCCTCGGCCAGCCGGTGGTGATCGACAACAAGCCGGGCGCGGCATCGGTGATCGGCACCGACGCGGTCGCCAAGGCGCCGGCCGACGGCTACACGCTGCTGGTGTCGGGATCGTCCAGCTACACCGTCAACCCCGCGCTGCGGCCCCGGCTGCCCTACAACCCCGAGAAGGACATCGCCCCGATCGCGATGGTGGCCCGCGCGCCGCTGGTGCTGAGCGTGAACGCCGAATCGCCCTACCGCACGCTGGCCGCGCTGGTCGCCGCCGCCAAGGCCGCGCCGGGCACCTTCAACTACGCCACCTTCGGCACCGGATCGGGCCCGCACCTGGCGGGCGAGCTGTTCGCGATCAGCGCCGGCATCCAGCTGCAGGACGTGGCCTACCGCGGCAGCGCGCCGGCCATGATGGCCCTGATCGGCGGCGAGCTGCAGCTGAGCATCGACACCGCCACCAGCGCGGCGCCGCAGATCAAGGCCGGCAAGATCCGCCCGCTGGCGATCTTCGGCCCCACCCGCGCCGCCGCGCTGCCCGGCGTGCCCACCATGGCCGAGCAGAACCTGCCCGATGCCAGCTTCGACGGCTGGTACGCGATCGCCGCGCCCGCGGCCACGCCGGCCCCGGTCCAGGAGCGGCTGCTGCGCGAAGTGACGGCCGCGATGGCCGACCCCGACCTCAAGGCCCAGTTCGAGGCGCAGGGCCTGGAGCCGGTGCTGGTCGGCCCGGCGGCGCTGCGCCGCCAGATGGACGGCGAGATCGCCCGCTACCGCGCCCTGGCGCAACGCGCGAAGATCGTGGTCGACTGACAGACCACCGCCCCCTCCCCCGCGCCGCCATGCCCGCAGACCCTTCCTCGCACCGCCCCCTGCCCTCGGGCCGCCACAGCCGGCTGGAGGACGCGCTGGCGCTGCTGGTGGGCGTGTGCCTGGTCTCGCTCGGGCTGGCGATGTTCCGCGACGCGGGCCTGCTGGCGGGCGGCGCCGCCGGCATCGCGCTGCTGCTGGAGCGCACCACCGGCCTGGCCTTCGGCACCGGCTTCTTTTTGCTCAACCTGCCCTTCTACTGGCTGGCCGCGCGGCGCATGGGCGCGGCCTTCACCCTCAAGACCTTCGCCGCGGTGGCGCTGCTCTCGGTGGCCAGCGAACTGCAGCCGCGGGTACTGCGCTTCGCCCTGCTGGAGCCGGCCTATGCGGCGCTGGCCGGCGGCGTGGTGCTGGGCGCGGGCTTCCTGGTGCTGTTCCGCCACCGCGCCAGCCTGGGCGGGCTGGGCGTGCTGGCGCTGTGGCTGCAGGAGCGCTGGGGCTGGCGCGCCGGCCGGTTCCAGATGGCGGTCGATGCCTGCATCTTCGGCGCGGCCTTCGCCGTGGCCGATGCGCGGCAGGTGCTGTATTCGGTGGCCGGCGCCGCGGTGCTCAACCTGATCATCGCGATCAACCACCGGCCGGGGCGCTATATCGCGCCGTAGACGACAGCGGGCCGGGGATCAGCCCGCCTTGATGCCCGCCGCCCGCACCACCCGCCCGCACCCGGCTTCGCCCACATCACGGCCGACGCCGCCGGTCACCTCAAGATGACGCAGTAAGGCATCGCCAGGCACTTCGCCCAGGACCTGCCCGCCAAGACCACCGCCGTCATGACCGCCACGCAAGGCCCGATCAACGCCAAGGCCTTCGAACAGAAGGCCACCGTCGCCGCCTGGAAGACCAAGCCGTCGTGGTTCATCGTCAACCGCCAGGACCACATGATCCAGCCCGCCCAGCAGACCGCGATGGCCGCCACCATCGGCGCCAAGGTCACGGTGCTGAACGCCGGCCACGTGCCGCAGCAGTCGCAGCCGGCCAAGGTGGCGGCGGTGATCCTGGACGCGGTGAACAGCGCGAAGTAAGCGGGCGCGGACCTTAGCCTCGCGGGCGATTCGGCGCAGCGGCTGCGACGGCACCGATGCGGGCCGTGGCGGCACCCGCCAGCGTCAAGCCCGATGGACGACCGGTGCGGCAGAGGCCGCGGTGCCCGCGCCCGCCGCGTGGGCCTCCAGCAGGCACTCCCGAAACGCCTGCGCCGCCCGCGTGGGCTGCGGCGAGCGGCGCAGCATGCCGACGAAGCGGCACTGGTAATGCAGCCGGGCGGGCGCCACCGCCTGCATCCGGCCGGTGCGCTCGAACGCCTCGGCGTAGTGGTCGGGCAAAAAGCCCAGGTAGCGGCCCGACAGGATCAGCGTGGCGATCGACTCCTGGTCGAAGCCGGTGGCCTTGCGCGGCAGCCGGGCGCCGTGGCTCAGCTCCATGTTGGGCGAGTGGTAGCCCAGCCCGGCGAAGCCCCAGGCGCGCAGGCCGTCCCAGTCCAGCCCCGCCGGGTCGGCGCCGAACAGCGGATGGCCGGCGCCGCAGTAGAGCTGCATCGATTCGGTGAACAGGTCGTCGTAGACCAGGCTCTGCGACGGCCGGTGCGCCGGGATGATGCCGACCTGGAAGCTGCCGTCGATCAGCCCGCGCTCGATCGCATTGATCGAGGCGACGTGCATCTGCAGCGCCACCTCGGGCGCCCGGTCGGCGAAGCGCGCGATCGCCTCGCCGATGCGGGCCCGCGGGTTGCTGGCGGTCTTGTCGAACACCGCCACCGCCAGCTGGCCGCCCATGCGGCGGTGGATGTCGTCGATGCCGCCGCGAAACGCATCGACCGCCGACAGCAACCGCTCGGTCTCCTCGTACACCCGCTGGCCCTCGGCCGTCAGCGCGAAGCCGGCCCGGCCGCGGCGGCAGAGCAGCAGGCCCAGCCGGGTCTCCAGGTCCTTCACATGCCGGCTGACGGTGGAGCTGCCGATGTTGAGTTCCAGCTCGGCCGCGGCCATGCCGCCGCAGTCGGCCACCGCCTTGAAGACCCGCAGCAGGCGCAGGTCCATGTCGCTGAGCTGGCCCAGCACCGCGCGCGCCTTGGTCGGGGTGTTTGCTTGCATGAAACGTCAAGTGAACATTGATATCGCGCCATTTTCACAAGCAAGCGGGCGGCGAACAATAGCGGAGCCTTCCCCTCTACCGCAGGACCCGCCATGACCGCCATCGCCCCGCCCGCCCACGAACCGCAGACCGCGCCGGTGCGCACCGACGCCGCCTGGCTCGACGCCCACTGGATGCCGTTCACCGGCAACCGCAACTTCAAGGCCGATCCGCGGATGGTCGTGGCGGCGCAGGGCGCCTACTTCACCGACCACGAAGGCCGCAAAATCTTCGACGGCCTCTCGGGCCTCTGGTGCACCGGCCTGGGCCACGGCCGGCCCGAGATCACCGAGGCGGTCAGCCGCCAGATCCACACCCTCGACTACGCGCCCGCCTTCCAGCACGGCCATCCCGGCTCCTTCGCCCTGGCCAACAGGCTCAAGGAGCTGACGCCGGCGGGCCTGGACTACGTGTTCTTCACCGGCTCGGGCTCCGAGGCCGCCGATACCTCGCTGAAAATGGCACGCGCCTACTGGCGCGCCAAGGGCCAGGCCGGCAAGACCCGGCTGATCGGCCGCGAGAAGGGCTACCACGGCGTCAACTTCGGCGGTATCTCGGTCGGCGGCATGGTGGGCAACCGCAAGCATTTCGGCCAGGGCATCGAGGCCGACCACCTGCCCCACACCCAGCTGCCCGGCAACGCCTTCAGCCGCGGCCAGCCCGCCACCGGCGCGGAGCTGGCCGACCGGCTGCTCGACATGGTCGCGCTGCACGACGCCAGCAACATCGCAGCGGTGATCGTCGAGCCGTTCTCGGGCTCGGCCGGCGTGGTGATCCCGCCGGTGGGCTACCTGCAGCGGCTGCGCGAGATCTGCACCGCCCACAACATCCTGCTGATCTTCGACGAGGTGATCAGCGGCTTCGGGCGCTCCGGCGCGATGACCGGCGCCGACGCCTTCGGCGTGGTGCCCGACATCCTCAACTGCGCCAAGCAGATCACCAACGGCACCCAGCCGCTGGGCGCGGTGATCGCCAGCAAGGAGATCTACGACACCTTCATGGCCGCCGGCGGGCCGGAGTACATGCTGGAGTTCCCGCACGGCTACACCTACTCGGCCCACCCGGTGGCCTGCGCCGCCGGCCTGGCCGCGCTCGACGTGCTGCAGAAGGAAGACATGGTCGGCCGGGTGCGCGCCCTGGCGCCGTATTTCGAGAACGCGGTGCACGGCCTGAAGGGCGCGAAGCACGTCACCGACATCCGCAACTACGGACTGGCGGCCGGCTTCACCATCGCCGCCTTGCCGGGCGAGCCGGCCCGCCGGCCCTACGAGGTGGCGATGGCCTGCTGGAAGAAGGGCTTCTACGTGCGCTACGGCGGCGACACGGTCCAGCTGGCGCCGCCTTTCATTTCCGAGAAAGCCGAGATCGACCGGCTGGTGAGCGCGCTGGGCGACGCCCTGCAGGAAACCAACTGACCAGTACGAAACAACCTGCTGCGCAGCCCGATGGCGCAGCTGCGGTCCTCACCGTACCGAAGTACGGCTCCGGTCCTCGCTGCACACCCGGGCTTGCTCGCTACGGTTCTTTCGCATTTTCTGAACCGCGAGCGGCGCCAGTCTCTCACCGCACCGGCTGGGGCTTCTCGGGCTCGTCGGCGCCGAAGATCTTGCGGATCGTCTCGCCGACCCGCGCGCCGATCGCGGTGCCCAGGCCCGGCGCCACCGCGGTGCCGACGGCCGCGCCGGCCAGCGCGGCGGCCGAGAGCGACAGCGTCGGGTCGTCCATCGTGCCGCCGAACTGCAGCGGCAGGCCCACCACGCCGTCGACGATGTCGACCGCCACGTCGCCCTGGATGCGCCGGCTTTGCAGCGTGGCCTTGCCGGTGGCGGTCAACACGCCCGACTTCGCCTTCAGATCGGTGTAGCGCACGATGATGCCGCCGGGGTCGTTCTGCGTTTCCACCGTGCCGGTGAGCTGGTCGAGCTTGGTGGTGCCGCCCCGGTGGGTGCCGGCGCTCTTCACCGCGGCCTCCAGGTCGAAGGTGAGCAGCGTGGCGGGCTGCACCGAGAAGCGGGTGGTGGTGTGGGCCGAGCGCAGCAGCGCGCCGGGGTCGGCGCCCTGGGCCCGCAGGTCGGTGTGGCCGCTGGCCTTGCCGGCGATGGGCGATGTGCGCTCGAACGCCGCCATCAGCGGCACCAGGTCGACCTGCTGGAAATCGAGCGTGCCGCGCACCTGGTAGCCGCCGTCCTTTTCCTGCAGGTCCAGCGTGGCCTGCTCGGTGCGGCCGCCGGCGTGGATCTCGGCGACCCAGCGGTCTTCCTGGCCCTGGCGGGTCAGCAGCAGCCGGGTGTCGATGGGCGCGCCGCTGCGCACCAGGGTGCCGCGACGGGGCCGCCAGCCGGGGTCGAAATCGACATCGCCCTCGTACGCCAGCGCCTTGCCCTGGCGCGACACCCAGCGCAGGTTGCGGAACTCGGCCCGTTCCAGCGGGATGGCGTCGGGCTGCAGCCGGCCCTCGCTGCCCTTCGCCATGTCCTGGTTCACCTTGAAGCCCGACATCGCCGGCTGCGGCAGCGACGCGTCCTCCACCACCAGCCGGGCCACGGCGATCTTGCCGCGCAGCAGCCGGCCGATCCGGGGCTCCGCGACGATCCGGCCGATGGTGAGCGGCGGCACGTCGGCCGACGGCGGGTCGGCCCGCACGTCTTCCACCACCACCTGGGCATGCGGCAACAGCTGCCAGTGCAGCCTGCCGATGGTGACCGGCGCGCCCACCGCGGCGCCGACCTTGGCCTCGGCCATGCGCGCCAGCGCGGCCTCGGACGGTATCCAGGCCGCGATGCCGAGGGCGACCGCGCCCAGCACCGCCACCCCGACGCCGAGGGCGATCCAGCCTTTGTTCCTGCGCTGCACGTTGGTGTCCATTCGAGTCTGTTGCGGCAGGCGACCTTACCCCCGCTTGTCTCTACACTGCCCGCAATTCACAACCGCTCACAACACCGACCGAGGAGACCCCCGTGGCCGAACCCTATTTCCCCCGCTGGCGCGAAACGACGCCCGCCGAAGGCGCCGTGGTGGCGCCCGACGAGCGCCTGCCCTGGCCGCAGACCGGCGCGATGGGCCTGCAGCATGTGGTGGCCATGTTCGGCTCGACCGTGCTGGCGCCGATCCTGATGGGGTTCGATCCCAACATCGCGATCCTGATGAGCGGCATCGGCACGCTGATCTTCTTCGTGCTGACCCGGGGCCGGGTGCCCAGCTACCTCGGCTCGAGCTTCGCCTTCATCGGCGTGGTGATCGCCGCCACCGCCTACGCGGGCAAGGGCCCCAACGCCAACCTGGCGGTGGCGCTCGGCGGCATCGTGGCCTGCGGCGCGGTCTACGTGCTGATCGGCCTCCTGGTGCAGGTGGTGGGCACCGGCTGGATCGAGCGCTGCATGCCGCCGGTCGTGACCGGCGCGGTGGTCGCGGTGATCGGGCTCAACCTGGCCTCGATCCCGGTGAAGAACATGGCGCCGACCAACTTCGACAGCTGGATGCAGGCGCTCACCTTTCTCTGCGTCGGCCTGGTCGCGGTGCTGACCCGCGGCATGGTGCAGCGGCTGCTGATCCTGGTGGGCCTGGTCGTCGCCAGCCTGCTGTACGCGGTGCTGACCAACGGCCTGGGCCTGGGCACGCCGGTGAACCTGGCCGGCGTGGCCGCCGCGCCGTGGTTCGGCATCCCGTCGTTCACCGCGCCGGTGTTCAGCGGCCATGCGATGCTGCTGATCGCCCCGGTGGCGGTGATCCTGGTGGCCGAGAACCTGGGCCACCTGAAGGCGGTCAACGCGATGACCGGCCGCAACCTGGATCCGTACATCGGCCGCGCCTTCATCGGCGACGGCGTGGCCACGATGCTCTCGGGCGTCGTGGGCGGCACCGGCGTCACCACCTATGCCGAGAACATCGGCGTGATGGCCGCCACCCGCATCTACAGCACCGCGGTGTTCGTGGTGGCCGCGGCCATCGCCGTCGTGCTGGGCTTCAGCCCCAAGTTCGGCGCGGTGATCCAGGCGATCCCGCTGGCGGTGATGGGCGGGGTGAGCATCGTGGTGTTCGGCCTGATCGCGGTGGCGGGCGCCAAGATCTGGGTCGACAACCGGGTCGATTTCTCGCAGAACCGCAACCTGATCGTGGCCGCGATCACCCTGGTGCTGGGCACCGGCGACTTCACCCTGCGCTTCGGCGACTTCGCCCTCGGCGGCATCGGGACGGCGACCTTCGGCGCGCTGCTGCTGTGGGCGCTGCTGGGGCGCAGCGGGCCGCGCGGCGGCTGAGGCGGCGCGTCGGTCGGCTCGTCAGTCGGCGGCCCGTGCCAGCCAGGCCTGCACCGCCGCTGCGCTGCGGAATTCGTCCGCCGCCCGCGCCGGGATCGACGGATGCCGCTCGTTCCACAGCCGGGCCAGCGCGCCGCCCGCGCCGATCTCCAGCACGCGGTGCACGCCGCGCTCGGCGATGCCGTCCATGCAGTCGGACCAGCGCACGGTATGGTCGATCTGCGCGGCCAGGGCGTGGCGCAGGTCGGGCACGGCCACCCGCCGCGCGCCGGCGACACCGCAGAACAGGGCGCCGCGCGGCGGCTGCATCGGCACATCGGCCAGCCGCTGCGCGAAACCGGCCGCCGCCGACTGCATCCACGGCGTGTGCGAGGCCAGCGCCACGTTGAGCGGCGTGGCGTGCCCGCCCGCGGCCCGGGCGGCCTCGGCCGCATCGGCCAGCGCCGGGCGCGGCCCGCCCAGCACGGCGGTCGCGGCTCCGCTGCGGATCGCCACCGCCAGGCCGAAGCGGGTGCACAGGTCGTCCAGCGCGACGGTGTTCAGGCCCGAGACACCGAGCAGCCCGGTCGGCGCTTGGGTGGCGGCGCAGCGGTCCATCGCCTCGGCACGCTGCGCGGCCAGTGCGAGGGCGGTGCCGGCATCGAACACGCCCGCCGCGGCGAAGGCCGGCAGCTCGCCGACGCTGTAGCCGGCGATGGCGGCCGGTGCCGGCAGCTGCGGCGCCAGCTGCGACCACGCGGCCAGCGCCAGGCCGGTGAGCAGCGGCTGGGCGAAGGCGTTGCGGCCGGCGAAGGCGGCATCGGCCAGCGACGCGCGCCAGCCGCCGGGCATGGCGAAGGCGGGCGCGGTGCCGGGATGGGCGGCCAGTGCCCGGACAGCCGGGGCGGCATCGTCCAGCCAGGGAAGCATCGCGGAGGATTGCAGGCCCTGGCCGGAGAAGAGAAGTGCGAATCCCATGCGGGGAGCTTAAGGCCGCCCCTCTAGACTAGATCTCGTACTGCGCCCCCGGCGTATCGTCCTGCAGCGCCCGCTCCACCACGCTGCGGGCCAGCGTCGGCGCGAAGGACTCGATGAACGAGTAGACGTACCCGCGCAGGTACGCCCCGCGCCGCACCGCCAGCTTGGTGAGGTTGATGCCGAACAGCAGGCCCGCGTCGCGGGCGCTCAAGCCGGTGTCGCGCTCGTGCTCGTACGCGATCGAGGCGACGATGCCGACGCCCATGCCCAGCGCCACGTAGGTCTTGATCACATCGGCGTCCATCGCCGACAGCACGATGTCGGGCACCAGGCCCTGCTGGGTGAAGGCGCCGTCGATGTGGGTGCGGCCGGTGAAACCGTTGTCGTAGGTGATCAGCGGAAATTCGGCCAGCCGGGCCAGGGTGAGCGGGCCCTCTTCCAGCGGATGGCCGCGCGGCACGACCACCGAATGGGTCCAGCGGTAGCAGGGCAGCGCCAGCAGCAGGTCGTAGCTGTCGAGCGCCTCGGTGGCGATGCCCACGTCGGCCTCGCCCGAGAGCAGCATCTCGGCCACCTGGCGGGGCGAACCCTGGTGCAGGTTGAGCCGCACCTCGGGGAAGCGGGTGCGGAACTCGTGCACCGCCGTCGGCAGCGCATAGCGGGCCTGCGAATGGGTGGCGGCGATCGAGAGCTGGCCCTGCTGCTGCGCGACGAACTCCTGGCTGGCGGTGCGCAGGTTGCGGCTGTCCTGCAGGATGCGCGCGATGATCGGCAGCACATGCGCGCCGGGCTCGGTCAGGCCGGTCAGGCGCTTGCCGGCCCGCACGAACAGCACGATGCCCAGCTCGTCCTCCAGCTCGCGGATCTGCCGGCTCACGCCGGGCTGCGAGGTGTGCAGCGCCTGCGCCACCTCGGTGAGATTGAAGCCGCATCGCACGGTCTCGCGCACGGAGCGCAGTTGCTGGAAATTCATGGAAGAGAAAGCGGGGTCGTCCGCGGCAAATATGCGGAAAACGATTATTCGAGCCTGTGCTTATTCTTCCAACAAATAATTTCTTGTGACCATATGCGCCAATGATCTGAAGAGGCGGCGAGAACTTGGCATCCGTTATTTCCCTCAACCCCCGGCGGTCTTATGAGAAAACCGCATGAACTTATGCGATGGTCGCGGCCTGCCGTCCGGGCATGCGGCACCATGGCGCCTCCCGGCACGCTTCGTGCACGGCCGGGCGCCTGCCGCCCTGGCGCCAAACCCTCATCGCAAGGACTTCCATGAACCGCAAGCTGTTGGCCGCCGCACTCGTCGCCGCATCCCTCCTGACCCTGCCGCTGGCCCATGCCGAGACGGTGCGCTGGTCGCGCTCCAGCGATGCGGCCACGCTCGATCCGCACTCGGTCAACACCGGCACCAACATCAACATCTCGCACCAGATCTACGAGCCGCTGGTGCTGCGCGACATCAAGGGCAAGCTGATCCCGGCGCTGGCCACCTCGTGGAAGCTGACCTCCGACCCGACGGTGTGGGAGTTCAAGATCCGCCCCGGCGTCAAGTTCCACGACGGCAGCACGCTGCTGGCCGACGACGTGGTGTTCTCGCTCGACCGGGCGCGCGCGCCGTCGTCGGGCATGAAGGCGCTGCTGGCCTCGGTCGCCGAAGTCAAGAAGGTCGATGCGCTGACGGTGCAGGTCAAGACCAAGGGCCCGAACCTGATCTTCCCGGACAACCTGGTCAACATCTTCATCGTCAACGCCGCCTGGGCCAAGGCCAACAAGTCCGAGGTGCCGCAGGACGAGAAGAGCAAGGAAGAGAACCACTTCAGCCGCAACGAGAACGGCACCGGCCCCTTCGTGCTGGCGTCGCGCGAGCAGGACAGCCGCACCGTCTTCAAGCAGTTCCCGCAGTACTGGGGCAAGGGCGACGCGGCGATGCAGATCACCGAACTGGTGCTGGTGCCGATCAAGTCGCCCGCCACCCGCGTGGCCGCGCTGCTCTCGGGCGAGATCGACCTGCTGCAGGACGTGCCGGTGCAGGACATCGCGCGCCTCAAGGCCGACGGCAAGCTGCGGATCAACGAAGGCCCCGAGAACCGCACCATCTTCCTGGGCCTGAACGTCGGCCCCGACCCGCTCAAGAATTCCGACGTGAAGGACAAGAACCCGCTCTCCGACCCGAAGGTGCGCGAGGCACTCAGCCTGGCGATCGACCGCGACGCGATCCAGAAGACGGTGATGCGCGGCCTCTCGATCCCCACCGGCATCATCGCGCCGCCCTTCGTGCACGGCTACGAGAAGGCGTTCGACACCTACCCCAAGGCCAACGCGGTGCAGGCCAAGAAGCTGCTGGCCGACGCGGGCTACCCCAACGGCTTCGGCATCACGCTGCACTGCCCGAACGACCGCTACGTGAACGACGAGGCGATCTGCACCGCGCTCTCGGGCTTCTTCGCCCGCGCCGGCGTGAAGGCCACCGTCAACGCCCGGCCGATCGCCATCCACAGCGCCGCGATCAATGCCGCCGACACCGACTTCTACCTGTTCGGCTGGGGCGTGCCCACCTTCGATTCGGCCTACGTCTTCGACTACCTGGTGCACACCCGCGGCAAGGACGGCCGCGGCCCGACCAACGCCACCCGCTACAGCAACCCGGCGCTCGACGCGAAGATCGTCTCGCTCTCGTCCGAAAGCGACAAGGCCAAGCGCGACGCCAACATCCACGACATCTGGACCACGGTGCAGAAGGAGCGGATCTACATCCCGCTGCACCACCAGGTGCTGGATTACGCGATGGTCCGCAGGCTCGACATCCCGGTCGATCCGATGAACTACATCTTCTTCAAGAACGCCAAGGTCGCGGTCAAGTAAACGCGGCAGCCCCCGCTCTCAGGAAAGGCGCCGCATGCTGGCCCATCTGCTGCGCCGCCTCGGCCAGTCGGCACTCGTGCTGCTGGCCGTGTCGCTGGTGTCCTTCATGGTGTTTCGCCACATCGGCGACCCCACCGTCAGCCTGCTGGGCGACGATGCGAGCCTGGAGGAGCGCCAGGCGCTCACCCGCTCGCTCGGCTTCGACCAGCCGGTGCCGGTGCAGTACCTGCGCTACCTGGGCCATGCGCTGCAGGGCGACCTGGGCATCAGCTACCGGTTGAAGCGCCCGGTGGTCGACGTGATCGCAGAGCGGCTGCCCGCCACGCTGGAGCTGGCCCTGGTGGCCGCGGTGCTGGCGGTGGTGGGCGGCGTGGCGCTGGGCGTGACCACCGCGATCCGGCGCGAAGGGCTGGTGAGCCGTGCGGTGATGGCGGTATCGCTGGTCGGCGTGTCGCTGCCCACCTTTCTGGTCGGCATCGGGCTGATCTACCTCTTCGCGGTCGAGCTGCGCTGGCTGCCGTCGTTCGGCCGGGGCGAGACGGTGGCGCTGGGCGCGTGGAACACCGGCTTCCTCACCGCCTCGGGCTGGGCCTCGCTGCTGCTGCCGGCCTTCACGCTGGGCTTCTACAAGCTGACGCTGATCATGCGGCTGGTGCGCGCCGAGATGCTGGAGGTGCTGCGCGCCGACTACATCCGCTTCGCCCGCGCGCGCGGCCTGCCCGAGCGGCGCATCCACTACGGCCATGCGCTGCGCAACACGCTGATCCCGGTGGTCACCATCACCGGCCTGCAGATCGGCTCGCTGATCGCCTTCGCCATCGTGACCGAGACGGTGTTCCAGTGGCCGGGCGTCGGCCTGCTGTTCATCACCTCGATCCAGGGCGTGGACGTGCCGGTGATCGCCGCCTACCTGCTGATGATCGCGGTGCTGTACGTCTGCATCAATTTGCTGGTCGACGTGGTCTACCTGCTGGTCGATCCGCGGCTGCGCAAGCGGGCATGAGCCTGCCGCGCCTTTCCTCGTTCTTCAAGCCGAATATGCCTGTAGCCGGCACCGCACGCCGGCCACCAGCTATTGATTCGATAGCAAAGCGGTTCCCATGACGCAACCCTCTTCCCCCGCCGCCGCCGATGCCGCGCCCGCCGGCCGCCGCCGCTGGCGCAATGCCGATTCGCCGGTGCTGCGCGCCTTCGCCCGCTCGCGCACGGTGCAGTTCGCCACCGCGGTCGTCGTGCTGCTGCTGCTGGCCGCCGTGCTGTCGCCCTGGCTGGCGCGGCAGAACCCGTTCGATCCGTCGCAGCTGGACCTGCTCGATGCCTTCACCCGGCCGTGGGAGGCCGCCGGCTCCGGCGTGTTCTACCCGCTGGGCACCGACGACCAGGGCCGCGACCTGTTCTCGGCCATCCTCTACGGGCTGCGGGTGTCGCTGCTGGTGGGCGTGGCCTCGGTCGCGCTCTCGCTGGCCATCGGCGTGC
Source organism: Sphingomonas sp. NCPPB 2930 (assembly GCA_042867185.1). Taxonomy (GTDB): domain Bacteria; phylum Pseudomonadota; class Gammaproteobacteria; order Burkholderiales; family Burkholderiaceae_C; genus Xylophilus. Next base: position 38,413 of record JBHZQV010000028.1, on the reverse strand, counting down.
CGCTGGGGCTGCTGGCCGGGTATGTCGGCGGCTGGTTCGACACGCTGGTGATGCGCATCGCCGACGTGCAGCTCACCTTCCCGGTGCTGCTGGTGGCGCTGCTGATCTTCGGCATCGCGCGCGGCGTGCTGCCGGCCGGCTACCGCGACGACATGGCGCTCTACGTGATCGTCGGCGCCATCGGCCTCTCGGACTGGGTGCAGTACGCCCGCACCGTGCGCGGCGCGGTGCTGGTCGAGAAGCACAAGGACTACGTGCTGGCCGCGCAGGTGATCGGCCGCTCGCGCACCGGCATCCTGGTGCGCCACATCCTGCCCAACCTGCTGGCGCCGGTGATGGTGATCGCCACCATCAGCTTCGCGCTGGCCATCGTCGCCGAATCGACCCTCTCGTACCTGGGCGTCGGCCTGCCGCCCACCCAACCGTCTTTGGGCACGCTGATCCGCATCGGCCAGGGCTTCCTGTTCTCGGGCGAGTGGTGGATCTTGCTGTTCCCCGCGCTGGTGCTGCTGGCGCTGGCCTTGTCCGTGAACCTGGTCGGCGACTGGCTGCGCGACGCTCTCAATCCGAAATTGCAATGAACCCCCAGGCTTCGCACTGCGTGTCTTCGCCACCCCCCTTGCAGGGGGCAACACCAGCGGCCCGGCAAAGCCGGCTCCGCGGTGTTCCTGAGAAAGAAAGCCCCTCCGCATGACGGTGCACGATTCCATTCCGACCCTGCGCGTCCGCGATCTGGGCGTGGCCTTCGACACCCACCGCGGCACGGTGCAGGTGCTGAGCGGCGTGTCCTTCGACATCGCGCCGGGCGAGATCCTGGGCGTGGTGGGCGAATCGGGCGCCGGCAAGTCGATGACCGGCAACGCGGTGATGGGCCTGATCGACCCGCCCGGCCGCATCAGCGCCGGCACGGTCGAGCTGCGCGGCGAGCGCATCGACACCCTGCGCGGCGAAGACATGCGCCGCATCCGGGGCCGGCACATCGGCATGGTGTTCCAGGACCCGCTGACCAGCCTGAACCCGGTCTACACCATCGGCCGGCACCTGGTCGAGACGATCCGGTTCCATCTGCCGATGACCGAGTCGCAGGCCCGCACCCGCGCGCTGGAACTGCTGGCCGATGTCGAGATCCCCGACCCGGCCGCGCGGCTGGCGCAGTACCCGCACCAGTTCTCGGGCGGCATGCGCCAGCGGGTGGCCATCGCCCTGGCGCTGTGCGCCGAGCCCGAACTGCTGATCGCCGACGAGCCCACCACCGCGCTCGACGTGTCGGTGCAGGCCCAGGTGATCCGCGTGTTCCGCCGGGTCTGCCGCGAGCGCGGCACCGCCGCCCTGCTGGTCACCCACGACATGGGCGTGATCGCCGAGGCGGCCGACCGGGTGATGGTGATGTACCGCGGCCGGGTGCTGGAGACCGGCCCGGTGCGCGAGGTGCTCGACCACCCGAAGGAGCCCTACACCCGCGCCCTGATGGCCGCGATCCCGTCGGTGCACCAGCGGCTGCACCGCCTGCCGGTGCCCGAGATCGGCGCCGACATCGCCGCGCCGGTCGAACTGCCGCCGGCGAAGCCCGAAGCCGCCGCCAGTGCCGACGCCGACGTGCCGCAGGCCCCGCCGCTGCTGCAGGTGGAGGGCCTGTCGCGCGACTTCGACCTGTCGGCCGGCTGGTGGGTGCGCACCCTGACGCGCCAGCCCAAGAAGGTGCTGCATGCGGTGCAGGACGTGGGCTTCGAGATCCCGCGCGGCAGCACCTTCGGCCTGGTGGGCGAATCGGGCTCGGGCAAATCTACCGTGGCCCGCATGATCGCCGGCCTGACGAAGCCCACCGGCGGCCGCATCCTGTTCGACGGCAGGGACCGCTGGGCCGACGCCGAAGGCGCCACCGCGCTGCGCCGCCGGTTCCAGATGATTTTCCAGGACCCGTACGCCAGCCTGAACCCGCGCTGGCGGGTCGACAGGCTGATCGCCGAGCCGCTGGAGGTGCTGGGCCTGACCACCGGTCGCGCCGAAACCGAAGCGCGGGTGGCCGACGCCCTGCGCCGCGTGCGCATGTCGCCCGACGACGGCCGCCGCTACCCGCACCAGTTCTCGGGCGGCCAGCGCCAGCGCATCGCCATCGCCCGCGCCCTGGCCAGCAAGCCCGAGTTCATCGTCTGCGACGAGCCGACCTCGTCCCTCGACGTCTCGGTGCAGGCCCAGGTGCTGAACCTGATGCGCGACCTGCAGGACGAGTTCGGCCTGACGTACCTGCTGATCAGCCACAACCTGGCGGTGATCCGGCACATGTGCGACACGGTGGGCGTGATGCAGCGCGGCCGGCTGGTGGAGCACGGCCCGGCCGAGAGGATTTTCGCGGCGCCGCAGCATGCCTATACGCAGGCGTTGATGGCGGCCGTGCCCGATGTGGGTGCGGTGCGGGGGGCGATGCCAGCGGTGGCGTAATGCAGGCGGCCTCTCGAATGCGCGCAGCGGCCATATGCCATCTTCAAGACCCATCCGCGCCTGCACGAGCGCGGGTCGCCCGGTTCAAGCCCGGGTCTGATTTATCCATGGCGCGGATTTTCTCGGCGTGCAGGCTCTGCCGACCGGAGGATTAATGCGGCGCTTTCTTCGCGATGAATTATCTGTCGTCATAATGGTGCATTCGCGCGGCATCGGTGAAGCAGGAGAACGAGGGTGGGCTTTGTCTATTGTGTGGTGGCGTTTGGCGCCGTAGTCGCAGGCTTCGTTCAGGGGCTTTCGGGTTTTGCATTCGGTTTGGTGGCCATGTCCTTTTGGGCGTGGGTATTGGATCCCAAGCTCGCTGCCGTTTTAGCTGTTTTCGGCGCACTGACGGGGCAATTAGTGGCGGCTTTCACCGTTCGCCGCGGGTTCGATGTCAAAACCTTGCTCCCCTTTATTCTGGGAGGGCTGACCGGAATTCCCTTGGGGGTCGCCCTATTGCCCCGACTGGATATGAACTGGTTCAAAGCCATCCTCGGAACCCTGCTCGTGTTGTGGTGTCCGGCCATGCTGATGTCCAAGCGCCTGCCTCGCATTTCGAAAGGCGGGAACACCGCAGATGCGATCGTCGGTCTGATGGGTGGCGTCATGGGAGGCCTGGGCGGATTTACCGGGACTCTGCCCACGCTGTGGTGCACCCTGCGCGGTTACGAGCGCGACGTACAGCGTTCCATTATTCAGAACTTCAATTTATCGATGTTGCTGGTGACCATGGCCACCTACCTGGGAACAGGCATTTTCACCCGCGACATGCTGCCCATGTTCGCCATCGTCGCGCCTGCCATGCTCATCCCCACGTTCCTCGGGACCCGCCTGTATATCGGCATCAGCGACGTCCGTTTCAGGCAGATCGTGCTCAGCCTGCTTTCGGCATCCGGGATGGCCCTTCTGGCCTCTTCGCTGCCACCGCTGCTCGGCTTGCGCTGAGCGCTTTCAGTCTACTTTCTGGTGGAGTCGATGCTGCAGCGGCGGGTAATCCTCAAACGCACACGCAGAGCATTCGCGTCGATCTCCGCTACTGCATCGCCCTTGAAGGAGCGCCAGGTGAAGTTCGAGAAATCGCTTTCCGACACGGTGGGGCCGCCGCCCGAGCCCGAGTGGCACCGTCTTCTGTGGCCCGACGGACGCATGTTGACCGTGCGCGAGCGGGAGGTTTTGACCTTGCATGCCAGGGGGCAAACATCCAACCAGATCGCCAAAGCACTCGGCATATCCGCGACCACGGTGAAGTTCCACACCCAGAATGCCGTCTACAAGCTGGGTGCCAGCAACAAGACGGCGGCAGTGGCCCGCGCGGTCATGCTGGGCCTGCTGATGGAGAGCCGGCATGCCCACCCGGCTCAGGATGCGACCGGGGCAGCGTCGCTGTAGACCGGATGGGCGCTCGCCGCCAGATGGGCGGAGATGTTCGCAGCATGGACGGCCAGGCGCTCGATGGCCGAGACGTAGAAAAGCGATCCTTGTGTCAGTGGACCGATCGCGTAAAGACCGGATGCACCATGGGCGAGATGGGTCTTCGGATCGATCGCGATGCCGCCATGGCTGCACTGCTTGACGAGACCCCTGTCGAGCAGGCGCTCGATCAGCGGCGAATCCAGGTGGGTGAGGTTGCCGGCGAAGCCTGTCGCATCCACCGCGTAGTCCAGCGTCAGCGTGCCATCCGACACATCGACCCATACTTTGCCATCCGGTGCGATACGGGTCGCTTTGTAGCCCCGGTGAATCGACAACTGCCCGCTCCGGAGCATCGCTTCGATCTTGCGAGCGTTGATCACCGGCATCGGATGCCGGTAGCTCATCCACATCCCCTGGTATTTCCGGTAGAAGCGCCGCTTTTGCGTGTTGTCGAGGCGCGACCAGTAGTGGTCGATATGCGACTTCGTGGCATCCAGCCGGATTTGCCAATCACGCACCTTTTGGGCGGCATCGATTTCGCGACGCAGGCGCACGCACGAATCGACCGGCTTGAAAAAGCCTTCGTATTCGCAGTCGTACTTCTGCGCACGCCGGAACCACCGCAGAAATCCGGTCAGCGAGTCGGCGGCTATGTCCATTTCACCGGACGATGCAAGCGCATCCGGGACCAGGCCTCGCACCAGAGGCAGACGGCCCGAATTCGAATAGAGGTGCACGGCAGCGACGCCCATGCTGCCCAGAAGAAGGGCCATGTCGACCGCGGTCAGCTTCGTCCCCAGGATACCGACCTGTGCGCCGGGGGAGACCGCGCTCCGAAGGCGGCCGAGGTCGTGGTACGGGTTGGCAAAATAACGCGACGACGCCGGAAACGGCGTCCGCTTTTGAAGGTGGCCTACCGCCAGAACCACCTTGCCGATACCGGGCTCCCGAGCCTCCGGGGTATGGACGGCCCATCCGCTACCGTCCCGCTCTATATCGTCGACCATGTGGGCGACACGTCGAAATCTCACGCCCTGCCCTGTCAGGCGGCGCTCCGCCGCTTTCAATTCGTCCGTCAGGTAACGCCCCATGAGGCGGCGGCCGACATAACCGTCGGGATCGATTTTCGGATGGCCGGGTACTTCTTTCAGCCATTGCAGAAAGGCATCCGGACGCTCCGCGTCCACGCCCAGCAGGGAGGTCGCCATGTTGAGGATGAACGGATCGGCCGTCGTATCCGGGCCGTAGGCAAGGCCCGGGCCGAACGGGCCGCTTCCTTCGTAGAGGACGACCTCGGAAATCCCCGCTCGCCGGGCATGGACGCCGAGTGCCTTGCAGACGAGCACGCCACTGCATCCAGCGCCGATCACTGCAACTTTCGTCATGGAATGCCTCGTGCTGCGCGGAAGCGTCAGACCGCCATTTGCCAGCTGTAGAACTCCCGCATGAGCATGTCGGCGCGGATGTTGCGGGGCGAATCGTGGAAGAGGCGGATCAGGTCGAAGACAGACCGCGGCGCCCCCTCGAGGTAGCGGCGGATGGAGTGGCCGTCGTGCGCCCGCACCGGGTCCTCGCGCAGCACGACACCTTTGAGACGCAGCAGTTTTCTGGCAGCGCCATTCCTGTAGAGCATCCACCGTGCATGCTCGTAACGGTGGCCTTCTTTGACGCCTTCCTGCAGCAGATGCGTCGTCGCCGACAGATCCTCCTCCGTCTTGGGGAGATAGTCCGGCGATGTCGTTCCGGCAAGACTGCGGATGTCGTTGTACGCGGTGATGTCGATGACGGGCGTGCCTGACAAGGCGAGATTGATATCGCTGGCGGAGCCGAACGAGATGGCTACGGCGCGGTTGAATATCTCGTCCGTTTCCAGGGCGGAGTAGCCCAACGCGTCGAGATCGACACGCAGGAGGTTGTCGATCTGCTGGATGGTGGCCACACCGGAACTGTGTGCGAACAGGTGCAGGCGACACAGATCCTCGACACCCTGAAACGATATTCTCGCGGCCGGTCGTCCATCCCCATAGATCGGAAGTCCCGATGGATCGCGGTGGACCGTGCCACCGGCCGCCCTCGCCAGAAGTTCCGGCGTCTCGATCACACGCGGCAGCAGGAGTCGTTCGTACAGCAGGCGTGCCGAATGGCCCACCACATGCCGATGCCACGGTGTATTGAGCGCGAACCGGTTGTGCAGCATGGCCGATTCGATGATCGGATGGCCCTGATCGTCCAAGCCTGGGTGGACGAAACCGACCAGACCTTTGGCGCTTTGGGTGATGTCGGCCAGGAAACGCGAGAAGGAGGCTGTCAGCCCGGTCGCGAGCAGGATCCCTTCCGGATAATTGGTGGTCGGCGTGCTCGGCAGCGCGATCCAGGGATGGTCCTGGAGAGACCGGCGAAGCGCCTGGTCACCGATCTCGGCATACCCATTCCCCCCGACGAGAAAGACTCTGGTGCCCGGCTGCTTGTGCTCCGCCCTCGACGATCGCCGCAGGGCGGACATTTTTTCATGCACGGCTTCGAACAGTGTCGCCATGACCGCGCTGTAGTTCTTATCGGACCGCAAGACCGTATTGACCGCGAGCGTTCTGGTCTGGTTGAAGCGGCTCGGCAGCGACGTCAGGTATTCGAGAAACCGCAGGCCCTGCCCTTTGTACTGGCTCGGATCCACCCTGTAGGTTTCCGGGGCAAGACCGTCCGCTTCCGCCAGCGCCTGGAGTGCCCCGTCCCACAACTCCGACGGTTCCCCACCCGATGCCAGAAGCTCGCGGATGAAGTTGAGCGCCTGCAGCGCGTGCATCCGCTGCCCGAAGTCCTTCAGGGGAGCGGGGTAGCGATCTCGCTCTTCGATGAAGTAGCGGACATACAGCCCGTGCTCGGAGATCGACCGCACCGCCACGGTCGCGACCTCGTCGGCCGACGTTGCCCCGCCATGCTTCAGGCGGATCTCCAGATGCGACCGGATGTAGGTCGCGAACCGTTCCTCTTTCGCGGCATATTGCGCCTGGATCGCGCCAAGCGCGGCCAGCACATCGTCGGCGATGGCCCGCGGCCTTGCGGGAGGCCCGATGGCCAGCAGCGGCGCGAGCGCCCTGGCTGCGGCACGGAACAGGCTGACGTCTTCCAGCGGCATCGACAGGCGGTCCCGCACTTCTTCCGCATTTTCGATGGCGACGCCGAGCCGTTCGAGCCTCTTGCGGACATAGCGAACCTGTTCCGCCGTCGTCGCCTTGCGCAGCCCGCCGGGGGCGCGGTGGTCGGGCAGGTTCAACGCATCCTCGAGCCCGACCCTCACGCCGTCGAGGCCCAGCCCGACCGCGACTTCGGGCAGTATGTGCAACATGGGGCCGGGCATCAGCGCGGAGATCACGGCCCTCCGGGAGTGGCTTCGTATCCGGTCCACGATGGGTCGAAGGTACAACACCGTGCGCTGGGTGGCCCGCCGACGCGCCACGTCGCTGCCCTCCGCGAGCAGCCGGAAAATCTCCTTGCGTTCGGCGACGGGAATCAAGGAGTCGTCCACCAACCCGCCACCGTCGATGCGCCGGTGCTGGTCGACACCTGCGACGAGCATGAAGAGGACCGGTTCTCCGGCTTCGCGAAGAGCCTCCCAATCCGCACCCAGTGCCTGGTCGAGAATATTTCTGCCGAACACCTCGACTTCCGGCCGGATGTTGCGGCTCCTGAAATGTGCCAGTTGGGCTTCCAGGAACCGGGGGGGGTTCTCGTAGCCGCCGCCGGCCTGGAAGATGACCGGGCCAGGGCTGAACGACGCCATGTCGGGGCTCCGCGACTGCGTGCCGTAGCTTTTGAGATGCGCCCGGCGCTGCGGGCTTTCGAAATCCACCCCCCCACGCACGCTCGTCGACAGATTCACGATGGCCGAAGGAATCAACCGGTGCAGGGCCGAGACGATGCTCTCGTATTGGCCGACATCTATCCGGTTGCGCTGGTGGCTGATCCACACGGGCTGTTCCACTCCCGGCCATTTCAGCTCGACTGCATCGCTCGTGTCCCGCGTGTGGAGATGCACGATCGCGGCGCCCTGGACCGCCGCATCCACGCTCGCCTTGATGATGGCATCGGGCGTGATCGGCACATGCGGCGACGCGGCACGCATCGGGTTCCAGTAGCCGGCGCCGGCGGGCCTCCAGCCTTGCTTGAGAAGGGCTTGCACCACGGCGGGATAGTCGCGCTGAAACGCGTTGACGATGCGGGGCGGGAAATAGACCTGCAGTACCGGATTGGGTTGTCTTATCGATCCATCGTCGCCGACGATCCATCCACTCGCAGCAAGGATCAGCGCGAACTCTTGGCGGTCTCGAAGCGAAGAAACGAGGTCCAGGACCGACGCGGGAATGCGCAGGGGCAGGGAAGAATATTCGGTTGGCGACACCAAGCCTCCCGCATCCACCTTCTCCCAACCCGCATCTTCCAGAATGCCGGTCAGTTCTTCGACGGAACCCTGTGCATCGGCGTCGGTGCAAACAGGCGCCATTGGCAGAAACTTCGGCTCGCCGGGGGAAACGTATTTTGGGATAGCGCCGACCGGTGCTGCGGTAATGAACATGCGTTGGGACATCGATACTCCTTGCTTCGGGCAAGCGCAACGACCAAGACATATTCCGACTGCGCACTCGACCAGGACCGATTACACCCAAGCGCTCCGGTGGCAGTAACTGTACAAAAGGAGAGGCATTACCGCAGGGATAATGCGCAGCAGGCCAACAGCCATTCACCAATAACCGTCTCGAAAATCTCCAGATACAGCGCCCCGCCCGGACCGGCCCGCACATCGCGCATCCGCTGGTTGGGCCCGTCGCCCAGGCGCAGGCCCACCTTGGTCGAGAGGATCACCTTGTCGCGCCGGCCGCGCACCGCCTCGCCCAGGATGCGCTCCGACGCGCCGTCGGAGTACACGTCGGCGGTGTCGAACAAGGTCACGCCCGCCTACAGGCAGATGTCGACCAGGTTGCGTGCGCCGCCGGCGTCGGTCGTGCCCCAGGCGCCGAAGAGCGGGCCGGTGCCGCCGAAAGTGCCGGCGCCGAAGCCGAGGGCCGGCACGCGCAGGCCGGAGTCGCCCAGAAAACGGTAGTCCATCGGAAGTCCTTCGTCGATGCGGTTCTCGAAGAAAAAGTGGCCACGGTCGGCGCTGTTCGCCGGCCACCAGCTATTACTTTTATAGCGATCGGGTGGCGATGGGCGCAGCGCCCCGCCCACCGCGCCGGTCCAGCCCCGCGCTGACCGCCGCCAGCGCCAGGCCGGCCGCCGTCAGCAGCGCCGCCACCCAGCCCAGTGCGCCCAGGCCCGGGCCGTGGTCGATCACCAGGCCGCCGGCGGCCGCGCCCAGGGCGTTGCCCAGGTTGAAGGCGGCGATGTTCAGGCTCGACGCCAGGTTCTGCCCGGCGCCGGCCGCCTTCTCCAGCACCCGCATCTGCAACGGCGCCACGGTGGCGAACGATGCGATGCCCAGCACCACGAAGTACACGCCGGCCGGCACCGGCGCGTGCAGCGCCAGCGGCATCGCGGCCAGCACCAGGGCCAGCACCGCCAGCGATCCCAGCACCGCGCGCAGCGCGCCCCGGTCGGCCCAGCGGCCGCCCAGCAGGTTGCCCGCGGCCATGCCGGCGCCGAAGAGCAGCAGCACCACCGACACCCCGCCCTCCGACACGCCGGCCATCCGGGTCAGCAGCGGCTGCACATAGGTATAGAGGGCGAACACGCCGGCATAGCCCAGCACCGTCATGCCCAGGCCCAGCAGCACCTGCGGCTGCAGCACCGCGGCCAGCTCGTCGCGCAGGGCGGTCAGCGGGCCGGGCGCGTCGCCGTCACGCGGGACGAAGCGGGCCAGCACCACGAAGGCCAGCACGCCGATCGCGGCCACCGCCCAGAAGGTGGCGCGCCAGCCGTGGTGCAGCCCCAGCCACGCGCCGGCCGGCACGCCCAGCAGCGTGGCGGCGGTCAGGCCGGTGAACATGATCGCGATGGCCGACGCGCGCCTGTCGGCCGGCACCAGGCCGGTCGCCACCACCGCGCCCACGCCGAAGAAGGTGCCGTGCGCCAGCGAGGTGACCACCCGCGCCGCCATCAGCGTGGCGTAGTCGGGCGCCAGGGCGCAGGCGATGTTGCCGAGGGTGAAGACGGCCATCAGCGCCAGCAGCACCGTCTTGCGCGGCAGCCGCCGGGTGGCGATGGTGAGCACCGGCGCGCCGATGGCCACCCCGAGCGCGTACCCCGAGATCAGCAGCCCGGCGGCGGTGAGCGAGACCTGCAGGTCCGCCGAGACCTGCAGCAGCAGGCCCATGATGACGAATTCGGTGGTACCGATGCCGAAGGCACCGGCGGTGAGGGCGAGAAGGGCGATGGGCATGGTGGACCGATGGTCCGGGGAAACCCTGCCCGTGACTAGCCGGCCCGCAGGACGTAGATTCGTGAATCCGATTCACAGACGAACCCAGCAAAAGGCACCCGCATGGCCCGCCCCGACATCAACCGCTCCGGCGAGATGGAAGTCTTCGTGCAGATCGTCGAACGCGGCGGCTTCTCGGCCGCCGGCCGCGCGCTGGAGATGACGCCGTCGGCCGTCAGCAAGCTGGTCGCCCGGCTGGAGGCGCGGCTGGGGACCCAGCTGGTGCACCGCTCCACCCGCCGGCTGCAGTTGACGCCCGAGGGCCGGCAGTTCCACGACCGGGCGGTGCAGGTGCTGGCCGACCTGGACGAGGCCGAGCGCTGCGTGGCCTCGGCCGCCGCGCCGCGCGGGCGGGTGAGCCTCAACACCAGCGTGTCCTTCGGCCACCGGGTGCTGCTGCCGCTGCTGCCGCGCTTTCTGGCGCGCTACCCGCAGGTCACGCTGGACATCGCCCTGACCGACCGGGTGGTCGACCTGATGGAGGCCCGCGCCGACGTGGCGGTGCGCTGGGGCGCGCTGCCCACCTCCGACCTGGTGGCGCGCCGGCTGGGCGAGACGGCGCAGATGATTCTGGCGTCGCCCGCCTACCTGGCCCGCCACGGCACGCCGCGGGTGCCCGACGACCTGCGGGACCACAACCGGCTGTGGTGGAGCTACCGCCGCGCCGCGCCCGACTGGCCGCTGCGGGTCGACGGCCGCATCGTGGAGATCCCGGTGGCCGGCACGGTGCGCGCCGAGGACGGCGAAACCCTGCGCCGCCTGGCCCTCGCCGGCGTGGGCCTGGCACGGCTGTCGCGCTACCACGTGCAGCACGACCTGGACACCGGCCGGCTGGTGCCGGTGCTGGAGGCCTTCAACCCTGGCGACCGGCAGCCGATCCACGCGGTGTACCTGGGCAAGCCGGGCCGCCTGCCGGCGCGGGTGCGGGCGGTGCTCGACTTCCTCGCCGAGGAGGTGACGCAGGCGGTGCTGGACGCCGGGGGCAATCCGGCGCCCGGCTGATGCCGCTTGGGCGCGACCGCGGTCGAACAGCGCCTGGTCGAAGCGCAGGGCGACCGGCCCGGCGTCGTCGGGCTGGCCGGGGATCGCAATCGGCTTCGCGCCCCTGCGGCGGGTTCCTACAGCGCCGGCCGGTCGCGCGGCCTATGCTGGCGCCAACCAACAGGAGCTTTCCCATGACCGATCCCCAGACCACCACCCCCGCCACCCCGGAAGAAGAAACCGCCCAGCTGCTGGAGCAGGCGCGCACCGAGGCCCAGGTGCGCGTCGCCGACCTGCATGTCGAGGAAGGCACGGTGCGCTCGGAAGAAGGCCAGAACTCGCCGAGCCCGGAAGACCACGATTGAAGCGGGCAGGCACGCGGCCGTCAGGCGCCGAGCCCGGCCGGCGGCCAGGACCGCCCTGCCGCGAGCCGGTCCTCAGCGCGGCGCCAGAATCGCCATCGTGATCCGCGACACGCAGGTCAGTTCGCCCGCGTCGTTGTGCAGGTCGATCTGCCAGACCTGGGTCGAGCGGCCCAGGTGCACCGGCCGCGCGGTCCCGGTCACATGGCCCTCGGCGGTGGCGCGCAGGTGGTTGGCATTGATGTCGAGGCCCACCGCACGGTGGCCAGGCGTGCAGCTGTAGGCCGCGCCGCAGGAGCCCAGCGTCTCGGCCAGCACCACCGAGACACCGCCGTGCAGGATGCCGTAGGGCTGGCGCGTGCGGCGGTCCACCGGGACCCGCGCGCGCAGGAAATCCGGCCCCACCTCCAGGAATTCGATGCCCAGCGCCTCGTGGACGGTGCCGGCGCACAGGGCGTCGAGGATCTCGACCGATACGGGGGTCTTCCAGATGGACATGAGGCTTCTCGCAATGCAGCGGTGAGCGATGCGGGCAAAAAGCAGCTGGAATGCTTGCTGTGCGCCGACCTTCCGCTATCGAAAAATGAGCATGCGGCCTTCGGGCGAAGCCGGGGCCGCGACAGGCCGGGTATTTTGCCCCAAGCGAATGTCACGGCCGTGGCAGCGCCGAGGCGAGAGGCGAGAGGCGAGAGGCGAGAGGCGAGAGGCGAGAAGGGTATGTCTGTATGGGCACCCCGGTAGATGTCTCCAGAATCGGCGCGTATCTGCACCCGGATGCAACCGCGCCCCATAAGGAGACAAACCATGGCGTTTTCAAGGATTTCCGTCGCCCGCCCCGGCGGCACCCTGCCCGGCCGGCGGCCCGCGCTGACCGCCCTCGCGGCCGGCTGCCTGGCCGCGGCGCTGCCGCTGGCCGCCCAGGCGCAGGCCGAGCCGTGGCCGGCCAAGCCGGTGACGATCGTCGTGCCCTTCCCGGCCGGCGGCGGCACCGACGTGTTCGCCCGGCCGCTGAGCGCGGCGCTCACCAGGCAGTTCGGCAAGCAGTTCATCATCGACAACCGCGGCGGGGCCGGCGGCACGCTGGGCGCGGGGGTCGCCTCGCGCGCGGCGCCCGACGGCTACACCTGGTTCCTGGGCGGCGCGCACCATGCGATCGCGCCGTCGATGTACCCGAAGCTCGACTACAACCTGGAGAAGGATTTCATCCCGGTGGCGCTGGTCTCCAGCGTGCCGCAGGTGATCGTGGTCAACGGCCAGAAGCTGCCCGCCGCGACCGATCTCAAATCGCTCATCGCCTACCTGAAGGCCCACCCCGGCAAGGTGAACTACGGCTCGGCCGGCAACGGCTCGGCCCACCACCTGGCGGGCGAGCTGTTCAAGATGCAGACCCAGACCGACATCTCGCACGTGCCCTACCGCGGCGCCGGCCCGGCGCTGGCCGACCTGGTGGCCGGGCAGATCGACATGATGTTCGACGGCCTGGGATCGTCCTCGGGCTACATCAAGACCAACCGGCTCAAGGGCCTGGCCGTGGCCAGCGAGAAGCGCGCGCCGGGCTTCGACGCCCTGCCCACCACCGCCGAGAGCGGCCTGCCCGAGTACAAGGTCTCGACCTGGTACGGCATGTGGGTGCCGAAGAACACGCCGAAGGACGCGGTCGACAAGATAACCGCCGCCCTGCGCCAGGCACTGGCCTCGGACGAGGTCAAGACCGCCTGGGCCAACGTCGGCGCCGAGCCGCCGAACCTGTACGGCCCCGACTTCGGCAAGTTCGTGACCAGCGAGATCCAGCGCTGGGGCGTGGTGGTGAAGGATTCGGGCGCCAAACTGGAATAGCCAGAGCGCCCGCTATCCAATCGATAGCTGGTGGCCGGCGCCACACGCCGGCCACGGCCGTTTTTCTCTCGAAATCGGAGCCCTCGCGGCCCGGGGCTACCATCGCCGGATGCCCGCGCCCGACCTGCCCCGCCTGCCCGACGACATCAGCCTGCGCAAGCTCGAGGTGCTGATCGCCTTCATGGAGACCGGCAACCTGGCGCGGGCGGCCGAACGGTTGGGCACCAGCGCCGTCAGCGTGCACCGGGCGCTGCATTCGCTCGAAGACGGCGCCCGCTGCGCGCTCTTTCGCCACCAGGGCCGCAACCTGATACCGACCGAGGCGGCGCAGGTGCTGGCCGAGGTGGCGCGCGAGGTGCTGGCCACCCTGGCCGACGGCCTGCGGGCCACCCGCGCCGCGGCTGGCCAGGCCGACGGGCACATCACGCTCGGTGCCCTCTATTCGCTCACCATCCAGGCGGTGCCCGAGGTGATCGTCGCCCTGCGCCAGCGCCTGCCCGGGCTGCAGGCCGAGCTGGTGCTGGGCAGCAACGCCGAACTGCTCGACCGGCTGCGCCTGGGCACCCTCGACGCCGCGCTGATGGCGGCGCCGCCGGCCGAGCACGGCATCGTCACCGTGCCCCTGATGGAAGACGACATGTTCTTCGCCGCCCCGCCCGGCTCGCCCTACGCGGCGCAGGCCGACATCGACCTGCGGCACTGCGCGCACGAGCGCTTCGTCTCCTTGGGCGAGGGCTTCGCCACCCAGCGCGGCTTCGACGACGCCTTCGCCGTCGCCGGCTTCGCGCCCGACATCGCGATGCGGGTGGGCGACGTGTTCACCCTGGCCAACCTGGTCGGCGGCGGCGTCGGCTACAGCCTGCTGCCCGGCCGGATGCGGCCCATCTTCCGCCACAAGCTGCAGTTCGTCCCGCTGCAGGCCCCTTACCGCGCGCGGCAGCGGATCGGGCTGTCGTTCCTGAAGGCGCGGGAGCGCGACGGCGACCTGCTGGCGCTGGTGGCGGTGTGCCGGGCGGTGGTGGGCGCCGCGCCGGCCGGTGACGACGGCGGCGACGGCGACGGCGAAGGCGTCAGCCGACCCGCTTGCGCATGAACACCGTCGCCTGCGGGTTGTCGTTGTAGCGCGCGCAGGCCGCATAGCCGCGCTGGGCGTAGATGCGCAGCGCGCTCTTCAGGTCGTCCTTGCTGTCGAGGTAGATCCAGGTGGCCCCGGCCTGGTGCGCATGGGCTTCCATCGCATCGAGCAGCGCGGCCGAGATGCCCCGGCCCCGGTAGGCGGGTCGGGCATACAGCCGCTTGCATTCGAGCGCCGAGCCCGCGAGAGCACCCTCCAGGGCCAGCGGCCGCAGCGCCACGCAGCCCGCCGGCACGCCGTCCACATACGCCAGCCAGGTCGCATCGGCCGGGTCCGCCAGCGACCGCGCGATGGCGGCCGGCGTGTCGCGCTTGACGACGGCGAGGGCTTCGAAGTATTCGTCGAGGAGGGTGTGCAGGTCGGCGGCGTGGGTGGGTCGGGCGCGGAGGATGTTCATGGGTGGCGAGGGAAGATCGAAGGCTGCAGAGCGACAGTATGGAGCCCCCCGGAATCCGACGGCCACCTGACCCGCCACCACCGTCAAAACACCATCCCCCCCGACACGTCGACCGTCGTGCCGGTGATCCAGCCCGCGTCGTCGGACACGGCGAAGGCCACGGTGGCGGCGATGTCGGCCGGCATGCCCACCCGGCCCAGGGGGGTCTTGCCGACCAGGAAGTCGGTCATGTCCTTGGCCGATTCGGCATTGCCCTCGGTCTTCACGAAGCCCGGCGCGATGCCGACGACGCGGATGCCGCGGGGGCCGAGCTCCATCGCGAGCGACCGGGTGAGGGTGTCGACCGCGCCCTTGGTCGCCGAATAGACGTGCACCACCGGGTAGGGGCTTTTCGCCAGACCCGAGCTGATGTTGACGACGACACCGCCGGCGGGCAGCACCCGGGCCGCCGCCTGGGTGGTGAGCAGCAGGCCGCGCACGTTGAGTGCGAAGTGCTCGTCGAAGCTCTCGGCGCTCAGCGATGCGAGCGAATCGACCTTGTAGACGCCCGCGTTGTTCACCAGGATGTCGAGCCGGCCGAAGTGCGCGGAGGCCGCATCGACCAGCGGCTGGATCTGCGCGGGCTGCGAGAGGTCGGCCTTCACCGCGACCGCACGGCCGCCCGCCGCGGCGATGCGCTGCACCACCGCGTCGGCGTCTTCGGCGCTGCGCGAATAGTTGACGACGACCGCGGCGCCGTCGGCGGCCAGCCGCTCCGCGATGCCGGCGCCGATGCCCTTGGACGAACCGGTGACGATGGCGACCTTGCCTGTGAGCTTGCCCATGGATGTGTCCTGACGTTGGGGGATGAAGGATGCGACCCGGAGCGGGTGGCAGGCCCTGACGATAGGCACTTCGTACCTCCGGATAAAGCCGGCTCTGCGGGATGCGGCGTGAAGCCGCGCTTCATAATCGGGCGATGTCCGCCGACCTGCTCGCCCCCATCGCCGCCTTCGCGCGGGTCGCCCACCATGCGAGCTTCACCCGCGCGGCGGCCGAGCTAGGCGTGTCGCCTTCGGCGCTGTCGCAGACGCTGCGCAAGCTGGAGCGCAGCCTGGGCGTGCGCCTGCTCGACCGCTCGACGCGGCGCGTCGGCGTGACCGAGATCGGCCAGCGCTTCCTGGCGCAGGCGCAGCCCGGGCTGGCGGCGTTGGCGGGCGCGATCGACGGGCTGGACGAATCGCGCGACCGGCCGGCGGGCCTGCTGCGGCTGAACCTGTCGCGCACCGCGGCCGACATCGTGGTGCTGCCGCACCTGGCGGATTTTCTGGCCACGTATCCCGAGGTCACGCTGGAGCTGCATTGCGACAACGCACTGCTCGACATCGTGGACGGCGGCTTCGACGCCGGCATCCGCCTGGGCGAGAACCTGGCGCAGGACGTGGTGGCGGTGCCGCTGGGCGGGCGGCACCGGATCGCGACGGTGGCATCGCCGCGCTACCTGGCCGGGCGCACGCCACCGCGGGTGCCGCAGGACCTGGTCGACCACCGCTGCCTCAATGCGCGGCTGGGCGGCGGCATCTACCGCTGGGAGTTCTCGCACCGGGGCCGCGATATCGAGATCGACGTGCCGGGCCCGCTGGTCTCGAACGACGGCGACACCCTGCTGGCCGCGGTGCGCGCGGGTGTCGGCATCGCCTGCGCGTTCGAAGTGCAGGTGCTGGAAGACATCGCCGCCGGCCGGCTGGTGCCGCTGCTCAAACCCTGGTGGCCGACGTTTCCCGGCTTCTACCTCTACCACCCGAGCCGCGCCTACATGCCGCGCAAGCTGCGGGTGTTCATCGATTTCCTGCAGGCGCGCACGGCACAGTGAAGGGCCGGGCGACGCCCGCGCACCCCGGCGCGGCAGAGCACCGGTGCGCGGGGCCTGACCGTGGCTTACGGCGCCGAATCGACGAACACCAGTTCCGCGTCCGATCGCGCGGTGACGCGGAAGCTGTCCACGTCGCGGATCGCGGCGCCGTCGCGCGCGGCCAGCGGCACGCCGTCGATCTCGACCTCGCCGCTGGCGGTCACCAGGTAGCCGCGGCGGTCACGGCCCAGCCGGTACTCGGCCGATTCGCCGGCCTTGAGCGTGGCGCCCAGCACCCGGGCATCGGTCCGGATCGGCAGCGCGTCGTCGTCGCCGGGCAGGCCGCTGGCCAGCGCCACGAACTGGCCCGAGCGGTCGCCCTTGGGGAAAGGCTTGGCGCCCCACGAAGGCGCCTGGCCGCGGCCGTCCGGGATGATCCAGATCTGGAAGATCTTGGTGGTCACCGACTCGTGGTTGTATTCGGAGTGGCGGATGCCGCTGCCGGCGCTCATCACCTGCACGTCGCCCGCCTCGGTGCGGCCCTGGTTGCCCAGGTTGTCCTGGTGGGTGATCGCGCCTTCCCGGACGTAGGTGATGATTTCCATGTCGGCATGGGCATGGGGCGGGAAGCCGGTGCCGGGCGCGATGGTGTCGTCGTTCCACACCCGCAGCGCGCCCCAGCCCATGCGGGCGGCGTCGTGGTAGCCGGCGAACGAGAAGTGGTGCTTGGCATCGAGCCAGCCGTGGTTGGCACCACCGAGTTCGGCGAAGGGACGGCGTTCGATCATGGTGTTTCTCCTGCATTGCGTGTTGCGATGGATGAACTGTAGGATCCGGCGATCGCTTAGAGAATAGAAAAGATGGAAAACCATTGATTCCAAAAACACCACACTGCTCTTCGAGCCGTCAGCTTCGCCAGGGCTTGCAAAATACACATTCATCCGTGATATTCGCAATTCACGAATAGCGAATGAATGGTGCCGATGGACCTCAAACCGCAAGATTTGCTGGTGGTGCTGAAGGTGGCCGCCCACCCACCCCAGCGCTGGACCTATGCCCTGCTGGGCCAGGCGGTGGGCCTGAGCGCCTCCGAGGCGCATGCCAGCGTGAAGCGCGCCGTGGCATCGGGCCTGGCCGTCGCGCCTTCGCGTATCGAATGGTCGCCGGTACGGCCGAACCTGCTGGAGTTCCTGCTGCACGGCGTGCGCTATGTCTGGCCTGCGGCGGTCGGCCCGGTGAAGCGAGGCGTTCCGACAGCATTCGGTGCCGAACCGCTGGCCCGCCACCTGACGGCCGCGCCGGGAGAGGCCCCCGTGTGGGCGCATCCCCATGGCAAGGCCAAGGGACCGACGCTTCCGCCGCTCTATCGGACCGCGCCGCAAGCTGCTCTGGCCGATCCGTCGCTGCATCGCCTGTTGGCCTTGCTCGATGCCTTGCGCACCGGCCGGGCGCGCGAGCGCAGCCTGGCGGCCGAACTGCTGGAAGCCGAGTTGATGCGCTCGCACGAGGAGGCGCCCGATGCGGATCGATGACCCGAATCTGCCGCAACTGCGCTTGATCGCAGAGGCGCTCGGCGATTTGCGCGAACACCTGGTGTTCGTCGGCGGCGCCGTCGCCGGCCTGCTGGTCACCGATCCGCTGGCCGATCCGGTACGTGCCACCCGCGACGTGGATGCGGTCGTGAACGCCGACCGGGCCATGTTCCATCGCATGGAAAAAGCAGTCGCGCAGCGCGGTTTTGCCCGCGACGTGACCAGCGCCGTGATCTGCCGCTGGGTGCACAAGGATTCGGGCATGCAGTTCGATCTGATGCCCATGCAGCCGGAGGTGCTGGGATTCTCCAACCGCTGGTACCCGTATGCGGTCGCCACCGCCGAGCCTGCGGACGTGGGGGCGGGCATCACCCTTCGCCTGGTCAGTGCGGTGGCCTTCGTGGCCACCAAGCTGGAGGCGTTCGCAGGCCGTGGCGGTGGCGATTACCTGGGCAGCCACGACATCGAAGACATCCTCAACATCGTCGATGGGCGCGAGGAATTGGCAGACGAACTGGCTGCGGCCCCTGTAGACGTTCGGCAATCCGTAGGGGATGCATTCGATCGGCTGCTGACGGACCGGAACTTTGCGAACGTTCTGCCGGGCATGCTGGCCGAGCCGGACCGGGCGGAACAGGTTCTGCAACGTCTCTCCGCGATGTGCCATCGATGAGTGCCGATCGCCATCCCGTCGCGCGCGGCACCGGGCAGTCCATGGCCGGAGCACGCCATACCGTCCCAACGCCCTGTCCCACCGCGTCCCCATGAGCAAGCTGCCCGACCTGGAAGCCTGGGCGATCTTCGCCAAGGTGGCGGAAACCGGCTCGTTCGCCAAAGCGTCGGCCGACCTGGCGGTGTCGCAGCCGACGGTGTCGAAGGCGATCACCCGGCTGGAGACGCGGCTGCGCACCACGCTGTTCCACCGCACCTCGCGCAAGATGTCGCTCACCGCCAGCGGCCAGGCGTCGCTGGAGCGGGCCGCCCGCATCCTGAGCGAGGGCGAGGCGGTCGAGGCCGAGGTGACCGAGCAGTCGAAGAGCCTGCGCGGCACCATCCGCATCGCGGCGCCGATGTCGTTCGGCGTGTCGCACCTGGGGCCGGCGCTGCCCCTCTTCATGGAGCGCCACCCCGAGGTGACGCTCGACCTGCAGTTCAGCGACGCGCTGACCGACGTGGTGGCGCAGGGCTTCGATCTGGCGCTGCGGATTTCCGCGCTGCCCGATTCGAGCCTGCTGGCCCGGCGCCTGTGCACCGTGCGCATCCTGCTGGTGGGCGCGCCGGCCTACTTCGCGCAGCACGGCCATCCGGCCCATCCGCGCGACCTGGCGCAGCACCGGGCATTGCGCTACACCCATGCCCGCGTCGGCGAGGCCTGGCGCTTCCGCCATGCGCGGCACGGCGACTTCGCGCAGGTGGTGCCGGCCGCCCTGCAGGTCAACAATGCCGAGGCGCTGGTGCCCGCGCTGCGCGCCGGGCTGGGCCTGGCGATGCAGCCCGAGTTCCTCGCCTGGGACGACCTGCGCGCCGGCCGCATCCAGGCCACGCTGCAGGACTGGGCGCCGCCGGCGATCGCGCTGCACATCGTGACCCCGCCCGGCCGGGCCAAACCGGCGCGGGTGCAGGCGCTGATCGCGTTTCTGGCGCAGCATTTCGCGCAGGCGCCGTGGGCGGTCGACCCGTCGCACGACTGATGCCGCCGTCGGTTCCATTCCGCTGGGCGTAAGCGTCGTGCTGCCGGCTTGATTGATCCGGGCCCCCGCCTCCCGTACCCTTGCGGCATGCAACCCACTCCTTCCTGGAACCTCCGCGCGCAAAGCCGCGCGGCCCGCCTGGCACGGGCCGCCGAGGCGCTCGGCCCGCAACTGCAGGGCAAGGTGGTCGCCACCGCCGCCGTCGGCACCCTGCTGGAGGCGGTGATCCAGCCGCACGACCGGGTCTGCCTGGAGGGCAACAACCAGAAGCAGGCCGACTTCCTGGCCGACGCGCTGGTGGCGGTCGATCCGCAGCGGGTGCACCACCTGCACATGGTCCAGTCGGTGCTGGCGCTGCCGCAGCACCTCGACGTGTTCGAGAACGGCGTGGCCAGCCGGCTCGACTTCAGCTTCTCCGGCCCGCAGGGCGCGCGGCTGGCGCAACTGGCCTCGGCCGGCCGCATCGAGATCGGCGCGATCCACACCTACCTGGAGCTGTTCGCCCGCTACTTCGTCGACCTGACGCCGAACGTGGCCCTGGTCGCCGCGCAGGCCGCCGATGCGCAGGGCAACCTCTACACCGGCCCCAACACCGAGGACACGCCGGCCATCGTCGAGGCCACCGCGTTCTCGGGCGGCATCGTGATCGCGCAGGTCAACGAGCTGGTCGACGGCGCCACCACCACGCTGCCGCGCATCGACATCCCGGCCGACTGGGTGAGCTTCGTGGTGCCCGCGCCGCGGCCGCATTTCATCGAGCCGCTCTTCACCCGCGACCCGGCGCAGATCAGCGAAATCCAGGTGCTGATGGCCATGGTGGCGATCAAGGGCATCTATGCCGAATACGGCGTGCAGCGGCTCAACCACGGCATCGGCTTCGACACCGCCGCCATCGAGCTGCTGCTGCCCACGTACGCCGAATCGCTGGGGCTCAAGGGCAAGATCTGCCAGCACTGGGCGCTGAACCCGCACCCGGCGATGATCCCGGCGATCGAGGCGGGCTGGGTGCAGAGCATCCATTCCTTCGGCTCGGAGCTGGGCATGGAGGACTACATCCGCGCCCGCGGCGACGTGTTCTTCACCGGCCCCGACGGCAGCCTGCGCAGCAACCGCGCCTTCAGCCAGGCCGCCGGCCACTACGCCTGCGACCTGTTCATCGGCTCGACCCTGCAGATGGACCTGGACGGCAACAGCTCCACCGCCACGCTGGGCCGCATCGCCGGCTTCGGCGGCGCGCCCAACATGGGCGCCGACGCGCGGGGCCGGCGGCATGCCAGCCCCGCATGGCTCAAGGCCGGCCAGCAGGCGCGCGCCGGCCGCACCGGCGCCGCCGGCACGCCGCGCGGCCAGAAGCTGGTGGTGCAGATGGTGGAGACCTTCCGCGAGCACATGCAGCCCGCCTTCGTCGAGACGCTCGACGCCTGGACGCTGCAGCAGCAGACCGGCATGGCCCTGCCGCCGATCATGGTCTACGGCGACGACGTGACCCATGTGCTGACCGAAGAGGGCATCGCCCACCTGCTGCTCTGCCGCACCGACGAGGAGCGCGCCCAGGCGATCCGCGGCGTGGCCGGCTACACGCCGGTGGGCCTGGCCCGCGACAAGCGCATGGTCGAGAATCTGCGCGACCGCGGCATCGTCCAGCGGCCGCAGGACCTGGGCATCGACCCGCGCGACGCCACCCGCAACCTGCTGGCCGCGCGCAGCATGCGCGACCTGGTGCGCGCATCGGGCGGCCTGTACCAGCCACCCAAACGCTTCCGCAACTGGTGAAGGCATGCATCAACCTTCTGCGCGTCCCGATCTCACGCCTGCTCGACAACGATTTCTGCACGCCTTCACCGGCCGAGGCTTTTGCGATGACTGATCAAAACAACATGGCCCCGGGGCTCGAAACCCTGGACTATTCCTTTCCCGGCACCCGGCCGGCGGGTGCTTTCGCGCCGGTGCTGGTGGGCGTGGTGGGCTCGGGCAACCTCGAGGTGCTGCTGGAGCCCGCGGCCGGCACCGATTGCCGGGTGCGCATCGAGACATCGGCCCGCGGCTTCGGCGCGATCTGGCAGGCGGTGGCGCAGGATTTCCACCAGCGCCACCGGCTGGGCGGCGTGCAGGTGTCGGTGCACGACATGGGCGCCACGCCGGCGGTG
Source organism: Sphingomonas sp. NCPPB 2930 (assembly GCA_042867185.1). Lineage (GTDB taxonomy): Bacteria > Pseudomonadota > Gammaproteobacteria > Burkholderiales > Burkholderiaceae_C > Xylophilus. The sequence goes on along the minus strand of JBHZQV010000028.1, from coordinate 16,198 downwards.
GTGAGCCTGCGGCTCGACCAGGCCGTCTCGGAACTGCAGGGAGCCCGCCCATGAGCGCCGCGCCGAACCGCTTCAAGCCAGCGCGCACCGCAGTGCGCAGCACGGAGGCCACTCCATGAACAATGTCGTCAGCTATGCCGAATGCACGGCCCGCGAGCGCATCGCCCTGCTGCTGGACGCCGGCAGCTTCCACGAATGGCTGCCGCCTTCCGAGCGGCTGACCAGCCCGCACCTGGCCCAGCTGGGCGTGCCCGCGGCCTTCGACGACGGCGTGGCCATCGGCCGCGCCACGCTGGGCGGCCGCACTGTCTTCCTGGCGGCGCAGGAGGGCGCCTTCATGGGCGGCGGCGTGGGCGAGGTGCACGGCGCCAAGCTGGTCGGCCTGCTGCGGCGCGCGCTGCGCGACCGGCCTACCGCCGTGCTGCTGCTGGCCGAGTCCGGCGGGGTGCGGCTGCACGAGGCCAACGCAGGCTTGATCGCGGTGTCGGAGGTCATGCGCGCGGTGCTCGACGTGCGGGCCGCCGGCATTCCGGTGCTCGTGCTGATCGGCGGGGCCAACGGCTGCTTCGGTGGCATGGGCATCGTGGCCCGCTGCGCCGACCGCATCGTGATGAGCGACGTGGGCCGGCTGGCGATGTCGGGCCCCGAGGTGATCGAGGCCTCGCACGGGGTGGACGAATTCGATGCGCGCGACCGCGCCCTGGTCTGGCGCACCACCGGCGGCAAGCACCGCTGGCTGACCGGCGACTGCGACCTTTTGGTGGAAGACGACGTGGCCGCGTTCCGCGCCGCGGCCCTCGCATTGCTGGAAGGCGGCGGCGCATCGCGCCCGGTGACGCGGGACGCGCTGGAGGCCGAGCACGCCCTGCTGGCCGCCCGCCTGCGCGACGTGCCCGAGGCCGACTGGGCCGGCGACGGCGGCGAGGCCGAGCGCCTCTGGCGCACGCTGGGCGTGCCCGACGCGGCCCGGGTGCCGGCCCTCGACGTGGCCGCGCTGCAGGCCGCCTTTCCCTCGCCCCGCACCGCATAGGCACAGGACACGACATGGACTGGAACACCCTCGCCTCCACGCTCTTCGGCCCGTCGCACGGCATCGTGGCCGACGGCGATTTTCTGCACGGGACGGTGACCTTCGACGGCGCGCCGCTGGCCGTGGTCGGCACCACCGGCCATGCCCCGATCGGCGTGGCGCTGGCACTGGCGCAGGCCCGCGCGGTGCTCGACACCGTGGCGGCTCACCCCGGCAGGCCGATCCTGCTGCTGGTCGATACGCAGGGCCAGCAGCTGCGCCGCCGCGACGAGCTGCTGGGCATCAACCGCGCGATGGCGCACCTGGGCAGCGCGATCGACTTCGCGCGGCGCCAGGGCCACCGGGTGCTGGGGCTGGTGTATGACCAGGCGCTGTCGGGCGGTTTTCTCACCTCGGGCCTGATCGCCGACGCCTGCGACGCCCTGCCCGAGGCCGAGATCCGGGTGATGCGCCTGCCGGCCATGGCGCGCGTCACCAAGCTGCCCGAGGCGATGCTGGCGCAGCTCTCGCAATCCAACCCGGTCTTCGCGCCCGGCGTGCAGAACTACGTGGCGATGGGCGGCGTGCGCCGGCTGTGGGAGCACGACCTGCCCGCCTGCCTGCGCGAGGCGCTGGCCAGCGCCACGGCCGAAGACCGGCGCGCCGCCGACGGCGCCGCGCGCGGCGGCCGTGCGCTGGCCGGCCCGGTCATCGAGCGGGTGCTGGCGAGCGTCTGAGCGGAGCGCGCCGATGACGCTGCCGTCGCCGTCCCTGCCGCCGCACGCGCCCGGCGCCGGGCCCGGGCCGGCCCTCCAGCGCCACCGCCTGGTGACGCTGGCGGAGGCCGGCTGGGCGCAGGTGCTGGCCCGCCCCTGGGACGAGGAGGCCGCCGCCTGCCTGGCGCACTGGGCCGCGCACCGGCTGCCGCTGGTGGTCGCGCGCCAGCCCCCGGAGCCGGCGCAACCGGCGGCGTGCGACGGGACGGTGGCACTCGGCCTGCCGGCCCCGCTGCGCTGGTCGCGCCGCCGCATCGCGCTGCAAGTCCCGCGCAGCCTGCTGCACGCCGGTGCCGCCGCGTTCCCGACGATGGCCGCCGTCGCGCCGCTGCTGGCACCGCAGGCCGCCCCGGCCTGGCACGCGCTGCAGCAGCGCCTGGCGCGGCTCGGCTGCACCGCCCGGGTGTACGGCGGCCATGGCTGGCAGACCCTCACCGGCCTGCCCTACCTGCATGCCACCTCCGACCTGGACCTGCTGCTGCCGGTGGCCGATGCGCAGGCCGCCGACGCGGTGGTGCGGTGCCTGGCGCAAGCCGACGGCGCCGCGCCGCGGCTCGATGGCGAGCTGGTCTTTCCCGACGGCGCGGCCGTCGCCTGGCGGGAGTGGCGGGCCTGGCGCGCCGGGGCGGCGGCCGGGGTGCTGGTCAAGCGCCTGCGAGGTGCGCGGCTGGAGCACGGAAGCAGCTGGATCGCTGGCCTGGACGCTGTCGACGGTGGCGGTGTAGCGGCCGCGGCAGAGTTGGCGGCATGAGGCCCGCGCCCGCATGCAGCGTCTGTGCGCCGGGCGCCGACGCCGCACCCAACACCACCCCCCGCGCAGCGCTGCAGCGCATCGGCCGCGCCGCCACCGTGGCGCTCTACGACGAACTCGCGCTGGCGCCCAAGCCGGGCCTGGTCTCGTTCGCCGACAGCGGCAGCCATACCGACATGGATGCGCGCACCTTTTTGCGCAGCCTGTTCGCGCTGCGGCACTACTTCGTGCACATCGCGACGCTGGGCTGGCGGCAGGCGCCCTTCGCGGCGCTGGAGGCCTGCGGCATCGCCGCCGAGGCGCGGATGCTGGCGGCCACCGGCGGCGCCAACACACACCGCGGCGCGGTGTTCACGCTGGGGCTGCTCTGCGCTTCTGCGGGTGCGGCGCTGCGCGACAGGCCGCCGGCCCTGTCGCCCGCCGTGCTGCGCGGCACACTGCGACGGCACTGGGGCGCCGCACTGGCCGCCCGCAGCATCCACCCCACCGGCCTGCCCGGCAGCATCGCGGCACAGCGGCACGGGCTGCGCAGTGCCTCGCAGGAAGCGGCCGCCGGGTTCCCGACGCTCTTCGACCATGTGGCACCCGCCCTGGCCGCCGGCCTGCGGCGGGGCCTGACGGTCGAACAGGCGCGGCTCGACGCGCTGTTCCAGGCGATGGCGGTGCTCGACGACACCAACCTGGTCCACCGCGGCGGCACCGCCGGGCTGCGCGATGCGCAGCAGGCGGCGCGCGACTACCTGGCGGCCGGCGGTGCGGCGCGGCCCGGCGGTGCGGAGGCGGCATGGGCACTGCACCGCGCCTTCGTCGCCCGGCGCCTGTCGCCCGGCGGCGCGGCCGACATGCTGGCCGCGGCCTGCTGGGTGCTGCGGGTCTGTGACGGGGCGTGAACGCCGCCAACCATCATTTGCTATTTAAATGATAGCTATCAGCCTTTGCTTATAGCCGGCCCGAGCCCGATTTCATGACCGGATTTTTGCCTTTGCGGTGGGGCCGTTCCGCCGGCGCCCGCGACCAGGATCACCGAGGCCGGATGCCACGCCGCGCCGTCAGCCGGCCGCGTAGGCCCGCCGCGCCAGCGCATCCGCCAGCACCGCGGTGGGATCGACCAGCTGCCAATCGCCGGCCCCGTCGGCCTCGGGCAGCGCCAGCGGAATCTCGGTGCAGCCCATGACGATGGCGCTGCCCGGATGGCGGGCGGCCATCGCGCCGGCCACGTCGGCGAAGCAGCGGCGGGCCAGGGCCATGTCGCCCGCCTTCACGCCGGCGTAGATGCCGTGCATGACGGTGGCGCGCTCCGCATCGGTCGGCAGGTGGCAGGCCACGCCGGCCCGCGCCAGGGCGGCGTCGTAGAGGCCGGTGGCGTAGGTGCCTGCGGTCGCCAGCAGGATCGCCTGGCGCACACCGGCGGCGGCCAGGTGCGCGGCGGTTTCGTCGGCGATGTGCAGCAGGTCGATCGCCGGACAGCCTGCCTGCAGCGGCGCATGCCAGGCGTGCGCGGTGTTGCAGGCGATGGCCACCGCGCGCACGCCCAGGCTGTGCAGGCGGCCCAGGGCGTCGAGCATCGGTGCCAGCGGCTGGTGCGGGCCGGGCGTGGTGTCGGCCAGCGCGCGGCTGCGGTCGGGCACCGGCACCTGCGCCAGCCAGTGCTCGGGAAAGCCCTGGTCGGTCACCGGCCGGCCGGCCGCAGCCATCCGGCGGGCGCAGGCCTGCACGAAGAGCCGCACGAAGTCGGCCCCCGCGGCCGGCCCCATGCCGCCCAGGATGCCGACCATGTGCGGCCGGCGGTGCGCGGGCGCGGGGCCGCCCGTGTCGGCGGGGGCGGCCGGTCGGGCGACGGGGGTTGCAGCGGTGCCGCTCACATCGCGGGCTTGTCGCTCTGGGCGCCGATGTTGGCGCGCAGCTCGGCGCTCATCGGCACGCCGAGCGGCATGCCCTTCGGCGGGATCGGCTGCAGGAACCACTTGTCGTAGAGCTTCTCGAAGGCGCCGGTCTTCATCATGCCGCCGATCACGCCGTCGACCAGGGTCTTGAAGCCGGCGTCGTCCTTGCGCAGCATGCAGGCATAGGGCTCGACCTGCAGCGCGTCGCCGGTGACCTCGTACTCGTCCGGCGCCTTGGCGTTGGCCTTCAGGCCGTAGAGCAGGATGTCGTCCATGCCGAAGGCCAGCGCCCGGCCGCTCTCGACCAGCAGGAAGGAATCCGCATGGTCCTTGCCGAAGGTGAACTGCATGCCCAGCTTCTTCTCGGCGTCGTACTTGCGCAGCACCTGCAGGTTGGTGGTGCCGGTGGTGGTCGAGATGGGCTTGCCGGCCAGGTCGGCGTAGTTCTTCACGCCCGAGCTCTTCTTGGTCAGCAGACGGGTGCCGGTGTAGAAGTAGTTGATCGCGAAGGCCACTTCCTTGCCGCGCGCGGTGTTGTTGGTGGTGGAGCCGCACTCCAGGTCGACCGTGCCGTTCTGCACCAGCGGAATGCGGTTCTGCGAGGTCACCGGCATCCAGGCGATCTTGATGTCGGGCTTGTTCAGTTGCTTGCGGGCGGCGTCGGCTACCGCGTTGGCGATCTCGACCGAGAAGCCGATCGGCTGGCCGGGCGCCTGCAGGTAGCTGAAGGGCGCCGACGATTCGCGGTACGCCAGCGTGATCTGGCCCGACTCCGCGATCTTGGACAGGGTGTCGGCCTGGGCCACGCCGGCCGAGGCCAGCAGAGCGAGGGCCAGGGGAGCGAGCAGCGATGCGGGGAGCTTCATGCGAACCTTTCGGTAGGAGGGGGCGTGACGGCGGTCACGGGACGACAGTGCGGGCCGGCACTGATGCAAGCACCGGGCCAGTGTAGAAATCCGCCACCGCCCTGGCGCATGCTTTTCGCGCGCGCGGCCATGCCCGGATATTATGGGCTGGCGGCGACACTGTCGATGTCTGCCGAGGCCCGCATCGGCCCATAACCTGACGGCATGGCCAGGCACGCAGGTGCATGCGCCCACACACCGCGCGCCCCTACAGTCGGCATGCGGCCCGCGGTGCGGCCGCCAGTGCGGCGCCTGCCCGGCCGCTGTTCCAGCAGGAGTCTTCTCCCATGCATGTCTGCGTGCTCGGCGCCGGTATCACCGGCCTCGCCACTGCCTACCGTTTGCAATGCGCCGGCCACCGGGTGACGGTGGTCGACCGCGCCGCGCCCGGCCAGGGCGCCAGCGGCGGCAACGGGGCGCAGCTCAGCTATTCCTACGTGCAGCCGCTGGCCGACCCCGGCCTGTGGAAACAGCTGCCCACGCTGCTGCTGTCGCCCGGCTCCCCGTTGAAGCTGCGGCCCCGGCTCGACCCGCACCAGTGGCGCTGGGCGATGGCGTTTCTGGCCGCCTGCAATGCCGATACCTCGCGCGAAACCACCGCGCAGTTGCTGGCCCTGGCGGCCGAGAGCCGTGCCGGCTTCGAGGCGATGCGGGCCGACCTGCAGCCCGACTGCGATTTCTCCGCCACCGGCAAGCTGGTGCTCTACGGCTCGGCGGCCGCGCTGGCCGGCGCCGCGCGGCAGGTGGCGCTGCAGGCGGGCCTGGGCAGCGGCGCACAGCGCATCGTGACGCCCGCCGAATGCGCGCAAATCGAGCCGGCGCTCGACGCCTACCGCCACCGCATCGCCGGCGCGGTGCACACGCCGAGCGAATGCGCGGCCGATTGCCTGAAGGTCTGCGAGGCGCTGGCCCGGGCGCTGGCGCAGCGCGGCGCGGTGCTGCACACCGGCCTGGAAGCCCAGGGCGTGGAGGTGCGCCAGGGCCGCGCGGTGGGCCTGCGCACTGCGCAGGGCGTGCTGGAGGCCGACCGCCTCGTGGTGGCGCTGGGCACCGCCTCGTGGCGGCTGGCGCGCACGCTGGGGGTGCGGGTGCCGGTGTACCCACTCAAGGGCTACAGCCTGACGCTGGACCTGGCCGCGCACGGCACCGGTGCCGCGGCCGGCCCGCGGGTCAGCATCACCGACAGCCCGCGCAAGGTGGTCTTCGCCCGCATCGGCGACCGGCTGCGGGTGGCGGGCATGGCCGAGATCGTGGGCCACGGCAGCCAGATTCCGCCGGCCCGCATCGCGATGCTGCGGCAGGCGACGCAGGCGGTCTTCCCCCAGCTGGCCGACGCGCCCGAGCTGCAGCACTGGACCGGCATGCGCCCCGCCACCCCCACCGGCCGCCCGGTCGTCGGCCGCCTGCCGAACACGCCCGAAGGCTTGCTGTTCAACACCGGGCACGGCGCGCTGGGCTTCACCCTGGCCTTCGGCACCGCGGCGCGGATCGAGGCGATGGTCTAAACAAGCCCACATCGAGCGGCGACCGCTGCCTTGGCTCGAACGCTGCGGAACCGGAGCCACCGGCATATTTTCAAATCCCGAGCTTTCGAAGCGGCGTCGATCTGCCGAAACACTTCAAGTTTCGCGCAACGCCTTGGCGCGGTAAGACCTACGTGATGTCCTTCAACGCCTGCTTCATCGCCCGGGTGATCGCCCGCACCACCACCGAGTCGGGCGTCTCGGCCTGGCGCAGCGCACGGATCGGCACCGGGATGTGCGGCTCCAGCCGCAGCACGTCGACCCGCTCGCGGTCGGCCGAGCTGGCGGTGCAGCCGTCGACCAGGGCCACGCCCAGGCCGTAGTGGGCCATCGACAGCGCCGCGTGGTATGTCTGCACCGTCACCACCGCCTGCAGGCCGACGCCGGCTTCGCGGCAGGCCTGGCTCAGGCTGGTGCCGACCGGGTCGCGCGCATCCAGCACCACCGCGGGCAGCTCGGCGATGTCGTTCAGCGCCACCCAGCCGCGCCGCACCAGCCGGGCGCTCAGCATGCCCTTGGGCGCGATGCAGACGATGCGGCTCTCGGCCAGCGCCTCCTGCGTGAGGGCCGGATGCACCACCGGGCTGAAGACGAAGCCCACGTCGGCCTCGCGCAGCAGCAGCGCCGACATGATCTGCGGCGAGTGCAGCGCCTCGACCCGCACCGCGATCGCCGCATGCTGCTGGCGGAAGATGTGCAGCGCGCGCGGCAGCACCTCGTAGCTGAGCGCCAGCACCGTCAGGATGCGCAGCTCGCCCACGTCCTGCGCGGTGCGCAGGTTCTCGGCCAGGCGCTGCACCGCGTCGAGCTGGCCGAAGAGCCGCTCGATGTGAGGGTACAGCGTGAGCGCCTCGTTGGTCGGCACCAGCCGGCCGCGGGTGCGCTGGAACAGCGGAAAGCCCAGCTGCAGTTCGGCATGCTGCAGCGTGCGGCTGACCGCCGGCTGGGTGACGTTGATCAGCCGCGCCGCGGCGCTGACGCTGCCGGTGAGCATGATCGCGTTGAAGACCTCGATGTGGCGCAGCCGCATGGACCCTGCTTTCGTTCAGGCCGTAGACCGCGCAGCGCCCGCCCCAGGCGCAAATGCAGACAAGCTGTAACAGTGCCGAGAGGCTGTATCGGCGCGCGCGCCGCGCACCGGGCCGCACGGCCGCCGGCTCATGCCGCGTCTCCGGCGCGGGCCATGCGCTCGCTTTTCCAGTACACGTCGTCGCCGCCGTCCATGCGGTTCAGGGTGCGGGCCAGCACGAAGAGCAGGTCGGACAGCCGGTTGAGGTAGCGGCGCGGCGCATCGCGCAGCGGCTCGGCCAGCCCCAGCGCGACCACGGTGCGCTCGGCCCGGCGGGCCACGGTGCGGCACACATGGGCCTGCGAAGCGGCGCGGGAACCGGCCGGCAGGATGAACTCCTCCAGGCGCGGCAGGGCGGCGTTGAAGGTCTGCAGCGCGGTGTCGAGGCGCAGCAGTGCCGTGTCCTTCAGCAGCTCGAAGCCGGGGATCGACAGCTCGCCGCCCAGGTCGAACAGGTGGTGCTGCACCTCCACCAGCAGGCCGCGCACCGCGTCCGCCATCGGCTCGCAGAGCAGCAGGCCGATGTGCGAATTGAGTTCGTCCACGTCGCCCAGGGCCTGCACCCGCAGGTGGTCCTTGGGCACGCGGCGGTTGTCGCCGAGGCCGGTGGAGCCGTCGTCTCCGGTGCGGGTGGCGATCTGGGTGAGGCGTTGGCCCATGCGTGTCCTGCTGCGTCTGGAAAAGAGGGGGATTGTGCGGTGCCGCCGGCCTACAACTCGACACGGATCCGGCCGCGCGCGCTGCTGCAATGCCGCACGGCCCGCTTGCGGGGCGCTTCTTCTGGAGGATTCGATTTGCAGACACCGCATCCGCTACCCGCATCCGCCGCATCGGCGCCTGCCGCGCAGTCCGCAGAACCGACCGGGCTGGCGGCAGGGCCGCACGGCAAGATCGTCTTCGCCGACCAGCTGCGCAGCCTCGCCGCCGTCGCGGTCATTGTCTACCACCTGTTCGGCGGCTTCTGGGCCTGGCGCGAGACCGTCGGCCGATTCGTGGCGGCCCCGCCGATGGAGCCGGTGCCGACGCACCTGCCGGCGCTGGTCGACCTGTTCGCCTTCGGCCCCTTCGGCGTGTCGATCTTCTTCCTGGTGAGCGGCTTCGTGATCCCGATGTCGCTGGAGCGGCTGCGACCGGGGCCCTTCCTCGCGGCACGGGTGCTGCGGATCTACCCGACCTACCTGGCCTGCCTGGCGATCGGGCTGGCGGCGGTCTGGGCCTCTTCGCACTACTGGGGCCAGCCCTTCGCACCGGGCCGCGGCGCCGTCGCGGCCAATGCCCTGCTGGTGCACACGGTGACCGGCGTGCCCACCCTCGACCCGGTGAACTGGACGCTGGCGATCGAGCTGAAGTTCTACCTGGCGATGGCGCTGCTGGCCGCCTGCACGCCGCGCGGCCGCGCCTGGCCGCTGCTGCTGGCGGGCGTGGCGGTGCTGGGCCTGAACCTGGCGGCCCCGCGCATCGGCATGGCGGGCGGCATCGACTGGCGCGCGCTGGCTGCGGAGCTGTGCTTCGTGCCCTACATGATGGTGGGCACGCTCTTCTACTACCACCTGCGCGGCTGGATCGCCGGCCGTACGCTGGTGGCCGCCGGGGCCGGCCTGCTGGCGCTGGTGCTGCTGGCCTGGGCGCGTTCCGCCAAGGCCGAGCAGGTGCCGATGGTGAGCGACGTGTATGTGCTCAACGTGGCCGTCTTCGCCACCGCCTATGCCTACCGCGCGCATTTCCGGCCGCATCCGCTGATCGACTTCCTGGCGCGGATCAGCTTTCCGCTGTACGCGGTGCACTGCCTCTTCGGCTTCGCGCTGCTGCGCTACCTGGCCGATACCGGCATGCCGCCGTGGGCGGCGCTCGGCTTCTCGCTGGCGCTGATCGTGGGCCTGGCGTATGCGGTGCACCGCGGGGTGGAGCTGCCGTCGATGCGGGCCGGCAAGGCGCTTTCGCAGTGGCTGGAGCGACGCGCGGCACCGGCGCGGCATGCGGCCGTACACGGCGCGCCAGGATGTTTCGGTGGCAAGTCAAATGTCAGCGCGGCAACATGAGGCAATAACGCTGGCCGTGCCGCGCCCTGGCGTATCGAATGCGGGTTCTTTTCAGCGTCCGACACGAAAGGCACCCATGCACCACACCATTACGACGACGACCGCCGCCACCGACACCCTGTCCCGTGCGCTGCGCCGCACCCAGAAAGCCCTTCCCGCCGGCTTCGATGCCCGCAGCGTGCTGCTCTTCGCCGGGCTGGCGATGGGCGTGGCCCTGGCCTCGCATGCCCAGCTGGGGCCGGACGGCCGGGCCAACATGCCGCTGTCGGTGACGGCCCCGGCGCAGGGCAGCGCCACCGCCCGCAGCCAGCCCGCGCCGATGGCCGTGCCACCGGGCTCCGCCGGCACGACGGTGCCGCCTTCGGTCGCGGCGCAGCCCGGCCTGGCACCCGCGCCGGTGGCCAGCGCCGCCCCTGCCGGCAAGCCCGACGTGCCCACCATCTTCAACCGCGCCGATGCCGACCACGACGGCCGCCTGAGCCGCACCGAGGCCGAGCGGCTGCCCGACCTGGCCCGCAACTTCGACCGGGTCGACAGCAACCGCGACGGCGCCGTCTCCCTCGCCGAGCTGCGGGCCGCCGTGGGAGGCTAAGCCTCGGCGGTGAAGCCGATGCTCTTGACGATCGGCGCCCAGCGCGCCGTGTCCTTGCGCACCAGCTCGGCCAGTTCGGCCGGCGTGCTCGACAGGGCTTCGAGCCCGAAGGTCGACAGGCCATCGACCACGTCCTTTTGCGCCAATGCCGTCTTGAAGGCTGCATTGAGCCGCGCCACCAGCTCCGGCGCGGCCTTGGGCGGCAGGTAGAAAGCGAACCACTCGCTGAACGCCATGTCCTGGAAGCCCTGCTCGACGAGCGTGGGCACGTCGGGTGCGAAGCGGCTGCGCTTGGCGCCCGACACGCTCAGGATGCGAACCTTGCCGCTGGCCAGATGCTGGTTGATGTCGCCGACCGGGCCCGACACCGCCGAGATGTTGCCGCCCAGCAGATCCAGCATCGCCGGCTGTGTGCCCCGGTAGGCCGCGTGCTTCAAATCCACGCCCGCGTTCTTGCCCAGCAGTGCGCCGATGAAATGCGGGGTGGAGCCGGCCGCCGGCGAGCCGAAGTTGGCGCCCGCCGGATGGGCCTTGGCCCAGGCCAGGAAATCCTGCACGTTCTTCACCGTCGCGGGCACCGACGGCCCCACCGCGAAACCGAAATCGAAGATGCAGCCGAGCGAGACCGGGGTGATGTCGGTCGCCACGTCGTACGGCAGCTTCTTGTAGATGTGCGGGTAGATCGTGAGCATCGAGGTCGGCGTCTGCAGCACGGTGGTGCCGTCGGCCGGCTGGCCCTTGACGTACTGGATCGCGATCTGGCCGCCGGCGCCGGTGCGGTTCTCGACCACCGCGGCCTTCGCATAGTCGGGGCTCAGCTTGGTCGCGACCCGGCGGCAGATGTTGTCGGAGGTGCCGCCGGCGGCGAAGCCGGTGACGATGCGCAGCGTCTCGGGCACCGCGGCCTGGGCCCAGGCCTGCCGGCCCACCGAGGCCAGCAGGGCGGATGCGCCGGCCGTGTGCAGCAGCGCGCGGCGGGAGAAAGAAGCGGAGAACGTCATGTCGGGGTCGGGCCCGGGGCCCGCGGTAGGGAAATGTCGAACGATGGAATCGCGGCCCGTGGCGCCCGGTCTCAGGATGCGTCGCGCAGCCAGGTCACGGCGCCCGAATGGGTCACCGCGCCCTGGTGGGCGGGCCGCACGGTGTGGGCGTATTTTTCCAGCAACCCGCCCAGCCGGACCCCCGTGTTTTCCAGACGACCGGCCAATCGCCGCGCGATGTCGGCATCGGCCAGTTCCACCGAAATGCGGCGGGCGGCGGGGCGCGCGTCGATCGCGACCATGTCGCCGTCCCGCAGCGCGGCGATCGGCCCGCCGTCGGCCGCCTCGGGGCCGGCGTAGCCGATGCACAGGCCCCGCGTCGCGCCCGAGAAGCGCCCGTCGGTCAGCAGCGCCACCTTGTCGCCCATGCCCTGGCCGTAGAGCAGCGCGGTGATGCCCAGCATCTCGCGCATGCCGGGGCTGCCGCGCGGGCCTTCGTTGCGGATCACGATCACGTCGCCGGCGGCGTAGCGGCGGTGCTGCACCGCGGCCTGGGCGTCTTCCTCGCACTCGAAGACGCGGGCCGGGCCGCGGAACACCAGGGTGCCCAGGCCCGCGGTCTTCAGCAGCGCCCCGTCGGGGCAGAGGTTGCCCTTCAGCACCGCCAGGCCGCCGTCGGCCGAGACCGGGTCGCCGGGCACCCGCACCACCCGGCCATCGGGCGCGGCGGCGCCCTGCAGCTCTTCGGCCAGCGTCCGGCCGGTGAAGGTGAGCGCCCCGCCGTGCAGGTAGCCCTGCTCCAGCAGCGTGCGCAGGATCACCCCGGCGCCGCCGATGTAGAACACGTCGCGCGCCAGGTAGCGCCCGCCGGGCCGCAGGTCGGCGACCAGCGGGGTGCGGGCGAAGACCTCGGCCACGTCGTCGAGGTGGAAGCGGATGCCCGCCTCGTGCGCGATGGCCGGCAGGTGCAGCGCGGCGTTGGTCGATCCGCCGGTGGCGCTCACCACCGCGCAGGCGTTCTCCAGCGACTGGCGGGTGACGATGTCGCGCGGCAGCGGGCCGTCGCCCAGCACGGCCCGCATCAGCTGTTTGGCGGCACGGCGCATCAGCGGCGCCCGTTCGCTGAACACCGCCGGCACCATCGACGAGCCGATCGGCGCCAGGCCCAGCGCCTCCGACACCATGCCCATCGTGTTGGCGGTGAACTGGCCGGCGCAGGCGCCGGCGGTGGGCAGGCAGGCGCGGCTCATCGCGTCGAGCGCCTCGGGCGTGGCGGTGCCGGCCAGCACCTGGCCGATGGTCTCGTAGGTGTCGACCACGTTCAGGTCGCGGCCGTCGGGCCCCGGCATCTGGCCCGGCAGCGCAGAGCCGCCGTGCACGAACACGCCGGGCACGTTGCAGCGGACCATGCCCATCATCAGGCCCGGCAGGTTCTTGTCGCAGGCGCCGATGGCGAAGATGCCGTCCCACTGGTGGCCGCGGGTCGAGGCCTCGACGCTGTCGGCGATCAGCTCGCGCGAGACCAGCGAGAAGCGCATGCCCGAATGCGCCATCGTCAGCCCGTCGCTCACCGACACCACCGGACACTCGTGCGGCGTGCCGCCCCCGGCGTAGATGCCGGTCTTGGCATGCTGCGCCTGCTCGCGCAGGTTGAGGTTGCACGGGCTCATCTCGCCGCCGGTGTGGAACACGCCGATGTGGGGCCGTTCGATGTCCTCGTCGTCCTGCCCCAGCGCATGCAGGAAGCTGCGGGTGGTGGCCCGGATCGTGCCGGCGCGGATGGTGGCCGAGCGGAACGGCGGGCGATCCGGCGGGTTGTCGGGCGTGTCGGGCGTGTCGGGCGTGTCGGGGGGAGCGTCGTGGTCGTTCATCGGATCCGTTCAAAAAGAGGAAGCGCCGACATCGGCGCGGCATGCGCAGCCGCGCGATCCGGTTTCAGGGATACCGGGGATCCGGCTCTGCCGGTCCCCTGGTATCGCCCCCTGCAAGGGGGTGGGCGAAGACACGCAGTGCGAAGCCTGGGGGTGTGCGGCTCATCCTGCATTGAGGTGCAGGCCGTTGTCCATCATCAGCACCTCGCCGGTCATGCCCGGCGCCGCGGTGGCCAGGAAGAACGCCAGCGCCGCCACCTCCGACGGCTGCGACACCCGCCGCAGCGGCGCGGCCGCCGTCTGCGCCGCCTCCACCCGGGCCAGCGCGTCTGCGGCCAGCACCCGCTGCGGCAGGCCGTCCACCACGAAGCCCGGCGCGATCGCGTTGACCCGCACCGCGGGCGCCAGCGCACGGGCCAGCGCCACCGTCATCGTGTTCACCGCGCCCTTCGACGCCGCGTAGGCGATCGACGAGCCCCGGCCGAGCAGCCCGCCGATCGAGGAGATGTTGACGACCGCGCCCTGCCCCGACGCGGCCGCCAGCACCGGCGCGCAGGCCCGCGCCATCTGGTACATGCCGACCACGTTGACGCCGTAGGTGCGGTGGAACTCGGCCGCGTCGAGCGCGTCCAGGTCGGCGTGCGGCACGAAGCGGGTGGTGCCGGCGCACTGCACCAGCGCGTCGATGCGGCCCCAGCGGGCCTGCGCCTGCGCGGCGGCGGCGCGGCAGGCGGCGTCGTCGGTGACGTCGAGCGGCAGCAGCAGGGTGGTGCCGGCCGCGCAGTCGGCGGCCAGGGCCGCGGCTTGCGCGGCCTCGCCCGGCAGGTGGGCGATGCCGACGTGCCAGCCAGCGCCTGAAAAGGCCCGCACGCAGGCCGCGCCGATGCCACCGGCGGCACCGGTGACGAGGCAGACGGGGCGCGGCGAAGGCGTTTCGGCGGTGGCGGCGGACGCAGCGGGAGGTGGCGAAGCGGAGGTCGAAGCCATGCAAAAGAGGCGCCGCGGACGGCACCGGGCGCAAAGCCTTCGAGTATCCGCAACCGGCACGGTGCGGCCCAGGGGGTTAGTCCCGAGCCGCAGGCCCTGCGGCGCGGCCGGGCATGCGCGCGGCGGCGGTGCCGATGCGCCGCGACCGCCTATAGTCGCCCTCCTCATGGCCAAGGACAAGACCCTCTACACCTGCAACGCCTGCGGCGGCACCAGCCCCCGCTGGCTCGGCAAATGCCCGCACTGCGGCGCCTGGAACACGCTGGAGGAATCGGTGGCGCCCGCCGCCGCGCCGCCGGGCAAGAACCGGCTGGCGACGCCGGCTTTCGCGGCCCTGGCACAGACCGCGTCGGTGACGCTGCTGGCCGACATCGAGGCCAGCGATTTCGCCCGCACCCCCACCGGCCTGGACGAGCTGGACCGGGTGCTGGGCGGCGGCATCGTCGAGGGCGGCGTGGTGCTGATCGGCGGCGATCCGGGCATCGGCAAGTCGACGCTGCTGCTGCAGGCGCTGGACGCGCTCTCGCGCCGGCCGCTGGAGGGCGACGGCACCGCCCCGGGCGGGCTCGACACGCTGTACGTGACCGGCGAGGAAAGCGGCGCGCAGGTGGCGATGCGAGCGCGCCGGCTGGGGCTGGACTGCTCCCAGGTGCAGGTGCTGGCCGAGATCCAGCTGGAAAAAATCCTGGCAACGCTCGACCAGCTGCGCCCGGCGGTGGCGGTGATCGATTCGATCCAGACGGTGTACTCCGACCAGCTCACTTCGGCCCCCGGCTCGGTGGCGCAGGTGCGCGAATGCGCGGCCCACCTGACCCGCGCGGCCAAGGCCAGCGGCGTGGCGATCGTGCTGGTCGGCCATGTCACCAAGGACGGTTCTCTGGCCGGTCCGCGGGTGCTGGAGCACATGGTCGACACGGTGCTCTACTTCGAGGGCGACACGCACAGCAGCTTCCGGCTGGTGCGGGCGATCAAGAACCGCTTCGGCGCGGTCAACGAGATCGGCGTGTTCGCGATGACCGAGAAGGGCCTGAAGGGCGTGAGCAACCCCAGCGCGATCTTCCTGAGCCAGCACACCGAGCCGGTGCCCGGCAGCTGCGTGATGGTGACGCTGGAGGGCACCCGGCCGATGCTGGTGGAGATCCAGGCGCTGGTCGATGCCGGCGGTCCCAGCCCGCGGCGCCTGTCGGTGGGCCTGGACCGCGACCGGCTGGCGATGCTGCTGGCGGTGCTGCACCGCCACGCGGGCGTGGCCTGCATGGACCAGGACGTGTTCGTCAACGCGGTGGGCGGCGTGCGGATCACCGAGCCGGCGGCCGACCTGGCGGTGATGTTCGCGATCACCGGCAGCCTGCGCGGCAAGCCGCTGCCCAAGGGCTTCCTGGCCTTCGGCGAGGTAGGCCTGGCCGGCGAGGTGCGGCCGGCGCCCCGCGGCCAGGAGCGGCTGCGCGAGGCCGCCAAGCTGGGCTTCACCGTGGCGGTGGTGCCCAAGGCCAACATGCCCAAGAAGCCGATCGAGGGGCTGGAGATCCATCCTGTCGAGCGGGTGGAAGAGGCGATGGATGTGGTGCGGCGGTTGCAGTAGGGTTTTTGGGTCTGGGGTGGCTGTGGTCGGCTTTAGGCGCCGGTCTTTTGCTATGTAATTTGTAGCGTTTTGTGGGGTTCGGGGCGGGGCGGGGCGGGGCTTGACGGAAGGGTGTGGGCGCGGGTGTGGGCGCGGGTGTGGGCGCGGGGGCCGTGATCGCCGGGTGCCCCCCTCCGCGAATGTCCCCCGGCCTGCGGCCTCCTCCTTTATTTCGCTGCGGGGGGCACCCGA
>JBHZQV010000027.1:0-56732 GCA_042867185.1 Sphingomonas sp. NCPPB 2930 | reverse complement strand
CCACAGCGGCATCGGGCGCATCGCGCCCATCGCCCGACTCAAATCTGCAAACAACCTCTTGACGCTTCACAGCTAGCTGCGCTGCAGATGCTCCACCAGCAGCCGCGTCGCCGGCGGCAGGTCCCCGCCCTCCCGCACGCACAGCACCAGTTCCCGCCGCGCCCATGCTTCCTCCAGCCCCACCGCCACCAGCGGCAGCGCCTGCAGGTACAGCGACGCGCTGCCCCGCGGCAGCACGCCGAAGCCCAGGCCGTTCGCCACCATCAGGCAGAGCGCGTCGTAGCCGGTCACCTGCATCCGCGTCTTGAGCGTCAGGCCCATCTCGGCCGTCGCCTGGGTGATGCGGTGGTTGATCGCGCTGCCCGGGTGCATGCCCACGAAATCGAAAGACAGCGCCGCGCGCAGCGACACCCGGCGGCGGCGGGCCAGCGCGTGGCCCTTCGGCACCACCAGCACCAGCTCGTCGTGCCGGTACGGCAGCAGGGCGATGCGCGGCTCGCCGTAGTGGCCCGCGTTGAGGATGCCGATGTCGGCCATGTTCTCGGCCACCTCGCGGGCGATGGCGGTGCTGATCCGCTCCTGCAGGTGCACCTGTACCCGCGGGTACAGGTCCATGAAGCCGCGCAGCTCGTTCGGCAGGAACTGGGTGATCGCCGAGATGTTGGCCGCCACCCGCACCTGCCCGCGCAGGCCGTCGGCGTAGCCCTGCATCTGGGTGGCGATGTCGTCCAGCCCATTGAGCACGCCCCGCGCCAGGCCCAGCAGCGCATAGGCGGCGGCGGTGGGCTCGGTGCCCTTGTTGCTGCGGGCGAACAACACGGCCGACAGCGCGCCTTCCAGCTCGCGGATCCGCTTGCTGACCGCCGAAGCGGCCAGGTGCTCGCGCGCGGCGGCATCGGCGATGGTGCCTTCTTCCATCACCGCGACGAAGAGGCGCAGCGAGATCGAGTCGAGCCGCATGGTGGCTATGGGTTGGTTGGACGGTGAAGCACGAAGCGATGATCATCCACCATCGCCATCCGCGATGGCAGCCTCGCGATCGACCGGTTTACCGCCGGGGGCTTCGGGCCGATGATGCCGGGTTCATCCGCACGAAAGAGACACCGCATGACCGCCGCCCCTTCCCCGGCATTCCTTCCACCCGGCGCCCTCGCCGGCGTGCGCGTCGTCGAGATGGGCCAGCTGATCGCCGGGCCGTTCTGCGGCAAGACGCTGGGCGAGTTCGGGGCCGACGTGGTCAAGATCGAGACGCCCGGCGCGGGCGATCCGCTGCGCAACTGGCGGATGCTGCAGGACGGCACCTCGGTCTGGTGGCAGGTGCAGTCGCGCAACAAGCGCAGCGTCGCGGTCGACCTGCGCAGCGCCGAGGGCCAGGACATCGCCCGCAGGCTGATCGCCGAGGCCGACGTGCTGGTCGAGAACTTCCGGCCCGGCACGCTCGAAGGCTGGGGCATGTCGCCCGAGGCGCTGCATGCGCTCAACCCCGGCCTGGTGATGCTGCGCATCTCGGGCTACGGCCAGACCGGCCCCTACCGCGACCTGCCCGGCTTCGGCGTGATCGGCGAGGCGATGGGCGGGCTGCGCCACCTGACCGGCGAGCCGGGCCGGGTGCCGGTGCGGGTGGGCGTCTCGATCGGCGACACGCTGGCCGCGCTGCACGGCACCATCGGCGTGCTGACGGCGCTCTACCACCGCAAGGTCCACGGCGGCCCCGGCCAGGTGATCGATGTGGCGCTGCACGAGGCGGTGTTCAACGTGATGGAAAGCCTGGTCCCCGAGTACAGCGCCTTCGGTGCGGTGCGCGACGCGGCCGGCAGCGCCCTGCCCGGCATCGCGCCCAGCAACGCCTACCCCTGCGCCGACGGCTACGTCCTGGTGGCGGGCAACGGCGACAGCATCTTCCGCCGGCTGATGGAGACCATCGGCCGGGCCGACCTGGCCACCGCCCCCGATCTGCAGAGCAACGCCGGCCGCGTCGCGCGGGTGGCCGAGCTCGATGCCGCCATCGGCGCCTGGACCCTGCCGCGGCCGATGGCCGAGGTGCTCTCGGTGCTGGGCGCCGCCCGGGTGCCGGCCGGCAAGGTCTATACCGCGAAAGACATCCACGAAGACCCGCACTACCGCGCCCGCGACATGCTGCTGCAGCAGACGACGCGCGACGGCCACGTGGTCGAGGTGCCCGGCATCGTGCCCAAGCTCTCGGCCACGCCGGGCAGCGTGCGCAGCTCGGCACCCCACCTGGGCGACGACACCGACGCGGTGCTGCGCGAGGTGGGCCTCTCCCCCGAACAGATCGCGCAGGTGCGCGCCCGCGGCGTCGTCGCTTGAAGAAAACACGCAGAAGAAAGAGACACCATGCACACCCCCTGGAACGGCGCAGGCCGCCGTATCTTCCTGCAGGACGTCGGCCCCCGCGACGGCCTGCAGATGGAAGCCGCCTTCGTGCCCACGGCCGACAAGATCGCGCTGGTCGACGCGCTGTCGGAGACGGGCCTGGCCAAGATCGAGGTGACCTCGTTCACCTCGCCCGCCGCGATCCCCGCGCTGCGCGACGCCGAGGTGGTGCTGCGCGAGATCCGCCGTGCGCCGGGCGTGGTCTACACCTGCCTGGTGCCCAATGTGCGCGGCGCCGAGCGCGCCGTCGACGCCCGGGCCGACGAGTTCAACCTGGTGATGTCGTGCAGCGAGACGCACAACATCTCCAACCTGCGGATGACCCGCGCCCAGTCGTTCGCGGCGCTGTCGCAGGTGGTGGCGCTGGCGGTGCAGGCGCGGGTGCCGGTGAACGTCTCGCTCTCCTGCGCCTTCGGCTGCCCGATGGAGGGCGATGTCGATGCGGCGGTGGTGCTGGAGTGGGCGGCCCGCTTTCTGGCGCAAGACGGGGTGCGCGGCATCACCTTGTGCGACACCACCGGCATGGCGTACCCGACGCAGGTGGCGGCCCTCGCCGCCGCCTTCCGCCAGCAGTTCCCGGCGGCCGAGCTGACCCTGCACTTCCACAACACCCGCGGCATGGGCCTGGCCAACGTGCTGGCCGCGATCGACGCGGGGGCCGACCGGTTCGACGCGTCGCTGGGCGGCCTGGGCGGCTGCCCGTATGCGCCGGGCGCCAGCGGCAACGTCTGCACCGAAGAGGTGGTGCATGCGCTGGAGCTGATGGGCTTCGACACCCGCTGCAACCTGGAACGCCTGATCGCCGCCGCCCACCGGCTGCCCGCGCTGATCGGCCATCCGATCCCCAGCCAGGTCGCCCAGGCCGGCCCCCGCCAGCTGCTGCACGCCCCGCCGGCGGATTTCCTGGCGCTGCGCGAGCGGGCGCTGGAGCGGTGACCAGGGTACTCCCCCAGGCTCCGCACTGCGTGTCGTCGCCAACCCCCTCACCGGGGGCGATACCGGCAGCCCGGCATAGCCGGTTCTGCGGTATCTCTGAAGAGAGAGAGGCGCGATGCAAGCCGGGCACCGCCCCTACGGACGATTCTGCAATTTACCGATTAAAAGTGCCGAGGGTCGGCTCTGTGCGCCGGCTACCAGCTACTTTTTTCATAGCGAAGCGCATCGGGCGCACCCTGGTTTCTTTTTTGTGCATACCAACGACCGGAGACACACCATGACGACCCCTCGCACCCTCCCCCCTTCCCGCCGGCGCCTGATGGCCGCCGCGGCCCTTCTGGCGGCCTCCACGGGCCTGCCGGCGCTGGCCCAGCCGGCGGCGACCTACCCGACCCGGCCGGTCACCCTGATCGTGCCGACGGCGGCCGGCGGCACCACCGACATCTCGGCCCGCATGCTGGCGGTGCCGCTGGGCGAGGTGCTGGGCCAGCCGGTGGTGGCCGACAACCGGGGCGGCGCCAACGGCGGCATCGCCGCCGCGGCGGTGGCCCGGGCGCAGGCCGACGGCTACACGCTGCTGATGCAGTACTCGGGCTACCAGGTCATCACCCCGCTGGTCACCAAGGGCGCGCTGCAGTGGAAGCCCGAGGACCTGGTGCCGGTCGCCAACGTGGTGTCCGCCCCCCAGATCGTCGTGGTGCGGGCCGACCTGCCCTACAAGACGCTGGCCGAGTTCGTCGCGTATGCCAAGGCGAATCCGGGCAAGGTGAACTACGCCTCGTCCGGCAACGGATCGCTCCAGCACGCCACCGGCGCCATGCTGGAGCAGCAAGCGGGCATCAAGATGACCCACGTCCCCTACAAGGGCACCGGCCCGGCCCTGCAGGACCTGCTGGGCGGCCAGGTGGAGATCACCTTCGGCACCGCGCCGCCCTTCATGCCGCACATCCAGAGCGGCAAGCTGCGGGTGCTGGCCACCACCGGCAAGGCCCGCCTGCCGAGCCTGCCCGACGTGCCCACCACCGCCGAGGCCGGCCTGCCGAAGCTCGACGCGACCTCGTGGTTCGGCGTGTTCGCACCGGCCAAGACGCCGCAGGCGGTGGTCGACAAGCTGACGGCCGATATCGCCAAGGTGGCCGGGTCGGCGGCGTTCAAGCAGAAGGCACAGGAGCAGGGTGCGGCGGCCGACTACCTGGATCCGCAGCAGATGGCGGCGCGGCTGAAAAAGGAATCGGCCGATTGGGCCGTGGTGGTGAAGGCGGCGAAGATCGAAGCCGACTGATTTTTTCGCGGCCTGGTGCCGCTGCTTGGTTGTTTGGAAGCCCCGTGGCAGCTTGTCTGCCACGGGGCTTTTTGCTGGGCGGCCGGGTTGGGTTTGTGCGCCGGGGACGTGGGTGGGGGCGCGGCGTTGGGTTCTGGTTGTTCTCCTCTAATACTTCTATTTCAAATTAGTAGTAGTAGTAAGGGGGGCGGGGTTCTGTGGAGAACCCGGTTTTTCGCTTATGCGGCGGGGGGTTGCGTGGGTGGGAACCATGTGGAGGCGGGGCTGTTGCTGCGGCGGGGAGATGCGGACAACTTTGGGCGGAGGCGCTGCGCTGTGGATAAGGTGCGGGTTGTGCGGGAACTATCCACAGGGTTTGCCGGGTTGGCTTCGGGCTTCGGGGGGGCGAGGGCTGCACCCGGCTGATGAGGGGCGCTACTGGTCGATGCGGCACTGCCCGTGTGGGGTGCGGAGGCGGGGATGTCGCCCCCGCGGGCGAGTCACTTCTTTTGCTTCGCCAAAAGAAGTAACCAAGAAAAGGCGACCCCACGTGCTGCGACCCTCCGCTGCGCTGCGGGCAACCTGCGGTGCTCGCGACAGGCGGGGTCCGCGCAAACTCGCTGCGCTCAGACATGCGCGGCCCTTTTTCCGCCTGCCGCTGCGCTCCTCGGCGCATCCCGAGGGGCGGGGGAGCGGGGACATTCGGCTGCTGCCGGCTGCGCGGCAGTGACGCCTGGGGGCAGTGACGCCTGGGGCGCTACGTCAGCGTGGGGTTGCGGATTGGTCCAGCCACACCGCGCCATCCGTTTCGCGCAGCGCCAGCGCATCCAGGCTGCTGCCCCGGCACGGCCCGCCGACGCACAGGCCCGTATCCGGCGCATAGATCGCGCCGTGCCGCGCGCACATCAGGTAGGTCTTGCTGCGGTCGAACACCTGCCGCTCGAAGTCGATCGGCACCGACGCATGCGCGCATTCGTTCACATAGCCGAACACCCGGCCCCGCCACCGCACCGCCAGCGCCGGCTGGCCCGCGGGCGTGGCGAAGGTGACGGCCAGGCCGCCTTCTTCGAGGTCGGTGGCGGCGCAGATGCGGTGGGTGGTCATGGGAAGTCCGAAGCGTTGGGGTCGGCCGCGATGCTGCACCGGTCGGCACGCACGAATCCTGCGTTGCGCAGGGCCCGTCGCCTGCGGCCCGTCACCCCCCCTCCGGCACCCGCTTCAACTCCTCCATCCACACCACCGCCTCCGAATCGCTCGGTGCCCGCCAGTCCCCGCGCGGCGAGAGCGAGCCGCCCGATCCGACCTTGGGGCCGTTGGGCACGCAGCTGCGCTTGAACTGGCTGGTCTTGAAGAAGCGCCACAGAAAAGTGCCCAGGTGCTTTTTGATCTCGGCCAGGGTGTACTGGTTGTGGGCGGGCAGGTCGTCGGGCCAGGTGCCGGTGCGGCGGTCGCCCCAGGCGGTGTGGGCCAGGAAGGCGACCTTGCTGGGGCGGTAGCCGTAGCGCAGAACGTAGTACAGGTGGAAATCCTGCAGCTCGTACGGGCCGATGGTGTCCTCGGTCTTCTGGCCGGGCTGGTCGGCCGCTTGCGCGCCGTGCGGCACCAGCTCGGGGCTGACCTCGGTGTCGACGATGGCGCGCAGCACCGCGCTGCCGTCGGCGCCCAGGAGGTCCTGCTGGGCGACCCAGCCGACCAGGTGCTTGATCAGCGTCTTGGGCACGCTGGCGTTGACGTTGTAGTGCGACATGTGGTCGCCCACGCCGTAGGTGCACCAGCCCAGCGCCAGCTCGCTCAGATCGCCGGTGCCGGCGACGATGCCGTTGTGGAAGTTGGCCAGGCGGAACAGGTGGCTGGTGCGCTCGCCGGCCTGCACGTTCTCGAAGGTGATGTCGTAGACCGGCCGACCGTCGTGGAACGGGTGGCCGATGTCCTGCAGCATCTGGGTGCAGCTGGGGCGGATGTCGATCTCGCGCGCGGTGCAGCCGATGGCCGCCATCAGCGCATGCGATTGCGCCAGCGTCCGGCCGCTGGTGGCGAAGCCGGGCATGGTGAAGCCCAGGATATGGGCGCGCGGCAGCTGCAGCCGGTCCATCGCGCGGGCCAGCACCAGCAGGGCGTGGGTCGAATCCAGCCCGCCCGACACGCCGATCACCACCTTTTTGATGCCGGTCGCCTCCAGCCGCTGCACCAGCGACTGCACCTGGATGTTGAACACCTCGCGGCAGCGCTCGTCGCGGGTGGCGGCGTTCGAGGGCACGTAGGGAAAGCGCTCCACCCGGCGCTGCAGGCCGGTGGCGTGGTGCGGCAGCGGCAGGTCGAAGCCGACGGTGCGAAAGCCCTGCAGCGCGCCGCGGTGCTTCTGCACCGAATCGCCGAAGGTGCCCTGGCGCATCCGCTCGCGCGAGAGGCGTTCCAGGTCGGCATCGGCGCTGATCAGGTGCGAGGCGTTGGAAAAACGCTCGCTCTCGGCCAGCAGCTCGCCGCTCTCGTAGATCAGCGCCTGGCCGTCCCAAGCCAGGTCGGTCGTCGATTCGCCGATGCCGGCCGACGAGTACAGGTAGGCCGAGAGGCAGCGCGCCGAGTGCAGCCCCACCAGCTGGTGCCGGTAGCCCGACTTGCCGATGGTGATGTTGCTGGCCGACAGGTTGACCAGCACCGTGGCGCCCGCCAGCGCCGCATAGCTGCTGGGCGGGATCGGGACCCACACGTCCTCGCAGATCTCGACGTGGATCTTGAGCAGCGGCAGCTGCCGCGCCTGGAAGATCAGCTCGGAGCCGAAGGGCACATCGCCCTGGCCGCAGAGCGCGACGGTGGTGGCGAGCGCGCTGGTGCCCGCGTCGAACTGCCGCGCCTCGTAGAACTCGCCGTAGTTGGGCAAATAGGTCTTGGGCTGCACCCCCAGCAGCCGGCCGCCCGCGACCACGGCCGCGCAGTTGAAGAGGCGGTGCTCCACCCGCAGCGGCAGGCCGACGACTGCCACCGCCGGGATGTCGCGCGACGCATCGACGACGGCCTGCAGCGCCGCCTCGCAAGCTTCCAGCAGGGCGGCCTGGTGGAATAGGTCGTCGCAGGTATAGGCCGACAGGCCCAGCTCGGGGAAAGCCACGACCACCGCGCCGCCCGCTGCGGCTTCGCGGTAGAGGCGAATGGTTTCGGCCGCGTTGAATACCGGGTCGGCCACCCGGTTGCGCGGCACGCCCACCGCCAGGCGGGCGAAGCCGTGGCGGTAGGGGTTGGGGAAGGGGAGATCAGCGGGTGTGGAGGCGGAGGTCACCGGAGGTCTTTCGGGTTGCGGACGGCGCAGAGGACATTCCGCGTATTTTGGGCGTGAACGGCCGGTTCGGCAGCCAGCGGGGCAGGGCATCGGGCGGGGTTGCCGGAACCAGCAGCACCACGCGCCCCCTAATCGCCCACGGTGCTGCTCGCCGCCCGGTTGCGCGGCGTGGGCGACGCCAGCCGCACCTGGGCGCCGGGCGTGGTCTGCAGCTTGTGGGTTTCCTGCACCTGCACCAGCACCGCGTTGTTGCGCCGCATGGTCTGCGAGGCGACGCAGTCGCGCGGCACCACCGCGTCCAGCCCGCGCATCCGCGCATCGGCCACCGTGTGCAGCACGCACTGGTCGCTGGCCACGCCGGTCACCACGATGCGGTGCACGCCCAGGTGCTGCAGCAGCTGCCCCAGCGGCGGCGCGAAGAACCCCGACAGCTGCGGTTTCAGGACGAAGTCGTCGGGGCGGCGGTGCCGGGCTCGGCCATCTTGCGGTGCTGGGCGGCCACCATCTGCGACGGCAGGATCTTCGACAGCGCCACCAGCGCCTTGTTCTTCAGCCCCGCGACCACGTCGGCCTCGCCTTCCTGCATCGCGTGGAAGCCGATGCGGGCCACCTCGGCCGGGTCCATCTTGTCGTCGGCCGCACCCACCTGGGTATCGAGCATGTCGGCGCGGGCGAAGAACTCGGTATCGGTCGCGCCGGGCATCAGGCAGGTGACGGTGAAGCCGGCATCCTGGTTCTCGTTGCGGATCGCGGCGGCGAACGAGTCGATGAAGGCCTTGGTGCCGTTGTAGACCGCCTGGAAGGCGCCCGGCTGGTAGCCCGCGATCGAGCCGGTGACCAGGATGCGGCCGGCGCGGCGGGCCTGCATCTGCTGGCCGATCTTCTGCAACAGGTACACCGTGCCGGTGATGTTGGTGTTGATCACATGCAGCACCGCGTCGAACGGCTGCTCCAGGAACGCATGGCCCAGCCCGTGGCCCGCATTGGCCATCAGCGCATCGACCTGCCGGCCGTGCAGCGCCTCCAGCAGCCGGTCGACACCGCCGGGGCCGGACAGATCGGTCTGCACCGCCACCACGTGGGCGCCCAGGGAGGCGAAATCGGCCACCGCGTCGTCGAGCGGCGTGTCGGCGGCGACGACCAGGTCGTAGCCGTGCCGGGCCGCCTCGCAGGCCAGGTGGTAGCCGATGCCGGAAGAGGCGCCCGTCACCACGGCGAGCGGCTTAGGGACGGGGAGGGTGGCGGCCGAAAGCGGGGAAGGGATGGTCATGCGCAACTCCAGAATGGAAAGGTGGGCCGGGCCGTGACGACGGCGCCGATGTTTCCGGTTCTAGGCTGGGCCGGCCGGGCGCCCGTGTCGGACGCCGCCTTCTGGTCGTGCGGGTACCGTTGGCGGCGGCCCGCCGCCGCAGCGGTCCGGTCGTGGGGGATGGTGTCGGCCGCAGTCCGGTGCCGCAGCGGGTCGGGCGATGCGGAGCGAAGGGGCCATTGCTACTGTTTCGATAGCTGATGGCCGGCGCTGCATGCCGGCCAGAGCCCGATTTCCTGCATGAAAAGGTGCAGCGGGGCGGTGCGGGCCCGCAAGGGCGTTCAGGCGGTCTCGAAGTACTTGCGCACCACCGCCGGCACCGCATGGCGCTGCGCCGCCTGCACCTTGGCCAGCAGCGCATGGTGCGCATGCGGCACGCCGAAGGCACGGCACAGGTGGCGCCGCTGGTGGGCCAGCAGGGCCGCGGCCATCTCGGCATCGGCCATCGCCCGGTGGGCCCGGCCGGTGTCGGCCAGCCCGTGCAGCCGGGCCAGCGTGCCCAGCTTGTGGCTGGCCGCCTCGGGGTGCAGCCGACGCGACAGCAGCAGGGTGCAGACGAAAGAAGAAGACGACGAAGAAGCTTGCTGCGCGGCAGCAGGCACGCCGGCCCGCGCCAACTCGCTGATCCAGAAGCGCCGGTCGAACGACGCGTTGTGCGCCACCATCGGCGTATCGCCCACGAACCGCGCCGCATCCGCCATCACCTGCGCCGCCGGTGGCGCAGCGGCCACCATCGCGTTGCTGATGCCGGTGAACGATTCGATGAAGGCCGAGATGCGCACCCCCGCGTTCATCAGGCTCTGGAACCGGTCGACCACTTGGTCGCCCTCCAGCAGCACGATGGCGACCTCGGTGGCCCGGTCGCCCATCAGGGGGGAGAGGCCGGTGGTTTCGAAGTCGATGACGGCGGTGCGGGGCATGGGGGGATGGTAGCGAGGGGGGCGGTGGCGTGCAGCGTTCGGGCAGAGAGTCCTCTGCGGACACCGGTCGCCCTACACTGCCCGCCAGGAGGTAAGGCGATGGGAATGGCAGACCGCGATTACATGCGCGAACGCAGGCCGGCGGATGTCGATTTCCGCCCGCCGCGCCGCCGGGGTCCGCCGACGTGGGTCGTGGTGCTGGTCTGCTGCGCTATTTTGGCGGGGCTGTACCGCGCTGCCGATAGCTACCTGGCCTACCGCGCGGTGCAGGACGACAGCCGGCGCCGGGCGAAAGCTGCTGTTTCTGCTTCTGCCGCGCCCGCCCAGCGCCAAGAACCACCCGGTGGCCGCCCACGCAGTACCGCCGATCTGCCTGCGGCGCCGGACCGATCGGGCAGCGGTTCCGGCGCGCCGGGTACCAGCCGCCCCGCCACCGTCCAGACCGTCAGCAAGTGCGTGGACACACGCGGCCGCACGGCGTACTCCGACGGCCATTGCGGCGCGGGAGAACGCGCATCCCGCGTGGAAGTCCGCAGCGACCTCAACGTAGCCGATGCGGAGCCCGTTCCGCCGCCGGCATCACCGTCGGTTTACGCAGGCGCGCAGGCCACCGGCACCACGCTGCCTGCCCGGTCACCGCAGCCCTACGCCCCCGACCCCCGCGCCGTCTGCGCCGCGCTGGACCGGACCATCGCCGGCTACGATGCCCAGGCCCGCCAGCCACAAAGCGCGCAGATGCAGGACTGGATCAGCGTACGCCGAAAGGAAGCGCGGGACCAGCAATTCCGGCTGCGGTGTTGAGGACCCAAGCGCCCGCGCGGTGCCGGAATGCCCAGCAGGCCGGCGCCTGCCGCCTCAGGCAGGCGCCGCGCCGCGCGACAGCACTTCGCCGGGCCGCGCGCCGGTCGGGCCGCGCCCGTCCCACACGCGCTGGCCGTTCACCCAGACGCCGTCGATGCCCCCGCTGGCCTGCACCGGACGCTCGAAGGTGGCGGTGTCGGTCACGCGGACCGCGTCGAACACGACCACGTCGGCCCGGTAGCCCGGGCGCAGCAGGCCGCGGTCGTGCAGGCCGTAGTGGCGTGCGGCCAGCCCCGTCATCTTGTGGACCGCGGCCTCGATCGGCAGCACGCCCTGCTCGCGCACCAGCGTGCGCAGCACCCGCGTGAAGGTGCCCCACTGGCGCGGGTGCGGGTGCGGGTCGAAGGGCAGGCCGTCGGAGCCGACCATGGCCAGCGGGTGGCACATGATCCGCTCGACATCGGCCTCGTCCATGAGGAAGTAGATGGCGCCCGCCGGGGCCAGGCGCGCGAGCGTGCGCTGGTCGTCCAGCCCCCACTCGGCCTGCACGTCGGCGAAGTCGCGGCCCTGGGCGGCGGGGTGGCCGTCGGACCAGGTGATCATCGTGCGGCGCGCGATCCGCACGCGGTCGAGCCGCAGCATCGTCGAGGTCGCGGGGTAGGGATGGCAGTCGAGGCAGACGGGCTGCAGGCGGGCCGCGTCGTCGAGCAGCGCCAGGGTTTCCCGCGAACGGCCGTGGTTGCGGCTGCCTGCGAGCTTGTGGTGCGAGAAGACCACCAGGCAGTCGAGCGCACGGCCGATCTGCAGCGCCTCTTCCATCGCGGGCACGATGTGGTCGGTCTCGTCGCGCAGGTGGGTCGCGTACAGGCCGCCGAGCGTGCGCATCGGCGTGCCGACCGCGATGATCTCCTCGGTCGACGCATGGGCCGCCGGCGGGTAGAAGGTGCCGGTGGACATGCCGAAGGCGCCGGCCTCCAGCGCCTCGGTCAGCAGCGCCTGCATCCGCGCCATCTCCGCCGCGGTCGCGACGCGGGCGGTGTCGTCCATGACGGCCACCCGCAGGGTCGTGTGGCCGACCAAGGGCACCACGTTGACCGCGGCGGGCGCCTGCCGGAGCGCGTCCATCCAGGCCCCGAAGCTGCCGAAGCGGAACAGCGCGGCGGGGCCGAGCAGGTCCAGCGGCTGGGGCACGTCCGTGCGCACCAGCGGCGCCAGGCTGATGCCGCAGTTGCCGGTGACGACGGTGGTGATGCCCTGCGACACCTTGGGCACCATGTCGGGATGCGCCAGCAGGTAGCCGTCGTCGTGGGTGTGCGAATCGATGAAGCCGGGCGCGACCATGCGGCCCGCCACGTCCTGCACCGGCACGCCCGCCGGCATGGCACCGCCCGGGCCGATGGCGGCGATGCGGCCGCCTTCGATCAGCAGGTCGGCGCGCACCGGCGCCGCGCCGCTGCCGTCCACGACGAAGCCACCGGAGAGGATCAGGCGATCGGTCATCGGGCGTCCCTTCAGTCGAGCTTCTCGATCTTGGCGGTCTCGATGACCTTTTCCCAGCGCGCGGTCTCCTGGTCGATCATCTGCTTGAACTGCTCCGGCGTGCCGCCGGCCGGGACCGCGCCCAGCTTGGCCAGGCCGTCGCGCACCTGCGGCGATTGCAGGCTGGTGCGGAATGCCGCATTGAGCTTGTCGACGATGGGCTTGGGCGTGTTGCGCGGCGCGACGACGCCGCCCCATGCGACCGTTTCGTAGCCCTTCAGGCCGGCCTCGTCGAGCGTCGGCACGTCGGGCAGCAGGGGCAGGCGCTGCAGGCTGGTGACGCCCAGCGCACGCACCTTGCCGGAGCTGGCCAGCGGCACCACCTCGGACGAGTTGGCGAACAGGTAGTCGATGCGGCCGCCCAGCAGGTCCTGCAGCGCGGCCGGGCCGCCGTTGTAGGGCACGTAGAGCACGTCGATCTTGGCCATGCTGCGGAACAGCTCGCCGCTCATGTGGCCGGTCGTGCCCACGCCCGGCGCGCCGAACGACAGCTTGCCCGGTGCCTTGCGGGCGGCATCGATCACCGCGGCCGCGGTGGTGTAGGGCGAGTCGGCGCGCACGATCATCACGTTGTACAGGTTGAACGCGTGGACCACCGGGACCAGGTCGCGGTCCACGTCGTAGGGCAGCTTCCTGAACAGCGCGCGGTTCACCGCCAGGGTGTTCACGTTGCCGTAGCCGATGGTGTAGCCGTCCGCGGGCTTGCCCAGGATGTTCATGATGCCGATGTTGCCGGCGGCGCCCGGCTTGTTGTCGATCACCAGCGAGGTGTTCAGCACCTTGGCCACGTCGTTGGTGATCACGCGCGACAGCACGTCGGGCGAGCCGCCGGCGGCCGAGGGCACGACGAAGGTGACGGCGCGCTCGGGCCATTCGGCCAGGGCGGCGGGTGCCGTGGCCATCATCAGTACGCCGGTGGCGATCGGAAGAAAACGGGACAGGAAGGTGGCATCGCGCATGTCGGAAGCTCCAGGAGGATGGTGGGGATCGGAGAAAGGTCGGGGAAGGCGTGGCGGCCGTGGCAGGTCCGGTGCGCGCGGTGCCGGACGGTCAGGGCAGCGGCTCGCCCGCGCCCGTGCGCTCGACGATCAGGCGGTAGTGCTCCGGGCTGCGGTGCTTCGCGAAATTGAAGACGTGCTGGCGGAAGAACTCGCCGAGCCGCAGGTTGGCCTTGACGACGACGACCTCGTCTTCCTCGGTCAGGGTGCGCGCCACGATCTCGCCCGTGGGCGCCACGATGACCGAGCTGCCGATCATGTGGAAACCGTCCTCCGCGCCGCACTTGGCGGCCGCCGCCACCCAGATGCCGTTCTGGTAGGCGTTGGCCTGCAGCGAGATCAGGTGGGTGGAGGTGCGCAGGTGGACCGGCTCGTTCCAGTGGATGTTCACCGACGGCGTGTTGTAGCCCAGCACCACGATTTCCGCGCTCTGCAGCGCCATCACGCGGTAGGTCTCGGGCCAGCGCCGGTCGTTGCACAGGCACATGCCGAAGCGCGCGCCCAGGGTGTCGAACACGCGGAAGCCCAGGTCGCCGACCTCGAAGAACTTCTTCTCCAGGTGCTGGAAGGGCGCCTCGGGTTTGTGCTCGCTGTGGCCCGGAAGGTGGATCTTGCGGTACTTGCCGGCGATGCGGCCTTCGCGGTCCACCAGGATGGCGGTGTTGAAGCGGCGGCCCTCGGGCGTCAGCTCGGCATAGCCCAGGTAGAAGCCGATGCCCAGGCGGCGCGCCTCGTCGAACAGCGGCTGGACCCGGGCGTTGGGCATGCTGCGCTCGAAGAAGCGCTCTTCGGCTTCGGCCTCCTCCATCCAGTAGCGGGGGAAGAAGGTGGTCAGCGCGAGCTCGGGGAACACGACGAGCTCCGCGCCGCGGCTCTTGGCCTCGCGCATCATCGCGACCAGGCGCACGACGACCGACTCGCGCGTGTCGTGCAGGTGCACCGGCCCCATCTGGGCGACGGCGATGCCGAGGGTGCGGGGGCTGCTGTTCATGGGGGACGGACCTCTCGGGAAAAACGATGGGGCGGACGGACGCGTGCTCGCACCGGCCGATCGGCGGGACCGCACCGCAGGCGGCTGCGCGAACCGGACAACGCGCCCTGGTGCGGTGTTTCGATTGTGGGAATCGCGCCCGGCGGTGTCGACTCGCCATTCGTGCGCGGGCCTTAAGCCGGCGTTAATCCCGTTCCCCGACATGGGGCGCCACGCGGCCCGCTGAGGCGGAATGCCCGGTTTCGGGCGCGGGCCGCACGTCTGCGTGCGCGCGGCGGAGGCCCCGCGCGGGCCGGCACCGGCTGCGGGTCAGGCCAGGCCGGCGGCGGGCAAGGCCAGGCCGCGCTGCAGCAGGACGCTGCGCAAGGCCCGCACGAAGGCTTGCGCGATGGGCGACAGGGGCTCCGTGCGCAGATGGACCAGGTCGGCCACGATGTCGGGCGCGCCGACGACCGGCACCACCGCGAAGCGCGGCGCGGGCCACCCCTGCAGCGAGAACTCGTCGACCAGCGCGATGCCGCTGCCCGCATGGACCAGCGCGCAGGCGTTGTGGGGCGTGCCGACCTCGACGGTGCGCTGGAGCACTTCGTCCTGCTCGATGCACATGCGCTCGATCACGCGGCCCAGCGGCGTGTCCGAGGCATAGCCCACCATCGCATAGGGCGCCAGGTCGGCCAGCGCCACCGACGCGCGCGCGGCCAGCGGATGCTGCCGCGGGCAGATGCAGACGAGGCGGCTGCGGGCGATGGGCGTGGTGTGCAGGTTGGGATGGTCCACCGGCAGGATCGACACGCCCAGGTCGGTCTGCCGGGCCAGCAGCCGTTCCTTGAGGGGCCGGTAGTTCAGGCTGTGGAAATGGACCCGCACGTCCGGATGGCCGCTGCGGAAATGGGCGATGGCCTCCGGCACCACCATCTGGCCGATGCTGGGGCTGCAGATGACGCTCAGCGATCCCTGGCGGCGGTCCGACAGTTCGCGCACCAGGTCGCCGACCCGCTCCACGCCGCGGTAGACCGTCTCGACCTCGCGGAACAGCTGGCGCGCTTCGGAGGTCGCGTGCAGCCGGCCCTTCACCCGTTCGAACAAGGGAAAGCCCAGCCGGCTCTCGGTGTGCGACAGCACCTGGCTGACCGCCGGGACCGAAACGTGGAGCAGCCGCGCCGCGTCGCTCACCGAGCCCGTGGTCATGACGGCGCGGAAGACTTCGATCTGGCGCAGGTTCATGTGAGAAATCGCCTTACCGCAGCCCAGCGGGTAGGCAGGTCCGGGAACGGACGCCGGCCTGCTGCGCCGTATGTTGAAGAACTCATATCGCGCGAAACCGCTCCCTTACACATCGATAACTGACGACCGACCGGTAGCCATAAGGGAAAAAAATTAGCACGCGTAAGACGCTAAATCGCGGCTTAGGCATCCAGGTCCGTGATGGGCGAGTGGGTGCCCAAGAGACCGCTGTTGTTCCGGTAAATCTACGGATAGTAAAGTTTCGTTGTACCGCTAAACAGCACTGTACTCAGTGAGGTTTCGCAGCGTCGGGTGACCCCGCCACGAAGCAATGAATTGGATGGGGTTGGGAGCTCTGGCACAGTCGCGCTCGACTTCAAAAAATCGTGTTTTATCTACCTGCTAATCGATTGTCGATCGCTCAAAAAGAGCGGCTTCTTTACATCGACATGAAGCTGTGGTTCATTGTAGAAGTGCGCCGGCAAGACCGGATTCATCGATTCGATTAACGCTCACCAAACGAGGGGCGCAGCCAAAGACAAATCTTTCCCCCAGGGCTCGGTGTTCGGCGCGAACGCACAAGGCCAGAGCAGCTCCTTAATATCGAGCTGCCGATGCTGAGTCTCGACGACCAGTCGCGGGTGGTTGAAATCCTGAAAAGACAGGCACCCCTCAAGGTCAAGCACACTGCCATCCGCCAGGCCAATGCCTCGCTGCTGACCGCTGAGCTTGAGCGGGTGTTTGCCGGAGGGCACTGAATGCAATTCGTTACTGATGGTCCTGACATACCCGACGCACTTTTGCAGGCCCACGAGGACGGTCGAGTGGTCTTCTTCTGTGGCGCGGGCATTGCCTATCCTGCGGGTCTGCCTGACTTTAAGGGGCTGGTGGAGGAAATATACCGGCTGAACGGAACGACGTTCGACGAAATCGAGCGCGAGGCGTTCGAGCGTGGCCAGTTCGACGCTACGCTTAACCTGCTCGAGCGACGCCTGCCGGGGCAGCGTCTGGCCGTCCGACGTGCGCTGGAGAAGGCGTTAAAGCCGAAACTACGCCGCAAGGGAGCCGTTGATACGCAGGCAGCGTTGCTGCGGCTGGCGCGCAACAGGGATGGGCTGCTGCGGTTGGTCACTACCAACTTTGACCGGGTGTTCCACACGGCGGCAATGCGCACCGACCAAGAATTCCAGTCCTATGCCGCGCCGGTGCTGCCGATTCCAAAAAACAGTCGCTGGAACGGGTTGGTCTATTTGCACGGCCTGCTGGACAAGAAATCGGACGACACCGTCCTGAACCGACTGGTGGTCACCAGCGGCGACTTCGGCTTGGCCTATCTGACGGAGCGCTGGGCCGCCCGTTTCGTGAGCGAGTTGTTCCGCAACTACGTGGTCTGCTTCGTGGGCTACAGCATCAATGACCCGGTCCTACGCTACATGATGGACGCACTGGCTGCTGACCGGATGCTGGGCGAAGCGACGCCCCAGGCTTGGGCATTCGGCGATAGCAAACCGGGACAGGAGCATCGCAAGACCGTCGAGTGGGAAGCCAAGGGTGTCACGCCTATTCTGTACAACTTGCCTGCCGGCAGCCATGATCATTCGGCACTGCATAAGACCCTGCATGTCTGGGCAGAAATCTACCGCGACGGTGTACAAGGCAAAGAGGCCATAGTCGTCAAGCACGCACTGGCCCGTCCACAAGGCAGCACTCAGCAAGACGACTTCGTGGGTCGAATGCTGTGGGCCTTGTCTGATAAATCCGGCCTGCCGGCCAAACGCTTTGCCGACTTCAACCCCGTTCCATCACTGGACTGGCTGCTGGAGGCCTTCGCGGGCGAGCGCTTCGGACACGGTGATTTGGCCCGCTTTGGTGTGCCCCCTCAAGCCGAAGTGGACACCAAACTGCGATTCAGTCTGATCTGTCGGCCTGCGCCCTATGAGCGCGCGCCGTTGATGAAACTTTTGGCCGGAGGCATTGCCAGCAGCGTGTGGGACGATGTGATGTTCCATCTGGCCCGCTGGTTGATGCGTCATTTGGATGACCCGAGGCTGGTCATCTGGATTGCTCAGCGCGGCGGTAGATTGCATGACCGCTTCGAATGGCTGATTGAATATGAACTAGATCGGTTTGCTTCTCTGGAACGTGAGGGCAAGACTTCGGAACTAGATGACATTCGTTTGCAGGCCCCTGGGGCGATTCCCCGCCCCTCAATGCGAACCCTGTGGCGGCTGCTGCTCAGTGGGCGAGTGAAGTCGCCCTGGCGCGATCACGACCTGTATCGCTGGAAGGGACGGCTGAGTCGGGAAGGGCTGACCACTACGCTTCGCCTGGAATTGCGTGAGCTACTCGCGCCCCAGGTCGTGTTGAAAGAGCCGTTTCGATGGGGCGAGGAAGAAGCAGTAGCCGACGAACCGACGCGCTTGCGGCAGTTGGTGGATTGGGAGTTGGCGCTGGCCACCGACCACGTGCACGCCGCCCTGCGGGACCTTGCTGGCGACCGCTGGGCATCGGCTCAACCAATGCTGCTCGATGACTTCCAGCAACTGTTGCGAGATGCACTGGACCTGTTGCGCGAACTGGGTGAGGCAGACGATCGCAGCGACCGATCGCACTGGGATCTGCCGTCTATCTCACCACATTGGCAGAACCGGGGCTTTCGGGACTGGGTGAGCCTGATCGAGTTGTTGCGTGATGCTTGGCTGGCGATTCTGGCCACTGACGGTGCACGCGCAACGCGGATCGCCCTGGGTTGGTTCGAGCTGCCATATCCAACCTTCAAGCGACTGGCCTTATTTGCGGCCAGTCAGAACGCCACCATCCAGCCCGAGCAGTGGGTCGGCTGGCTCCTCGCAGATGAGGCGTGGTGGCTGTGGTCCACCGATACAGGGCGGGAGGTACTCCGACTGCTTGCTCTGCAGGGCTGGAAATTGTCAGGTTCCGATCAGGAGCGTCTGGAGGCTGCAATCTTGGCAGGCCCACCGAGAACCATGTACCAGGACGACCTCGAACCAGATCGGTGGCATGACTTGGTGGCCCGTTCGGTTTGGCTGCATCTGGCAAAACTGAACTCGTCTGGCCTCGCTCTGGGTGCCGCTGCCAATGAACGCATGAGGGACCTGTCCAATGCATACCCGCAATGGAAGTTGGCACCCAACGAACGCGACGAGTTTTCGCACTGGATGAGCGGCACGGGCGATCCGGACTACGAAGACCGACGGGACATTGCCATCGCCCCCCGCAGGCGGCGCGAGCTCGTGGAATGGCTGGTGCAGCCGCAGCCAGAGGGGCGACCGTTCTACGAAGACACATGGCGCGTCGTCTGCAGAAAGCACTTGCTGAACAGTCTGTACGCGCTGTGCGATCTGGCGCGGGACGAAGTATGGCCGCTCGGACGGTGGCGCGATGCCCTACAGGCTTGGAGCGAGGAGCGCATTGTGAAGCGGTCTTGGCGATATGCTGCGCCGCTAGTGCAGACGATGGCGGACACCACCATCCAAGAGCTCGTCCACGGCGTAACGTGGTGGATCGAGGCCGCTTCCAAATCGATTAAACGCCACGAAGACATCCTGCTGGATCTGTGCCGCCGTGTCCTGACTCTGCCGCTCGAACCAGGCACGGGGATGACGCGAAATGGTGAACCGATGGACCAGCCCGTTACTGAAGCCATCAATCATCCGATCGGGCACATCACGCAGGCACTGATCAACTTTTGGCTCAAACGGAAGCCGAATGACAACGATTTGCTTCCGGTCGAAATTGAGCCCTTGCTAACGCGAGTCTGTGATGTGCGGGTGAATCGATTCCGTCACGGTCGGGTGCTGCTGGGATCACACCTGATAGCTCTGTTCCGCGTAGATCGCCCTTGGACTGAGCAGTACCTATTGCCACTGTTTAGCTGGAACAATCCGTCGGAAGCCAAAGCCGTGTGGGAGGGCTTCCTATGGTCACCCCGCCTATATCAGCCCTTGCTGACGGCCTTTAAACCGCAGTTTCTGGCGTGTGCGAGCCACTACGCTGAACTCGGCGAGCGCGGCCAGCAGCTCGCGACCATTCTGACTTACGCGGCGTTGGGACCGATAGATGGATACTCCGCAGAGGACTTCCGATTGGCGATCGGCGCGCTACCGCAAGAGGGACTGGAAGAATCTGCGCAATCGATTTCTCAGGCGCTAGAAGGCGCTGCCGAGCAGCGCGAGGACTACTGGAGAAACCGTGTACTACCGTTCTGGCAACAGGTCTGGCCCAAGTCCCGCGATCTAGCCACCCCGCGAATCGCTGAATCCTTAACCCGACTGGCCATTGCAGCTAGGAGCGAATTTCCGGTTGCCGTGGCTGCGGTTCAGGACTGGCTGCGACCTGTTGAACATCCACACTACGTCGTGCATCTATTACAAAAGTCTGGTTTATGCAAACAGTTCCCTACTGACGCACTCGTGCTGTTGAACGCCGTGGTAGCAGACCAGCAATGGGCACCACAAGAGCTTGGTCAGTGCTTGAACGAGATCGAGCAAGGTAAACCGCAACTTGCGCACGACGCCAGTTACCGTAGGCTCTGCGAATACGTTCGACGGCGGGGAAGCTGAAGACGAAGCGAACCACTTCAGCGGCTTGCAACGGAGAGCCGCCATCCTCGGATGTCGGCTCTCCGTTGCCCTCACATGAATATGGTTCGAGCGGCAAAAATTTTGCTTACTCCGACACCGGCAATACCGTCACACGTCGATATTCGCCGCCCGCAACGCATTCGTCTCGATGAAGTCCCTGCGCGGCTCCACCTCGTCGCCCATCAGCATGGTGAACACGCGGTCGGCCTCGATCGCGTCGTCGATCTGCACCCGCAGCAGGCGGCGCACGGTGGGGTCCATCGTGGTTTCCCACAGCTGGGCCGGGTTCATCTCGCCCAGGCCCTTGTAGCGCTGGCGGGCGGTGACGCGTTCGGCTTCGCTGATCAGCCAGCGCATGGCCTGGCGGAAGTCGGTGACCTTTTCCTCGCGGGCCTTGTCGCCTTCGCCGCGCTTGACGACGGCACCGGGGGCCAGCAGGCCCTCGAAGGTTTCGGCGGCCTTGGCCAGGGCTTCGTAATCCGCGCCGTGGACGAAGTCCTGGGTGATGACGCTGCTCTTCACGTTGCCGTGGTGGCGGCGGCTGATGCGCAGGATCGGCTTGTCGGTGCGGGTGTCGAACTCGCTCGCCACTTCGGCGGGGGCGCCGTTGGTGGTCAGCTCGCGCAGCTTGGCCTGCAGGGCGACGGCGCTCTGCTCGGCGGATTCGACGGTGTCCAGGTCCAGCTTCACGCCGTCGGCGATCGCGCGCAGGGCGGCGGCGTCCATGAAGACGCCCAGGCGGCCGATGACCGACTGGGCCAGCTGGTGCTTGTGGGCCAGGTCGTCCAGCGTTTCGGCGGACAGCACGCGGGGGCTGTCGCCGCCGGTGGTGACGCTGGCGTCCTTCAGGGCGATGCGCAGCAGAAAAGCGTCGAGCGCGCCGGCATCTTTCAGGTACTGCTCTTCCTTGCCCGACTTGACCTTGTAGAGCGGCGGCTGCGCGATGTAGATGTGGCCGCGCTCGACCAGCTCGGGCATCTGGCGGTAGAAGAAGGTCAGCAGCAGGGTGCGGATGTGGGCGCCGTCGACGTCGGCGTCGGTCATGATGATGATGCGGTGGTAGCGCAGCTTGGCGACGTTGAAGTCGTCCACGCCGGTGGTGCCGCCCACGCCGGTCGCCTTGCCGATGCCGGTGCCCAGGGCGGTGATCAGCGTCAGGATTTCGTTGCTGGTCAGCAGCTTCTCGTAGCGGGCTTTCTCGACGTTCAGGATCTTGCCGCGCAGCGGCAGGATGGCCTGGAACTTCCGGTCGCGGCCCTGCTTGGCGGAGCCGCCGGCGGAGTCGCCCTCGACGATGTAGATCTCGCAGAGCGCCGGGTCTTTCTCCTGGCAGTCGGCCAGCTTGCCGGGCAGGCCCATGCCGTCGAGCACGCCCTTGCGGCGGGTCATCTCGCGGGCCTTGCGGGCGGCCTCGCGGGCACGGGCGGCCTCGACGATCTTGCCGCAGATGATCTTGGCGTCGTTGGGCCGCTCCTGCAGGTAGTCGGTGAGCAGGCGGCCGACGATGTCTTCGACCGGCGCGCGCACTTCGCTCGACACCAGCTTGTCCTTGGTCTGGCTGCTGAACTTGGGCTCGGGCACCTTCACGCTCAGCACGCAGCACAGCCCCTCGCGCATGTCGTCGCCGGTGACCTCGACCTTGGCCTTCTTGGCCAGCTCGTTCTCTTCGATGTACTTGTTGATGATCCGGGTCATCGCGGCGCGCAGGCCGGTCAGGTGGGTGCCGCCGTCGCGCTGCGGGATGTTGTTGGTGAAGCAGAGCACCTGCTCGGTGTAGCCGCTGTTCCACTGCATCGACACTTCCACGCCGATGTGCGTGCCGGGGATGCCGCCGTACGTCTCGGCCGGCTTCTCGCCCGCGGCGTAGAAGGGCGTGGGGTGCAGGATGGTCTTGCCCTTGTTGATGAACTCGACGAAACCCTGCACGCCGCCGGCGCCGGAGAAATCGTCTTCCTTGCCGGTGCGCTCGTCCTTCAGCCGGATGCGCACGCCGTTGTTCAAAAAGCTCAGCTCGCGCAGGCGCTTGGCCAGGATTTCGTAATGGAAATCGGCGTTTTCCTTGAAGATCTCGTTGTCGGGCAAAAAGTGCACTTCGGTGCCGCGCTTCTCGGTGTCGCCCATGATGCGCATCGGCGAGACCTCGACACCGCCCGCCTGCTCGACGATGCGGTTCTGCACGAAGCCCTTGCTGAACTCCAGCACATGCACCTTGCCGTCGCGGCGCACCGTCAGGCGCAGCATCTTGCTGAGCGCGTTGACGCAGCTCACGCCCACGCCGTGCAGGCCGCCCGAGACCTTGTAGCTGTTCTGGTTGAACTTGCCGCCGGCGTGCAGCTCGGTCAAGGCGATCTCGGCGGCACTGCGCTTGGGCTCGTGCTTGTCGTCCATCTTGACGCCGGTGGGGATGCCGCGGCCGTTGTCGGTGACCGAGATGCTGTTGTCGGAGTGGATGGTGACGACGATGTCGTCGCAGTGGCCGGCCAGGGCCTCGTCGATCGAGTTGTCGACCACCTCGAACACCAGGTGGTGCAGGCCCGAGCCGTCGGAGGTATCGCCGATGTACATGCCCGGGCGCTTGCGCACCGCCTCCAGGCCTTCCAGGATG
Organism: Sphingomonas sp. NCPPB 2930; assembly: GCA_042867185.1. GTDB lineage: Bacteria > Pseudomonadota > Gammaproteobacteria > Burkholderiales > Burkholderiaceae_C > Xylophilus. The sequence goes on along the minus strand of JBHZQV010000027.1, from coordinate 33,876 downwards.
GTGATCGAGCCTTCGCCGTAGCTGGTGTCGGGCGCCACTTCGACGGGAATCGCGTGGGCGATCTCGGCTTCGTAGACCGGCTCGGTGTGCGGCACCGCGTCGAGGGTCGTCGTCTGGGGCTTGGAGGTGTCGGTCATGTCGTTTCCTTCACTTGCCCCCTCGGGGCAAGGTTTACAGGCCAAATAGGCCTGAAGCCGGCGTGGTGCGCCGGCTTCTAGCTATTAAATTAATAGCAATCGCTGGGTGCAGCCCGGGTCAGATGCGCATCGGCATCACGACGTACTTGAAGTCGGGGTTCTCGGGGATGGTGAGCAGCGCCGAGCTGTTGGAATCCGACAGCTCCAGCGTGACCATGTCCTGCTGCATGTTGGCCAGCGCGTCGATCAGGTAGGTGACGTTGAAGCCGATCTCGATCGTGTCGCCGCCGTAATCGATGTCGAGCTCGTCCTGCGCCTCTTCCTGCTCGGCGTTGTTGCTGGCCACCCGCAGCGTGCCGGGCTCCAGGTTCAGCCGCACGCCCTTGAACTTCTCGCTGGTCAGGATGGCGGTGCGCTGCAGGCTGCCCAGGAACGGCGCGCGGCCGAGCGTGACGCTGTTCTTGTGGTTCTTCGGGATCACCCGGTTGTAGTCGGGGAACTTGCCCTCGACCAGCTTGGTGACGAACTCCATGCCGCCGAAGGCGAACTTGGCTTGGTTGTTGGCGAACTGCATCTCGATGCGCGGCGGGTTCTCGGCATCGCCCGCGTCGCTCAACAGGCGCTGCAGCTCCAGCACCGTCTTGCGCGGCAGGATGACCTCTTGCTTGGGCACCTCGACGTCGAGCGTGGCGGCGGCGTAGGCCAGGCGGTGGCCGTCGGTCGCGACCAGGGCCAGCTGCTTGCCCTCGGCCACGAACAGGATGCCGTTGAGGTAGTAGCGGATGTCGTGCACCGCCATCGCGAAGCTGACCTGGGAGAGCAGGCGCTTCAGGGTCTTCTGCGGCACGCTGAAGGCGGGGCCGAAGTTGGCGGCCTCCTGCACCAGCGGAAAGTCCTCGGCCGGCAGCGACTGCAGGGTGAAGCGGCTCTTGCCGCCCTTCAGGATCAGCTTGCCGCCGGTCGATTCCAGCGACACCGTCTGGTCCGACGGCAGGGTGCGCAGGATGTCGATCAGCTTGCGCGCGCCGATGGTGGTGGTGAAGCTGCCCTCGTCGCCCCCCAGCTCGGCATGGGTGCGTATCTGGATCTCCAGGTCGCTGGTGGTCAGCTGCACCTGGGGGCCGGTCTTGCGGATCAGCACATTGGCCAGGATGGGCAACGTATGCCGCCGCTCCACGATGCCCGCTACCGACTGCAGTGCCGCGAGCAGCGTTTCTTGGTGGGCCTTCAGGACGATCATTTCAACCTCTTCTCCAAAGCGATTTCTGTGGTGTGTGCTGCCGGCCCCTCGCCGCGGCCAGCCCGTCATTTTCGCCGGTTTTCATGGCACTTCCGCCGCGTGTTGAGCGTCACCAGGGACACCGTGGATCCGGCTCCGCCGGTCCACCGGTGTCGCCCCCTGCAAGGGGGTGGGCGAAGACGCGAAGCGCGCAGCCTGGGGGTTATCCCTTTAATGTTTGCTCGAGCACGTGCAGCTGCTGGTTCAGCTCGGTCAATTGCTGGCGCTCGGCGGCGATCTTGCGCACCGCGTGCAGCACGGTGGTGTGGTCGCGGCCGCCGAACAGCTCGCCGATCTCGGGCAGGCTCTTCTGCGTGAGTTCCTTGGCCAGGTACATCGCGATCTGGCGCGGCCGCGCGATGCTGGCCGGGCGCTTCTTGCTGTACATGTCGGCGACCTTGATCTTGTAGTAGTCGGCCACCGTCTTCTGGATGTTCTCCACACCGATCTGCCGGTTCTGGATCGAGAGCAGGTCGCGCAGCGCCTCGCGCGCCAGCTGGATCGAAATGTCCTTCTGGTTGAAGCGCGAATAGGCCAGGATCTTGCGCAGCGCGCCTTCGAGTTCGCGGACGTTGGAGCGCACGTTCTTCGCGACGAAGAAGGCCACCTCTTCGGGCATCTCGACCGCTTCGGAGCGGGCCTTGTTGATCAGGATGGCGACGCGCATCTCCAGCTCCGGCGGCTCGATCGCGACCGTCAGGCCCGAGTCGAAGCGCGACACCAGCCGCTCGTGGATGTCGGCCAGGCCCTTGGGGTAGGTGTCGGACGTCATCACGATATGGCTCTTCTTGGCCAGCAGCGCCTCGAACGCGTTGAAGAACTCTTCCTGCGTGCGGTCCTTGTTGGCGAAGAACTGCACGTCGTCGATCAGCAGCAGGTCGAGCGAGTGATAACGTTCCTTGAACTCGTCGAAGGTCTTCCTCTGGTAGGCCTTGACCACATCCGAGACGAACTGCTCTGCGTGGATGTAGAGAACCTTGGCGTCGGGCCTATCGGCCAGCAGCTTGTTGCCGACGGCGTGCACCAGGTGGGTCTTGCCCAGGCCGACGCCGCCGTAGATGAAGAGCGGGTTGTACAGGTGGCCCGGCATGCCGGCCACGTGCATCGCCGCGGCGCGCGCCATGCGGTTGGCGGTGCCCTCGACCAGGGTGTCGAAGGTCAGGCCGGAATTGAGCCGGTTCTTGAAGGCGGGTGCGGCGTCTTCCGCGGCGGTGGCCAGCGGCTCCGCGGCGGCCTGGGCCGAAGGCGTGGCGGGCGCGAGGTGGGTGCGCACCGCGGCTTCCCGCTGGGCCAGCGCCAGTTCGAGCGCCACCGGCTGGCCGTAGATGCGCTCCAGCACCTGGGCGATGCGCACCGTGTACTGGGCGCGGATCCAGTCGAGCTTGAAGCGGTTGGCGACGAACAGGGTGACCCGGGAGAAATCCTCGGTGACCTGTGCCACCAGGGGCTTGATCCAGGTGTTGAACTGCTGCTCGGGCAGCTCCTGGGCCAGTTGTTCGACGCAGGCCTGCCAGAGGCTCTGGCCTGCTTCGTCGTCGGCGCCGGGGAGGGCGCCAGAGGGGGGTCCCTGGGTCATATGGGGCAGGCGGTGCCGTGTGGATAGACACGGGGGTCAAACCGCCGGATTCTAAATTATCAACGCCTTGTCCACAAGGCGCGGCGGGCCGCCCGGGGCCTGTGGCCGTGGCCTGTCTGGGGCCATGCATTGCCACAGGCCCCGAGTTTGATGATAATCATGGGTTTCCCTGAAAAGCGTTCAGGGGCCCTCCACTGAAATTGCTTTCCAAGGATAGATCGTCATGAAGCGCACGTACCAACCCTCCAAGATCCGCCGCGCCCGCACCCACGGCTTTCTCGTCCGCATGAAGACCCGTGGCGGCCGTGCCGTCATCAACGCGCGCCGGGCCAAGGGCCGCAAGCGCCTCGCCGCCTAAGAAGGCGCGAATAAATCTACTGCGCGGCCCGATCCCGCACCTGCGGTACTCACCGTACGAAAGTACGGCTCCGTTCCTCGGCGCAGGCTCAGGCCGCTCGCTACGATTTCTTCACACCTTCTCGCCCTTGTTGGATATTTTCCGGTCCGTTGCCGGTGTGCCGCGTGTCCTTGCCGCCTGTGGTCGTCCGTTCGCCTTTTCGGCCGGGATGAGCGCATGCAGCGCCTGAAGACACGCCCGCAGTTCCAGGCCGTCATGGCCGGCGGCATCGTCTCGCGTACGCCGCATTTCGCGCTGCACCGTCTGGTGCTCGATGCCGCCCTGCCGGTGGCGGCCGGCGCGCAGGCCGAAGCTCCTTCGGCCGTGCCCATCCCCCTGTTCTCGATGCCCGACGTCTGGCTGGGTGCGCTCGTGCCCAAGCGCTGGGCGCGCCGGGCGGTCACGCGCAACGCGATCAAGCGGCAGATCTACACCGTCGCCGGCGAGCGCTGCCTGCGCATGCCGCAGGCCGGCTACGTGGTGCGGCTGCGCACCGCGTTCGACCGCAAGGTGTTCGTCAGCGCCACCTCCGACCAGTTGAAGCGTGCCGTGCGGGACGAGCTGCAGCAGCTGCTCGCCCGGGTGGCGACGCTGCCGGCGGCGGCCGGGGCCGCCGCGGTTGCGCCGGTGGGCGCGGCACCGGCCCGGGGCGCGGCGCGCGCTGCGGCATGATGCGCCGTGTGTTGATGGCCGCGGTGCGCGGCTACCGGCTGCTGCTGAGCCCCTGGATCGGCGGCGACTGCCGTTTCGAGCCCACCTGTTCGGTCTATTCGCTGGAGGCGCTGGAGCGCCACGGCGCGGCGGCCGGCACCTACCTGACCCTGCGGCGCATCGCCTGCTGCCAACCCTGGTGCCAGGGCGGCTGCGATCCGGTGCCCGCCACGCCGCCGAAATTCTTCGCCTGGGCCGCGGCCCGTGGCGACACATGCGTTTCCCCCTCCGTTCCTCCTTCCGAGAAGAAGTCTTCATGAACGACATCCGTCGCACCGTCCTCTGGGTGATATTTGGCTTTTCCATGGTGCTGCTGTGGGACAAGTGGCAGATCCATAACGGACACCAGCCCACCTTCTTCCCCACGACCACGCCGGTCGCCACCGCACCGTCGCCCGACGCCGGCCGCCAGGAAGGCGCCTCCAGCGTGCCGACGGTAGCGTCCACGCCCACCACCAGCGGCGGCGCGGTCACGGCCGGCGGCACCGCGTTGCCGCCGGCGGCCACCACCGTACCGCACGAGCGGACCGAGGTGCGCACCGACGTGTTCCGCCTGGTGTTCGACAGCGCCGGCGGCACGCTGGTGCAGGGCGAGCTGCTGCTGCACGGCGATTTCGAGCACAAGGACGACAACTTCCTGCTGCTCGACGAGAGCAAGAACCGCGTCTACGTGGCCCAGACCGGCCTGATCGGCGGCGCCAGCTTCCCGACCCACAAGTCGCCGATGACCCTGGTCCCCGGCCCGCGCACCCTGGCCGACGGCCAGGACACGCTGGAAGTGCGCTTCGAATCGCCCGAGGCCGACGGCGTCAAGCTGGTCAAGACCTACACGCTGAAGCGCGGCAGCTACGCGATCGACGTGAAGCAGGAAGTGGTGAACAACACCGCCGCCCCGGTGTCGCCGCAGCTCTACCTGCAGCTGGTGCGCGACGGCAACAAGCCGCCGGGCGAATCGTCGTTCTACTCCACCTTCACCGGCCCGGCGATCTACACCGAAGCCAAGAAGTACCAGAAGGTCGAGTTCAAGAAGATCGAAGAGAACAAGGTCGACATCGAGAAGCAGGCCACCAACGGCTACGTCGCGATGGTGCAGCACTACTTCGCCACCGCCTGGATGCTGCCCGACGGCATCCAGCGGGATCTGTTCATGCGCAAGGTGGACAACAACCTCTACGCGGTCGGCATGATCACGCCGCTGGGCGAGCTGGCCCCGGGCGCCCGCAAGACGGTGGACGCCACCTTCTACGCCGGCCCGCAGGAAGAAAAGAAGCTCGAAGCCCTGGCCCCCGGCCTGGAGCTGGTGAAGGACTACGGCTGGCTGACCATCCTGGCCAAGCCGCTCTACTGGCTGCTCGACAAGCTGCACAGCGTGCTGCACAACTGGGGTTGGTCGATCGTGGCCCTGGTGTTCCTGCTGAAGGCGGCCTTCTACTGGCTCAATGCCAAGGCCTACGCCAGCATGGCCAAGATGAAGGCGATCAACCCGAAGATCATGGCGATGCGCGAACGGCTGAAGGACAAGCCGGCCGAGATGCAGAAGGAGATGATGGCCATCTACCGCACCGAGAAGGTCAACCCGATGGGCGGCTGCTTCCCGATCGTGATCCAGATCCCGGTATTCATCTCGCTCTACTGGGTGCTGCTGTCCAGCGTCGAGATGCGCGGCGCGCCGTGGATCCTCTGGATCCACGACCTGTCGGCACCCGATCCGTTCTTCATCATGCCGCTGCTGATGACCGCCACCAGCCTGTTGCAGACCGCGCTGAACCCGACGCCCCCCGATCCGATGCAGGCCAAGCTGATGTGGATCATGCCGCTGGCCTTCAGCGTGATGTTCTTCTTCTTCCCGGCCGGCCTGGTGCTCTACTGGCTGACGAACAACATCCTGTCGATCGCGCAGCAGTGGATCATCAACACCCGCATGGGCGTGCCGCCGCAGTTCAACCTGCCGAAGTTCAAGTAAAAAAAGAAGCCCCGGCACCGCGCCCGAGAGGCCGCCACGACCGACAGGTCGGGCGGCCTTTTTTCATGGCCGTACGGCCAAGGACGGCGACAGGCACCGGTTCGGCCGGCGGAGCACCGGCACACGCGTGGGGGTTTTCCCTGAGGGAGCGGATGCGGTGGTGGGACAATCCCGCTACCCAAAGGCCTCAGCGTCTGCTAGGTATCCCGACGTTGCGCGTTCTCGCCGCAACCTTTCTCCGCAGCTTTCCAACTCCAACATATGAAAAAGTCGATCAAGGTTTCGACTGGCGCCGTCATGGCGCTGGTCGTCGCGGCGGTACTGTTCCTGTACTGGCCGCTCTTCCCCCGCTCGGTGCCCGCCGCCGAAAACGACCAGCCCGTCGACGTGGTGCTGGTGGGGGCCGGCGTGATGAGCGCCACGCTCGCCACCTACCTGCAGGAGTTGCAGCCCGACTGGAAGATCGAGGTCTTCGAGCGCCTCGACGGCGTCGCGCTGGAGAGCTCCAACGGCTGGAACAACGCCGGCACCGGCCACTCGGGCTTCGCCGAGCTCAACTACACGCCCGAGCTGCCCGACGGCTCGATCGAGACCAAACGCGCCGTGGCGATCGCCGAGCAGTTCGAGATCTCGCGCCAGTTCTGGGCCCACCAGATCGGCCGCGGCCACATGCAGAAGCCCGCGACCTTCGTGAACGCCACGCCGCACATGAGTTTCGTCTGGGGCGACGCCAACATCGCGTACCTCAAGAAGCGCCATGCCGCGCTGACGAAGAACCCGCTTTTCTACGGCATGGAGTACACCGAGGACCAGGCCCGGATCGCCCAGTGGGCGCCGCTCTTGATCGAGGGGCGCGACCCCGGGCAAAAGGTGGCCGCCACCTACATGCCGCTGGGCACCGACGTCGACTTCGGCAGTGTCACCAACCAGCTGGTGCGCAGCCTGCAGCAGTCGCCCAACTTCAAGCTCACCCTGCAGCACGAGGTGCGCGCACTGCGCCAGAACAACGACAAGACCTGGAACGTGACCGTCGCCAACCTGGCCGACGGTGCCAAGGAAAAGACGGTCAAGGCCAAGTTCGTCTTCGTGGGCGCGGGCGGGGCGGCGCTGAAGATGCTGCAGGCCTCGGGCATTCCCGAGTCGCGCGACTACGCGGGCTTCCCGGTCGGCGGCGAATGGCTCGCCATCGAGAACCCGGCGCTCACCGCACGCCATACGGTCAAGGCCTACGGCAAGGCCGCCGAGGGCTCGCCGCCGATGTCGGTGCCGCACCTCGACGCCCGCAAGCTCGACGGCAAGGACGTGGTGCTCTTCGGTCCCTTCGCGCTGCAATCGACCAAGTTCCTGAAGCAGGGCTCGTGGTTCGACCTGTTCTCGTCGGTCAACCACGACAACCTGGGCGGCATGCTGCGCGTCGGCATCCACAACCTGGACCTGGTGAAGTACCTGGTGCAGCAGGCGGTGCTGACCGACGAGGACCGCCAGCGCGCGGTGGCGGAGTACTTCCCCAACGCCAAGCGGGAAGACTGGCGCCTGGCCGTGGCCGGCCAGCGGGTGCAGGTCATCAAGCGCGACCCGAAGGAAGGCGCGGTGCTGCAGTTCGGCACCGAGATCGTCTCGGACAAGGACGGCACCATCGCCGCGCTGCTGGGCGCCTCGCCGGGCGCCTCCACCGCGCCGCACATCATGATCAACCTGATGGCCAAGGCCTTCCCGCAGCAGATGACCGACGCCGGCTGGAAGCCGCGCCTGCAGCAGATCGTGCCGTCCTACGGCCGCAAGATCAACGACACGCCGGCGCTCACCAACGAGATCCGCCGGATGACCAGCACCGCACTCGCACTGCCGTACCTGGAAGTGCCGGCCGACGTGGCCACCCAGGCCGCATCCGCGACCGCGCCTGCCGTGGCGCCGGCACCGCCCGCACCCGTGCCGGCCGGCCGTTCGCAGAACAAGGAAATGCAGGCGCTCTGACCCGCGGCCTGTCCGCAGCAGGTGGGGCCGTCCCTGTTTGCTGCGCGTCTGCACCAGCCCCACCCTGCCTCGCGCAGCGTGGGGCTTTTGCATGCCCTCGCCGAGAATCGCCCCATGCACGACCACCGCCACGACCCCATCGCCGCCATCGCCACCGCTCCGGGACGGGGCGGCGTGGGCATCGTGCGGATCAGCAGCGGTGCCGACCTGGGCGCGCTGGCCCAGGCGCTCTGCGGCCGGGTGCTGCCGGCGCGCGAGGCCTGCTACGTACCGTTTCGCGACGCGGCCGGCCAGCCGATCGACCAGGGCATCGCGCTGCGGTTCGCGGCGCCGCACTCCTACACCGCCGAGCATGTGCTGGAGCTGCAGGCCCACGGTGGCCCGGTGGTCCTGCAGCTGCTGCTGGCCCGCTGCCTGGAGGCCGCGGCCGAAACCGACCCCGCCACCGGCCGGCCACGCCTTGCGCGCCTGCGGCTGGCGCGGCCCGGCGAATTCACCGAGCGGGCCTTCCTCAACGACAAGCTCGACCTGGCCCAGGCCGAGGCGGTGGCCGACCTGATCGACGCCAGCACCGAGGCCGCCGCCCGCAGCGCCAGCCGCTCGCTGGCGGGCGCGTTCTCGGCCGAGATCGAGGCGCTGCGCGACGCGCTGGTCCACCTGCGGATGCTGGTCGAGGCGACGCTCGACTTCCCCGAGGAAGAAATCGACTTCCTGCGCAAGGCGGACGCCGACGGTCAGCTAGCGTCACTGCAGCAGAGGCTGGCGCAGGTGCTGCAGCGCGCCCGGCAGGGGGCGCTGCTGCGGGAAGGCATCACGGTGGTGATCGCCGGGCAGCCCAACGCGGGCAAATCGTCGCTGCTCAACGCGCTGGCCGGGGCCGAACTGGCCATCGTCACGCCCATCGCCGGCACCACCCGCGACAAGGTGGCGCAGACGATCCAGATCGAGGGCGTGCCGGTGCATGTGGTCGATACCGCCGGCCTGCGCGACAGCGACGACGCGGTGGAGCGGATCGGCATCGCCCGCGCCTGGGACGAGATCGCCAAGGCCGACGCGGTGCTGTTCCTGCACGACCTGACCCGGGCCGATGCTATTGATTACATAGCGGGAGACCGGCTCGTGGCGTCGGCCATGGCGACGAAAGTATCCGAAAAGGTGCCGGTGCTGCACCTGTGGAACAAGGCCGACGCCAGGGCCCCGGGCGATGCGCTGCCGGTGCCGGTGCCCGAAGGCGCCGCGCCGGCCGCGGCCGAAGACGTTCTGCGCGTCTCGGCCCTCACCGGCGACGGGCTGGATGCGCTGCGCCGGCGGCTGCTGCGGATCGCCGGCTGGCAGTCGGCGCCCGAGGGCCTGTACCTGGCCCGCGAGCGGCATGTGCAGGCGCTGCGGCAGGTCGACGGCCACCTGATGGAGGCGGCCGCCCATCTGGCGGCGCAGGCCGGCGCGCTGGACCTGCTGGCCGAGGAATTGCGGCTGGCGCAGAACGCGCTGAACACCATCACCGGCGCGTTCGGTGCCGACGACCTGCTGGGCGTCATCTTTTCCCGTTTTTGTATCGGTAAGTAACGGTTGGGGAGTACACGACCGGCCGTTTTGGCAGGAGTACCGGCGATCCGCCACCTGTAACCTGCGGTAATCCGCTCTTGTGGGTAATCCCGCAGACCGTTACCGTGCGCCACCATGAATGCAAGTCTCCACGCCGTTTTTCCCGCCGGCTCGGCCGAATTCGAGCTGGAGGGCCTGATCGGCGCGATCGAATCCGCGCCGGGCGACGACGCGATGGTGAACCTGTTGAGCGCGGCCGACTGGCGGGTGCTGGCGCCCTACCTGCAGGTCTGCACGCTCACCCAGAGTCAGGTTCTGTTCACCGAAGGTTCCGCCGACCGCACGCTGTACTTCGTCGAGCGGGGCAGCCTGAGCGTGCATGTGGAAGACGCCCAGGGCCGGTTGCGGCTGGCGATCGTCGGCCCGGGCTCGGTGGTGGGCGAGGGCGCCTTCTTCTCGCACCGCCCGCGCAGCGCCACGGTGCAGGCCGGCAGCCCCTGCGTGCTCTGGAGCCTGTCGCCGCTGCGTTTCTCGGAGTTGACGCACCGCCAGCCCGCGGTGGCGCTGAACCTGTCGCTGGCCGCCGGCGGCGTGCTGGCGAAACGGCTGGCCAACCGCCGCCGCCGGGTCGCCTCCACCTGAGTGGGCCCGATGACGCCGCATGGAAGCCGCCGGGTGCGGCTTTTTTTGCGCCTGCCGCACGGCGGCCCGTGTCTTCTGGCCGGCGCCGAAATCCACCAGCGTGAACAGCGGCAGGCCCGCGGCGCGCAGCCGGACGGAGCCGCCCCGCTCGGGCAGGTCGACGATGGCGGGCCCTCGATCACCACCGCGCCCTGGATGGCCATAAATTAAGCCGGATAAAAATACATTTCGTCGCGGCTGCGCTCATAATGTTTCGGTGATTTTCCCTTTTCAGGGTCCACGTTCGGCCAACCCCCTCACACGATGGCGTACACGGTTCTGCTGATAGAGAGTGAACTGGCACGCGCAGCCCAGTTGGCGGATGCCTTGGGGCCGGTGGGTGCGGTGGTGCGCACCGCGGCCGACCTGGCGGCCGCACGCGAGGTGCTGGCGGAGGGCCCGGTGGAGGCGGTGGTGGTGCGCCACCTGTTGCCCGACGGCAGCGCCTTCGATCTGGCGCCGGCCGCGCCCGGCGCGGCGTTGCTGATCGGGGTGGAGGAGGGCGACGAGGCGGTGGCGGCCCGGGCGCTCGATGGCGGCTTCGACGACTACCTGGTGTTCGACGGCAGCGGCGGCTACCTCGACGTGCTGGCCTGCCAGGTGTGCAGCGCCGTCGCACGCCGCCAGGCACAGACGCACAGCAGCCTGGTCAACGAGCGGGTGGCGCGCCAGAACCAGCTGCTGCAGGCGATCCTGAAGGCGCACGCCCATTTCCTGGTGGCCGATGCACCGGGGGCGGCGTTCGACGCGTTGCTGGAGGATTTCCTGCAGCTGACCCGCAGCGGCTACGGCCTGATCGCCGAGGTGCTGTACGACCCCGAGGACAAGCCCTATCTGCGGTGTTACGCGCTGACCGACATCAGCTGGGACGACGCCACCCGCGCGGCCGTGGCCCGGCATGCCCAGACCGGCATGCTGTTCAACAACCTCGACACGCTGTTCGGTGCGGCGCTGGTGACGGGCGAGGCGGTGATCTCCAACGCGCCGCCGACCGATCCGCGCAGCGGCGGCCTGCCGCCGGGGCATGCGCCGCTCGACGCGTTCCTGGGCCTGCCGGTGCATGCGTCGGGGCGGCTGGTGGCCTTCGTCGGCGTGGCCAACCGTCCGGGCGGCTACGACCAGCACGATGTCGATTTCCTGCAGCCGCTGGTGATCACCGTCGGCCAGCTGGTGGAGGCGCGGCGGGCGCAGTCGGAGCGGGTGATCGCCGAGCTGGGCCTGCGCGAGAGCGAGGCGCGCTGGCGCCGGCTGAGCGAACTCTCGTCCGACTGGTACTGGGAGCAGGACGCGCAGCTGCGCATGACCCGCATCGACGGCGGCATCCTGCGCAGCACCGGTACCAACGGCCGCGCCTACCAGGGGCTGAGCGCCTGGGAGTTGCCGGCGATCGGGGTGAGCGAGACGCGTCGCCGGGCGCTGCGCCAGCAGATGGAATCGCACGAGGTGTTCCAGGATTTCGAGATGGCGGTCGAGGGCGACGACGGCATGCCGCACTGGATCTCGATCAGCGGCGCGCCGGTGCACGGGCCCGACGGCGCCTTCATGGGCTACCGCGGCATCGGCCGCAACATCACCGAGCGCAAGAAGGCCGATGCGCGGATCGAGCAGCTGGCTTTCCAGGACGAGCTGACCGGCCTGCCCAACCGGCGCAGCATGATCGACCGGTTGCAGCAGGCGCTGGCCGACAGTTCGCAACTGGGGCGCTCGGGCGCGGTGCTGCTGCTGGACCTGGACAACTTCAAGGACCTCAACGACACCCTGGGCCACGAGTTCGGCGACCAGCTGCTGCTGCAGGTGGCGCAGCGGTTGCGCGGCTGCGCCCGGCCGCACGACACCGTGGCCCGCTTGGGCGGCGACGAGTTCGTGCTGCTGCTGGAAGGCCTGTCGAGCGATCTGGCCCATGCCCGCCAGCAGGCCGAGACGATGGCGCAGGCGGTCTTGCAGTCGTTGCGGATGCCGCATGCGGCCGACCATGCCGACGTGCTCTGCACGCCCAGCATCGGCATCGTGCTGTTCCAGGACCACCTGCTGCCGGTGGACGAACTGCTCAAGCGCGCCGACCTGGCGATGTACGAGTCCAAGGCGTCGGGCCGCAACACCTGCAGCTTCTTCGATCCGAAGATGCTGGAGGCGGTGTCGAAGCGGCTGCGGCTCGAGTCCGACCTGCGGCAGGCGCTGGCCCAGCAGGCGCTGGTGCTGGTCTACCAGCCGGTGGTCGACCGGGCGGGGGCGCTGGTGGGTGTGGAGGCGCTGGTGCGCTGGCCGCATCCGCAGCGCGGCATGGTGTCGCCGGCCGACTTCATCCCGGTGGCCGAGCAGACCGGCCTGATCGTGGTGCTGGGCCGCCAGGTGCTGGAGGAAGCCTGCCGCCAGCTGGTGGTCTGGGAGCAGGACGCGCGCACCCGGCAGCTGACGATCGCGGTGAACGTCAGCGCCTACGAATTCCGGCACCCGCACTTCGTGCAGCAGCTGCTCGAGACGGTGGAGCGGGCCGGCGCCGACCCGCGCCTGCTGAAGCTGGAACTGACCGAAAGCCTGCTGCTGCACGACGTGCAGGACACGGTGGCGAAGATGCATGCGCTGAAGGCGGTGGGCATCGCGCTGGCGCTGGACGATTTCGGCACCGGATATTCGTCGCTCAGCTACCTGAAGCGGCTGCCGCTCGACACGCTCAAGATCGACCAGTCGTTCGTGCGCGGCATCCTCACCGACCCGCACGACGCGGCCATCGCCGGCACCATCGTGCGGCTGGCCCGCAGCCTGGGCCTGCGGGTGGTGGCCGAAGGGGTGGAGACCGAAGGCCAGCGCGACTACCTGCTGGCCAGCGGCTGCGAGTACCTGCAGGGCTACCTGTTCGGCCGGCCGGCGCCGGTGGAAGCGCTCGAGAAATTCTGGACCTGAACGTGCGGGAGAGCTGCTGCGCGGGGCGACCGCGCGGCCGGTTCAGCGCCGCCGCAGCAGCAGCTCTTCGGCCAGGGCCAGGGCCTGCGGCCGGCCCGACAGCACCAGGGTATCGCCCGCCTGTACCGGGGTGTCGGCGGCGGGCACCACGGTGTGGCCGTCGGCGCGGCGGATGCCGACCACGCGAACGCCTACCGTTTCCAGTGCCACCGCGCCCAGCGGGCGGCCTACGGCGGCCACGTCTTCGGGCAGGGTGCAGGGCGCCAGGCGCTCGGTGTCGCGGTCGTGGGCGCCGTCGTCGTCGGCGCCGTGGAAGTAGCCGCGCAGCAGGTCGTAGCGCGCGTCGCGCTGCTCCTGCACCACCCGGATCACCCGGCGCATCGGCACGCCCACCAGGGCCAGGGCGTGGCTGGCCAGCATCAAGGAGCCTTCGATCGCCTCGGGCACCACCTCGGTCGCGCCGGCCTGCTGCAGCCGCTCCAGGTCGTGGTCGTCCTGGGTGCGCACGACCACCGGCACCTGCGGCGCATGGGTGCGGGCGTGCTCCAGGATGCGCAGCGCGCCGTTCACGTCCAGGTAGGTGATCACCACCGCGCTGGCCCGTGCCAGGCCGGCGGCCATCAGCGCCTGCAGCCGGGCGGCGTCGCCGAAGGCCACCGAGTCTCCGGCGGCCGCGGCCTGGCGCACCCGGTCGGGGTCGAGGTCGAGCGCGATCGAGGCGATGCCCTCCCGCTCCAGCATCCGCGCCAGGTTCTGGCCGCAGCGGCCGTAGCCGCAGATGATCACGTGCTTGTTGGCGTTGATCGACTTGCGGGCGATGCTGGTCATCTGCAGCGACTGCTGCAGCCACTCGCTCGACACCAGCTTCATCACGATGCGGTTGCTGTGCTGGATCAGGAAGGGCGCGGTCAGCATCGACAGCACCATCGAGGCCAGCACCGGATTGAGCAACTCGGGCGAGACCAGGTTGCGGTCCTGCGCCAGCGACAGCAGCACGAAGCCGAACTCGCCCGCCTGCGCCAGGTACAGGCCGGTGCGCAGCGACACCCCGGCGGATGCGCCCAGCCACCGCGCCAGCAGCGTGATCAGCGCCAGCTTCAGGGCCAGCGGCACCAGCAGCAGCGCCAGCACCACGCCCCAGCGGTCGAGCAGGATGTGCCAGTCGAGCATCATCCCGATGGTGATGAAGAACAGGCCCAGCAGCACGTCGTGGAACGGCCGGATGTCGGATTCGACCTGGTGCTTGAACTCGGTCTCCGAGACCAGCATGCCGGCCACGAAGGCGCCCAGCGCCAGCGAGAGGCCCGCGCTCTCGGTGATCCAGGCCAGGCCCAGGGTGATCAGCAGCAGGTTGAGCATGAAGAGCTCCTCGCTGCGCCGCCGCGCCACGATGGTGAGCCACCAGCGCATCACCCGCTGGCCGCCCACCAGCAGCAGCGTGACCAGCACCGTGGCCTTGGCCGTCGCGATGCCGACCTCGATCAGCAGCCGCTCGGGCGACGAGCCCAGCGCCGGGATCAGCACCAGCAGCGGCACCACCGCCAGGTCCTGGAACAGCAGGATGCCCATCACCCGCTTGCCGTGCTCGGTCTCCAGCTCCAGCCGCTCGGCCATCAGCTTGACGACGATCGCGGTGCTGCTCATCGCCAGCGCACCGGCCAGCGCCACCGCGGTCTGCCAGCCGACGCGCCAGGGTGCCGGCACCCACGGCGCCAGCAGCAGGATGCCGCCGATGGCCACCGCCATCGTCAGCGCCACCTGCGCCAGGCCCAGGCCGAACACGTGGCGGCGCATCGCCCGCAGCTTGGGCAGGCTGAACTCCAGGCCGATGGCGAACATCAGGAACACCACGCCGAATTCGCCCAAATGGCGCACGCCCTCGGAGTTCTGCGCCAGCGCCAGCGCATGCGGGCCGATCAGCACGCCCGCGGCCAGGTAGCCCAGCATCGGCGGCAGCTTGAGGCTGCGGCACGCCACCACGCCCACCACGGCGGCCAGCAGGTAGAGCAGGGTGAGGGCGAGCGACGACATGCCGGATGCTAGCAAGCACGGTGCCGGCCCGGGTCCTTCCGGTGCGCGGAAATGCGCCGGAAGGACCCGGCCGATAAAATCCGGCGGATGACCTCTGCCGCCCCGCCCCTGCCCGCCTTCGATGCCGACGCGGCGCTGCGCCTGGCCCGCGACACCCTCGACATCGAGGCCGCGGCCGTCACCGGCTTGAAGGCGCGCCTGGGCGACCATTTCCCGCAGGTGGTGCAGCTGGTGCTGCGGTGCACCGGCCGGGTGGTGGTGATGGGCATGGGCAAGAGCGGCCACATCGGCCGCAAGATCGCCGCGACGCTCGCCTCGACCGGCACGCCGGCGATGTTCGTGCACCCGGCCGAGGCCAACCACGGCGACCTGGGCATGATCACCGGGCAGGACGTGGTGCTGGCCATCTCCAACAGCGGCGAGGTGGCCGAGCTGGCGAGCATCCTGCCGGTGGTCAAGCGCATGGGCACGCCCCTGGTCGCGATGACCGGCGGCCTGAACTCCACCCTGGCCCGGCATGCCGACTGGGTGCTCGACAGCGGCGTCGAGAAAGAGGCCTGCCCGCTCAACCTCGCCCCGACCGCCAGCACCACCGCGCAGGCGGCCCTCGGCGACGCCCTGGCGGTCGTGCTGCTGGAGGCGCGGGGCTTCCGGGCCGAGGATTTCGCGCGCTCCCATCCGGGCGGTGCGCTGGGTCGCAAGCTGCTGACCCATGTGTCGGACGTGATGCGCACCGGCGACGCGGTGCCGGCGGTGCTGCCCGACACGCCGCTGGCGGTGCTGATGCGCGAGATGAGCGCCAAGGGCCTGGGCGCCGCGGCGGTAGTCGATGCCGGCCGCCGGGTGCTGGGCGTCTTCACCGACGGCGACCTGCGCCGCCTGGTGGAGACCGGCGCCGACCTGCGGGCCCTGAGCGCGGCCGAGGTGATGCATGCCCGGCCCCGCACCATCGCCCCGACCGCCCTGGCGGTGGACGCCGCCGAGCGGATGGAAGAGCACCGCATCACCAGCGTGCTGGTGGCCGATGCCGATGGCGTGCTGGTGGGCGTGGCGCACATCGGCGACCTGCTGCGCGCGAAGGTCATATGACCGCATACTTGGAGCACACCCCCAGGCTTCGCACTGCGTGTCTTCGCCAACCCCCTTGCAGGGGGCACGTCCAGCGGACCGGCAGAGCCGGATCCGCGGTCGTTCTGCGCTGGATCCATCGCGCCCTGTAGGTGCCTTTCATGGCTGATATGCACGCAATGCTCCCTCTCGATTCCCTGCCTCCCATCACCCCGGCGCAGCGCTGGGCGCCCGAGTTGCTGCTGCGCGCGCAGGAGGTGCGGGTCGCCTTCTTCGACGTCGACGGCGTGCTGACCGATGGCGGTCTGTACTTCACCGAGTTTCCCGAGGCCGATCCGCGCGGCGGCGGCGAGACGATCAAGCGCTTCAACACGCTCGACGGCCACGGGCTGAAGCTGCTGCAGCGGGCGGGCATCGTGCCGGCCGTCGTCACCGGGCGGGATTCGCGGCCGCTGCGGGCGCGGCTCGCGGCGCTGGGCATCGCGCATGCGCACTTCGGCACCGAGGACAAGCGGCCGGCCGCGCAGGCGACGCTCGACGCGCTGGGCCTGGGCTGGCACCAGGCCGCGGCGATGGGCGACGACTGGCCCGACCTGCCGATGCTGCGCCGCGCCGCCTTCGCCTGCGCACCGTGCGGCGCCCATGCCGAGCTGCTGGCCGTGGCCCACCATGTGACCCGCGCCACCGCCGGCCACGGCGCGGTGCGCGAATGCTGCGACCTGCTGCTGGCCGCCACCGGCCGCTACGACGCCCTGCTCCTGGAGTACGCGCATTGACGCGCCGTCCGGAGGCCGCCCGGTGAGCGCGGCACGCAGAAGCTTCCAGCCGGTCGCCGCGCTGCGCACCGCGCTCGACCGCGCCTCGATCTACCTGCCGGTGCTGCTGATGGGCCTGCTGGCGCTCGGCAGCTACTGGCTGGTGCGCAGCACGCCGCCGCCCGCGGTGGCCGAGCCCGAGCGCCCGGTGCGCCACGAGCCCGACTACTTCATGCGCGACTTCGCGGTCCGCAACTTCGACAAGGACGGCAAGCTGACCAGCGAGATCTTCGGCACCGAAGGCCGCCACTACCCCGATACCGACACGCTGGAGATCGACAAACCGCGCATCCGCTCCTTCAGCAAGGACGGCAAGCTGACGGTCGCCACCGCCCACACCGCGCTCAGCAACGGCGACGGCTCGGAGGTGCAGCTCTTCGGCAACGCCATCGTGACCCGCGAGGCCACCACCGATGCACGCGGCCAGCCGGTGCCGCAGATGCAGTTCCGCAGCGAGTTCCTGCACGCCTTCACCGAAACCGAGCGGGTGAAATCCCACAAGCCGGTGGTGCTGACCCGCGGCCAGGACCAGTTCACCGGCGACGGCATGGACTACGACAACCTCGACCAGGTGGCCAACCTGCGCGGACGGGTCCGCGGCATCATGGTGCCGGCGCCCCGGCCGGCACCGGCACCGGTCGCCGCGCCTGCGCCGGCGCGCAAGCGCTGAGGTCGGCCGCACGCCGCGTCGGGCTGGCCGCCCGGCGGCCGTGATGTCCCGACTCCGGCGGCGCCCGCTTCCCGGCGGCTCCGGTGGTTGGTACGCTCGCGGGCCGACATCCACCCACCCGGACGCCTCCCATGACCGACGCCCCGCTCGTATTCATCACCGGTGCTTCCAGCGGCATCGGCCAGGCGCTGGCCCTGCGCTACTTCCAGGCGGGCTGGCGGCTGGCGCTGGCGGCGCGCCGCACATCCGAGATCGAATCCTGGGCCCGGGCAAGCGGGGTGCCGGCCGCCAGCTATGGTATTTATAGCGCCGACGTGGCGGTGCCCGACAGCATCGTCGCCGCCGGACAGCAGTGCCTGGCGCAGCAGGGCGTGCCGCAGGTGGTGATCGCCAACGCCGGGATCAGCGTCGGCATCGACACCGCCGACCGGGCCGACATCGACGTGCTGGCGCAGACCTTCGCCACCAACAACACCGGACTGGCCGCCACCTTCCACCCGTTCATCGCGGCGATGACCGAGCGGGCGCGGCAGGGCGGGGCGCAGGGCCGGCTGGTGGGCATCGGCAGCGTGGCGGGCATCCGCGGGCTGCCGGGCCATGCGGCCTACTGTGCCAGCAAGGCGGCGGTGATCGCGTACTGCGAAAGCCTGCGGGGCGAGTTGCGCGGCGCCGGGGTGCGGGTGGTGACGATCTGCCCGGGGTACATCGACACGCCGCTGACCCGCGCCAACCGCTACGGCATGCCTTTCCTGATGCAGCCGGCGGATTTTGCCGACCGTGCGTTCCGCACCATCGAGACCGGCGCCGGCTACCGGGTCATTCCGTGGCAGATGGGCGTCGTGGCCAAGCTGCTGCGGCTGCTGCCCAACCCGCTGTTCGACCGGCTGCTGGCCGGTCGGCCGCGCAAGCACCGCAGGGGCGAGGCCGGGCGCTAGTCTCGCGATCGGCGATCGGCGATCAGCGGTCGGTACGGCCGCCGGGCCGGCTAACGGGCAGCGCGTGCCGCAGCTCGGCACCGCCGGGGAGCGGTAATTCACCAACCGGCGTCGCCATGCAAAAAGGCCCCGCAGGGCCTCTTTTCCGTGTGCCGGTGGCGCGCTGCGCGGCCGCACCGGGCGATCAGTAACCGCCGCCGCCTCCACCGCCGCCGCCGCCGCCTCCACCGCCGTAGCCGCCGCCATTGCCGCCACCGCTGCGGCCACCGCCGCCGCGGGGACCGGAGCCGTACGGGCTGCGGAAGCCGCCGTCGCCCGCGCCACCATTGCTGCCACCGCCACGGCCACCGTACCCGCCGCCACCGCCGCCATATCCACCACCACCGCCGCCACTGCGACCGCCGCCACCACCGCCGTAGCCGCCCCCGCCACCCGAGCCGCCGCCGTAACCGCCGCCGCCGCCACCCCCGTAGCTGCCGCCGCCGCCATTACCGCCACCGCCGCCGTAGCCACCGCCACCACCGTAGCCGCCACCACCGCTGCGCGGAGGACGGGCTTCCATCGGACGGGCCTCGTTGACCACGATGCCGCGGCCGCCGAGCGGCTGACCGTTCATGCCGCTGATGGCGGCCTGGGCCTCGTCGTCGCTGCCCATTTCGACAAAACCGAAGCCCTTGGAGCGACCGGTTTCGCGCTCCATCATGACTTTGGCGCTGGTGACCGACCCGAATTGGCCGAAGGCCTGTTCGAGGTCGCTGTCGCGGACGGAGTAAGGCAGATTGCCGACGTAGAGTTTGTTGCCCATGACGGGAGTCCTCAAAAACAAAGATAAAGCGATGGAGTCCCGAAAACGCAATCAACACCGACTACGCGAAACCGACGCATCACCACGGAAATAACAGGTTTTCTGGCCCCTGCGCTGTCATTATGTCGCAGAAGTTCTTGCCAAATGCAAGCATGTCCCCACCGAAATAGCAACTGTGGTCGCGCATGAAAAAAGGGCCCGAAGGCCCTTTTATGGTGCGATTGTGTCGCTGCGTGGGGAAGCTCAGTAACCGCCGCGGCCACCGCCGCCGCCGCCGTAGCCGCCGCCACCACCGCTGCGGCCACCGCCACCGCCGCCGTAACCGCCGCCGCCGCCACCGTAGCCGCCACCACCGCCGCCGTAACCGCCGCCACCACCACCGCCGTAGCCGCCACCGCCGCTACGGGGAGGACGCGGCTCCATCGGGCGGGCTTCGTTGACGACGAGGTTGCGGCCGCCGAAGGCTTGGCCGTTGGTGCCGTTGATGGCTGCCTGGGCTTCTGCGTCGCTGCCCATTTCCACGAAACCGAAGCCCTTGGAGCGGCCGGTATCGCGTTCCATCATGACCTTGGCGCTGGAGACAGAGCCGAATTCGCTGAAGGTCTGCTGCAGATCTTCGTCACGGAAGGTGTAGGGCAGGTTGCCCACGTATAGTTTGTTGCCCATCTCGGGACTCCTCAAAAAAACAAAACGCGATGGAGTCTGGGCAACGCAATCAGCAAACCAGTGACGACTTCAAAGACGCGAAACTGACCATACACCGCAAAGAGACACGGGCGCCGGAAGCACCCATGCCCGCCAATTATGCGCGATATTTTCGATTTGCCTACCACCTTTGGCGCGGTTCGATGCGGGGTTTTCACCGGGTGCGCGATGAATTACAGGATGGTGTCATGGCCGTGCGGAGGGGGCGGAAAGGGCCGGAAATGCGCAAAACGACACAGGCTGCGCGTGCTTCCTGTCTAGGATGGCAGGGCACCGCGCCCTGTCCGCGGTGGTCGGGGGGCCGGTCCATGTCGCTGCACATCCTGTCGTTCTTCCAGCGGCGCTGGCCTGCGTGGATGCTGCTGTGCGCCGCGGCCGGGCCGGCGTCGGGCGCGGCCCCGGCGACCGATGCCGATCCGCTGGCGGCCGAGCGCTGGCAGACCCGGCCGCTGGTGGTCGTCGCCCCGTCGCCGGGCGATCCGGTGCTGCAGGCGGTGGTGGCGGCGGCCCGCTCCGACGACGGACGCCGCGCCTTCGCCGCCCGCGACATGGTGCTCTTCACCGTGGTCGGCACCCAGGGACAGCGCGAAGGCCGAGACCTGTCTTCCGGCGCGACGCAGGCGCTGCTGAAGGCGCTGGGACTGCCGCCTTCCGACAGCGGCGTGCTGGTGCTGGTGGGAAAGGACGGCGGGGCCAAGCTGGCCCAGCGCCACCCGGTGGACCTGCGGGCGGTCTATGCCGAGATCGACGGCATGCCGATGCGACGCAACGAGGTGAAGCGCTCGCCGCCCTGATGCTATCGATTGCATAGCGAGAGGCCGGCCCCGTTCGCTGGCCGGAGGCGTTTGCGACCGCTGTCCCCGTGCCGGCAGGGGCTCTGCGATTTTCCCGGCCGTTGCAAGGCCCGCACTCTTAAAATGTGCCCGTGGCCGGCATCGACCGCACCGGTCGAGCGCAGCAGACAGTGCCGATACGGCGCGGGGCCGCCGATGGCATGCGAAGGGCTGGCGTCCGCCGCGATGGCACGACATCGGCCGCATGCGAATCCCGTCCATCGATATTTTCGTGACCGCCGATGCGCGCGCAGCGCGGGCGGCACACACCATGGGACCGCCCACCGCACGGGTGCGCGGCGACCAGAAGGAAAGCACATGATCTATCCCCAGGAATTCGACGTGATCGTCGTCGGCGGCGGCCATGCCGGCACCGAGGCGGCGCTGGCGGCCGCCCGCATGGGCGCCAGGACGCTGCTGCTCACCCACAACATCGAGACGCTGGGCCAGATGAGCTGCAACCCGTCGATCGGCGGTATCGGCAAGGGCCACCTGGTCAAGGAGGTGGATGCGCTCGGCGGCGCGATGGGCATCGCGACCGACGAGGGCGGCATCCAGTTCCGCATCCTGAACAGCTCCAAGGGCCCGGCGGTGCGCGCCACCCGCGCCCAGGCCGACCGCATCCTGTACAAGGCCGCGATCCGCCATCGTCTGGAGAACCAGTCCAACCTGTGGCTGTTCCAGCAGGCGGTGGACGACCTGCTGGTCGAGGGCGACCGGGTGGCCGGCGCGGTGACGCAGGTCGGCATCACCTTCCGGGCGCGCACCGTGGTGCTGACAGCCGGTACCTTCCTCGACGGCAAGATCCACGTGGGCCTCGACAACTACGCCGCCGGCCGCGCGGGCGATCCGCCGGCGGTGAGCCTGTCGGCGCGCCTCAAGGAATTGAAGCTGCCGCAGGGCCGGCTGAAGACCGGCACGCCCCCGCGGCTCGACGGGCGGAGCATCGACTTCAGCCAGTGCGCCGAGCAGCCGGGCGATGGCATGCCGGGCGGGGTGGGGGAATCGGTGCCGGTGTTCAGCTTCATGGGCCGGGCGGCGATGCATCCGCGCCAGGTACCGTGCTGGGTGACCCATACCAACGAGCGCACCCACGACATCATCCGCAGCGGCTTCGACCGCAGCCCGATGTTCACCGGCAAGATCGAAGGCGTCGGCCCGCGATACTGCCCCAGCGTGGAAGACAAGATCAACCGCTTCGCCGACAAGGAAAGCCACCAGATCTTCCTGGAGCCCGAGGGCCTGACGACGCACGAGGTGTACCCCAACGGCATCTCGACCAGCCTGCCGTTCGACATCCAGTACCAGCTGGTGCGGTCGATGAAGGGCCTGGAGAACGCGCACATCCTGCGGCCGGGCTATGCGATCGAGTACGACTACTTCGATCCGCGCTCGCTGAAAAGCAGCTTCGAGACGCGCCAGATCGGCGGGCTGTTCTTCGCTGGCCAGATCAACGGCACCACCGGCTACGAGGAGGCGGCGGCGCAGGGCCTGTTCGCCGGCATCAACGCCGCGCTGCAATGCCGGGGCGATGCACCGTGGCTGCCGGGCCGGGACGAAGCCTACCTGGGCGTGCTGGTCGACGATCTGATCACCAAGGGCGTGACCGAGCCCTACCGCATGTTCACCAGCCGGGCCGAGTTCCGCCTTCAGCTGCGTGAAGACAATGCCGACATGCGCCTGACCGAAACCGGGCGGCGCCTGGGCCTGGTGGACGATGCGCGATGGGACGCTTTCAGCCGCAAGCGCGACGCTGTTTCACGTGAAACAGAGCGCCTGAAGTCGATCTGGGTCAGCCCGCGCAATCTGCCGGCGAGCGAATCGGAGCGGGTGCTGGGCAAAGCCATCGAGCACGAGCACAGCCTGGCCGAGCTGCTCCGCCGTCCGGAGGTCAGCTACGACGGGCTGATGTCTTTGGCCGACGGGCGCTACGCGTCGGACACTGTTTCACGTGAAACACTCGGCGATGCGCGCGATGCGGTGTTGGAGCAGATCGAGATCTCCGCCAAATATTCGGGCTACATCGACCGGCAAAAGGACGAGGTGCAGCGCGCCTCGCACTACGAGCAATTGCGCCTGCCCGACGACCTCGACTATTTGCAGGTGACAGCCCTCAGCTTCGAAGTGCGGCAAAAATTGCAAACGCACCGGCCCGAGACGCTGGGCCAGGCCTCCCGCATATCCGGTGTGACGCCGGCAGCGGTGTCGCTGTTGTTGGTGCACCTTAAGAAGCGCGGGGCCCGCGGCTTCGCGACGGCCGCCGCCTTGCCCGAAACGGTCGCCTGACACCACCCATTTCGCCCGGGCCGTGCACAGCGCCGGCCGGGCCGTTCCGGAATTCGCCATGCCAGAGTTGAACGCTGCCAATGTGCAGCAGCAGATCGCCGCCGGTGCCGCAGCCTTGGGCATCGCATTGGATCCTACCCAGTGCGAACGCATGGAGCGGTACCTGGGCTTGATCCAGAAGTGGAACAAGGTCTACAACCTCACCTCGGTGCGCGACCCGCAGGAGATGCTGACGCACCACCTGCTGGACAGCCTGGCCGCCGTGCCGCCCTTGCTGCGGCAGCGCAAGTCCGCCGCAGCCGATGCGGCGCAGCCGTTTTCGCTGCTGGATGTGGGGGCGGGCGCCGGGCTGCCGGGGGTGGTGATCGCCATCTGCTGCCCGCAGGCCAGCGTGACCTGTGTCGACACCGTGGCCAAGAAGGCGGCGTTCCAGCAGCAGGTGGCGCTGGAGTTGCGGTTGCCCAACCTCAAGGGTTTGCATGCGCGGGTCGAGACCTTGAGCGGCCCGTTCGACGTGGTGGCGTCGCGGGCGTTCGCGTCGCTGGTGGATTTCACCCACTGGTCGGTCGACGCGGTGGCGCCCGACGGGGTGTGGATGGCGATGAAGGGCAAGCACCCGTCGGAAGAGCTGGAGGCTTTGCCGCCCGGCGTCCGTGTGTTTCACGTGGAACAGCTGACGGTTCCGGGTCTGGATGCAGACCGATGCATCGTCTGGATGTGCAAGTGCGCAGCCGATGGCGCTGCTGCGGGCGCCGCGGGGCAGGGCGCTTAAACTCGAGCCCCGCCGCATTCCGCAGCCTCCTTCTTTCCCACGCGCACCCATGTTCGGCATCTCTGATTACGGTTCCTTTTGCGCGGCGGTGGTCGTGTTCCTGATGCTGCCGGGCCCCGGCACCTTCGCCTTGCTCAACTCGACCGCCAAGGGAGGCTTCAAGGCGGGCGCGGCCGCCACCGTCGGCCTGATCGCCGGGGACCAGGTGCTGCTGTGGCTGGCGGTGGGCGGTGTGGCGGCGCTGCTGGCAGCCTACCCACCGGTCTTCATGGCGGTGCAGTATGTCGGCGCCGCCTACCTGGTCTGGATCGGGTTTCGGCTCCTCACCGCCAAGCCGGGCGATGCCGGCCCGGTGCGGATCGAGCCGCGTCACTATGCCCGGCAGGCGTTCTTCATCACCTTGCTCAACCCCAAGGCCATCGTGTTCTACATGGCCTTCTTCCCGCTGTTCGTGAATCCGACCACCCACCGTGGCGGCGTCACCTTCGCGGCCATGGCGCTCACCATCGCGACCCTCACCGCCTGCTACTGCCTGGGCCTGGCCGCGGTGGCCCGGGCCGTCACCGCACAGGTGCGGGCGCACCAACGGGTGGCCAAGGGGCTGGAACGGCTGGCCGGCGTATTCCTCATCGGGTTCGGTCTCCGGCTCGCGATTTCCAAGTAAGTAAGAAGACCCGACATGGCCCAGATTTTTTGCATCGCCAACCAAAAGGGCGGCGTCGGCAAGACGACCACCTCCGTCAACCTGGCCGCCGGCCTGGCCAAGATCGGCCAGCGGGTGCTGCTGGTCGACCTCGATCCGCAGGGCAATGCGACGATGGGCTCGGGCGTGGACAAGCGGGCGCTGGAGGCGACCATCTACGAGGTGCTGGTCGACGGCGTGCCGATAGCGGAAGCCCGGGTGCGGGCCGACCGGCTGGAAGAGAGCGGCTGCGCCTACGACGTGCTGGGCGCCAACCGCGAGCTGGCCGGGGCCGAGGTCGAGCTGGTCGGGCTGGACCAGCGCGAGAGGCGCTTGAAGGCTGCGCTGGCCCTGGTCGATGCCGACTACGACTTCGTGCTGATCGACTGCCCGCCGTCGCTCTCGATGCTGACGCTCAACGGCCTGTGCTCGGCCCACGGCGTGGTGGTGCCGATGCAGTGCGAGTACTTCGCGCTGGAGGGCCTGACCGACCTGGTCAACACCATCAAGCAGGTGCATGCCAACCTCAACAAGGACCTGCAGATCATCGGCCTGCTGCGGGTGATGTTCGACCCGCGGATCACGCTGCAGCAGCAGGTGAGCGAGCAGTTGAAGGACCACTTCGGCGACAAGGTGTTCGACACGGTGATCCCGCGCAACGTGCGGCTGGCCGAAGCGCCCAGCTACGGCCTGCCCGGCGTGGTGTTCGACCCGGCGTCGAAGGGCGCGCAGGCCTTCGTGGCCTTCGCCTCGGAAATGGTGGCCCGCGCCAGGAAACCCGTGGCCAAGAAGAAGGCCTGAGGCCGGTACCCGACGATGGCCACACGCTATGAAAAAGAGAGCATCACCGTCCTGACCCTGCCCGGCTGGCACGGCAGCGGCGCCGACCACTGGCAGACCCGCTGGGAAGCGCTGTACGGCTACCGACGGGTAGAGCAGCACGACTGGCAGCGGCCGCTGCGCGGCGACTGGAACGCGCGGCTGGAGGACATGGTGCTGGGCTGCGACACCCCGGTGCTGCTGGTGGCGCACAGCCTGGGCTGCGTGCTGGTGGCCGCCTGGGCCGCCCACTCGCGCAATACCGGTCGCATCCGCGGCGCGCTGCTGGTGGCGCCGCCCGACATCGAGCGCGACGACCTGCGGCCGCAGCTGCCCGGCTGGACGCCGGTGCCGCGCAGCCCGCTGCCGTTCCCTTCGCTGGTCGTCCACAGCACCGACGACCCCTATGCCGCCCCCGGCTATGCGCAGCACATGGCGCAGGCCTGGGGCAGCGCGCTGCACGGCGTGGGCCCGGCAGGCCATATCAATGCCGACGCCGGCCTGGGCGACTGGCCCGCCGGCCATGCGCTGCTGCAGGCGTGGCGGGCCGACGGCTTCGCCACCGCTCCTGCGCCGCGCACCTGAAACACGAAGAACCAGAAGGAGCCGACACATGGCCACCACGACCAAAAAACCCAAGGGCCTCGGCCGCGGCCTCGAAGCCCTGCTCGGCCCCAAGGCCAGCGAAGCGCCGGCCGATGCCGCCGGCAGCCCGGCGGACGGCCTGCCGCACGCGCTGGCGCTGGCCGACCTGGTGCCGGGCATCTACCAGCCCCGCACCCGGATGGACGAGGGCGCCCTGTACGAGCTGGCCGAGAGCATCAAGGCGCAGGGCATCATGCAGCCGATCCTGGTGCGCCGGCTGCAGGACGGCGACAACGCCGGCAAGTACGAAATCATCGCCGGCGAGCGGCGTTTCAGGGCCGCGCGGCTGGCCGGCCTCGACAGCGTGCCGGTGCTGGTGCGCGACGTGCCCGACGAGTCGGCCGCCGCGATGGCGCTGATCGAGAACATGCAGCGGGAAGACCTGAACCCGCTCGAAGAAGCGCAGGGCCTGCAGCGGCTGGTCAAGGAGTTCGGCCTGACGCACGAGCAGGCGGCGCAGGCGGTCGGCCGCTCGCGCAGTGCCGCCAGCAACCTGCTGCGCCTGCTGAACCTGGCCGATCCGGTGCAGACGATGCTGATGGCCGGCGACCTGGACATGGGCCATGCCCGGGCGCTGCTCTCGCTCGACCGGGCCGCGCAGATCACCGCGGCCCACCAGATTTCGGCGCGCAAGCTGTCGGTGCGCGAGGCCGAGGGCCTGGTCAAGAAGATCGGCGCCGAGTTCAGCCTCTCGGCCCAGAAGCCGCCCGCCGCCCGCAAGGAGAAATCGAGCGACCTGCGCCAGGTGGAAGAAGACCTGGCCGACCTGCTGACCGCCGCCGTCGAGGTGCGGGTCAAGAAGCGGGTCAAGCGCCACGGCCGCACCGAGGACACCGGCGAGGTCGCGATCCAGTTCGCCAGCCTGGATGAGCTCAACGGCCTGATCGACCGGCTGCGCCGCACCGCCGGCCGGTAAGCCGCATGCAGGCGCCGCGGCTGCCCTGGCCCCTGCCGGCGCTGCTGGTCTGGGGCTCCGCATGGGGTCTTTTCGGCCTTGTGCAGGCCCTGGGGCCACCCACCCTCCAGGGCCTGCCCGCCGTGGCCCTGGCGACCGCCTGGGGCGCCCTGGGCAGCCTGTGGGGCACCACCCGGATGCGGCGCCTGCTGCTGGCGGGCGGGTTTCCCGTGTCGCTGCTGGCCTCGGGTGCCGTGGCGCTGCCGGCCTGGGGCTGGCTGCTGCCGCTGGCGCTGTGCCTCCTGGTGTACCCGGTGCATGCCTGGCAGGATGCGCCGGTGTTTCCCACGCCGCGCGGCGCGCTGCGGGACCTGCCCGGGGCCGTGCCGCTGGCGCCGGGCAGCCGGGTGCTCGATGCCGGCTGCGGCCTGGGCGACGGCCTGCGGGCCCTGCGCAGCGCCTACCCGGCCGCCGTGTTGCACGGCATCGAATGGAGCTGGCCGCTGCGCCTGCTGTGCGGGCTGCGCTGCCCGTGGGCGCAGGTGCGGCAAGGCGACATCTGGCGCGCGGGCTGGCAGGGCTATGCGCTGGTCTACCTGTTCCAGCGACCCGAGAGCATGGGCCGCGCCTGGGACAAGGCGCGTACCGAGATGGCGCCGGGCAGCTGGATCGCCAGCCTCGAATTCGCGGTGCCCGGCGTGCGGCCGGACAGCCGTTTGACCACGCCGGACGGCCGGCCGCTGTGGATCTACCGCCTGCCGCCAGCCCCCAAAAAGTAACAATTTCCCCCTGGCGGGTGGGTTTCTATCGTACGCATACCACCGTATGCTGCGGGGTTTTTCGATTCCCGTGCATCCGATGCACACCTCTGGAGAAGAGTTCCATGCGCGCTTTCCGTACCGCCCCCCTTTCGCTGGCCTGCGTCGCCGCCGCGGCCCTGTTGCTGACCGGCTGTGAAACCACCGACATGAAATTGGGCGCCCCTGCCGCCAAGACGATGGCGACCGGCTCGGCCGCCGGCGGCGCCACCGACGGCGCCAGCACCCAGCTCGAGCGCTGTGCCGCACCGCTCGGCACCGTGTCGCTGACCGAGAACCAGCAGGCCGGCTGGTACACCATCCTGCGCAACGAATACCGCCTGCCACCGACGGCCAACCTGCTGCGCCTGCTGGTCCAGCAGTCGAACTGCTTCATCGTCGTCGAGCGCGGCGCCGCCGGCATGAACGCCATGACCCGCGAGCGGGCCCTGATGCAGTCGGGCGAGATGCGCCAGGGCAGCAACATGGGCGGCGGCCAGATGGTCGCCTCCGACTACGGCATGGAGCCCGAGATCATCTTCCGCAACAACAACGCCGGCGGCGTGGCCGGCAGCCTGGGCGGCGCGATCGGCGGGCGCTACAGCGGCCTGCTGGGCGCACTCGGCGGCAGCATGAACACCAAGGAAGCCAGCACCATGCTGACCCTGATCGACAACCGCTCGGGCGTGCAGGTGGCGGCGTCCGAAGGCAGCGCCTCCAAGACCGATTTCGGCGCGATGGGCCAGCTGTTCGGCGGCTCGGGCGGCGGCAGCCTCGGCGGCTACAGCAACACCGCCGAGGGCAAGGTGATCTCGGCCGCCTTCATGGACGCCTTCAACCAGATGGTGCGGGCGCTGCGCAGCTACAAGGCGCAGAGCGTGCAGGGCCAGGGCCTGGGCGGCGGCGGCCGGCTGGGCGTCGACGGCGCCGCGGCCCCGTCGCAGACCTCGGCCCCCGGCGGCCGCAGCGGCCCGGCCGGCGGCACGCTGTCGATGCGCGACGCGCAGGCCAAACTGAACGAGCTGGGCTACAACGTCGGCACGCCCGACGGCGCCGCCGGTGGCCGCACGACCGCCGGCCTGCGCGCCTTCCAGCGCGACCGCGGCATCGCCTCGACCGGCCGCCTGGATGCGGCGACGATGAACGAGCTGTCGAAGTAAGCGCAGTGCATCCGGTGCGGTGTTCCGGCATCGCACGCACCAAGGCCCGGCCGGCGACGGCAGGGCCTTTTTTATGAGCGAAATAGGTCTCTAGCCGGTGTCCTACAACGGCCGACAGCTATTTATTCGATAGCAAAGGGCCTGTGACCGCCCGCCCGTCCCACACCGCCAGCAAGTCCTTCGACTCCATCACCAGCCCCAGGTGCAGCGACACCATGCTGAGCGCCGCCGCCTCCAGCTGCGGATCGGTGCCGCGCACCAGGTCGCGCAGCACGATCACCCGGTAGTTGTGGTTGTTGGCGTCGAAGGCGGTGCTGAGCACGCAGCAGTCGGTGAAGCCGCCGTCGAGCACGACCGTCTCGATGCGCTGGTTGCGCAGCAGGAAGTCGAGGTCGCTGGGGTAGAAGGCCGAGAGGCGCCGCTTGGTGTCGACCCGCATGTCGCCCGGCTCCACCCGGGTGCACCACTCGGTCCAGCGGCTGCCCTCGAGGGCATGGGCATCGGCATTCGGGATCGGCCCCACATGCAGCGGAAAGGTGCGGCGCCAGGCGGCCGGGATGCCGCCGATGTCGTCCTCGCCGCCGGGCCGCAGGGTGGAGCGCACATGGACCAGCCGCACGCCGCGGGCCCGCACCTGGTCGTGGAAGGCGTCCAGCGGCGCCACCAGGTCGCGCGCGCGGGGCGCGGGGCAGGGGCAGTCGGGCGAATCGTCCAGGTGGCCGCGGTGCATGTCGATCGAGACGACCGCGGTGGTGGCCGGGTTCAGGTAGTCGGCGAACTGGCGGTCGTCGAGGGTGCGGGCTTGCTCGTAGACGTAGGCTTGCATGGTGGTGTCGGATGAGAGTTGTGGACCTTTTGCAGTCCGTGACGGGACAGGGCACCGCTATCGGCGTTCTTCCCTGAGGTAGGGCTCGCCCAGCGCGCCGGGCGTCTCGTCGCGCCCGGTGCGGGCCAGCGCCACCCAGACCATCACGCCCAGCGTGACCAGGTAGGGCGTCATCAGCACGAAGTACTGCGGCAGGCCGATGCCGGCGGCGGCCAGCTGGGGGATCAGCGCCTCGATGCCGCCGAAGAGCAGCGCGCCCACCAACGCCCGCCACGGCGACCAGCGGGCGAAGATCACCAGGCCCACCGCGATCCAGCCGCGCCCGCCGGTCATGCCGGCGATCCAGAGCTTGGTGCTGACGACCGCGATGTAGCCGCCGGCCAGCCCCACCAGCGCCGAGCCGGCCAGGATCGCCAGGAAGCGGGTGCGCAGCACCGGAATGCCCGCCGCGTCGGCCGCCTGCGGGTTCTCGCCCACCGCGCGCAGCCGCAGGCCGGGCACGGTGCGGTTCAGGTACCAGACCACGACAGCGAAAACCAGCGGCGTCAGGACCACCAGCACGTTCTGGCGGAAGAGGCCGCCCACCACCGGCAGCTGCGCCAGCGGGCCGAGTGCCAGCGCGTCGAGCCCGGTGACGGGCTGGTTGGTCCAGCCCAGCACCGTGCCCAGCAGGCCGGTCAGGCCCTGGCAGAAGAACACCAGCGCCAGCCCCGCGATCACCTGGTGGACCCGCAGCCACACCACCATCACCGCGAACAGCACCGACACAGCGGCGGCCGCCGCCATCGAGGCCAGCAGCGCGATGCCCGGCGCGTGCACCGCCAGCTGCACCCCGATGCCGGCCAGCGCGCCGACCAGCATCAGCCCCTCGGCCCCGAGCGACAGCACGCCCGCCCGCTCCGAGACGATCAGCCCCAGCGCCGCCAGCGCGAAGGGCACCGCGAAATCGGGCATGTTGCCCAGCCAGTGTGCGATCAGGTCCATGGCTCAGCCGCCTTTCTGGCCGACCGCGCGAATGCGGTGCCGGATGAAGAAATCCGAAGACGCCACGCACACCACCAGGATCGCCTGGATCAGCTGCACCATCGAAAACGGGATCTGGTAGAAGACCTGCAGGCTGCGGCCGGCCACGAACAGGGTGGCGACCAGCACCGCCACCACGCTGGCCGCCAGCGGGTTGTTGCGGGCCAGGAACGCGATCAGGATGCCCGAGAAGCCGTAGCCGCTGTAGAACGACTGGGTGAGCCGCCCCTCCTGCCCGGCGGCCACCAGGAAGCCCGCCAGCCCCGCCAGCGCGCCCGAGAGCAGCACCGCGCCCGCCACCAGCCGCCGCACCGGCACGCCCACCGCGTCGGCCACCCGGCCGCCGGCGTGCACGAAGCGCAGGTACAGGCCGGCGCGGCTCTGGTCGACGAACCACCAGGCCGCCACCGCCACCAGCGCGGCCAGCACGATCGCGCTGCTGAAGCCGCCGGCGATGTCGGGCAGTCGCTCGAAGCTCTCGAACTTCGGCGAGTAGGGGAACGCATCCTTCGGGTCCTTCCACGCGCCGTAGAGCAGGTGCAGCAAAAAGTTGGCCGCCACGTAGTTGAGCATCAGGCTGGAGATGATCTCGTTGATGCCCAGCCGCATCTTCAGCACCGCCGGCAGCACCACCCACAGCAGGCCGCAGACCAGCGCCGCCGCGGCCATCAGCCACAGCCGCAGGCCGGGCGGGCCGACCGCGTAGAGCGACACGGCGGTCGCGCCGATCGCGCCCCACACCATCTGGCCCTCCAGCCCCAGGTTCCAGAACCGCGCGCGGAAGGCCATCGCCGCGGCCAGGCCCACCATGACCATCGGCGCGGCCTGGAACAGCACCGCGCGCAGGTTCTGCGGATCGGTGAAGGTCTGCACCACGAACTCGTTGATGAGGTCGGCCGGCGCCACGCCCGCCGCGACCAGGATCGCGCCGCAGACGAACAGCCCCACGGCGACGGCCAGCGCCAGGATCGCCGCCTGCTGCGGCCAGCCGAGCTGCTGGCGCAGCTCCAGCGTGTAGCGGCGCTCCAGCAGGGGCACGAAGCGGCGGCGCGGCGGGGCGTCGGCTGCGGCGGCGGGTGCCGGCGGCGGCGAGGGCAGGGGAGGGCTTGTCGTCGCGGTCACGGTGTTCGGTGGTTGGGAGGAGAGGGGGAAGAAAAGCGGGTGGAGGCGGTGCGGCGCCGCGTCATGTTGTCGCCACCATCGCCTGCCCGACGGCCTGCCGGTCGACCGGCGTGGCGAATTCGCCCACGATGCGGCCGCGCGCGATCACGCCCACCCGGTCGGCCAGGGCCAGCACCTCGTCCAGGTCTTCGCTGATCAGCAGCACCGCGGCGCCGGCGTCGCGCGCGGCGCGCAGCCGCGCATGCACCTGCGCGCCGGCCCGCACGTCCAGGCCCCGGCTGGGGCTGTGGGCCAGCACCAGGGTCGGGTCGCGGCTGAACTCGCGGGCGATCACCAGCTTTTGGGCATTGCCGCCCGACAGCAGCGCCGCCTTTTGCCGCAGCGAGCGCACGCCCAGCACGTCGAACGCCTTGACGGCGGCGGCCGCCTCGGCCTCCATCCGCCGGCGGTCGAGCCGCAGCGCGTGGCCGTAGCGGCCGGCATGCACCTGGCCGATGCCGAAGTTCTCGGCCACCGACAGGCCGCCCGCCAGCGCCAGCCCGTAGCGGTCGGCCGGTATCGCGGCGATGCCGAGCGCGCGGCGCTGCACCGTGCTGGCCGCGCCCAGGTCGCCGAAGCCCTCCAGGTGCAGGCTGCCGGGCGGCACCGGCAGCAATCCCATGATCGCCTGCGCCAGCTCGCCCTGACCGTTGCCGCCGACGCCGGCCAGGCCGTAGATCTCGCCGGCGTGCACGGCGAGGTCGATGCCGTCGAGCGCCGGGGGTCCGTCGGTGGCCGTGAGGCTGCGCACGCCGCGCAGCACCAGGCGCGCCACGCCGCGCGCCCTGCCCGGGGTGCGCGGCGGCAGGGCCGGGGCCTCGCCGACGGTAAGCCGCACCAGGTCGGCTTCGGGCGTGGTGCGCGGGTCGAGGGTGGCGACGGTGCGGCCGCCGCGCATGACGGTCACCCGGTCGGCGTAGCGCTTCACGTCGGCCATCTTGTGGGTGACCAGGATCACGGCGGTGCCCTGGCTGCGGGCGAGCGACTGCACCGTTTGCAGCAGCCGCGCGGCCTCGGCGTCGGTGAGGACCGCGGTGGGCTCGTCCAGGACCAGGATGCGGGCGCCGGCCAGCAGCACCTTGAGGATCTCGACCCGCTGCTGCTCGGCCACCGACAGGTCGCCGACGCGCCGGTCGGGGTCGATCTCGAAGCCCAGCGCATGCGCCTGGGTGAGGATGGCCGCGCGGATGCGGGCCAGGCGCTGGCGGTAGCCGTGGACGTCGTCGTCGTCGACGAGGACCGGCATGCCCAGCAGGATGTTCTCGGCGACGGTGAAGGGCGCGACCAGCTTGAAGTGCTGGTGGACCATGCCGATGCGGTGCTTCGCCGCGTCGCGCGGGCCGGCGAAGCGCACCGGGTTCTCGTCGACCCGCAGTTCGCCGGCCTCGGGCGCGTAGAGGCCGGCGGCGATGTTCATCAGCGAGGATTTGCCGGCACCGTTCTCGCCGAGCAGGGCGTGGACTTCGCCCCACTGGGCGGTGAAGTGGGCATCCGCGAGGGCGATGAAGCCGTCGAAGGATTTGTGGATGTTGGAGAGGGTGAGGGCGGGGGTCATGGGGTGGGCTGGTCGGCTAGCGGCGGGTGGGCGGCCACTGGCGGTATGGCTCTCTCCCCCTTGGAGAGGTTTGGGGTGAGGGCCGCGCCCGGCTGATGGCGGCGGCTGCCGTTTGTGGGAACACTGCACGTGTTGAGGGTGGAGGCGGGGAATTCGCCCCCGCGGGCGAGTCACTTCTTTTGCTTCGCCAAAAGAAGTAACCAAGAAAAGGCGACCCCACGTGCTGCGA
>JBHZQV010000026.1:0-56985 GCA_042867185.1 Sphingomonas sp. NCPPB 2930 | reverse complement strand
GGTGTTTGGCGACTTCCAGTCTCTCAAACCCAGTCCGGATGAACACCGGATACAACCTATTGAACCTTCACAGCTAGGGGTTGCCGCCCCGGTTCTTGGCAGGCCGGGGCTATGCGCCCCGGCCTGCTGCTTCAGCGTGCTGCGCAGTAGCCGAACTCGGCCTGCGCGTTCGGCGCCAGGGTCTTGTTCCAGTTCACGCCCGACGCCGTCATCAGATTGCCCGACTGCGTCCAGACAGCGTTCCAGACGTTGTTGACGGTACCGCGCGTCGCCAGCTGGATCGTCCAGTCGCCACTGCTGCCGCCGGTATTGGTGACCTGGACGCGCTCGCAGTAGCCGGCGTTCCAGTCGCTGGTGACCGTTTCCTGGACGCTGAAGCGGGCGCTGCCCGGTGCTGGTGCTGGTGCTGGTGCTGGTGCTGGTGCTGGTGCCGGTGCCGGTGCTGGTGCTGGTGCTGGTGCCGGTGCCGGGGCCGGGGCCGGTGCCGGGGCCGGTGCCGGGGCCGGAGATGGCGCAGGCGCCGTGCTGCCGCTGCTTCCCCACAACCGCTGCAGCAGCGCGACCTTGTCGGTCCTCACGGTGGTCCAGTCGTCTTCGAGAATGCCGCCGGTGTCGCCGCTGTCGGGGTTCAGCGACCAGTAGAAACCGCCGCGTATGTTCTTGCCGATCAGATAGTCGACCAGCTTGTTCTGCCACTGCACGTCACGCGCGTCGCCCCGGCCGTACTTTCCGCCGAACTCGCCGAGCAGCACCGCATGGCCCGCCTGTGCGAAACGGCCGAAGTGCTGTTCCCAGATCGCCGGCATGTTGTCGGGGAAATCGGATGCGTTGAAATACGACTGTACATAGACGTCGGGCCCGTAGGTATGCGGCGCCAGCAGCAGCCTGTCGGCCGGAATGTCGAGCGGCGTACACGCCAGGGGCTCGATATTGCCGCCCCACCAGTGGCCGCCGTTGCTGGAGCAGTTGGCGCTGTCGGCCACGCCCTCGACCACGATCAGCCACCGGGGCGCCACCTTCAGCACCTCGGCCGATGCACGCTCTGCCGCGCGGTTCCAGTCGGTCGCGTCGTTGCCGGCTCCCCAGGTGGCCTGGCCATGGGGCTCGTTCTTCAGGTCGATGCCGATCACGCCCGGCAGGTCCTTGTACCGCTGCGCGACGAAGACCAGGTCGGTGATCCACTGCTGCTCACTGTAGTTGGAGGTGTACCAGAGTTCCGAGATGCCCTGGCAGTCGGGCGTGTGGTGGTCGAGCAGCACGTACATGCCGCGGCTGCTGAACTCCTGGACCACCTTGTCGAGCACCTGCAGCGCGCTCAGGCCCTGCAGGTCGGGGTTGCGGCCGTAGTCGATGCTGTTGGGCGGACCGCCGCGCAAGGTCTGCGGACAGAACGGCAGGCGCACCGCGTTGAAGCCCTGCCCCTGCACCTGCGTGACGACATCCTTCCAGTTGCGCGCCCACAGGCCGTGGACCACGTTGTTGCCGGTTTCGAAGCCGAACCAGTTCACCCCGCGAAGTTGGACAGGGGCTCCGGTATCGTCCACCACGGTTCCGGCGTTGATGGAATAACTCCAGGAAAATTGGCTGGCTGCCAACAGAGTGCTTCCCACGACAAGTGTTTTCAAGAAATTTTTAGTTGCCATGATCTTCCCTTCTCCAGTACGTCATAAAAATGCGGCACCGGCAGACACCGCCACCGGACCGAGCTCATTGGCGGATCGCCCGCCAAAACCAGAAGTGCCCTTCTCACTATCGATTACATACTATCAATAAGAAATGTATCGAAATTGAAAGAATATTTTTCAGGCGTAAGCAATTGATTCCTGGCTTTCTTTTTTGTTCGAGCACCGCATGACACCGTCCCTCCCGGTTTACGACGCCACGCTTCCCTACCCGCGCGACCTGGTCGGCTACGGCCGCCGACCGCCCCAGGCGCAGTGGCCGGGCGGCGCGCGGATCGCGGTGCAGTTCGTGCTGAACTACGAAGAAGGCGGCGAGAACGCCACGTTGCACGGCGACGCCGGATCGGAGCAGTTCCTGTCGGAGATGTTCAACCCGCCGGCCTTCCCCGACCGGCACATGAGCATGGAGGGCATCTACGAGTACGGATCGCGCGTCGGCGTCTGGCGCATCCTGCGGGCGTTCGAAGAGCGCGGCCTGCCGCTCACCGTGTTCGGCGTCGGCATGGCGCTGCAGCGCCATCCGGACCTGACCCGCGCCTTCGTGGAACTGGGCCACGAGATCGCCTGCCACGGCTGGCGCTGGATCCACTACCAGGGCGTCGACGAGGAAACCGAGCGCGCCCACATGCGCCTGGCCCTCGACACCATCGCGCAGATGACCGGCGTGCGGCCCGAGGGCTGGTACACCGGCCGCGACAGCCCCCGCACCCGCCGCCTGGTCGCCGACGACGGGGGCCTGGCCTACGACAGCGACTACTACGGCGACGACCTGCCGTTCTGGATGAAGGTGCGGCGCACCGACGGCACGGTGGTGCCGCGCCTGGTGGTGCCCTACACGCTCGACACCAACGACATGCGCTTCTCGCTGCCGCAGGGCTTCGCCCACGGCGAGGACTTCTTCACCTACCTGCGCGACAGCTTCGACGCGCTGTACGCCGAGGGCGCCGAAACGCCCCGGATGCTCAGCATCGGCATGCACTGCCGGCTGCTCGGCCGGCCGGGGCGCATCGGCGCGCTGCACAAGTTCCTGGACCACATCCAGAAGCACGACCGCGTCTGGATCTGCCGCCGCATCGACATCGCCCGCCACTGGCAGGCGGTGCACCCCTACACGGAAGGCGCCTGACATGCCCATCACCCTGGACCAACTCAATGCCGCGTCGCCCGCCGAGGCGGCCGCGCTGCTAGACGGCCTGTACGAGCATTCGCCCTGGATCGTGCTGCAGACGGTCGCCGCCGCCGCGCCCTTCCGGTCGGTCGCGCATCTGAAACATGCGCTGGCGGCCACCGTGTCGGCCGCGCCGGTCGAGGCGCAGATGGCGCTGATCCGCGCCCACCCCGAGCTGGCCGGCAAGGCGATGGTGGCCCAGTCGCTCACCGCCGAATCGACGAACGAGCAGCGCACCGCCGGCCTGACCCGGTGCACGCCCGAGGAATTCGCCCGCATCCAGCAGCTCAATGCCGACTACAACGCGCGTTTCGGCTTCCCGTTCATCCTGGCGGTGCGCGGGCCGCGCGGCACCGGGCTGGGCAAGGCGCAGATCATCGCCACCTTCGCCCGCCGGCTGCGCCACCACCCCGACGCCGAGCGCGACGAGGCGCTGCGCAACATCCACCGCATCGCCGAGATCCGGCTGGCCGACAAGTTCGGCACCGCGCCCACGCTGGGCGACGCGGTCTGGGACTGGCAGGAGTCGCTGGCCGAATTCAGCGACCCGGGCTTCGCCGAGCAGGGCCAGCTCACCGTGCTCTACCTCACCGATGCGCACCGGGCCAGCGCCCGCCGCATCGCAGAATGGATGCGCGAGAGCGGCTGCGACAGCGTGTCGATCGACGCGGTCGGCAACGTGGTCGGCCGCTACGAGGCCGCTGCCGGTGCCGGCCCGGCGGCCCCCACCCTGATGACCGGATCGCACTACGACACGGTGCGCAACGGCGGCAAGTACGACGGCCGCCTGGGCATCTTCGTGCCGCTGGCCTGCATCCGCGAGCTGCACCGCCAGGGCCGCCGCCTGCCTTTCGCGATCGAGCTGGTGGGCTTCGCCGAAGAAGAAGGCCAGCGCTACAAGGCCACCTTCCTCGGTTCCGGCGCGCTCACCGGCGACTTCAAGCCCGAATGGCTCGACCAGCAGGATGCCGACGGCGTCACGATGCGCGCCGCGATGCAGCAGGCGGGCCTGCCCGGCACGCTGGAGGCCATCGCCGCGCTGCGGCGCGACGCGGCGCGCTACCTGGGCTTCGTCGAGGTGCACATCGAGCAGGGACCGGTGCTGTCGGAGCTGAACCTGCCGCTGGGCATCGTCACCTCGATCAACGGCAGCGTGCGCTGCGTCTGCGAGGTGATCGGCACCGCCAGCCATGCCGGCACCACGCCGATGGACCGCCGGCGCGACGCGGCCGCGGCGGTGGCCGAACTGGCCGTCTACCTGGAGCAGCGTGCCTCGCTCGACGGCGATTCGGTCGGCACCATCGGCATCCTGGAGGTGCCGGGCGGCTCGCTCAACGTGGTGCCGGGCCGCTGCCGTTTCACCCTCGACATGCGGGCCCCCCACGACCCGCAGCGCGACGCCCTGGCCGCCGACGTGCAGGCGATGCTGGCCGCGATCTGCGCCCGCCGCGGGGTGCACTTCACCCTGGAAGAGACCGAGCGCGCCGCCGCCGCGCCGAGTGCGCCCGAATGGCAGGCGCGCTGGGAAGCGGCGGTCGAATCGCTGGGCGTGCCGCTGCACCGCATGCCCAGCGGCGCCGGCCACGACGCGATGAAGCTGCACCGCATCCTGCCGCAGGCGATGCTCTTCGTGCGCGGCGAGAACGGCGGCATCAGCCACAACCCGCTGGAGAGCAGCAGCAGCGAGGACATGGACCTGGCGGTGCGCGCTTTCCAACGGCTGCTCGACCGGCTGGAGACCGACACCGCCGCCGCCGTCGCGCCATGACCCGGCCCGCCTCGCTATAGTATTGATAGCTAGAGGCCGGCGCCGTTCGCCGGCCACAGGCACTTTTCATTCATACATCTGCCTTTGCACGCCGCAGGGGCTTCCGCCATGACCGCCTCCGACCACGCCACCGACTACGACCGCCTCGACGCCTGGATCGACGCCCACTTCGACGAAGAAGTGCGCTTCCTGCAGGAACTGGTGCGGGTGCCCACCGACACCCCGCCCGGCAACAACGCGCCCCATGCCGAGCGCACCGCCGCGCTGCTGCAGGCCTTCGGCTTCGAGGCCGAGCACCATCCGGTGCCGCAGGCCGAGGTCCGGGCCTACGGCATGGAGTCGATCACCAACCTGGTCGTGCGCCGCCGCTATGCGGACGGCGGCCGCACCGTGGCGCTCAACGCCCACGGCGACGTGGTGCCGCCCGGCGACGGCTGGGCGCACGACCCTTACGGCGCCGAGATCGACGGCGGTGCCGTCTACGGCCGGGCCACCGCGGTGAGCAAGGGCGATTTCGCGAGCTTCAGCTTCGCGGTGCGGGCGCTGGAATCGCTCGGCGCGCCGCTCAAGGGCGGGGTGGAGCTGCACTTCACCTACGACGAGGAGTTCGGCGGCGAACTCGGCCCCGGCTGGCTGCTGAAGCAGGGCCTCACCCAGCCCGACCTGCTGATCGCCGCCGGCTTCTCCTACGAGGTGGTCACCGCCCACAACGGCTGCCTGCAGATGGAGGTGACGGTGCACGGCAAGATGGCCCACGCCGCCATCCCTGCGAGCGGCGTCGACGCGCTCCAGGGCGCGGTCGGCATCCTCACCGCGCTGTATGCGCAGAACACGGCGTACCGCCAGGTGCGTTCGCAGGTCGCGGGCATCACCCACCCCTACCTCAACGTCGGCCGGATCGAGGGCGGCACCAACACCAACGTCGTGCCCGGCAAGGTGGTCTTCAAGCTCGACCGCCGGATGATCCCCGAAGAGAACCCGGCCGAGGTCGAGGCGGCGATCCGCCAGGTGATCGCCGATGCGGCCGCCACGCAGCCGGGCATCACCGTCCACATCCGCCGGCTGCTGCTGGCCAACGCGATGCGCCCGCTGCCGGGCAACGCGCCGCTGGTGGAGGCGATCCAGCGGCACGGCCAGGCGCTCTTCGGCCAGCCGATCCCGGCGATGGGCACCCCGCTCTACACCGACGTGCGGCTGTACGCCGAGGCCGGCATCCCCGGCGTGATCTACGGCGCCGGCCCGCGCACCGTGCTCGAATCGCATGCCAAGCGCAACGACGAGCGACTGGAGCTCGACGACCTGAAGCGCGCGACCAAGGTGATCGCCCGCACCCTGCGCGACCTGCTGGCCTGAGCGGCGCCGCGGCCGCGGCAGCGGCACCGAGACCCTCCATGTTCCGCTTCAAGATCTCGATGGCGCTCGGCCTGCTGGTGGCGTTGGTGTGCGTGCAGGCGGCCTTCGTCTACATGGGATCGGTGCGGGTGTACGACTACGCGCAGCACAGCCGGCTGGCGAGCGACATCCTGGCCGAGCTGGTGGAGCTCTCCGCCAACAAGCAGCGGCTCCGGGTCTGGGCTTCGCAGCGCCTGATGAACGCGGGCGACGCGTCGCCCGAAACCTGCCCCGTGCTGCTGGCCCGCATGCGCGCCAGCGCCACCACCCTGCAAGCCCTGGCGCGCCGCGACCAGGAACTGCTGGAGAAGCTGGCGGGCCAGTCCATGGTGGAGCCGCCCGCCGACGGGCACCGGCTGCTGGTGGGCGCCGACCTGCTCGACGACAACATCGTGGCGGTGCAGAGCCGGCTGCTGGCACTGG
Organism: Sphingomonas sp. NCPPB 2930; assembly: GCA_042867185.1. Lineage (GTDB taxonomy): Bacteria > Pseudomonadota > Gammaproteobacteria > Burkholderiales > Burkholderiaceae_C > Xylophilus. The sequence goes on along the minus strand of JBHZQV010000026.1, from coordinate 50,552 downwards.
CGCCGCTGACCGCCGGATCGGATTTCGGCGCGGTGTGGCAGGAGCTGAACGGCGTCTTCGACCAGGCCCGCGGCCGCGACCTGCGCGAACTCATCGACAGCGCGATAGAACGGCAGCGCAAGGTGGTGCCGGCCGCCCGGGCCGCGACCGCGAGCGGGCTCGACGCATTGCGGATGCAGGCGATCGGCATGGTGGCCGTCACGTTGCTCGCGTCGATCGTGATGGCGCGCTGGCTGGCCGGCAACCTGCAGCAGCCGCTGGCCCTGCTCATGGCCGGCTTCCGGCAGCTGCAGGCCGGGCGGCTCGACCACCGGGTGCACATCGACTCCGACGACGAGTTCGCCAGGGTGGCCGCGCAGTTCAACACCATGACCGACGAGCTGCAGCAGCACCGCACCCGCGCCGACGCCACCCGCCAGCAACTGGAAGCGGCGGTGCAGGACCGCACCGCCGAGCTGCGCCAGGCCCACGAAACCCTGCAGCGTATCGACCAGCGTCGGCGCCAGCTCTTCGCCGACCTGAGCCACGACCTGCGCACCCCCGCCACCGCGATCCGCGGCGAGGCCGAGATCGCCCTGCGCGGCCCCGACCGGCCGGTAGCCGAATACCGACGGACGCTGTCGCGCATCGTCGGCGGCGTGGCCCAGCTCTCAGACGTGGTGGAGGATTTGATGCTGGTCGCCCACGCCGATGCCGACCAGCTGATCCTGCGGCCCGCACCGGTCGCGCTGGCCACCCTGCTGCACGACGCCGCCGACCAGGCCCGCGTGCTGGGAGCACCGCGCGGCGTAGGTGTCACCCTGGCATTCGCCGGCGAAACGACAACCGACGCACCCATGCTGCATGCCGACGAAGATCGCCTGCGCCGTGCGTTGATGGTGGTTCTGGACAACGCGGTGCGGTATTCGCACGCGCACGGCACGGTGCAGGTGCATTGTCTGCGCGACGGTGACCGGGCCCGCGTCACGGTGCAGGATGAAGGCATCGGGATCGACACCGACGAGATGCCTTTCGTCTTCGAACGCTTCGTGCGCGGGCAGCGTGCCCGGCTCCACCGCGCCGACGGCAGCGGCATCGGCCTGTCGATCGCGCACGCGATAGTGACCGGCCACGGTGGCACCATCTCCATCGACAGCCGCAAAGACGCCGGAACCGCCGTGCACATCGTGTTGCCGGTGGCGTCCGGCGCCGGTGACTGAGATCGCACCGCAGCGATCGCGCACCATTTTCTTCAGGCAGCGAACAGCGCAGCGTAGGAAAGTAGAACCATGAGCATCCTGGTAGTCGAGGACGATGTCCGCGTAGCCGATTTTCTTTTGCGGGGCCTCCAGGCGGAAGGCTACGGCGTGCAACTGGCCCGCACCGGCCCCGAGGGGCTGGAAGCCGCGCGCACCGGCGACCGCCAGCTGCTCATCCTCGACCTGATGCTGCCCGGCATCGATGGACTGGAGCTGTGCCGGACACTGCGCGCGGAAGGTCACCAGGTGCCGATCCTGATGCTCACCGCCATGGGCAATCTGGAGGACAAGGTGCACGGACTGCGACTGGGCGCGGACGACTACCTGACCAAACCTTTCGCTTTCGACGAACTGCTGGCACGCATGGAGGCGCTGCTGCGCCGCAGCCGCACCCAGCAACCACGACCCGCGACGCTCCAGGTGGCGGACCTGGTGTTCGACCGGGAACGGATGCAGGCGAGCCGCGCCGGCCAGCCGCTGTCGCTCACGCCGAAGGAGCTCGCCTTTCTCGAGGTGTTGATGGCCGCGCCCGGCCGGGTACACAGCCGCGAGCGGATCCTGTCGCGGGTCTGGGGCTCGAACGAGGATCCCCTCACCAACGTGGTGGACGTCTACGTCCGGCGCCTGCGCGCCAAGGTGGACGAAGGCCACGCCCTCCGGTTGATCAAAACGGTACGCGGCTTCGGCTACAGGCTCGACGATACCGACCATTGAGCGGCGGGAAAACCTGCGCAGCGTTCATGCGCGGTTCACGCGCGGTTCATGCCGATGTGATGGCGTGTTCATCCAGCGGGGGGGAAGCATTCATGCCGAGGTCGAAAAATGCATGCCGCCCCGCAGCACATCGCTGGGGGCCGCCACACGGCGCTTACCTCCGACGCCAACCCGACGCTTCTTCATGAAAACATTCCGGTACCCTCTGATCCTGTCGACCGCCCTCCTGGCCATCGCGGGCGCCGCGCACGCCCAACCGTCCGCCGCACCGCCGACCGCCGGCGGCGCTCGCTGCGCACCCATCGACGAGCAGCAAGTCGCCGCACTGTTCGACCGCTGGAACGCATCGCTGCGCACTTTGGACCCGGCCAAGGTGGCTGCCAACTACACGCCCGATGCCGTCCTGCTCGCCACCGTCGCGAACGCACCGCGCACCACGCCTGCGGAAATCAAGGAGTACTTCGCCAAATTCCTTCCCGCCGAGCCGCAGGGCACCATCAAGAGCCGCACCATCCGCATCGGCTGCAACACGGCGCGCGACATGGGAACCTACGACTTCCGTTTCAAGGACGGCCACATCGTCAAGGCGCGCTACACCTACGACTACGAACTGCGCGACGGCAAATGGCTGATCGCCCACCACCATTCCTCGGTGATGCCCGAGACGGTGGTGGTACCCGAGAAGAAATAAGCGTTCGGAACCGCTGGCGCAGCGATGCTCGCCAGCGCCGAAGCTGCAGCTTCCCGGCACGCGGCACCGCACGGGCCGCGCCCGCTTCGACCCAGGACGGGCGCGACAGCGGCCCCTTCGCCGCATTCCGTCCGCAGCGATGCAGTTAAGCTCGGACCCCCCGAAACCCGGGGCACCGCATCCAGGAAGCCTCCTCCATGTCCCAGACCCTCTCCCCCGCCGAACAGGCCCTGCGCGACGCTGCGCGCGAGTACCACCGCACGCCCGTCCGCGGCAAGATTTCGGTCACCCCGCTCAAGCCCCTGTCCAACCAGCGCGACCTGTCGCTGGCGTACTCGCCGGGCGTCGCCTATCCCTGCCTCGACATCCAGGCCGACCCGTCGCTGGCCTACGAATACACCTCGCGTGGCAACCTGGTCGGCGTGATCACCAACGGCACGGCGGTGCTGGGCCTGGGCGACATCGGCCCGCTGGCCGGCAAGCCGGTGATGGAGGGCAAGGGCTGCCTGTTCAAGAAGTTCGCGGGCGTCGACGTGTTCGACATCGAGCTGGCCGAGCGCGACCCCGACAAGCTGGTCGAGATCATCGCCGCGCTGGAGCCGACCCTCGGCGGCATCAACCTCGAGGACATCAAGGCGCCCGAGTGCTTCTACATAGAGAAGCAGCTGAGCGAGCGGCTCAACATCCCGGTCTTCCACGACGACCAGCACGGCACCGCGATCATCTCGTCGGCCGCGCTGCTCAACGGCCTGGAGCTGGTGGGCAAGCGGATCGGCGAGGTGAAGGTGGCCGTATCGGGCGCCGGCGCCGCGGCCATCGCCTGCCTCGACGTGATGGTGGGCCTGGGCGTGAGGCGCGAGAACATCTTCGTGGTCGATTCCAAGGGCGTGATCCACGACGGCCGCACGAACCTCGACATCTCGAAGCAGCGCTACGCCCAGAGGACCGAGGCCCGCACCCTGGCCGACGTGGTGAACGGCGCCGACGTGTTCCTCGGCTGCTCGGCCCCCGGCGTGCTCACCGCCGAGATGGTCAAGACCATGGCCGACAAGCCGATCATCCTGGCGCTGGCCAACCCCGAACCCGAGATCCGGCCCGAGCTGGCCAAGGCGGTGCGGCCCGACTGCATCATCGCCACCGGCCGGTCGGACTATCCGAACCAGGTCAACAACGTCCTGTGCTTCCCCTACATCTTCCGCGGCGCGCTCGATTGCGGCGCCACCAAGATCACCGAGGCGATGAAGCTCGCCTGCGTGCGCGAGATCGCCGACCTGGCCAAGGCCGAGACCAGCGACGAGGTGGCCGCCGCCTACCCGGGCCAGGAGCTGGTCTTCGGCCCCGACTACCTGATCCCCACGCCGTTCGATGCGCGCCTGATCCTGAAGATCGCGCCCGCCGTCGCCAAGGCCGCGCAGGAGTCGGGCGTGGCCACCCGGCCGATCGAGGACTTCGACGCCTACCGCGAGAACCTGACCCGCTTCGTCTACCAGACCGGGATGTTCATGCGGCCGGTGTTCACCGCCGCCAAGGTGGCGCCGCAGCGCGTGGCCTATGCCGAAGGCGAGGACGAGCGCGTCCTGCGCGCGGTGCAGGTCGTCATCGACGAACAGCTGGCCAGGCCGATCCTGATCGGCCGCCCCGCGGTGATCGAGGCGCGGGTGCTGAAGGCCGGCCTGCGCATCAAGCTGGGCCACAACGCCGAGTGCGTCGATCCCGAGGACGACCCGCGCTTCCGCCAGTACTGGGAGGCCTACCACGGCGCCATGGGCCGCAACGGCATCACGCCCGAGGCCGCCAAGGCCGCCGTGCGCCGCAGCAACACGCTGATCGCCGCGCTGATGGTCCAGCTGGGCGACGCCGACGCGATGCTCTGCGGCCTGGTGGGCCGCTACGACCACCACCTGCAGCATGTGCAGGACGTGATCGGCCTGAAAGAAGGCGCGCACGAGTTCGCGGCGCTCAATGCGCTGATGCTGCCCGAGCACACGCTCTTCATCGCCGACACCTACATCAACGACGCGCCCGACGCCGAGCAGCTGGCCCGCATCGCCCTGGCCGCGGCCGAAGAGGTGCAGCGCTTCGGCCTGCCGCCGAAAGTGGCTTTCCTGTCGCACTCCAACTACGGCACCTCGACCCGGCCGTCGGCCCTCAAGATGCGCGCCGCGCACGAGCGCTTCCGGGCGCTGGCGCCGCACATCGAGTCCGACGGCGAACTGCACGGCGACGCCGCCCTGTCGGACACGGTGCGCGCCAACGCGGGCCTGGCAGACAGCGCCCTGACCGGCTCGGCCAACGTGCTCATCTGCCCCAACCTGGATGCGGCCAACATCCTGTTCAACGTGCTGAAGACCACCAGCGGCCAGGGCATGACCATCGGCCCGATCCTGCTGGGCGCGGCCGCGTCGGTGCACATCCTCACGCCGTCGTCCACCGTGCGCCGCATCGTCAACATGACGGCGCTGGCCGCGGCGAAGGCGGTGAAGGCTTCGGCGCACGGCTGATCCGGCGGGGCCGACAGGCCGGACCGGCGGGGGCCCGCGGCCCGCGCCGGTCCGGCTTTTTTCATGGCCGCGCGGGTTTGTAAGACGTCGCCGCTTTGTGCGGTTCGCCGGTGCGGCGCGGAGGTCGCGAACCTATGATGCCTTTGCCCGGCCGACAGCCGAGGACACGCACCGTGCGGTTTCCCAGGACGGCGGCCGGACCGGGGAGCGCCGCCGCGCCACCCCGCACGGCCGGCCGCGGGCCCCGCGTACCACCACCGTCCGGCACCCTCCCGGTTGCCCGCCCGATCCATGCCGAACGACGATCCCACCGCGCACGACGACGCCGCCAGTTCCCCCGACCCCCTCGCCAACGGCGCCCCGTGGATGCTGTGGGGGCCCTACCTGGCCGAACGCCAGTGGGGCACGGTGCGCGAAGACGCCAGCGAGGACGGCGAAGCCTGGGCCGCGCTGACCCACGACATGGCCCGCAGCGTGGCCTACCGCTGGGGCGAGGACGGCATCGGCGGCATCAGCGACGAGCACCAGCGGCTGTGCCTGTCGCTGGTCCTCTGGAACGGCCAGGACCCGATCCTGAAGGAGCGGCTCTTCGGCCTGTCGAACGCCGAGGGCAACCACGGCGAGGACGTGAAGGAGCAGTACTGGTACCTCGACAACCTGCCCGACCACCGCTGGATGCGGATGGTCTACCGCTATCCGCAGGCCGCTTTTCCCTATGTGCAACTGGTGGCCGAGAACGCGCGCCGCAGCCGGGCCGATCCCGAGTACGAACTGGCCGACACCGGCATCTTCGAACAGGGCCGCTATTTCGACGTGGACATCGCCTGCGCCAAGGCCGGCGAGCACGACCTGCTGCTGCGCTACACCGCCCACAACCGCGGCCCGGACGACGCACCACTGCACCTGCTGCCGACCCTCTGGTTCCGCGCCGATCCTGCCGCCAACGGCGACATGCCGGCGGGGCTGTCGGCCGGACCCGACGGGACCTTGATCGCGCAGCACGCCACCCTGGGCCGCTACACCTGCCATGTGCAGAGCGACGGCGTGGCGCCGCAATGGCTCTTCACCGACAACGCCACGAACCCCGCGCGGGCCGAGGCGCTCGGCGCCCGGTCCTGGCCCACGCCGCCGGGCACGCGCGGATGCTTCAAGGACGCGTTCCATGACCGCGTGGTGCAGGGCGATGCGGCCGCGGTATCGGCCGATCCGCAAGGCAGCAAGGCCTGCGCCTGGTTCTCGCTGCAGGTACCGGCGGGCACCAGCGTGTCGGTCCGGCTGCGGCTGTCCCGGGACGACGCAGGTGCGCCGGTCGACCGGTTTGCGGACTTCGACCAGCGGATGGACGTCGCGCAGGCCGGCGCCGACGCCTTCTACGCGCGACGCCAGAACCCGGCCCACACCGCCGAGCAGCGCGCCCTGCAGCGCCAGGCCTGGGCCGGGCTGCTGTGGAGCAAGCAGTTCTACGCCTACGACGTCTCCCACTGGCTCGACGGCGAACCGGGCTGCGCCGCCCTGCCGGCCGTCCGCAAGAAAGGCCGCAATGCGGGCTGGCGCCACGTGCGGGCCCACGACATCGTGCTGATGCCCGACAAGTGGGAGTACCCCTGGTTCGCGTCGTGGGACCTGGCCTTCCATGCCATCGCGGTGGCGCCGGTCGATCCGGCGCTGGCCAAGCGCCAGCTCACGCTGCTGCTGCACGACCGCTACATGCATCCCAACGGCCAGATTCCCGCCTACGAGTGGAATTTCGGCGATGCCAACCCGCCGGTGCAGGCCCTGGCCGCCTGGAAGGTCTACCAGACCGATGCCGCGATCACCGGCACGCCCGACACCGCCTTCCTCCGCCATGTGCTGCACCGGCTGATGCTCAACTTCACCTGGTGGGTCAACCGGCAGGACGCCAGCGGCAACAACATCTTCCAGGGCGGCTTCCTGGGCCTGGACAACGTGGGTGTGTTCGACCGCAGCCGGCCCCTGCCAGGCGGCGGCGTGCTGGAGCAGGCCGACGGCACCAGCTGGATGGCGATGTACGCGCTCAACCTGATGCGCATCGCGATGGAGCTGGCGCTGGACGACCCGGTCTACGAAGACCTGGCGATCAAGTTCGGCGAACATTTCTTCTACATCGCAGGCGCCATGGCCAACATGGGCGGCGTGGAAGGCGCGGGCCTGTGGGACGAGGAAGACGGCTTCTACTACGACCAGGTCAAGATGCCCGACGGCGGCAGCAGCCGGCTGCGGCTGCGCACCGTGGCGGGCCTCATCCCCTTCCTGGCGGTCGAGGTGCTCGACGCCGCCCGTGTCCGCAAGCTGGGGCGGCTGCGCCACCACCTGCAGGTCTTTTTGCAGGGCCGGCCCGATCTGGCGGCGCTGGTCAGCCACTGGCAGGAGCCGCATGCGCAGCACGCGGACGGCCACGGGAACGCCAACAGCCTGCACCTGTTCAGCCTGCTGCGCGGCCACCGGATGAAGCGGGTGCTGCGGCGGGTGCTCGACGAGAAAGAGTTCCTGTCGCCGCACGGCATCCGCTCGGTGTCGAAGGCCTACGGCGACCAGGCTTTCGACTATGCGCTGGGCGATACCCACTACGGCCTGCACTACACGCCCGCCGAAAGCGACAACGACATGTTCGGCGGCAACAGCAACTGGCGCGGGCCGGTGTGGATTCCGCTCAACTACCTGATCGTCGAATCGCTGCGGCGCTTCCATTCCTACTACGGCGACGACTTCCTGGTGGAGTGCCCCACCGGCTCGGGCCAGATGCTGTCGATCCGCGGCGTCGCCGATTTCCTGCAGGCGCGGCTGCTGTCGCTCTACCTGCCCGGCCCCGGCGGCGAGCGCACCGGCTGCGGCGCGCCCGGCGAGCAGCAGGCCACCGACGGCATGCTGCTGTTCCACGAATATTTCCACGGCGACACCGGCCGCGGCCTGGGCGCCAGCCACCAGACCGGCTGGACGGCGCTGCTCGCGGTGCTGCTGTAGCCGCCCCGGTTCGTTTTTCATTCCCTCACCCAAGGACCCCCATGTCACGCCTCACCGGAAAAAAAGCCCTCGTCACCGGCAGCACCCAAGGTATCGGCGCGGCCTGCGCGCTGCGCCTGGCGCAGGACGGTGCCGACGTCGTGCTGAACGGCCGCGACCCGAAAAAGCCGCCGCAAGACCTGATCGCGCAGATCGAGGCGCTGGGCCGACGGGCGGTGTACCTGGCCGCCGACGTCGGCGATGCGACAGGCGCCGCCGGCCTGGTCGACCGCGCGGTCGAGGCCCTGGACGGGCTGGACCTGCTGGTGAACAACGCCGGCCTGGAGAAGCGTGCCGATTTCTGGGACGTGACCGAGGAAGACTACGACCTGGTGATGAACGTCAACCTGAAGGGCGTCTTCTTCGCCGCCCAGGCCTTCGTGCGCCACCGCCGTGCGGTGCGGCAGCCCGGCGCCATCGTCAACATGAGCTCGGTACACGAGGAGATCGCGTTCCCGCATTTCGCGTCCTACTGCGCCAGCAAGGGCGCGCTGCGCATGCTGACCCGCAACCTGGCGACCGAGCTGGCGCCGCTGGGCATCCGGATCAACAACGTGGCCCCCGGCGCCATCGCCACGCCGATCAACACCGCGCTCCTGCAGAACCCCGCGCAGCGCAAGGCGCTCGAGGCGCAGATTCCGCTGGGCCGCCTGGGCACGCCGGAAGACGTCGCAGGGCTGGTGGCGTTCCTCGCCAGCGACGATGCGGGCTACATCACCGGCGGCACCCACTTCGTCGACGGCGGGCTGACGTACCACTACACCGAGCAGTAGCCTGCATGCGCACCATGGCGGGGCTTTCCGGCACCCGCCGTCGTCGGCCTGGCGAAACCGCACCACCACGAATCGTTAGCGCACCACCATAGAACTTGGTGCAGTGCATGCCCGGTTGACGCGGGCACTATTTTTGCTCAGTGTAGATATCAGTAACTTTCTACACGGATGCTTCACCCATGACCAAGCGCGCGTTCCTCCGCTCCACCATCCAATGGGCTGCCGTGACGGCCGCCATGGCCCTGGGCGCCGTCCAGGTCCAGGCCCAGACGCTCACGCCCATCAAGTTCCAGCTGGACTGGCGCTTCGAAGGCCCCGCGGCCCTGTTCCTGGTGCCGGTGGCCAAGGGCCATTTCAAGCAGGCCGGACTGGATGTGACGGTGGATGCGGGCAACGGCTCGGGCGGCACGGTGACGCGGGTGGCGTCGGGCAGCTACGACATCGGCTTCGCCGACCTGGCCTCGCTGATGGAGTTCCATGCCAACAACCCGGATGCGCCGAACAAGCCGGTCGCGGTGATGATGGTCTACAACAACACGCCGGCCTCGGTGATGGCGCTGAAGAAGTCGGGCATCGCCAAGCCGGCCGACCTGGCCGGCAAGAAGCTGGGCGCGCCGGTGTTCGACGCCGGCCGCCGCGCGTTCCCGATCTTCGCCAAGGCCAACAATGTCGGCACCGTGCAGTGGACCGCGATGGACCCTCCGCTGCGCGAGACCATGCTGGTGCGCGGCGACGTCGATGCCATCACCGGCTTCACCTTCACCTCGCTCCTGAACCTGGAAGCTCGCGGGGTGAAGGCCGCCGACGTGGTGGTGCTGCCCTACCCCGACTTCGGCGTGAAGCTCTACGGCAACGTGATCATCGTCTCGCCGAAATTCCTGAAGGAAAAGCCCGAAGCGGTGAAGGCGTTCCTCTCGGCCTTCGCCAAGGGCATGAAGGATGTGCTGGCCAACCCCGCCGCCGCGATCGAAACGGTGAAGGCGCGCGACGGCATCGTCAACAGCGAGCTGGAAACCCGCCGCCTGAAGCTGGCGATCGACACGGTGATCAACAGCCCCGATGCACGCGCCGAAGGCTTCGGCCAGGTCAATGCCGGCCGGCTGGCGCTGATGGCGTCGCAGGTATCCGACACCTTCGGCACCAAGACCCGGGTGAACCCCGACGCGGTGTGGAACGCCGGCTTCCTGCCGCCGGCGGCAGAGCTGAACGTGCTGCCGCGCAAGTAGGCGGCCCGGGCGCCTGCCGGTGATCCGCACCGGCAGGCGCTATCGTTTCAATAGCTAGAGGCCGCTGCGGAATGCCGGCCGCAGGCACATTTCACCCATAAAACGCATGTCCACCGCCGCCGAACCGTACTTCGTCGATTTCCGTGACGTCTGGCTCGCCTACAACGATGAGTTGCTGCGCGCCAACCATTTCGCGGTCGAGGCGATCGACCTGCAGGTGCGCCGCGGCGAATTCATCGCGATCGTCGGGCCGTCGGGCTGCGGCAAGTCGACCTTCATGAAGCTCACCACCGGGCTGCGCATGCCGTCGATGGGCAAGATCCTGATCGATGGCCAGCCGGTCACGGGGCCGCTCAAGATCTCGGGCATGGCCTTCCAGGCACCGTCGCTGCTGCCCTGGCGCACCACGGCCGACAACGTGCTGCTGCCGCTGGAGATCGTCGAGCCGTTCCGCTCCAGCTTCAAGCAGAAGAAGAAGGAGTACGTCGAGCGCGCCCGCAAGCTGCTGCAGAAGGTGGGCCTGGGCGGCTACGAGGACAAGTTTCCGTGGCAGCTCTCCGGCGGCATGCAGCAGCGCGCCAGCATCTGCCGCGCCCTCATCCACGAGCCGAAGATGCTGCTGCTCGACGAGCCGTTCGGCGCCCTCGACGCCTTCACCCGCGAGGAGCTGTGGTGCATCCTGCGCGACTTGCAGGCCGAACAGGGCTTCAACGTGATCCTGGTCACCCACGACCTGCGCGAGAGCGTGTTCCTGGCCGACACGGTGTACGTGATGAGCAAGAGCCCGGGACGCTTCGTCGTCAAGCGCGAAATCGAATTTCCCCGCCCGCGCCCGCTGGAGCTGACCTACACCAAGGAATTCACCGACATCGTGCTGGAGCTGCGCAGCCACATCGGCGCGATCCGCTCGCCGGTGCTGGGCAGCCCCGCCGCCCCCGCCACCGCCCTGCCGCAATAAAACAAGCCGAGACGCCCCATGCGCAACAAGAACCTGGAACGCTGGTCCCCCTGGATCCTGCTGGTCATCACCATCGCGCTCTGGCAGATCGTCTGCAGCGCGTTCGACATCTCGGAGTTCATCTTCCCGAGCCCACTGCGCATCTGGACGCAGTTCATGGAATACAAGGCCATCATCGCCGGCCACGCCTGGCGCACCTTCTGGGTGACCATGGTGGGCTTCGGCATCGCGATCGTGGTGGGCGTGCTCCTGGGATTCGTGATCGGCAGCTCGCGCCTGGCGTATGCCGCGATGTATCCGCTGATGACCGCCTTCAACGCGCTGCCGAAGGCCGCCTTCGTGCCGATCCTGGTGGTGTGGTTCGGCATCGGCGTGGGGCCGGCGATCCTCACCGCGTTCCTGATCAGCTTCTTCCCGATCATGGTCAACATCGCCACCGGCCTGGCCACGCTGGAGCCCGAGCTGGAAGACGTGTTGCGGGTGCTGGGCGCCAAGCGCTGGGACGTGCTGGTCAAGGTGGGCCTGCCGCGTTCGATGCCCTACTTCTACGGCTCGCTGAAGGTGGCGATCACGCTGGCCTTCGTCGGCACCACCGTCTCGGAGATGACCGCCGCGAACGAAGGCATCGGCTACCTGCTGATTTCCGCAGGCTCCAGCATGCAGATGGGCCTGGCCTTCGCCGGCCTGCTGGTGGTCGGCGCGATGGCGATGGCGATGTACGAGCTGTTCAGCGTCATCGAGAAGCGCACCACCGGCTGGGCGCACCGCGGATCGAATGCCTGATCGCGGCGAACCCACCGGCGCGCCGATGACGCCCGCCCAGGCCGTCGCCGCCCTGCGCCGCGCCAACGCGGTGGCAGAGCGTGCGATGGCGATGGGCCGGCACCCCTTCGGCGCGCTGCTGGTCGCGCCCGACGGCGAGACCGTCCTGGCCGAGCAGGGCAACATCGACACGGTCAACCATGCCGAGTCGACCCTGGCCCGCACGGCCGCATCGACCTACCCCGGCGCCTACCTGGCGCGGTGCACCCTGGTCACCACCTTCGAGCCCTGCGCCATGTGCGCCGGCACCGTCTACTGGGCCGGCATCGGTCACGTGGTCTACGGCGCGGAAGAGACCGCGCTGCGCGCCCTGACGGCCGACCATCCCGAGAACCCGACCCTGGCGCTGCCCTGCCGCGAGGTCTTCGCCCGCGGCCAGCGCGGGGTGCGGGTCACCGGCCCGGTGCCGGAGGTCGCCGACGAGATGGTCGCGCTGCACCGCGGATTCTGGGACCGGCCCCACGGCTGAGGGCCGGGCACCACGCGGGCGGAAACGCGGCCCCTCCGGCAGGGTTTCGCGCGCCCCCTGCGCCATGCCAGACTTGCGGCATGCGTGCACTCATCGCCCTGGCCCTGGTTTCGTCCTCGCTGTTGCTGGCGGCCTGCAGCAGCGGCCCACCCACCCGGGCGGCGCGCCCCCCGGTCTACCGCGAACTCACCCCGCAGGAATCGAGCAGCATCGCGATCCACGCCCTGGGCCTGGTCGGCACGCCCTACCGCTACGGCGGCAACACGCCGCAGGGCGGGTTCGACTGCAGCGGCCTGATCGGCTATGTCTACCGCAGCCAGGCCGGCGTGGCGCCGCCCCGCACCGTGGCACAGCTCGAGGCCTTCGGCGAACCGGTCGATGCGCGCTCGGTCCGCACCGGGGACCTGGTGATCTTCGGCAGCGGCCGGCCCACCCACGCGGGCATCTACGTGGGAGAAGGCCGCTTCGTGCATGCGCCGTCGAGCGGCGGAGAAGTACGGCTGGATCGGCTGGACAGCCGCTACTGGGCGCGGCAGGCAGTGGCGTTTCGGCGGCCCTGACGCGGAGGCGCGGTGAGCCGTCTGCAGACGATCCAGTCGTGCTCGGCGACATAGACCCGCCGGTACCAGCAAACCCGCGCGCCACCGTACAGCCAAACAAAAAAGCACCTCGCGTTTCCGCTAAGTGCTTGTTTCATCCAGCAAATCTGGTAAGCGCGATTGGAACCGAACCAACTTTTTCACTCTTGCGGGACGGCCCTTTAAAAGGAAAGCACCTTCGCGCGTTGCCCTAGATTCACACGGCGACCGCAGCCTAGCAAGACAGCGTAGGCAAGGTTTTCCGTAACTACAGATAAATCAGCAACCGCATATTTTTTGTTAGTACAATAAATATATGTTCACCGTCATCGAAACCCCCACCTTTCAGAGGCAAGTCGCCGACGTGTGGACCGAAGCCGACCGCCTGGACTTCATCGCGCACATCGCCGCGAATCCAGAAGTGGGCGTCGTGATCCCAGGCGCCGATGGCGCTCGCAAGATTCGCTGGACGGTGGCCGGCAAGGGCAAGCGCGGTGGTGCACGGGTGATCTATTTCAACCTGTCCGGCGACGAGGTGGTGCTGCTGGTGGCGATCTACACGAAGGCGGAGCGGGACAACATCCCGCCGAAGGAAATCAAGCGGAAATGACCATGAAGACACTGAAAGAACTCCATGGCCTTGACACCGAAAAGGTGGCCAAGGCGATCGAAGCGGATGCCGGTATGGCCGTCCCCGGGCTGCGCGCGGCGTTGGACGAGGCGCAGGCCGGCCTGGTGGGCGCGATGCACACGCCGGCGCAGATCGCCGCGCGCAAGCGTGGCCGGCCGGCAGGTTCTGTGAAAGCCAATCCGAAAGCGCCGACGACGATCCGCTTCGATGCGGACGTGGTGGCCGCACTGAAGGCCACGGGGCCAGGATGGCAGACCCGGGCGAATGACCTGCTGCGCGACGACATCGAAGCGGGCCGGCTTGCAGCCAAGAGCGGCGTGATTGCTCGCGCGTGACGCCGCTTCTGATCACGTTCACACAGGCCTCCTTCACCGGTCCACGCCGAACTGTATAGCCGCATGACTTTGGAATTGGCGCAGGAGGCGGTGCTGGACGGATCTGGTGGCAGCCCGTCCAAGGCCAGCGGCTTGGGCTGAATATCCCCAGAATCACCCGCGGCCTGTGAGCAGGATCAAAAAAGCCCCGGCTCTCAGCGGAGAACCGGGGCTGTATCCTGGTAGGCGCGATTGGAATCGAACCAACGACCCCCACCATGTCAAGGTGGTGCTCTAACCAACTGAGCTACGCGCCTGTGGCTTGTTTGCCAAGACCGCGATCATAGCATTAAAAATCGGCCTGCCGAACCGATCCGCGCTACTGTGTGCAATCCGGGCCGTGCAGGCGATCGGGTCGAGGGTTCAGCGCCTGCGCGCGGACCGCACGCCGGGCACCGCGCTGACGGCGCCCAGCACCTTGCCAAGGCGCCCCGAATCGGCGATCTCGACGGTGAACGTCATCCATGCGGTGCCCTTGACCGACTGGGTCTGCACGCCGACGACGTTGGTCTTCTCCTTGGCGAACACCTCGGAGATATCGCGCAGCAAGGCCTGCCGGTCGGCCGCCTCGATCATTACGTCGACCGGGTAGACGTCGGCCACCTCGCGCTTGGAGGCGCCCCACTCCACCTCGATGACCCGCTCGGGCGCGCGGGCCGACATCTCGCGGAAGTTGCTGCAGTCGCTGCGGTGCACGCTGACGCCGCGGCCGCGGGTGACGAAGCCCAGGATCGGGTCGGGCGGCGCCGGCTTGCAGCATTTGGCCAGCTGCGTCATCAGCGAATCGAGGCCCACCACCAGCACGCCGCCGCGCGGCGAAGTCTCTATGCTGTTGGCCGAACGGCGCAGCACGTAGTCGTCGGGCTCCATCGCCGGGGCGGGCGGCCGCAGCAGCGTCTCGATGTTGCGCAGCGAATATTCGTCCTTGCCCACCGCCTCGAACAGATCGTCGGCCGCCTTGAAGCCCAGTTGCCCGGCCAGGTCTTCCAGGTTGACGCTGGTCTTGCCCTGGCGCTGCAGCAGCTTCTCGACCGATTCACGGCCGCGCGCGACCTGCTCGTGGGTGATCAGCGCGTTGAACCAGGCCCGCACCTTGGCGCGGGCGCGGTGGCTGGTGAGGTAACCCAGATCGGTGTTGAGCCAGTCGCGCGACGGCCCGCCTTCCTTGGCGACGGTGATCTCCACCGTCTGGCCGTTCTGCAGTGGCGTGTCGAGCGACACCATCACGCCGTCGACCCGCGCGCCGCGGCAGCGGTGGCCGACCGAGGTGTGCACGCTGTAGGCGAAATCGACCGGGGTGGCGCCCTGCGGCAGCTCGACCACGGCCGCATCGGGCGTTAGGACGTAGATCCGGTCTTCGAACAAGCCGCGTCCGCGCTGGTCGCCCGAGAGATCGCGCTCCCAGGCCAGCAGTTGGCGCAGCACCGCGATCTTGGCGTCGTACTCGCTGCTGGCCGACACGCCGGCATAGCCCTTCTGGCCGGCTTCCTTGTACGCCCAGTGGGCGGCCACGCCGTGCTCTGCGTGGTCGTGCATCGCCTGGGTGCGGATCTGGATCTCGACCGGCTTGCCGGCCTCGTCGCGCACCACCGTGTGCAGCGACTGGTAGCCGTTGGGCTTGGGCTTGGCGATGTAGTCGTCGAACTCTTCGACGATCGGCGAGAAGCGTTCGTGCACCCAGCTCAGCGCCGCATAGCAGTCCTTGACGGTCGAGACGACCACCCGCAACGCCCGGATGTCGAAAACCTGGTCGAAGCCGAGCGACTTGCCGCGCATCTTGCGCACGATGCTGTAGATGTGCTTGGGCCGGCCCTGCACCGTCGCCGCGATGCTGCGCTGGCGCAGCTCCGATTCGAGACCGGCCCGCAGCTGCTCCATCGAGACTTCGCGCTCGACGCGCTTCTCGTCGAGCAGCCGCGCCACGTCGCGGTAGGTGTCGGGTTCCAGGAAGCGGAAGGCCAGGTCTTCCATCTCCCACTTGATCTGCCAGATGCCCAACCGGTTGGCGAGCGGCGCGAACACCTGCAGCGATTCGCGGGCGATGCTCGGCGCCATCGGCACCCGCTGCGACGCGCAATAACGCAGCGTCTCCAGCCGCGAAGCGAGCCGCAGCAACACCACCCGCAGATCGCGCGAGAACGCGAGCAGCATCTTGCGCACATTCTCGGTCTGCACCGCGGGGTCGTCGATCAACTGCGCGGCGGAGTTGGCGCTGCGGGCCTGCTTCTGCACATGGATCAGGCGATTGGTCTCGACCGCCAGGTCGGCGTACTGCTCGCCGAAGGCGCGCGCGATCGTCTCGCGCGGCCGGGCCAGGTGCTCGCAGGCATGCACCAGGTAATTGGCCGCCCGCATCGCCTCCGATCCGCCGATGCCCCGCAGGATGGCCGATACCGCATCGGCATGGGCCAGCGTGTTCTGACCCGATTCGAGCAACTCGTTGGCGAGAAAAGGTTCTGCGAAGGCGCGGGCGCGGGCCAGCGCCTGGTTCTGCTCGGGCAGCGCATGCGCGGTCGCCACGACCAGCTCGGACACCGGCTCCGATGGCGCACTGGCCACGGCCCCTTGTGCGGCGACAAGGCTCTTCATGCGGCAGCCGTATCGCCCAGCAGGAAGTCGCACACGGCCTGCACCTGGTCGGCGGCGACCAGGGTGGGTGCATGGCCCACGCCTTCGAACTCCACCACCCGCGCCCGCGGCCCGCGCCGTGCCATCGCGTCGGCCGTCGCGCGGCTGAGCAGGTCCGACTCGGCTCCGCGCAGCAGCAGGGTTTCTGCGCCGATGCGGTCGTACAGGGTCCACAAGACGGCTTCCGACTGCGCAGCGGCCTCGGCCGTCAGCGCCTTCACCGCCACCGCGATGCCGGCGTCGTAATGCAGCCGCACCGCACCGGGCTGCGTGCCGGCGGCGTCCGCGCCCTCGGCCGGCACGAACATCGGCCCGCTCAGCGCCGCCCACGCGTCGTCGGAATGCGGACCGAAGCCCTGCGACACCGACCGCAGCGCAGCCGCGCCTTCCTCCAGCGAACCGAAGGCCATCGACGCGCCCAGGTACCGGGCGATGCGCTGCACCGCGTCCCATTCGATGGCGGGACCGACGTCGTTCAGCACCATGCGCCGCACAGGCACGGGCAAGGGCAGCCCCGGCTGGCCGGCGACCACCATGCCGATGAGGCCGCCCATGCTGGTGCCGACCCAGTCGAGCGTCCGGATCGGCGCCGCAGCCTGCAATTGCCCCAGGAGCGCCAGCATGTCGGCCGCATACAGCGGAATGCCGTAGCCCAGCGGGTCCTGCAGCCAGTCGCTGCGGCCACGGCCGACGACGTCGGGGCAGATCACCCGGGCATGCGGCGAAAGCGCCCGCGCCAGCACATCGAAATCGCGGCCCTGCCGCGAAAGCCCGTGCACGCACACCACCACATGCGGATGCGCCGGGTCGCCCGTCTCGTTCCACTCCCAGTACGCCATGCGATGGCTGCCGTCGTGCGGCTGCGCTCCGCGGGGAGCACCCGGCAAGCCGTGGCAGGTGACGTGTCGGAGGCGGGGTTCGGGCATGGGTGTCGGGCAGGAAAACGGGAGGCTGCGGGCCTCCACGGCGGGGCCGATAATGGCTGCGAACATCCTAATTCATCCGAAAGAACTTCCATGCTCACAGGAAAAACGGCTCTCGTCACCGGCTCCACCAGCGGCATCGGGCTGGGCATCGCGGAGGCCCTGGCGCGCCAGGGCGCCAATATCGTGCTCAACGGTTTCGGCGATGTGGAAGGCCCGCGCGAGCGGGTGCGGGCCGCGGGCGCGGCGGCGGGCATCTCGGTGATCCACCACGGTGCCGACATGTCCAGGCCCGACGAGATCGCCGACATGATGGCCACCGCCGCCAAGGTCTCGGGCCGGGTCGACATCCTGGTGAACAACGCCGGCATCCAGCATGTGGCGAACGTCGAGGATTTCCCGGTGGAGAAGTGGGACGCGATCATCGCGATCAACCTCACCAGCGCGTTCCATACCACCCGGCTCGCCCTGCCCGCGATGCGCGCGGCCAACTGGGGGCGGATCGTCAATATCGCCAGCACCCACGGGCTGGTCGCGTCGCCGCAGAAGTCGGCCTACGTGGCGGCCAAGCACGGCATCGTGGGATTCACCAAATCGGTCGCGCTGGAGACGGCGACGACCGGCGTGACCAGCAACGCGATCTGCCCCGGCTGGGTGCTGACACCCCTGGTGCAGAAGCAGATCGACGCACGCGCCGCGAACGGCGGCGACGCCCAGCAGGCCGAGCGCGAGCTGCTGGGGGAGAAGCAGCCCTCGCTCCAGTTCACGACGCCGGAGCAACTCGGCGACCTGGCCGTCTTCCTCTGCTCGGACGCCGCCGTCAATGTACGCGGCGTGGCGTGGCAGGTCGACGGCGGCTGGACGGCGCAGTAAGTCACCGCGCGGGTGGCGGCCATCCGGCGCTCGGCCGGATCGCGGCCCTCTACTGTTGCTGCAGTTGCACCGAGCCGGACACATTGACCACGACGGTGGTCTTGCCGGCTTCGACGGGCACCGCTTCGTCCGATACCGCCTTGGACGCCGCCATCGCCATCATGCGCGGCATCACCGGCGCCATGCTGTTGGCGTTGACCGAGACTTCGCGCAGCGTGTAGCGCGGGAATCCGAAGCCCTTCGCCAGTTCGGAGGCCTTGGTCTTGAAGCTCTCGATGGCGCGGGCCTGCACTTCGGTTTCGGCCTGCAGGCGCTGCTCGCGGCTCAGCCCGAAGGCGGTGCGCGATACGGTCATGGTGTCGATCTTGCCGGCGGTGGCGGTGATGCGCGAGAAATCACGGCCTTCGAGCACCAGCTCCGCATTGCCGGTCCAGGAGCCGATCTTGCCCTCCTTGGTGTAGCGCGGCTGCAGGCTGAAGTTGCCGGTGCGCACATCCATCTGTCCCGGCTGGCCTGCTGCCTTCGCTTTGGTCAAAGCGGCTTCCAGCGCCTGCTTCAACTGCGTCTGCACGACGCCGGGGTCGGCGCCCTCCCGGGTGGTGCCGAGCACCATGGTGAGCATATCCTGCGCGATTTCGCCTTGCGCGTCGGCACTGAGCTGCAGAACGTTTTTCGGCTCTGGCGACGTTTGGGCGAAAGTGGCGGTAGCCGAAGCGAGGAGCGCTGCGAGTGCTACGTTTTTAATAGTATTGGTCATGGATTCCAAAGTTGGTTGAAGGGTGCGAAACCGTACAACACCCGGCGGGCCGGCCATGTTGACGGCACACGCGCAATTTGCTGGGCACCGCCGCAAGACTTGTAACAGTTGGTCGATAAATTGCGCTTCAGCCCGATTTCGCGCCACAAAATGGCCGCTGTTACAAATTTTGGAATGCCCATGACCCAAGCTGCAACCCGTACCGACAAGATCCTGGTGGTGGATGACGACGCCCGCATTCGCGATCTGCTGCGCCGCTATCTGACGCAAGAGGGCTTCGAGGTGATGGTGGCGGAAGATGGAAAGGCGCTCAACCGCATCTTGCTTCGCGACACCGTCGACCTGATCGTGCTGGATCTGATGATGCCGGGCGAAGACGGTCTGTCGATCTGCCGGCGCCTGCGTGCGGCCAACGACCGTACGCCGATCATCATGCTGACGGCCAAGGGAGAGGATGTGGACCGCATCGTCGGCCTGGAAGTCGGCGCGGACGACTACCTCGGCAAGCCGTTCAACCCGCGCGAACTGCTGGCCCGCATCCATGCGGTCTTGCGCCGCCGTCCGCCCCAGGAAGCGCCCGGTGCGCCTTCGGGCGACAACGAAGTCGTGGCCTTCGGCCCGTTCTCGTTCGACCTCGGCACCCGCGCCCTGCAGAAGAACGGGGAAGAGTTGCCGCTGACCACCGGCGAGTTCGCGATGCTGAAGGCGCTGGTGCGCCATCCACGCCAGCCACTGTCGCGCGAGAAGCTGGCCTTGCTGGCCCGCGGCCGCGAGTTCGAGCCTTTCGACCGCAGCCTGGACGTCCAGGTGTCGCGGCTGCGCAAGCTGGTCGAAGTCGATGCGGCTGCGCCGCGCTACATCCAGACGGTGTGGGGTGTGGGCTATGTCTTCGTACCGGATGGTGCCAACTAAGGGTCTTAACCCTTGAGCACATGGGCGAGCGCCACGATCCTTGCCCCATGTTCCTACACTCGTCGGGCGCGGTCACCGTAATTCACTTCCCATGGCGGTCATAGCTTCTCCTCCCCCTCATGGGCTTGCCGATCCCGACCTGGGAAAAACGCCCGGCTCCGAGCCGATGTCGGACGACATCCCCCGCGCCCGGATCGGCCTCAACCTTTTTTGGCGCACCTTTTTCCTGCTGGCCATCCTGTTGGTCGGCAGCATCCTGGCCTGGCTGCAAACGCTGCGGGCACTGGAGTTCGAACCCCGTGCGCTGCACACCGCCCAGCAGATCGCGTCCCTCGTCAACCTGAGCCGTGCGGCGCTGATCCATGCCGATGCGATCGCGCGGGTGTCCTTGATCAAGACGATGGCCGACCAGGAAGGTGTGCGCATCGTTCCACGCGAGCCCGGTGACACCTTCGAGCCCCTGGAAAACAGCGCACTCGGCAAGCGCATGACCGAAGAGCTGACCGAGCGCCTGGGCCGCGGCACCGTGATCGCCAAAGAGGTGAACGGCGAACCCGGCCTGTGGGTCGGATTCGCGATCAACGGCGATTCCAACTGGCTGCTGCTGGACCGTGCGCGTTTCAGCCCGGCGGGCGGCAAGACCTGGCTGATCTGGCTGGTGACGGCGGCGGCCTTGTCGCTGGCGGGCGCCGCGGCCATCGCACGGCTGATCAACCGGCCGCTCAAGAAATTGTCTTCCGCCGCCAACCGTGTGCGCGAAGGCGACTTCGCCACCAGCCCGCTGGACGAGCAGGTCGTCACCAGCGAAATACGCGAGGTGAACATCGGCTTCAACCGGATGGCCCGGCGGCTGGCCCAGCTGGAGCAGGACCGGGTGGTGATGCTGGCCGGCATCTCGCACGATCTGCGCACGCCCCTGGCCCGGCTCCGGCTGGAAACCGAGATGAGCGTGGCCGACCCCGATGCACGCGACCATATGGTGGCCGACATGTCGCAGCTCGACGCGATCATCGACAAGTTTCTGGATTACGCCCGGCCCGACCATGTCGACCTGAAGCCGATCAACCTGGCCGACGTGGTGGCCTCCTGCACCTATGCGGTCGAAGACCACGACGAGTTGCAGATCCGGGTGGACGTGGCCGACGACCTGAAAGTGATGGCCGACGGCACCGAGCTGGCGCGCGTCGTATCCAACCTGATCGAGAACGCACGCCGCTACGGCAAGTCGCCGGGCACCGATGTGGCGGAGGTCGAGATCGACGCCCAGGCGCGCGACGACAAGGTGGTCCTGCTGGTACGCGACCACGGACACGGCGTACCGCCCGACATGCTGGTCAACCTGACCAAGCCATTCTTTCGGGGCGACACCGCCCGCACCTCGGCGACGGGGGCCGGCCTGGGGCTGTCCATCGTCGACAAGACCGTGCGGCGCATGGGCGGCAAGATCGTGCTCAGCAACGCACCCACGGGGGGCCTGAGCGCACGCATCCAGCTGGCCCGCGCCTCGGCGGAGGGTGTGGCGGTGGCGGCCACCGGACACGAGAAGAGGTCCTGGCGGCCGTCCGTCATCCGCAAGCCGCTATCTAAACAATAGCACCACCGCGCGGGCCTCCATGCTGCGCCCCTCCCCCACCGGGCCCAGCTTTTCTGCCGTCTTGGCCTTGACATTGACCTGACCGACGTCGATGCCCAGGACACCCGCGATACGGGTGCGGATGGCCGGCATATGCGGCATGAGCTTGGGGGCCTGGGCGACCACCGTGGTGTCGATGTTGCCGATCTGCCATCCCTCTGCACGTACGCGGCGGATGGCCTCGTCCAGCAGCACGGCCGAGTCGGCCCCGTAGAAACGGGCGTCGGTATCGGGGAAATGGGTGCCGATGTCGCCGAGTGCCGCTGCACCGAGCAGCGCGTCGGTGATCGCATGCAGCAGCACGTCGGCGTCCGAATGGCCCAGCAGGCCGTGGGTGTGCGGAATCTCGACGCCGCCCAGGATCAGCTTGCGCCCCACCACGAGCGCATGTACGTCCCAGCCTTCGCCGATGCGGATATTGTTCATTGTCGATTTTCGAGAAAAATGGGGTTCTGCCGGCACCTTGTTCAATCCGGCTGCGGGCTGCCTGGAGCCCTGGCGGCGGCGCGGCTGCGGTATTCGAGTACGGCTTCGGCCAATGCGAAGTCTTCCGGCCAGGTCACCTTGAAGTTGAGCGCGCTGCCGGTCACCAGCAACGGCTGCCGTCCGGATGCCTCGATCGCGCTCGATTCGTCGGTGACCACCGGACCCGCGGCCTGCAGTGCTTCGGTCAGCAGGCCGATTCGAAACATCTGGGGCGTCTGGGCCAACCATTTTCCGGCCCGGTCCAGGGTTTCTCCGACCCGCCCGGCCTGCGCCGTCTTCAGCGTGTCGGCCACGGGCAGGGCCAGCAGGCCGCCGACCGCATCGGCCATGCACGCATCCAGCAGCCGGTCGATCTGCTCGCTCGTGACCAGGCAGCGCGCCGCGTCGTGCACCAGTACCCAGTCGTCGGCCACGGCGCCCAGGGCGCACAACGCCCGCAATCCGTTGGCCACGCTCTCAGCCCGCGTCGCACCACCGCATGCGACCACCTTCCACATGCCCGCAGGGGCCGGTCGGCCATCGAAAAAAACGTCCCCTGGGGCGACCGCGACGATGCCGCCCGCCAGACGGGCGACGCCGGTGAACGCCGCGAGGGTATGCATGACCAGCGGTTGGCCTGCCAAAGGGCAGTACTGCTTGGGCGCGGCACCATGGCCGGCGCGGGCGCCGACGCCGGCGCACGGCACGACAGCCCAGACCCGATCGGGGGAAGCGGAACCGGATGCGGGACGCATGTTGGCTGCCGTCGGGGCGGGTGTAGGAATAGGCGCAGACATGCAGGAAAGCCGACGAGGCGGGCGGCAGAAAAAGAACTGCCATTCTAGAATCGATGCCCCTGCATGCACCCCCCACCTTCGGGTCGGGGGGTGCTTCCTATTTGCCTAACGATAGTCTGCTGCCCCGTATGGATCTGCCGCGTCTGGTGCCCGGAAAACGTTTCACCCTGCCCCGCCCGCCAGGCTCGGCCGATGCGCTGCTGCTGGCGCGGATGGGACTGCAGGAAAAGGCTGCAGGCAGGCGCACGCTGATCGTCACCTCGGATGCGAACGATGCCCAGCGGCTGATCGACGAACTGGGCTTTTTCGCGCCGACCCTGCGGTGCGCCCTGTTTCCCGACTGGGAAACCCTGCCCTACGACACCTTCTCGCCGCACCAGGACCTGATCAGCGAGCGGCTCGCCACCCTCTGGCGTATCAGCCAGCGCGACGCCGAGGGCGGTGCCGACATGGTGGTGGTCCCCGCCACCACGGCCCTGTACCGTGTCGCGCCGCCCTCCTTCCTGGCGGGCTACACCTTCCACTTCAAGACCAAGCAGCAGCTCGACGAGAACCGGCTGCGCGCCCAGCTGACGCTCGCAGGCTACAGCCATGTGACCCAGGTGGTGAGCCCCGGCGAATACGCGGTGCGTGGCGGTCTGATCGACCTGTTCCCGATGGGCTCGCTGGTGCCGTTCCGCGTCGATCTGTTCGACGACGAGATCGACTCGATCCGCACGTTCGACCCGGACACCCAGCGCAGTCTGTACCCGGTACCCGAAGTCCGTCTGCTGCCTGGCCGCGAATTCCCGATGGACGACGACGCGCGTGCCAAATTCCGCAACCGCTGGCGCCAGCTGCTGGAAGGCGATCCGACCAAGAGCCGTATCTACAAGGACATGGGCGCCGGCGTGGCGACAGCGGGCATCGAGTACTACCTGCCGCTCTTCTTCGACGACACCGCGACGGTGTTCGACTACCTCGGCGACGACGCCACCGTCGTGTTGCACGGCGATCTGGAGCCGGCGTTCCAGCGCTTCTGGACCGACACGCAGGAGCGCTACCGGCTGGTCCGGGGCGACCCCGAGCGCCCGGTGCTGCCACCCGAATCGCTTTTCCTGGGCATCGAGCAGTTCTACACGCGCGCCAACGCCCATGCGCAACTGGTGCTGCGCCCCGAAGTCCAGGACGTCGCCGACAACGCGCATTTCCAGAAGCTGGGCGAGCTGTCGGTCACGCGGGGTGCCGAGGATCCGCTGGCACGGCTCAAGGCGCACATCCGCAACACGCAGCACCGTGTGCTGCTGCTCGCAGAATCGGACGGCCGCCGCGAGAGCCTGCTCGATTTCCTGCGGGCGAGCGGTGTCAACCCGCCGGCCTTCGACTCGCTGGCCGCATTCGAATCGCAAACCGAAGAAAAGCTCGGCATCGCCACCGCGGCATTGGTGACCGGCTTCGCCTGGATCGAAGAGGGCATCGACTTCGTCACCGAAACCGAGCTCTTCGCGGCGGGCCCCACCACCCGTCGGCGCCGGCGGCAGGAGCAGGTCAGCGATGTCGAGGCGCTGATCAAGGATTTGGCGGAGTTGAACGTGGGCGACCCGGTGGTCCATACCGCGCACGGCATCGGCCGCTACCGCGGACTGGTCAACATGGACCTGGGCCAGGGCACCAACGCCGACGGCTCGCCGATGCTGCAGGAGTTCCTGCATCTCGAATACGCGGACAAGGCCACGCTGTACGTGCCGGTCAGCCAGCTGCACCAGATCAGCCGCTACACCGGGGTGAGCGCCGACGAGGCGCCGCTCCACAAGCTGGGCAGCGCGCAGTGGGACAAGGCCAAGCGCAAGGCGGCCGAGCAGGTACGCGACTCCGCGGCCGAACTGCTCAACATCTACGCACGCCGGGCGGCCCGCGAAGGCCACGCCTTCCGCTACGCCGCGGCCGACTACGAGATCTTCGCCAACGATTTCGGCTTCGACGAGACGGCCGACCAGCGCGCCGCCATCCACGCGGTGATCCAGGACATGATCAGCCCGCAACCGATGGACCGGCTGGTCTGCGGCGACGTCGGCTTCGGCAAGACCGAGGTCGCGCTGCGTGCAGCCTTCATCGCGGTCACCGGCGGCAAACAGGTCGCGTTCATGGCCCCGACGACGCTGCTGGCGGAACAGCACTTCCAGACACTGGTCGACCGGTTCTCGAAGTGGCCGGTGAAGGTTGCCGAGATGAGCCGGTTCCGCTCGGCGAAAGAAATCTCGGCGGCTGCCAAGGGCCTGGCGGACGGCAGCGTCGACATCGTGGTGGGTACCCACAAGCTTCTCAGCGAATCGGTCAAGTTCCAGAACCTGGGCCTGCTCATCATCGACGAGGAGCACCGCTTCGGCGTGCGCCACAAGGAACAGATGAAGGCCCTGAGGGCCGAGATCGACGTGCTCACCCTGACGGCCACGCCGATCCCGCGCACCCTCGGCATGGCGCTCGAAGGGCTGCGCGACCTGTCGGTGATCGCCACCGCGCCGCAGCGCCGGCTGGCCATCAAGACCTTCGTCCGCAACGAAGGCACCGGCGTCATCCGCGAGGCGGTGCTGCGGGAGCTCAAGCGCGGCGGACAGGTCTACTTCCTGCACAACGAGGTCGAGACGATCGAGAACCGGCGCCAGAAACTGGAAGAGATCCTCCCCGAAGCCCGGATCGCGGTGGCGCACGGACAGATGCCCGAGCGCCAACTGGAAAAGGTGATGCGGGACTTCGTCGCCCAGCGCTTCAACCTGCTGCTCTGCTCCACCATCATCGAGACCGGCATCGACGTGCCGAGTGCGAACACCATCGTGATCAGCCGTGCCGACAAGTTCGGGCTGGCGCAGTTGCACCAGCTGCGCGGCCGCGTCGGCCGCAGCCACCACCAGGCCTATGCCTACCTGATGGTGCCCGACACCGAGGGTCTCACCAAGCATGCCAGCCAACGGCTCGAGGCGATCCAGCAGATGGAAGAACTGGGTTCCGGCTTCTACCTCGCGATGCACGATTTGGAAATCCGCGGTACCGGCGAGGTGCTGGGCGAGAGCCAATCGGGCAACATGATGGAGATCGGCTTCCAGCTCTACAACGAGATGCTCAACGAAGCCGTCTCGTCCTTGAAGGCGGGGCGCGAGCCCGACCTGCTGGCGCCGCTGTCGGTCACCACCGAGATCAACCTGCATGCGCCCGCGCTGCTGCCGGACGACTACTGCGGCGACGTGCACCTGCGGCTGTCGTTCTACAAGAAGCTGGCGACCGCCAAGACCCCGGACCAGATCGACAACCTGCTGGAAGAAATCGTCGACCGTTTCGGCAAGCTGCCGCCCCAGGCGCAGACCCTGATCGACGTGCACCGGCTGCGGGTGCTGGCCAAGCCCTATGGCGTCGTGAAGGTCGATGCCGCGCCCGGCGTGACCAGCATCACCTTCCGCGCCAATCCGCCGGTCGAGTCGATGCGCATCATCGAGCTGATCCAGAAGAACAAGCACATCAAGCTGGCCGGCAACGAGAAGCTGCGCATCGAGCGTGACCTGCCCGAGCCGAAAGACCGGGCGCAGATGGTGCGCGACATTCTCCGCAGCCTGGGGCAGCCCACCACCACCACCACGACCGTCTCCGCATGACGCATACGACCCACCCGCCCGGACTCGCCGTCCGCCACCTGCCCGAGCGCCGTGCGCTGTCGGATTTCAAGCTCATCGCGTTCGACATGGATTCGACGCTGATCAACATCGAGTGCATCGACGAAATCGCCGATGTCGCCGGCAAGAAGGCGGAGGTGGCGGCGATCACCGAGGCCGCCATGCGCGGCGAGATCACCGATTTTCGGGACAGCCTGACACGGCGGCTGGAATTGCTTCGCGGTGTGCCCGTCGGTGCACTGCAGACGGTCTACGACGAACGTCTGGAACTCAACCCCGGTGCCGAATCGCTGGTCAGGTCGTGCCAGGAGGCAGGGCTGAAAGTCCTGCTGGTGTCAGGCGGCTTCACCTATTTCGCCGACCGCATCAAGCATCGGTTGCGCCTGGACTTCGCGCGCTCCAATCGGCTGGAAACAGCGGACGGCGCACTCACCGGTCGGGTCGAGACGCAAAGTTGGGGCGATATTTGCGACGGGGCGGAGAAGCGCCGAACCGTGCTTGAACTGGCGTCGTTGATGGGCATCGGCACCGACCAGATCATCGCCGTGGGCGACGGAGCCAACGACCTGCCGATGATGCAGGCCGCCGGCCTGTCGGTCGCCTACCACGCAAAACCCAAGGTCAGAGAGCAGGCGATGGTGGCGATCAACGAAGGCGGCCTCGACCGCCTGTTGGAACTCATGCGCTGATCCACCGTTGTAGCAGACCGCGCATTCGCGACGGCTACCGATCAGTCGAGTCCGAAGTCGATGGCGTCGCGCCGCATGGCCACCTCGGGACGGTGGTCGCGGAACAGCTTCGACACGCCATCCCGTCCGCTGGCGGCACGGAACAGCAAGGCACCGCCGGCCATCGCCTGCAATACCGAGGTCAGTCGGCAGTCGGTGCGGAGCGCCGCCATAACCAGCGCGCCACCGATGCCGGCCACCGCCAAGTGCTCCCCCGGAAGACCCGGTCGCACGCGGTCGTACTGTTGCCAATCTTCGATTGCTTCTCTAATACCCATTGATCAAAACTCCTTTGGACAGGATGATGATAGCGACCACTTCCCGCCTGGTAAGAAGGTGAATCATCGGGGGACATCAAAAGAAAAAGCCCGGCTGTCTCTCGCGAGGAGCCGGGCTTTCGTCCCGAACGGTGTCCAGGAATGGATGGTGGAGCTGGGGGGATTTGAACCCCCGTCCGCAAGCCTTCTTCGTACAGATCTACATGTTTAGCGGTCTGATTTGGATCTCGCTACCGTCACCGCGCAGTCGCACGCTGAGACGGTCGCCAGTACCCTATTTTCTCGTTCCATGCCAAGGTACCCGACCTGGAACCAGCCCATGTAGATTACCTTGCAGCCTGGAAGCGGCAGATTGCTCTGCTACCCCCTTGCCCAGCCCATCGGCCTGCTGTTGCAAGGCTCACCGGTGTTTAAGCGGCGAGTGCGAAACGTTCGTCGTTTGCAGTTAGTTTGTTTGAATCTGTTTTACGAGCGCATTCAGCTCGACATGCACCGCTACGATTCCGAACCCACGTCGAAACCAGTGCAGCCCCAAGACCCCTTATCTTAGTCGCTCTTTGCGGATTTCAAGAGCCCCAGAAGATCGAAGGGCGACTGCGCCACTGCATCGGCACCCCAGTCGGCCACCGCGGTGTTCTGGCCGAGATAGCCCCATGCGGCAGCGACTGTCGTCATGCCCGCTGCACGACCGGCCTCGATGTCCCGCGCGTCGTCCCCCACGTAGACGCAGCGCTCCGGGTCGAGCCCCATGCGCCGTGCAGCCTCCAGCAGCGGTGCAGGATGCGGTTTGGAATGGGGCGTGGTGTCGCCGCACACCACCGCACCGGCACCTTGCAGCAGCGGCATCGATTTCACGAGCGGCGTTGTGAACCGCGTGGCTTTATTGGTGACGATGCCCCAAGGAAGCGTGCGTTCCCGAATGCCGCTCAGCATGGCATCGACTTCGGGAAAAGCGACCGTCGACCGGTTGTCCCGGCTCTCGAACAGGTCGAAAAACTCTTCCCGCATGGTGTGGAACGCCACGTGTTCCGGCGTCATGTCGAATGCGATCCCCAGCATTCCGCGTGCGCCTGCGCCCGCCATCGGCCGGTAGCGCTCCAAGGGCAGAGGCGGCAGCCCTCGCGCTTGCCGCAGGGCATTGGCGGCGGCGCCGAGATCGGGGGCGCTGTCCACCAGGGTGCCGTCCAGATCGAACAGAACGGCCGAAGCATGCGCAAGACGCGAGCTCATGCGGCGCCGACCTTCTGCATCGCCAACATATAGTTCACCCCGACATCGTCGTTCAGCCAGTAGCGACCACTGACCGGGTTGTGGTGGAGACCACGGCTTTGGCGGATTTCAAGGCCGGATGCGCGACCGTAGGCCGACAACTCGCTCGGCTTGATCAACCGGCCGTACTCGTGCGTACCACGCGGCAGCAGATTGAGAACGTATTCGGCACCCAGGATCGCCAGCAGGAACGAACGTGCATTGCGGTTGATGGTCGAGAAGAAAACCCACCCGCCCGGCTTCACCATCGCAGCGCATGCCTTGACGACCGCCGCCGGATCGGGCACGTGCTCCAGCATCTCCATGCAGGTCACCACGTCGAACGTGCCGGGAAGTTCTGCCGCGAGCGCCTCTGCACTGATCTCTCGATACTCGACATTTGGCGTGCCGGCCTCCAAAGCGTGCAGCTGTGCGACACGCAGCGACTTCTTGGCCAGGTCGATGCCCAGCACATGGGCACCCTTGCGCGCCATGGCATCGGCCAGGATCCCACCGCCACACCCCACATCGACGACTTTGTGACCTGCCAGTGCGGTGATGCCTTCGATCCAGCCCAATCGCAACGGATTGATCTGGTGCAATGGGCGAAACTCGCTTTCGGTGTCCCACCAGCGATGGGCAAGGTCGGAAAACTTGGCCAGCTCGGCCGGATCGACATTCAGGTTTTCGGTCATCGGTAGATTTTCTGCCATAGCCACGAAAAAAAGCCCACAGGCCGAGGCCTGTGGGCTTTTTGCCAAGATCCCGAAGGATTAGTTGGCGCGGGTGCCAACCACTTCGATTTCCACGCGGCGGTTCTTCGCGCGGCCTTCGGCGGTCTTGTTGTCGGCGACTGGCTGCTTCTCGCCCTTGCCTTCGGTGTAGACGCGGTTGCGTTCAATGCCCTTGGAGACCAAGTACGCCTTGACGGCTTCGGCGCGGCGCACCGACAGCTTCTGGTTGTAGGCATCGGAGCCGACGGAGTCGGTGTGACCCACGGCGATGATGACTTCCAGGTTCACGCCCTTGACCTTGCTCACGAGGTCGTCGAGCTTTGCGCGGCCAGCCGGCTTCAGAACGGACTTGTCGAAGTCGAAGAAAGCATCGGCAGCGTACGTGACCTTGTTGGCCATCACGGCGGGTGCTGCCGGCGCAGCAGGAGCTGCCACGGGCGGTGGAGGCACGACTGCTGCAGGAGGAGCGGCGACCGGAACCAGGGCACCATCGCAACCAGGGGCTGCGGTAGCCGGCGTCCAGTTAGCATCGCGCCAGCAATACTCGTTGGTACCGTTCTTCCACACCAGTTCGCCGGTGCCGTTCTTCCAGTTGTCGATCGTTTGCGCGCCAGCGGCGGAAGCGAGTGCTGCAGAGGCAAACAACATCGCCACTTTGTTCAGTTTCTTCATGGTTCTCCTCTTGGGGAAAAAGCCGCAGCCGCGCTGCGAATCAATACGTCGTCAGTGACCATCACCAAAAACGTTGAATTCATTGTGCCATAGGGTCCCCGGGAATCGTTGCCAAAACGTCACGCATGCCGTAGGACAGCGACGCATCACCCCTTTGTGTTGCAGAGGCACTACAGCGGCTTGCCCGTAAAATGGTTGTTCCTTCCGCCGTCAAAGCCCATTCTTCATGACCCAGTTCGCCAAAGAAACGCTGCCCATTAGTCTTGAAGAGGAAATGAGGCGCAGCTATTTGGATTACGCGATGAGCGTGATCGTGGGCCGGGCCCTTCCCGATGCGCGGGACGGGCTGAAGCCAGTGCACCGCCGCGTGCTCTTCGCGATGCACGAGCTCAACAACGACTGGAACCGCCCTTATAAGAAGTCGGCCCGCATCGTGGGCGACGTGATCGGCAAGTACCACCCGCACGGCGACAGCGCGGTGTACGACACCATCGTGCGGATGGCGCAGGACTTCTCTTTGCGCCACATGCTGGTCGACGGCCAGGGCAATTTCGGATCGGTGGACGGTGACAACGCCGCGGCGATGCGGTATACGGAAATCCGCTTGGCCAAGATCGCCCACGAGATGCTGGGCGACATCGACAAGGAAACGGTCGATTTCCAGCCCAACTACGACGGCAGCGAACAGGAGCCGGCGGTGCTGCCGAGCAAGCTGCCCAACCTGCTGGTCAACGGATCGGCCGGCATCGCGGTGGGCATGGCGACCAACATCCCGCCGCACAATCTCAACGAGGTGGTGGATGCCTGCCTGCACCTGCTGCGCAACCCCGAGGCCTCCATCGACGACCTGATGGAGATCATCCCGGCCCCCGACTTCCCCACCGCCGGCATCATCTACGGCATCAACGGGGTGAAGGACGGCTACCGCACCGGCCGCGGCAAGGTGGTGATGCGCGCCAAGTGCCACTTCGAGGACATCGACCGCGGCCAGCGCCAGGCGATCATCGTCGACGAGCTGCCCTACCAGGTCAACAAGAAGACGCTGCAGGAGCGGATGGCCGAGCTGGTGCACGAGAAGAAGATCGACGGCATCAGCCACATCCAGGACGAGTCCGACAAATCGGGCATGCGCCTGGTGATCGAGCTGAAGCGCGGCGAAGTGCCCGAGGTGGTGCTCAACAACCTCTACAAGCAGACCCAGCTGCAGGACACCTTCGGCATCAACATGGTGGCGCTGGTCGACGGCCAGCCGCGCCTGTGCAACCTGAAGGACCTGATATCGGTCTTCCTGCAGCACCGCCGCGAAGTGGTGACGCGCCGCACCGTGTTCGAGTTGCGCAAGGCCCGCGACCGCGGCCACGTGCTCGAAGGCCTGGCGGTGGCGCTGGCCAACATCGACGACTTCATCCGCATCATCCGCGAGTCGCCCACGCCGCCGGTCGCCAAGGCCGAGCTGATGGCCCGTCCGTGGGACAGCAAGCTGGTGCGCGAGATGCTGACACGGACCCGCGCCGACGGCGGCGTGATCAACGCCGACGACTACCGGCCCGAAGGCCTGGAAGCCGACTACGGCATGGGCGGCGATGGCCTCTACCGCCTCTCCGAGACCCAGGCGCAGGAAATCCTGCAGATGCGCCTGCAGCGCCTGACCGGCCTGGAGCAGGACAAGATCGTCACCGAATACAAGGACGTGATGTCGGTGATCGAGGACCTGCTCGACATCCTGGCCAAGCCCGAGCGCGTCTCGACCATCATCGGCGAAGAACTGACCACGATCCGCACCGAGTTCGGCCAGAGCAAGCTGGGCGCGCGCCGCAGCCTGGTCGAGCACAGCTCCTTCGACCTCTCCACCGAAGACCTGATCACCCCGACCGACATGGTCGTGACGCTCTCGCACACCGGCTACATCAAGAGCCAGCCGCTCTCCGAATACCGGGCCCAGAAGCGCGGCGGCCGCGGCAAGCAGGCGACGGCGACGAAGGAAGACGACTGGATCGACCAGCTCTTCATCGCCAACACGCACGACTACATCCTGTGCTTCTCGAACCGCGGCCGGCTGTACTGGCTCAAGGTGTGGGAAGTGCCGGCGGGCTCGCGCGGATCGCGCGGCCGGCCGATCGTCAACATGTTCCCGCTGCAGGAGGGCGAGAAGATCAACGTCGTGCTGCCGCTGACCGGCGAGAAGCGCACCTTCCCGGCCGACCAGTACGTGTTCATGGGCACCCGCATGGGCACGGTCAAGAAGACCGCGCTCGACGAGTTCAGCAACCCGCGCAAGGCCGGCATCATCGCGATCAACCTCGACGAGGGCGACTACCTGGTCGGCGCCGCACTGACCGACGGCACCCACGACGTGATGCTGTTCTCGGACGGCGGCAAGGCGGTGCGCTTCGACGAGAACGACGTGCGTGCCCTGGGCCGTAACACCCGTGGCGTTCGCGGCATGGACCTGCCCGAAGGCCAGGCGGTGATCGCGATGCTGGTCGCCGAGGACGAGCAGCAGAGCGTGCTGACCGCCACCGAGAACGGCTACGGCAAGCGCACCTCGATCACCGAGTACACCCGGCACGGCCGCGGCACCAAGGGCATGATCGCGATCCAGCAGAGCGAGCGCAACGGCAAGGTCGTCGCCGCCACCCTGGTGCATGCCGACGACGAGATCATGCTGATCACCGACCGTGGCGTGCTGGTGCGCACCCGGGTGGCCGAGATCCGCGAGCTGGGGCGCGCCACGCAGGGCGTGACGCTGATCGGGCTGGACGAGGGCTCGCGCCTGTCGGGCCTGCAGCGTATCGTGGAGAACGATGCCAACGTCGCCGCCGCGCTCGGGGAGGAGGATGCCGAGCCGGATACCGGCGTGGCCGACGACGCTGCCGGAGATACCGGCGACGCCCCGGCGCCCGATGCCGAGTGAGCGAGGCGGCCAGCACCGCCCCGGATTCATCCAAGCCGGCATCGCTATTATTTTCATAGCTAGAAGCCGGCATACCACGCCGGCCACAGCCATTTTTCATTCAGAACCCCCCGTTCCGATCCGATGACCCGTCCCTACAACTTCTCCGCCGGCCCCGCCGCCATTCCCGAAGAGGTGCTGCGCCAGGCCGCCGACGAGATGCTCGACTGGCACGGCAGCGGCATGGGCGTGATGGAGATGAGCCACCGCGGCAAGGAATTCATCTCGATCTACGAGCAGGCCGAAGCCGATCTGCGCGAGCTGCTGGCTGTGCCCGCCCACTTCAAGATCCTGTTCATGCAGGGCGGCGGACTGGGCGAGAACGCGATCGTGCCGCTGAACCTGTCGCGCGGCGGTGCCACGGATTTCGTCGTGACCGGCAGCTGGAGCCAGAAATCGGTCAAGGAAGCGCGCAAGTACAGCAGCGCGGTCAACCTCGCCGCCAGCAACGAGGCCGACGGCCACCACAGCATTCCCGCCCCGGCGACCTGGCGGCTCAACAAGGACGCCCGCTACCTGCACCTCTGCAGCAACGAGACGATCCACGGTGTCGAGTTCCAGGAGCTGCCCGACCTGAAGGCCCTCGGCAGCGACGCGCCGCTGGTGATCGACTTTTCTTCGCATGTCGCCTCGCGGCCGGTTGACTGGTCGCGGGTGGGCCTGGCCTTCGGCGGCGCCCAGAAGAACCTGGGCCCGGCCGGGCTGACGCTGGTCGTGGTGCGCGAAGACCTGATCGGCCATGCACTGCCGGCCTGCCCCAGCGCCTTCGACTACAAGCTGGTCGCCGACAACGGCTCGATGTACAACACGCCGCCCACCTGGGGCATCTACGTCGCGGGCCTCACCTTCAAGTGGCTCAAGCGCCAGACCGAGGGCGGCCGCACCGGCATCGCCGCGATGGAAGCGCGCAACATCGCCAAGGCCCAGTTGCTGTACGACGCGATCGACGCGTCGCAGCTCTACCTGAACCCGATCGACCCGTCCTGCCGCTCGCGGATGAACGTGCCCTTCCTGCTGCGCGACGAGAGCCGCAACGAGGCCTTCCTGGCCGGCGCCAAGGCGCGCGGACTGCTGCAGCTCAAGGGACACAAGTCGGTGGGCGGCATGCGGGCCAGCATCTACAACGCGATGCCGCTCGCGGGCGTCGAGGCGCTGGTCGGGTATCTCCACGATTTCGAGAAAACGCAGGCCTGAGGCGCAGCACGCATGAACCCACCGTCGACCCCCGTCACCCTGTCCGATCTGCGGGTGCAGATCGATTCGCTCGACCAGCAGTTGCTGCAGTTGCTCAACCAGCGTGCCCGCGTGGCCGAGCAGGTGGGCGAGCTGAAGAAGCGCGAAGGCACCCCGTTCTTCCGGCCCGACCGCGTGGCACAGGTGATCGAGAAGATCCAGACGGCCAACCCGGGCCCCCTGAAGAGCCAGCACGTGGCCGCCGTGTGGCGCGAGATCATGTCGGCCTGCCTGGCGCTGGAATCGCCCCAACGCGTCGCGGTGCTCGGCCCGGCCGGCACCTTTTGCGAGCAGGCGGCGGTCGAGTTCTTCGGCGGCGCGGCCGACCTGGTCTACTGCGCCAACTTCGACGAGGTCTTCCATGCCACCGCCGCGGGCAGCGCGCAGTTCGGCGTGGTGGGCGTCGAGAATTCGGTCGAGGGTGTCGTCACCCGCTCGCTCGACCTGTTCCTGCACACCCCCACCCATGTGGTCGGCGAGGTGAGCCTGCTGGTGCGCCACAACCTGCTGCGCCTGCACGACTCGGTCGAGAACATCGAGGCGGTGCTGGCCCATCCGCAGGCGCTGGCCCAGTGCCAGGCCTGGCTCTCCAAGCACCTGCCGCATGCCGAGCGCCGGCCGGTGTCGAGCAATGCCGAAGGCGCGCGCATGGCCGCCACCAACCCGGCCTGGGCGGGCCTGGCCAGCGAGCGCGCCGCCACCCAGTTCGGTCTGCACATCGTGGCCCACGCGATCCAGGACGACGCCTACAACCGGACCCGCTTCGCGGTGATCTGCCTGCCGCAGACGCTGGGCACGCCGCCGGTGTCGGGCAAGGACTGCACCAGCCTGATCGTCTCGGTGCCCAACGAACCCGGCGCGGTGCACGACCTGCTGGTGCCGCTCAAGACCCACGGCGTCTCGATGACGCGCTTCGAATCCCGCCCGGCCCGCACCGGCCAGTGGGACTACTACTTCTACATCGACATCGACGGCCATCCGGCCCAGCCGCACGTGGCCCGGGCGCTCGACGAGCTGCGCGGACTGTGCGCCTTCTACAAGGTGCTGGGTACCTACCCGGTCGCAGCCTGATGTTCGAACAACTGGGCCTGATCGGCTGCGGCCTCATGGGCGGCTCGTTCGCGCTGGCGCTCAAGCGCGCGGGCCTGGTCAAGCGGGTGGTCGGCTACAGCAAGTCGCCCTCCACCACCGACCGCGCGCGCCAGATGGGCGTGATCGACGTCGAGGCGCCGTCGGCCCTGCTGGCGGTCGCCGGCGCCGACATCGTGCTGCTGGCGGTGCCGGTGGCCGCCACCGAGCCGACGCTGAAGGCGATCCGGCACCTGATCACGCCGCAGATGCTGGTGATGGACGTCGGCTCCACCAAGGCCGACGTGGTCGAAGCCGCCCGCCACGCCCTGCGCGACCGGGTCGGCTCCTTCGTGCCCGCGCATCCGATCGCCGGCGCCGAGACGGCCGGCGTCGGCCAGGCGAACGCCGACCTGTACCGCGACCGCCAGGTCATCCTGACCCCGATCGAGCGCACCCTGACCGCCCAGCTGCAGCGCGCCGAAACCGTCTGGAAGGCGATCGGCTGCCGGGTGCGCAAGATGGCGCCGCAGGACCACGACGCCGCGTTCGCCGCCGTCAGCCATCTGCCCCATCTGCTGGCCTTCGCCGCGATGAACGCGGTGACCGGCCAGGCGCAGGGCGAGACCTTCCTCGGCCTGGGCGGGCCGGGTTTTCGCGATTTCACCCGCATCGCCGGCGCCGATCCGGTGATGTGGCGCGACATCCTGCTGGCCAACCGCGAAGAGATGGTGCGGCAGTCGCAGGCCTTCCAGGCCGCCCTGGCCGAACTCGAGTCGGCGATGCAGCGCGGCGACGCTGCGGCGCTCGAGGCCCTGATCGCCCGCGCCAGCCAGGCCCGCAGCGGCTGGCAGATGCCGACCGCCTCCTCGTCCGAAGCGCCCTGACTGCCGCCCTCCCCGCCCGTCGCCCCCGATCGCCGCCCGCATGTACGCCACCGAATTCCTCGACATCCCCGCCCTGGCCCATGCCGGTGGCACCGTGGCGCTGCCCGGCTCGAAGAGCATCTCCAACCGCATCCTGCTGCTGGCCGCGCTGAGCGAGGGCACGACCACCGTCTTCGACCTGCTCGATTCCGACGACACCCGGGTGATGCTGGCCGCGCTGGCGCAGCTGGGCTGCGGCGTGGCGCAGGCCGACGGCAGCGTCACCATCACCGGGCTGGGCGGCACGCCACCCGCCCACCCCGCACGGTTGTTCCTGGGCAACGCCGGCACCGCGATGCGGCCGCTGACGGCGGCACTGGCGATCCTGGGCGGCGACTTCACCCTCGAAGGCGTGCCCCGGATGCACGAGCGGCCGATCGGCGACCTGGTCGAGGCGTTGCGCGCGCTCGGCTGCCGGGTCGATTACCTGGGAAACGACGGCTTTCCGCCGCTGTCCATCGGCCGGCCCGTGCTGGTGCTGGATGCGCCGATCCCGGTGCGCGGCGACGTGTCGAGCCAGTTCCTCACCGCCCTGCTGCTGGCCCTGCCGCTGGTGGCCGGCGAGCGCGACGTGGTGGTCGAGGTGCAGGGCGAGCTGATCTCGCGGCCGTATGTCGACATCACCCTGAACCTGCTGGCCCGCTTCGGCATCGCGGTGCAGCGCGACGGCTGGCAGCGCTTCACAATACCGGCCGGCAGCCGCTACCGGTCGCCGGGCAGCGTCCATGTCGAGGCCGATGCGTCGTCTGCTAGCTATTTCATAGCACTGGGCGCTCTCGCGGCGCCGGCTGCAGGCACGAATGGCATCAGGATTCAGGGCCTGGGCGCCGCATCGATCCAGGGCGACATCCGCTTCGTCGAGGCCGCCCGCAGGATGGGCGCGCAGGTCGACAGCGGCCCCAACCACCTCGATATCGCCCGCGGCGCCTGGCCGCTGCACGCGATCGACCTCGACTGCAACCACATTCCCGATGCGGCCATGACCCTCGCGGTGATGGCGCTGTATGCCGACGGCCCCAGCACCCTGCGCAACATCGGCAGCTGGCGCGTCAAGGAGACCGACCGTATCGCCGCGATGGCGGCCGAGGCGCGCAAGCTGGGCGCCTCGGTGGAGGAAGGCCCCGACTGGCTGCGCATCCACCCGCTGCCGGCGGGCCGGTGGCGGGCGGCCAGCATCCACACCTACGACGACCACCGGGTCGCGATGTGCTTTTCGCTGGCGGCCTTCAACCCGGACGGGCTGCCGGTGCGCATCCTCGACCCGAAGTGCGTCGCCAAGACGTTCCCCGATTATTTCGAAGCGTTGTTCTCCGTGGCCTCCACGCCGACCGACCGGATTCCGGTGCTGTGCATCGACGGCCCGACGGCGTCGGGCAAGGGCACGGTCGCCGCGGCGGTCGCGGCCCGGCTGGGGTACCACTTCCTCGATTCCGGCGCGATGTACCGCATCGCCGCGCTGGCCGCCCTGCGCGCCGGCCTGGCGATCGACACTGACCACGAATCCGAGATCGCGTCGCTGGCGCGCGGCCTGCCGGTGCGCTTCCAGGCCGGCCGCGTCTGGCTGTCGGACGACGACGTCACCGACGCGATCCGCACCGAAGAGGCCGGCATGAACGCCTCGCGCGTCTCGGCCCTGCCCGCGGTGCGCGCGGCGCTGGTCGCCCTGCAGCACGGCTTTCGGCGGCTGCCGGGGCTGGTCGCCGACGGCCGCGACATGGGCACCGTGATCTTCCCGCAGGCCACCTTGAAGGTCTATCTGACGGCCAGCGCCGCCCACCGGGCGGAGCGGCGCCATAAGCAGTTGATTTCTAAGGGAATTCCAGCTAACATCGACAGTCTTCGCGCCGACCTGGAAGCGCGCGACCTGCGGGACTCGTCCCGCGCGGTCGCACCGCTCAAGCCTGCAAGCGACGCCCTGGTACTCGATAACTCTGGTTTGACCGTCGAATCGTCGGTCGAACAGGTGGTTGCCTGGTGGCAGGAACGCATGCCGTTCGGCCCTGTGCCGCACGCCTGACGCTCGAAGAAACCGGCCCCTGGCGTTCCCGCCGCGCACCACGCGCACAGACGCCCGGGTTCATGCAACCACCGCGGATCCTTCCGCACAACCACTGCCGCACCAGTCTTAGAAACGCCTGCACTTTCGTGGGCGTAAACCTGCGTGCGGAACAGGAAATACATGTCTGAATCTTTTGCCGCCCTTTTTGAAGAATCGATCCAGCGCTCGGAAATGCGCCCGGGCGAGGTCATCACCGCCGAAGTCGTGCGTATCGAGCACAGCTTCGTCGTGGTCAATGCCGGCCTGAAGTCCGAAGCCTACGTGCCGCTCGACGAATTCAAGAACGACAAGGGCGAAGTCGAAGTCCAGGTCGGCGACTTCGTGTCGGTGGCCATCGACGCCATCGAAAACGGCTACGGCGACACCATCCTCTCGCGCGACAAGGCCAAGCGCCTCGCCTCGTGGATGAGCCTCGAGAAGGCCCTGGAATCCGGCGAATTCGTCACCGGCACCACCAGCGGCAAGGTCAAGGGCGGCCTGACCGTCCTGGTCAACGGCATCCGCGCGTTCCTGCCGGGCTCGCTGATCGACACCCGCCCGGTCAAGGACCTGACCCCGTACGAGAACAAGACCCTGGAATTCAAGGTCATCAAGCTCGACCGCAAGCGCAACAACGTGGTGCTGTCGCGCCGCGCCGTCGTCGAAGCGTCGATGGGCGAAGAGCGCCAGAAGCTGATGGAAACCCTGAAGGAAGGCGCCATCGTCAACGGCGTGGTCAAGAACATCACCGAATACGGTGCGTTCGTGGACCTCGGCGGCATCGACGGCCTGCTGCACATCACCGACATGGCATGGCGCCGCGTTCGCCACCCGTCGGAAGTGGTCACCGCCGGCCAGGAAATCACCGCCAAGATCCTGAAGTTCGACACCGAGAAGAACCGTGTCTCGCTGGGTCTGAAGCAAATGGGCGACGACCCGTGGATGGGCGTCTCGCGCCGCTACCCGCAGTCGACCCGCCTGTTCGGCAAGGTCACCAACATCGCCGACTACGGCGCGTTCGTGGAACTCGAGCCGGGCATCGAAGGCCTGGTCCACGTGTCCGAAATGGACTGGACCAACAAGAACGTCGCGCCTTCCAAGCTCGTGTCGCTGGGCGACGAAGTCGAAGTCATGGTCCTCGAGATCGACGAAGACAAGCGCCGCATCAGCCTGGGCATGAAGCAGTGCAAGGCCAATCCTTGGCAGGAATTCGCCCAGGACACCAAGCGCGGCGACCGCGTCAAGGGTCCGATCAAGTCGATCACCGACTTCGGCGTGTTCGTGGGCCTGGCTGCCGGCATCGACGGCTTGGTGCACCTGTCCGACCTGTCCTGGAACGAGCCGGGCGAAGCCGCCGTGCGCAACTACAAGAAGGGCCAGGAAGTCGAAGCGATCGTGCTGGCCGTCGATGTGGACCGCGAACGCATCTCGCTGGGCATCAAGCAGCTCGACTCCGACGAGTTCACCACCTTCACCACGGTCAACGACAAGGGTCAGATCGTCACCGGCAAGGTCAAGACCGTCGACGCCCGTGGCGCCGAGATCGAACTGGCCGACGGCATCCTGGGCTACCTGCGCGCTTCGGAAATCTCGCGCGACCGCGTGGAAGACGCCCGCAACGTGCTCAAGGAAGGCGATGAAGTCACCGCCGTGGTCGTCAACGTGGATCGCAAGACCCGCAACATCCAGCTGTCGATCAAGGCCAAGGACATGGCCGACGAACAAGGCGCGATGGCCAACCTGAGCCAGCAGTCGTCGCGCGAGAGCGCCGGCACCACCAGCCTGGGCGCCCTGCTGCGCGCCAAGCTCGACAACAGCAACAACAGCTGAGCCTAGAAGGCCGGGCTTCTGCGCGACGTGTTCGCGTGGCCGCCCGGCTTTTTTCTGCACGACATATTTCCCATGACCCGATCCGATCTCGTCGAGGAACTGGCCGCCCGCTTCGGCCAACTGGCGCACCGCGATGCCGAGACCGCCGTCAAGGCGATCCTGGACGCGGTGAGCGAGGCGCTGGTGCGCGGCCACCGCATCGAGATCCGGGGCTTCGGGAGTTTTTCGGTGAGCCACCGTTCGCCGCGCATGGGGCGCAATCCCCGCAGCGGCGAAAGCGTGGCCATCCCCGAAAAGCGGGTGCCGCATTTCAAGCCGGGCAAGGCGCTGCGCGAAGCGGTCGATGCACGCACCGCCGAGATCGAAGCCACCACCGCGTCGCCCGCGCAACGGCGGCAGGCCTGAGCGGCGCATGGCGCGCCACTAGAATCGGTCCGTCACGCCGAGGAGACGGATGAAATACCTCACGTGGCTGCTCAAGGCAGCCATTTTTTTTACGCTGTTCGCTTTCGCGCTGAACAACCAGCAGGACGCGACGGTGCACTTTTTCTTCGGTACCCACTGGAGCGCTCCGCTGGTGCTGGTCGTGTTGAGCGCCTTCGCGCTCGGCATCGTGGTCGGCGTGCTCGGCATGGTGCCGCGCTGGTGGATGCACCGCAGCGCCGCACGCCGGGTGCAACGCCCGTCCGCCGACGCGCTGCCGACCGCGGCCGCCGCCGAGCAGCCATTGCCCGCCATCACGCAGATACCGCATGGACTTTGATATCGGGCTGGGGTGGATCCTCATGGGCCTGCCGGTGGCGTTCGTCCTCGGCTGGCTGGCGTCGCGCTTCGACCTGCGCCAGTTGCGCATGGAGAACCGGCAGGCGCCCAAGGCGTACTTCAAGGGCCTGAACTACCTGCTCAACGAGCAGCAGGACCAGGCGATCGACGCCTTCATCGAGGCGGTGCAGAACGATCCCGACACGTCGGAGCTGCACTTCGCCCTCGGCAACCTGTTCCGCCGCCGGGGCGAATACGAGCGTGCGGTGCGGGTGCACCAGCACCTGCTCTCCCGCGGCGACCTGGGCCGGGTCGACCGCGAGCGCGCCCAGCACGCCCTGGCGCTCGATTTCCTGAAGGCCGGGCTGCTCGACCGCGCGGAAGAAGCCCTGCGTCGGCTGGAGAGCACGCCCTTCGAGGAGCAGGCCCGGCTGGCCTTGCTGGCGATCTACGAGCGCTCGCGCGACTGGGAACAGGCCGCCGCCATCACCGCGCGGCT
This sequence comes from Sphingomonas sp. NCPPB 2930, assembly GCA_042867185.1. Lineage (GTDB taxonomy): Bacteria > Pseudomonadota > Gammaproteobacteria > Burkholderiales > Burkholderiaceae_C > Xylophilus. Next base: position 8,958 of record JBHZQV010000026.1, on the reverse strand, counting down.
CACCACCTCGGGCCAGGGCAACTTCACGACGCGGCGCGCGCACTACCTGTGCGAGCAGGCGGCCACCCAGGTGACCGCCGGCCAAGCCGACGCCGCCCGTACCCTGCTGGAGCAGGCGCAGCAGACCGCCCCGGAAGCCCCGCGCCCGCGCATCGAGCTGGCGCAGCTGCAGCGGCAGGCGGGCCAGGCATCGGCGGCGTTCGACACCCTGCGCTCCCTGCTCGACGTGGCACCGACCGCGCTGCCGCTGGTGGCCGCGCAGTTCGCCGACAACGCCCAGGCCAGCGGCCGCGCCGACGAAGCGCGGGCCTTGCTGACCGCCTACTACGAGCAGAACCCGTCGCTCGACGTGCTGGACGCGGTGGTCGGCCTGCAGCAGGCCGCGCCTGCCGCGACCGAGCGCAACGGCCGCGACTGGTATGTGCGCCACCTGGAGCGGGAGCCGTCCCTGGTCGCCGCCGCCAAATGGCTGGCCGGCGAACAACTGCAGGAAGAGCAGTTCCACCCGATCGTGCAGCGCGCGCTCGACCACGCCACCAAGCCGCTGATGCGGTTCCGGTGCGCCGCGTGCGGCTTCGAGGCCAAGCAGCATTTCTGGCACTGCCCCGGTTGCCAGACCTGGGACAGCTACCCTCCGCGCCGGGTCGAGGAGCTGTGAGGCCCGCATCGCCCCGTCAACGCCCCTGGCGCGGCGGGCGTTGATCGCAGGCAGCGGCGGCATGGTGCCGCCTCTGCCGTGTCCCCCAGTTCCTCAGGAGCGATTCATGCTGAAGAAAATGTTGGCGATGGCCGCCATGCTGTGTGCCACCGCGTCGTTTGCCGCGGTCGACGTGAACCAGGCCAGCGCGGCGGACCTCGACGGGATCAAGGGCATCGGCCCGTCCAAGTCGACCCGCATCCTCGACGAGCGCAAGAAGTCGCCGTACAAGGACTGGCACGACTTCATCGCACGGGTCCGGGGCGTCGGCACCACCACCGCCAGCAGGTATTCGGCCGAAGGCCTGACGGTGAACGGCGTGGCCTACCCGGTGGCCCAGCCCGTGGCAGCGGCCCCGGTGCCTGAAAAACCCGCCAGCCCGGTCAAGCCCCGAAAGCCCGAGGCGAGAACCGCAGCAGCCCATACGACCCTGCCCGCGACGCCCTGATTCTGTTCGCACACGCTGGGCGCCGCTTGGCTGCAGGCGATACCCAAGGCCCGTCGCCACGGCGGCAGGAACGGGTCGGCGATCGGCGAATTTTCCAGACACCACCATGCGTATCACCACCCACGCGACCGGTCTTCAAGACCTGCTGGCCCCGCACGATCCGCAGACGCTCGCGCGCCCTGCGCTGGGTCCGGTGGCTGTGGAAGCTCTGGCCGGCCGCGCGCCACCCCTTCCACGGCAAGCGGCGCCAGCGGGCGCCCCCCCGCGGCCTCGCCCGGTGGATGACGAAGCACTGAAAAGATTGGCAGAGCGGCGCATCGCGGAGCGAAGGCAGGATATAGAGCGCCTGCGGGATCAGGCCCGGGCGCTGCCGGGCATGCCGGTCGACAAGCGGCCGCTGGCAGGCTATCTGTTGGCTCGCCATGTGGATGGACGGCCTGTCGAAGGCGAGGACCTGGCACGGCTCGACATGGCGAACAACACGCTGCTCGAAACGCGCTGCAGCCTGCGCTTCGGGCGCGGTAACGTCGACGTGGACATCCACAGAACAGGGCACGAGAGCACACGCCGGGTCCACGTCGCACGCAACCAGGCCGAGGCGTGGTCTTCGGCGCCCGAAAGACATCCCCGTATCGCGTTGGCAGCCACCGCGCTGTTCGTGCAGGCCGGCAATTGCGGAGACCACGCATCGCTGGCGGTGTGCCTGCACGCCGGCAGGCTGCGCCCGGGCGAGACCGCGAATCTGGTGACGCCCGAGGAAGTCGATCACGAATTCGTGGAGATTCGCACCATGGACGGCCGTGCACACGATGTCGTTGTCGACGCCTGGGGCGATGGTCCGGCGATCATGGCAGAGGATGGCCGGTTTAGCAGCGAAACGCCTCCCCCGGTCCTGTTCGCGCACGCTAGCGACGTGGGCCCAGCGCTTGCCGCCGACCTGTCCCAGCGGCTCGACGATCTGATCGAGCGGCGGCAAATCGAACTTCAAGTGCATCTGCAGGACTTGGCGCACACCGGTTTTCAACATCCTGCGGAAGCGGTCTTCACCCTGACGCCGGTAGAAAGCGATGCGTTCATGCAGCGCGTCGCCAAAAAGATGGCGACGCGGGTGAAGCCGGGTCAAGCGCGCGCGGACCGATGGACGGACACGGTATCCACGCTGCTGCAGCGCGGCCTCGGAATGCATCCGAAGCGCGATCGCATGGCAGCGATTCGGCACGACATCATCGCTGCAGGTATCGCGCGCTCGATGGGAGACGAGGTGCGCAGCGCGGTCGAAGATGCGCCGGCCGTGGTGTACGAGGCACGCAACCGGCTCGAGCACCACGGCAACGGGTAGGGGGCGGACATCCCGAGGCATGGCCGAAGTCGTTGGAAAAGCGAGCGCCATTGCAGGCGCCCGGCGGGCTCCCTGCCGAAGCCACGCCCTAGAATGGTCAGCGAATGTCCCAACTCCTCGCGCTTGTCCTTCTCCCCTTCGCCGGCAGCCTGCTCGCCGGCCTGCTACCGGCCAATGCGCGCAACCGTGAATCCACCCTCGCCGGCCTGATCGGCCTGTACTGCACGGTCCAGACGGCGCTGTACTTTCCCCGCATCGCCGACGGCGGCGTGATCCGGCAGAACTTCTCCTGGATCCCGTCGATCGGGCTCGAATTCTCGCTGCGGATGGACGGCTTCGCCTGGATGTTCTGCATGCTGGTGCTGGGCATCGGGACGCTGGTGGTGCTCTATGCCCGCTACTACATGTCGCCGGCCGATCCGGTGCCGCGCTTCTTCGCCTTCTTTCTCGCGTTCATGGGCGCCATGGTCGGCGTGGTGCTGTCGGGCAACCTGCTGCAGCTCGCCTTCTTCTGGGAGCTGACCAGCCTGTTCTCGTTTCTCCTGATCGGCTACTGGCACCACCGCAAGGATGCCCGCCGCGGCGCGCGGATGGCGCTCACCGTCACCGGCAGCGGCGGGCTGTGCCTGATGGCGGGCCTGCTGCTGCTGGGACACATCGTCGGCAGCTACGACCTCGACGTGGTGCTGGCCGAAGGCAGCCTGGTACGCGCCCATCCGCTCTACCTGCCGACGCTGCTGCTGATCCTGCTGGGCACGCTGACCAAGAGCGCGCAGTTCCCGTTCCAGTTCTGGCTGCCACATGCGATGGCGGCCCCGACGCCGGTTTCGGCCTACCTGCATTCGGCCACGATGGTGAAGGCCGGCGTCTTCCTGATGGCGCGGCTCTGGCCGGTGCTGGCCGGCACCGACGAATGGTTCTGGCTGGTCGGCGGTGCCGGCCTCTGCACCCTGCTGCTGGGCGCCTACGCGGCGATGTTCCAGAACGACCTGAAGGGCCTGCTGGCCTATTCGACCATTTCGCACCTGGGCCTGATCACGCTGCTGCTGGGCCTCAACAGCCCGATGGCGGCGGTCGCGGCGGTCTTCCACATCATGAACCACGCGACCTTCAAGGCATCGCTGTTCATGGCGGCCGGCATCATCGACCACGAGAGCGGCACCCGGGACATCCGGCGGCTGTCGGGCCTGTTCCGGCTGATGCCGATCACCGGCACCCTGGCGATGGTCGCCAGCGCGGCCATGGCCGGCGTGCCGCTGCTCAACGGCTTCCTGTCGAAGGAGATGTTCTTCGCCGAGACCACCTTCGTCAGCGCCTCGCGCTGGATCGAGATCGGCCTGCCGGTGGCCGCCACCGTGGCCGGCATCTTCAGCGTCGCCTATTCCCTGCGCTTCACCGTCGACGTGTTCTTCGGCCCGCGGGCGACCGACCTGCCGCGCACGCCGCACGAGCCGCCGCACTGGATGCGGGTGCCGGTCGAGCTGCTGGTGCTCGCCTGCCTGGTGGTGGGCGTGGTGCCCGAGCTGTCCATCGGCCGGGTGCTCGGCACCAGCGCGCTGCCGGTGGTGGGCGACGCCCTGCCCGAGTACAGCCTGGCCGTCTGGCACGGCTTCAACCTGCCTTTCGCGATGAGCCTGGTGGCGCTGGGCGGCGGCGTCGTCGTGTACCTGGCGGTGCGGGCCCAGCTGCGCAGCGGCAACATCGTGCGGGCGCCGCTGGTCGGCCTGCTGGACGGCCAGCGCATCTTCCACCGGCTGCTGACCACGCTGGCCGTGCTGGCCCGCACCGGGCGCCGGCTGTTGGGTACCCGCCGGCTGCAGGCGCAGTTGCTGTGGCTGGTCGGCCTGGCGGTGGTCGCGGGCGCCGCGGGGCTGTGGAACCGCGGCGCGGCACCGGGCGACCGCGCGCTACTGCCGGCATCGCCCGCCTTCGTGCTGCTGTGGCTGCTGGGCGCGGCCTGCGCCGTCGGCGCCGCGTGGCAGGCCAAGTACCACCGGCTGGCGGCGCTGACGCTGCTCGGTGGCGCGGGGCTGGTGTGCTGCATCACCTTCGTCTGGTTCTCGGCGCCCGACCTGGCGCTGACCCAGCTCTCGGTCGAGGTGGTCACCACGGTGCTGATCCTGCTGGGCCTGCGCTGGCTGCCGCGGCGCATCGAGAAGCGCGACGACATCGAGCGCTGGTCGCCTTCCAAGCGGATGCGGCGGTTGCGCGACCTGCTGATCGCCCTGGCGGCCGGCGGCGGCATGGCGACCGTCGCCTACGCGATGATGACCCGCGATTTCCCGCAGAGCATTTCCGAGTTCTTCCTGGAGCGGGCCCTGCCCGAAGGCGGCGGCACCAACGTGGTCAACGTGATGCTGGTCGACTTCCGCGGCTTCGACACCTTCGGCGAGATCGTGGTGCTGGGCGTGGTGGGTCTCACCATCTATGCACTGCTGCGCCGCTTCCGCCCCGCCGGCGAGACGATGCAGCTGCCGCCGCAGCAGCGCGCCCAGTCTGAGAGCGCTACCACCGACCTGATCAATCCGCGCACCGTGTCCGACTCGGCCGTAGGCTACCTGATGGTGCCGGCGGTGCTGGTCCGGCTCCTGTTCCCGCTGGCGGGCGTCGCCTCGGTCTATCTGTTCCTGCGCGGCCACAACGAGCCGGGCGGCGGCTTCGTCGCCGGGCTGGTGATGTCGGTGGCGCTGCTGCTGCAGTACATCGTCTCGGGCACCCAGTGGGTCGAGGCGCACCTGCGGCTGCACCCGCGGCACTGGATCGCCTTCGGCCTGCTGACCGCGATCGCCACCGGCGTCGGCCCGTGGTTCCTGGGCTACCCGTTCATGACGACCCACACCGCCCACCTCGACTGCCGATCCTGGGCGAAATGCACATCGCCAGCGCCCTGTTCTTCGACATCGGCGTGTTCACGCTGGTGGTCGGCGCCACCATCCTGATCCTGACCTCGCTGGCCCACCAGTCGGTGCGGGCGCACCGCTACCAGGCCCGCGAAGACGGCGACGAAGAACAACAGGTCGGCGTGCCGGTGGCCGAGGTCCGCGCCGCCGCCGCGGCCCATGCGAAGGACAGCGCCTGATGGAAATCGTCCTCGCGGCCGCCATCGGCATCCTCACCGCATCCGGCGTCTGGCTGGTGCTGCGCCCCCGCACCTTCCAGGTGATCATCGGCCTGTCGCTGGTCTCGTATGCGGTCAACCTGTTCATCTTCGCGATGGGCCGGCTGTCGGTCGACCGCGAGCCGGTGCTGCTGCCGCACCTGCCGCCCACCCTGCAGTACTACGACGATCCGCTGCCCCAGGCCCTGGTGCTGACCGCCATCGTCATCGGCTTCGCGATGACCGCGCTGTTCCTCGTGGTGATGATGGCCCTGCGCGGCCTCACCGGCTCCGACCACGTCGACGGCGGCGAGGAGCACAAGAAGTGAGCCGCTGGATCGAGGCCCTGATGCCGCACATCCTGCTCGCGCCGATCCTGCTGCCGATGCTCACCGGCGCGCTGATGCTGCTGGCGGGCGAAGAGCGCCGGCGCCTGAAGCTGGGCGTCAACCTGGTGTCCACCTTCCTGTGGCTGGTGGTGGCCGTCGGGCTGCTGCGCTGGGTGGACCACCACGGCTCGGTCGGCACGGTGGGCGTCTACCTGCCCGGCAACTGGCCGGCGCCCTTCGGCATCGTGCTGGCGATCGACCGGCTCTCGGCCCTGATGCTGGTGCTGGCCGGCATGGTGGCCTTCGCCTCGATCCTGTTCGCCTCCTCGCGCTGGCACCGGGCGGGGGTGCATTTCCATCCGCTGTTCCAGTTCCAGCTGATGGGCCTGGCCGGTGCGTTTCTCACGGCCGATCTCTTCAACCTGTTCGTGTTCTTCGAGATCATGCTGGCCGCCTCCTACGGCCTGCTGCTGCACGGCTCGGGCCGCAGCCGGGTGCAGGCCAGCCTGCACTACATCGCGATCAACCTGGCCGCGTCGTCGCTCTTCCTGATCGGCACCGCGATGCTCTACGGTGTGACCGGCACGCTCAACATAGCCGACCTGGCGCAGCGCATTCCGCAGGTGGCCGCGGCCGACCGCGGCCTGCTGCACGCGGCCGCGGCGATCCTGTCGGTGGCCTTTCTCACCAAGGCCGCCGTCTGGCCGCTCAACTTCTGGCTGGTGCCGGCCTACAGCGCCGCCACCGCGCCGGTGGCGGGCATCTTCGCCATCATGAGCAAGGTGGGCATCTACACGCTGCTGCGGCTCTGGTCGCTGCTGTTCTCGGCCGATGCGGGCGAGTCGGCCTTCTTCGGCGGCAACTGGCTGATCGCGGCCGGCATGCTGACCCTGGCCTTCGGCGCGATCGGGATGCTGGCCTCGCAGAAGCTGGGCGTGCTGGCGGGCTACGGCGTGCTGGTGTCGTCGGGCACGCTGCTGGCGGCGATGGGCTTCGGCCAGACCGGTCTGACGGCGGCCGCGCTGTACTACATGGTCTCTTCGACCCTCGCGCTCAGCGCCCTGTTCCTGCTGGTCGACCTGATGGAGCGCTGGCGCAACGACGGTGCCACCTACGCGCCGCACGAACGGGCCGACAACGCGCCCTTCCTCACGCCCGACCTGAAGCCGCTGGTGGGCATCAACCTCGACGAAGAACAGGCCGAGCTGATCGGCCGGGCGATCCCTGCGGCCATCGCCTTCCTCGGCCTATCGTTCATGGCCTGCACCCTGCTGCTGGCCGGCCTGCCGCCGCTGTCGGGCTTTCTGGGCAAGGTGGCGATGCTGTCGGCATTGCTCAACCCGCTCGGGCTCGACCAGGGCATCACCGATGCGGCGGGCGTCCCCGGCATCGCCAACCGGCCCGGCACCACGCAGTGGATGCTGCTGGCGCTGGTGGTGGCATCGGGCCTGCTGACCCTGATCGCGATGAGCCGCACCGGCATCCGCCATTTCTGGGCCGCCCACGGCCGCGGCATCCCGCACCTGCGGATCGCCGAAGGCTTTCCGGTCGCGGCGCTGCTGGGGGCCTGCATCCTGCTGACCGTCTTCGGCGAACGGGCGATGCGCTACACCGCCGACACCGCCGCCGGGCTGAAGGCGCCCGGCAGCTACATCGCGGCCGTGATGCAGGCCAGGACGGTGCCCAACCCGAAGAAGTACGACTCCGAGCCCGCCGCCGGCACCGCGCCCCGCTCGGGCAACAGCCCGGGAGCCACGCCATGAAACTGCTGCGCCGGATCTTCCCGCATCCGCTGCTGGCCGCCGCGCTCTTCGTGCTGTGGCTGCTGCTGACCCAGTCGGTCGGCCCCGCCACGCTGCTGATGGCCGCGCTGGTGGCCGTCGCCGGCCCCTTGCTCACCGCCAGCCTGCGCCCGGCGCCGGTGCGCATCCGGCGGCCGGGGGTGGTGCTGAAGCTGCTCGGCACCGTGTTCGTCGATGCGATGCGGTCCAACCTGCACACCGCGCGCCTGCTGCTGACCCGCCGGGCCCGCGACATCCCGTCGGACTTCGTGCACATACCGCTCGACCTGCGCGACCCCAACGCGCTGGCCGTGCTGGCGATGATCACCTGCGTGACGCCGGGCACCGCCTGGGCCGAGTTGGCACTCGACCGCAGCATGCTGCTGCTGCACGTGTTCGACGCGCAAGACCCGGAAGCCCTGATTGCCGACATCAAGCAGCGCTACGAGCGCCCCCTGATGGAGATTTTCGAATGAGCCCCTTCCTGCATTGGATGCTGTGGGCGGCCCTGGGCTGCCTGGTCCTGGCGATGGCCTGCTGCCTGCTGCGGATGCTCAAGGGCCCCAGCGCGCAGGACCGGGTGCTGGCGCTCGACTGCTTCTACATCAACGGCATGCTGGTGATGCTGGTGATGGGCCTGCAGTACGGCAGCAGCATGTACTTCGAGGCGACGATGCTGATCGCGCTGTTCGGCTTCGTCGGATCCACCGCGATGGCCAAATTCCTGTTGCGCGGCGAGGTGATCGAATGACGCCCGCACAACTCCCGCTCTGGGCCGAGATCGTCGTCGGCGTGCTGGCGCTGGTCGGCAGCGCCATGGCCCTGGTCGGCTCCATCGGCGTGCTGCGGCTGTCCACCTTCTTCCAGCGCATCCACGCCACCACGCTCGGATCGACGATGGGCTGCTGGACGCTGGCCTGCGCCACCATCGTGTACTTCTCGGCCCGCGACGGCACGCTGGCGGTGCATGCGCTGCTGATCTCGGTCTTCGTGGCGCTGACGATTCCGGTGACGACCATCTTCCTGATGCGGGCCGCCTTGTTCCGCCATCGGCAGGCCCGGCTGGGCGACGTGCCGCCGGCGCTGGGGGCGGACGGGGAAGCGGACCGGAACTGAGGGCCTGCCTCTTTTCGGCTTGTCGGTGCTGGTGCTGGTGCTGGTGCTGGTGCGAGTGGGCCGGGCAGTGGGCCTGGGCCGGGCTCGCGCCGACGGCGTACTCTGCTCCGCGAATGTCCCCCGCGACGGGCTGCGCCCGCCGCTCCTCCTT
>JBHZQV010000025.1:0-69030 GCA_042867185.1 Sphingomonas sp. NCPPB 2930 | reverse complement strand
CCCACAGCGGCATCGGGCGCATCGCGCCCATCGCCCGACTCAAATCTGCAAACAACCTCTTGACGCTTCACAGCTAGGGACCGCCAGCAAGTTGACGATGGCGTAGCTGGCCGTATGGAAGCTGATGCGCTGGGGCTCGACCTGGACGTGCGCTGCCATCTCGCGCATCCAGCGCCGCAGCAGCGTGTAGGCGATCAGCACACCCCACAGCTCCTGGCGCACCAGCGCGGGCTGCTTGCTGCGCAGCACCGGCTCACCCTCTTGCAATGACTGCTTGATCTCCCGGAACCCCAACTCGATCTCCCAGCGCTGGCGGTAGAGCTCGGCCAGGTCATGCGCCGGATGCGTGCGGTGATCCGGCAAGGAGGTGATGAAGCGCCGGACCCGACCGCCCACGCGCACTTCGATCAGGCGCGCCTGCCAGTGACTGGGCAGCTCCGGGCGTGCCTTGCGCGCTTGCGGCGACACCGGCATGCGGATGAGCGCATCGCCGGGTGCGAGTTGCTCGACGACCTCGTGGCGCAAGTTGTCCCGGGCCCGCATCAGCCAGTGGCGCTGCGCACCCGCAGCCTGCCAGTCCAACAGGAACGCGGCCGAGAAGTACGCCCGGTCGAACAATGTGATTGAGTGATCCTCGCCCCGCAACTGCGCTGCCAGGCTCAATTCGCCGCAGTCCATGGCGCCGAGCTTGGCGTCGAGCAACTCGTGGTTGTGGGTGTCCATCAGGCAGGTGGCGCGGATCTGCGGCCAGGGCGAGAGGCCATGCTGGTTGCTGCAGCTGCCCAGTTCGACTCGATTCTCCGGAGTATCCGGCGCCGACCAGACCACGCCGTCCACGGCCAGCACGCGCAGGGGCTGTTGCGCATCGACCGCGGGGCGGCTCCAGGCTTGGGTCAACAGGCCGAACAGCTCGGCCAACGGGTCCTCACCCAGGCGCTGGCGGGCCTGCACGCTGGCGCTCGGCGCGGGCAGCGCTTGTCCATCCAGGCTCAGATCCAACTGCTGCACCACCTGCCACAGCGGCCGATCGCGAAACAGCGCCAGCCCGATGACCAGCCACACGGCATGCTCGGCAGGCAGCTTGCGCCGCCGGATGGTGGCCTTGCCGCTGGCTTGAAGCGCCTGCGCGATCCAGGCGGGGTCTATCAATGCGCTGAGCTGATCGAGTCGATCAGGCACTCGGGGAAGGGTCTCGTGCAGAGCGCTTTCAAGCAGGCTCATCAAGCAAAAAAGGGAACGTGTTGAACACGTTCCCTTTTTACTGGATCACCGGATCAGTTCGCCTCGGGGCTTAACTGACTGGCATTGGGCTACATGCCGGCATTTGTGCGTCTGGCCGACCCGCTGGCGGTCACCGAGCCTTCAGCAGCCGCACCGCATGCGGAAGCGAACGTGCTTCGGGCACCAGCGCGTCCAGCACCCCGCCCAGCAGACCGGCGCACAGCACCGCGCCGAGCAGCGGTTTCCAGGTCAGCCGCACGATGGCCGACAGCCAGCCGGCGCGCACCACCCGCGCGGCGGTGCCGGCGGTGACGACGGCGAAGGCCAGTTCGACCGCTACCGCCAGCAGCGCCTCGAAGCCGAAGTACAGCCACAGCAACGATCCCACACTCAAGAACACCCCGCATCCCACCAGGAACAGCAGCACCACCGGCACTGCGACGATGGCGCCGTCTTCGGCACTGGCGGCCGCGCCGATCGCCTCGCCGGCCCAGTCGCCCGCCGCGCCGGCGGATTCCGCCAGGTCACCGAAATCGCCGTGCGCGCCCCCACCGCCGTAGTCGCCCCCGCCGCCGCTGCGCACCGTGGGCGAGGCCGAACCGCCGCGCTCCGGCAGCAGGTCGGGCAGGTCGGTGATGCCGGGATCCTCGATGCGCGTCTCGCGGCGGACCAGCCGGGCGGCCCAGAAGCGCAGCACCAGCAGGTAGACGCAGTAGCCCACGCCCAGCGCCACCAGCCAGCGCACCGCCATCGACCCGACCCCCGCCACGATCAGCGCGTGGGTGGTGCCCCAGGTGCAGCCCAGCGTGAGCAGGCCGATGCCGACACCGTGCATCCGCAGCCAGTAGCGGCGGTGCAGGTCCTGCTCGAAACGGCTCTGCCAGAGCCGCATCGAGCGCCAGTCGGAGAGGTTCTTCACCGGGCGTTGGCGCCCGCCGGAGCAGGGGCGCCCGCACCGTCGTCGGCCACCATCCGCACCCGCTGCGTCACCGCGGTCATCAGCTCCCAGCCGACGGTGCCGGCGGCGTGGGCCACCTCGTCGATCGGCAGCACCGCACCGTTGGCGGCCCGGCCCCACAGGGTGACCTCGGTGCCGAAGCCGGCGTCGGGCACCGGCGCCAGGTCGACCGCCACCATGTCCATGCTGACCCGGCCGACCAGCCGGGTGCGCACGCCGTCGACCAGCACCGGTGTGCCGGTGTCGCAGTGGCGCGGGTAGCCGTCGGCATAGCCGCAGGCGGCGATGCCGATGCGCATCGGGCCGTCGGCGACGAAGCGGGAACCGTAGCCCACCGTGTCGCCCGCGGCGAGCTGCTGCACGCCGATCAGACGGGTCGACAGGGTCATCGTCGGCCACAGGTCCCAGTGCGCGATGTCGTGCGCGGGGAAGTCGGGCGCGCTGCCGTACAGGGCGATGCCGGGGCGCACCCAGTCGCCGCGCACCGCGGCGCCGTAGCGGGCGTCGTCCGCATGGCGGAGCAGGGCGGCGCTGTTGCTCACGCTGCGCTCGCCCGGCAGGTCGGCGGTCACGGCCTGGAAGGCGTCCATCTGCCGGGCGACGCCGGCCGGGCCGTCGGCGTCGCTGAAGTGGGTCATCAGCGAGACCTCGTCGACCTGGGTCAGCGCGCCCAGCCGGGTCCAGGCGGTGCGCAGCCGCTGCGGCGCGAAGCCCAGCCGGTTCATGCCGCTGTTCATCTTCAGGAAGACGCGGTGCGGCTGCTGGGTCTTGTGGGTGGCGAGCATGTCGATCTGCTCGTCGCAGTGCACCGTGTGCCACAGGCCCAGGCGCGAGCACAGCTCCAGGTCGCGCAGCTCGAAGACGCCTTCGAGCAGCAGGATCGGCCCGCGCCAGCCCAGGGCGCGCACCCGCTCGGCTTCGGCCAGGTCGAGCATCGCGAAGCCGTCGGCGCCGCGCAGGCCCTCGAAGGCCCGCTCGATGCCGTGGCCGTAGGCGTTGGCCTTGACGACGGCCCACAGCCGCGACTCGGGCGCCGCGCGGCGGGCGCGTTCCAGGTTGTGGCGCAACGCCTCGGTGTGCACGGTGGCGAGGATCGGACGGGGCATGGCAGGCGCGGCAGTGAAACCCGCATTCTGGCAGCGTGGGCGCAGGTGCTGCCGACGTGTCGGACAAGCGCGCGCATGCCCGACCGCACCACCCCGAAACCGTTAAAACAGCGAAGGGACGCATGCTATAACCCGCCTTCGCCTCGTAGCCCGTAGACCTGCCACCCCTTTTTGCCGGACCCCACGCCGGCCTGTCAGCCATCGAATGAAGCGCGGTTTCTACACGATCATGTCGGCCCAGTTCTTTTCGTCGCTGGCCGACAACGCGCTTTTCGTGGCGGCGGTGGAACTGCTCCGCACCGGGGGCGCGCCCGAATGGCAGCGCGCCGCCCTGGTGCCGATGTTCGCGCTGTTCTACGTGGTGCTGGCGCCCTTCGTGGGCGCTTTCGCCGACGCCAGGCCCAAGGGCACGGTGATGTTCTACAGCAATGCGATCAAGGTCGTGGGCTGTCTGATGATGCTGTTCGGTGCGCACCCGCTGGCGGCGTACGCGATCGTCGGCCTGGGTGCGGCGGCGTACTCGCCCGCCAAGTACGGCATCCTCACCGAGCTGCTGCCGGCCTCGCAACTGGTCAAGGCCAACGGCTGGATCGAGGGGCTCACCATCTCCTCGATCATCCTGGGCGTGCTGCTCGGCGGGCAGCTGGTGGGCCGGCACCTGTCGGGCATGCTGCTGTCGTTCGATTTTCCGTTCATCGACACCAGCGTCGATACCGCACCCGAGGCGGCCATCTTCCTGCTGATCTTCATCTACGTGATCGCCGCCTGGTTCAACACCCGCATCCCGCACACCGGCGTCGAGATGCGGCCGCTGTGCAAGGACCCGCAGCGCGGCATGCTGCGCAACACGCTGGAGCTGCTGCCCGATTTCTGGAGCTGCAACTCGCGTCTGTGGCGCGACCGGCTGGGCCAGATCTCGCTCTCCACCACCACCCTGTTCTGGGGCGTCTCGGGCAACCTGCGCTACATCGTGCTGGCCTGGAGCGCGGCGGCGCTGGGCTACAGCACCACCCAGGCCTCGTCGCTGGTGGGCGTGGTGGCGATCGGCACCGCCGTGGGCGCGGTGGTCGCGTCGATGCGGATGCGGCTCGACATGGCGCCGCGGGTGATACCGCTGGGCATCGGCATGGGGCTGCTGGTGATCGGCATGAACTTCATCGACAACGTCTGGGTGGCCGCGCCGTTCCTGATCCTGCTCGGCGGCATCGGCGGCTTTCTGGTGGTGCCGATGAACGCGCTGCTGCAGCACCGGGGCCACAACCTGATGGGCGCCGGCCGCTCGATCGCGGTGCAGAACTTCAACGAGCAGGCCTGCATCCTGGGGCTTGGCGCGATGTACAGCGTGTCGACCAAGTTCGGCGTGTCGGCCTTCGGCGCGATCACCGGCTTCGGCATCGTGGTGGCGGGTGCGATGTGGATGATCCAGCGCTGGCACGCGCACAACCTGGTCGCCCACAAGGACGAGGTGGAGCATTTGATGGCCATCGCCCGCCACGACGACCACCACTGAGGTTGGCGGGTGGCTACTGCGCGGCTGCAGGGCGGCGTTGCGGGGCCCGGCGGGGTGTCCTCACGTAGCGCCGCTACGCTCCGGTACGCCGCCACCCGCGCCTTGCCCTGCAGTCGCTCGCTGCGCCCTCGAGGGTGGCGAGGCCGCCTCGTTTCCGTTCCAACCCTTTTCGCACGTGCCGGTCAGTGCTGTGGCTGCGCTTCGATGTCCATTGGCCGTTCCATGCCTTCTTCCGTCCTGCCGGCCCTCGCGCTGGTGCTCAATGCTTTCGTGTGGGGCTGCGCCTGGTGGCCGTTCCGGCAACTGGAGGCGCAGGGGCTGCATCCGCTGTGGGCGACGGCGGCCATCTATGCCTTCGCGCTGGCGTGCCTGCTGGCATGGCGTCCGCGGGCCTGGCGGGCGCTGCAGGAGCATCCGGGGCTGTGGCTGCTGGCGGGCGCGGCAGGGCTGACCAATATCTGCTTCAACTGGGGTGTGACCCAGGGCGACGTGGTGCGGGTGGTGATGCTGTTCTACCTGATGCCCGTCTGGACGGTGGTGCTGGCCTGGCCGCTGCTGGGCGAGCGGCCACGGCCGGCGGCACTGCTGCGGATGGCGCTGGCGGTGGCCGGCGTGGTGACCATCCTGAAGGCGCCCGGCACCGACTGGCCGGTGCCCGAGAGCCTGCCCGACGCGCTGGGGCTGGCGGGCGGCTTCTGTTTTTCGCTCACCAACATCCTGCTGCGGCGGTTGCGCGCGGTGCCGGGCACCGGCCGCACGCTGGCGATGTTCGGCGGCGGCTTCGCGACCGCCGGTGCGCTGGCGCTGGCCGGCCTGGCGGCGGGGTCGGTGCCGGCGCCGCCCGCGCCCGGCGCGGCCTGGGTCGGGGTCGCGCTGGTGCTGGCGCTGTGCTTCCTGGCGGGCAACGTGGCGCTGCAGTACGGCGCGGCCCGCCTCACCGCGCAGGGCACCTCGCTGGTGATGCTGTCGGAGGTGGTGTTCGCCAGCGTGTCCTCGGTGGCGCTGGGTGCCTCGGCCATGGCGCCCCGGATCGTGGCGGGCGGGGCGATGGTGCTGGCCGCGGCCGCGTGGTCGGCCTGGGCGCCGCGGCAGGACGACGCCGGAGGCCATTGACGCGGCAATCTCCGGCGGCACGCACGCATCTCGAAACGCGGGCCGCGGGCCGGCTGCGGACAATGCCCCGATGCCGCGCCCTTCCTTCTCCGACCCCGCACCCTCCGCCCGGCCCGACCCGTCGGCACGCCCCGCGGACGGCCCGCCCAGCGCAGACGCCGAGCGTCGCCAGACCGCTGCGGCCCAGGCGCCGGCGCACGACACCTTGTCGCCTGCGGACCGGTACGAAGAGCTCTTTTTGGCGGTGCAGACGGCACGCATCTTCCCCGACAGCAAGGTGTTCGTCGACTGCGCGCCGCGCCACGCGCCGGCCGACATCCTGCGCGACTACCGGGCGCAGCAGGCGCAGCCGGGCTTCGACCTGCGGGCCTTCGTCGATGCGCACTTCGCAGTGCAGCCCGCCACCGACAGCCACTACGTTTCGGTCGCGGGGCAAGCGCTGGTGGACCATATCGACGCGCTCTGGCCGGTGCTGACGCGGCAGCCGGCGGCCCATCCGCCGCGGTCCTCGCTGCTGCGGCTGCCGCACCCGTACGTCGTGCCGGGCGGGCGGTTCGCCGAGCTGTACTACTGGGATTCGTACTTCACCATGTTGGGCATGGCCGACAGCGGCCAGGCGGCCCTGGTGCATGCGATGACCGACAACTTCGCCTACCTGATCGACACCTACGGCTTCGTGCCCAACGGCACCCGCAGCTACTACCTGAGCCGGTCGCAGCCGCCGGTGTTCGCGCTGATGGTCGAGCTGTGCGAGGCCTGCGGCGGCCCGGCCGCCACCGGCTACCTGCCGCAGCTGCGCAAGGAGTACGGCTGGTGGATGGCCGGCGCCGGCAGCATCGCGCCCGGCGAGGCGGGCCAGCACGTGGTGCGCCTGCAGGACGGCACCCTGCTCAACCGCTACTGGGATGCCCGCGAGACCCCGCGCGAAGAGTCGTATGCCGAGGACGTGGAAACCGCCGCCCAGCAGGCCGGCCGGCGATCGGCCCCTGCGGTGTACCGCGACCTGCGGGCGGCGGCCGAATCGGGCTGGGATTTCAGCAGCCGATGGCTTTGCGATCCGCAGGATGTGGTCAAGCCGTCGCTGCGCCTGTGCGAGATCCGCACCACCGCCATCCTGCCGGTCGATCTGAACGCCTTCCTGTACCGGCTCGAGACCGCCATCGCCCGGCTGGCGCGTGCCACCGGCGACGCCGCCACCGCCACCCAGTTCGACCAGCGGGCCGGGGCGCGCCGGGCGGCGGTGCAGCGCCTGATGTGGAACGCGGAGGAGGGCGCCTTCTTCGACTACGACTGGGAGCACCAGCGGCTGCGCCACGCCCTCAGCGCCGCCACCGTGGTGCCGCTCTTCACCGGCCTGGCCACGCAGGCGCAGGCCGATGCGCTGGCCCGCACGCTGGCGGCCCGGCTGCTCGCGCCGGGCGGCCTGGCCACCAGCGAAACCGAGAGCCACGAGCAGTGGGACCGCCCCAACGGCTGGGCGCCGCTGCAGTGGATGGCGATCCGGGGCCTGGCCGACTACGGCCACACCGCCCTGGCCGACACCATCGCCCACCGCTGGCTCGACAGCGTGGCCGCCGTCTACGCCCGCGAGGGCAAGCTGGTCGAGAAGTACACGATGCGCGATGCCGGCGACGGCACCGCGGCCGCGGGCGGCGACGGCGGCGAATACCCGCTGCAGGACGGCTTCGGCTGGACCAACGGCGTCACCCGGCGCCTGCTGCACGGCTTCCCGGCGCATCCGGCCGGCGGCGCCCGTCACCGGCCGGATGCCTGAAGCCCCGCATCGGCGGCCTGCGAAAATGTGCGGATGAACAAGCTCTTCAAAGTGATCGTTCCCGTCGGCTGCCTGGTGCTGCTGGTCGCGGCCTTCAATCTCTACGGTTGGCGCGGTGTGGCGGTGGTCGGCGGCGGCATCACGATGTGGCTGCTGATGCACTTCACCCGGATGATGACGGTGCTCAAGCGCGCCTCCGACCGGCCGGTGGGCTACGTGGGCAGCGCGGTGATGCTCAACGCCAAGCTCAAGCCGCAGTCGACGCTGCTCCATGTGATGGCGCTCACCCGGGCGCTCGGCGAACAGCGCAGCCCGGTGGGCGAGCAGCCCGAGGTGTACCGCTGGACCGACGGCAGCCACTCGTATGTGGACTGCACTTTCGATGGCGGCCGGCTGGTGCGCTGGCAGCTCACCCGGCCCGCGCCGGAGGCCGCAGAAGACGCAACCGCCGGTGTCGCCGGTGCTCCGACGGCCGGCACGCCTTAAAATCACGGGTTTCCCCGACCACGATCCTTTTTCCGGATACCCAAGGACACCCCGCATGAGCCTCGTCCCCCCCGCGCCTTCCCTGTCCGACCGCGACGGCAAAATCTGGATGGACGGCCAGCTCGTCGACTGGCGCGACGCCAAGGTCCACGTCCTGACCCACACCCTGCACTATGGCTGCGGCGTCTTCGAGGGTGTCCGCGCGTACGAAACCGTGAACGGCACCGCGATCTTCCGGCTGCAGGAGCACACCGAGCGCCTGTTCAACAGCGCCAAGATCCTGCGGATGAAGCTGCCCTTCACCCAGGACGAGATCAACGAGGCGCACAAGACGGTGGTGCGCGAGAACCAGCTGGCCTCCTGCTACCTCCGGCCGCTGGCCTGGATCGGCTCCGAGAAGCTGGGCGTCAGCCCCCGCGGCAACACCATCCACGCGATGGTCGCGGCCTGGTCCTGGGGCGCCTACCTGGGCGACGAGGGCATGAAGCGCGGCATCCGCGTCAAGACCTCCAGCTACACCCGCCACCACGTCAACATCACCATGACCCAGGCCAAGGCGGTCAGCAACTACACCAATTCGATCCTCGCCAACATGGAGGCGCTCGACGACGGCTACGACGAGGCCCTGCTGCTCGACGCCTCGGGCTTCGTGTCGGAAGGCGCGGGCGAGAACGTGTTCGTGGTCAAGGGCGGCGTGGTCTACACCCCCGACCTGTCGGCCGGCGCCCTGAACGGCATCACCCGCAACACCATCCTGCACATCTGCAAGGATCTGGGTATCGAGCTGGTGCAAAAGCGCATCACCCGCGACGAGGTCTACATCGCCGACGAGGCCTTCTTCACCGGCACCGCCGCCGAAGTCACGCCGATCCGCGAGCTCGACCGCATCGAGATCGGCCAGGGCTCGCGCGGCCCGGTCACCGAGAAGATCCAGTCGGCGTTCTTCGACATCGTCAACGGCCGCAATCCCCAGTACGCCCACTGGCTCACCAAGGTCTGATGCGATGACTGCCTCTTCCAAT
Organism: Sphingomonas sp. NCPPB 2930; assembly: GCA_042867185.1. Classification (GTDB taxonomy): domain Bacteria; phylum Pseudomonadota; class Gammaproteobacteria; order Burkholderiales; family Burkholderiaceae_C; genus Xylophilus. Next base: position 59,840 of record JBHZQV010000025.1, on the reverse strand, counting down.
CCTTCCCACCCTTCCAACCTGGCCGCTTCGGTCAAACGGCCGGTGGTCGTGGTCGAACTCGTGGCGGCCGACCTCAACGCCAACGGTGGCGTCTTCTGCCCGAGCCCCAAGGCCGACATGAAGCTCTGGAACACCCATCCCAAGGTGTACCTCGACGTGGCGCATTCCGGCGAGGCCAAGTGCCCGTACTGCGGCACGGTCTACCGCCTGCGGGCCGGCGAAACGGTACGTGCCGGCCACTGAGCCGCTCGCGCTCCCCGTTTCGCCCGCTGGCCTTTTTCTCTTGCAATCCCTACACGGCGACCGCGCAGGCGGCGTTGACCGGCCGATGGCCGCTGTTCGCATGTCCGCCCCCACGCTCTCGGTCGCGGTGCTCACCCGCAACGAAGCCCACCGCATCCGCGACTGCCTCCACAGCGCGGCACCGATCGCGCACGAGCTGGTCGTGGTCGACAGCGGCAGCACCGACGGCACCGTGGCCGCGGCCGAGGCCGCCGGCGCGAAGGTGTTCTCCTATCCCGACTGGCAGGGCTTCGCGGTGCAGCGCAACCGGCTGCTGGCGCACTGCACCGGCGACTACGTGTTCTTTCTCGATGCCGACGAACAGATGACGCCCGCACTGCGCGACGAACTCCACGCCATCGTGCAGAGCGGCGCCCGCGGCGTGTGGAAGATCCGCTGGCGCATGGTCGCCTTCGGACGGCCGCTCACCTGGTACCGGGCGCAGTCGCAGATCGAGCGCCTGTTCCCGCGGGCGTCGCTGCGCGAATTCACCGGCGTGGTCCACGAAGAGGCGCAGCTGCAGGGCGATCCCCTGCCGCGCCACCTGGTGCGCGCGCCGCTGCTGCACCATTCGCGCGAGACAGTGCGCGGCAGCCTGGAAAAACTCACCCAGTACGCGATGCTGGGCGCGGCCAAGCGCGCGGCGCTGGGCAAGCGGGGCGGCGTGCTGCGCGGCCTGGCCTCGGGCGCCAGCATGTTCTTCCGGCTGTACGTGCTGCGGCTCGGTTTTCTCTGCGGCGGCGCGGGCTTCCTGTACTGCCTGTTCGTCGCGCTGGAGAGCTTCTTCCGCTACGCCGCGCTGTCGTACGACCGCGCGCACCTCACCGGACAGGTCGTCCGATGAAGGTGGAGCGTTACGCGGTGCCGCTGGTCTCTGCGGCGGCCTTTCTCGTACCCGGGCTGGCCCTGTGGCTGCCCTCGGGCTACTCCATCGGCGCGGCGGTGCTGCTGCTCGGCGCGCTGGTGCTGCTGCCGCTCGGCGACCGGCGCGTCCGGCCCCTGGGGGGTGCCGGCTGGCTGGCGCTGTCGATCGTGGCGATGGCGTTCTTCTGGCTGCTGGATTCGCGCTCGGGCCGGACCGACTGGGGCGGGTTCGACCGGCCCACCAAGTACATGATCGCGTTGCCCTGCCTGCTGCTGGTGCATGTCTATGCGCCGCGGGTGAAGCCGTTTTTCTGGGGCATCGCGATCGGCGCCATCGGCAGCGGCGGCATCGCCCTCTACCAGCGTGCGTTCCAGCATCTGCCGCGGGCCATGGGCTACACCAACGCGATCCAGTTCGGCGACCTGGCGCTGCTGCTGGGCCTGATGTGCCTCACCCTGTTCGCGGTGCGGCCGCCCGGCTTCGCGCGGCACTGGCAGCGCGCGGTGCTGCTGGTAGGCGCCTTGCTGGGCGGGCTGGCCTCGGTGCTGTCGGAGACGCGCGGCGGCTGGCTGGCGCTGGCGGTGGTGCTGCCGGTGCTGGTGGTGCTGCTCTGGTGCCACCTGCCGCACAAGCAGATGCTGCGGGTGCTGGCCGCGGCCGTGGTCGGTATCGGCCTGCTGGGCCTGACCCAGCCGCACATGATCGACCACCGCCTGGAAAAGGCCCGCACCGAGCTGCAGCAGTACGAGGCGGGCGACCAGGAGGTCACCTCCGTCGGCCAGCGGCTGTCGCACTGGAAGCTGGCCTGGCAGATGGGCTGGGACCGGCCCCTGACCGGCTGGACGCAGAACGGATACGAGGTCGAAAAAGCCCGCCGGGTGCACGCCGGCCTGGCCCACCCCAGCGTGCTGAGCTTCAGCCATGCGCACAACGAGGTGCTCGACATCTTCGCCAAGCGCGGCCTGCCGGGCGTGGCGGCGCTGCTGTTCTTCTACGCGGTGCCGCTGTGGCTGTTCTGGCCCCGCCGCCGGCTGCGCGACTGCCCCGACCCCGACCCGACCGCCCTGGCGCTGCGGGTGGTGGGCGTGCTGGTGCCGGTCTGCTGCATCGCCTTCGGGCTGACCCAGGTGTTCATGGCGCACAACAGCGGCAACATGTGCTACCTGTTCTTCACCCTGCTGGTCTACGGCTGCCTGCGCGGCCACGAGGCGCGCGCCGCCGCCTTGCCCGCCACCGGAGCCCCCGCCGATGCATGTCCTGCTCGTCAATAACTCGCCGATCCCGGTGTTCGCGTACGGCGGCACCGAGCGCGTCATCTGGGACCTGGGCCGGGCGCTGGTGCAGCGCGGCCACCGGGTCAGCTACCTGGTACCGGCAGGCTCGCACTGCGACTTCGCGACCCACGTGCTGCCGATCGACACCGAGCGGCCCTGGGCCGAGCAGGTGCCGGCCGACGTCGACATCGTCCATTTCCAGTTCCACCCCAAGTTCGCATCCGAAGACGCGCTGGGCCGGCCCTACCTGGTGACCGAGCACGGCAACGCCCGCAAGGCCCGGCCGCTGCCGCTCAACACCGTCTTCCTCTCGCGCGACCATGCGGCGCGCTACGGCTCCACCCGCTATGTGCACAACGGCCTCGACTGGTCGGCCTACGGCCCGGTCGATTTCGAGCGGCCGCGCGGGTACTACCACTTCCTCGGCAAGGCGGCCTGGCGGGTCAAGAACGTCGCCGGCGCCATTCGGGTGGCGCAGAAGGCCGGCGTGCTGCTGGACGTGCTGGGCGGCGACCGGCTCAACTGGAAGCGGGGCTTTCGCTACACCTTCTCGCGCCGGATCCGCTTCCACGGCATGGTGGGCGGCGAGACCAAGAACGCGCTGCTCAACGGCTCGCGCGGGATGGTCTTCCCGGTGCGCTGGCACGAGCCCTTCGGCCTGGCGATCATCGAAAGCCTGTACTTCGGCTGCCCGGTTTTTGCGACGCCCTACGGCGCCCTGCCCGAGCTGGTGCCGCACGACTGCGGCGTGCTGGCCGACAACGCCGACGCCCTGGCCGAAGCGGTGCGCGCCAACCGCTTCGATCCGCGCCGCTGCCACGACCACGTCGCCCGACACTTCGGCGCCGACCGCATGGCCGCCGACTACCTGCAGGTCTACGAGCAGGTGCTGGCCGGCGAGAAGCTGCACGACATCCAGCCGGTGATCCAGGGGCAGGCGCGGGAACTGGCTTGGCGCAACTGACGGGCATTGGATCGGGATTGCCCCTTGGCATCCGTGTGCGCTGGTCGGGGCTTTTCGAGGTAAATAATGGCTGTGGTCGGCGTCATTCGCTGGCTTATAGCTATTGTTTTTGTAGCGGCCGCCTGGGTTTTGAGGTTGCGGCGTTTGTTGGCGCGGTGGAAGGTTGGAGTGGGCCGGGCTCGCGCCGACGGCGTGCTCTGCTCCGCGACTGTCCCCCGGCCTGCGGCCTCCTCCTTGATGTCGCTGCGCAGAGCACGCCATCGTCACGATCCCTTTGGGGTGCTGGATCGACGGTGATCAGGCGGTCGCATGCGATGGGCACGGCTTCGTCCGCAAGGCATCGATGCAGGCACAGCGCCAGCGACCCGCGCCTGTGCTGATCCGACCCGCACGACGCGAGGCTTACAGGGCCGGGAGCGTCGGGTGACCCCCGCAGCGAAATCAAGGAGGAGCGGCGGGCGTAGCCCGTCGCGGGGGACATTCGCGGAGGGGGTCACCCGGCGATCACGGCCCCCGCACCACCCCGACAACGACCACAAACAAACCCCCGCTGCAAATGAGCGGCCCTTAAGCCGACGACTGCAATCCCGCAACCGCATCCCGCCACTCCCTCTCCAGCACCTCCACCAAGGCCCCCGCCCCCATCGGCCGCACCCCCGCCACCCCCTGGCCCGCCCACAGCGACAAATACCGCGCATCCCCCGCGGCGGCCGCCGCCTTGCGCAAGGCTCCGGTCAGCGCGTTCTGCACCGGGTAGGCCGGCACCGACAGCTCGTCCTCCCGCAGCCGCTCCATCACCCGGTTGACGATGCCGCGCGCCGGCTTGCCGGAAAAGACGCGGGTGATGCGGGTATCGGAGGCGCTCGCCGACCGCAGCGCCTGCCGGTACGCGCTGCCGATGCCCGATTCATCGCTGGCCAGAAAGGCGGTGCCCATCTGCACCGCCTGCGCACCCAGTGCCAGAGCCGCCGCGATGCCACGGCCGTCCATGATCCCGCCGGCCGCGATCACCGGAATGCCCAGCGGGCGCAACGCATCGACGCACTGCGGCACCAGCGCCATCGTGCCGACCAGCGACGCGGTGAAGTCGCCCAGGAACGTCCCCCGGTGCCCGCCCGCCTCCATGCCCGACGCGCAGACCGCATCGGCGCCCACGGCGGCCCAGGCACGGGCCTCGTCCACGGTGGTGGCGGTGCCGACCACGCAGCAGCCCGCCGCCTTCAACCGCGCCACGTCGTCCGCGGCCAGGATGCCGAAGGTGAAGCTGGCGACCGCCGGGCGCAGCGCGACCACCGCGTCGAGCTGCTGCCGGAAGTCTTCGCACCACGGGGTGGGCATGGCCGGTACCAGGCCCAGCTCGGCGTACAGCGGCGCCAGGCGCGCCATCGCCGTGGCCACGGTGGCCGGGTCGGGCGTGGGCGTGTCCTGCACGAAGAGGTTGATGCCGAAGGGCCGGTCGGTGCGATCGCGGACCTCGGCGGCAGCCTCGGCCAGCGCGGCGGCGGAGCGCGCGCCGGCACTCAGCATGCCCAGCCCGCCGGCGGCCGACACGGCGGCGGCGAGGGCGGGCGTGTCGGCGCCGGTCATCGGGCCCTGGACGATGGGCAGGCGCAGGCCAAAGGCGGTGCGCAGCGATGCGGTCATGGGAGGCTCCTGGGGTGGTGGAGGGTGGAGGGTGGAGGGTGGAGGGTGGAGGGTGGAGGGTGGATGGGCGGAGTGGCGGTCGCGGACGGTCGGCGGCTATCGGGGGGCCGGCGCTTCGGCGTCTTGGGCGGGCGCCTCGTTTGTCGTCGTCGGCGATGCGTCCGCGAAGCCGGCCGCAGCACCGTCCCGGAGCGCCAGCTGCAGCGCATCCAGCGCGGCCGACCGGTAGCCACTGCGCCGCACCAGCAGCGTGTCGACCGTGCAGAGCGGATGCAGCCGCAACTCGGTCGGCACGCGGGTCAGCGCCAGCACCGAGCGCGGCACGATGCCGACGCAGGTGCCGGCCGCCACGCAGGCCAGGATCGCGTGGTAGGAGCCCAGTTCCATCAACTGCATCGGCCGGGGCCGCGGCGCCAGCCAGGCCTGGGCGATGCGGCGGTAGGTGCAGCCGGCCTCGAAGGCGGCCAGCGTGCCGGGCTGCACGTCGGCGGGGCCGGCGATCGGCGGATGGCCGGCCGGCAGGGCCAGCACCAGCGTTTCTTCGTAGAGCGTGACGGCCTCCAGCGCGGGGCCGGGCGGATCGCCCGGCGGCCAGGCGACCAGGATCGCGTCGAGCGCATGCGCCTCCAGCCGGTCGATCAGCTGTTGGCTGGAGGCGGTGGACAGTTCCAGCGCCACCCCCGGCCACTGGCGGTGGAAGCGTGCCAGCGGCCCGGGCAGCCGGCTGGCCGCGGTGCTCTCCATCGAGCCCAGGCGCAGCCGGCCGGAGGGGTGGGCCGGGCGCATCGCCTGGCGGGCCTCCTCGGCCAGGGCCAGCAGCCGGTCGGCATAGCCGAGCAGGGTGCGGCCCTCGGCCGTCAGCGCCATGCGCTTGCCTTCGCGCAGGAACAGGGCGGCGCCCAGGCTGTTTTCCAGCTGCTGCACCCGCGTGGTCACGTTCGACTGCACCCGGCCCAGCCGGTCCGCCGCGCAGGTGACGCTGCCTTCGGCCGCCACCGTGCGAAAGATTTCCAGCGCTGCCAAATCCAATTACGCCCCCAGTCGATCTTCGGTAAGGATGGATTCTATGTTTTCATTCTCTTGATAAGATGGAAAGACGCCGCCGTGGCGTGGGCTTTATCCGTACCTTTTCCGTGCCGCTCCCCCTCGTTCCCCGCATCCGCCCTGACCGGCCCCTGCACATCGCCATCGCCGGTACCGCCACCCTGGCGGCGGCGCTGGGCATCGGCCGCTTCGCCTTCACCCCGCTGCTGCCGATGATGCTGCACGACGGCGTGATCGACCTGGCCGCCGGCAGCTGGCTGGCGACGGCCAACTACATCGGCTACCTGGTCGGCGCCCTGCTCTACATGGCGCTGCCGTGGCTGGGCCGCCGCCTGGGCCGGCCGGCGCCGGGCGCGGTGCTGGCCCGCGGCGGCCTGGTGCTGACGGTGCTGCTCACGGTGGGGCTCGCGCTGCCGTGGCAGGCCGGTTGGCCCACGCTGCGGTTCACCGCCGGGGTGGTGAGCGCGATGGTGTTCCTGTCCACCTCGCACTGGTGCATGGGCCGGCTGACCGCGCTGGGCACGCCGGCCCTCGGCGGGCTGATCTTCTGCGGGCCGGGGCTGGGCATCGCGCTGACGGGGCTGTCGGCCAGCGCGATGGTGGCGGCGCACTGGCGCGCGGCCACCGGCTGGGCGGTCTTCGGCGGGCTGGCCGCATTGCTGACCGCCTTCGTCTGGCCGGTGCTGGGGCGGGGCGGCGAGGCCGCATCGGCCGGCGGGCCGGCGCACGGCACGCCGGCGGCGTCCGCACCGTCGCCTGCCGCCGAGCGGGGTCTGCTCGCCGTCGCCTACGGGCTGGCCGGCTTCGGCTACATCGTCACCGCGACCTTCCTGCCGGTGATCGCCCGCACCGTGCTGCCGGCCGGCTCGCCCTGGCCCGACCTGTTCTGGCCGATGTTCGGCGGCGGCGTGGCGCTGGGCGCCCTGCTCTCGACCCGGGTCGCCCAGGCGCGCGACCGGCGCCTGCTGCTGGCGGCGTGCTACCTGGTGCAGGCCGCGGCCATCGTCCTGGGCATGGTGTGGCCCGGCCCCGCGGGCTTCGCGCTCGGTAGCCTGCTGCTCGGCCTGCCCTTCACCGCGATCACCTTCTTCGCCCTGCAGGAGGCCCGCCGCGAATGGCCCGCCGCCGGGGCCAGCTTCACCGGCCTGCTGACCGCCCTCTACGGCATCGGCCAGATCGCAGGCCCGCCGCTGGTGGCGCTGCTGCTGTCGCGCGCAGCCTCGCGGGCCGAGGGTTTTCATTGGGCGTTGGCATTGGCGGCGGGTTCGCTGGTGCTGGGGGCGGGCCTGTACGGGGTGATGTGGAAGCGCTGGCCATCGCAGGTTCGCACGCATTCTGCCGGCGCTGCCTGAATTCCTGCGAGCGCAGGATTTACACGGCCGGGTCGCCGGCTGAAACGATTTTTTCCTGCGAGCGTGGGAACCGGCAGACGGTGGAGACGAGCCGGCGGCTCTCAGCCTGCCGCACCGCCCTCGCTCCGCACCACCCGCGCCGCCTCCAGCGGCATCACCAGCACGAAGCACGCGCCCGGGCCGCCGTCGGGCCGGTCCTCGCAGCGGACGGTGCCGCCGTGGCGCAGGGCGATCGAGCGGACCAGGGCCAGGCCCAGGCCGACGCCGCCGTCCCGCTCGCTGGCGCCGGGCAGGCGGTAGAAGGGCTCGAAGATGCGGTCGCGCTGCTCGGGCGGCACGCCGGGGCCGTGGTCGCAGACGCGCAGCACCGCGCGGCCGGGGCGGCCCGGCTCGGCGGTTTCGCGCTGCAGGATCAGTTCGATCTCGCCCTGGCTGTAGCGGCGGGCGTTCTCCAGCAGGTTGCGCACCGCGCGGCGCAGCAGCCGCGCCACGCCGTGCACCTCCACGTCGGCGGCGCTGGGGTCGACCTGCAGCTCGGCACCGACGCGCGCGCATTCCTCGGCCGCCAGGCCGGTCAGGTCGACCGGCTCTTCGGTGCCCACGTCGGCCTCCTGCGCGTCGAGCCGGCTGGCCAGCAGGATCTCGTCGATCAGCTGGTCGAGCTCGGCGATGTTGCGGGCGATCTCGGCCTTGAAGGCGGGCGACGGCGTGCCGCCCATCAGCTCCAGCCCCATGCGGATGCGGGTGAGCGGCGAGCGCAGCTCGTGCGACGCGTTGGCCAGCAGGGTGCGGTGCGATTCGACCAGCGTCTCGATCCGCTCGGCCGCATGGTTGAAGCGGCGCGCCAGAAACGCCACCTCGTCGGAACCCTGCACCGGCACCCGTGCGGCCAGGTCGCCCCGGCCCCAGCTCTCGACGCCCTGCTGCAGCCGCTCCAGCCGGCGGGTGAGCTTGCGGATGATCGGGTAGGTGGCCAGCGCCACCGCCACCGCCACCAGCCCCAGCGTCCAGAAGAAGCCGAAGGGCGGCTTGTTCCAGAAGCCGCCGGGCGGGCGCTGCAGGTGCATCGTCAGCATCTGGCCGTCGCCCATCGTCACGACGAACTCGGGGCCGGTGCGCGGCGGTGGCGGCGGGTGCAGGTTGGGCGGAAACGGCTTGTCGCTCGGGCCGGGGTCGGGCGGCGCCTCGCCGGGCGAGATGCGCCGCCGCAGGATGCCGTTGCCGACCACGCCGCCCTCGACGTTGCGCACGATCAGTTCCCGCGGCGGCGGATCGGCCGCCATCTGCCAGGCCCAGCCGACCAGCAGCGTCAGCACCGCCACCGCCAGCAGCACCGCCAGCCAGATGCGCACGTACAGCCGCTGCCCCAGCCGCGCCAGCGGCCCGGAGCGCGAGGGGCGCGGTGGTGACTCGGTTGTCTGCGCACGCATCGGCAAATCCTTTTTGTTCTCCGCCGTCAGGCGGCTACAGAGCGCAGGATGTCCTACCAGGACCACCGCGGATCCGGCTCCGCCGGTCCGCCGGTGGTGCCCCCTGCAAGGGGGTAGGCGAAGACACGCAGTGCGCAGCCCGGGGGTGTGCTCAATCCTGTTGTTTCGCGAAGACGTAGCCCACGCCGCGCACCGTCAGGATGCGCTTGGGGTTCTTGGCATCGACCTCGATCGCGGCGCGGATGCGGCCCATGTGCACGTCGATCGAGCGGTCGAAGGCCTCCAGCTCGCGGCCGCGCACCGCTTCCATGATCTGGTCGCGGCTCAGCACCCGGCCGGCGCGCTCGGCCAAGGCCACCAGCAGGTCGAACTGGTAGGAGGTCAGCTCGCAGGTCTGGTTGCCGACGGTCACCGCGCGGGCGTCGCGGTCGATCTCCAGCGTGCCGAAGCGCAGGGTGCGGGCCGAGGGCGCGGTGCCCTCGCCACGGCGGCGCAGGATCGCGCGGATGCGGGCCAGCAGCTCGCGCGGCTCGAAGGGTTTGGGCAGGTAGTCGTCGGCGCCCATCTCCAGGCCGATGATCCGGTCCATCGGGTCGCCCTTGGCGGTCAGCATCAGCACCGGCACGCGGGAGGCGCCGCTGGAAAGCGCGCGGATGCGGCGGCACACCTCCAGCCCGTCGATGTCGGGCAGCATCAGGTCGAGGATCACCAGGTCGGGCACCGGCCCGTCGCCCTGGACCTGCGCCAGGCCGCTCAGGCCGTCGACCGCGTGGGCCATCTCGAAGCCCGACTGGGTCAGGTACTCGCCCACCATCTGTGCCAGGCGGGCGTCGTCTTCGATCATCAAAAGGCGGGTGGGGCTGGGTGTGCTCATGGGTGCATGCTCGTGCCGATGGTCGGGGGTTGGGTTGAAGCCACCGTAAAGTTGGGTAAACGGGCGCGTGGGAGTGCGGCCCGATGCTATCGAATGTATAGCCGTTGGCCGTTGCGCATGGCCGGCCTCAGGCGTTTTCTTCTCGCAACCGGGCCCGTGCGGCCAGGGCCACCAGCACCAGCACCGGCAGGCCCAGCACGGCGGTCATCGTGAAGAAGGCGCCGTAGCCGTGCGCATCGACGTACACGCCCGAGAAGCCGGCCAGCCACTTGGGCAGCAGCAGCATCATCGAGCTGAAGAGGGCGTACTGCGTGGCCGAATACTGGATGTTGGTCAGCGCCGACAGGTAGGCGATGAAGGCGGCCGAGGCGATGCCGCCGGCCAGGTTGTCGGCCGAGACCACCGCGATCAGCCCCGCCACGTCGTGCCCCCGGGTGCCCAGCCAGGCGAAGAGCAGGTTGGAAAGCGACGACAGCACCGCGCCCAGCATCAGCACCCGCATCACCCCCACCCGCATCGTCAGCGCGCCGCCCAGGAACGCGCCGGCCAGGGTCATCGCCACGCCGTAGACCTTGGTGACGCTGGCCACCTCGTCCTTGGTGAAGCCCATGTCGACATAGAACGGGTTGGCCATGATGCCCATCACCACGTCGCTGATCCGGTAGGTGGCGATCAGCGCCAGGATCAGCAGCGCCTGGCCCCGGTAGCGGCGGATGAAGTCGGCGAAGGGATCGACCAGCGCACCCCGCAGCCACGCGGCCGCGTTGCGGGCCGGCGGCAGGGCGCGCGGCGCCGGCTCGGGCGAGAACAGCACCGTCGCGATGCCGATCGCCATCGACGCCGCCATCGCGCCATACGCGGCCGACCAGGCGCCCGGCTGGTAGCCGGTCGCGCCCGCCGTCTCGGCGCGCGCCGCGATCCACAGCGCGCCGGCGCCGGCCCAGATCATCGCCAGCCGGTAGCCGGTCTGGTAGGTGGCGGCCAGGGCCGCCTGCCGGTCGGCGTCGGCCGATTCGATGCGGAAGGCATCGAGCGCGATGTCCTGGGTGGCCGAGCCGAAGGCCACCGCCAGCGCGCACCAGACCACCGGCCCCAGGTCGGCGCGCGGGTCGTGCAGCGCCATGCCCACCAGGCCCGCCACCACCGCGCACTGCGCCAGCAGCAGCCAGCTGCGCCGGCGGCCGAGCGCGCGGGTCAGCAGCGGGATCGGCATCCGGTCCACCAGCGGCGCCCAGACCCACTTGAACGCATAGGCCAGGCCCACCCAGCTCAGGTAGCCGATGGTGGTGCGGTCGATGCCCGCCTCGCGCAGCCAGAAGCTCAGGGTGCCCAGCACAAGCAGCAGCGGCAGCCCGGCGGTGAAGCCGAGGGCCGCCATCCGCAGGCTGGCCGGCTCCCGGTAGACACGGAAGGCCGCGCGCCACGAGCGGCGCTGCGGCCTCGGCGCCACGGAAGCGGGGGAGGGCGGGGGCGCTGCGGCCGCGTTGGGGATGCTGTCCGACATGTGAATCCAGGGTTCTGCCTATTATTGGCCGCATGTGCCGACTCTGCGATCTCAAGACACCCGCCCCCGCCGCGCCTGCCGGCGATGGCGGCCCGCCATCCCGCACCTGGACCCGCCGCGGCTTCACCGCCCTGGTGGCCGCCGGCGGGGCATCCGCCGCGCTGGCCCAGGTCGACGTCGGCCAGGGTTCGCGCCTGCGCGGCCTGGTGCCGGCCGAAACGCTGGAGCAGGCCGCCGCCCAGCAGTACCCCGAGCTGATGGCCCAGGCCCGCGCCCAGAACGCGCTGGCGCCCGACAGCCATCCGCAGGTGCTGCGGCTGCGCGCCATCTCGCAGCGGATCATCCCTTACACCGCCCAGTGGAACGACCGCTCCCGCAACTGGAAGTGGGAGGTCAACCTGATCGGCAGCAAGCAGATCAACGCCTTCTGCATGCCCGGCGGCAAGATCGCCTTCTACACCGGCATCCTCGACCAGCTGAAGCTCTCCGACGACGAGACCGCGATGATCATGGGCCACGAGATGGCCCACGCCCTGCGCGAACACGCCCGTGCCCGCGTCGCCAAGACGCAGGCCACCCAGCTGGGCGTCTCGGCCATCTCACAGCTGCTGGGCCTGGGCCAGATCGGCCAGACGGTGACCGGCCTGGGCGGCGAGCTGCTCACCCTGCGCTTCAGCCGCTCCGACGAGACCGATGCCGACATCGTCGGCCTGGAGCTCGCCGCCCGCGCCGGCTTCGACCCGCAATCGGCCGTATCGCTGTGGGAGAAGATGGGCAAGGCCAGCGGCGCCGGCGGCGGCCCCAACTTCCTCTCCACCCACCCTTCGGGCCCCGACCGGATCCGCGAGCTGCAGGCCAACGTGCCGAAGGTGGAGCCGCTGTACGAGCAGGCCAAGCGCAAGGGCTGACGACACCGGCGGCGCCCGGGTGCATTGCCGGTCGCTGTTTGCATCAAGCCGTGAGCTTGCCCGTGCGCACGGCGTCGCGCAGCAGCCGGTTGACCCTGGTTTGCCATCCGGTGCCGCTGGCCTTTATCGCTTCCAGAACGTCTGCATCCACCCGCATCGTCATCGGCACCTTGGGCTGTAGTGCAGGCGGCCGTCCCAGCCTGCGCAGGGGCTGCATGCGCGCCATGTCGGCTGCTGTGATCTCGAACGTATCGTCGTCCTGGGCGATGCCGACGGCGATGGCTGCGTCTTCAGCCGCCGTCGGTATCACCAGCTGTCGGTTCTTGGAGCGCGTCGTCATAAAGCTTCACCTCTCGAGCGTTGGCCTTGCGCAGGCTGATGATCCGCATCGTGTTCGAACGCTGCACGAAGACCACGATGTACAAGCGTCGCGCGACGGGGGCGAATCCGATTTCGCGGAGTTCCCGGTAGTCGCGCCGGGTGTCCGGTGCGCACAACACATCGCCCCAGTCGATGGCACGGGCCATGGCCAGCGAAATGCCATGCTTGGCGATGTTCGCCTTGTCTTTTGCATCGTCGAACGCGATCTCGATGCCATTATTGTACATACATTAATGGTGGGGCCAAGATGTCGGGTGGCGGCGATTTTCGTGGCAGGAACGGTCGCGCTCAGGTCCCGCCGACGTACGGATTGCTCTTGCGCTCCCGGCCGAAGGTGCTCTCCGGGCCGTGGCCCGGCACGAAGACGGTGGCGTCGCCCAGGGGCCAGAGCTGGGTGACGATGCTGCGGATCAGGGCCTGCGGGTCGCTGCGGGGGAAATCGGTGCGGCCGACCGAGCCGGCGAAGAGCACGTCGCCGACGAAGGCGCGGTTCATGGCGGCGTTGTGGAAGACCACATGGCCCGGCGTGTGGCCGGGGCAGTGCCGCACCTGGAACACATGCTCGCCGAGGGCGACGGTATCGCCGCCCTGCAGCCAGCGTTGCGGCACGAAGGCGCCGGCCGGCGGGAAGCCGAAGGCGCGGGCCTGCTCGGCCAGGCCGTCGATCAGGAACTGGTCGTCCGGGTGCGGCCCGATCACCGGCAGGCCGCGGCGGGCGACCAGTTCGGCGACGCCGCCCGCATGGTCGATATGCGCATGGGTGAGCCAGATCTGGGTGAGCGCCACGCCCAGTTCCTCGGCGGTGGCGATCAGCAGGGGCACGTCGCCGCCCGGGTCGATCAGCACACCCTCCATCGTGGCGTCGTCCCACAGGAGCGAGCAGTTCTGTCGGAAGGCGGTGACGGGGAGGGTACGGTACTGGAGCATCGGCCGATTGTCGCCGGGGCGGTGCAGACCCGGGCGCTGCGGCAGCGCCCGTTCATGGGGCGAGAGCACCGGTCGGGGGCGGACCGACAGGCCGGCACCAGGTCCTGGGTTTTCGATGAAAAGCCGCGACGGCCGGCGCTGAAAGCCGGCTCACTGCTATTTAATAAATAGCAGGTGACGGTAGCGCCCGCGCGCTGGAGAATCGTCGGATAGCGATGGCACGGCCCTTGCACGAGATCTTGTGTACAAGTTTGGATGCTTATTCGTGGTGCATACAGATTCCTCTTCATTTTCTCCTGTCTTGAACGGCGGTTCGACCGCGGTGGATCGGGCGCAGGCCAGCGCACCCGCACACGCGGCGGCGGCCTGGATCGCCCGTTTCGACACTGTTCTGCCCGGGGCGTCCGCAGGTCCGCTGGCCGGCCTGCGGTTCGCCGCCAAGGACAACATCGACGTGGCCGGCGTGCCGACCACCGCCGCCTGCCCGGCGTTCGCCTATACGCCCGAAGCCCATGCGGCGGTGGTCGAGCGGCTGCTGCAGGCCGGCGCCGCGCTGGCCGGCAAGACCAACCTCGACCAGTTCGCCTGCGGCCTGAACGGTACCCGCTCGCCCTACGGCGCGGTGCCCAACGCGCTCGACGGGCGCTACGTCAGCGGCGGCTCCAGTTCGGGCTCGGCCTACGTGGTGGCCAGCGGCCAGGTGGATTTCGCGCTGGGCACCGACACCGCCGGCTCCGGCCGGGTGCCGGCGGGGCTCAACAACATCGTCGGGCTCAAGCCCAGCAAAGGCCTTCTCAGCACCCGCGGCGTGCTGCCGGCGGCGCAGAGCGTCGATTGCGTGTCGATCCTGGCGCGCACCGTGGCGGTGGCGGTGCGGGTGCTGGAGGCGGCCATCGCCCACGATCCGCAGGACCCGTATTCGCGCGCGCTGCCGATGGCCCGCGCGCCGCTGCCCGATGCCTTCCGCTTCGGCGTGCCGGCGGCGCCGGAGTTCTACGGCGACACGCTGGCCGAGGCCGCCTTCGCCGGCGCCTGCGCGCAGCTCGAAGCCCTGGGCGGCACCCGCGTGCCGGTCGACTACGCGCCGCTCGCCGCCGCCGCCGCGCTGCTCTACGACAGCGCCCTGGTGGCCGAGCGCTACGCCGCGGTGCGGGAGTTCTTCGACGACCATGCCGATGCGGTCGTCGAGCCGGTGCGCGCGATCCTCGCCGCCGGCCAGCGCTACCGCGCGGCCGACGTGTTCGACGCCCAGCACCGGCTGCAGGCCCTGGCGGCGCAGGCGCTGCCGATGTGGGAGCGGATCGACCTGCTCTGCCTGCCCACCGCGCCGACGCATTGCACGGTGGAGGCGATGCGCGCCGCGCCGGTGGAGCGCAACCGGGAGCTGGGCCACTACACCAACTTCGTCAACCTGCTGGACTACGCGGCGCTGTCGGTGCCGGCCCGTCTGCGGCCCGACGGACTGCCCTTCGGCATCACCCTGGTGGGCCGCGCCGGCAGCGACTGGCAGCTGGCCGACCTGGGCCAGCGCTTCCACCACGCCACCGGTCTGCCGCAGGGCGCCACCGGCCGGCCGCTGCCCGCGCCGGTGCCCGTCGCCGCGCTGCAGCCCACCACCGACACCCACCTGGCGCTGGCGGTGGTGGGTGCGCACCTGTCGGGCCTGCCGCTCAACGGCCAGCTCACCGGGCGCGGCGCGCGGCTGCAGGAAACCACCGCCACCACCCCGCGCTACCGGCTGCATGCGCTGCCCGGCACCGTGCCGCCCAAGCCCGGCCTGCGCCGCGTGGCCGAGGGCGAGGCGGGCGGCACCGCGATCGCGCTCGAGGTGTGGCAGGTGCCGCTGGCCGAGGTCGGCGGCTTCCTGGCGCTGGTGCCTCCGCCGCTGGCGCTCGGCAGCGTCGAGCTGGCCGACGGCCGCTGGGTGCACGGCTTCGTCTGCGAAGGCCATGCGCTGCAGGGCGCGGAAGACGTCAGTGCGCATGGCGGCTGGCGCGCCTATGGGGCCGCCCGCGCGGCCGCCGCGGCCACCGGCATGGCGCCGATCCCCACCGTTTCATGAGGTCCCCGATGGATACCAATCTGCCCGAGATCCACGCCGAAGTGCTGGCCGTCTGCGCCCGCTACGAGGCCGCGCTGATGGCCAACGACGTGGCGGTGCTCGACAGCCTCTTCTGGCAGAGCCCGCACACCCTGCGCTTCGGCGACACCGGCAACCAGTACGGCTTCGAGGCGATCCGCGCGTTCCGCGCCGCGCTGCCGGTGCAGAGCCCGCCGCGCACCGTGCTGCGCCAGGTGGTCACCACCTACGGCCGGGATTTCGCGACCAGCAACCTCGAGTTCCGCCGCGACGGTGGCGATGCCGAAGGCCGCCAGAGCCAGACCTGGGTGCGCACGCCCGAGGGCTGGCGGGTGGTCGCGGCGCACGTCAGCCTGCTCTGAATCGCTGCACCCGTTTCGTCCCCACATCCTTCCTCGTGTTCTTCCTTCTCAGGAGCTTTCCATGACGCACTCCTTCTCTTCCGCCTCCCGCCGCGATTCCCTCAAGACCCTCGCCGCCCTGGGGGCCGCCGGCACGCTGGGCGCCTGGGGCACGGCGGCCCGCGCCCAGAAGCCGCTGACCGTCGGCGTCATCTACGTCGGCCCGCGCGACGACTACGGCTACAACCAGTCGCATGCGCAGGCGGCGGCGGAATTGAAGAAGATGCCCGGCGTGAAGGTGGTCGAGGAAGAGAACGTGCCCGAGACCTCGGCGGTGCAGAAGACAATGGCCGGCATGGTCGCGCAGGACGGCGCGCAGCTGCTGTTCCCCACCTCGTTCGGCTACTTCGATCCGCATGTGCTGGCGGTGGCGGCCAAGCACCCGGATGTGCGCTTCGCCCACTGCGGCGGCCTCTGGACCGAGGGCAAGCATCCGAAGAACGTGGGCAGTTTCTTCGGCTACATCGAGGAGTGCCAGTTCCTCAACGGCGTGGTGGCGGCGCACGCCACCAAGAGCAACAAGATCGGCTTCGTCGCGGCCAAGCCGATCCCGCAGGTGCTGCGCAACATCAACGCCTTCACCCTCGGCGCGCGCTCGGTCAAGCCGGGCATCACCTGCCACGTGATCTTCACCGGCGACTGGTCGCTGCCGGTCAAGGAAGCCGAGGCCACCAACAGCCTGGCCGACCAGGGCGTGGACGTATTCACCATGCACGTCGACGGCCCGAAGGTGATCGTCGAGACGGCCGCCAAGCGCGGCAAGTCGGTCTGCGGCTACCACGCCAGCCAGGCCAAGCTGGCGCCGCAGGCCTACCTGACGGGTGCCGAATGGAACTGGATCACCGCCTACCAGGCCTTCGTCGCCGCGGCCCAGTCGGGCAAGCCGCATCCCAACTTCCTGCGCGGCGGCCTGAAGGAGGGCTATGTGCGCATGTCGGCCTACGGCCCGGCGGTGAGCGAGGCCGCGCGCAAGCAGGCCGACGCGGTCAAGGCGAAGATGATGGCGGGCGGCTTCGACATCTTCACCGGCGGCCTCAAGGACAACCAGGGCAAGGTGGTGGTGCCCGCCGGCAAGAACTACGGCCAGACCGACATCGAGCTGGAGAAGATGAACTACCTCGTCGAAGGCGTGGTGGGCAGCATCTGAGCGCGGCACGACAGGCCTCCATGTCCCTGCGCGAAACCTCCCGAGACATCGCCCTGCCGGTGCTGGCGGTCGGCGCCGCGCTGCTGCTGTTCGGCGCGCTGGCCGGGCTGGGCGGCGCGTCGCCGGTAGAGGTGTGGCGCACGCTGTTCACCGGCGCCTTCGGCAGCGCCTTCGCCTGGCAGAACACGCTGCAGCGCGCGGCGCCGCTGATGCTGGCCGCGCTGTGCGTCGCGATCCCGGCGCGCGCCGGGCTGATCGTGATCGGCGGCGAGGGCGCGCTGGTGCTGGGCGGCCTGGCCTGCGCGGTGCTGCCGCAGTGGCTGCCGCTGCCGGCCACCGTCGCCGGTACCGCGGTGCTCTGCGCCGCCGGTGCGCTGGTGGGCGCGGGCTGGACGGCGCTGGCCGGCTGGCTGCGCCAGGCGCGCGGCGTCAACGAGACCATCGGCAGCCTGCTGCTGGCCTACGTGGCGGTGGGCCTGTTCCGGCACTTGGTGGAGGGGCCGCTGCGCGACCCGGCCAGCCTCAACAAGCCGTCCACGCCGCCGCTGGCCGAGGGGCTGCTGATCGGCGGCATCGGCGGCTCCGACGTGCACTGGGGCCTGGTGCTGGGCGTGCTGGCCTGCGCGGGCCTGGGCCTGTGGCTGCGCGGCACCGTGTCGGGCTTCGCGGTGCGGGTGGTGGGCGGCAATCCGCGCGCGGCGCAGCTGGTGGGCCTGCCGGCCACCCGGCTGGTGCTGCTGGCCTGCGCGCTGGGCGGCGCGTGCGCCGGCCTGGCCGGCGCGGTCGAGGTGGCGGCGGTGCACGGCAGCGCCAACGCGGCGCTGATCGCGGGCTACGGCTACGCGGGCATCCTGGTGGCCTTCATCGCGCGGCACAACCCGCTGGCGATCATTCCGGTCGCCATCGTGTTCGGCGGCTTCGGCGCGGCGGGCAGCCTGCTGCAGCGGCGGCTGGGCATGCCCGACGCGTCGATGCTGGTGCTGCAGGGCATCGCCTTCGTGCTGATCCTGGCCAGCGAGACCCTGCGCGGCCGGCCCTGGGCCTGGCCGGGGCGCGGTACGCCCGTCGCCGCGCAGCAGGAGGCGGCGCCATGAGCTCCCGCCCGGCCGCTTCGCAGGGGGCGCGCGCCGCGGTGCGCGGCACGGAGGTGCTTCGATGAGCGCCGACCAGTGGACCGTGCTGCTGGCCGCCATCCTCGGCGGTGCGCTGCGGGTGGGCGTGCCCTTCTTATTCGTGAGCCTGGGCGAATGCCTCACCGAGACATCGGGCCGGATCAACCTGGGCCTGGAGGGCGTGCTGGTGCTGTCGGCGATGGCCGCCTTCGCCGGCGCCTGGGCCAGCGGCTCGCCCTGGGTGGGCGTGCTGGCCGGTGCCTGCGCGGGCGGCCTGCTGGCGACGCTGCACGGCCTGCTGTGCGCCCTGCCGCGGGTGAGCGACATCGCGGTCGGCATCGCGCTGATGCTGCTCGGCACCGGGCTGGCGTTCTACCTGGGCAAGCCGCTGATCCAGCCGCAGGCGGCGCAGCTGCCGGCGCTGGCGCTGGGCGCCTGGAGCGAGGTGCCGGCGGTGCGCCAGGCGCTGCAGATCAACCCGCTGCTGCCGCTGGGCATCGGGCTGGCGGTGGCGATGCGGTGGGCGCTGGCCCGCACCCGCGCCGGGCTGCTGGTGCGGCTGGCGGGCGATTCGGCCGATGCGGCGCGGGCGCTGGGCTATCCGGTGGCGGGGGCGCGCATCGCGGCCACCGCGCTGGGCGGCTGCATCGCGGGTCTGGGCGGCGCGTCGCTCACGCTGTTCTATCCCGGCAGCTGGAACGAGGGCATCTCCAGCGGGCAGGGCCTGATCGCGGTGGCGCTGGTGATCTTCGCCCGCTGGAGCCCGCTGCGCTGCGTGGGCGCGGCGCTGATCTTCGGCGGCGCGGGGGCGATCGGCCCGGCGCTGCAATCGGTGGGCATCGGCTGGGGCTACCACCTGTTCAACACCGTGCCGTACGCGCTGACGCTGCTGATCCTGGTCGTCACCTGCCGGCCCGGCCGCGCGGTGCCGGGGCAGCCGGGCGAGCTGACCTCGGCGTACTCCACTTCCTCTTCTTCCCATTGACCACGATCGGACACCTTCCATGAGCGGACTCGGCGGACTCAACAAATCGGCGCACGGCGTGGTCGTGGGCCTGGTGCAGCTGCAGCTGCCGGTGGTGCGGACACCCGCGCAGCTGGCGGCGCAGACGCAGCGCATCTGCGAGCTGGTGGGCAAGGCCCGCCGCAACCAGTCCACCATGGACCTGGTGGTGTTCCCCGAATACGCGCTGCACGGCCTGTCGATGGACACCAGCCCTGAAATCATGTGCCGCCTGGACGGCCCCGAGGTCGCCGCCTTCCAGGCGGCCTGCATGGAGCACCGCATCTGGGGCTGCTTCTCGATCATGGAGGCCAACCCCGGCGGCAACCCCTACAACAGCGGCCTGATCATCGACGACACCGGCGCCATCCAGCTCTACTACCGCAAGCTGCACCCGTGGGTGCCGGTCGAGCCGTGGGAGCCCGGCAACCTGGGCGTGCCGGTGTGCACAGGTCCCAACGGCAGCCGGCTCTCGCTGATCATCTGCCACGACGGCATGTTCCCCGAGATGGCGCGCGAGGCCGCGTACAAGGGCGCCGACATCATCCTGCGCACCGCCGGCTACACCGCGCCGATCCGCCACGCCTGGAAGATCACCAACCAGGCCAACGCCTTCTGCAACCTGGCCTACACCGCCAGCGTCTGCCTGTGCGGCAGCGACGGCAGCTTCGACTCGATGGGCGAGGGCATGTTCTGCAGCTTCGACGGCACGGTGATGGTCGAGGGCGGCGGCCGGCCGGACGAGATCATCACCGCCGAGCTGCGGCCCGACCTGGTGCGCGAGGCCCGCACCGGCTGGGGCGTCGAGAACAATATCTACCAGCTCTACCACCGCGGCTACGTGGCGGTGCAGGGCGGCGCACAGGACTGCCCCTACACCTACATGCACGACATGGCCGCCGGCCGCTACCGCCTGCCCTGGGGCGACCAGGTGCGGGTGACCGACGGCAGCGGCTGCGGCTTCGCGCCGCCCACCCGGGCCTACCGCGGCCCGGAATACCATCCCCTCGTTCCCGGCCCGCAGGAGCCCGCCCGATGAGCGCTACCACCCTCGCCACCACCACCGACACCCCCGCGTCCGCCGGCACCGCCGCCGCCCGCTACGTCCCCGCCCAGCCCTACCCCTGGCCCTACGACGGCGCGCTGCGGCCCGACAACACCGCGCTGGTCGTGATCGACATGCAGACCGACTTCTGCGGCGAGGGCGGCTATGTCGACGTGATGGGCTACGACCTGTCGCTGACCCAGGCGCCGATCGAGCCGATCGCCCGGGTGCTGGCCTGCATGCGCGCCCAGGGCTTCATGGTGATCCACACCCGCGAGGGCCACCGGCCCGACCTGTCGGACCTGCCGGCCAACAAGCGCTGGCGCTCGCGCCAGATCGGCGCCAACGGCACCGGCATCGGCGACGACGGACCCTGCGGCCGCATCCTGGTGCGCGGCGAGCCGGGCTGGGAGATCATCCCGGCGCTGGCGCCGCTGCCCGGCGAGACCGTCATCGACAAGCCCGGCAAGGGCTCCTTCTGCGCCACCGACCTGGAGCTGGTGCTGCGCACCCGCGGCATCGCCAACCTGGTGCTGACCGGCATCACCACCGATGTCTGCGTGCACACCACGATGCGCGAGGCCAACGACCGCGGCTTCGAATGCCTGGTGCTGTCCGACTGCACCGCCGCCACCGACCGCGGCAACCACGACGCCGCGCTGAAGATGATCACCATGCAGGGCGGCGTCTTCGGCGCGCACGCCCCCTCGCAGGCGCTGCTGGACCTGCTGCAGGCCGGCGAACCGGCCCCCCGCCCATGAGCCGCCGCCCGGCCGCTTCGCGCGGGGCTCCGACGGCGGTGCGCAGCGCGAAGGCCGCCGCATGAGCCCCGCGCCGATCGGCGGCCTGCCGGTGCACGCCGGCGCGCTGGCGCTCTCCACCTACCGCCTGACCAAGCGGTTCGGCGCGTTCACCGCGCTCGACGGCGTCTCGCTCGAGGTGGCGCCCGGCAGCGTGCATGCGCTGCTGGGCGAGAACGGCGCCGGCAAGAGCACCCTGGTCAAGTGCGTGGCCGGCTTCCAGCGCGCGGAGGAGGGCAGCCTGCTGCTCGACGGCCGCGAGCACGAGGTGGCCAGCCCCGCCGCGGCGCGGGCGCTGGGCATCGGCATGGTCTACCAGCATTTCACCCTGGCGCCCGGCATGAGCGTGGCCGAGAACCTGCTGCTGGCCGGCGGCCAGGTGCCCGGCATCATCGACTGGCGGGCCCAGCGCGCCGCGCTGCGGGCCTTCCTGGCCACCACCCCGTTCCGCCTGGACCTGGACGCCCGCCCCGCCGAACTGGCCGCCGGCGAGAAGCAGAAGCTGGAGTTGCTGAAGCAGCTCTACCTGCGCCCCCGGCTGCTGATCCTGGACGAGCCCACCTCGGTCCTCACCCCGCAGGAGGCGGACGAGGTGCTGGGCCATGTGCGGGCCATCGCCCGCAGCGGTGCCTGCAGCGTGCTGCTGATCACCCACAAGTTCCGCGAGGTCGAGGCCTATGCCGACGCGGTGACGGTGCTGCGCCGTGGCCGCGCGGTGCTGCACGGCCGGGTGGCCGATACCCGCAGCGACGCCCTGGCGGCCGCGATGATGGGCGAGGATGCCGTTCTTGAACCGAAGGTGCCTGCAGCCGGCGCGGAAAGCCGGCCGATAGCTATAAAAAACATAGCGACCGACGCGCCGGTGCTGTTGCAGGTCGAGGGCCTGGCCGCGCAGGGCGACCGCGGCACCCGGGCGCTGCACGGCATCGACCTGGCGGTGCGCGCCGGCGAGATCCTGGGCGTGGCCGGCGTCTCGGGCAACGGCCAGCGCGAGCTGGTCGAGGCGCTGGTGGGCCAGCGGCCGCGCCTGGCCGGCCGGGTGCGGGTGGCGGGCGAGGACTGGCGCGCCCGCCGCGCCGAGAACCACCGCCTGCGGGTGCGCAGCCTGCCCGAGGAGCCGCTGCGCAACGCCTGCGTGGCCGACCTGAGCGTCGCCCAGAACATGGCGCTGCGCGACTTCGACCAGGCGCCCTATGCCCGCGCCGGCTGGCTGCGCACGGCGGCCTGGCGCCGCCGCGCCCGCGAATGGATCGCCGCCTACGGCGTCAAGACCCGCGGCGAGGACGCGCCGATCCGCAGCCTCTCGGGCGGCAACGTACAGCGCGCGGTGCTGGCCCGCGAGCTCGACGGCGACATCCGGGTGCTGATCGCCGCCAACCCGGTCTTCGGCCTCGACTTCGCCGCGGTGCGCGACATCCACGCCCGGCTGCGCGGCGTGCGCGACGCCGGCGGCGCGGTGCTGCTGGTCAGCGAAGACCTCGACGAGCTGCTGGCCCTGTCGGACCGCATCGTGGTGATGAGCGAAGGCCGCATCGTCTTCGAAACTCCTGCAGCCGAAGCCGACCGTCGCCAGCTCGGCGCCCACATGGCGGGCGGCCACGCGCCCGCCGCCCCGGCCCCGTCGGAACCTACCTCGCCAACCGTTGCGCCATGACCGACGACACCCTCACGCTCGACGCCAACCCCTTCGCCTACCGCTTCGCGCCGGCCCGCACCGCGCTGGTGGTGATCGACATGCAGCGCGATTTCCTGGAGCCGGGCGGCTTCGGCGCGGCGCTGGGCAACGACGTGGCGCGGCTGCAGGCCATCGTGCCCGCCTGCGCCGCGGTGCTGCGGGCCTGGCGCGCCGTCGGCGGCATGGTGGTCCACACCCGCGAGGCGCACCGGCCCGACCTGTCGGACTGCCCGCCGGCCAAGCGGCTGCGCGGCACGCCCGCGCTGCGCATCGGCGACGCGGGGCCGATGGGCCGCATCCTGGTCGCGGGCGAGCCGGGCTGCGAGATCGTGCCTGCGCTGGCGCCGCTGGGCGGCGAGACGGTGATCGACAAGCCCGGCAAGGGCGCCTTCCACGCCACCGGCCTGCAGGACCTGCTGCAGCGGCGCGGCATCGGCCAGCTGCTCTTCATGGGCGTGACCACCGAGGTCTGCGTGCAGACCAGCATGCGCGAGGCCAACGACCGCGGCTACGACGGCCTGCTGCTCGAGGACTGCACCGAGAGCTATTTCCCCGCCTTCAAGCAGGCCACGCTGGAGATGCTGCGCGCCCAGGGCGCCATCGTCGGCTGGACCGCGCCGAGTGCGGCGCTGCTGGCGGCACTGCCCGCACAGCGCTGATTCCCGTCCCCCACTACCATCGGCTTTGTGCAGACCGTTCCTCTCCCCACCCTTCCGCCCGCGCCCCGACGCTCCCGCGCCGAGGAAGTGCATGCGCTCCTGAAGCGCGACATCGCCGATTTCCGCCTGGTGCCCGGCGACCGGTTCACCGAGAGCGAGATCAGCGAACGCCTGGGCGTCTCCCGCACGCCGGTGCGCCAGGCGCTGTTCAAGCTGCAGCAGGAGGGCTTCGTCGAGGTGCTGTTCCGCAGCGGCTGGCGGGTGCTGCCGTTCGACTTC
This sequence comes from Sphingomonas sp. NCPPB 2930, assembly GCA_042867185.1. Classification (GTDB taxonomy): domain Bacteria; phylum Pseudomonadota; class Gammaproteobacteria; order Burkholderiales; family Burkholderiaceae_C; genus Xylophilus. The sequence goes on along the minus strand of JBHZQV010000025.1, from coordinate 36,190 downwards.
GAGCAGTTCGAGCACTTCTACGACCTGCGCCGCGTGCTGGAGATCGAGGCGGTGCGCCGCCTCTGCGCCCACGACCCCCGGTCGGACCGCGGTCCGCTGGACGACCTGGCCGCCTTCTGGCTGGTCGCGCCCGAGGCCCGCAGCACCGACCGCGACGAGGTGGCGGCGCGCGACGAGGCTTTCCACTGCGTGCTGGTGGCCGCCGCCGGCAATGCCGAGATGGCGCGGGTGCACCGCGAGGTGACCGAGCGGATCCGCATCATCCGCCGGCTCGACTTCACCCAGGCGCCGCGCATCACCGCCACCTACGACGAGCACTCCGCGATCCTGCAGGCGGTGCTGGCCGGCCAGACAGCCCAGGCCGAGCGCCTGCTGCAGGACCACATCGCCGCCAGCCAGACCGAGGTGCGCAAGATCACCCTGCACCAGGTGCACCTGGCGCGCGCCGCCTCCACCACCCCCGCCAAGACGACCCCATGAGCCGCGACCCCGCTCCTTCGACCGCACCCGCCCCTGGCCAGCACGTCGAGGTGTTCCGCATCCTCTGCAGCGGCCCCGGCGACCTGCGCGGCGTGCAGGCGCTGGTGGACGCGGGCACGCTCGATCCGCGCCGCATCGTCGCGGTGATGGGCAAGACCGAGGGCAACGGCTGCGTGAACGACTACACCCGCGAATACGCCGCCGCCGCCTGGTGCCACTTCCTGGCGCCGCACCTGGGCTGCACCGCGGCCGAGGCCGAGCAGCGGGTGGCCCTGGTCATGTCGGGCGGCACCGAGGGCGTGCTGTCGCCGCACTTCACCGTCTTCACCCGCCGGCCCGCGGAGGCCGCGCCGCCGCACGGCGAGAAGCGGCTGGTCGTCGGCATCGCCCACACCCGGGATTTCATGCCCGAAGAGATCGGCCGCACGGCCCAGATCGACGCCACCGCGGACGCGGTCCGCGCCGCGATGGCCGATGCGGGCATCGCCGACGCGGCCGACGTGCATTTCGTGCAGGTCAAGTGCCCGCTGCTCACTTCGGCCAAGGTGCAGGACGCCCTGACACGCGGCGCCGCGCCGGTCACCCGCGACACCTACGAATCGATGGGCTGTTCGCGCGGCGCGTCGGCCCTGGGCGTGGCGGCGGCGCTGGGCGAGGTGGACCGCCCCGCGCTGCACGACGGCGTGGTGCTGTCCGACTGGTCGCTGCACTCGGCCCGCGCCTCGGTCTCGGCCGGCATCGAGCTGGAGGGCAACGTGGTCGTGGTGCTGGGCGAGGCCGCCGGCAGCAGCTCCGCACTGCGCATCGCCCACACGGTGATGCGCGACGCGGTCGATGCCGCCAGCGTCCGCCGCCTGCTGCGCGACGCCTTCGGCCTGGATGCCGACACCGACGCCGCCGCGATCGACCGGCGCCTGGTCAACCTGCTGGCCAAGGCCGAGGCCAGCCCCGACGGCCGGGTGCGCGGCGCCCGCCACACGATGCTCAACGACTCCGACATCAACGCCACCCGCCATGCGCGGGCCGCGGTGGGCGGGGTGCTGGCCTCGGTGGTGGGGACCACCGCGCTGTACGTGTCGGGCGGCGCGGAGCACCAGGGGCCTGCGGGCGGCGGGCCGGTGGCGGCGATTTTGCGGGCCGGGCCGTAGACGGGCGCGGCCGGCCGTCGCGCCGTGGTGGCCCGCCCGGACCAGCGCTGCCCCCCGGATATTAGGCAACCACGCCGCGCCGGGACCCGCTAGAGTGGGTTCGTGCAGCCGGCCTCGAGCCCTTTCGGGCCCTGCCGCTTTCCGAGCCGGGAGGCCCATGAGAACCGCTGTCTTCAGCGCGCGTCCCTACGACCGCCGCTTCCTCGACGAGGCCCGCCGTTCGGCCGGGTTCGCTTTCGAATTCGTCTACTTCGATGCCGCACTGACCGCCGACACGGCGGCGCTGGCCGACGGCTGCCAGGCCGTCTGCGTGTTCGTCAACGACCGCCTCGACGCGGCCACGCTCGCGGCCCTGTCGGGGTTCGGCGTCGGCGCGGTGCTGCTGCGCTGCGCCGGCTTCAACAATGTCGATCTGGTCGCGGCCGAGGCGCTCGGGCTCTTCGTCGCCCGGGTGCCGGCCTATTCGCCCGAGGCGGTGGCCGAGCACACGCTGGCGCTGGTGATGACGCTCAACCGCCGGACGCACCGCGCCTACAACCGGGTACGCGAAGGCAATTTCATGCTCGAAGGACTGCTGGGCACCACGCTGCACGGCAAGACGGTCGGCATCGTGGGCACCGGCCGGATCGGGCTGGCGACGGCCCGGATCTTCCGCGGCATGGGCTGCGTGGTGCTGGGATGCGACCCCTTCGCTTCGCCGGAATTCGACGGGCTGGGAGAGCGGGTGGCGCTGGAGGAACTGCTGGCGCGGTCGGACATCGTGTCGCTGCACTGCCCGCTCACCGATGCCACGCACCACCTGGTCGATGCCGCCTCGCTGTCGCGGATGAAACCCGGTGCGATGCTGGTCAACACCTCGCGCGGCGCGCTGGTCGACACCGGCGCGGTGATCCAGGCGCTCAAGTCTCGCCACCTCGGCCACCTGGCGATCGACGTGTACGAACAGGAAAGCGCCTTGTTCTTCCAGGACCGCTCGGGCGAGATCATCGACGACGAGGTGTTCCAGCGCCTCATGACCTTCCCGAACGTGCTGGTGACCGGGCACCAGGGCTTCTTCACGGTGGAGGCGCTGCGCGAGATCTCGGCGACCACCCTCGACAACCTGCGCCACTTCGCCCTGGGCACACCGTGCCCCCACCTGGTGGCGGCCCGGTGAACCCGCTGCCGGCGGTGCCGTGGCCACAGACCTACGACCCGCTCGGCAGCATCGACCTGTCGGCCTTGTGCGCCGCGCTGCCGGTCCTGTTCTTCCTGCTGGCGCTCACCGTCCTGAAGCTCAAGGGCCTGACCGCGGCCCTGGTCGCGCTGGCGCTCTCGGCCGCGGTGTCGTGGTTCGTCTTCGGCATGCCGGCGCAGGCCATCGCGGGGGCCGCCGTGCTGGGCATCGCCAACGGCGTGTTCCCGATCGGCTTCATCGTGCTGATGGCGGTCTGGCTGTATCGGCTGGCGATCCGCAGCGGCAAGTTCGAGGTGATCCGGGGCAGCATCGCCACCGTCTCCGAAGACCAGCGCATCCAGGTATTGCTGATCGCCTACTGCTTCGGCGGCTTTCTGGAAGGGGCTGCCGGCTTCGGCGTGCCGATCGCGATCTGCGCGGCGCTGCTGGTCGAGCTGGGCTTCCGCCCGCTCAAGGCCGCGATGCTGTGCCTGCTGGCCAACGCGGCGTCGGGCGCCTACGGCGCCATCGGGATACCGGTGCTGGTCGGCGCCCAGCAGGGCGGCGTGGCGCTGGCGGAGATGTCGCTGATGCTGATCGTCCTGGTGCAGGCGAGCGCGGCGCTCGTCCCCGCCGGGCTGGTCTGGATGCTCGACGGCTGGCGCGGCGTGCGCGAGACCTGGCCGGTGCTGCTGATCGTGGGCGGGGTCTTCAGCGGCGTGCAGGCACTGACGCTCTATCTGCTCGGCCCCGAGCTGGCCGACATCGTGGCGCCCCTGGTGGCCATGGCCGCGCTGGCCGGGTTCATGCAGGTCTGGACGCCCCGACGCATCTACCGCGAAGCCGGTGCGCAGCCATCGCCCGCGCACGGCTGGCCGGTGAAGGACGTGCTGCTGGCCTGGTCGCCGTTCTACGTCCTGACCGGCGCCATCCTGCTCTGGAGCCTGCCGGCCTTCAAGGCGCTGTTCATGCCGGGCGGGCTGCTGGCCGGCACGGTGCTGCATCTGCCGATCGGGTGGCTGCACCAGCGGGTGCAGGAGCTGCCGCCCTTGGTCGCGAGCGCCCGCACCCTGCCCGCGGTGTGGAACCTGGGGCTGGTGCAGGCGTCGGGCACCGCCATTTTGGTCGCGGCGCTGCTCACCACGCTGCTCTCGCGCCGGCTGACGTTCGCCGCGGCTTCGCAGGAGCTGGGTGCCGCGGCGCGCGGTCTGTGGAAACCGCTGGCGACGGTGTCGCTGGTCATGGCGGTGGCGTACGTCACCAACTTCTCGGGCGCGTCCTCGACCATCGGCCTCGCGTTGGCGCAGGCGGGCGGGCTGTTCCCGCTGGTGTCGCCGGTCATCGGCTGGATCGGCGTCTTCATGACCGGATCGGTCGTCAACAGCAACACCCTGTTCGCGCACCTGCAGGCGGTCACCGCCGCCCAGATCGGCACCAGCGGCGCCTTGCTGGTGGCGGCCAACACCGCCGGCGGCGTCATGGCCAAGCTGGTCTCGCCGCAGTCGATCGCCATCGCCGCTGCCGCGGTGCAACTGGTGGGCCAGGAGGCTTCCATCATGCGCACGACGCTGCGCAGCAGCCTCGGCCTGCTGGCCTACGTGTGCCTGATGACGCTGCTGCTGTCTGCCGTCCTGCCCTGAGCGCGCGGTGGTTCAGCCCAGGTCGCCTGCCGTGGGGTCATGCATGACCCGCTAGGGTGCAGTGCGCGCGGCACGGATCATTCCTTGAACCTGGATGCGTCATGGGTTCGACGTGAGGGCCATCAAGGCAGGGAATTTTGAATAAATTCAAAGCTCGCTTCGTGAAATCACAGCATGCCCAAAACCGCAGCACCCCCGCCAAAAACACCCAGCCGCCAAGCCGTGTTGCGGTCTGTGGCCAGTTCCACGGCCGTGGAAACCGGGCAAAGCGTCGAGCAGCTCGAGCGCAGATGGCACCAACCCACCGTGCGCTTCCCCCACATCAAGCTGGCCCGCTGAGGCCGGCAGCGCCAGCAGCCATGGCCTGGGCCACGAACTGCTCCATGGCGCCGTAATCGCCCGAGAAGCCGGCGTGAATCGCGCCGAATGCGCTTTGTGAGCCGGTGGTTTGATAACGGTCGGTCATCGCGCGCAGGGGTCTGCTACCGGCCCCTGGGGGAGGAATAAGGCCGGATTTCTTGGTGCCATTCGGCGAGCATCGCGTGCCTAGGCGCACTCACAGGGTGAAGTCGTACTCCACCGTCACCGGCGCGTGGTCCGAGAACTTCACGTCCTTGTAGATCTGCTCGGTGCGCGCCAGCGCGGCCATCGCCGGCGTGGCGAGGTGGTAGTCCAGCCGCCACCCCACGTTCTTCGCATAGGCCTGTCCGCGGTTGCTCCACCAGGTGTAGGCGGCCTCGGTGGCGTCGGGCTGGAGCTGACGATAAACGTCCACCAGGCCGCCGCCCTCGTCGGTCAGGTGCAACACTTTTGTCAGCCAGGCACGCTCTTCGGGCAGGAAGCCGCTGTTCTTCTGGTTGCTTTTCCAGTTTTTCAGGTCGGCCTGCTGGTGGGCGATGTTGATGTCGCCGCAGAGGATGAATTCGCGCTCGGCCTTGAGCCGCATCAGGTGCGGGTGGAAGTCGGCCAGGAAGCGGAACTTGGCGGCCTGGCGATCTTCGCCGGAGGAGCCGCTGGGGAAGTAGCAGCTGACGATCGAGAGCTTGCGGGCGGGCGTGTCGAAGCGGGCTTCGATGTAGCGGCCCTCGGCGTCGAACTCCTCGCCGCCATAGCCGATGCGCACGTCCGACGGCGTGTGGCGGGTGTAGATGCCGACACCCGAGTAGCCCTTCTTCTGCGCGAAGTGGAAGTGGCCCTGCAGCCCGGCCATCTGCTCGAAGCGGCCGGCCACGTCGGCCGCCTGGGCCTTGACCTCCTGCACGCAAATACAATCCGGCGCAGTGGCCGCGATCCAGGCTTCCACGCCTTTGGTGGCCGCCGAGCGGATGCCGTTGAGGTTCAGGCTGGTCAATTTGAACAAGGATTTCCCCATGCTGGTTGATGGCGTCCGGGCGGGTCAAGAAGCGGCGCCCGATGCGCGGCTGGCCCAGGATTTCGTGAAGTTTTGCGTCGATTCCGGCGTGCTGCGCTTCGGCGAGTTCAAGACCAAGGCGGGCCGGCTGAGCCCGTACTTCTTCAACGCGGGCCTGTTCGACGACGGCGCCAAGCTGGGCCGGCTGGCCGAATTCTATGCACAGGCCCTGCTCGCCAACGGCATCGCATTCGACATGGTCTTCGGCCCGGCCTACAAGGGCATTCCGCTGGCGGCGGCGGTAACGGTCGAGCTGGCGCGGCGGGGCCGCAACCTGCCGTTCGCCTACAACCGCAAGGAGGCCAAGGACCACGGCGAGGGCGGCGCCCTGGTGGGCGCGCCGCTGGCCGGACGGGTCCTGATCATCGACGACGTGATGTCGGCCGGCACCGCCGCGCGCGAGTCGATCGCCCTGATCGAGGCCGCCGGCGCGGTGCCGCATGCGATGGCGATCGCCCTCGACCGCCAGGAGAAGGCGACCGAGAACGGGCAGGACGTGGACCACAGCGCGGTGCAGTACGTGCGCAACCGGCTGGGCATGCAGGTCTGCACGATCGCAAGGCTGGCCGACTTATTGCTGTATCTGAATGAAACAGGCGGCGAGAGTGCCGCCCACCATGCCCGGGTGCTGGCCTACCGCCAGCGCTACGGCGTCCAGGATTGACGACGACGACAGGAACACCGTGGAAGCAGCGCGCAGGCCGAAGAAGACGGGACCGTGGGCATGCGCCCTGGCGGCGCTCTGGTGCGCAGCGGCAGGCGTGCGGGCCCAGACGCCCCAGCCGGCCGGCGGCCCCAGCATCTACGCCTGCGTCGATTCCAAGGGCCGGCGGCTCACCTCCGACCGGCCGATCGCCGAATGCCTGGACCGCGAGCAGCGCGAGCTCAACCCCAGCGGATCGCTGCGCCGGGTGGTGGTGCCGCCGCCGACCGAGATGGAGCGCCTGGCGCAGGAAGCCCGGGACCGTGCCGAAGTGGAGCGCCGCGCCCAGGCGGCCGAGCAGTCGCGCCGCGAGCGGGTGATGCTGGTCCGCTACCCCAACGAGGCGGCGCACAACGCCGAACGCGCCAGTGCCCTGCAACGGGTCGACGAGAGCATGGCGCTCACCCGGCTGCGCATCGGCCAGCTCGAACGCCAGCAGAAGGACGTCGAGGCCGCGATGGCGCGCTTCGCCGCCGACAGTGCCAAGATGCCCACCGGCCTGTTCCAGGAAAAGGCCGACGTGCTGAAGGCGATCGGTATCCAGAAGCGTGGCCTGGCCGAACTGGAGCAGGAGAAGCAGCGGGTGCACCTGCGCTTCGACGCCGAGAGCGCCCAGCTGCGTCCGCTCTGGGCCTCGCCGCCGCCCGAGCCGGTACAGACCGCGCCGATCCTGCTGCCGCGCTGAGCGCCGGAGGGGCCACACCAGGCCCCCCGCATCAGCCCTGGAGCTTCTTGCGCAGCAGCTCGTTGACCTGCGCCGGATTCGCCTTGCCCTTGCTGGCCTTCATCGCCTGGCCGACCAGCGCGTTGAACGCCTTCTCCTTGCCGGCGCGGAACTCTTCCACGTTCTTCGGGTTGGCGGCGAGCACCTCGTCCAGGATCGCCTCCAGCGCGCCGCTGTCGTTGTCCTGGCGCAGGCCCTTGGCCTCGATCACCGCATCCACATCGCTGCCGTCGCCGGTCCAGAGCGCGTCGAACACCTGGCGCGCGGTGTTGTTCGACAGCGTCCCGTCGCCGATGCGGCCGATCAGCCGGCCCAGCTGCGCCGCCGACACCGGCGCGTCGGCCAGTGCGATGCCGCCCGCATTCAGCCGGCGCGAGAGATCGCCCATGATCCAGTTGCTGGCCAGCTTGGGCGCGGCGCCCGCGGCCACCGCGGCCTCGAAGTACGCGGCGGTGCCCTTGTCCTGGGTGAGCTGGGTGGCGTCGTACTCGGGCAGGCCGTGGGTGGCGACGAAGCGGGCCGCCATCACCCGGGGCAGCTCGGCCATGCGGCCGCGCACCCGCTCGACCCAGTCGGCGCCGATCACCAGGGGCGGCAGGTCGGGGTCGGGGAAGTAGCGGTAGTCGGCCGCGTCTTCCTTGGTGCGCATCGCGCGGGTCTCGCCGGTGTCTGGGTTGAACAGCACGGTGGCCTGCTGGATTTCGCGGCCGTCCTCGATCTCCTCGATCTGCCAGCGGATCTCGTAGTCGATCGCCTGCTGCATGAACTTGAAGCTGTTGAGGTTCTTGATCTCGCGGCGGGTGCCCAGCGGCTGGCCGGGCTTGCGCACCGAGACGTTGGCGTCGCAGCGGAAGCTGCCTTCCTGCATGTTGCCGTCGCAGATGCCGATCCAGGTGACGATCTTGTGCAGCTCGCGGGCATAGGCGACCGCCTCGGCCGACGAGCGGATGTCGGGCTCGGTCACGATCTCCAGCAGCGGCGTGCCGGCGCGGTTCAGGTCGATGCCGCTCTGGCCGATGAAGTTCTCGTGCAGCGACTTGCCGGCGTCCTCTTCCAGGTGGGCCCGCACCAGGCGCACCGTCTTCTTCTCGCGCGCCGCATCGGCGCCCTTGCCGGTCTCCAGGAAGAACTCGACGCTGCCGCCCTGGACCACCGGGATCTCGAACTGGCTGATCTGGTAGCCCTTGGGCAGGTCGGGGTAGAAGTAGTTCTTGCGGGCGAAGACGCTGCGCGGCGCGATATGCGAGCCCAGCGCCAGGCCGAGCTCGATCGCACGCTCGACCGCGCCCTTGTTCATCACCGGCAGCGTGCCCGGCAGCGCCAGGTCGACCGGCGCGGCCTGGGTGTTGGCCTCGGCGCCGAAGGCGGTCGGCGCGCGGCTGAAGATCTTGGAGACGGTCGAGAGCTGGGCATGCGTCTCGAAGCCGATGACGACTTCGTAGCCCTGGACCAGCGGCCCGGTGGGGCGGCCTTCCTGCTGCGCGGCAAAGGAGTTCACGGGTTCGCTCATGTTCAGATGCCCTCCGGTTTGCGGAGGTGGAAGTCGGTGGCCTGCTGGAAGCGGTGGGCGGCGTTCAGCAGCCGCGCTTCGGCGAAATAGTTGCCGATCAGCTGCAGGCCCACCGGCATGCCGCCACCGGCTTCCGATTTTGCGAAGCCCGCCGGCACGCTCATGCCGGGCAGGCCGGCCAGCGAGGCGGGCAGGGTGAAGATGTCGGCCAGGTAGTCGGCGAGCGGGTCGCTGCCGTGCGCGCCGATCTTCCAGGCCACGGTGGGCGCCACCGGGCCGGCGATCAGGTCGCAGCTCTTGAAGGCGTCCTGGAAGTCGTCGGCGATCATGCGTCGGATCTTCTGGGCCTGCAGGTAGTAGGCGTCGTAGTAGCCGTGGGACAGCACGTAGGTGCCGATCATGATCCGGCGCTTGACCTCGTCGCCGAAGCCTTCGGCACGGGTCTTCTTGTACATGTCGAGCAGGTCGGTGTACCGGGCGGCCCGGTGACCGAATTTCACGCCGTCGAAGCGGCTCAGGTTCGACGACGCCTCGGCCGGCGCGATGATGTAGTAGACGGGAATCGACAGCTCGGTGCGCGGCAGGCTGATCGGCACCAGCGTCGCGCCCAGCTGCTCGTATTGCGCCAGCGCGGCATCGACCGCGGCGCGCACGTCGGCCGACAAACCTTCGCCGAAGAACTCCTTCGGGATGCCGATGCGCAGGCCCTGCAGGCTGTCGTTCAGCGAACGGGTGAAGTCCTCGGCCGGCAGGTCGAGCGAGGTGGAATCGCGGTCGGGGTCGGGGCCGCAGATCGCCGACAGCAGCAGCGCGCAGTCTTCGGCGGTGCGGGCCATCGGGCCGGCCTGGTCGAGGCTGGAGGCGAAGGCCACCATGCCGTAGCGGGAGGCCCGGCCGTAGGTCGGCTTGATGCCGGTGATGCCGCAGAAGGCGGCCGGCTGGCGGATCGACCCGCCGGTGTCGGTGCCGGTGGCCGCCGGCGCCAGGCGCGCGGCCACGGCGGCGGCGCTGCCGCCCGAGGAGCCGCCGGGCACGCGGGTGGTGTCCCACGGGTTGCGCACCGGCACCACGGCATCGCCGCCGGCCGCGGGCACGGCGACGTTCTCGTTGGCCGAGCCCATCGCGAATTCGTCGCAGCTGAGTTTCCCGAGCGTGACGATGCCCTGGCCGGCGAGGTTGGCCACCACCGTGCTATCGAAAGGAGAGCGGTAGCCGGCCAGCATGCGGGAGCCGGCGGTGGTGGGGAAATCGCGGGTGACGAAGATGTCCTTGTGCGCCAGCGGCACGCCTTCGAGGCGCCCGGCGGTGCCGGCGGCGATGCGGGCGTCGGCCGCGCGGGCCTGGGCCAGCGTCGCCTCGGGGTCGAGCGCCACGTAGGCGCCCAGGTCGGCATGGGCGGTGGCCCGGTCGAGGAAGTGCTGGGCGGCCTCGACGGCCGAGACGTCCCTGGCCGCGAGGCGGGCGGCCAGCTGGGCGACGGTCAGGTCGTGCAGGGCGGTGGATGCGGTGGTGGGGGTGCTGTTGCTGCTGCTCATGCCGGGCTCATTCGATCACGCGGGGGACGAGGTACAGGCCGCTCTCGACGGCGGGTGCGCTCTTCTGGCTGTCGTCGCGCGACGGGTAGGTGCCGACCGCGTCATCGCGCAGCCGCAGCGTCACGTCCTGGATGGCGGCGACGGGGTGGGCCATCGGCTCGATGCCGGCGGTGTCGACCGCGCGCATCCGCTCGACCACGTCGAAGAAGCCGTTGAGTTGCGCCAGCAGGCGGTCGCCTTCTTCGGGGCGCAGTTCGAGCCGTGCCAGGTTGGCAATGCGACCGATGTCCTGGGGTGTGAGTGCCATAGGGAAATGGGGGCGTCGCGGACGCCTGAAAACCGGAGGTAAAGCGTGGGGGCCGGCGCCGCCGCAGCCGCGGTGGCGCATGGGGGATCGGGTATTATCCCGCCTTCGCCGAAACAGCCTGCCAGGCCTGTTCCGCCGGCGAAATCGCCGTCTACTGCGCGTATCCCCCCGTTTTTCACCCTGATTCGACACCAGAAATTGGCGACGGCTGGCCGACGCGCACGCCGTGCCAGAGAGGACTTTGATGTTTGGTTCCTTCCGTCGGTATTTTTCCACCGACCTCGCCATTGACCTCGGCACCGCGAATACGCTGATATTCGCCCGTGACAAAGGCATCGTGCTCGACGAGCCTTCGGTCGTCGCCATCCGCCACGAGGGCGGGCCCCACGGCAAGAAGGTGATCCAGGCCGTGGGCCGCGAGGCCAAGGCGATGCTGGGCAAGGTGCCCGGCAACATCGAGGCGATCCGCCCGATGAAGGACGGCGTGATCGCCGACTTCGTGATCACCGAGCAGATGATCAAGCAGTTCATCAAGATGGTGCACCCGCGCACGCTGTTCACCCCCAGCCCGCGCATCATCATCTGCGTGCCCTGCGGCTCGACCCAGGTCGAGCGCCGCGCCATCAAGGACGCGGCCGAGGCCGCCGGCGCCACCGCCGTCTACCTGATCGAGGAACCCATGGCCGCCGGCATCGGCGCCGGCCTGCCGGTGTCGGAAGCCTCCGGCTCGATGGTGGTCGACATCGGCGGCGGCACGACCGAGGTCGGCGTGATCTCGCTCGGCGGCATGGTCTACAAGGGCTCGGTCCGCGTCGGCGGCGACAAGTTCGACGAGGCCATCATCAACTACATCCGCCGCAACTACGGCATGCTGATCGGCGAGCCGACGGCCGAAGCGATCAAGAAGAAGATCGGCTCGGCGTTTCCCGGCTCCGAAGTGCGCGAGATGGAAGTCAAGGGCCGCAACCTCAGCGAAGGCGTGCCGCGCAGCTTCACCATCAGCAGCAACGAGGTGCTCGAAGCCCTGACCGACCCGCTCAACAACATCGTCTCGGCCGTGAAGAACGCGCTGGAGCAGACGCCGCCCGAGCTGGGCGCCGACATCGCCGACCGCGGGATGATGCTGACCGGCGGCGGCGCTTTGCTGCGCGACCTGGACCGCCTGCTGGCCGAGGAAACCGGCCTGCCGGTGCTGGTGGCCGAGGAGCCGCTGACCTGCGTGGTGCGCGGATGCGGCATGGCGCTGGAGCGCATGGACCGGCTGGGGAGCATTTTCACTTCAGAGTAGGCCCCCTCGGCTTTTCACTGCGCTGCGCTTCGTGTAATTCGCCATCCCCCCGGGGGGGAGGGCTCCGCCAGCGCCAGGGAGACCCTGGCGCGGCTGGGGCTGACACCGCGGGGTGCCGTGGTGGTTTTGCCGGGCGGATGCTTCGCGGGAGAGGTGGGGGTGGTTGCGCCGACCTTGAGCCGGTGGCCGGAAAGTGGCTGCGGCCGGTGCTGGTCGCCGGCAGGCAGCTACTTTTTTCATAGCATTTTGTGGTGGTTGACGGTTTCTGCGGCGGGGGCGGCGCTGGGGCTCTCTATGATGGCGCGCTGCGCGACCGGCGCTTTCGTGCTGGCCGCCTTCGCCCGCCCACCCATTCGTTCGCCGTCCTGCCCCGTTTTTTCCGACCATGCCCCTGGGAACCCTGGACCGCACTGCGCCGCCTTTCTTCAAGCAGGGTCCTTCGGCTTTGTCGACGCTGGTGTTCTTCGCCGCGCTCGCGCTGTTTCTGATGGTGGCCGATGCGCGGCTGGGCATCACGCCGCCGCTGCGGATGGCGATCTCGGTCGTTTTGTATCCGCTGGAGCGGATCGCGCTGCAGCCGGTGGCGTGGGTGCGCGGCGGGCTCGGTTATCTGCAGACGGTGCAGTCGGCCCAGCAGATGGAAGACGCGGCGCGCCAGCAGATGCTGCAGCAGTCGCAGCGCGCCAACCAGGTCGAGGAGCTGATGCTCGAGAACGGCCGGCTGCGCGAATTGTTGGCGCTGCGCCCGCGGCTCACCGCGCCCGAGCAGGCGGCCGAGGTGCTGTACGACGCGCCCGACCCCTACACCCGCCGGGTGATCATCGACCGCGGCCTGCTGCAGGACGTGGCCGTCGGCTCGCCGGTGATCGACGAGGCCGGCGTGCTGGGCCAGGTGACGCGGGTGCACCCGTTCCTGGCCGAGGTGACGCTGCTGGTCGAGCGCGATTACGCGATTCCGGTGCTCAACACCCGCACCGGGGTGCGCGGCGTGGCCTACGGCAACCCGGCATCCGACCTGGGCGGCGGGCTGGAACTGCGCTTCATGCCGAGCGCCGCCGACGTGCAGGAGGGCGACGTGCTCACCACCAGCGGGGTCGACGGCGTCTATCCGGCCGGCCTGCCGGTCGCCAAGGTCGACAAGGTCGAGCGGCGTGCCGATTCGGCTTTCGCCCGCATCCACTGCCTCCCGATGGCACGGATGCAGGGCGCCCGCCATGTGATGGTGCTGCAGCCGCTGAGCGCGCAACTGCCGACCCGGCCGGCCGCGGCGCCGGCCAATCCGCCGGGCGGCGGCTCGGTGGCGGGCGTGCCGCGCGGCAAGCCTGCGGCCGGTGCCAAGGCCGCCGCCGCCGCGGTACCGGCAGGCACTGCGGCACCGGCCGCCGCAGCGGTGCCCGGCACCGGCGCGGCCAAGCCGGCGGCCACTGCGCCTGCGACCGCCGCCAAACCGGCGGCCACCGTCGCGGCGCCGGTGGCAGCCGCCCGCAAACCGGCCGCCAGTGCGGCCACCCCGGCCACCCCGGCCACGCCCGTTGCACCGGCCGCACCGGCCGCACCGGCCCGCGCTCCCGCCACCGGACCGCGTACGGCACCTGCCGCGCCGGCCGCCGCGCAGCCATGAGTCCGGCGGTGCGCGGCCCCCGTTTCTCCGCAGCCGCATTGCGGCCGCGCCCGCATGCCGCACCGTCGGCGGGAGCTTTCGCATGATCATGGGCAAGGGCCAGCAGCAGCTGCTGCTGCCGGTCAATCCGGCCTTCCTGTGGGGCAGCCTCACCGTCGCGCTGCTGCTGGACCTGCTGCCGATCGGCCGCGCGGTGTGGGCGCCCGACCCGCTGCTGCTGCTGCTGGTCTTCTGGGCGGTGCACCAGCCGGCGCGGGTCGGCATGGGCGTGGCTTTCGTGCTGGGCCTGTGCATCGACGTGCACCAGGCGGCGCTGCTCGGACAGCATGCGCTGGGCTACACCGTGCTGGTGTTCCTGGGCGGCTACCTGCAGCGGCGGCTGCTGTGGCTGAGCGTGGCGGCGCAGACGGTGCAGCTGCTGCCGGTGTTCTTCGCGGCGCAGGCGATCGAGGTGCTGGTGCGCACCGCCGCCGGCGGCGCGTTCCCGGGCTTCGGCTTCGTGCTGGCGCCGGTGTTCGAGGCGCTGCTGTGGCCGCTCGCCAGTGTGGTCTTGCTGGCACCGCAACGCCGCGCACCGGACCCTGACGAGAATCGGCCGCTCTGATGACCGAACTTCGTAATACAGAGGCCGACCTCGCCCGCTTCCGCCGGCGGGTGATCGTGATCGCGCTGGTGGTGCTGGGGGCGTTCGGGCTGGTGCTGTCACGGCTGGTGTACCTGCAGGTCACCCGGCACGAGGACCTGGCGGCGCAGGCCGAGAGCAACCGCACGGCGGTGGTGCCGATCGTGCCCAACCGGGGGCTGATCCTCGACCGCAACGGCCTGGTGCTGGCGACCAACTATTCGGCCTACACGCTGGAGATCACGCCGTCGAAGGTGGGCGCGCTCGACGACACGATCGACGCGCTGGCCGAAATCGTCGAGATCACGCCGCGCGACCGGCGCCGCTTCAAGAAGCTGGTGGAGGAATCGCGCAATTTCGAATCGCTGCCGGTGCGCACCCGGCTCAGCGACGAGGAGGTGGCGCGCTTCGCGGTGCAGCGCTACCGGTTCCCCGGCGTCGAGATCAAGGCGCGGCTGTTCCGCAACTACCCGTTCGGCGACCTGGGCGGCCACGTGGTCGGCTACATCGGCCGGATCAGCCCGCGCGAGAAGGAGCGGCTCGACGACTCGGACGACGCGCCCAACTACCGTGGCACCGAGGTGATCGGCAAGCTGGGCGTCGAGCAGAGCTACGAGCGCGAGCTGCACGGCACCACCGGCGTCGAGCAGATGGAGACCTCGGCCGGCGGCCGCGCGGTGCGGCGCCTTTCCAGCCGGCCGGCCAGCCCCGGCCATTCGGTGGTGCTGACGATCGACATCAAGCTGCAGAAGATGGTCGAGGACCTGTTCGGCGACCGCCGCGGCGCGCTGGTGGCGATCGACCCGAAGACCGGCGAGGTGCTGGCCTTCGTCAGCAAGCCGACCTTCGACCCGAACCTGTTCGTCGACGGCATCGACCAGGAGAGCTGGGCGGCGCTCAACGAATCGCTCGACAAGCCGCTGCTCAACCGGGCCTTGCGCGGCACCTACCCGCCGGGCTCCACCTACAAGCCGTTCATGGCGCTCGGCGCGCTGCAGACCGGCAAGCGTGGGCCGGGCGTGGTGGTGAACGACCCGGGCTTCTACATGTTCGCCGGCCACCGTTTCGGCAGCCCCGAGGGCAACCTGGGCGGCGTGGACATGCAGCGGGCGATCCAGCTGTCGTCGAACGTGTACTTCTACTCGCTGGCCAACGAGATGGGCGTGGACGCGATCCACGACTTCATGAAGCCGCTGGGCTTCGGCCAGACCACCGGCATCGACATCAACGGCGAGGTGCGCGGCGTGCTGCCCAGCACCGAGTGGAAACGCAACACCTACAAGCGCCCCGAGCAGCGCAAGTGGTATGCGGGCGAGACGATCTCGCTCGGCATCGGCCAGGGCTACAACGCCTTCACCATGCTGCAGCTGGCGCAGGCCACCGCCATCGTGGCCGACGGCGGCATCAAGCACCGGCCGCACCTGGTGCGGGCCACCCGGGACGCCGTCAGCAGCACCCTCACGCCGGTGGAGCAGCCGCCGGCCGTCGACCTGCAGATGAAGCCGTCGAACATCGCGGTGGTCCGCAACGGGCTGGTCAGCGTGGTCACCAGCGGCACGGCGCGGGCGGTGTTCGCCGGGGCGCCGTACCAGGCGGCCGGCAAGACCGGCACCGCCCAGGCGGTGACGATCGCGCAGAACACCAAGTACAACGCCCGCGCGCTGGAAGAGCACCAGCGCGACCACGCGCTGTTCATGGCCTTCGCGCCGGCCGACAACCCGAAGGTGGCGCTGGCGGTGATCGTCGAGAACGCCGGCTGGGGCGCCGGTGCCGCCGCGCCGATCGCGCGCCGGGTGTTCGACTATGTGCTGGCCGGCCAGTACCCGAGCGAGGAAGACATGGCCGCCACCCGCATCGGCAAGGCCGGCGCACCGATCGGCAAGCCGCGCCGGGTGGAAGACGTGGAGCTGGCCGCGCCCTGACGCGCCCCCCGTCCCGGCCCGGCGCCGGGACAAAAAAAAGCGCCGGACCACACGGTCACGGCGCTGTGAGAAATGCCACGCATCTCATGGAGGATGCTTCGGGCGATCGTTCTGGTTCTGTTCGGTCTGGCGTTTGTCTCCTCGGCCCCCGCCCCAACAGGTCCCGGGGGCCCGTTTGCGAGTGGCCTCAATGTAGTGCCTTGCACCCGCCGGGTGCATAGGGCTTACCCGAGCTTGGTGCATGCCGGTGGCGTCCACGCCTCATGCCGGTGCCGCCAGCGACTTGTAGACGCCGCAGCCCAGGTACAGCCCGCCGCACTGCTGGACGAAGGACATCTTGGTCTGCACCCGGCCGGTCGCCGGGTTCGTGATGTCGTACTCGACCCAGCCCGGGCCCCGCTCGGCCTGGGCGACGATCGCGGCGATCAGGCCGGCGCCGTCGATCCCGGGAATGTCCTGCACCCGGGAGCCGACCTTGGCCGGGTTGCCGCCGAAGGCCCGGTAGGTGCCGCCCGCGTCGAGGGCGAAGACGTACATGTCCCGGTCGTGGAAGCGCTGTCCCGGGTCGGTCAGCAGGGCGGGCAGCCGGGCGGCCGGGGTGGTGCGGGCCAGTGCCACCGCCCGGCCCACCAGGGCCATCGCCTCTTCGGCCGTGCCCTGCTGCAGCCGGAACGAGGTGACCGCGCGGGAGAGGGTCGAGGCCCGCTGCTCCAGGGCCTCGGCCTGGTGCACCGCCTGGCCGACCATCTGCGCATTGCGCTGGGTGATCTGGTCGAGCTGCTGGACGGCGGCGCTGATCTCGGCCAGGCCGGTGCTCTGCTCGTCGCTGGAGGCCGAGATCTCGCTCACGTTGCCGGCCAGCCGGTGGACGCCGGCGGCCATGTCGCCGATGCCGGTGCCGGCGGTGCGGATCAGTTGCGCGCTGGCTTCCACCTGCCGCACCGAATCGGCGATCAGGTCGCGGATCTCGCGCGCCGCCGCGCCCGAGCGGCCGGCCAGGGACCGCACCTCCGACGCCACCACCGCGAAGCCGCGGCCCTGCTCGCCGGCCCGTGCCGCCTCCACCGCGGCATTCAGCGCCAGGATGTTGGTCTGGAAGGCGATGCCGTCGATCACCGCGGTGATCTCGGCCATGCGCCGCGCACTCTCCTGGATCGCCTCGACCGACCGCACCGCCTGGGCCATCGACTGCGCGCCGGCATCGGCCACGCCGCGCACCTGGGCGGCGTGCCGGTCGCCGGCCTGGGCGGTCTGCGCGTTCTGCAGGACGGTGGAGGCCAGCTCCTCGACGCTCGCCGCGGTCTGCTCCAGGTTGGCCGCCTGCTGCTCGGTGCGCTCGGCTAGCGCCCGGTTGTCGGCCGCCAGGCTCCGGCCGGCGTGCGCTACCAGCGCCGCGTTGCTGCGGATGTCCGCCACCATCGACGACAGCAGCCGCACCATGCCCTCGAGCAGGCCGCCCAGGTGGCCGATCTCGTCGTGGCCGGCGATGCGGGGCCCGGCCAGCAGGTCGCCCTGTGCGGCACGCGCCATCGCGCCGGTCAGCAGCGCCAGATCGGCGGCCATGCCGCGGTGCAGGGCCAGGCCCAGGTAGACGATCGCCGCCGCGCCGATGCCGGCGGCCCATCCGGGCGCCCCGGGCGACAGCGCGGTCGCCAGCAGGGCGCACAGGCCGGTGCCCACCAGCAGCGCGACCTTGGCGGGCAGTCCCAGGCGGCGCATCAGCCGCGTGCCCGGTTGCAGGGGCGAGAAACGGGCCATCGGCTTGTCTCCGGAAGGTTGGTGGCGGTACGGCCCATGCTAGCCGTCCGCCGCCGGGCGTCACAGGGTGTAAACCCAGCAGTGCGCGCGCAGGCGGTACGCCGAAGGCCGCCCGGGCGAAATTGCGCCCTTGGCTGACAACCGGCCGCCGTTCGGCCCACTAGCATCGTGCGTCCCGCTCCGCCGACCCGGCCTCCTCGCCGCGCCTCCCTGCCTCCACCGCCTTTGTCCTCTTCTTCCGCCCCAGCCGCTGACGTCCCGCCATCGCCCCCCCAGGACGACCGGCCGCGCATCGGCCGCCCGGAGGGCGGCAGCGGCGGCGGCACTGCCGGTGCGGCCTTCGTGCTGCAGGGGCGCTGGACGGCGGCGCAGCTGGGCGACCGGGCGGTCTGGCGCAGCGTCTCGTCGGCATTGCAGCAGTCGGCGGCCGATGCCGGTGCCTGGGACCTGCGGCAGGTCGAGATGCTGGACCATGTCGGCGCCCAGCTGCTCTGGACCCACTGGCGGCACCGCTGGCCCGCGGCGGTGTCGGCGACCGATTCGCAGCGCGCGATCCTGGAGCGGATCGAGCGGTTCACCGTCGAGGTGCCGGCCCGGGCCGGCGGCTCGGTCGTGATGGCCGGCATCGACGCGATGGGCCGCAAGGTGCTGGGCGGCGTGTCCCACCTGCGCTATCTGACGCGGCTGGTCGGGCAGTTGCTGATCGACGCGGTGAAGCTGGTGCTGGCGCCGCGCCAGGGGCCGTGGCGCGACGTGTCGGGCCACCTGTTCCAGATGGGCGCCGCGGCCATGCCGATCACCGCCCTGGTGGGCTTTCTGATCGGCGTGGTGCTGGCCTACCTGATGAGCCTGCAGCTGCGGCAGTTCGGTGCCGAATCCTTCATCGTCAACATCCTGGGCATCTCGCTGGTGCGCGAGCTGGGGCCGCTGCTGGCGGCGATCCTGGTGGCGGGCCGCTCGGGCTCGGCCATCACCGCGCAGATCGGGGTGATGCGGGTCACCGAAGAGCTCGACGCGATGCGGGTCATGGGCATCCAGCACGGCTTTCGGCTGGTGCTGCCGCGGGCGATCGCGCTGGCCGTCGCGATGCCGCTGATCGCGGTGTGGACCACGCTGGCCTCGCTCGCCGGCGGCATGCTGGCGGCCGACATCTCGCTGGGCATCACGCCCGCCTATTTCCTCAACGCGCTGCCGGCCGCGGTGGCGCCGGGCAACCTGGTGGTGGCGGTGTTCAAGTCGGTCGTCTTCGGCATCATGATCGCGCTGGTGGGCTGCCACTTCGGCCTGCGGGTCAAGCCCAACACCGAGAGCCTGGGGCAGGGCACCACCGCGTCGGTGGTGACGTCGATCACGGTGGTGATCCTGGTCGATGCGCTGTTCGCCATCGTGTTCCGCAACGTGGGGCTGTGATGGCGCACGACGCCGCCACCCCCTCCGCCGCCGCGCCGGACGCACCCGCCGCCGAGGCCCCGGTCGTCGACATCCGCGGCCTCTGGACCGCCTTCGGCAGCCCGCCCCGGCAGGTGGTGGTGCACCAGGACCTGGCCCTGCGCATCGAGCGCGGCGAGATCCTGAGCCTGGTCGGCGGATCGGGCACCGGCAAGACGGTGCTGCTGCGCCAGATGCTGGGCCTCGAGGTCCCCACCCGTGGCGAGGTCGAGGTGCTGGGCGAGCCCGCCTCGCAGATGGGCCGGCGGGGTGCGTCGAGCCGGGTCGGCATGCTGTTCCAGCACGGCGCGCTGTTCTCGGCCTTCAGCGTGCTCGACAACATCGCCTTCGCCCTGCGCGAACTGAAGACCCTGCCCACCGCGCTGGCGCGCGACGTGGCGATGGTCAAGCTGCAGATGGTCGGCCTGAAGGCGCAGGACGCGACCAAGATGCCGGCCGATCTGTCGGGCGGCATGGTCAAGCGGGTGGCGCTGGCGCGGGCCCTGGCGATGGACCCGCCGCTGCTGCTGCTGGACGAGCCCACCGCCGGCCTCGACCCCAGCGCCTCGGACGACTTCGTGGAACTGCTGCGCTCGCTGCACCAGGAACTGGGCCTGACGGTGGTGATGGTGACCCACGACCTCGACACGCTCTTCGCCCTCAGCACCCGGGTGGCGGTGCTGGCCGACAAACGGGTCATCACCAGCGGGCCGCCGGCCGAGGTGGCGACGTTCGACCACCCCTTCACCCACACCTATTTCCAGGGCGAGCGCGGCCGCCGCGCGGTGGTGCAGCTGCCGCCTGCGCCGCCTTCGGCACCGCCTTCCGCGCCGGCCCCCGCGCCCGCCGACAACAGGACCCACTGACATGGAAAACAAATCGCACGCCTTCGCGGCCGGCATCTTCGTGCTGGGGCTCACCGCCCTGCTGGTGGTGCTGGCCATCTGGCTGACCCGCGACAGCGGCAGCTACCGCAGCTACGAACTCTCCACCAAGGACACGGTCACCGGCCTGCAGCTGCAGGCGCCGGTGCGCTTCAAGGGCGTGCCGGTCGGCAAGGTGACGCAGATCGGCTTCGACCGGCAGAACCCCGGCAACGTGCTGGTGCGCATCGCGGTGCAGGAAGACGCGCCCACCACGCCCGGCACCTTCGCCACGCTGGCCTACCAGGGCATCACCGGCCTGGCCTTCATCCAGCTCGACGAGGACGCCGACGACCCGCCGCCCCCGCCGCCCCCCGGCGACAACGGCATTCCGCGGATGCCGATCAAGCCGTCGCAGCTCGGCAAGCTGACCGAGAGCGCGCCCGCGATCCTGGCCCAGGTGGAGGAGGCCGGCCGGCGCCTCAACACCCTGCTGGGCGACGACAACCAGAAGCGTTTCTCGGCCGCGCTCGACGGCATGGCCGCCGCCACCGCCAGCGTCTCGCAGCTGACGGCCCGCATCGACACCACCATGACCCAGCGGGTCGACCCGGCCCTGGCCGGCGTGCCGAAGGCGGTGAGCGACGCCAGCGCCGCCCTCGTCTCGCTCAAGGGCGCGGCCGGCGAGATCGGTACGGCGGCCGGCGCGATCACCACCACCGCCCAGCGCCTGAACGCGCCCGACGGCCCGCTCGACCGGCTGGCCCAGGGCACCGGCGCGCTCAGCCATGCGGTGGACCAGTTCGGCTCGACCACGCTGCCGCGGCTCAACCGCGTCACCGACGATGCCTCGCGCACCGTGCGCCAGCTGGGCCGCACCGTCACCAACATCAACGACAACCCGCAGTCGCTGCTCTTCGGCAACGGGCCCGCCCGCCCGGGGCCGGGCGAGCAGGGCTTCGTCGCACCCGGAGAAGCACGATGAGCCACCACATGGAATTTGCTACAAAAAAAATAGCTGGTGGTCGGCGCCGTACGCCGGCTGGAGGCACTTTTTATGCTGCATTGGTGGCCGTGGCGCTGCTGGCCGGCTGCTCGGCCCTGCCCGACCGGCCCACCCGGCCGGTGGTCTACGACTTCGGCCCCGGCGAGCTCCAGCCCCGCGCCCAGACCCGCATCGCGCCGCAGCCGCCGCTGGCGCTGGCCGACGTCGATTCGGCCGGCGTGGTCGATACCGCCGCGGTGATGTTCCGCTTCACCTATGCCGACGCGCAGCAGCTGCGGCCCTACGCGATGGCCCGCTGGTCGCTGGCGCCGTCGCAGCTGGTGCGCCAGCGGCTGCGCGAACGCCTGGGCCGCGACCGGGCGGTGCTCAATGCCGACGACAGCGCCGCGCTGCAGCGCACCGACGGCAAGCTGCCCCACATCCTGCGGGTGCAGCTCGAGGAGTTCAGCCAGATCTTCAGTTCGCCGACCCAGAGCGCCGGCGTGGTCCGGCTGCGGGTGACGCTGGTCGACAACCGGGCCGAAGGCGAGCGGCTGCTGGCCCAGCGGGTGGTGCTGGTGAGCCGGCCCGCGCCCACCGCCGACGCGCCCGGCGGCGTGCAGGCCCTGGCCGCCGCCACCGACGCCGCGGCCGACGAGATCGCCGCCTGGCTGCCGCAGGTGCAGGCCAACCCCTGACCCCCCGTTCGAGCATCGCCGGCCCGCCGCAAGACCGCACGGCGTGCGCAGGAACAGCCTGCGGCCGGGCGGCGGGCCCGGCGGCTCGGCAGAATCGGCCCGCAGCGCCCGTGCGCCGGCACATCGCCGGCGTCCTGCCGGCCCCGCGCCTATCGAGGAGCAGATCGTTTGACCGCCACCACCATCGACTACTTTTTCTCGCCCCAGAGCCCGTGGACCTACCTGGGCCACGACCGCTTCGTCGCCCTGGCCGCGCAGGCCGGCGCCACGGTGCGGCTGCTGCCGGTGGACCTGGGCCATGTGTTCCCGGTCTCGGGTGGCGTGCCGGTCGGCAAGCGGGCGCCGCAGCGCCAGGCTTACCGGCTGGTGGAACTGCAGCGCTTCGCCCGCCACCTGGGCCTGCCGCTGGTGCCGCAGCCCACCTTCTTCCCGGTGTCGGGCGACGACGCGGCCCGGCTGCTGATCGCGGTCGACCAGCACGACGGCACCGCCGCCGCATTGCGCCTGGCCGGCGCGGTCTTCGCCGCCGTGTGGGCCGAGCAGCGCAACATCGCCGACCCGAAGGTGCTGCAGGCCCTGCTGGACGCGTGCGGCCTGCCGGCGGCGCGCTACGAGCAATCGCACAGCCAGGCCGCGCACGAGCGCTACGAGGCCAACACCGAAGAGGCGATCGCCGCCGGCATCTTCGGCGCGCCCAGCTACGTGGTGAACGGCGAGATTTTCTGGGGCCAGGACCGGCTCGATTTCCTGCAGCGCACGCTGCAATCCACATCCCTCCAAGGAGCATGACACCCATGGGTTCTTCCACCGTTCAACTCACCGCCGCCGACGGCGTCCAGATCCCCGCCTACGTGGCCGAGCCCACCGGCACGCCCAAGGGCGCCATCGTGGTGTTGCAGGAGATCTTCGGGGTCAACTCGCACATCCGCGCGGTGGCCGACGGCTACGCCGCCCAGGGCTACCTGGCCGTGGCACCGTCCACCTTCCACCGGGTGCGCCCGGGCGTCGAGCTGGGCTACACCGAGGCCGGCATGGGCGCCGGCATGGAGCTGAAGGCCGCCGTCGAAGCGCTGCCCACGCCCGGCGTGCTGCAGGACATCCAGGCCGCGGTGCTCTACGCGGCCCAGGCGGGCAAGGTCGGCATCGTCGGCTACTGCTGGGGCGGGTTGCTGGTGTGGCGCGCGGCCGAACTGGTGCAGGGCCTGTCGGCCGCGGTGATGTACTACGGCGGCGGCGCGACCAGCCCCGAAGAGATCGCCCGCACGCCGCGCACCCCGGTGCTGGCGCATTTCGGCGAGAAGGACCACTACATCTCGCTGCCGAGCGTCGAGGCCTTCAAGGCCGCGCATCCGGATGTCGAGGTGCATGTATACCCGGCCGACCACGGCTTCAACTGCGACCAGCGCGGTTCCTACGACGCACCCGCGGCACAGCAGGCGCGGGAGCGGTCGCTGGCGTTCTTCGCGCAGCACGTCGGCTGACTGGTGCGGCCGCCGGCGGCGGCGGGTCGCCGCGCGCAGGTTCTCAGGGCCGCGGCGTGCCTTCCAGCCGGTTGCACCGTTCCGGCTGCGCGATGGCATCGATCACCGTCGATGCCTTGCGCGCCGACGCCTGGATCCGCTGCACCAGCCGGTCGGCGTCGCGCTGGCGGGCCTCGTCGCTGCCGGCATGGCCGGCGGGCACGCCGATCAGCTGCTTGAGCTCACGGCCCGCCTCGGCGCTGCGCAGCGCCAGGCTGTGGGCCTCGCCCGCCAGATGGGAGAGGCTGCCGCCGATGTCGTTCTGGCGCACCACCTGCATCGCCGCATGGCGGGCCAGTTGTTCGGTCTGCAGCACGATGCCGTCGACCAGTCCCGCCGCATCCAGCACCCGCCGGGCCGAAAGGGGCGCCGACAGCGCATGCGCGGTGTGCGCCACGGTGGTCCCGGGCGTGCCGGCTGCCACGAAGCCGGGCGGGGTGCCGGCCGGCACAGACGACAGCACCGCCACGGCGGCCGGCGCCTGCACCAGCCGCTGCAGTGCCCGGAATTCCTGCTGCCGGGCGCGGGCGGCATGCACCCGGTCGGTGATGTCGGCCGCATAGGCCACCACCCTGCGCACCCGGCCGCCGGCGTCGGCCACCGGGCTGTACTGGGCCTGGAACCAGGCGCGGCTGCCGTCGGCGGCGGTGATGTGCAGGCAGCCGACGCTGGCCTGGCCGCGCAGCAGCGCCCACCACAAGGTGTCGGGATCGGCACCGGCGATGTCCTGCGGATCGAGCAACGTCCTGTAATGCCGGCCGTTCAGCTGCGGCGGACCCAGGCCCAGGCGCTGCTGCAGCGTGGTGTTGGTCTCCACCACCCGGCCGTCGGCGTCGAACGCCAGGATCGCCTGGTGTTGGTAGAGCGCCTCCAGCTGTCGGTAGGCGCCCAGCAGCCGGCGCAGCGCCGACAGGCGCGAGAGGGTCGAGAGAAGGCGGGCTGGTATCACGGCAGGGCTTTCGGGAGCGCGGGCAGTTCCCCGCTGCCGTGTCTACGCACCGGTGCAGACCCCGGATGCACTTCCGGGGTAATTTTTAGCGCGCCTCGGTTCCCCAGGTCTCTTCCAGGTGGGCCAGCAGCGCCCGCATCGCCGCACTGTTGTGCCGGCGCTGCGAATACGCGGCGTACAGCCAGACATCCTGCTGCGAATGCTGCGCCAGCACCTGCTCCAGCGTGCCCGCCTCCAGTTGCGGCTGCAGGATCAGCCGCGGCAGGCAGACCACGCCCAGGCCCTGTAGCGCGACCGAGATCAGCGGCGCCGCGTCGGTCGCCTCCAGCCGGCTGCGCAGCGCGACGGTGTGCGGCTGGCCATCGACCTGGAAGCGCCAGCAGGGCTGGGCGCTCTGCAGCGAGTAGGTGAGTGCGTCGTGGCGGGCCAGATCGTCGGGATGCGCCGGCCGGCCGTGCCGGTCCCAGTAGGCCGGCGTGGCGCAGACGCAGAACTCCACCCGCCGCAGCCGGCGCACGATCAGGTTGCTGTCGTCGATCGTGCCGACGCGCAGCGCCACGTCGATGCCCAGCTCGACCAGGTCGACCATCCGGTTGCTCAGGTGCAGGCTGAGCGTCACCGCCGGATAGCGCTGCATGAAGCTGCTCAGCACGTGCGGCAGCGAGGTGGCGCCCAGCCCGTGCGGCGCCGACAGCCGCAGCCGGCCGCCGGGCTGCTCGGCCCGCTCGCTCAGCTCGTTCTGGGTGATGGTCATCATCTCGATCAGCGGGGCGCTGCGCTCCAGCAGCAGGGCGCCGGCATCGGTCAGGCTGACGGTGCGGGTCGAGCGGTTGAGCAGCCGCACCTTCAGCCGCGATTCCAGCTCGGCCACGTACTTGCTGACGCTGGCCTTGGAGAGCGACAGCGGCACGGCGGCCTTCGAGAAACTGCCGCGCAACGCCACCTCGCGGAACGCCCGGATCAGGTCGAGAGAGTCCATTGTTTCAATCTGTGAAACCCTGCAAGCAGGCGTAGAAGCCTGCGGCGCTGTAGGATTCAGCTTACGAGAAGGAGTTAGATGCGGGATTTAGCCTGGAATCAAATACACAAAACTGTCATTGATTCGAGTTGCGAAACAGTGTGATTCTATCCGTGGGCATTTAACGGTGAAACTTCGGCCTAAGCTCATGTTCCTACCCAGTGCAATAGATGCAAACCCGAAGTCCCCAGCGGACAGAGGGCGCTCCCAGTGCCCCGGGTTGTTTTGAAACTCACAAGAAGGAAATCATCATGAACGCATCCCGACTCCTCGCTATCGCCGCTTTCGCCGCCACCGCTTCCCTGGGCGCCCATGCCGCCCCGATGGGCGAAGGCGATACCCAGTCGCCTTACGCAGCGCAGGCACCCGTGGCCCTGGTGGCCCCGGCCGGCTACACCATCAACCGCGTCGCGACCAGCCCGGTCCGCCCGGTCGCCACCGACGGTGAAGGCGACCAGCGCTCGCCGTACGCCGTGCGCATCGAGTCGACCGCCGACCGCGCCTCGGTCAACGCCCAGGCCCGCGAAGCCGTCCGCCTGGGCCAGGTCGCCCACGGCGAAGCCGGCTACATGTAAGACCGCGGCAGGCCGGCGACCCCGCCGCCTGCGCTCGTACTGCACGCGAAAAAGCCGACACCTCCGGGTGTCGGCTTTTTTGCGTTCTGCGGGCGCTGCACCGCGGACCCGCAGGTCACCGGCTCGGCCGCGCCAGGTATTTCTTGCGCCAGAACCAGCCGATCAGCCCGGCGGCGATCACGCCCATGGTGCCCATCGCCCACCAGAAGCCGTCCTGCTTGTGGGTCAGCGGTATCACCTCGAAGTTCATCCCGAAGATGCCGGCGATCAGGTTCAGCGGCAGGAAGATGGCGGTGAGGGTGGTCAGCACCCGCATGATGTCGTTGGTGCGGTTGCCCTGCAGGCTGAAATGCATCTGCACCGTGGTCTCGGCCGTCTGCTCCATCCGGCGCACGTGGTGCACCACCCGTTCGATGTGCTCCAGCACGTCGCGGCTGCGCACCTGCAGCAGGTCGCGCTCGCGGTGGGCGACGGCGGTGGTGGGCTCGGGCCAGGCCTCCAGCGCGTCGATCCAGTCCTGCACCGCGGCGCGCTGGTCCTCGCAGATCTCGTCGAGCTGGTGCAGCGCCAGCCGGGCATCGAGCAACGCGCTCCAGTCGATGAAGCGGCTGTGCGGCTGCAGCAGCTGGTTCTGCCAGAGGTCGAGGCCCCGGGTCAGGTCGCGGCGCAGCTCCAGGTAGCCGTCGACCACCAGGTTCACGATGCGCAGCATCAGGTCGGCCGGGCTGGCCGGCTGCCGCGCGCCGGTCGCCCGCGTCTCGCTGCCGTGGCCGGCCAGGAGGCGCAGGGCGTAGGCGTCGCGCACCGCGCAGTCCTCGGGATGCACCGTCAGCAGCACCTGGTCGAAGATGGCGAAGCCGATCGGCCGGGTATCGACCCGGCGCAGGGCGGCGGGCGGTGCCACCGCGGTGTCGGCGGGATCCGGTGCGGTGGCGGCGATGCGGGCGGCGTCCGCCGGCGCGTTGCCGTCGGACGAAGGCGTCGCCTTCGCTGTGCCCGACAGGGCCGCGTGCTGGGTCGCCAGCCGGCGGAACACCAGCAGGTCGTACTGCGAGGTGTAGTCGTAGTGCGAGGGCAGCTGGGCGTTCAGCAGGTCGGACACATGCAGTTCGACCAGCTGCACCCCGGCGACGGCCAACAGCGCCGCCTGGATCTGCGCCTGCCCGGCGGAGAACTCGGCGCGGCTGCAGGCGATCCAGTAGAAGCCCTGCGGCGGGGGCGCGGTGGGCAGGCGGTCGGTTTCGGCGACGCGGCTGCCGTGGAGCTCGAAGATGCGCATGGAAAGACCGGCGGGTCCGGCCTGGGTGGTGATGCACGAATCATAGCCACGGCCGGCGCAGGGTGCCGACCGTGTGCTATTTATTTTGTAGCAAACGGGCGGCATGCACCGCGTGGTAGGTCAGGATGCCGTCGGCGCCGGCGCGCTTGAAGGCGAGCAGGCTTTCGAGCATCGCGGCGTCGTGGTCGAGCCAGCCGTTGGCGGCGGCGGCCTTGAGCATCGCGTACTCGCCGCTCACCTGGTAGGCGAAGGTCGGCACCCGGAACTCGTCCTTCACCCGGCGCACGATGTCGAGGTAGGGCATGCCGGGCTTGACCATCACCATGTCGGCGCCTTCGGCCAGGTCGAGCGCCACCTCGCGCAGCGCCTCGTCGCTGTTGCCCGGGTCCATCTGGTAGGTCTTCTTGTCGCTCTTGCCCAGGTTGGCCGACGAGCCCACCGCGTCGCGGAACGGGCCGTAGAAGGCGCTGGCGTACTTGGCGCTGTACGCCATGATCTGGGTGTGGATGTGGCCGGTTTCCTCCAGCGCGGTACGGATGGCGCCGATGCGGCCGTCCATCATGTCGCTGGGCGCGACGATGTCCACGCCCGCCTCGGCCTGGGTCAGGGCCTGGCTCACCAGCATCTCGATCGTCACGTCGTTGAGCACGTAGCCCGATGCGTCGATCAGGCCGTCCTGGCCGTGGCTGGTGTACGGGTCCAGCGCCACGTCGGTCAGCACGCCCAGGTCGGGGAAGCGCGATTTGAGGGCCCGCACCACCCGCGGCACCAGGCCGTCGGGGTTGGCGGCCTCCCGGCCGTCGGGCGTCTTCAGGGCCGCGTCGATCACCGGGAACAGCGCGATCGCCGGAATGCCGAGTGCCACGCATTCCTCGGCCAGCGGCAGCAGCAGATCGAGGCTGAGCCGCTCCACGCCGGGCATCGAGCCGACGGCCTGGCGCTGGCCTTGGCCGTCGAGCACGAAGACCGGGTAGATCAGGTCGTGCGCGGTGAGCCGGTTTTCCCGCACCAGGTTGCGGCTGAAAACGTTGCGGCGCAGGCGGCGGGGGCGGGCGAGGGGGTAGGGCGTGGGGCTGGAGTGGTGCATGGTGCGATCTTGCCCCGAAACGCGCGGCGGGGCGGTGCGGTCGGAATGCGGGGCATCGGGGTGTGCCGGGCGGGCATCTTCGGCGTGGATGGGACGCATGCTTACCGTTGGTCGGAGGATGCCTTGCGACAAACGGCACTAATCCTTACATTTCTTCCCGGGCGACAAGGTCGTCCCCCGCTTTTCCTCCCTGAGCGGGTACTTCGCGCCTGCGGGCCCGAGGTTTACCCAACCCGGCCCCTGTGCCGGGTTTTTTTTGTGCTTCGTTCCGCACTCTCCATGGTGCCCCGCGGAGCGGTCCTACACTCGGGGCCATGCTCTGGGTCAAATCGCTGCACATCGTCTTCGTCGCCAGCTGGTTCGCCGGCTTGTTCTACCTGCCCCGCATCTTCGTGAACCTGGCCCAGGTGCCGGCCGGCTCCGATGCCGAACGCGACCGGCTGCTGCTGATGGCCCGCAAGCTGATGCGCTTCACCACCGTGCTCGCGGTGCCGGCCCTGGTCTTCGGCCTGTGGCTCTTCCTGGGCTACGGGATCGGCCGCGGGCCGGCGTCCGACGGCAACGGCTGGATGCACGCCAAGCTCTTCGTCGTGCTGCTGGCGCTGGGCTACCACCATGCCTGCGGATCGCTGCTGCGCAAGTTCGTGGCCGGCCGCAACCGGCGCAGCCATGTCTGGTACCGCTGGTTCAACGAGGTGCCGGTGGTGCTCTTGCTGGCGGCCGTGGTGCTGGTGGTCGTCAAGCCCTTCTAGTGGCGGGAATGCCGTCCCCGACCCCTCCTGGGCCACCGGACGGGCCGGCGCCGGCGGATGCCGCCGGGCACACCGCCGAAGGAGACGGGCGGCCCGGGACGGTGGATCGGCCGGGACGCGGGCTCCAGACCTCGGCCTGGCCGCTGGCCCTGGCCTACGCGGTGCTGGTCGTCTACGCCAGCCTGTACCCGTTCGACGGCTGGCGCGACCAGGGCATCGCGCCCTGGGCCTTCCTCACCGCGCCGCTGCCCCGCTGGTGGACGGGTTTCGACGTCACGTCCAACGTGCTGGGCTACGCACCGCTGGGCTTTCTGGCCGCGCTGGCCGCGCTGCGCACCGGCCGCGGCCCGCGCGGCGTGCTGACGGCGGTGGCGGCCTGCGCGCTGCTGTCGCTGCTGCTCGAATCGCTGCAGAGCTACATGCCGGTGCGGGTGCCGTCCAACGTCGACCTGGCGCTGAACGCCGCCGGCGCCACGGCCGGCGCGGCGGTGGCCTGGGGCCTGGAGTGGCTGGGCGCCATCGCCCGCTGGGACCGGGTACGGGCCCGCTGGCTGGTGGCCGAATCGCGCGGCGCGCTGGTGCTGCTGGCGCTGTGGCCGGTCGCGCTGCTGTTCCCGGTGGCGGTGCCCTTCGGCCTGGGCCAGGTGCTGGAGCGGCTGGAGGAAACGCTGGCCCTGCTGCTGGAGGACACGCCGTTCCTCGAATGGATGCCGATGCGCGAGGTGGAACTGCAGCCGCTCATCCCCGGCGCCGAGCTGCTCTGCGTGACCCTGGGCGCGCTGGTGCCGGCGCTGCTGGTCAACTGCATCGTGCAGGGCGTGCGGGCGCGGGCGGTGGCCTCGGCCCTGGTGCTGGCGGCGGGCGTGGCGGCGACGGCGCTGTCGTCCGCGCTCACCTACGGGCCGTCGCATGTCGGCGTGTGGCTGAGCTTTCCGGTGCAGGTGGGGCTGGCGACGGCGGTGGTGCTGGGCATCGGCGCGCTGGCGGTGCCGCGGCGCGGCTGCGCGGCGGTGGCCCTGTTGCTGCTGGTGGTGCACCTGAACGTGCTGAACGACGCGCCCACCAGCGCCTACTTCGCCCAGACGCTGCAGACCTGGGAGCAGGGCCGCTTCATCCGCTTCCACGGCGTGGTGCAGTGGCTCGGCTGGGTCTGGCCGTACGCGGCCCTCGGCTGGCTGCTGGTGCGGGTGTCGCGGCGCCAGCGGCGGCGGCCCCCGGGCCCGCCCGCTGCCTAGAATGGGCGGGATGACCTCCACGACGACCACGACGAACGCGCCGGCGGCGCAGCCCCCGTACTACGAACGCCACATCTTCTTCTGCCTCAACGAGCGCAAGGGCGGCGAAGACAGCTGCGCGGTGCACGACGCGCAGGCCGGCTTCGACCGCTGCAAGTCGCGGGTCAAGGCGGCGGGCCTGGCGGGCGTCGGCAAGGTGCGGGTCAACAAGGCCGGCTGCCTCGACCGCTGCGCCGGCGGGCCGGTGGCGGTGGTCTATCCCGAGGGCACCTGGTACACCTTCGTGGATACGGCCGATATCGACGAGATCGTCGATTCGCACCTGCAGAACGGCCGGGTCGTCGAGCGGCTGCTGCTGCCGCCGGACGTCGGCCGCTAGCGTGTCCCCCACCTGATTTTCAAGCCGAAAGTGCCTGCAGCCGGCGCCGTTCGCCGGCTTCGAGCTATCAAATTCATAGTATGCCGATGAACGCCCAGACCCAGTCCCTGCCACTCACCGGCGCCGCCGGCGCGATCGAGGCGGCCCGCGATGCGCCCGACGCCGGCACGCCCTCGCGCGGCACGGTGGTGATCTGCCACCCGCACCCGCTCTTCGGCGGCACGATGGACAACAAGGTGGTGCAGACGATGGCGCGCGCCTTCGTGCAGTGCGGCTGGACGGCGGTGCGCTTCAACTTCCGCGGCGTGGGCGCCAGCGCCGGCGTCTACGACGAGGGCCGCGCCGAGGCCGACGACCTGCGCGCGGTGATCGACCAGACGGCCGCCGACGGCCCGCTGGCGCTGGCGGGCTTCTCCTTCGGCTCCTTCGTCGCCAGCCAGGCGATCGCGGCGCTCTGGGACACGCGGCCGGTCGAGAAGATCGTCTTCGTCGGCACCGCCACCTCGCGCTTCGCGGTGGCGCCGGTGCCGCCCGCCGCGCACGAGCGCACCCTGGTCGTCCACGGAGAACACGACGACACGGTGCCGCTGGCCGACGTGATGGACTGGGCGCGGCCGCAGACACTTCCTGTGACCGTCGTGCCCGGTGGCGGCCATTTTTTTCACGGACAATTGCCGCTGCTCAAGGGGCTGGTGGTGCGCCACCTGCTCGCGCCCTGAGCGCCACCTCCGCGTATTTCTCCGACGCCCTGCCCGAGACCTCCCTGCCTCCCATGACCCGTTTCCTGCCGTCGCTCCGCGCGCTCGTCTTCGCCGCGCTCGCCGCCCCGTTCCTCGCCGCGTCTCCGGCCTTCGCCCAGGCGCCGCAGGCCCCCGAGATCGCCGCGCGGGCCTACCTGTTGCTAGACGTCACCGCTGGCCAGACGCTGGCCCAGAAGGATGCCGAGATGCCGGTCGAGCCGGCCTCGCTCACCAAGCTGATGTCGGC
The DNA here is from genome assembly GCA_042867185.1 of Sphingomonas sp. NCPPB 2930. Lineage (GTDB taxonomy): Bacteria > Pseudomonadota > Gammaproteobacteria > Burkholderiales > Burkholderiaceae_C > Xylophilus. Next base: position 4,610 of record JBHZQV010000025.1, on the reverse strand, counting down.
CTACATCATCTTCGACGCGCTGAAATCCAAGAAGATCACGCTGCAGCAGACGCTGCCGGTCAGCCAGCGCGCCTGGAAGATGCCGGGTTCCCGCATGTTCATCGACCCGAAGATGCAGGTGCCGGTCGAAGACCTGCTCAAGGGCCTGATCGTGCAGTCGGGCAACGACGCCACCATGGCGCTGGCCGAGGGCGTGGGCGGTACCGCCGAGCGCTTCGTGCAGCTGATGAACGACCAGGCCAAGGTCCTGGGCATGAAGAACACCACCTACAAGAACCCCGAGGGCCTGACCGAGCCCGGCCACACCACCACCGCGCGCGACCTGGGCATCCTGGCCACCCGGCTGATGAAGGATTTCCCCGAGTACATCGGCTACTACGCGCTCAAGGAATACCGCTACCCCGGCACGCCCGCCAGCAACAGCCACAACCGCAACACGCTGCTGTTCCGCGACCCGACGGTCGACGGCCTGAAGACCGGCCATACCAACGCCGCCGGCTACTGCCTGGTGGCCACGGCCAGGCGCGATTTTCCGGGCGTCGGCCAGCGCCGGCTGCTGTCGATCGTGTTGGGCGCCTCGGGCGAGATCGCCCGCGCCAACGAATCGCAGAAGCTGCTCAACTGGGGCTATACCGCCTACGAGGGTGTGAAGCTGTTCGACGCCAACCAGGCTGTCGTCACGCCGAGCGTCTGGAAGGGCACCAGCAATGCGATCAAGCTCGGCCGCCCCGAGGCGATCGTCGTCGCGGTGCCCGCCGGCAGCGCCGGCAAGGTCAAGACCGACGTCTCGCGGCCCGATCCGCTGGTCGCGCCCTTCGACAAAGGCCAGGCCGTCGGCACGCTGAAGGTGTCGCTGGCCGATCAGCCGCTGCTCGACGTGCCGCTGGTGGCGCTCGAGGCGGTGCCGCTGGCCGGCTTCCTCGGCCGCAGCTGGGATTCGATCCGCCTCTGGATCAAGTGATCGCCCGGTAGCCTGCCGCGAAGGGCCCACGCGCCGCAAGGCCGGAGCCTTGCAGCGCTAGGTCCACCCTGCTACATTAGAAGGCTTTTCGGAATTTCCGAAGGGTTTCACGTTTTCGTTCAAGTCAAACGTTTAGGGACGTTTTTAATGCCAACCATCAATCAGCTCGTGCGTCAGGGCCGCGAGGTCGAGAAGACCAAGTCGAAAAGCCCCGCGATGCAAAACTCGCCGCAACGCCGCGGCGTGTGCACCCGCGTGTACACCACCACCCCCAAGAAGCCAAACTCCGCTCTGCGGAAGGTTGCGAAGGTTCGCTTGACCAACGGTTTCGAAGTCATTTCCTACATCGGCGGCGAAGGCCACAACCTCCAGGAACACAGCGTCGTGCTGGTCCGTGGCGGCCGTGTGAAGGATCTGCCAGGCGTGCGCTACCACATCGTCCGTGGTTCGCTCGACCTGCAAGGCGTCAAGGATCGCAAGCAATCGCGCTCCAAGTACGGTGCCAAGAAGCCCAAGGCCAAGTAAGCCCTGCGCTCTCGTCAGAATTCAAGGTGCTGTTTTCCGCGTGGCGCGGGGATGCAGCGTAGTGACCCGATGTCCGGGTCGAGTAAGTGAGAGTCCTGCTGGCTCTCGCGGTGTCCGCCAGGATGCCAACTGAAGCAAACAAGAGGTGAAAAATGCCACGTCGTCGCGAAGTTCCCAAACGTGAAATCCTGCCCGACCCTAAGTACGGCAATGTCGAACTCTCGAAGTTCATGAACGTGATCATGGAAGGCGGCAAGAAGGCCGTCGCCGAGCGCATCATCTACGGCGCGCTCGACCTGATCGAGAAGAAGAATCCTGACAAGGACCCGCTGGAAGCCTTCGTCGTTGCGATCAACAACGTCAAGCCGATGGTGGAGGTGAAGTCCCGCCGCGTCGGTGGTGCCAACTACCAGGTGCCCGTCGAAGTGCGCCCGGTCCGTCGCCTGGCCCTGTCCATGCGCTGGATCAAGGAAGCCGCCCGCAAGCGCGGCGAGAAGTCCATGGCCCAGCGCCTGGCCAACGAGTTGCTCGAAGCGACCGAAGGCCGTGGCGGCGCCATGAAGAAGCGCGACGAAGTGCACCGCATGGCAGAAGCCAACAAGGCCTTCAGCCACTTCCGCTTCTAAAAACTGTCACAGCTGTCTCTCACAATAGACAGGCCGGAAGCCCGATCCACCGAAAACGGTGGGCGGGCTTCCGTCCGTTAACGGAGTAAATTTCATGTCCCGCAAGACCCCCATCGAGCGCTACCGCAATATCGGTATCTCCGCGCACATCGACGCCGGCAAGACCACCACGACCGAGCGCATCCTGTTCTATACCGGCGTGAACCACAAGATCGGTGAAGTGCACGATGGCGCGGCCACCATGGACTGGATGGAGCAAGAGCAAGAGCGTGGCATCACGATCACCTCTGCCGCCACCACCTGCTTCTGGAAGGGCATGGCCGGTACGTTCGACGAACACCGCATCAACATCATCGACACCCCGGGCCACGTCGACTTCACCATCGAAGTCGAGCGTTCGATGCGCGTGCTCGACGGCGCGGTCATGGTCTACGACGCCGTCGGCGGCGTGCAGCCCCAGTCGGAAACCGTCTGGCGCCAGGCCAACAAGTACCGCGTGCCGCGTCTGGCGTTCGTCAACAAGATGGACCGTACCGGCGCCAACTTCCTGCGCGTGCGCCAGATGATGGTCGACCGCCTGAAGGCCAACCCCGTCGTGATCCAGATCCCGATCGGTGCCGAGGAAAAGTTCCAGGGCATCGTCGACCTGGTGAAGATGAAGGCCATCTTCTGGGACGAAGACAAGGGCGTGACCTTCGAATACCGCGACATCCCGGCCGACCTCACCGATGTCTGCAACGAATACCGCGAAAAGCTGGTCGAAGCCGCGGCCGAAGCCAGCGAAGAGCTGATGAACAAGTACCTCGAGGGCGAAGCCCTGAGCGAGGCCGAGATCAAGACCGCGATCCGCCAGCGCACCATCGCCGGCGAGATCCAGCCGATGCTGTGCGGCTCCGCGTTCAAGAACAAGGGCGTGCAGGCCATGCTCGACGCGGTCATCGACTACATGCCCGCCCCGACCGACATTCCGCCGGTCTCGGGCACCGACGAAGACGAAGCGCCGGTCGTCCGCAAGGCCGACGACGGCGAGAAGTTCTCGGCCCTGGCCTTCAAGCTGATGACCGATCCGTTCGTGGGCCAGCTGACCTTCGTGCGCGTCTACTCGGGCGTGCTGAGCAAGGGCGACAGCGTCTACAACCCGGTGCGCGGCAAGAAAGAGCGTATCGGCCGGATCGTGCAGATGCACGCCAACAACCGCGAAGAAGTCAGCGAAATCCGCGCCGGCGACATCGCCGCCTGCGTGGGCCTGAAGGAAGTGACCACCGGCGAAACCCTGTGCGATCCGTCCTCCATCGTGACGCTCGAGCGCATGGTGTTCCCGGAATCGGTGATCTCCCAGGCGGTCGAGCCGAAGACCAAGGTCGATCAGGAAAAGATGGGCATCGCGCTGCAGCGCCTGGCCCAGGAAGATCCTTCGTTCCGCGTGAAGACCGACGAAGAGTCCGGCCAGACCATCATTTCGGGCATGGGCGAGCTCCACCTCGAAATCATCGTGGACCGGATGAAGCGCGAGTTCGGTGTGGAAGCCAACGTCGGCAAGCCGCAGGTGGCCTACCGCGAAACCATCCGCAAGACGGTGGAAGAAGCCGAAGGCAAGTTCGTGCGCCAGTCGGGCGGCAAGGGCCAGTACGGCCACGTCGTGCTCAAGATCGAGCCGAATGAGCCGGGCAAGGGCATCGAGTTCGTCGACGCGATCAAGGGCGGCGTGGTGCCGCGCGAGTTCATCCCCGCGGTGGAAAAGGGCATCAACGAAGCCGTGACCCAGGGCGTGCTGGCCGGCTATCCGGTCGTCGACGTCAAGGTCACGCTGCACTTCGGCTCGTACCACGACGTGGACTCGAACGAACTCGCGTTCAAGATGGCCGCGATCTTCGGTTTCAAGGAAGGCTGCCGCAAGGCCGGCCCGGTGATCCTGGAGCCGATGATGGCGGTGGAAGTCGAAACGCCGGAAGACTACGCCGGCAACGTGATGGGCGACCTGTCCTCGCGTCGCGGCATGGTGCAGGGCATGGACGACATGGTCGGCGGCGGCAAGGCGATCAAGGCCGAAGTCCCGCTGTCGGAAATGTTCGGCTACTCGACCACGCTGCGTTCGGCCACCCAGGGCCGCGCCACCTACACGATGGAGTTCAAGCACTACGCCGAAGCGCCTCGCAACGTGTCGGAAGCCATCATGGCTGCTCGCGCCAAGTAAAGCTGACCCCCAGGCTGCGCACTTCGTGTCTTCGCCAACCCCCTTTCAGGGGGCGACACCGGCGGACCGGCAGAGCCGGATCCGCGGTGTCCCGCGGGAAGACATGGTCTGTTGAGACTGGATTGAATGGTCTGCGACTGTGTGCCCCCCGTTGCCCGTGGCGGGGGATTCAGCAACACGGTGCAGACCTAAAACAAAACCACGGGCTGTTCTTTATCTGGAGTTGGAAATGGGAAAAGAGAAATTCACACGTACTAAGCCGCACGTCAACGTCGGCACGATCGGTCACGTCGACCACGGCAAG
>JBHZQV010000024.1:0-74857 GCA_042867185.1 Sphingomonas sp. NCPPB 2930 | reverse complement strand
GGGGGGGGTAGCGGGGTGGACGCCGGGGGCTCATACGTCCTACGGACTCTTTGAAATCGCCCCCGACGTCCACCCCGCTCCCGCTTTTCGTCGAAGCGCGGGTGATGGGAGGTGGATTTTCTGGCCTGGGGAGGCCCTGCCTGGCGCACCAGCCATAACGGCAGGTAACGGGGGCTGTCCACGAGCCGACGCGTGCAACGCCGGCGCTGTTAGATCAGCGGAGGCGTGGGTGGGGCGGGAGTCCGCCGCGATTTCAAAAAGCCCGTAGGGCGTATGAGCGGCGGGCTCCCGCCCCACCCGCGCCGGCCTCACAACAAGACACTACGGTCCCCGACCCCGACCCCGACCCCGGCCCCGGCCCCGGCCCCGGCTCGCAGCCAGAGCCACAACAAAACAAAACCTCAGCGATGCTCCCGCACCGCGATCTTCTTCAACCGGTACAGCGCCTCCAGCGCCTCCCGCGGGCTCAGCGCATCCGGGTCGATCCCGTGCAGCGCGGTTTCCAGCGCATCCATCGCCGCACTCTCCGGCAGGTCGGGCGGCGCCGCGAACAGATCGACCTGCACCTGCCCGGCGGTGGCCTTTTCTTCCAGCGCCGCCAGCGCCTGCCGCGCATGCTGCAGCACGATCGACGGCATGCCCGCGAGCCGCGCCACCTGGATGCCGTAGCTGCGGCTGGCCGGCCCCGGCTGGATCTCGTGCAGGAAGACGATGCCGCCGCCGCCCTTGGGGCTGCCCGGCGTCTCGGCCGCGCTCACATGCACGTTGATCGCGCCGTGGTGCTGCGCCGGGAACTCGGTCAGCTCGAAATAGTGGGTCGCGAACAGGGTGAAGCACTGCGCCTTGTCGTGCAGGTGCGCCGCGATGCCGGCCGCCAGCGCCAGGCCGTCGAAGGTGCTGGTGCCGCGGCCGATCTCGTCCATCAGCACCAGGCTGTGCGGGGTGGCGGTGTGCAGGATCTGGGCCGCCTCGGTCATCTCCAGCATGAAGGTCGACTGGGCGTTGGCCAGGTCGTCGGCCGCGCCGATGCGGGTGTGGATCGCGTCGATCGGCCCCAGCCGGCAGTGGGTGGCCGGCACGTAGCTGCCCACCGAGGCCAGCAGCACGATCAGCGCCACCTGCCGCATGTAGGTCGATTTGCCGCCCATGTTGGGGCCGGTGATCACCTGCATCCGCTGCCGGGCGCCCAGGCGGGTGTCGTTGGCGATGAAGTTGCCGGCGCCCCCCGGCGCGCCGTAGCCTTCGGCCAGCCGCGCCTCGACCACCGGATGGCGGCCGGCCTCGATCTCGATGCAGGGCTCCTTGGCGAAGCTGGGCGGGCACCAGCCCAGCGTGAGGGAGCGCTCGGCCAGCGCGCAGAGCGCATCGACCGTCGCCAGCGCCTTGGCCGCCCGGCCGAGGGCCGGCACATGGGGCTGCAGCGCATCGAGCACCTGCTCGTACAAAAATTTCTCGCGCGCGAGGGCCCGGTCTTGCGCGGAGAGCGCCTTGTCCTCGAAGGCCTTGAGTTCGGGCGTGATGAAGCGCTCGGCGTTCTTCAGCGTCTGGCGGCGGCGGTAGTCGCCCGGCACCTTGTCGAGCTGGCCGGTGGTCACCTCGATGTAGAAGCCGTGCACCCGGTTGAACTGCACCCGCAGGTTGGCGATGCCGGTGCGGGCCTTCTCGCGGGTTTCCAGGTCCAGCAAAAAGCCGTCGCAGTTCTCCTGGATCGCCCGCAGCTCGTCGAGCTCGGCGTCGAAGCCGGTGGCGATCACCCCGCCGTCGCGGACCAGGGCGGCCGGCTCGGGCAGCAGGGCGCGCTGCAGCAGGTCGATCGCCTCGGCCGGCGGGTGCAGATCCTCGGAAATCTGGTCGAAAAGTGCCGCCAGCCCGCTCAGTGCTTCGATCAGACGCTCTGATTTTTGTAGCGAATGGCCGAGCGCGACCAGCTCGCGGGGCCGCACCTGGCGCAGCGCGGTGCGGGCGCTGATCCGTTCCACGTCGCTGGTGCCCTTCAGTTGCTCGCGCAGCCGGCCGAACGGGCCGTTGCCGTGCGGGCCGCGCAGCGCGCCGATGGCGTCCAGCCGGCGCTGGGCCTGGCGGCGCTCGCGCTGCGGCTCCAGTAGCCAGCTGCGCAGCGCCCGGCTGCCCATCGCGGTCATGCAGGTATCCAGCAGCGAGAACAGCGTGGGCGCGTCCTCGCCGCGCAGCGTCTTCACCAGCTCCAGGTTGCGGCGGGTGAGGGTCGGCAGCTCGATCAGCTCGTCGTCGCGCTGCACCCGCAGCGTCTTGACATGCGACAGCGCCCGGCCCTGGGTGTGCTCGGCGAAGGCCAGCAGCGCGGCGGCGGCGGCGTGCGCATGGGCCAGGGTGTCGGCGCTCCAGGCCGAGAGGCTGCTCGCGCCCAGCTGCTCCAGCAGCCGGTTCTGGCCCAGGGTGGCGTCGAACTGCCATTCGGGCCGGGCCGTCAGCGCGTAGGGCGTGTTGCGCCGCAGGGCCTGCAGCCGCTGCGCGATGGCGCTGGCCGCATCGGCGCTGTAGAGCAGCTCGCTCGGCGCGATGCGCGCCAGCCAGCTCTCGAGCGCATCGGGCGTGCATTCGGCCAGCTGCATCTCGCCCTGGGTGACCGAGAGCCAGGCCAGCCCGATGGTGTTGCGCAGCCCGTGGTGCACCGCCAGCAGCACCGATTCGGACTTGTCGCCCAGCAGCTCGGCATCGGTCAGGGTGCCGGGCGTCACCACCCGCACCACCTTGCGCTCCACCGGCCCCTTCGACGCGCCCACCTCGCCCACCTGCTCGCAGATCGCCACCGATTCGCCCAGCCGGATCAGCTTGCCGAGGTAGCCCTCCATCGCATGGAAGGGCACGCCGCACATCGCCACCGGATGCCCCGCCGACTGGCCGCGCCGGGTGAGGGTGATGTCGAGCAGCCGCGCGGCTTTTTCGGCGTCTTCCCAGAACAGCTCGTAGAAATCCCCCATGCGGTAAAAGAGCAGGGTGGTGGGGAAGTCTTTCTTGAGGCCGAGGTACTGGGCCATCATTGGGGTGTGTTTCTCAAGCTCTTCGCTTGCTGGGTTCAATTGCAAATTGTCTTTTGACATCAAAAGCTTAGCGAGTTTCGCTTCCTTGGTTTGCCGTCATTTGGCATCATTCCCGGCATTCATCTACCGCCAAAGCGTACTAGGCGGTGACTACCTGTCAGGGACAAATGACAGTCGCCGATTTCAGTCCGCTCTGGCGGTAGATTCTGATGCTGGTGTGGGGCTGTCGGCGGTCGCAGCATGCCAAGTTCGTCTGTGGTGCGTTGTTGCAGGCGCATGGTGAGGCGGGAATAGGGCGGAGACCACCAGCCATGTTTGCTGTGCGATCATGCTGGATGCTGCCCCCACGTGTTCTTCTATCGCACGAAAAATGAGCTTAACCATAGGTCGCGCTAGTTACGCCCGTAGCAATGCAACTGTCCCGCTTAGGCGGGAAACTACGACTAAGGAGGTAGTCCACGGGGCTTTCGCTCAAAGTCTGGTCCCTTCGTCTTTCCTACCCGCAGCCGGACCTGAAGCACAGGGCGCTATCGGGATGCTACAGACCTTCGCGGACGGTTGCGGGAAGAGGCTGGGCTTGAAAAGCTGACGAGGCGAGATTGCGCCGTTTCCTTGGTGCTGTGATGACTTTGTTGGGTGTGCCAAATTCAATCAAGCGAAGGATGTTCAATCATGCCGATGTGAGCATCACCGACCGAAGGGCGATTGGGAGTTACCGCGGGATTTGATGACTCTCATAGAGCAGGCGATTTTGAGCAAAGCCCCGCATGTTTATAACGATCCAAAACCTGTCGAATGGCCATCGTGGACCGCACTAGAACGGCATATCTGCAAACTGCCTGCGCGCGCAGCGGAAGGCCGCGAGGCAAGCTCTATCGGCTCCGGCATTCGCCGGATTGGCTGGATCCGGCCACTATGAGATGGTCTAAAACTGGTTTGTCACCTCGGAGCTTGCACGAGCTTATGTCTGTCGATACCTCGTACTACGTCTACGCCCTCAAGGATCCCCGAGAATCACCGGCTTTGCCGTTCTACATCGGTAAGGGCACGGGCACACGATCACATGATCACCTCGTCAGACCCGACGACTCGCGGAAAGGCTCGAAGATTAAGGAAATCGAGGCAGCCGGGCATCACGTTCTTGTCGCTCGCTTGGTTGACGCGCTAACAGAACCACAGGCCATCCGACTTGAAGCCGAGTTGATCGCATCGTTTGGCACCGTCGATACGGGCGGGCGCCTACTCAACAACGTTCTTCCGTCTGGCCTGTCGACGAAGGCACGCGCAACAGTCGTGATCCCCTCGGGCGTCAGAGAGAAGGCTCAAATCGCTCTCGCGTTGCTGAAAGACGCTGTACTTGAACTTGCCAGGGCCAATCCAAACGGGATTTCGAATTCCGATGCCGCAAGTCTTCTTGGCCTTCGCAGCGACTATGGCGGCGGCTCCAAGGATTACCTCTCATATAGCGTGCTCGGCCTCCTCATGCGTGAAGGCAAGCTTGAACGCTCAGCTAGCAACAGAAAGCATGTCGCACGCGTTCAGTGACTTGCGGGGTGTGTTCAGACGGTCAAGTCGGGTCGAGTAGATGGGGCGTTCGGCCCCGCCCAGAACTCATCACCCGCCGCTGTAGGATGCCCCACCCGCCATGGTGGGCAAGCCAGTGCTTGCTGCGTTGTCATGACGCGGCGGGGTGCGGGATGAGGGTGTTACACAATTGCGCTACGCCGCTCCATCGGTGGCGACTACGGCAGTGCACGGGAAGCTCACAATGACGACAAACCAAAAACCTAACGAATTCAATCTGGCTATTCAAGGGGGTATGTTGGAGGCCCTCGGAATCAACATGTATACGACGCTAGGCAAGTGCCTGGTCGAGTTTGTCGCGAATTCCTACGACAGCAATGCACCTAAAGTCGAGATCACAATACCGTTTGACGAAATTGAGAGCCAACGACTTGCGCTGAAGGACGCGGACAAGAAAGCAAAAGCCGCCAAGAAGGCCGAAACCGAATCCAAGAAAGCCAGCGCTGACGCACCATCGAGTACGCCTGAGGCCTCCAACGTAACATCTGGCATGAGCATTGCGCCTCCGGATATTTCTCTCTACAAAAAGACCTTGCCAGGCGAACTCTCCATCGAGATCCGCGACTACGGCCATGGCATGAGCCCTGCCGACGTCGCCCAAAAATTTCTGCCAATCAATCGGCATCGTCGAGCAGACGCTTCCGGCCAAGAAACCAATCTCAAATCCGAGGGCGGAAAGCGCGCAGTGATGGGGCGCAAGGGCCTAGGTAAGCTCGCCGGCTTCGGAATCGCAGGTCAAGTCATAGTCAAGACTAAGCGTGCCGGCGATAGTTTCGCCACGGTCTTCACGCTTGATTCCGCCAAGCTAGCCGATGCCCCCAATCTCGGCGAAATCAAGATTCCGGCTATTTATGAGGACGACCCAAATACGGCCACATCGGGGACAACGATAACGCTTAAGGGCCTCAAACCAGACGCCGTTCGCTCGTCCGCAGACAAGATCATTGCGACGCTCGCCGAAGCCTTCTACGGCATCGAACCTGAAGATTTTCTTATCTCGCTGAACGGCGCCCCCGTTGCGCCGCAAGTGGTGGAGTTCGACTTCGTATTCCCCGAGGCGGCATCCACTTCCGGCAGCCTCGTCTCCGACTTCGTCAACATTCCGGACGTCGGCACCCTCCCCATTCAGTACGCGGTGAGATTCCGTAAGCCTGGGCAGCACTTGCCAGCCGGAAAACGCGGCGCCCGGATCTACTGCAACAAGCGGCTTGCTGCAGGCCCATCCCTGTTCAAACTCGGCACCGGCATGCACAACTTTCACGCCCAAGACTACCTGGAATGCGTTGTTGTTGCCGACACCCTGGATCAGCTCGGTGTGGATTTCGTGAACACCAACCGTACGCAGCTTCGGGAAGACAATGACGTGGTCGAAGCAATTTTGACCCACGTGTCCGACCTGATGAAGGCCGCACTTGCTGCCCATGCAAAGCATCGGGAAGCCAAAGTCGACGCGGAGATCAAGGCTAACGAAGAAGGTTCTCGGATGAACAAGATAATAGAGCACCTCCCCAAACGTAGCCGTGTGCCAGCAGGCAAACTTCTGCGCACCATCGCATTGCGCCATGGCATCGAAAGCCTAGAGTTTAAGGAGTTGGCGCCGCTTGTCGTCAATTCCGTCAATGCCGGCGAAGTCCTCATCCGACTAATAGAACTGCAGACCGACCCAAAAACCGTCCACCAAGTCGCGAGTGAACTGCTTGAACTTGCTGACATCGAACGTAGCGACGCCCTCAAGCTTTATCGCGGCAGAAAGTCCGGGATCATTAGTTTGCGTAAGCTGATCGAGAAGGGCGAGGACCTATGGAAACAGAAAGGCATTGAGGCCGAGCTACATCAACTGTTCAAGAGTGAGCCCTGGCTGATCAAGCCGGAATACTCGAAGTATCTAACTAGTGACGAAGACCTGAATAAGCTGGCCAGCAAGCTCGCCAAGCTGCTCAATGTCGACGCCTATTCTGCGCTAGCGGATGACGCTGGCAAGCGAGGTCTTGACCGGCCTGACCTTGTGTTCGTCATGTCAGATACAGCGTCTCCGCATGTCGTCACCATCGTGGAGTTCAAGTCGCCCACAATTCCTTTGACTGCTGAGCATCTGGCGCAGTTGAAGAGCTATATGCGTCGCGTCGAAGCGTTCATCGAAAGCGAACTTAGACAGAAAGTTACAGTCCACGGCTACCTGATCGGAGCGATGCCTGACCCGAACACAAAGGCCACAGGCGAATTGGACTTGCTCTATTCCATCGAGCGCGAATGGACAGCCCAAACCGCCTGGGAGGTACTCGGCCTTGAGCATCTGTTACAGCGTGCCCAGACGATTCATTCCGACGCGATTGATGCGTTCGAGCGCGAACTGAATGACAACGAGGCGGACGCTGCTGTTGTACCGCCAGCCACTTCAGCCGTAGCTCCACTGGAACCGAGAGCTATAGAGCCAAAGTAACCGGCCGGTTTCTACATTGAGAAGCTGGATGGGTCAGCGCCCAGGAAGGCAATGAATAAGTTTTGCGACGGCTTGCCGCGCCGCGGCCATCTGGTCGCCGCTCAAGCGAGACTTGACCAGCGCCACCAATTCATCAGCACTCACACTTCCCGGACGCATCTGAAGCAGATTCATACAGTGAATCACAATTCCGGCGGGGGGGGATACATCCCCGCGTTCGTACTTGCACACGAGCGACTGCGCGGTACCCAGACGTGCCGCAAAGGCACGCTGGCTTTCCCCAAGGCAGGTTCGCGCTTCAAAGACGATACTTGCAGCCTCCATGGGCTTCGCTTGTTGCATACCCTAAGCATAAAGCATATGATTCATTCCGTGAATCAAAAGTCTCCACTTCGCTCGATTGAACTCTTCGCAGGCGCAGGATTGCTGGGTCAGGCATTTCGAGAGTTTGGGTTCCACGCCCGCCTGGCCGTCGAAGCCGATGCACGCGCCCGCGCCACCTATGCGGCGAACGTTGGCGCGGATGCAATGCACACCGACGCCAGGGAAGTTTGCGACGACATCCCATGCAACATCCTGCTTGCAGGCCCTCCTTGTCAGGGTTTCAGCACATTGGGGAAGCGTGATCACTTTGACGAACGAAACTCTCTCTCGCTCTGCGTCGCCGATTGGGCTGCATCCAGCAGGCCCGATGTCGTAATTGTTGAGAACGTACCGCCCTTCTTGGAATCCCGCTATTGGGAGAAACTGCGGTGCCGGATGCATCGTCAAGGCTACAAGTCCACGCATTGGTTGCTGAATTCAGCGGACTTCGGCGCACCTCAGCTACGAGTGCGAGCCTTTGCAATCTTCTCTCGCATCGGCCTTCCTGAACGCCCAACGCCCACGGTGAAGCGCCATCGAACGGTGCGCGAAGCGTTCGCCGGCTTGCCTGGGAAACCTAGCGGTCGCGACCTGCACGTTGCCCCACCCCCGGGAGACCTCGCGTTGGCACGTTTCAAAGTTATTCCTCGGAACGGAGACAAGCGTGACGTTATGCGCCAGGCGCCCGAACTCTGCCCGCCTTCATGGATCCGGATGGGCGCGCAGGCGACCGACGTATGGGGACGGATGGAACTGGACGCGCCCGCCAATACATTGCGCTGCTCCTTCCAGAATGCATCGAAGGGCCGATACGTTCATCCGACAGAACATCGTGTTTTGACGCTGCGGGAGGGCGCCCGCTTGCAAGGCATTCCGGATGAGTGGCAGTTCTTCGGAGATAGATCCTCGATCGCTCGTCAGATCGGCAATGGTGTTCCTCTCGCTCTTGGGCGTGCTGTCGCGAACTCCGTTTCCAAGCTATTCATCGAGGGTGGGTTCTCGCTGTCGGTGTCCATCGCACGAACATAAAATGAATCGATGCGTTGCTCGCGCTTAGAACAGGGCGTGAATGGTGACCATGGACGAACACACGACCGCCGATCCGGCGGCCCCGGCTTTGCCCGACGACGCGATGCTGACCGCCGACATCGCCGCGCTCTACCTGCGCATCACGCCCGCCGATTTCGTCGACACCCAGCGGCAGCGCCGGCCTGAAGGCCGCACCCATCCGGGCCGGGCGGACAAGGGCGGCAAGGCCGCGCCGCCGCAGAACACCTTCCGGCTCGGCACGCTGCGCGAGCAGGCGAAAAAACAGCCCGCCCCGACCGGGCTGGAGGCGGTGACGAAGTCGGGCCTGCCGGGATGGGCGTCGGCCAAGCTGCCGTTCTTCGCCGAGCTGGAGCCGCGGGTCAAGCGCGGCCGCCGGGTGCTGATCGGCAGTGCGTGGGACACGGCGGTCCCCGGCCGCGAGGCGCGGATCGGCGAACTGATGCAAGGGCGTATCCGGGTGACCTGGATCACCAGCGCCGAGGCCGCGGCCAGCCTGTGGAGCGATCCGGAGACCCACCGCGCCTTCGCGGCCCGGGGCCTGGCGCTGCTGGAAGACGAGACCCGGGCCATCGCGGCGTCGCTGGCCGCGACCGAGCGCCTGGCGGCGGCCGATGCGCCGCCGGCTGCCGATCCCGCCCAAGGGTGAGGCGGAGGGTCGGCCGGCCGGCCCGTCGCCGGGGCGCGGGCCTGCCGCGATGCCCGTCGTCGGTGCCGGGGCGGCGGCCGCGGGCGACCCCTCAAGTTCTGCCGCCGCCGGCCGACATACCGGCATGAACGTCACATCCGCAAGCGCCCCGCCGGTCGGCTCCGCCGCGTCCAGCTCCGGCGGGGGCGACATCGCACGGCTGCAGAAGCGGGTGCAGGAGCTGACGAACGAGCTGAAGGGCCTGGCCTCGAGCGACATGGAAGCCAAGGCGAAGATCGCCCGGTCGAAGCTGCTGCAGGCGATGATCCAGATGCTGCAGCAGCAGATCGCGGCGATTCAGCGGCAGGGCCAGCAGGTCCAGGCGCTGCAGCAGCAAAAAGCGGCCGGTGCGGCGCAGAAGGCCGCGCCGCCAGCCGCCGCGAAGCAGGCCGCAGGCGCTCTCGGGGGAGCGGTCGATACCTACGCCTGACGCTGGGCGCCGGCGGTCCCGGAAAGTTGTCCCCGGCATCGGGGACTAGTGTGTGGATAAACCCCGGGACAACCCGGAAAATCGGCGACGGCTGGGGCTTTCAGCGCGGTGCCTGTTTCTTGGGCAGCGGCGGTGGCCGGCGGTGCGCGGTGTGTGCCGCCGCGTCTACGGAAAGCCGTGGCCCGGCCCGGACGGGGCCCCTCGGTGCTGCGCGGTCTCCAGCGCGGCACGCGCCAGGTGGCCGAGGGCCGCGATGGTGTCGGCGCGGGCGACGGCACCGGGCCCGCAGGCGTCGGCGATCCGCTGCAGCGCCTGGCACAGCTGGCGGTTGCGCACCTGCGCGTCGTGGTAGAGCGTTTCCACCCGCAATGCCCGCGCGGCCGGGAGCATCCGCCGGACCAGCGCGGTGGCGATGGTCTCCGAGTCGATACGCTTGCGCTCGAGCGCGCACTGCAGATCGAAAAAAAGCTGGTCGACCGGCTCGGCCGGCGGGGGTTTTTCCGGTGTGACGGTACCCGGGTGTTCACGCTCCATGCACGCCTCCCTCTGTGGTGCTGAGAGGCGATTATCACGTGACGTGTTGGGCGCCGTCACTACGTCATGTGTTTAATCCGCGACAGCGCCTTATCCGGGCGGCGCCTTGTCCGCATGGGCCCGCCGCGCCGCCTGCTCAGGGGCGCGGCGGTGCTTGTAGGCGAGGAACTCCAGGTGGCTGATCGCTTCCTTGACGCCTTCGCGCGGCAGGCCCCGGAGCAGTTCGGTCGCATGCTCCAGGTCGGGCAGCAGTCCGAGCGCGCGGGGCGATTCCGCCTGGTGCCGGACCGGTTCCCCCGGCGGCGGGGATCCGCCTTCGACGAAGGGGACCGGGCCGTCGGGGCCGTTGAGCAGCCACTCGACCGAGACCGACAGCTCCCGGCTGATCTCCGACAGCCGGAAACCGCCCCGGCCGGTGGCGCGCGACTCCAGGTTGCCGATGGCCGACTGGTGGGCGAAGCCGACGCGCAGGGCCAAGTCGCCCTGGCTGAGGCCGCGGGCCTCCCTGGCCTGTCGGATCCGTTCCCCCACTGTTTTCATGTGGGCGATTCAACACGGTTTGTGTCAACACGTGGTGTTGACAATCAACATGCAAGGTGTTATGAAAAATCCCCTTGTCGGGCGGCCGGCGCGCGCATGCCTGGGGGACGCTGGCCGCTGCGGCCAGGCCGGCTTCCGCGGCGCTGCCGGCCATCTGTCTCACGTGACGTGTTGGGTGCCGTCACTACGCCATGTGCTTAATCCGCGACAGCGCCTTATCCGGGCGGCGCCTTGTCCGCATGGGCCCGCCGCGCCGCCTGCTCAGGGGCGTGGCGGTGCTTGTAGGCGAGGAACTCCAGGTGGCTGATCGCTTCCTTGACGCCTTCACGCGGCAGTCCCCGGAGCAGTTCGGTCGCATGCTCCAGGTCGGGCAGCAGGCCGAGCGCGCGGGGCGATTCCGCCTGGTGCCGGACCGGTTCCCCCGGCGGCGGGGATCCGCCTTCGACGAAGGGGACCGGGCCGTCGGGGCCGTTGAGCAGCCACTCGACCGAGACCGACAGCTCCCGGCTGATCTCCGACAGCCGGAAACCGCCCCGGCCGGTGGCGCGCGACTCCAGGTTGCCGATGGCCGACTGGTGGGCGAAGCCGACGCGCAGGGCCAAGTCGCCCTGGCTGAGGCCACGGGCCTCCCTGGCCTGTCGGATCCGTTCCCCCACTGTTTTCATGGGGGCCGATTCAATATGGTTTGTGTCAACACGTGGTGTTGACAATCAACATGCAAGGTGTTATGAAAAATCCCCTTGTCGGGCGGCCGGCGCGCTCATGCCTGGGGGACGCTGGCCGTCGCGGCCAGGCCGGCTTCCGCGGCGCTGCCGGCCATCTGTCCGGGCGGCCCGGCGGGCGCGCCCTGCGACGACGGCACCGGTTCGCCCTCGCGGTGCTGGATGCGCACGGTGGGCAGGAACTGCGGGTACTCGCGCTGCATGAAGTCGATCATCAGTTCGCGCACCTTGCAGCGCAGGTCGAAGGCCTTGCCCGACGACTGCGCGGTGACCAGCACCCGCAGCTGCATGGTGCGCTCGGTGGTGTCGGTGACCTGCAGGTTGAAGAAGCGGCCGTCGAACTCGGGGAGGGTGGGCACCAGCCGCTCCAGCTCGGCGCGCAGCGGTGCGATCGGCATGCCGAAATCGACGCTGAAGAACACCGAGCCGAGCAGTTCCGAGCCGGTGCGGGTCCAGTTCTGGAACGGGTTCTCGATGAACCACTGCAGCGGAATGATCAGCCGCCGGTCGTCCCAGATCTTCAGGACCACGTAGGTGCCGGTGATCTCCTCGACCCGGCCCCATTCGCCCTGCACGATCAGCACGTCGTCGATGCGGATCGGCTGCGCCAGCGCGATCTGCAGGCCGGCGATCAGGTTGCTGAAGACCGGCTTGGCCGCGAGACCGGCCACGATGCCGATCACGCCGGCCGAGGCGAGCAGGCTGGCCCCGACCTGCCGCGCGCCGGGGAAGGTCATCAGCATCATCGCCAGGCCCGCCACCAGCGCCACCAGCGTGGCGGTGCGGGCCAGCACCCGGGCCTGGGTCATGATGCGCCGGGCCTGGAGGTTGTCGTCGACGTCGTAGGGGTGCTGCGCCACGATGCCGTCGGCCAGGCCGTTGATCGCGTCGATCGCCAGCCAGGTGAAGGCGCCGATCAGCAGCAGGCCGTTGAGGTGCCGCACCGTGTCGACCATCGGCATCCCGTTGGTGGCGGCCTGCCAGACCAGCTGCAGGGCGACCAGCACCAGCACCAGCCGGGCCGAGCGGTGGCAGCTGCGGATGGTGGTGTGCACCACCGGCATGAACTGGGTGGCGCGCAGCAGCACCAGCCCGCCGACGCGGTGCACCGCCAGCGCGCCCAGCACCGCCAGCAGGGCGGCGATGGCGGTGGCGACCCAGGGGGAGAACTGCGACAAATGCGAGATGTCGAACATCCGGATCCTTTACGAAGAATGGTCTGCCAATGAAAAAAGCGGCCCGCGGGCCGCTTCTGCGACGTGCCTTGCCGTGCCGGGCGCTCAGGCCGCTGCGCGCAGGGCCACCTGCCGCATGCGCTGGGCCGTGGTCTCGGCCAGGGCCAGCCGCTCCAGCAGCCAGGGCGTCAGGTCGGGCGCCAGCGGGTCCGGCGGGCGCAGGGAGCCTTTGGGCAGCAGCGTGGGCGCGGCGTCGTCCCCGGGGGTGTCCACCGGGCCCGGGGTCTGCGCGACCTTCTTGTCGTTCTGTGCCGCGGGGCCGCGTGTGCCGGCCGCCGCGATCGCCGCTTCCGACAGCGTCAGGGCCTGGTCGATCGTCTCGGCCGCGCGGGCCAGCGCCGGTTCGACCACCGCCATGTCCAGCTGGCCCCGGCGCAGTTGCAGCGCCGACTTGACGGCCGTCAGCCGGGCCAGCATGCGGTAGCTGAGCGCCTGCAGTGTTTCGAGAGGTTCGAGCGGCGGGCGCACCGAGGCGGGCTCGGCCAGCGTGCGGGCGGTGGCCTGCACCAGGGCCGAGAGGCTGTCGTAGGCCTCGCGGCGGGCCAGCCGCCAGTCGATGTCGGGGCTCTGCGTGTCGCCCGGCACCAGGGCCAGCCGCACATGGCGGGCCTGGGCCACCAGCGTGCGGCGCACCAGGCCGGGCAGCTGGTTGCGTTCCCACACCGGCAGCACGTAGCTGAAGAGCCAGGCGATCACCGCGCCCAGCACCGTGTCGGCCAGCCGCTCGACCAGGGCGAAGTGGGTGGGGCTGTTGGCGACCAGCAGGTGCGCCTGCAGCAGGCCGGTGGTGGTGGCGGCGATCGAGGTGATCAGGTAGCGCCGGATCGCGAAGGCATGGGCGATCGCGGTGGCCAGCGCCACCGTCGCCAGGATCGCCGCCGGCGTGGGATCGGCGCCCAGCACCGCCATCACCACGCCGCAGCCGAGCAGGGTGCCCATGATCCGCGCGTTGCGCCGCTCCAGCGTCTGCGCCAGGTTGGTCCGCAGCACGACGATGATCGTCACCAGGATCCAGTAGCCGTGCGTGGTCCACGGCAGGTGCAGCGACACCAGGTAGCCGGTGCCCACCGCGGCGGCCACCCGCAGCGCATGCCGCAGCGTGGGCGCGTACCAGCCCGACTGCGACCGCAGCGGCTTCCACGACCAGACGGTGGGGCTGATGAAGAGCTGCCAGTTCTCGCGCACCGAGGCGATCTGGGGCGCCAGGTCGCCGCGCTGCAGGGCGAACATCCGCTCGACCTCGTCGCCGATGGCGGCCACCCGCTCGGTCACGTGGCGGACGATGCGGGCTTCGGGCGCGGCATCCTCGGCCGTGTCGGGCAGCAGGGTCGAGTAGAGCCGGCCGAGTGCGATCCGCAGCTCGTGCGCGCCGCGGGCCACCCGGCCCAGGAGCATGTCGGTGGCCAGCGTCTCGACCTGCTCGGCATAGCCCATCAGCGCGTCGTAGACATGGGGCAGGGCGGCCGCATCGCCCTTGCGGCGGGCGAGCGATTCCAGGTCGAGCTCGCAGGCGATCAGGTGGTCGCGGGCCTCCAGCAGCGCCAGCAGCGTGGCCGCGCCCTGCGCGCGGGGCCGGGAGGAGGGCGATTCCAGCACCACGTCGCGCACGCCCTGCAGGCTGTCGGCCAGTGCGGCCTGGCTGC
This sequence comes from Sphingomonas sp. NCPPB 2930, assembly GCA_042867185.1. GTDB lineage: Bacteria > Pseudomonadota > Gammaproteobacteria > Burkholderiales > Burkholderiaceae_C > Xylophilus. The sequence goes on along the minus strand of JBHZQV010000024.1, from coordinate 60,611 downwards.
GCAGCATGTCGGCCAGCAGGGTTTCCTCGTCGGCGTCTTCGGTGAAGCGCAGGGCCTGGGTGCGCAGCGCGCCGGCGAAGGCCAGCAGCGCCTCGGCCAGCAACTGCTTGCGGTAGCGGCGGTTGAGCAGCGCGCCCATCGCCACGCCGTAGACCAGGTAGAGCCCCGCGCCGGTGGCGTACCAGCCGGCCCGCTCCAGCGCGTCGAGCGCGCCGCTGGGCGGCGGCGTGGCCATGGCGAACAGCATCGAGAACGCCATGCCGATCGCGATCGGACCGCCGCGCTTGCCCCAGGCCACGCCCATGAACGCGACGAAGCTGCCGAAGACCAGCACCATGCCCTGCTGCACCGGGTCGTGGTGCGAGAGCTGCATCGCCAGGAACAGCGGCATGCCCAGCGCCGGGGCGGGCGCCATCTGCTGGAACTTGTGGTGCTTCTGGGCCGGCAGGTCGGGCAGCGTGGCCACCAGCGCGCCGACGCCCGCGGCCGAGGCGGCGGCCAGTCCGTCCAGGAAATAGATCCCCAGCGCGATGGTGATCAGCCCCAGGCCGACGGCCATGCCGTTGGCCACGTTGCTGCCGAGCGCCGCCCAGAGAAACGCGCGCGCGTGCCGCTGCAGCCGCACGGCGGCCCGCACGGGAGCCGAAGGGCCGGCGCGGCGGTTCATGGCAGCGGGCGCGGTATCAGAGGTCGGTGCCGGGGGTCTTGCGGATGCGGGTCAGGCGGCGGGAGACGGGTGCCGCCGGCGCGTCGTCGGCCGCAGCCTCGGTCGCGGGGGCGGCCTCCGCCCCGTCCGCGGCGGCCGTGTCGCCCAGCTCGGGTGCCACGTCGTACGGGGTGCCGGGCTTGCGCGATGCGACGGCGCGGGCCGCGTCCTGCTTGGCGGCCACGCCGGCGAACTTCGAATACTTGCCGACGACCGACACCAGCTGCGCGTAGATGCGCGGGTTGGCGGCCAGGCATTCGCGCTGCTCCAGGAAGTCGGATTCGCCGCTGAAGTTGCCGACCAGGCCACCGGCCTCCTGGACCAGCAGCGATCCGGCGGCCACGTCCCAGGGCGACAGGCCGGTCTCGAAGAAGCCGTCGCTGAAGCCTGCGGCCACGTAGGCCAGGTCGAGCGCGGCGGCGCCCGGGCGGCGGATGCCGGCGGTGCGCTGCATCACGTCGCCCATCACCTGCAGGTACTGCTGCAGGTTGTCGCCGGGGCGGAACGGGAAGCCGGTGGCGATCAGGCATTCCTGCAGCCGGGTGCGCTTCGAGACGCGGATGCGCCGCTCGTTCACGTAGGCGCCGCGGCCCTTGGTGGCGGTGAAGAGGTCGTTGCGGGTCGGGTCGTACACCACGGCCTGTTCGATCTTGCCGCGCACCGACAGCGCGATGCTCACGCAGTAGACCGGGAAGCCGTGGATGAAGTTGGTGGTGCCGTCGAGCGGGTCGATGATCCAGACGAATTCCGAATCCTTGGCGCCGTGCGTGTTGCCGCTTTCCTCCGCCAGGATGCCGTGGCCGGGGTAGGCGGTGAGCAGCGTCTCGATGATCGACTGCTCGCTCGCCTGGTCCACCTCGGTCACGAAGTCGTTCACCTGCTTCTGCGAGATCCGCACCGACTCGATGTCGAGCGCGGCGCGGTTGATGATGGCGCCGGCGGCGCGGGCGGCCTTGATGGCCACGTTGAGCATGGGATGCAGGTTGGACGACATTGGATTGTGATGAGGAGCGGCGGGCAGGGCGCACCCGGCGATGCGGGCGGCGAAAGACGCGATTTTACCCGCCGGCCGCCGCAGCGGGCCACTGCGGCGGGCAGGCCCCCCGATCGCCGCGACAATGGCGGCCCTTGTGTTCCCGCCACCGTCCGCCATGCGCACCCGCTTCATCCTGATCAACACCAGCCACGCCGGCAACGTCGGCGCCGCCGCCCGCGCCATGAAGACGATGGGTTTCGACGACCTGGTGCTGGTCGCGCCGCGCTGGGACAACGTGCTGCGCCGCGAGGAAACCATCCAGCGGGCGAGCGGCGCGCTGGACGTGCTGCGCAACGCCCGCATCGTGGCCACGCTCGACGAGGCGATCGACGGCATGACCCACCTCTGCGCCACCGCGATGGTGCCGCGCGATTTCGGCCCGCCCACCAGCACCCCGCGCGAGCACCTGCCGCCGCTGGCCGCGGGGGCCCGGGCGGCGGGCGAGCAGGGCGTCGGCTTCCTGTTCGGCTCCGAGCGCTTCGGCATGCAGAACGAGGACGTCTACCGCTGCCACGTCGCGCTGCGGATCCCGACGAACCCGCAGTTCGGCTCGCTCAACCTGGGCGCGGCGATCCAGGTGGTGGCCTACGAATGGCGGCTGGCGCTGGGCGGCTTCGGCGATGCGGAGGCCGTGCCGTTGCCCGAAGGCCCGCGCCGCGCCGACACGCAGCAGGTGGCCGGCATGCTCGACCACTGGGAGCGCGCGCTGGTCGACGTGGGCTTCCTCGACCCGGCCGCGCCCAAGAAGCTGATGCCGCGGCTGCAGCAGCTCTTCCACCGCGCGCAGCTCACCGACGAGGAAATCCACATCCTGCGCGGTGTCGCCAAGGCGATGTCGGCGGCCGGCGGCCCGAGTCGATAGACTGCAACGCCCATAAGAATCCCACCCGAAGTCATGTTCCAGCGCCTGCGCTCCGATATCCAGTGCATCCTCGACCGCGACCCTGCCGCGCGCAGTGCGTGGGAGGTGATGACCTGTTATCCGGGCCTGCACGCGCTGGTGCTGCACCGGCTGGCGCACGGCTGCTGGACGCGGGGCTTCAGGTGGCTCGGCCGGTTCGTCTCGCACATCGCGCGCTGGCTGACCGGCATCGAGATCCACCCCGGCGCGGTCGTCGGCGAGCGGGTCTTCTTCGACCATGCGATGGGCGTGGTGGTCGGCGAGACGGCCGAGATCGGCGACGGCTGCACCATCTACCAGGGCGTCACGCTGGGCGGCACCTCGCTCTACAAGGGCGCCAAGCGCCATCCGACGCTCGGCCGCGACGTGGTGGTGAGCGCCGGTGCCAAGGTGCTGGGCGGTTTCACCGTCGGCGACGGCGCCAAGATCGGCAGCAATGCGGTGGTGCTGAAGCCGGTGCCGGCCGGCGCCACGGCCGTCGGCATTCCCGCGCGCATCCTGCCGCAGAAGGATGCCGCCGGGCCCGGTGCCGCGCCGGCCGCGCGCACCTTCTCGGCCTACGGCGTGACGCTGGAAGACGACCCGGTCGGCCAGACGCTCAAGGGCCTGATCGGCACCGCGTCGACGCAGGAGCACCAGATCACGCTGCTGTGGCAGGCGATCGAGGCGCTGTCGGAGCGGGGCGGCCGGCGCGGCGACTGCGTGCCCGACGGCGCGGCGCGCTGCGAGGCCTTCGAGGCCGAAAAGCTCAATGCGCTGGTCGGCAAGTAGGCTCGGCCGATTGCTATCAAATAGATAGCTGGAGGCCGGTGCCGATCGTCGGCTGCGGCCACTTTTTCTTCAAGAACCGCCGGTTGCGCCGGCCGCGGGGCGCCGGGCCGATTTGGGCCGGAATGCCTTGCACACCGCGTCGTCCGTTTCCAGGTACGGGCCGCCGATCAGGTCGATGCAGTAGGGCACCGCGGCGAAGATGCCCGGCACCGCCACGCTGCCGTCGGCGTCGCGCAGGCCCTCCAGCGTTTCGGCGATCGCCTTGGGCTGGCCGGGCAGGTTGAGGATCAGGCTCCGGTCGCGGACCACGCCCACCTGGCGCGACAGGATCGCGGTCGGCACGAAGCGCAGGCCGATCTGGCGCATCTGCTCGCCGAAGCCGGGCATCTCGCGGTGGGCGACGGCCAGCGTCGCGTCGGGTGTCACATCGCGCGGCGCCGGGCCGGTGCCGCCGGTGGTCAGCACCAGGGCGCAGCCGGCATCGACCAGTTCGACCAGGGTGGCGCTGATGGTGGCCTGTTCGTCGGGGATCAGCCGGGATTCGAAGGCGACGGGGTTGCGCAGCGCGCGCTCCAGCCATGCCTGCAGGGCGGGCAGGCCCTGGTCCTGGTAGACGCCGGCGCTGGCCCGGTCGCTGACCGAGACGAGGCCGATGCGGACCGGGTCGAGGGGGGCGGCGTCAGTCATCCGCGTCGTCCTCCGCGCCCTCGGCGGCCGCGGGCTCGGCGCCGGCGGCGGTCAGTTGCGCGCGCACCAGCTGGAAGATCTCGCGGTAGGCGCGGCCGTGGCGCGGGGCCAGGCCCGGCTTCTCGGGCACCGCGTCCTTGCGGGCCTGGCGCACCAGGGCGCGCAGTTGCTGGATGTCGGTCTGCGGCCAGGCCTCGATCCAGCGCTGCACCGCCTCGTCGTTGTCGACCAGGTCGCCGCGCCACTGCTCGGCCTGGTGCAGCGCCAGCGTCTCGCGGGCCGAGCCGTGCTGCTGCTCGGCCAGGGCGGCGCGGGCGGCTTCGCGGGTGGGCTCGTCCAGCCGGCGCATCAGCTTGCCGATGTACTGCATCTGCCGGCGCTTGCCTTCGAAGTTGGTGATGCGGCGGGCTTCGGCCAGCGCGTCGAACAGCTTCTCGGGCAGGCCGATGCGGGCGACCAGGTCGGCGCGCAGGGTGACCAGGGCCTCGCCCAGGTCCTGCAGCTCGTCGCTCTCCTTCTTCATGTCGGCGCGGCTGGAGGTGTGGTTCTCGTCGGTGCCTTTCAACTCGTGCTTGAGCTGGATGTCGAGCTCGCTGCCTTCGGCGACGAAGTGGCCCTGGACGAAGTAGCCTTTTTTGGGTTTGCGTGACATGTCGGGAGGGCGGCCGGCTGCGGCGGGCAGGCGGTGCGCTGAAATGGAAACAGGGGGAGGGCCGGCCGGCGGAAGCCCCTGCGCCGCGGGCGGCAGGAGCGGGCCGCAGCGGCTGGCGAGGGGGCGGCAAGTATCATAGCCCTCGCCATGAAGACCCCAGCCCCCCACCGAGCCGACAGCGGCTTCAGCTACAGCCGCCCGTTCTTCGAAGACCTCGTCGATGCGGCCCTCTCCCATGCGAAGAAGATCGGCGCGACCGATGCGGGTGCCGAGGCGTCCGAGGGCTGTGGCCTGAGCGTCAGCGTTCGCAAGGGCGAGCTCGAGAACGTCGAGCGCAACCGCGACAAGTCGCTGGGCGTGACCGTCTACCTGGGCCAGCGCCGGGGCAATGCCAGCACCTCCGATTTCTCCAAGGCCGCGATCGAGCAGACGGTGCAGGCGGCCTACGACATCGCCCGCTTCACCGCCGAAGACCCGGTGGCCGGCCTGCCCGACGAGGCCGACATCGCCACCGACCACCGCGACCTGGGCCTGTTCCATCCCTGGGCCGTGACCAGCGAAGAGGCGGCCGAGCTGGCCAAGGCCTGTGAGCGCGCCGCGCTGCGCACCGACCGCCGCATCACCAACAGCGAAGGCGCGGGCGTGTCGGCCCAGCAGTCGCATTTCTTCAGCGCGCACACCCGGGGTTTCCGCGGCGGCTACGCCAGCTCGCGGCACAGCATGTCGGTCGCGCCCATCGCCGGCCGCGGCGACGACATGCAGCGCGACAGCTGGTACAGCTCGATGCGCAACGCCGCCGACCTGGCCACCCCCGAGGCCGTCGGCCGCTACGCCGCCGAGCGCGCGCTGGCGCGGCTGAAGGCCCGCAAGATCCCGACGGTCGAATGCCCGGTGCTGTTCGAGTCGCCGCTGGCGGCCGGCCTGCTGGGCGCCTTCACCCAGGCGGTGAGCGGCGGCGCGCTGTACCGCAAGAGCAGCTTTTTGCTGGATTCCCTGGGCCAGCAGGTCTTCCCCGACCACATCGACATCCACGAGGACCCGTTCGTCATCGGCGGCAAGGGCAGCTCGCCCTTCGACGACGAAGGCGTGCGCACCCATGCGCGGACGGTGGTCGACGCGGGCACGGTGCAGGGCTACTTCCTCGGCACCTACTCGGCCCGCAAGCTCGGCATGAAGACCACCGGCAACGCCGGCGGCTCGCACAACCTGGTGCTGACCTCGCGCCGCACCGCCGCGAACGACGACCTGCCCGCGATGCTCCGGAAGCTGGGCACCGGCCTGTTCGTGGTCGAGCTGATGGGGCAGGGCGTGAACTACGTCACCGGCGACTATTCGCGCGGCGCCAGCGGCTTCTGGGTCGAGAACGGCGAGATCGCGTTCCCGGTGCAGGAAATCACCATCGCCGGCAATATGGGCGAGATGTTCAAGGGCATCGCCGCCATCGGCGCCGACGCGTACAACTACGGCGCGAAGACGGTCGGCTCGGTGCTCATCGACAAGATGAAGGTGGCGGGCAGCTGACCGGCCGCACCGCCACGGCCGCGCCTGTTTACTTGGGCGCCAGGCGGATCGCGCCGTCGAGGCGGATCACCTCGCCGTTGAGCATGTCGTTCTCGACGATGTGCTTGACCAGCTTGGCATAGTCCTCGGGCGTGCCCAGGCGCGACGGGAAGGGCACGCCGGCGGCCAGCGCGTCCTGCACCTCCTGCGGCATGCCGAAGAGCATCGGCGTGCCGAAGATGCCCGGCGCGATCGTCATGTTGCGGATGCCGTTGCGGGCCAGGTCCCGCGCGATCGGCAGCGTCATGCCGACGATGCCCCCCTTCGACGCGGCATACGCCGCCTGGCCGATCTGCCCGTCGTAGGCCGCGACCGATGCGGTGGAGATCAGCACGCCGCGCTCGCCGGTGGGCAGCGGCGCGTTGCGGGCCATCGCCTCGGCCGCGAGGCGGATCATGTTGAAGCTGCCGACCAGGTTGACGGTGACCGCCTTGCTGAAGACGGCCAGCGAATGGGCGCCGTTCTTGCCCACCGTCTTCTCGGCCGGCGCGATGCCGGCGCAATTGACCAGGCCCGCCAGCGTGCCGAGCGCCACCGCCCGGGCCACGACCGCCTGGCCGTCGGCCTCCTGGGTCACGTCGCAGTGCACGAAGGCCCCGCCGATGTCGCGGGCGACCGCCTCGCCCTTGGCGTCCTGCATGTCGGCGACAAGCACCTGCGCGCCGTTCGCCGCCAGCATCCGCGCCGTGCCTTCGCCCAGGCCCGATGCGCCGCCGGTGACGATGAAAACCTTGCCTGCTATGTCCATGTGTCTCACTCCTTTGACGTTGACGTAAACGTCAATTATCGCCAAAGCCGAGAACGCGCCGCACAAAAGAAAAGGCCCGGCGGGGCCGGGCCTTCTTCGCGCTGGGCGCGGTGGATGGGTGCATTCGCGCAACCTACGCCATTCGAGCAGAAAGTGTGAAAGAACCGTAGCGAGCAAGCCCGAGTGTGCGTCGAGGACCGGAGCCATACTTCTGTACGGTGAGGACCGCAGGCGCGCAATCGGGCTGCGCAGTAGGTTCTCTCACACCTTCTCAGCGCTTGCGGGCGGCAGCCGTGGTGGCGGCCGCACCGGTCTTGGCGGCGTTCATCGCGGTGTTGGACACGGCGTTGAAGTTGGCTTCTGCCACGTCCGACGCCTGCTTGACGGCCTTCTGCACCGATTCGTAGGCGTTGTTGGCGGCGGCGACAGCGCTCTTGAGCACGGCGACGGCGGTTTCGGAGCCGGCCGGTGCGTTGCGCGATGCGTTGTCGACCATGCCCGCGAAGGCCTGTTGCGCTTCGCCCGCCTTGCCTTCGATCGCCTTGCCGAACTCGGAGCCGGTGCCCTGGGCGATGTCGTACAGGTGGCGGCTGTAGGCGGCGGTCTTCTCGGCCAGGGGCTGGAGCAGGCCGGCATGCAGGGCGATCAGTTCCTGCGCATCCTTGACGCTCAGGACGGCCTGGGTGTGGTCGGCGGCATCCGACAGGGCGGCGCGGGAAGCGGTGACGTTCAGTTCGACCAGCTTTTCCATGCCTTCGAAGGCCTTGGCGGTCAGGGAGAACAGGGCGTCGACGTTGGCCTTATGGGCGGCGATCATTTGGTCGGCGGTCAGGGTCATGGCAAAACTCCTTGTGGTGGAAAGATGTCTGGGCAACCGTGCCCGCGAAGTCGCTGTCGTCGCCATGTTGCGGTGCAGCATTTCCAAAGTATAGACACGCATGCACCGGAATCAAGCGTTTTTTTGCTGCGCTGCAACAAACTGCTGACAGGCGGTAGGCCGGACGAAATTCCCGCCAGCCCCCGCCGCACGCCGCGCTACCCATTCTGAGCGTGCGCCACACGGGTGCATCCGATCTGTCAGCCGCCTGTTGCGACTGTTTCCTGCTGTTTCAGCGTTTGGTAGGCGTGGTGCGGCTTTTATAAGCGCCGTAGCCGACCAGCGCGATGCCGACCGCGATCGCCAGCCAACCCACCATGGCGCTGCCCTGCACCGCGGCACGCAGCCCGTCCGAGCGCATATAGGGCGGCGCGACCAGGATGGCCACGCCGATGGCGGCGCAGGCGATGCCCCGCAGCAGCAGATGGCGGGCCGGCATGTTCTGAAGTTTCATGGGGTGGACTGTAGCCGAGCATGCCGCATCAAAGGCTGCTCGTGCAGTTAGTAGCTTGACAGTATTTGCTTAGGCAATTACATTGGCGGCATGAAAGAAACAGCTTCCATGACCGCCGCCGCGGCCCCCGACGCACCGGCCTCCACCCTCCATTCGCGCCTGCACTCCGAACACAACATCGGCTACCAGATGCGCCGGATCGTGACCCTGGTCGGCAACGAGATCGAGCGCCGCATGGAACCGCTGGGCCTGACCGATGCGCAGTGGAAGCCGCTGCTCCGGATGTACCTGGACGAAGAGACGACGGTGGCGACCCTGGCCCGCGGCTGCCACCTGGATGCCGGCGCCATGACGCGGCTGCTCGACCGGCTGGAGGCCAAGGGCCTGTGCCGCCGCACCCGCTCGCTGGAAGACCGGCGCGTCGTCAACCTGGAGCTGACGCCCGAGGGCCGCGCCGCCGCCGAGCAGATTCCCGGCATCGTGGGCCGGGTGCAGGACGTGGCGGCGCAGGGTTTCAGCGAGGAAGAGTTTGAGCAACTGCGCGGCTTTTTGACGCGCCTTCTGGACAACGCGCAGGTGTTCGCCTCGCCGCCCTGCCACAACGACAACGAGGGGACATCCACATGAAACACAACACGAGCCACTCCACCGGTGCACTACCCGCGGTGCCCGCATCGGGTTCGCCGCCACGGGGCGGCGCCTGGCTGTACCTGGCCACCCTGGCGGTCAGCCTGGGCCTGACCGCCTGCGCCAACATGTCGGGCATCGCACCGCATGCGCAGCTGCGCGAGGGCGCATCGCTCGGCCTGCCCTCGGCCGCCACCGGCACGCCCGACGTGATGGCCGATTTCGCGGTGCCTACCGAATGGTGGCGCAGCTTCGGCGATGCGCAGCTCGACCGCCTGGTGGGCCAGGCGCTGTCGACCAGCCCCAACCTGCGCCTGGCCGAGGCCCGCATCGCGCGCGCCCAGGCGGTGACCGAGACGGCCCGCGCGGCCGACGGCCCGCAGCTGAACGGCAGCCTGGATGTGACCCGCCAGCAGTACAGCGCCAACGGCCCGTATCCGCCGCCCTTGGCCGGCGGCACCTTCAACAGCGGCGTCGGCCGGCTCTCGGGCAGCTGGGAGATCGACTTCTTCGGCCGCAACCGCGCCGCGCTCGAAGCCGCGCTGGGCACCACCCAGGCCGCCCAGGCCGATGCCCAGGCGGCGCGCCTGTTGCTGGCCAGCAATGTGACCCGCAACTATTTCCAGCTCTCGCGGCTGCAGGCCCAGTTGGCGGTGTCGGAGCGCACCCTGGCCCAGCGCACCGAGACCCTGACCCTGGTGCGCGACCGGGTGAGCGCTGGCCTGGACACGCGCCTGGAGCAGCGCCAGAGCGAGGGCGGCCTGCCCGATGCGCGGCGCGAGATCGAATCCTTGCGCGAGCAGATCGCGTTGACCCGCAACGCGATCGGTGCACTGGTGGGCGCGCCCGGCAGTGCCCAGGCGCTGGTGGCGCCTGCGATGGAGACGGTGCCGGCCGCGCCGGTGCCGGCCGTGCTGCCCGCCGACCTGCTGGGTCGCCGGCCCGACATCGCCGCCGCCCGCTGGCGGGTCGAGGCCGCGGGCCAGGACATCAAGGTTGCCAAGACGATGTTCTATCCCAACGTCAACCTGGCCGGCTTCGTCGGTCTGTCGTCGATCGGGCTCGACCGGTTCGCCGAATCGGGCAGCAAGGAATGGGGCTTCGGCCCGGCGATCCGGCTGCCGATCTTCGACTCGGGCCGGCTGCGCGCCAACCTGCGCGGCAAGACCGCCGACCTGGACGCGGCGGTCGAGAGCTACAACGCCAGCCTGATCGACGCGGTGCACGACGTGGCCGACCAGGTCTCCTCGTCGCGCGCCATCGTCCGCCAGCAGGACGAGCAGCGCCAGGCCCAGGAAGCGGCGGAGGGCGCCTACGCCATCGCGGTGCAGCGCTACAAGGCCGGCCTGGGCAACTACCTGAACGTGCTGACCGCCGAAAGCACCGTGCTGCTGCAGCGCCGCCAGGCGGTGGAGCTGTCGGCCCGCCGGCTCGACACGCAGGTTTCCTTGATCCGCGCCCTGGGGGGCGGCTACACCGCGCCCGAGATCGGCGCGCCCGCATCGCCTGCGCCGGTCGCGGCCGGCGGTGCCGATGCCGCTGCGGCCCGCGTGGCCGCCGCCCAGACCGACGCGCCGCCGCCACGCTGACCGCATTGCCCGGCGCGTTCGCGCGCCCCGCGCCGACCGACCCCACCCCTTCGCCTCTTTTTCTGGATCTGCTGCCATGAACGCACCGCACGACCGCGCGCCTTCCGCCCCCGTGGCCGAACCCGCTTCCGCCGCCCCATCCGCAGCGCCCGCCGCGCCCGCATCCGCGTCCAACCCCAAGCGCCGCCGGGCCCTGACCGCCATCGCGGCGGTCGTCGTGGTCGTCGGTGCCGGCTGGGGCATCTACGAGTACCTGGTCGCCAGCCATTACGAATCGACCGACAACGCCTATGTCCAGGGCAACGTGATCCAGATCACCCCGCAGATCGGCGGCACGGTGATGGCGATCCTGGCCGACGACACCGATTTCGTGAAGGCCGGCCAGCCGCTGGTCAAGCTCGACCCGGCCGACGCCAGCGTGGCGCTGGAGCAGGCCGAGGCCGCCCTGGCCCAGGCGGTGCGCCAGGCCCGCACGCTCTACACCAACAACGGATCGCTCGCCGCCCAGATCACCCTGCGCCAGGCCGACATGACCAAGGCGCAGAGCGAGGTCGCCCGCGCCAACGACGACCTGAACCGCCGCCAGGCCCTGACCGGCAACGGTGCGGTGTCGAAGGAAGAACTCAACCATGCCCGCACCCAGCTGGATGCGGCCCGCAGCGCGGTGGCCGCCGCCCAGGCCGGCGTGACCGCGGCGCGGGAGCAGCTGTCCAGCAACCAGGCGATGACCGAAGGCACCCGGGTCGAGGAGCATCCCAGCGTGCTGGTGGCCGCCGCCAAGGTGCGCGAGGCCTATCTGGCCACCCAGCGCGCCGCACTGCCGGCCCCGGTCGACGGCTATGTCGCCAAGCGCACGGTGCAGCTCGGCCAGCGGGTGAACGCCGGCACGCCGATGATGTCGGTGGTGCCGCTGGACCAGTTGTGGGTCGATGCCAACTTCAAGGAAGTGCAGCTGCGCAACATCCGCCTGGGCCAGCCGGTCACCCTGACCGCCGACGTCTACGGCAAGAAGATCGCGTACCGCGGCACCGTCGCCGGCCTGGGCGTGGGCACCGGCGCGGCCTTCGCGCTGCTGCCGGCACAGAACGCCACCGGCAACTGGATCAAGGTGGTGCAGCGGGTGCCGGTGCGCATCGCGCTCGACCGCCAGCAGCTGGTCGACAACCCGCTGCGGGTCGGCCTGTCGATGGACGTGGAAGTGGATGTGGCCGACAGGGGCGGCAAGACGCTGGCCGATGCGCCGCGCGCCGCCGTCTTCGCGCAGACCCAGGTCTACCACGCACTCGACGACGGTGCCGATGCCGAGGTGCAGCGGGTGATCGCGGCCAACATGGGCAAGACCGGCGCCAAGGCGGTGGCCGCGGCCCGTGCCGAGGCGGGCCGGGTGCTGGCCGTGTCGCGGCAGGCAGCGGTGCACTGAGCGGCCGGCCCTCCCTGTCGAGCGCAAACGCCATGTCCTCCGCCACCGCACAACCGGCCTACCGGGCGCCACCCCCGCTGGAGGGCTCCGCCCGCATGTGGGGCACGGTGGCCCTGTCGGCCGCCACCTTCATGAACGTGCTGGACACGTCGATCGCCAACGTGTCGCTGCCCGCGATCGCGGGCGACCTGGGCGTCAGCTCGAACCAGGGCACCTGGGTCATCACCAGCTTCGCGGTCGCCAACGCGATAGCGGTGCCGCTCACCGGCTGGCTGTCGCAGCGCTTCGGCCAGGTGCGGCTGTTCTGCACCAGCGTCGTGCTGTTCGTGATCGCCTCCTGGCTCTGCGGGCTGGCGCCCAACATGGCGACGCTGATCGCGTTCCGCGCGCTGCAGGGCTTCGTCGCCGGTCCGATGATTCCGCTGTCGCAGACCCTGCTGCTCAGCAGCTACCCGAAAGCCGCGGCCGGCACCGCGATGGCGATGTGGTCGATGACCACGCTGATCGCGCCGGTGATGGGGCCGCTGCTGGGCGGCTGGATCACCGACAACATGACCTGGCCGTGGATCTTCTACATCAACATCCCGGTGGGCCTGATCGCCGCGGTGGGTGCCTGGTCGCTCTACCGCAAGCGCGAGAGCCAGGTGCGCAAGCTCCCGATCGACTCGATCGGCCTGGCGCTGCTGGTGCTCTGGGTCGGCTCGATGCAGGTGATGCTCGACCTCGGCAAGGAGAACGACTGGTTCCATTCGCCGATGGTGGTCGCGCTGGGCGTGGTCGCGGTGGTGGGCTTCGCCTTCTTCCTGGCCTGGGAGTTCACCGAGAAGCATCCGGTGGTCGACCTGTCGCTCTTTGCGCGCCGCAACTTCTGGGCGGGCACCCTCGCGACCGCCGTCGGCTACGGGCTCTTCTTCGGCAACGTGGTGCTGCTGCCGCTCTGGCTGCAGCAGTTCATGGGCTACACCGCTACCCAGGCCGGCATGGTCACCGCGCCGGTGGGGCTGATGGCGCTGATCCTGTCGCCGGTCGTGGGCAAGAACCTGCACCGGGTCGATCCGCGGCGCTTCGCGACCGGCGCTTTCCTGGTGTTCGCGGTGGTGCTCTACCTGCGCTCGCGCTTCAACACGCAGGCCGACATCTTCACCATCCTGGTTCCGACGCTGATCCAGGGCGTCGCGATGGCGCTGTTCTTCATCCCGCTGGTGACGATCACGCTGTCGGGCCTGCCGCCCGAGCGGATTCCGGCCGCCTCGGGCCTGTCGAACTTCGTGCGGATCACCGCGGGCGCCATCGGCACCTCGGTCGTCACCACGATCTGGGAGAACCGGGCCGCGCTGCACCATGCGCAGCTGAGCGAATCGGTCACCCGGGGCAGCCCGGCGGGTGACGCGATCGCCGCGTTGGGTGCTGCCGGCCTGTCGCCCGAGCAGGCGCTGGCGCAGGTCAACCGCCTGGTGGACCAGCAGGCCTTCATGCTGGCGGCCAACGACGTGTTCTACGCGTCGGCGATCATCTTCCTGCTGCTGATCCCGCTGGTGTGGCTCTCGCATCCGACGGTGGCGAGCAAGGGCAGCGCCGACGCGGCGGCAGGCGCCCACTGACGCGGTTTCGAAAGAAAATGGGGCTGCGGCCGGCGCCGAAGGCCGGCCTTCAGCTATCGAATCAGTAGCACAGATGTCGAAAGGCCCGGGACGCATGTCCCGGGCCTTTCGTACGTCTGGGGGTCCTCAGAGCGCCGGTGCCGCCAACCAGTGCACGCTGAAGAGATGGTCCGGGTCGGTCCACACGGGGCCGGGCCTGAAGCCCGCCCGCACCGCCATCGCCCGCAGGCCGTCGATGGTGAACTTGTGCGAGTTCTCGGTGTGCAGCGTTTCGCCTTCCTCGAGGGTGAAGCTGCTGCCGCAGACGTTCACCTCCTGGCGGCACCGGCTCAAGAGGTGCATCTCGATGCGCTGCAGCGGCGCGTTGTAGAAGGCCGCGTGGCCGAAGGCGTCGGTGTCGAAGTCGGCGCCCAGTTCGCGGTTGGCGCGCTCCAGGATGTTGAGGTTGAACGCGGCGGTCACGCCCTGCGCGTCGTTGTAGGCGGCATGCAGCAGGGCAGGGTCCTTCACCAGATCGGCACCCAGCAGCAGCGCGCCGCCCTGCAGCACCTGCGCCGCCACCTGCAGGAAGCGCGCCGCCTCTTCGGGTGCGAAGTTGCCGATGGTGGAACCGGGGAAGAAGCCGACGCGCTGGCCGGCGCCCTGCGCCGGGGCGGGCAGCAGCAGCCGCTGGGTGTAGTCGGCCACCACCGGCCGCACCTCGAGCGTCGGATAGTCGCGGCGCAGCGCGGCGGCGGCGGCGGTCATGTGGTCGCCCGAAATGTCGATCGGCAAATAGCCCGCGGGCGCCTCCATCGCATCCAGCAGGATCCGCACCTTGCGCAGCGAGCCGGCGCCGAACTCGACGATCTCGGCATGCGGGCCGGCGAGGCGGGCGATCTCGGCGGCGTTCTGCTGCAGCACCGCGCACTCGGTACGGGTGGGGTAGTACTCGGGCAACGCGCAGATCCGGTCGAACAGCGCGGAGCCGGCCGCGTCGTAGAAATACTTGGGCGAGATGCTGCGCGGGCGGCGCAGCAGGCCGGCCTGCAGGTCGCGTGCGAATTCGGCCGCGGCCGGCGACAGCGACGCCATGGGGGCAGTGCCCGGCGGCGGAGGGGAGCGGTCGGCGGTGAACGGCTGGGAGGCGGGGTGCTGGGGCGTCATGCGATGTCCTTGGCCAGTCGGAGACCGGAGAACTGCCAGCGCGCGGCCGGCGGAAAAAAGTTGCGGTAGGTGGGCCGGGTGTGGCCCTGCGGCGTGGCCAGGCTGCTGCCGCGCAGCACCACCTGGCCGACCATGAACTTGCCGTTGTACTCGGCCGCGATGCCGGGCGACGGCCGGAAGCCGGGGTACGGGTCGTAGGAGGAACGGGTCCACTGCCATACCTGGCCGGTCATCTGCTGCAGCCGCGGATCGGCGGCGGCGGCCTCCCACTCCATTTCGGTCGGCAGCCGGGCGCCGGCCCATTCGGCGAATGCGGCGGCCTCGTAGAAGCTGAGCTGCGCGACGGGTGCGGCGTCGTCCATCGGCCGGACACCGTGCAGGCCGAAGACGTGCCATGCGGAAGCAGCGGCCTGCTGCGGTGTCTGGCCGGCCAGCGCCAGGCGCGGGTCGTCGGCCGCCAGCCAGTAGGCCGGTGCCTGCCAGCCCTGGGCCTTCACGCAGGCCCATCCGTCCGACAGCCACAGCTCGGGCCGGCGGTAGCCGCCGTCCTCGACGAAGCGGGCATAGTCGCCGCAGGTCACCAGCCGGTCGGCCAGCGCATGGGGATGCAGCAGCACCTGGTGGCGCGGGCTTTCGTTGTCGAAAGCGAAGGCGGCGGCGCCGTGGGTGGCATGGCCGATCTCGGCCAGCCCGCCCGCCCGTTCGATCCATTGCACCGGGGACGGCGGCGTCGCCAGCCGCAGCGCCGGTGCGGCGGCCCGCTCGTAGGCGGGCAGCACCGGGTTGCACGACAGCAGATGCAGCACATCGGTCAGGAGCAGTTCCTGGTGCTGCTGCTCGTGGTGCAGGCCCAGTTCCAGCGCGGGGAGCATGCGGGCCCAGGCCGCGTCGTCGCATTCCTGCAGCATGCGGTCGATGGCGGCATCGACATGGATGCGGTAGGCCCGCACCTCGTCGATCGACGGCCGGGTGATCAGGCCGCGCTGGGGGCGCGGGTGGCGTGGGCCCAGCGCTTCGTAGTACGAGTTGAAGAGGTAGGAAAAAACGGGATCGAACGGCGCGTGGTCGGGCACTGCCGCGGGCAGCACCACCGTCTCGAAGAACCAGGTGGTGTGGGCCAGGTGCCACTTGGCCGGGCTCGCATCGGGCATCGACTGCACGCACTGGTCTTCGGGCGACAGCCGGCCCGCCAACTGGGTGGTGTGGGACCGTACCTCGGCGAAGCGCGCCTGCCACACGGCCCGCGCCTCGGCCGAAGATCCAGCGGCCCCGCGCGGGCCAGACAGGTGATGTTCACTGCTCACAAACGGACTCCTCGGTCGCGGCACGGTGCAGCCTGCTGCCGGCGGCGGACGAAAAAACGGGCGAAGGGGAAGGTGATTCCCGATCGCCCGAACTGGGGGGAGATTGTCGTCAGACCTGTTCAGGCCGTGTGACGGTATCCAGTGTGCTTACTTGCCGAACTTGGCCTTCACGTCGGCCTGGCATGCGTCCTTGGCATTGCCCGACATCGCGTCGCAACGCTCCTTGGCGGCGGCGTAGTTGGCATCGGTCTTGTCTTCGGCGGCGTCCTTGCGGGCTTCGGTGACCTTGGCTGGCGATGCGTCGCCGGTGCGGGCTTCGCTGGCGGCCTTGCTGACCTTGGCGTCGGCCTTGGCGGCGGTGCGGGCTGCCTTGGCATCCTTCACGCAGACGTCCTTGGCGTTGCCGGTCTGGTCGTCGCACTTTTCCTTGGCGACGTCGTAGGCGGCTTCGGCCTTGGCATCGCGGATCTTCTTGTCGTGGCTGGCGCTCGGCTTGTACTGGGCTTCGAGTTCGGCCTTGGCGACCTTGTCCTTGCCCTTGGCTTCCGCCATGCAGATGTCCTTGGCGTTCTTCTGCATCGCGTCGCAGGCCGACTTGTCGGTCTTGTAGGTGGCATCGATCTGCGACTTGGCAGCGCTGTGCTCTTCCTTGGTCATGGCGCTGGCGCTGAAGCTGAAGGCGCACAGGGATGCGGCGGCGATGGCGATAAGTGCTTTTTTCATGGTTCTACCCTCGGGAAGTGATGTTTGATTGGTTGTTGTAGAGAAAGTCTCGGGAGGCTCAGACGGACTTCTCGAAAAAGAAGTCTGGATTCTTGCCGTGCCATTCGGTCACCTGGCGTTCGGCTTCGTCCTTGTTCAAACCGTGGCGCTCTTGCAGCCGGCCGAGCAGTTGGTCGCGCTTGCCTTCGATGACGTCGAGGTCGTCGTCGGTCAGCTTGCCCCACTGCTCCTTCACCTTGCCCTTGAACTGTTTCCAGTTGCCTTCGATGCGGTCGTTGTTCATGCGAACCTCCTTTTGATGTTGGGCCCGATCCCTTGGACGCCTGCACCGTTTCCTGCGATTCGGTGCGGGTCCTTGTCGTGCCGTGGAAGAAATGTAATGTCGATATTTCCGAAACGCATAGGAGCCGCGCTTCGGAAACCGTAGGCGTTGGCCTACCGCCTGTGTGGGTATGCAGGACGTTCGCACTGCCCGCCCGCCGGCGCCCGCGCGCCCCATGCTGCGGTGCACGCATAGGCACTTGTCCCAATACCGGAGGCCCCATGCGCTTCGTACGATGGCCGCACGAATCGCCGCACCGGTTCTGCTGCGCTGCAGCGCACCGCCGCGGCGCAAAAAACAGGGAGACACCGGCCGCATGAACGACGACTTGATCCTGCAGACGCGCAAGCTCAACAAGCAGTTCCGCGGCTTCACCGCGGTGAACGATGTCGATCTGTCGGTCCGGCGCGGCACGATCCATGCGCTGATCGGGCCCAACGGCGCGGGCAAGACCACCTGCTTCAACCTGCTCACCAAGTTCCTGGAGCCGACCTCCGGCACCATCGTCTACAACGGGGTCGACATCACCCGCGAGCGGCCGGCGCAGATCGCGCGGCGCGGGATCATCCGCTCGTTCCAGATATCGGCCGTGTTTCCGCATCTCACCTTGCTGGAGAACGTGCGGCTCGGCCTGCAGCGGCGCCTCGGCACCTCGTTCCATTTCTGGCGCAGCGAGAAATCCCTGCGCCAGCTCGATGCCCGGGCGCTGGAGCTGCTCGACGAGGTCGGCCTGCGCGACATGGCGTACGAGGAAACGGTCAACCTGGCCTACGGCCGCAAGCGGGCGCTGGAGATCGCCACCACCCTCGCGATGGAGCCCGAGCTGATGCTGCTCGACGAGCCCACCCAGGGCATGGGCCACGAGGACGTCGACCGGGTCACCCGGCTGATCCAGCAGGTGGCGGTGGGCCGCACCGTGCTGATGGTGGAACACAACATGAACGTCGTCTCCACCATCGCCGACACGATCACGGTGCTGCAGCGCGGCGCGGTGCTGGCCGAAGGGCCGTACGCCGAGGTGTCGCGCAACCCGCAGGTGATGGAGGCCTACATGGGCACCACCGATGGCGAACTGCAAGGGGCGCACGCATGATGGTCGCATCGCACGATCCGCACGACCCGGTGCCGGCGCTGGAGATCCACAACCTCGAGGCCTGGTACGGCGAATCGCATGTGCTGCACGGCGTCGACATGCTGGTGCGACCGGGCGAGGTGGTGACGCTGCTCGGCCGCAACGGCGCGGGCCGCACCACCACGCTGCGCGCCATCCTGGGCCTGACCGGCCGGCGCACCGGCTCGGTGAAGGTCAACGGCGTCGAGACGCTGGAGATGCCCACCCACCGCATCGCCCACTGCGGCATCGGCTACTGCCCCGAGGAGCGCGGCATCTTCGCGAGCCTGACCTGCGAAGAGAATCTGCTGCTGCCGCCGGTCCTCAAGGGCGCCGACGCGGGCATGTCGCTCGAAGAGATCTACGCGATGTTCCCCAACCTGGCCGAGCGGCGCCACAGCCCCGGCAC
Source organism: Sphingomonas sp. NCPPB 2930 (assembly GCA_042867185.1). GTDB lineage: Bacteria > Pseudomonadota > Gammaproteobacteria > Burkholderiales > Burkholderiaceae_C > Xylophilus. Next base: position 41,967 of record JBHZQV010000024.1, on the reverse strand, counting down.
CCGGCTCTCCGGCGGCGAGCAGCAGATGCTGGCCGTCGCCCGCATCCTGCGCACCGGCGCGCGGCTGCTGCTGCTCGACGAGATTTCCGAAGGCCTGGCACCGGTGATCGTGCAGGCCCTGGCCCGGATGATCGTCACGCTGCGCGGCAAGGGCTACACCATCGTGATGGTGGAGCAGAACTTCCGCTTCGCCGCGCCGCTGGCCGACCGCTTCTACGTGATGGAGCACGGCCGCATCGCGCTGCAGTTCGTGGCCGACCAGCTGGAAGAGCGGATGCCCGCACTGCACGAGCTGCTGAACGTCTAGCCGGCGCCTGCAGCCTCCGCCACGACGTCCGACCCGCCGCGACCGCTTTCCCCGTACGACGACCGACCCCATACCAACAGGAGACACCACCATGCCATTCCGCCTGACCGCACTCACCCTCACCCTGGCCGCCCTGGGCCTCGCATCGCAGGCCGCGCATGCGCAGGAAAAAGTGAAGATCGGCTTCATCACCGACATGTCGAGCCTCTACGCCGACGTCGAGGGCAAGAACGGCGTGGTCGCCATCCAGATGGCGATCGACGACTTCGGCGGCAAGGCGCTGGGCCAGCCGATCGAGCTGATGAGCGCCGACCACCAGAACAAGGCCGACATCGCCGCCTCCAAGGCCCGCGAGTGGATCGACACCGCCGGCGCCACGATGATCTTCGGCGGCACCAACTCGGGCACCGCGCTGGCCACGGCCAAGGTCGCGTCCGAGAAGAAGCGCGTCTACTTCAACAACGGCGCCGGCACCTCGGCACTCACCAACGAGCAGTGCAGCCCCTACACCATCCACTACGCCTACGACACGGTGGCGCTGGCCAAGGGCACCGGCGCCGCGGTGGTGGCCAAGGGCGGCAAGAGCTGGTTCTTCCTGACGGCCGACTACGCCTTCGGCCAGGCGCTGGAGACCGACACCACCAAGGTGGTGAAGGAGAAGGGCGGCTCGGTGGTGGGTGCGGTGCGCCATCCGCTCAACGCGTCGGATTTCTCGTCCTTCCTGCTGCAGGCGCAGAACTCCAAGGCGCAGATCCTGGGGCTGGCCAACGCCGGCGGCGACACGATCAACGCGATCAAGGCGGCGCGCGAGTTCGGCATCAACAAGACGATGAAGACCGCCGGCCTGCTGGTGTTCCTGTCGGACATCCACAGCCTGGGCCTGAAGAACACCGAAGGCCTGCTGCACACCACCAGCTGGTACTGGGATCTGAACGACGACACCCGCAAGTTCGCCAACCGCTTCTTCGAGAAGACCAAGCGCATGCCGACCGACGTGCAGGCCGCCGACTATTCGGCCACGATGAACTACCTGAAGGCGGTCGAGGCGGCCAAGACCACCGATTCCGACAAGGTCATGGCCCAGCTGAAGAGCATGAAGATCGACGACTTCTACGGCAAGGGCCAGATCCGCGCCGACGGCAGCTTTATCCACGACATGTACCTGGTCGAGGCCAAGGCACCGGCCGAATCCAAGAAGCCGTGGGACTACCTGAAGGTGGTGGCCACGCTGAAAGGCGAGGACGTCTTCACCACCAAGGAAGAGTCCAAGTGCGCCCTGTGGAAGTAATGCGCATCCGCCGCGGCGCTGTCCGCGGCCTCGCCACCTGACAACCCGCCGACCGCCGCCCCCATGCACATATCGCTCCCCGCGCTGATGAGCCAGTTGCTGCTCGGCCTGGTCAACGGATCGTTCTACGCGATCCTGAGCCTGGGCCTGGCCGTGATCTTCGGCCTGCTCAACGTGATCAACTTCGCGCACGGCGCGCTCTTCATGATGGGCGCGCTCCTGTCGTGGATGGCGATGAACTACTTCGGCATCGGCTACTGGGTGATGCTGGTGGCGGCGCCGGTCATCGTCGGCGTCTTCGGGATGCTGATCGAGCGGCTGCTGCTGCGCTGGATCTACAAGCTGGACCATCTGTACGGCCTGCTGCTGACGCTGGGCCTGACGCTGCTGATCGAGGGCGCCTTCCGCTCGGTCTACGGCGTCTCGGGCCTGGGCTACGACACGCCCGAGCTGCTGGAAGGCGCCACCGACGTCGGCTTCATGATGCTGCCCAACTACCGGGCCTGGGTGGTGGTGGCGTCGCTGGCGGTGTGCTTCGCCACCTGGTACCTGATCGAGAAGACCCGGCTCGGCGCCTACCTGCGGGCCGGCACCGAGAACCCGCGGCTGGTCGAGGCCTTCGGCATCAACGTGCCGCTGATGGTCACGCTCACCTACGGCTTCGGCGTGGCGCTGGCGGCCTTCGCCGGCGTGCTGGCGGCGCCGGTGATCCAGGTCACGCCGCTGATGGGGCAGAACCTGATCATCGTGGTGTTCGCGGTGGTGGTGATCGGCGGCATGGGCTCGATCATGGGCTCGATCCTCACCGGCCTGGGCCTGGGCGTCGTCGAGGGATTGACCAAGGTGTTCTACCCCGAGGCGTCGTCCACCGTGGTGTTCCTCATCATGGTGGTGGTGCTGCTGGTCCGGCCGGCCGGGCTGTTCGGCAAGGAGACCTGACGATGACATCCCTGCGCACGCCCCGCCGCATCGCCGCCGGCCACCGGGCCAGCCCTCTCTCTCGCCCGTGGCACCCATGAAAAAACTGACCCTCGTCGTCTACGCGCTGCTGCTGGTCGCCCTGATCGTGGCGCCGTTCGTGGGCGCCTATCCGGTGTTCGTGATGAAGCTGATGTGCTTCGCGCTCTTCGCCTCCGCGTTCAATTTGCTGCTGGGCTTCACCGGCCTGCTGTCGTTCGGCCATGCGGCTTTCCTGGGCGGATCGGCCTACGTGGCCGGCTATGCGATGAAGGCCTGGGGCTTCACCCCCGAAGTGGGCCTGCTGATGGGCACGCTGACCGGCGCGGCGCTGGGCTGGATCGTCGGCGTGCTGGCGATCCGCCGGCAGGGCATCTACTTCGCGATGATCACGCTGGCGCTGGCGCAGATGCTGTACTTCGTCGCGCTGCAGGCCAAGTTCACCGGTGGCGAGGACGGCCTGCAGGGCGTGCCGCGCGGCAAGCTCTTCGGCCTGCTCGACCTGTCGGACGACCGGGTGATGTACTACGTGACCCTGGTGGTGGTGGTGGGTGCCTTCGCCCTCATCGTCCGCACCATCCATTCGCCCTTCGGCCAGGTGTTGAAGGGCATCAAGGAGAACGAGCCGCGCGCCACCTCGCTCGGCTACGACACCCACCGCTTCAAGCTGCTGGCCTTCGTGCTGTCGGCCGCGCTGACCGGCCTGGCCGGCTCGCTCAAGACGCTGGTGCTGGGCTTCGCCACGCTGTCGGACGTGCACTGGACGGCCTCGGGCCAGGTGATCCTGATGACGCTGGTGGGCGGGCTGGGCACGCTGTCGGGGCCGATGGTGGGCGCCTCGATCGTCGTGCTGCTGGAGAACAAGATCGGCGAACTGGGCCATGCGCTGGCGCAGCTCACCGGGGTCGAATGGTTCAACACGCTGGGCGAGTCGGTGACGATGGTGACCGGCCTGATCTTCGTCGTCTGCGTGCTGGCCTTCCGGCGCGGCGTGATGGGCGAGATCATCGCGCTGCTGGGCCGGCGCAAGCGGCCACGGCCGGCGGCGTAGCGGCTGCCGCGCCGCCGCGGGCCGGGCCGCAGCGGCGGCGGGCTAGAGCCGCAGTTGCGCGACGTAGCCGGTCATCTCCAGGTAGCCGCGGCCCACCGCCGTGCCGGCGGCATCGCGCAGTTCCGACACACCCTCCCAGTACACCGCGCCGGTGGAGCCCCGGCTGTCGAGCTCCTGGTCGTCGAGCAGCGCCTGCAGGGTGTAGCGCCCGGCGGGCGTGTCGATGGCCCATTCGACCGGGTAGGCCGCCGCGGTGCGCGGGCTGCGCCAGAGGCGGCCGGCGGTGAAGCGCACCGCCTGCGCATCGAAGCTGCGCGCTGCGCCGCCGGCGGAGCGGAACGACCCGCCCGCCCACAGCGTGCTGCCGTCGGCCCGCCGCAGATGGAAGGCGGTGAGGGCGGCGCCGTCGAACAGGTTGATGCCGATCCAGTCCCAGCCCACCGCGTCGGGGTGCATCAGCGCCTGGCTCCATTCGTGGTCGAGCCAGGCCGCGCCGCTGCGGGCGGTGGGTGCGTCCAGCACGAAGCGCTCGCGGCCCAGGCCGACGGTACCGGCCACCGCGAGCTGCGGCACGCTGTAGTAGTAGCTCGCCTGCGCGGCCTCGGGGCCCTTGCGCGACAGGCCCCGGTCGCCCTGCAGCAGCAGCGGCTGGGTCTCGCGCAGGGTCAGGTCGAGCGAGAAGCCCTCGGCCGCCACCTTCGCCCGGTAGCCGCCGCCCGGGGCCGCGGGCTCCCGCACCAGCGACCAGTCGCCCATCCGCACCGCGGTGTCGGCGGCGCTGGCATCGGCGGTGTCGGCGCTGCCGGCGTCGCCCGCCGGCCGGCCCGACCACCGGGCGATGCGCTGGTCGTGTAGTTGCCGACGGCCCTGCAGGTCGGTGAGGGCGGCATGGGCGAAGAGCAGCTGCCGCGCGGCGAAGCGCGAGGCGAGGGCCTCGGCCTCCACCACCCTGCGGCGGAAGAAGGTGACCTGGAAGCCGAAGGCGCGTCCGCCGCTGCGGGCGTGGCCGGTGGCGTACCACCACTCGGTGTGGAAGTCGTGGTGGCTGCCCAGGTCGCGCGGAAACGCCAGCGCGGCGGGCGGCAGCGCCTGCACCGCACCCGGGACAGCCGCGGCACCGCCGGCCAGGGCCAGCCAGGCGCGGCGCGACAGGCCCGCGCCGCTCCGCCGGTCGAATGCACCGTCCATCACCAGTCCTCCTTCACCGCCATCACCGCGTCCCGGCCCGCCGCCGCCGCGCCCGCCAGCCGCGCGGTGACGGTGCCCGCCGCCAGCACCGCGCCGGCCAGCGCCAGCAGGCGCATCCAGGGCACCTGCAGGTCCATCGTCCAGTGGAAGCTCTGCGGGTTGACCACATGCACCAGCACCACCGATACCGCCAGCCCCAGCGCGGTGCCGGCCACCGCGCCCACCGCCGTCCAGGCCGCACCCTCGCCGGCGACCACCGCCAGCACCTGCCGCCGGGTCAGGCCCAGGTGGGCGAGCAGCCCGAACTCCTTGCGCCGGGCGAACACCTGGGCGCCGAAGCTGGCCGCCACGCCGAACAGGCCGATGCCGATCGCCACCGCCTGCAGCCAGTAGGTGACCGCGAAGCTGCGGTCGAAGATGCGCAACGAGGCGGCCCGGATCGTGCCGGCGGAGTTGAACTCCAGCGCGGTGCCGTCGCTTCCACCGCCGCCGGGCCCGGCCGGCGGCTGCATTCCGGCGTCGCCGGCCAGGGCGCGGATGCGCGCCTGCAGCGCCGCCTCGTCGGCCCCGGGCGCCAGCCACAGCGCCAGGTCGTTGGCCCGCCGGTCGCCGGTCAGCCGCTGGTAGTCGGCGGTGTCGATCGCGATCGCGCCGAACTGCCGCACGTAGTCGCGCCAGACGCCTGCTATGAAAAACGTAGTTGGAGGCCGACGTTCCGTACCGACTGCAGCATCGTTTTGTTGTGAAAACGCGCTTTCCAGTGGCACGAAGTCGCCGCCGGGCCGTGCGCCGTACAGGTCGACCATCGCCTCGCTGACATAGATGCCGATGCGGCCGGCCGGCACCGGCAGCGCCGCGTCGCGCAGCGGCAGGGAGCCGGTGACGCCGCCATCGGCGGTGCGCAGCGGCCGGGCGATCAGCGCCACCGGCGGCCGGGCCGGCTCCAGCAGCAGCCGGCGGATGCGCTGCGGCTCCAGTCGGGCCACGCCGGGCAGCGCGGCCACCGCCTGCACGAAGTCGGGCGGCAGGGCGGCCGCGTCGGCCGATCCGCCGCTGCCGGGGCTGCGCAGGTACAGATCGGCCGGCAGCACCGCGTCGAGCCACTGGGTGACCGATCCGCGGAAGCTGGCGACCATCACCGTGAGCGCCACCGCCAGCGCCAGCGAGGCGACCACCCCGCTGACGGCCACCGCCGCGCCGCCGCGCATCCGCCGGGCGCGCTCCAGCGCCAGCAGCGGCAGCAACCGGCGCGCGGCCAGCGGCTGCAGCCGGTCGAGCAGCAGCCCGATCAGCCAGGGCAGGGCGGTGATGCCGCCCACCAGCAGCATGCCGACCGAGACATACGCCGCCAGCGGAATCCCCGCGACCGGCGGCGCGAAGGCCAGCGCCACGCCCAGGCCCGCCATCGCCAGCGGCACCGCGGCGGGCGGCCCGCCGGAGGCCTGCACGCCCAGGCCCTTGAGCGTCTGCGCCGGCGGCAGCCGCTCGGCCGCCCGCGCCGGCCACCAGCCGCCGGCCAGCGCCGCCGCCACGCCCAGGCCGCCGTAGGCCGCCGCGGCCCAGCCGCTGACATGCAGCTGCGGCGCCACGCCGGCGAAGTAGCCGCCGCCCAGGTCGCCCCCCAGCAGCCGCAGGGCCGCCGTCGCCAGGCCGGTGCCCAGTGCCAGGCCCGCCGCGCTGCCGGCCAGGCCCAGCGCCAGCGATTCGGCCAGCACCAGCCCGCGCCGGCCACGCGGCGTCATGCCCAGCACGCCCAGCAGCGCGAACTGCGGCGCCCGCTTGGCCACGCCCAGCGCCAGCACCGAGAAGACCAGGAAGGCGCCGGTGAACAGGGCGATCAGCGCCAGCACCGTCAGGTTGACCCGGTAGGCCCGTGACAGGTTGCCGATGCGCGCCTCGGCGTCGCCGGGCGCTTCGGCCTGCAGGCCGGCGGGCCAGCCGGGGGTCGCGGCCAGGGCGGTGGCGAGGGCGTCGCGCGGCGTGCCCGGCGCCAGCCGCAGCTCGATCCGCGAGAGCCGCCCGGGCTGCGCGAACAGCGCCTGCGCCGCCGCGATGTCCATCACCGCGACCGGCCCGCCCTGCGCCGCCACCGTGCCGGCCAGGCGCACCGGCCGCATCTGCAGGCCGCTCTGCAGCATCAGGACGGTGCCGGCGGGGGAAGCGGCCAGGCCCAGGGCCTGCAGCGCTGCGGGGTTGAGGAACACCGTGTCGGGCAGGAAGAGCGCCAGCCGGTCGGCGCCGGCCATCGGCGACGGGGCCAGCGCCGGCGCCGACCGCACCGCGGCCAGCGCATCCACCCCCAGCACCCGGATCGCGACCCGGGGCGACGCGCCGTGCTGCCCGAAGGTGCCCGTCTCCAGCACCGGGTTGGCGACCGCCACCTCGGGCCGGCGGGCCACGGTGCCGAAGACACCGTCGTCGAACGTCTCCTGCGCCGCGCGCAGTTCCAGGTCGGGCCGGCCGTCGACGGCGCGCACCGCCTGCGAGAACTCGTCGAGGGCCGAGGCGTTGATCAGGTGCACCGCGAAGGCGAGCGCCACGCCCAGCATCACCGCGGCCAGCGCCGCCAGGTGGCGCAGCGGCTGGTGGCGGAGTTCCTGCCACGAAAAGCTGGTGAGAAGGGCGAGCATGGGAGAGGGCGGTACCTGGGAAGCGCGGCGCGGAGTGGTATTGTGGAGCGCGGGGCCGGACGGGCCCCGCCACGGGCCGGCCCGGCGCCCCGTGCATCAGGGTTAATCTAGGGAAAGGCCGGCACCGTGCATCTCTAGAATGGTCTGCACGCAAGGGAGGACCGTGCGTGGAACCCCGTCCATTAGGAGTCACGCAGTGCAGAGCAAGAAAATCGCAGGACCGAAGCCCGAAGGCGGTGCGGCGCGGGTCATCAAGAAGTACCCCAACCGCCGGCTCTACGACACCGAGACCTCCAGCTACATCACGCTGACCGAGGTGCGGCGGCTGGTGCTGGAGCGCGCGGTGTTCTCGGTGCGCGACGCCAAGACCGGCGAGGACCTGACCCGCAGCATCCTGCTGCAGATCATCCTGGAGGAAGAGGCCGGCGGCGCGCCGATGTTCAGCGAGGCGGTGCTCGCCAACATCATCCGCTTCTACGGCCACGCGATGCAGGGCTTCATGGGCGTCTACCTCGAGAAGAACGTGCAGGCCTTCACCGACATCCAGGCCAAGCTGGCCGAGCAGTCGAAGGGCCTGACGCCGGCGATGTGGACCCAGTTCCTCAACACCCAGTCGCCGCTGACCCAGGGCATGATGAGCAACTACGCCGAGCAGTCGAAGAACACCTTCCTGCAGATGCAGGAACAGATGCAGAAGCAGACCGAGCAGATGTTCGACGCGCTGGGCCTGAAACGTTGAATTTGCCCCGCCGCAGGGGCCGCCGGCCCGGAACGCCGACAATACCGGGATGAGCGAAGTCCTCTCCCCACCCCCCACCATCCCTACCGGCGCGCCCCGCGTCGGCTTCGTCAGCCTGGGTTGCCCCAAGGCGCTGACCGATTCCGAGCTGATCCTCACCCAGCTGAGTGCCGAGGGTTACCAGACCTCCAAGACCTTCGAGGGCGCCGACCTGGTGATCGTCAACACCTGCGGCTTCATCGACGACGCGGTGCGCGAAAGCCTCGACACCATCGGCGAGGCGCTGGCCGCCAACGGCAAGGTGATCGTCACCGGCTGCCTGGGCGCCCGCGCCGGCGACGGTGGCGGCAACATGGTGCGGCAGATGCACCCGAGCGTGCTGGCCGTCACCGGCCCCCATGCCACGCAGGAGGTGATGGACGCGGTGCACCTGAACCTGCCCAAGCCGCACGACCCGTTCATCGACCTGGTGCCCGACAGCTTCGGCGTGGCGGGCATCAAGCTCACCCCCAAGCACTACGCCTACCTCAAGATCAGCGAGGGCTGCAACCACCGCTGCACCTTCTGCATCATCCCGTCGATGCGCGGCGACCTGGTGTCGCGGCCGATCGGCGACGTGCTGAAGGAGGCCCGCGCGCTGTTCGAGGGCGGCGTGAAAGAGCTGCTGGTGATCAGCCAGGACACCTCGGCCTACGGCGTCGACGTGAAGTACCGCACAGGCTTCTTCGACGGCCGCCCGGTCAAGACCCGGATGCTGGAACTGGTGCAGGCGCTGGGCGAGATGGCCGAGCCCTACGGTGCCTGGGTCCGGCTGCACTACGTGTACCCGTACCCGAGCGTCGACGAGGTGGTGCCGCTGATGGCGCAGGGCCTGGCCTTGCCTTACCTCGACGTGCCGTTCCAGCACAGCCACCCCGACGTGCTGCGCCGCATGAAGCGGCCCGCCAGCGGCGAGCGCAACCTCGAGCGGATCGAGCGCTGGCGCGCCGCCTGCCCCGAGATCGTGGTGCGCAGCACCTTCATCGCCGGCTTCCCCGGCGAGACCGAGGCCGAGTTCCAGCACCTGCTCGATTTCGTGCGCGAGGCGCAGATCGACCGTGCCGGCTGCTTCGCCTACAGCGCGGTGACCGGCGCCACCGCCAACGACATCCCCGGCATGCTGCCCATCGAAGAGCGCGAAGAGCGCCGCGCCCGCTTCATGGCGGTGGCCGAAGAGGTGTCGGCCGCCAAGCTGCAGAAGCGGGTCGGCGCCACGATGCAGGTGCTGGTCGATTCGGCGCCGGCGATGGGCCGCAAGGGCGGGGTGGGCCGCAGCTATGCGGATGCGCCCGAGATCGACGGCACCGTGCGGCTCCTGCCGCCGGAGAAGATCAGCAAGACGCTGAAGGTGGGCGAGTTCACCCGGGCCCGCATCGTCGGCACCGACGGACACGACCTGGTGGCCCAGCCCGTATGACGGGACCCGCCCGGCGCATGGCGATTCCGCACCCCGCGGCGTGCCATGCGCCGGTGCCCGCCGCGGCGTGCTGCTGCGGCGATCTGCTCGGCAGCGCAAGGCGTTCGGGCAAGAAAAAAGCCGCTGAAGAAACTTCAGCGGCTTTTCGAAAACTGCAGCCGTTTGGCTACTATCAAACTTGGTGCCCAGGAGAGGACTCGAACCTCCACGATGTTACTCGCTAGTACCTGAAACTAGTGCGTCTACCAATTCCGCCACCTGGGCATTTCAGGAAAAACACGATTATATACAGAAAAATGAGCGAACAAAAAAACTTGTTGGAAGAATTTATCGCGACCGTCCAGGGACACCGTGACGGCCATGGTTTCCTGCTGCGCGACGACGGCCAATCGGACGTGTTCCTGCCCTCGAACGAGATGCGCGCGGTGCTGCACAAGGACCGGGTCAAGGCCCGCATCGTGCGGCACGACCGCAAGGGCCGGCCCGAGGGCCGGGTGCTGGAGATCGTCGAGCGTCCGCCGCAGCCGCTGATCGGCCGGCTGCTGCAGGAGAGCGGCGTCTGGCTGGTGGCGCCCGAAGACAAGCGCTACGGCCAGGACATCCTGATCCCCAAGGGCGCGACCGGCGTCGCCAAGCCGGGCCAGGTGGTGGTGGTCGAGCTGACCGAATTGCCGGCGCTGTACGGCCAGCCGGTCGGCCGCGTGGTCGAGGTGCTGGGCGAGGTGGACGATCCGGGCATGGAGATCGAGATCGCGGTGCGCAAGTACGGCGTGCCGCACGAGTTCTCGGACGCATGCCTGGCGGCGGCCAAGGCCCTGCCCGACAAGGTGCGGCCGCAGGACCACCGCAACCGGGTCGACCTGCGCGACGTGCCCCTGGTCACGATCGACGGCGAGGACGCCCGCGACTTCGACGACGCGGTGTACTGCGAGCCGGCCAAGATCGGCCGCGCCAACGGCTGGCGCCTGCTGGTCGCGATCGCCGACGTGAGCCACTACGTGCACACCGGCAACGCGATCGACATCGACGCCTACGACCGCGCCACCAGCGTCTACTTCCCGCGCCGGGTGATCCCGATGCTGCCGGAGAAGCTGTCGAACGGCCTGTGCTCGCTCAACCCCGAGGTCGAGCGGCTGTGCATGGTCTGCGACATGCTGGTGACCGCCAAGGGCGAAGTGCACGCCTACCAGTTCTATCCGGCGGTGATGTTCAGCCATGCGCGCTTCACCTACACCGAGGTGGCGGCGATCCTGTCGAACACCCGCGGCCCCGAGGCGGCCAAGCGCAAGGACCGGGTCGAGGACCTGCTGAACCTGTCGGACGTCTACCGCGCGTTGCTGGGCGCCCGCGGCGTGCGCGGCGCGGTCGATTTCGAGACCACCGAGACGCAGATCGTCTGCGACGAGAACGGCCGCATAGAGAAGATCGTGCCGCGCACCCGCAACGAGGCCCACCGCCTGATCGAAGAGGCGATGCTCGCCGCCAACGTCTGCAGCGCCGACTTCATCCTGCAGGGCAACCAGCCCGGCCTCTACCGGGTGCACGAAGGCCCGACGCCCGAGAAGAAGGAGATCCTGCGCAACTACCTGAAGGCGATGGGCGTCGGCATCACCATCGGCGACGATCCGGTGCCCGGCGAGTTCCAGGCCATCGCCCAGGCCACCAAGGACCGGCCCGACGCCCAGCAGATCCACACCATGCTGCTGCGCTCGATGCAGCAGGCGATCTACACGCCGTTCAACAGCGGCCACTTCGGTCTGGCGTACGAGGCCTACACCCACTTCACCAGCCCGATCCGGCGCTACCCCGATCTGCTGGTGCACCGGGTGATCAAGGCGATTTTGGGCAAGACCACCTACCAGCTGCCCGGCCTGCCGACGCCCGGCGAGGCGCATGCCAAGCTGGCCAAGCGCCTGGCGCAGCGGGTGAAGGCGCCCGAGCAGAAGCCGATGAAAGTCGTCGCCAGCCCCGAGGCGATGCAGGCCTGGCAGGCCGCCGGCCTCCACTGCAGCGCCAACGAGCGCCGCGCCGACGAGGCCAGCCGCGACGTCGAGGCCTGGCTCAAGTGCAAGTACATGCGCGAGCACCTGGGCGAGGAGTACGGCGGCGTCGTCACCGCCTGCACCAGCTTCGGCATCTTCGTCACGCTCGATGCGATGTACGTCGAAGGGCTGGTCCACATCACCGAGTTGGGCGGCGAGTACTTCCGCTTCGACGAGGCGCGCCAGGAGCTGCGCGGCGAGCGCACCGGCATCCGCTACGCTGTCGGCTCCCGCCTGCGGGTGCAGGTGAGCCGGGTCGACCTCGACGGCCGCAAGATCGACTTCCGCCTGGTGCGCGAAGGCGAGGACCTGGTGTCCCGCGCGATGCGCGACAAGGGCGGTCGCGAGCCCGACGCCGCCGCCGGCGGCGCCTCCGACAGCCGCTCCGCCCGTCCCCGCAAGAACCGCGGTGCCCGGGCGGAAGACTCCGCGCTGTCGCCCCCGCCCGCACGGTCGCCGATCCAGTCGCTGAAGGCGTCGGTCAAGGGCGCGCTGGCCAAGGGCAAGCCGAAGGCCCGCAAGCCGCGCCGCTGAGCCGCTGAGCCGCCGCGCCGCGCCGCAGCATCGGGCCCCACAGGGCGCGGGCCGTTCGCCGGAACGGCCTGCCGCGGTGGCGGGGTTCGCTCCCATCTGCCGGGCCGGCCGCGCGGACCGCGCTCTGCCGCCATCCTCACAGATCCCGCCGCATGCCGCCAAAGGCGTGCCGGCGAAGCCGTTCCTTTCCCATAACCATCAGGAGACACCATGACAGCTTCTTCCAACCAGCGCGGCGAACGCGGCGTCGCCATCGTCACCGGCGCGGGCACCGGCATCGGCCGCGCGGCCGCGCTCGCCCTGCTCGACGACGGCTGGCGCGTCGTGCTGGCCGGCCGCCGGCCCGAGCCGCTGGCCGAGGTGGCCGCACTGGCGCAAGACGCCGCGCAGGTGCTGGCGGTGCCGACCGACGTGGGCGACGAGGCGGCGGTCGCCGCCCTGTTCCGGGCGGCGGTGCGGCGCTTCGGCCGGGTCGACCTGCTGTTCAACAACGCCGGCATCAGCGCCACCAGCCCGATCGAAGACCTGAGCCTGGAGCGCTGGCAGGAGGTGGTCGACGTCAACCTCACCGGCATGTTCCTGTGCCTGCGCGAAGCCTTCCGCACGATGAAGGACCAGAGCCCGCGGGGCGGCCGCATCATCAACAACGGATCTATCTCGGCCACCACGCCGCGGCCGCATTCCATCGCCTACACCGCGACCAAGCACGGCGTGTCGGGCCTGACCAAGACGGCCGCGCTCGACGGCCGGGTGCACGATATCGCGGTGGGCCAGATCGACGTCGGCAACGCGCTCACCGGCCTGGCCGAGCGCATGGCCCGCGGCGTGCTGCAGGCCAACGGCACCACGGCCGCCGAGCCGCTGATCGACGTGGCGATCGTCGGCGAATCGGTGCGCTACATGGCCAACCTGCCGCTGGAGGCCAACGTGATGTTCCACACGGTGATGGCGACCAAGATGCCGTTCGCAGGGCGCGGCTAGACGTACTGCGCGTGCCGCCGCGCCAGCGCCCCGGCCGTCAGCGGCCGGTGCGCCGGCCAGCCGTCGGCCAGCGCGCCGTGGGTGTAGACGGCGTCTGCCGCCGCATCGAACCCCTCCAGCCCCGCCGCCAGCCGCGCGCCCACCATCCCGGCCAGCACATCGCCGGTGCCGGCGGTGGCCAGGCGCCCGTTGCCGGTGGGGTTGATCCGGGGCAGCCGCCCCGGCGCGGCGACGATGCTGCCCGAGCCTTTCACCACCACCGCGCAGCCGAAGCGCTCCGCCAGGCGGCGCGCGGCCGCGAGCCGGTCGGCCTGCACGGCCTGGGTGTCGGTGCCCAGCAGGCGCGCGGCTTCCAGCGGATGCGGCGTCAGCACGGTCGCGTGGCCGGCCGCCGCGCGCCGCGCCAGGCGCTGCTGCAGGCCGGCGTCGGCGGCGACCAGGTTCAGGGCGTCGGCATCCAGCACGAGCCGCGCGGCCTCGTCCAGCACACGGGGCAGGTGGCCGCGCAGGGCTTCCCCGCCGCCGCAGCCGCAGACGAGGGCGCCGTCGCCCAGGTCCAGCGCCTCGGGGGTGCGCAGCATCAGCTCGGGCTGCGACACGTCGAGGCCGAAGCCCGCGTTGCCGTCGAGCAGCGCCAGCAGCACCCGGCCCGCGCCGGCATGCAGCGCGGCGGTGGCGGCCAGCACCGCCGCGCCCGCCATGCCCCGGCCCCGGTAGCCGATGCCTTCGCCGCCCAGCACCGCCACGTCGCCGAAGCTGCCCTTGTGCGACGCGTGGCTGCGGCGTGGCGCGCCGGGTGGGCCGGAGAGCCAGGCGGTGGGCGGCCCGGCATCAGCGCCCGTGCCGGTAGCCACGTCCAGCGTATCGAGCCAGACGCTGCCGGCCCGGTCGCGGCCCTCGGCGGTGAAGAGGCCGGGCTTGAGGGTCAGCAGGCCCAGGGTGAAATCTGCATGAAAAGGGGCTGCAGCCGGCGATCCGCACCGGCTGGCAGCTATTGTTTTCGTAGCATAGACGCCGGTGTCGGCCTGCAGGCCCGAGGGCAGGTCGATGGCCAGCACCGGCGCGCCGGCGTGCGCCAAGGCATCCAGCGCGATGTCGAGCCAGCCGGTGGGCAGGGCGCCGTGGTGGGCCGCTGCCGTGTCGGCGGCTTCCTGCGGGGCCTGCCGGGGCGCGCCGCCGATGCCCAGCAGCGCATCGATGCAGAGGTCCTGCGGCGACAGCGCGCCGGCTGCCGGCGGTGGTACGAAATCGACGCCTGCCGCCCGGGCGCGCTCCAGCGCCGTGCGGGCATCGGCCGGCAGCCGTGCCGGATCGGCGAAGTGCGTCACGCACACCGGCCGGCCGGCGCGGCGCAGCTGCACCGCCGCCTCCAGCCCGTCGCCGCCGTTGTTGCCCGGCCCGCAGGCGATCCAGATGCAGCGCGCATGCGGCGCCAGGGCCCGGGCCAGGCGCGCCACCGCGGCGCCGGCCCGCTGCATCAGCGCGTTCGGTGCTGCGCCGGCCAGCGCCGCCGCCTCGATGCGCCGCGTGGCGGCGGTGTCGTGGAGCGGATGCGCCCGGTCGGGGAGGATGCGCTGGAGCATGGTCGTTCTCGGCGCGGTCGGTCTCAGTCGAACCGGGCGATGGAGTAGGGCGCCAGCGGCAGGGCGGTGGGCTGGCCGCCGATCGCGTCGGCCAGCAGCCGGGCCGATCCGCTGGCAAAGGTCCAGCCGTGGCCGCCGCTGGCCAGGTGCAGCCAGACGCCGGGCGAGCCCGAGGGGCCGAGCAGCGGCCGCTCGTCCGGCAGGACCAGCCGCTCGCCGTGCCACTCCTGCACGCCGGTCGAGAGGCGGGCCGCGCCCGGGAACCAGCGGTGCAGTGCCTGGTAGAGCGACTGCACCGCGGTCTGGCGGCGGGATTCGTTCATCGTGCCGATGTGGGTGGCGCCGGCCACCCGGATCCGGTCGCCCAGGCGGACGATGCTGGCGCCGGTGGCGGCATCGACCACCGCGCTGAAGGGCGCGTGCAGCGGCTCGCGGATCGCGGCGCTGAGCGAATAGCCGTGCAGCGTATCGAAGGGCAGCCGCCGCGGCCCCAGGCCCTGCAGCAGCGCCGGCGCGCCCATGCCGGCGCAGAGCACGACGGCATCGAAGGCGCGGGGCCGGGCCTCGCCCTCCAGCGCCAGGGTGGGCGGCATGCCGCCGGCCACCCGTGCCACCGGCGTGTTGAAGGCGAAGACGACGCCGTGGCGCTCGGCCTCGGCCCGCAGCAGCAGTGCGAACTGGCGGCAGTTGCCGACCTCGTCGCCGGGCAGGTGGACCGCGGCGCTGAGCGCGGTATCGGCGTTCAGGCCGGGCTCCAGCGTGCGGATGGCTTCGGGCGGCGCCTCGTTGGCGGCACGGCCGGCCTCGCGCAGCCGGTCCCAAACGGGGGCCAGGCGGCGGCGGTCCTTTTCGGTGCGCACCAGCACCAGCACGCCGTCGGCCTTCTGGTAGTGCAGCTCCAGGGCGGCGGCCACGATGCGCAGGCGCTCCTGGCTGAAGGCGGCCAGCGCCAGGCGCTCGGCGTCGCCTTCGCCGTCGGCGCGGGCGGCGCGTTGCTGGCGGTGCCACGCCCAGCCCGAGGGGACCAGGCCGCTTTCGCGCAGGGGAATCGCCTCGCTGCCCAGGCGGGCCCAGGCGCAGCCCGGCGCCACCATGCCGGCATGGCCGAAGCTCGCTTCCTCGGCGGCGGCGGCACGGCGCTCGAAGACGGTCACCGCATGGCCGTCGGAGGCCAGTTCGCAGGCGGTGGCGATGCCGGAAAACCCGGCGCCGACGATCGCGATGTTCATGAAATCAGGCCCGGTCCGGTGAATGGGGAGGGCTTGCGGTGTCTCGGCATCGTGCTATGGAATTCGGAGTGGCGCGGGCAGTCGGGCGCGCGGGCGGTGGGGCGATCGGAGGCAACCCGGCATGCTATACTCTTTGGGTTTCGCCGGATGGGCCCGCAGGGCTTTTTCTGGTGAGGCAAATCGCAAACCAGTCCACCTCAAGGTGTCGCGGCGACCCGCCGCGAATGAGGACTGGATTTCAGACCCAACCTTCGGAGTTACCCTTATGTCCACGACCATGCGCGAAATGCTGGAAGCCGGTGTCCATTTCGGCCACCAGACCCGCTTCTGGAACCCCAAGATGGCGCAGTACATCTTCGGCCATCGCAACAAGATCCACATCATCAACCTGGAAAAGTCGCTCCCGCTTTTCCAGGACGCCGCCAAGTTCGCCAAGCAGCTGGCCGCCAACCGCGGCACCATCCTGTTCGTCGGCACCAAGCGCCAGGCCCGTGAGATCGTCTCGTCCGAAGCGCAGCGCGCCGGCGTGCCTTTCGTCGACCAGCGCTGGCTCGGCGGCATGCTGACCAACTTCAAGACGGTCAAGACCTCGATCAAGCGCTTGAAGGACCTGAAGGCCCAGCAGGAAACCGGTCTGGAAGGCCTGTCCAAGAAAGAGCAGCTGACGTTCTCCCGCGAGATCGCCAAGCTCGAGAAGGACATCGGCGGCATCCAGGACATGGCGGCCCTGCCGGACGCGATCTTCGTGATCGACGTCGGCTACCACAAGATCGCCATCGCCGAAGCCAAGAAGCTGGGCATCCCGCTGATCGGCGTGGTCGATACCAACCACTCGCCTGAAGGCATCGACTACGTCATCCCGGGCAACGACGACTCGGCCAAGGCCGTCGAGCTCTACGCCCGCGGCATGGCCGACGCCATCCTCGAAGGCCGCGCCAGCGCCGGCAACGAAGTCGTCAAGACTGCCGCCGGCGAAGCCGCCAGCAGCGACGAATTCGTCGAAGTGCAGGAAGCAGGCGCCGCCGCCTGAGGCAGCCCTTCTGCGCTGCCAGGGAAGGGGCTTTGGGCCCCTTTTTTGCAGCCGGCTTTCCTGAGATGAACTGAACGAACCGAACGATACGGAGAAAAAAGATGGCTGCTATCACTGCAAGCATGGTGGGCGAACTGCGCGCCAAGACCGACGCCCCGATGATGGAGTGCAAGAAGGCCCTGACCGAGGCCGACGGCAACATGGAAAAGGCCGAAGAGCTGCTGCGCATCAAGCTCGGCAACAAGGCCGGCAAGGCATCGGGCCGCATCACCGCCGAAGGCGTGGTCACCGCGTTCGTCGACGGCGCCAACGGCGGCATGATCGAGATCAACTGCGAAACCGACTTCGTCACCAAGAACGACAGCTTCCTGGCGCTGGCCAACGCGGCCGCGATGCTGGTCGCCAAGCACAACCCCGCCGACATCGCCGCCCTGGGCGCGCTGCCCTACGAGCAGGACGGTTTCGGCCCGACGCTCGAAGACGTGCGCAAGGGCCTGATCGGCAAGATCGGCGAGAACATGAGCTTCCGCCGCTTCAAGCACTTCACCGGCAACGGCCAGATCGCCTCCTACCTGCACGGCACCCGGATCGGCGTGATCGTCGAGTTCGAAGGCGACGACACCGCCGCCAAGGACGTGGCGATGCACATCGCCGCGATGAAGCCCGTCTCGATCTCCTCGGCCGACGTGCCCGCGGACCTGATCGAGAAAGAGCGCGCGGTCGCCGCCGGCAAGGCCGAGGAAGACCGCAAGACCGCGGAAGCCGAAGGCAAGAAGCCGCAGCCGGCCGACATCGTCGCCAAGCGCATCGAAGGCGGCGTGCAGAAGTACCTGAAGGAAGTGTCGCTGCACAACCAGGTCTTCGTGAAGGCGTCCGACGGCAAGCAGACGGTCGAGCAGATGCTCAAGGCCGCCAACACCGGCATCAAGGGCTTCACCCTGTACGTCGTCGGCGAAGGCATCGAGAAGAAGGTCGACGACTTCGCAGCCGAAGTGGCCGCCCAGGTCGCGGCCGCCAAGAGCGCCGCCTGATCCTGCGAAGGGCCGGTGCCCGCCACCGGCCCGCGCGCTTTTCGGGCGCTCCCTTCCATAACAACACCGCAGCCCACCATCCCGAAGGAGTTCCCCATGTCCAACCCCCAGCCAGCCCACAAGCGCATCCTGCTGAAGCTGTCCGGTGAGGCGCTGATGGGGGACGACGCCTTCGGCATCAACCGCGCCACCATCGTGCGCATGGTCGGCGAGATCGCCGATGTCACCCGCCTCGGGGTGCAGGTGGCGGTGGTGATCGGCGGCGGCAACATCTTCCGCGGCGTCGCGGGCGGCTCGGTCGGCATGGACCGCGCCACCGCCGACTACATGGGCATGCTGGCCACCGTGATGAACGCCCTGGCCCTGGCCGACGCGATGGACAAGCAGGGCCTGGTCGCCCGGGTCATGTCGGCCATCGCCATCGAGCAGGTGGTCGAGCCCTATGTGCGCCCCAAGGCGCTGCAGTACCTCGAAGAGGGCAAGGTGGTGGTCTTCGCGGCCGGCACCGGCAACCCGTTCTTCACCACCGACACCGCCGCCGCCCTGCGCGGCGCCGAGATCGGAGCCGAACTGGTCCTGAAGGCCACCAAGGTCGACGGTGTCTACAGCGCCGACCCCAAGAAAGACCCGACGGCCACCCGCTACGCCCGCATCAGTTTCGACGATGCGATGGCACAGAACCTGGGCATCATGGACGCCACCGCCTTCGCGCTGTGCCGCGACCAGAAGCTGCCGCTGAAGGTCTTCTCCATCTTCAAGCACGGCGCGTTGAAGCGCGTGGTGATGGGCGAGGACGAAGGCACGCTGGTGCATGTCTGAGCGCGCGCCGCGCCCATCCCGACCGAGCATCCCTGGAGGACCCCTATGAGCATCGCCGACATCAAGACGAACACCGACGCCAAGATGGACCAGTCCATCGGCGCGTTCAAGAACAACCTCACCAAGATCCGTACCGGCCGTGCCAACCCGGCCATCCTCGACTCGGTGCAGGTCGACTACTACGGCTCGCCGGTGCCGATCAGCCAGGTGGCCAACGTGTCGCTGATCGACTCGCGCACCATCAGCGTCCAGCCCTGGGAAAAGGGCATGGGCGCCAAGATCGAGAAGGCCATCCGCGAAAGCGACCTGGGCCTGAACCCCGCCTCGATGGGCGACCTGATCCGGGTGCCGATGCCGCCGATGAGCGAAGAGCGGCGCAAGGAAATGACCAAGCTGGTCCGCAACGAAGGCGAGAGCGCCAAGATCGCGGTGCGCAACCTGCGCCGCGATGCGAACGAAGCGGTCAAGAAACTGGTCAAGGACAAGCTGGCCTCCGAGGACGACCAGAAGCGGGCCGAAGCCGACGTGCAGAAGGTCACCGACCGCCACATCGTCGAGATCGACAAGCTGGTGGCGGCCAAGGAACAGGAAATCATGGCCGTCTGACGGCCCGACCCGTGCGCCTGCTTCTCGTGGCAACCTTTTCGGCAATCTCTCCGTCGGGACCGGCGTGGCGGTAAAACCCGCCCCGCCCGTGGTGCCGCACCACATCGCGATCGTGATGGACGGCAATGGCCGCTGGGCGTCGCGCCGCTTCCTGCCGCGCATCGCGGGCCACCGCCAGGGAGTCGAGTCGCTGCGCCGCTGCGTGCGGCTGTGCGCCGAGCGCGGCGTCGGCGTGCTGACCGTCTTCGCCTTCTCGTCCGAAAACTGGAACCGACCGGCCGACGAGGTTTCGGGCCTGATGGAGCTGCTGGCCAAGGCGCTGGGCCGCGAGGTGCCGCAGCTGCACGCCGACGGCGTGCGCCTGTACTTCGTCGGCGAGCGCGCCAGCCTGTCCGACAAGGTGCGGGACGGCCTGGTGGCGGCCGAACTGGCCACCGCCGGCAACCGGCGGCTGGTGCTCAACGTGTGCTTCAACTACGGCGGCCGCTGGGACATCGCCCAGGCGGCGCAGGCGCTCGCGGCCCGCGGCGAGCCTGCCACCGAGCTCAACCTGCACCGCGCGATGGCGCTGTCGCATGTGCCCGACCCCGACCTGGTGATCCGTACCGGCGGCGAACAGCGGATCAGCAATTTCCTGCTGTGGCAGGCCGCATACTCCGAGCTGTATTTCAGCGACCGCCTGTGGCCCGATTTCGACGCGGGTGCACTCGATGCGGCGATCGAGGCCTTCGCCTGCCGCGAGCGCCGCTTCGGGCAGACCTCGGCACAGGTCGCCGCGCAATCGTCGCCCGCCACTGCCCAGCAGCAGGCGGCCGTGTCCGCTTCGCCATCCGGCAACGCCAACGCCGCCTAGCGCCCCCATCGGCGCTGCGCAGGCTCTCAGGGGACTTTCCATGCTGAAGCAACGCATCATCACCGCGGTCGTCCTGCTGGCCATCCTGCTGCCCGCGCTGTTCTATCCGTCTCCCTGGCCGTTCTGCGCCGTGGCGCTGGTCGCGATGACCGCGGCGGCGTGGGAATGGGGCCGGCTCAATGGGTACTCAAGCAAGGGCGCGCTGTTCATCGCCTTCGACTGCCTGGCGCTGTGCCTGCTGAGCTGGCGCCTGGGCTGGCTCGAGCGGCCGATGCCGCTCGCCTGGCTGGCCGCCGGCGCTTTCTGGGTGCTGGCCAGCGCCGCGCTGTTGCGCAGCGGCGTGGCCGGCTGGCCGCGGGTGCCGCGCACCGTGCGGGTCGTCGGCGGCGTGCTGGCGCTCTGGCTGGCCTGGCTGGCGGTGGGGCAGGCGCGGGTGATCGGCGTCAACTTCCTGCTGTCGATCCTGGTGCTGGTGTGGGTGGCCGACATCGGCGCCTACTTCGCCGGCCGGGCGTTCGGCCTGCGCTTCACCCGGTCCAAGCTGGCCCCGTCGATCAGCCCGGGCAAGAGCTGGGAGGGCGTCTGGGGCGGCATGCTGGGGGTGCTGGTGCTGGCCGTCGTCTGGGTCATGGCCGACCGGGCCTGGCAGCCGCATGTGCCGAGTTTCTACAGCCGGCTCGCGATGCAGGGCTGGTGGCTGCTGGTGGTGGGTGCTGTCTTCATGGCCACGATGAGCGTGGTGGGCGACCTGGTCGAGTCCCTGATCAAGCGCAGCGCCGGCGCCAAGGACAGCAGCCATCTGCTGCCCGGCCACGGCGGCGTGCTCGACCGGGTCGATGCCCTGCTGCCGACGCTGCCGCTGGCGATGATGCTCTCGACCGTGGGTGCGATGTGAGCGGCCGGATGCAGACGATCACCGTCCTGGGCTCCACCGGCTCCATCGGCCTCAGCACGCTGGACGTGCTGGCCCGGCACCCCGGGCGCTTCGAGGTCTTCGCGCTCGCCGCGGCGACGCAGGTCGATGCGATGCTGCAGCAGTGCCTGCGCCTGCGGCCCCGCTACGCCGTCATGGCCCGGCCGGAGGCGGCGGCCCGCCTGCGGCAGGAATGCAAGGCGAACGGGCTCGCAGTCGAGGTCCTGCAAGGACATGATGCTATGGAAATGGTAGCGTCGCATCCCGACGTGGACATGGTGATGGCCGCCATCGTCGGCGCCGCCGGCCTGGCGCCGTGCCTGGCCGCCGCGCGGGCCGGCAAGCGCCTGCTGCTGGCCAACAAGGAGGCCCTGGTGGTCGGTGGCGACTGGTTCATGGATGCGGTGCGCGAGGGCGGCGCCCAGCTGCTGCCGATCGACAGCGAGCATTCCGCCATTTTCCAGTCCCTGCCCGACGACCCGAGCACCTGGGAGCGCCGGGTCGACCGGCTGGTGCTGACCGCCTCGGGCGGGCCGTTCCGCACCCGCGATCCGGCGACGCTCTCCACCGTCACGCCCGACGAGGCCTGTGCCCATCCCAACTGGTCGATGGGCCGCAAGATATCGGTGGATTCGGCCACGATGATGAACAAGGGGCTGGAGGTGATCGAGGCCCGCTACCTCTTCGGCCTGCCGCCCGACCGGATCGAGGTGGTGATCCACCCGCAGAGCACGGTGCATTCGCTGGTGCAGTACCACGACGGCTCGCTGGTGGCGCAGCTGGGCGTGCCCGACATGCGGGTGCCGATCGCCTACGGCCTCTCCTGGCCCGAGCGGATGGAGAGCGGGGCGCCCCGGCTCGACTTCTCGTCGCTGGCGGCGATGACCTTCGAGCGGCCCGATCCCCAGCGTTTCCCCGGCCTGCAGCTGGCCTGGGATGCGCTGCGCGCGCCGCCCGGCACCACCGCCGTGCTGAACGCGGCCAATGAAGTGGCGGTGCAGGCGTTCCTCGACGGCCGCATCCGCTTCGACCAGATCCACGCGGTCAACCTGGCGACGCTGGAGCGCTGCGTGCCGACGGCACCCGCCTGCCTGGACGACCTGATGGCGATCGACCGGGAGGCCCGCTCCAGCGCAGGCGCCGCAGTCGCCAGCTTGATGCACTGATTTTTTCGGAGATTCGGACATGCTGACCGTCGTCGCTTTCATCGTGGCCCTGGCCCTGCTCATCGCCGTGCACGAGTACGGCCACTACCGGGTGGCGGTGGCCTGCGGGGTGAAGGTGCTGCGCTTCTCGGTCGGCTTCGGCAAGCCGATCCTGCGCTGGCAACGGCCCGGATCGCCCACCGAATTCGTCGTCGGCATGCTGCCGCTGGGCGGCTACGTGAAGATGCTCGACGAGCGCGAGGCGCCGGTCGCGCCCGAGGAGCGCCACCTGGCCTTCAACAACCGGCCGCTGGCCCAGCGCGCGGCGGTGGTGGCCGCCGGGCCCGCGGCCAACCTGCTCCTGGCGATCCTGCTGTATGCGGGTGTCAACTGGATGGGCGTGCAGGAGCCGCAGCCGGTGCTGGCCGCGCCGGTGGCCGGATCGGTCGCCCAGGCCGCCGGCCTGCAGGGCGGCGAGCGGGTGACCGAGGCGGCCTTCGAAGGCGAGGCGCTGCAGCCCGTGCGGTCGTTCGAGGACCTGCGCTGGCTGCTGACCCGTGGCGCGCTCGACGGCCAGAACGTGCGCATCGCCTACCGCGCCGCCGGGGCCGATGCCGGCCCGGTGCGCCAGGCCACGCTGCAGCTCGACCGCATCGGCGCCCGCGAGGCCGACATGCAGCTGTTCCGCAAGATCGGCATCGTCGGCCCCTGGACGCCGCCGGTGCTGGGCGAGGTGCAGGCCGACGGCGCGGCCGCCAAAGCCGGACTGCGCCAGGGCGACACGGTGCTGCGCATCGGCGATACCGCGATCGGCGATGGCCCGCAGCTGCGCGAGGCGATCCGCGCGTCGGTGCAGGGCGGCGAGGCGCGCACCCAGGTCTGGCAGGTCGAACGTGGCGACGCGCGGCTGGCGTTGCCGGTGACGCCGGTGGTGGTGACCGAGCAGGACACGCGCTTCGGCCGGGTGAACGCCTACGTGGGCGGCCCGCCCGAGATGATGACGGTGCGCTACGGCCCGATCGAAGGCCTGCGCAACGGCGCGGTCAAGACCTGGGAAGTGTCGGTGCTCACCCTGCGCATGATGGGACGGATGCTGATCGGCCAGGCGTCGATCAAGAACCTGAGCGGCCCGCTCACGATCGCCGACTACGCCGGCAAGTCGGCCAGCCTGGGCCTGACGCAGTACCTGACTTTCCTGGCGCTGATCAGCGTCAGCCTGGGCATCCTCAACCTGCTGCCGCTGCCGGTACTCGACGGCGGCCACCTGATGTACTTCCTGTGGGAAGCCGTCACCGGCCGCACCGTGTCCGAGGTGTGGCTGGATCGCTTGCAGCGTGGCGGGGTCGCCGCGCTGCTTCTCATGACGTCGATTGCCCTGTTCAACGACGTCTCCCGTATTTTCGGCTGACGCCGTCCGTCATAATGCGGCGGTCCCCGGGCCTGGCGCCGGGCCGGTGTTCGCCAGAGACCTGATACATGAAGCAATCTTTCACCCGTTTTCACATGCGCTCCGTCTCGGCGGTCGCGGCCATGCTTTTCGCTGCCAGCGCGGCCTGGGCGGTCGAACCTTTCACCCTGCGCGACATCCGTGTCGAGGGTCTGCAGCGCGTGGAGCCGGGCACCGTGTTCGCGTCGCTGCCGTTCCGCGTGGGCGACGGCTACAACGACGACAAGGGCGCCGGCGCGATCCGCCAGCTGTTCGGCCTGGGCCTCTTCAAGGACGTGCGCCTGGAAGTCAACGGCGACGTGCTGACGGTGGTGGTCGAGGAGCGGCCCACCGTCGCCGACGTCGATTTCGCCGGCACCAAGGAATTCGACAAGGAAACGCTCAAGAAGGCGATGCGCGACGTGGGCCTGACCGAAGGCCGCCCGTTCGACAAGGCCCTGGCCGACCGCGCCGAGCAGGAGTTGAAGCGCCAGTACATCAACCGCAGCCTCTACGGCGCCGAGGTGGTGACCACGGTGACGCCGATCGAGCGCAACCGGGTCAACCTGACCTTCACCGTCTCCGAAGGCGAGCCGGCCAAGATCAAGGACATCCGCATCGTCGGCAACAAGGCCTTCAGCGAATCGACGCTCGAAGACCTGTTCGATCTCGACACCGGCGGCTGGCTCAGCTGGTACACCAAGTCCGACCGCTACGCCCGGGCCAAGCTCAACGCCGACCTGGAGACGCTGCGCTCCTACTACCTGTCGCGCGGCTACCTCGAGTTCCGGGTCGATTCGACCCAGGTCGCGATCTCGCCCAACAAGGAAGACATCAGCATCACCATCAACGTGACCGAGGGCGAGCGCTACGTCGTCTCGGGCGTGAAGATCGAGGGCAACTACCTCGGCCGCGACGACGAGTTCAAGTCGCTGATCAAGATCAAGCCGGGCGAGGCCTACAACGCCGACGACGTGGCGCAGACGACCAAGGCCTTCACCGACTACTTCAGCAACTTCGGCTTCGCCTTCGCCCGCGTCGAGGCGGTGCCGGAAGTCGACCGTGCCAACAACCGGGTGGCCCTGGTGCTGCAGGCCGAACCGGCGCGCCGTGCCTACGTGCGCCGCATCGCGCTCAGCGGCAACAACCGCACCCGCGACGAAGTCATCCGCCGCGAGTTCCGGCAGTTCGAGTCGTCGTGGTACGACGGCGACCGGATCAAGCTCTCGCGCGACCGGGTCGACCGCCTGGGCTATTTCAGCCAGGTCGATGTCGAGACGCAGGACGTGCCCGGCTCGCCCGACCAGGTCGACCTGGTGGTCAACGTGACCGAGAAGCCCACCGGCAGCCTGCAGGTCGGCGCCGGCTTCTCCAGTGCCGAGAAGGTGGCGCTGTCGTTCGGCATCAAGCAGGAGAACGTGTTCGGCTCGGGCAACTACCTGGGCGTGGACGTCAACACCAGCAAATACAACCGCGCGATCGTGCTCAGCACGACCAACCCGTACTTCACCGCCGACGGCATCTCGCGCACCATCGACGTCTACCACCGCTCCTCGCGCCCCTACCAGGACCAGGGCGGTAACTACCGCCTGCTGACCTCGGGTGCGAGCATGCGTTTCGGCGTGCCGTTCAGCGAAACCGACACCGTGTTCTTCGGCGCCGGCGCCGAGCGGACCGAGATCAAGCCCGGCACCAACATCCCGGCCGCCTACCTGCGGTACGCGGAGGAGGTGGGCTACACCAGCTACTCGTTGCCGCTGACCATCGGCTGGTCGCGCGACAGCCGCGACAGCGCCCTGGTGCCCAACGCCGGCCGCTACCAGCGCTTCAACTCGGAGATCGGGGTGGCGGGCGACGCACGCTATGTCCGCGGCAACTACCAGTTCCAGCAGTACATCCCGCTGAACAAGAAGTTCACCCTGGCGTTCAACTCGGAGCTGGGCGCCGGCAAGGGCCTCAACGGCCGGCCGTTCCCGATCTTCAAGAACTTCTACTCGGGCGGCCTGGGCTCGGTGCGCGGTTTCGACCAGGGCACCCTGGGTCCGCGCGACGTGACCGGCTCCTCGATCGGGGGCGCCAAGAAGGCCACCTTCAACCTGGAAGCGGTGGCGCCTTTCCCCGGTGCCGGCAACGACCGCACGCTGCGGGTCTTCGGTTTCGTCGATGCCGGCAATGTCTTCGGAGAAGACGATCCGATCCGGTTCAGCGAGATGCGGGCCTCGGTCGGCGTGGGCCTGAGCTGGATATCCCCTGTCGGCCCCCTGCGGCTTGCATTTGCGAATCCTGTGCGCAAGCGGCCCGGCGATAGAATCCAGAGATTGCAATTCCAGATCGGAACGTCCTTTTGATGAACACTTTTTTCCGCCATTGCTCCGTCGGCATCTTGCTGGGCACGCTGGCTCTTTCGGCGTCTGCCCAAACCGAGCAGTTTCGCGCCGGCTTCGTGAACACCGACCGGATCTTCCGGGAGGCCAACACGGCCAAGGCAGCCCAGGTGAAGCTCGAGCAGGAATTCGCAAAGCGCGAGAAGGAACTGCTCGACCAAGGCAACGCACTCAAATCCGCCTCCGACAAGTTCGAGCGCGAAGCGCCGACGCTGGCCGAGAGCCAGCGCACCACGCGCCAGCGCCAGCTGGTCGAGCAGGACCGTGACTTCCAGCGCAAGCGCCGCGAATTCCAGGAAGACCTGAATTCCCGCAAGAACGAAGAGCTGCAGCAGGTGCTGGAGCGCGCCAACCGCGTGGTCAAGACGGTCGCCGAGCAGGAGAAGTACGACGTCATCCTGCAGGAAGCCGTCTACATCAACCCGGCCTACGACATCACGGACAAGGTGATCAAGGCGCTCAACGCGCCCGGCGCCAAGTAATTCGCGCGGCAGCCGGTCGGCCGTGGCGCTGTCCCTGCACGCGATCGTGTCCGAGCTGGGCGGCGTGCTGCACGGCGATGGCGATCGGCTGGTGGAAGGCCTGGCCCCTCTCGAGGGCGCCGGGCCTTCGCATTTGGCCTTCCTGAGCCATCCGCGCTATGTGCAGCAGCTGGCGTCGTCCCGGGCCGGCTGCGTGATCGTGGCGCCCGCGATGCAGGCCGCGGCCGAGCAGCGCGGCGACTGCATCGTGGCCGAGGCGCCGTACCACTATTTCGCCCGCGTCACCCAGCTCTGGAAGCGCCACCTGGGGCGGGCTGCGGTGCCCGGCATCCACCCCTCCGCGGTGGTCGATCCCGAGGCGATCGTCGATGCTTCCGCCACCGTCGGGCCGCTGTGCGTGGTCGAGCGGGGCGCCCACATCGGTGCGGACACGGTTCTGCGCTCGCGCGTCACGGTCGGCGAGGATTGCCGCATCGGCGCGCGCTGTCTCCTGCACCCGGGCGTGGTGATCGGCGCCGACGGCTTCGGCTTCGCGCCGCACCAGGGCGCCTGGGAAAAGATCGAGCAGCTGGGCGCGGTGCGCATCGGCGACGACGTGGAGATCGGCGCCAACACCTGCATCGACCGCGGCGCGCTCGGCGACACGGTGGTCGAGGACGGGGTGAAGCTCGACAACCTGGTCCAGATCGGCCACAACGTGCGGGTCGGCCGGCACACGGCGATGGCCGGCTGCGCGGGCGTGGCGGGCAGCGCCACCATCGGCGCGCACTGCACCGTGGGCGGCGGCGCGATCGTGCTGGGCCACCTGACGCTGGCCGACGGCGTCCACGTGTCGGCCGCCTCGGTCGTCACCCGGTCGATCCACCGGCCGGGGCACTACACCGGCATGTTTCCCATCGACGACAATGCCAAGTGGGAAAAGAACGCCGCCACGCTCAAGCAACTGCACAGCCTGCGCGAGCGGATCAAGACACTCGAACACGACCTGGTCGCCGGCAGCCGCTGAGGCGGACAGCGTCCACGGCGCGCACCGCGCGTCCGATCCCGAACATCACAGACCTCACCAGACCATGTTGGACATTCACCAGATCCTCAAGCAACTGCCGCACCGCTACCCCTTCCTGCTGGTGGACCGGGTGCTGGAAGTGGAGAAGGGCAAGCGGATCCGCGCGTTGAAGAACGTGACGATCAACGAGCCGTTCTTCACCGGCCACTTTCCGCACCGCCCGGTGATGCCGGGCGTGCTGATCCTGGAGGCGATGGCCCAGGCCGCCGCGCTGCTGGCCTTCGACACGCTGGGTGTCACGCCCGACGACAAGACGGTGTACTACTTCGCCGGCATCGACGGCGCGCGCTTCAAGCGGCCGGTGGAGCCGGGCGACCAGCTGGTGATGGACGTGACGCTCGACCGGATGAAGTCGGGCATCTTCAAGTTCAAGGGCACCACCCGCGTGGGCGAGGACATCGCCTGCGAGGCCGAGCTGATGTGCACGATGCGCACCATCGCCTGATGGGGATCCACCCCACAGCCGTGGTGGCCGAGGGTGCGCGGATCGACCCGTCGGTCGAGGTCGGCCCCTACACCGTGATCGGCCCGCACGTGGCGATCGGCGCCGGCACGACGGTCGGCGCGCACTGCGTGATCGAGGGCCACACCACCATCGGCCGCGACAACCGCATCTTCCAGTTCAATTCGCTGGGCGCGGTGCCGCAGGACAAGAAGTACGCCGGCGAGCCCTGCGAGCTGGTGATCGGCGACCGCAACACGGTGCGCGAGTTCTGCACCTTCAACATCGGCTCGCCCGGCGGCGGCGGCGTGACCCGGGTCGGCGACGACAACTGGATCATGGCCTACGTGCACCTGGCGCACGACGTGCGCGTCGGCAACCACACCATCTTCGCCAACAACTCGCAGCTGGCGGGCCATGTCGAGGTGGACGACTGGGTGATCCTGGGCGGCTTCACCGTCGTGCACCAGTTCGTGCGGATCGGCGCCCACGGCATGACCGCGATGTGCGCGCTGCTGTTCGCCGACCAGCCGCCCTTCGTGATGAGCCAGGGCCAGCCGGCGGCGGCCCGGTCGATGAACTTCGAGGGCCTGCGCCGGCGCGGCTTCTCGGCCGAGCGGATCTCCGCGGTCAAGGCGATGCACAAGGCGCTCTACCGCGACGACCTGACGCTGGAGCAGTCGCGCGCCCGGATCGCCGATTTGAAGGAAAAGATGCCGGAGTCGGCGCCGGACGTCGACATGATGCTCTCATTTTTAGAGCAAGTGTCGCCCCAGCGCGGCATCGTGCGGTAGGCGGCGCATTCCGATGGCCCCGCCTTCCGCCTCGCCCGACCGCGTCGCGGCCGCTGCCGCATTGACGGCCGACGTGCTGCGTGCCGGCGATGCGCCCCGCGTCGCGCTGGTGGCCGGCGAAACCTCCGGCGACCTGCTGGCCGGCCTGCTGCTCGATGGCCTGCAAGGTCGCTGGCCCGGGCTGCGAGGGCAGGGCATCGGCGGGCCGCAGATGCAGCGGCGCGGCTTCGAGGCCTGGTGGCCCAGCGAGAAGCTGGCGGTGCACGGCTACAGCCTCGAGGTGCTGCGCCGCTACCGCGAGATCGTCGGCATCCGCCGCCAGCTCCGCGACCGGCTGCTGGCCGACAAGCCCGATATTTTCATCGGCGTGGACGCGCCCGATTTCAACCTCGACCTGGAGGCCGACCTGCGCGCCGCCGGCATCAAGACGGTGCACTTCGTCTGCCCCTCGGTCTGGGCCTGGCGGGCCGAGCGGGTCGAGAAGATCCGCCGCAGCGCCGACCATGTGCTGTGCATCTTCCCGTTCGAGCCGGCGCTGCTGGCTTCGCACGGCATCGACGCGACCTATGTGGGCCACCCGCTGGCCAGCGTCGTCCCGATGGAGCCCGACCGCGCCGCCGCCCGCCGCGCGCTGGGCCTGGACGATGCCGACGACGTGGTGGCCCTGCTGCCGGGCAGCCGCCGCTCCGAGATCGAATACCTGGCCGCCACCTTCTTCGCCGCGGCCGCGCTGATGCTGCGCGTGCGGCCGCGCCTGCGCTTCGTCGTGCCGGCGATCCCGTCGCTGCGCCCGCGGATCGCGCAACTGGCCGCGGCCAGCGGCATCGCACCGCGCCTGCAGCTGCTGGCCGGCCAGTCGCACACCGCCCTGGCCGCCTGCGACGCCACGCTGATCGCCAGCGGCACCGCCACGCTGGAGGCGGCGCTCTTCAAGCGGCCGATGGTGATCGCCTACCGGATGCAGGCCATCTCCTGGCTGCTGATGCGCCGCAAACGGCTGCAGCCCTGGGTGGGCCTGCCCAACATCTTGTGCCAGGATTTCGTGGTGCCCGAACTGCTGCAGGACGCCGCCACGCCCGCCGCGCTGGCCCGCGAAACGCTGCGCTGGATCGACGCCAAGCACGGCGTGCCTGCGACAATCGCGGCCGTCCACACCCGTTTCTCCGCCCTGCACCAGAGCCTGCAGCGCGATACCTCCCGACTTGCTGCCGATGCCATCGAAAAAGCCATCGCCCGCTGAGGCCGCCCCGCCGGTGCGCGGCCGCGCCCGGCGACCCGGCCTGCTGCGCACGCCCGAACAGGTCCGCCTGGCCTGGGACATTCCCGGCCTGGTCGCCGGCGTGGACGAGGCGGGCCGCGGCCCGCTGGCCGGGCCGGTGGTGGCCGCGGCCGTCATCCTCGACGACCTGAACCCGATCGACGGCCTGGCCGATTCCAAGGTGCTGACCGCGGCGCGCCGCGAGAAGCTCTACGACGAGATCCGCGCCAAGGCGCTGTGCTGCTCGGTCGCGTCCGCCAGCGTGGAGGAGATCGACCAGCTCAACATCCTGCAGGCGACGATGCTGGCGATGCGCCGCGCGGTCGAGGGCCTGCGGTTGAAGCCGGTGAAGGTGCTGGTCGACGGCAACCGGCTGCCGCCGCTGGACGTGCTGGCCGAGGCGATCGTCAAGGGCGATGCGCTGGTCAAGGCCATCTCCGCCGCGTCGATCCTCGCCAAGGTGCACCGCGACCGGCTCTGCCACGGCCTGCACCTGGAGTACCCGCACTACGGCTTCGCCCAGCACAAGGGCTACGGCACCGCCGAGCACCTGGCGGCGCTGCAGGCGCATGGTGCCTGCGCCCACCACCGGCGCTCCTTCGCGCCGGTGGCCCAGGCCTTCGCGATCCGGCCGCTGGCCACGCCGATGGCGGCACTCTCCGACGTGCCGGCGTTCGTGCCGGACGAGCCGGCGCCGGTGCTGCAGGTCCAGGTGCTGCAGGCGCAGCAGCCGTCGCCGCGCCGCGTGCGCCGCCCGGGGACCCGCGCGTGAGCGAGCAGGGCCCGCTCCGCATCACCTCGCGCGACAACGCCTGGGTGAAGGATCTGCGCCGGCTGGCGCAGGACAACGGGGCCTACCGCAAGCAGGGCCGCGTCTGGCTGGAGGGCGACCACCTGTGCCGCGCCGCGATCGACCGCGGGCTGCAGCCGGTCGCCGCCGTGTTTTCGGAGTCCTACGGGCCTCTGGCCGGCGCCACGTATCGGCTCGATGCTACGAAAATCATAGTGCTGGCCGATGCGCTGATGGCGGAGATCAGCGGCCTGGAATCCCCCGCGCCGATGGGCTTCGTCATGGCGCTGCCCGATGCAGCGGCGCCGCTGCCGGGCGCCGCCGCGGTGGTGCTCGACCGGGTGCAGGACGCCGGCAACGTCGGCTCGATCCTGCGCAGCGCATCGGCCTTCGGTTTTTCGCAGGTGCTGGCGTTGAAGGGCACGGCGGCACTGTGGGGCCCGAAGGTGCTGCGCGCCGGCATGGGCGCGCACTTCGGGCTGCGGCTGGTCGAGGGTCTGGCGCTGGAAGACCTGTCGGCGCTGGGCCTGCCGCTGCTCGCCACCAGTTCGCATGGCGGCGACTTGCTGCACCGCGCCGCGCTGCCGTGGCCGTGCGCCTGGCTGATGGGGCACGAAGGGCAGGGCGTCTCCCCGGCCCTGGAGGCCCGCGCCACCCACCGCATCCGGATCGCCCAGCCCGGCGGCGAAGAGTCGCTCAACGTCGGTGCGGCGGCGGCGATCTGCCTGCACGCCAGCGCGGCGGCCCGCGCCGACTAGCGGCGCCTGTCGGCCGGCGAAGGAGGCCGAGCCCCGGTGTTTCACCGCGTGTACCGCGCAAAGGGCCGTCTCCTCCACGCTACAATCGAGGGCTTTCCCGTCACAGCGTCGCCCGGCCGCGTCCCAAGCAACTCTTCCATCCAAGCAGCCTTCCGGCTTATGGCCGATGGGCTCCGGGCGACCGTAACCATCCGGAGAACCCAGTGCTCTTGTCTCTACAGGGAAAATTCCCGCCCGCCATCCTGGCGCTTGCAGACGGCACGGTCTTTCTCGGCCATTCGATCGGAGCCACCGGCTCCACCGTCGGCGAGGTGGTGTTCAACACCGCCATGACCGGCTACCAGGAAATCCTCACCGACCCGAGCTATGCCCAGCAGATCGTGACGCTCACGTATCCGCACATCGGCAACTACGGCGTCAACGAGGAAGACGTCGAAGCCGACAAGGTCCATGCCGCAGGCCTGATCATCAAGGACCTGCCCCTCGTCGCCTCCAACTTCCGCTCGACGCTCACGCTCGACGTGTACCTGGCCCGCGAAGGCACCGTCGCCATCGCCGGCATCGACACCCGCAAGCTCACCCGCCACCTGCGCAGCCACGGCGCGCAGAACGGCTGCATCGTCGGCCTGTCGGCGGGCGAGACGGCGACGCAGGCCGCGATCGACGGCGCCATCGCCCAGGCCCAGGCCGCGCCCGACATGGCCGGCCTCGACCTGGCCAAGGTGGTGTCGGTCAAGGCGCCCTACGAATGGACCCAGACCGAGTGGACGCTGGGCGAGGGCTACGGCATGCAGATCGCGCCGAAGTTCCACGTCGTCGCCTTCGACTACGGCGTCAAGAAGAACATCCTGCGCATGATCGCCGAGCGCGGCGCGCAGATCACGGTGGTGCCGGCCCAGACCTCGGCGGCCGAGGTGATGAAGCTCGCACCCGACGGCGTGTTCCTGGCCAACGGCCCCGGCGATCCCGGCCCCTGCGACTACGCCATCGCCGCCGCGCGCGAGCTGATCGACGCGGGCATCCCCACCTTCGGCATCTGCCTGGGCCACCAGATCATGGCGCTGGCCATGGGCGCCAAGACCTACAAGATGAAGTTCGGCCACCACGGCGCCAACCATCCGGTCAAGGACCTCGACAACGGCCGGGTCAGCATCACCAGCCAGAACCACGGCTTCGCGGTGGACGAGAAATCGCTGCCCGCCACGCTGCGCGCCACCCACGTCAGCCTGTTCGACAACACGCTGCAGGGCCTGGCCCACACCAGCCAGCCGGCGTTCTGCTTCCAGGGGCACCCCGAAGCGTCGCCGGGCCCGCACGACATCGCCTATCTGTTCGACCGTTTCACCGCGCTGATGCAGAACCACAAGGAAGGACGGAAGAATGCCTAAGCGCACCGATCTCAAGAGCATCCTCATCATCGGCGCCGGCCCGATCATCATCGGCCAGGCCTGCGAGTTCGACTACTCCGGCGTGCAGGCCTGCAAGGCGCTGCGGGAGGAGGGCTACAAGGTCATCCTGATCAACAGCAACCCCGCGACGATCATGACCGACCCGGCCACGGCCGACGTCACCTACATCGAGCCGATCACCTGGCAGACGGTCGAGAAGATCATCGCCAAGGAGCGCCCCGACGCGATCCTGCCCACCATGGGCGGCCAGACCGCGCTGAACTGCGCGCTCGACCTGTGGCACCACGGTGTGCTCGACAAGTACCAGGTCGAGCTGATCGGCGCCAAGCCCGAGGCGATCGACAAGGCCGAGGACCGGCTCAAGTTCAAGGACGCGATGACCAAGATCGGGCTGGGCTCGGCCCGCTCCGGCATCGCGCATTCGATGGACGAGGCCTGGACCGTGCAGAAGACGCTCGGCTTCCCGACGGTGATCCGCCCCAGCTTCACCCTGGGCGGCACCGGCGGCGGCATCGCCTACAACGCCGAAGAGTTCGAGACCATCTGCAAGCGCGGCCTGGAAGCCTCGCCGACCAACGAGCTGCTGATCGAGGAATCGCTGCTCGGCTGGAAGGAGTACGAGATGGAGGTGGTGCGCGACACCGCCGACAACTGCATCATCGTCTGCTCGATCGAGAACCTGGACCCGATGGGCGTGCACACCGGCGACTCGATCACCGTGGCCCCCGCCCAGACCCTGACCGACAAGGAGTACCAGGTCCTGCGCAATGCATCGCTGGCGGTGCTGCGCGAGATCGGCGTCGACACCGGCGGCTCCAACGTGCAGTTCTCGATCAACCCGAAGGACGGCCGCATGGTCGTCATCGAGATGAACCCGCGGGTCTCGCGCTCGTCCGCCCTGGCCTCGAAGGCCACCGGTTTCCCGATCGCCAAGGTCGCGGCCAAGCTGGCGGTGGGCTACACGCTCGACGAACTGAGGAACGAGATCACCGGCGGCGCCACGCCGGCTTCGTTCGAGCCGTCGATCGACTACGTGGTCACCAAGATCCCGCGCTTCGCCTTCGAGAAATTCCCGACTGCCGACAGCCGGCTGACGACGCAGATGAAGTCGGTCGGCGAGGTGATGGCCATGGGCCGCACCTTCCAGGAATCGTTCCAGAAAGCCCTGCGCGGCCTGGAAGTGGGCGTGGACGGCATGAACGAGAAGACGCAGGACCGCGAGGTGCTCGAGAAGGAACTGGGCGAGCCCGGCCCCGAGCGCATCTGGTACGTGGGCGACGCCTTCGCCCAGGGCATGAGCGTGGACGAGGTCTTCGCGCTGACCAAGATCGACCCGTGGTTCCTGGTGCAGATCGAGGAGATCGTGAAGATCGAGCTCGAGCTGGAAACCAAGACGCTCGACGAGATCGACAAGGACACGTTGCTCGCCCTGAAGAAGAAGGGCTTCTCCGACCGCCGCCTGGCGCGCCAGTTGAAGACCACCGACACGGCGATCCGCCAGAAGCGCATCGCCCTCGGCGTGCGCCCGGTCTACAAGCGGGTCGATACCTGCGCGGCAGAGTTCGCGACCGATACCGCCTACCTGTACTCGACCTACGAGGACGAGTGCGAGGCGGAGCCGACCAACAACAAGAAGATCATGGTGCTGGGCGGCGGGCCCAACCGCATCGGCCAGGGCATCGAGTTCGACTATTGCTGCGTGCATGCCGCGCTCGCGATGCGCGAGGACGGCTACGAGACCATCATGGTCAACTGCAATCCCGAGACCGTCTCGACCGACTACGACACCTCCGACCGGCTGTACTTCGAGCCGCTGACGCTCGAGGACGTGCTGGAGATCGTCGACAAGGAAAAGCCGTTCGGCGTGATCGTGCAGTACGGCGGCCAGACGCCCTTGAAGCTGGCGCTCGACCTGGAAGCCAACGGCGTGCCGATCATCGGCACCTCGCCCGACATGATCGACGCGGCCGAAGACCGCGAGCGCTTCCAGAAGCTGCTGCACGAACTCGGCCTGCGCCAGCCGCCGAACGCTACCGCCCGCACCGAAGCCGAGGCGCTGGAGAAGGCCACCGCGCTCGGCTACCCGCTGGTGGTGCGCCCGAGCTATGTGCTGGGTGGCCGCGCGATGGAGATCGTGCACGAGCAGCGCGATCTGGAGCGCTACATGCGCGAGGCGGTCAAGGTGAGCCACGACTCGCCGGTGCTGCTCGACCGCTTCTTGAACGACGCGATCGAATGCGACGTGGACTGTCTGCGCGACCCCGAAGGCAAGACCTTCATCGGCGGCGTGATGGAGCACATCGAGCAGGCGGGCGTGCATTCGGGCGACTCGGCCTGTTCGCTGCCGCCGTACTACCTGAAGAAGGAGACGGTCGACGAGCTGAAGCGCCAGTCGGCCGCGATGGCCGAGGGCCTGAACGTGGTCGGCCTGATGAACGTGCAGTTCGCGATCCAGGAAGTCGACGGCCAGGACGTGATCTACGTGCTGGAAGTCAACCCGCGCGCCTCGCGCACCGTGCCCTTCGTCAGCAAGGCGACCGGCATCCAGCTGGCCAAGGTGGCCGCGCGCTGCATGGCCGGCCAGACGCTGGCGTCGCAGGGCATCACCGAAGAGGTGACGCCGCCGTACTTCAGCGTGAAGGAAGCGGTGTTCCCGTTCGTCAAGTTCCCGGGCGTGGACACCATCCTCGGCCCCGAGATGAAGTCGACCGGCGAGGTGATGGGCGTGGGCAAGACCTTCGGCGAGGCGTTCGTCAAGTCGCAGCTCGGCGCCGGCACCAAGCTGCCGAAATCGGGCAAGGTGTTCCTGACCGTCAAGAACAGCGACAAGCCCCGCACGGTGGAGGTGGCGCGCCAGCTGGTCGCGCAGGGCTTCACCCTGGCGGCGACCAAGGGCACCGCCAACGCGATCGCGGCGGCGGGCATCCCGGTCGAGGTGGTCAACAAGGTCACCGAAGGCCGGCCGCACGTGGTCGACATGATCAAGAACAACGAGATCGTGATGGTGGTGAACACGGTGGAGGAACGCCGCAACGCGATCGCCGATTCGCGTGCGATCCGCACCTCGTCGCTGCAGGCCCGGGTGACCACCTTCACCACCATCTTCGGTGCCGAGGCGGCCGTCGAAGGCATGCGCTACGTGGACGACCTCGACGTCTATTCCTTGCAGGAACTGCATGCGCAGTTGACCGCCGCCTGATGCGGTAGCCCTGCACGGCGCGGCCAGGGCCGTGTCGGCCGGATCGAGGCCCGCCCGCACGGCGGGCCTCGCCGTTTGCGAGCAAGCACAATAGCCCCATGCAAGATACGCAGATTCAAGAGCAGGTCCTGACGCTCTGCCTGGACGACTGGCGCGCGGGCCGGCACGACGCCCAGTGGGTGGCCGCCCTGGAAGCGGGCAAGGTGCTGTACTTTCCGCAGCTGCCGTTCGTGCTCGACGCGCAGGAGCGGGCGCTGCTGCGGCCCGACCTGCTGATGCCCGACGTGCGCAACATCAGCCTCGACGCCGAAGGCCGGCTCAAGGGCGCCGCCGGCGACGCGCAGGTGCAGGCGGCCCTGGCCGGCATGGTCGGGCGGTTCCGCCACCATGCCGAGTCGCTGGTGCATGCCCTGCTGCCGCACTACGTGCCGTCGCTGCGGATGGCGCCGACCAGCTACCGGCCGGCGCAGGTCGAGACGCGCCAGCAGTCCTGGCGCGCGGACGACCGGCGGCTGCACATCGACGCGTTTCCTTCGCGGCCCAACTACGGCGAGCGGATCCTGCGGGTGTTCGCCAACGTCAACCCGGCGGGCGTGCCGCGCACCTGGCGCGTGGGCGAGCCGTTCGAGGACGTGGCCCGGCGCTTCCTGCCGCGGGCCAGGCGCTATTCGCCGCTGCAGGCCCGGCTGCTGCGGATGCTGCGGGTGACGAAGTCGCTGCGCAGCGAGTACGACCACCTGATGCTGCAGCTGCACGACGGCATGAAATCCGACATGGCGTACCAGGACACGGCTCCGCAGATGACGATGCCGTTCGCCGCCGGATCGGCCTGGATCTGCTTCTCCGACCAGACGCCGCATGCGGTGATGGCAGGCCAGTTCATGCTGGAGCAGACGCTGCACCTGCCTGCGGACAGACAATACAATCCTGCATCGAGCCCGCTGGCGATTCTGGGCCGGCTCGCAGGACATCCGCTCGTCTGAGCCACCGTCCCCCCCTGTATTACCGCCGGACGGTTCCGTCCGGCTTTTCTTTTTGGAGCTACAAGAACATGACCACCATCCCGATCACCAAGCGCGGCTCCGAGAAGCTCAAGGAAGAGCTGCACCGTCTGAAGACGGTGGACCGCCCCTGGGTCATCACCGCCATCGCCGATGCGCGCGCCCAGGGTGATCTGAGCGAGAACGCCGAGTACGAATCGGCGAAGGACCGCCAGGGCTTCATCGAAGGCCGCATCCAGGAGGTGGAAGGCAAGCTGTCGGCGGCCCAGGTCATCGATCCGCTGTCGCTGGACGCGGGCGGCAAGGTCGTCTTCGGCGCTACGGTGGAGCTGGAAGACGAAGAGTCGGGCGAC
This sequence comes from Sphingomonas sp. NCPPB 2930, assembly GCA_042867185.1. GTDB lineage: Bacteria > Pseudomonadota > Gammaproteobacteria > Burkholderiales > Burkholderiaceae_C > Xylophilus. The sequence goes on along the minus strand of JBHZQV010000024.1, from coordinate 4,223 downwards.
GCGGTCACCTACCAGATCGTGGGCGAGGACGAGGCCGATCTGAAGCAGGGGCTGATCAACGTGTCGAGCCCGATCGCCCGCGCGCTGATCGGCAAGGAAGAGGGCGACACCGCCGAGGTGCAGGCGCCCGGCGGCGTGCGCCGCTACGAGATCGTCGCGGTCAAGTACATCTGACCGTCGCCAGCCGTCGAGCGGACTTGCACGTGGCCTTCAAACACCGGTTGCCACCCATCGTCGCCGCCCTGTGGTGGGGCAGCATGTCCACGATCGGGTTCCTGGTGGTGCCACTGCTGTTCAAGCATCTGCCGACGCCCGCCGTGGCCGGGCAGATGGCGGGGCATCTCTTCACCGCGCAGACCTGGCTGTCGGTGGCCTGCGGGATGCTGTTGCTGCTCGCCTCCCGCGACCGGGGCGAATCGGTGCTGCTGCCGTGGGCGCGCAGTGCGTTGGGGTTCGTGCTGGCCGGCGTGCTGCTGGCACTGCTGGCCGAGTTCGGCGTGTCGCCGCGGATCGTCGCGCGCGAGAACCTGAAGCTGTGGCATGCCGTCGGCAGCGCGATGTACCTGGCGCAGTGGGTGTGCGCCGGCGTCGTGCTCTGGAAATGCCTGCGTTCTTCGTCGGAAGACACCGCCGCCGGCCCCTCGCCCGACAACCCGGGCCGTTGAAACACCCCCCGGCGCCGCTTCCGGGCGCTCCGGCAGAGGGCAGGATCACTCCCGCCAGTGCGTCGCGACCCAGCGCGCCGGCCGGATGTAGCGGAACCGGCGGTTGCGTTTGCCCAGGAGCGCATCCGGCGGATTGCATTCGCCGTGGAAGATCACCACCCGGGCGTCGTGCGGCACCTGCGGCTCCTGCCAGTAGTTCAGCGGCCAGGTCGGGATGCTGTGGTACTTGAAGCTGGGGCACCAGGCGGCGGGCCAGTAGGCCAGCTTGCCCTGGTGGTGCAGGTAGTCGGACAGGTAGGCCTGCTCGTTGCGGAACCGGCGCCGGATGTCGGCCTCGTGCTGCCGGAAATGGGCCAGCACGTCGGCGTGCGCACCCAGGTTGAAGCGGTAGACCGACGAATTGCCGGTCACCCGCCACGAGCGCTTGTAGTCCTTGATGATCAGGAACTCGCCGGGCAGCTCGAAGAAGGCGTCCAGGCTGCCGACCACCACCACGTCCACGTCCAGGTAGAGCGCGGTGCCGCGCAGGCCGTGCAGGTCGCCCACGAAGGTCGTGAGCTTGCGCCAGGCGCGGTCGGGCACGCCGGGCTGCTCGGGCTGGATATCCAGCGCCGGGATCGGGCGGCACTCGACCTCGGCACGGATGCCGGTGGCATCGTCCGTCAGGCATACGAAGCGGAAATCGCCGCTCAGGTGGCGGCGCACCATCGCATAGAGCGAATTGACGTACTCGGGGCCATACTTGGTACCCCACTTCATGCACAGGACGTGGCGCTGTGCGGCAGGCTCGGACATCGGTGTATCAGTCGGCTTGGCGTTTCTTGATCGACTTCTTCTTCGGCTTGGCGCGCTTGATCTGGCCACCGGAGGTCAGCCGCTGGTTGCCCAGCACCCGCAGCACCCGCACTTCGGGGCGCTGTCCGCCACGGGTACTGTGCTTCAGGATCTTCACGTCGCGCGGGCCGGGCAGCCGGTCGTCGTCGACGCTCTTCTCCTTCTCGACCGGCGGGCGCCACAGGACCACCAGCTTGCCGATGTGCTGCACCGGCGCGGCGCCGAGTTCTTCCACCAGCGTGTGGTAGATCAGCTCGCGGCCGTTGCGGTCGTCCGACACGATGCGGACCTTGATGAGGCCGTGCGCGTTGAGTGCGGCATCGACTTCCTTCTGCACGGCGGGCGTCAGGCCGTCGTTGCCGACGATGACCACCGGGCTCAGGTGGTGCGCATCGGCGCGCTTTTCTCGCCGCTGGGCGGGCGTAAGTTGAATTTGGGGCATACCCGTATTATCGAGGCAGCATGAAAGTAAACACTTCAAGACCTCAAATATGCAGACAGAACCGGGTACAGCCCGGTTTTTTTACGCCCTAGATCCTCGTCAACGAGCCGCCGCACAACGATGATGCTGACGTCGAAATACCACGCTACGTGCTGGAGCGGGATGCCAGCGCAACGCATGAAGAATGCCTGTTCCTCGTCCTCGGGTGTTAACCGCTTTGGCCTACCAAAGGCGACCCCTCGGCGGATCGCCGCAACTTGCCCAGCAACTGTGCGCTCCCGAATCATCGACCGTTCAAGCTGCGCAACAGCCCCGAGGATCTGCACCATGAATTCGCCGATAGCTGAACTTGTGTCTATCGGCTCTGTGAGTGACCGAAGCCCAACATTTCGCGTTTTGAGCTTGGCAAGAATGCCGAGCAAGTCATGCAAGCTCCGGGCTATCCGGTCCAACTTCCAAACGACCAACGTATCTCCCCCTTCGCATCTTGCAAGTGCCTCTTGCAGCGCGGGCCGCAGCCCTACCGAACTCCCTTTTTCTGAGTAGATACAAACCACACCTGCACGCCCAAGCGCGTCCATCTGCAAAGCCGTGTCCTGATCATCCGTACTGACGCGCGCATAGCCAACCAACATCCCTCACCTCCGCCATATCAAGCCTTGTTTTTTCCAGTCGCGATTCGTGAGCGCAAAGCGCAGTAGCGAATTCACGACCTCGGTTTTCGATGCATCGAATTCCGAGCTTAGGCCGGCGATGGTTTCTGCGATCCGGTGATCTACCGCCACATCCAGGCGCCCATGGCGAGACCGAAATTCAGCGACACGCAAGCGCCCGGTGTTACCGGTAACGACCTTCGCGGGAGGGTTAGTGGATGGTGGCATGGCTTGCCCCCTTGTCGGGCTCTGTGACGAGCCAATACGAGCCCCTATCGGCATCCACGGAATGGCTCACGATGACATGCCCGTCAGTGCACTCAAACGCTAGCTCCAAAACATCCCAGACGGTCCCGACGCCGGCGAAGCGCAGCAGCTTGGACTTCTGGATGACGAGACCATTCGAGCGGCTGTAGCGGTTGCTTTCAAGGGGCGCATCCTCGAAGTCTTTAAGGATGTATTTGGAGACGTACGCCGCCATCTTGCCGATGGACATGTTGCGACGGTAGCCCCCGTTTTTCGTGCGTCCCCCGACGAAGCACAAGCCGTTGTTGTCGCCGACGATGGAGCGCCAAACCTTAGTACCAAGCTCCCATGCCTTGATCTTGACGCCCTTGTACATCGCCATCTTGGGAAGCTTGTGCGTAGCGAGATGCACGTGCATCGAACCCCGTTCCTGCCGCTCGAAACTGGCGCAGTAGCGGAAGGCATCGCCGAGGCTTCGCTTCATGCGGCGCACCCACTCTTTGAAGTGCTTTTTGCACAGTTCGCGGTCTCGCTGGTTCTCACGATAAGTGAGCGTCAGCAACTCATCGAAGCCCTCGGCTTTGATGATGCGGCGGCAGGCTGTCTTTGCCCGTTGCGCAGCCCGCCTGCGGTTCTTCAGATCCTTTTCTTCCCGCTCCGCGTGGTACATCGCAATGCGGATATCGCGCTCCTGCGGGGAGTCGGCCGCGCCGATGTAAACAGCCCAGGAGTCGGCCACATTCAGCATGTGGGCAGGAGCGGGCCCGACTTCTTCGAAAACGACCTGCTGCCGGGCTGAAACCTCCCGATGGCCGTTAGCCTCCCATATCCGAACGTCCCAGGCATCGGGGACGATCTTCCCCTCATACAACACACCGTCTATGATCCGCTCCACTGCACTACTCCGATTAGTTGCCGTCACGAGCCCGGGTCGCCTGCCAGCGTCGCCGGGTTCACCTTTTTCCGCCCTAGTTCAGTACCAAGGGGCGATCACTCCGCCGGTCTTATGCCGGTGCATCCAGTGCCATAGCTGATCGAGGTAGCACCACGATCCGTCCGGCCACTCCCACACCAGAACAGCGCCGAATCCAGGACCGAACCTCCACGGGTCAACCGGTCTGCGACCGGGGGGAGAAACGGTGAAATCGGGCATGTGTTCCAAAGTGTCTTGTTAATAAATTAGCTCGCTTCGCTCGCCGCCTCGCGCTACGCCTGCGCGGCGGCTGACCGAGCGGGCTAGACCAGCAACAGCGTCTCAAGAGGCGATGCTGACAGCCGTTCTAGAGGCGCGCAGGGGAGGGCGGGGCCTCGACTGCGCTGCGCCCCGCGGCGGACCGTAGCGCCGTGCGAGCAGGCTGCCGCAGGAATGAGGGACAGACCTGG
>JBHZQV010000023.1:0-74929 GCA_042867185.1 Sphingomonas sp. NCPPB 2930 | reverse complement strand
GAAGCGCTGTTCGTCTACGAGCCGGGCAGCTTCGTGCCGCTGGCGACCGTCCAGGATGGCAGGACCTACTGGTACCAATGTGATCAGATCGGCGCCCCGCTGGAGCTGACGGATGAAGAAGGCAACATTGTCTGGGCGGCGGATTACAAGGTGTGGGGGGAGGCCCGGGTCCGGGAGATCGAGGGCAAGGCGACGGGTACCTACGGCAACGACAAGGCTCGCCGGCCGACGGGGTATGGGCCGGGGTGGAACAGGCAAGTCGGAACGGACGTGCCGCAGGAGCAACAACGCCATGCGATTGAGCAGCCGTTCCGCTTTCAGGGTCAGCAGTTTGACGAAGAGACGGGGCTGCATTACAACCGGTTCAGGCATTACGACCCAGCTATTGGAAGGTTTGTTAGTCAGGATCCAATAGGCCTAGAAGGCGGTTTCAATTCCTTTGCTTATGCCGTCAATCCTATAAATTGGCTTGATCCATTAGGTTTAACTAAGCAGGAGAAAAAATGTCCTTGCGATTCCGAATGTCCTCCAGGAACAATGAATCCTCAGAAAATTCATTTTTCCCAAAGAACAGTTTCGCCTAACGTTGGTAGTTATGCAAAAGACATGGAGAGCGGCAATTGGGATTGGAACAAATCAGGCCCGCTAAGAATTATGATGATGAATGGCAATCCAGTTAGTTATGATAATAGAAGATTATTGGCCGCCAGAATGTCAAAAACTAAATGTGTGCCTGTATCAGAAGTTTCTAGCGAAGAAAATTTTCCAGAGTCTAAAAAACATGGGGACAGAAATTTAAAGATCGTTTCAACGATCCTCGCAACAAACCGGCCGTACCCGACGGCGGAATAATCGACAACCCAGGATTCCCCATTAAATGAAAAATTTCGACATCAACCAGTTGTGGAAAAATGAAAAGTTGCCAATAATAAATGGAGTTTTATTTCCAGATGGAACGTTGATAAATTTTTCAATTGAAGAGGGTTTTGAAAGAAAAATCAAATGCGACGGGAAATCTTTTATTGATTTGAACAATCTACTTTTAGCGAGTGTTGATGTTTTTTTTCAATTGGACTTACCTTTTGGTCATTTGACCTGTGGAGAAGGAAGCATGGGTGGAGATGGCTTCGTTTGTATGGAAAAAGGTCAAGCCATTGAATGGGTGGCGTTCTTTGAGAACTCAAATCCATTTCACAAATTATCTAAAGAGAATGATTTTTTTATTGCCGAAAACAATTTGTCAGAATTATGGAAATTTTCTATTAATGGCCCGTCATCTGTAAACATAAAAATATCGACACCAAACAAAAAGCAACGCCATATAAAATAAGAAAAATTATCTAACTTAATAGTTGCGGCGGATTAAAATCTGAAACGTAACACCTGCCGTGCGATAAGGCCAGCATGGTTGCCCTCTAAATCCGTTGCTGTTCGAAGGCTACCAGCTATCAATTAAATATCGCTATCGCGTGTCTTCGCAATGTCGTCTTCTACGCGTGCTGCCCGGCATCACCTCATCCACCCGATGGCGCCGAACATCCAAACGGGACCCCCGCAAGTACATCACGCAGTACGGCGCGGCCAATGCGGTGCGGACGGTCGATCCAGTGTTCTTGCTGCCGAAGCACCAGCCAGGCGTGGCCCTGCACACCGCCGCCTCGCTGTCGACGCCCGAGGCGGTGTCAAGCGGCTCGACTGGACCCCGCGCGGCGAGCTGGCGACCTATGCCGACTGCTCGGGCCAGCGGACCTTCTTCGACTACGACCCGCTCGGGCGCCTGGTGCGCAGCACCGACGCGCTGGGCCACGAGCGCCACTACCGCTACGACGCCGCCGGCCGCCTGGTCGCCCTGCGCCAGCCCGACGGCGGCGAGCAGCACTACGCCTGGGACGCCGAGGGCCGGCTGCTGGCATATACCGACCCGCTGGGGGCCACCACCGAATACCGCTACCGCGCGGGCGGCCAGCCTGTGGAGCGCACCGACGCCAACGGCGAGCGCCTGTCCTATGTCTACGACCGCGCGGGCCGGCTGGTGCAGCTGGTCAACGAGAACGGCGCGCTCTACCGGTTCGGCTACGACGCGGCCGACCGGCTGACCGACGAGATCGGCTTCGACGGCCGCCACCAGCGCTACGGCTACAACGCCGCCGGCGAGCTCGTCCACCTGATCGAAGCGGGCGGCTCGGAGCACGGCCCGGGCAAGATCACCCGCTTCGCGCGCGATGTGCTGGGGCGGCTGCTGGCCAAGCGCTCGGAAGGCGATGCGGCCTGCGACACACGCTACGCCTACGACCCGCTGGGCCGGCTCACCGCGGCAGACAACCCCGCCGCGCAGATCGCCTTCGCCTACGACCCGGCCGGCCAGCTGCTGCGCGAAACGCAGACGCTCGCGGGCATCGCCGCGCCGCGCACGCTGGCCCACGGCTACGACCCGCTGGGCTACCGCAGCGACACCACCCTGCCCGACGGGCGCAGCCTGCACGGGCTGGCCTACGGCAGCGGCCATCTGCACCAGATCGACCTGGAGGCGGCCGACGGCACTCACCAGACCATCGCCGACATCGGACGCGACGCACTGCACCAAAGAAGGTTTTACCCACCACCAGCAGTGGAGCCGCGAAGACGCCGGCGGCCGCGTCGTGCGCACCTGGGGCGACCTCCCTGGCGTGCTCGACACCCGCTTCGCCTACGACACCGATGCGCGCACCACCGACGTCACCGACGCCCTGGGCAAGACCCGCCACCTGCTGTGGGACGCGCGGGCCAGCTCGTCAGCCGCACCCACTGCTCGGGCCAGAGCCATCACCACCGTCCCGCGTGGAGGTCATTGCAGACGGCCGACCGCAGGCGGGCGACAGACGGCGCGTCATAAGGCGGGAACAGCCTGCCTGTCAGTTCTAATTCCGCGGCGAACCACCCGTTGAGGAGTTGACGTGAATTTTCGGAAAACCGCCATCGTTCCGCAAGCTGGCCGCATTGTCCAAGGGCAAGACCGGTGCGCTGGACCAGATGTTCGCCACGCATCCGGACTCGGCGGCACGGTCCGACCGGATGCGCGGCAAGATCGCGGCGAATTGAACACGTTTCGCGCGTTCGGTAGCATCTCCCTTTCCAAAACCTGACCACGGCGGCGGCGCACACCATGACGATCTTTTTGTCTCCCCAACCTCTCGGTACCGCCGAAGGGCGCCAGCAGTGGCCGGGCACTGTCCACGGCGCCCAGGCGAACCCGGGCGACAACGGTCGACGCCAGTTCGAAGACGCGGTGCAGGCGCTGGAATCGGGCATTGCCAATGCCGGTACGCACGCGGTACTGGATGCCGAGGCGCGGCTGCTGTATGCGCGCCAGATCAAGGCCATGTCGGACGAACTGCGGCAGCTGGCGAGCCGCGGCGCGATCAGCTGGTTCGAGGCGGCCTCGCAGGCACAGGAGGCGCGCAACCTGATCATGGACATGGTCCGGCGGCGCTCCACGCCGGTCGGCCGTGCCCGGGCGGAAGCGATGAAGCCGCAGGGCAAGACGCTGAACTCCCTGGTCGCGGACAAGGCGGCCAAGCTGTTCGGCAAGGGGGTCGATTTCAATACCTTGAGCAAGGCGCAGCAGGACACGGTGTATGCCGAGGTCGTCGCGTCGGCCGGTCGCGGCAACGAAGGCGTCAATGCGGCGATGCGCCGGTTCTCGCGTGCCGGCCGCGCATTGTTGGTGCTGTCCCTGGCCATTTCCGTGTACGAGATCGCGGTGGCGGAGGACAAGGTGCAGGTCGCCAAGCGGGAAGCGGTCGTGACCGGCAGCGGCATCGCCGGTGGCATGGCCGGCGGTGCGCTGGCCGGACTGGCCTGCGGGCCCGGCGCACCTGTTTGCGTGACCATCGGCGCCTTCGTGGGCGGCGCGCTCGCGGCTTTCGGTGCGGCAAGTTTCTTCTGAAGCGCCGACCGACGCCATGGCATGCCCGTGATGGATGACGACGCCCCACGCTGATGCGACCCGCTCCTGAAATCTCGATACAGCGCTGCGCACCGCCGTCGGCCGACGCGGCGGGTGGCGACACCGCGCAGCCCTGGTGCGAAGTGCTGCTGCACGGCCGGCCCACGGGCCGCAGGCTGAAAGGGGCATGTCTGGAAGCCGCTCTGGAGGCGGACGGCCGCTATTTGCTGATGCTGACCGACGATGTGCCTTTCGAGGAATTCCTGACGCTCGTGCTGCTGTCACCGCGGATGGGGGTGCTGGACAAGGCCTCCATCGGCGCTTGCTATAACTCGGGCCGCTTCGACGGGTTGACCGTACTGCCAGGCCACCGGCTGCAGTTCCACTTCCTGGGCGACCAGGCCTGGCAGCTCCAGCTGTTGCCGGAGCCGGCGCTACGCCCGCCCTGGCGGACCGAGCCGCGCGGGGTCTGGCGGCGCTTCGGCTTTCGGCGCCACTTCGTGGTGTCGCTGGTGTCCACGGATGCCGATAGCGCAAAGCGCGCCGGTTGATCTGCTGCGCCTTGCGTGGCGTGCGAACCTGCTCTGGCCGCCCATGGGGCCTGCTCTAAAAAAGAAAAAAGCCTCTCAAGTCGTGGACCTGAGAGGCTTGCATATTTGGTGGCGCTTCACGGATTCGAACCGCGGACCTGTGGATTATGATTCCATCGCTCTAACCGACTGAGCTAAAGCGCCGAGCCCGCGATTATAGCAAGTTTTAGGGTGGCTGCCAGCAGCCTCAACCGTTGGTAAAGGTGGGGGCCCGCTTGTTGACGAAGGCGTCCATGCCTTCCTTCTGGTCGGCGGTCGCGAAGAGGGCGTGGAACAGGCGCCGCTCGAACATCACGCCGTCCGACAGGCCGCTTTCGAACGCGCGGTTGACCGATTCCTTGGCAGCCATCGCCGCGACCTGGGAGAAAGCGCAGATCTGCAGCGCTGCGCCCAGCACCTCGTCCATCAGTTGGTCGTACGGCACCACCCGGCTTACCAGGCCCGAGCGTTCGGCCTCGGCCGCGTCCATCATCCGGCCGGTGAGGGCCATGTCCATCGCCTTGCTCTTGCCCACCGCGCGCGGCAGGCGCTGGGTGCCGCCGGCGCCGGGGATCACCCCGATCTTGATCTCGGGCTGGCCGAACTTTGCGTTGTCGGCCGCGATGATGAAGTCGCACATCATCGCCAGCTCGCAGCCACCGCCCAGCGCGAAGCCGCTCACCGCCGCGATCACCGGCTTGCGGATGCCGCGGATCCGCTCCCAGTTGCGGCCGATGTAATCGCTCTTGTAGACGTGGGTGAAGTCGTACTTCGCCATCGCGGCGATGTCGGCGCCCGCGGCGAAAGCCTTCTCACTGCCGGTGATGACGATGCAACCGATGGCGCTGTCGGCGGCGAAGGCGTCGAGCGCATCGCCCAGCTCGTCCATCAGCTGGTCGTTCAAGGCATTGAGCTGCTTGGGGCGGTTCAGCGTCACGATGCCGACCTTCTCGGCTTCGGTGCGCACCTGGATCGTTTCGTAGGCCATGCGGTTGTCTCCTTGTATGGGGCGGTATGGCAGATGGGCGAGGGATGGGTGAGGCGTGCGGCGCGTTCAGGCCGCGGACGTGCCGGCCGCCGGTGCATCGCCGGCCGTGAGCCAGGCAGCGAGCCGTGCCGGATCGCGTGCCACCAGACGGGCGGTGGTGTCGGCGGCGGGCAGCGCCAGCGGCAGCTTCAGCATCCGGCGGTCGCGGGCGACCCAGGCGGTGCAGCGGTGCTCGGCGCCGAGGTAGAGCGCAAGGTCTTCGAGCTTGGCGAGGCGCCAGGCCTCGCCGCCCACCTCGCCGCCCACCTCGATGCCCAGCCACTCGTCGCCGGCCGCGAAACCGGCCGCCTCGGCGGCACCGCCGCGCAGCACCGCCTTGACCTGGATGCCGGTGGCCTCGACCACCCGCAGGCCCAGGCGCTGCGCCGGCTGCGACGGGTCGGCCAGCATCTCGACGCCGTGGGCCTGCAGCAGCGCGGCCAGGGGGAGCTCGTCGGTGCCGTGCACCCAGGCGGCGATCTCCGGCGCCAGGCTGCGGCCGGCGACGGCTTCCAGCACGGCCAGGACATCGGCCTCCTGCATCGGCCCGGCCGCGCAGCGCCGCCACAGGTGGCGCATGGCCTCGTCCAGCGACGGCACCGTGCCACCGGCCGCCAGCGTCGCATCGCCCCGCAGCGTCAGGTCCAGGCACAGGGCCACCAGCGCGCCCTTGGCGTAGTAGCTGACGGTGGCGTTGGCGGTGTTCTCGTCCTGGCGGTAGTACTTGACCCAGGCGTCGTAGCTGGCCTGGGCCACCGACTGCACCTGGCGGCCGGGTGTCTGCAGCACCTGGTTGATCGTCTTGTTGAGCAGGCGCAGGTAGCCGGCATCGTCCAGCAGGCCGGCACGGCGCAGCAGCAGGTCGTCGTAGTAGCTGGTGAAGCCCTCGAAGAACCAGAGCAGCTGGGTGTAGTTCTCCTGGCGGTAGTCGTAGGTGGCGAATTCCGCGGGCCGCAGGCGCTTGACGTTCCAGGTGTGGAAGTACTCGTGGCTGACCAGGCCCAGCAGGGTGGTGTAGCCCTCCGACTGCTGGGGCTCGCCCAGGCGGGGCAGGTCGCGGCGGTTGCAGATCAGGGCGGTGCTGTGGCGGTGCTCCAAGCCGCCGTAGCCGTCGTCCACCGCGTTGAGCATGAAGACATAACGGTCGTGCGGCGCGGCGCCGCCGTCGGCATGCCAGAAGGCGATCTGCGTCTCGCAGATGCGCTCGGCGTCGGCGAGCAGCCGGGCGCCGTCGAAGCTGGGTGCCGCACCCGCCACCACGAAGCGGTGCGGCACGCCGCCGGCGGTGAAGTCGCCGCTCCAGAAGCGGCCCAGCTCCACCGGGCTGTCGGCCAGCGTGTCGTAGCCGTCGGCCTGGTAGGTGCCGAAGCCGTGGGCGTCCACCGCGCGCGGTAGCAAGGCGGTGGCGGCCGACCAGCCGTCCATCGCAGGCGATGCCACCAGTTCCAACGCGTGCGGCATGTCTTCCTGGCCCTCGACCCGCAGGCACAGGCCGGTTCCGTTGAAGAAGCCGCGGCGGCTGTCGAGCCAGCAGGCGCGCACCGAATTGTCGTAGGCATAGACCTCGTAGGTCAGCACCAGCGGCGCATCCGAGGCGCAGGCGATCTGCCAGCTGCATTTGTCCCGCTGGTCGACGGCCACGCCCGCGCCGTTCTGCACCGCGCCCAGCTTTTGCAGATGGCGGGCGAATTCGCGAACCAGGTAGCTGCCCGGAATCCACACCGGCAGCGACACCCGCTGCCGCGCCGCAGGTGCGGCGACCGTCAGCGTGACCCGAAACAGGTGGGCATGCAGGTCGGCGGCTTCGACGCGGTAGTGCACGGAGGGCAGGGCGGGCTGTGGTGGCATTGCGTGGTCGGGGCGGGTGCGGCTGGGGAGAGGCTGCGGTCGGGCCGCAGCAGGACGGCGGAGGTGCGATCAGCGCGCGGCGGCCAGGCGCTGCTCGATCTGCTTGGCATCGATCGCACCCGGCACCCGGGTGCCGTCCGCGAAGATCAGGGTGGGCGTGCCGGTGATCTTGAGCTTGCGTCCGAAGGCCACGTTGCGGCTCACGGCGCCGGTGTCGCAGCCCGCGGCGGCGGTGATCGGCTTCTCGTCGAGCATGTGGTCCTGCCAGGCGCGGCCCTGGTCCTTGGCGCACCAGAGGCGGTTGGATTTGTCGACCGAATCGGCGCCCAGGATCGGGTAGAGGTACATGTAGACCGTCACGTTGTCGATCGTGGCCAGCTCCTTCTCGAAGCGCTTGCAGTAGCCGCAGTTGGGGTCCTCGAAGACGGCCAGCTTGCGCTCGCCCTTGCCGCGCACGATCTTGAAGGCATCGCGCGCGGGCAGGTCGTCGAAGTCGATGGCGGTGATCTTGTTGACCCGTTCTTCGGTGAGATTCTTGCGCTCGCGCGTGTCGAGCATCTCGCCGTGCAGCACGTAGTCGCCCTTGGCGTCGGTGTAGAAGATGTCGGTGCCCGTGCGGACCTCGTACAGGCCGGGCATCGGGCTCTTGCGTACCTCGTCGATGTTCTGCAGCTGCGGCACGCGGGCCGCCAGGTTCTTGCGGATCGCCGACTCCTGGGCATGCGCACCGGTGGTGGCGAGCAGGGCGCCGAGGGCCAGGGCCCAGATCGAAAAATGGCGGGTCAGATTCACAGGATTCTCCGGAAAGCGCGATAGAGCGGGGCGGGGGATGCGCAGTGGGAGTGCGCCGCCCCGCAATAGGTTCACTGCGTGCCCATGGCCTGCCGGGTCAGCCAGGACTTGACCGGCCCGCTGGCATCGAAGCCCCGCATGCCCCAGTTGCGCAGCGTCTGCCACGGCTGGCCGTGCTGCGAGAAGAGCTGCTGCAGCCCATCGGTCGCCAGGCCCATCGGCAGCAGGGCCGCGCGGCGGGCCCGCTCGTACTGGCGCAGCAGCCGCAGGTCGCCGGCGCTGCGCCAGTAGTCGCGGGCCTGCAGCACCCGCGCCAGTTCGGCAGCGTCGGCCAAGCCGATGTTCAGGCCCTGGCCCGCCAGCGGATGCACCGTGTGCGCGGCGTCGCCGGCCAGGACCCAGCTGCGCGGCGGGGCGGCCGTCGTGCGTACCGCTGCGCCGTCGGTCGGCAGCCGGCCGCACCAGCGGTCGGCACGCGCCAGTTGCAGGGGCCAGTCGCTGCGCGGGCTTTGCAGCACCAGGCTGCCGAGGGCATGGCCGCTGCGGGTTTCCAGTTCGGCGGCGAAGGCGTCATCGTCCAGGGCCAGCAGCTCCGGCGCGCGCGCCGTGTCCACCGACCACACCAGGGCGGCTGTGTGCCCCTGCGCGCCGCCCATCGGCAACAGCGCCAGGACGCCGTCGCGCAGGAACCACTGGCGGGCGATGCCGCCGTGCGGCCGCTCGCAGCGCAGCCGCGCCGCGATCGCCCGTTGCGGGTAGGGGGTGGATTCGAACGTCACCCCGAACTCGTTGCGGGTGGCACTGGCCCGGCCTTCGCAGACCGCCGTCAGCGCCGCGGGGCGGGGCGCGTCCAGCACCTCGACCAGCGGCTGGAACCGCACCGCGTCGGCCAGCCGGGCTTCCAGCGCCGGCACGTCGACGATCCACGCCAGCGCATCGACCTTCTGGGCCGCCGCATCGAAGCGCACCGCGCCGCCCTCGTCGCCGAAGACCTGCATGCCCGCCACCGCGGTGCAGGAGGCCGGATCGGGCCAGCTGCGCAGCGACTGGAGCAACTGCCGCGAGGCATCGTTGAGTGCATAGGCGCGTACGTCGGGAACGGCCGGCGCGGCCGTCGTGGCGGACGCCGGCTGGGCGACCAGGCCGACGCGCAGGCGGTCGCGCGCCAGCAACAGCGCCAGGGTGCTGCCCACCACGCCAGCGCCACGGATACAGACATCGAGAGGAGGAGCCATGCGGCCCATTGTAGGGAGAGCAGGCCGGTCGAATGCCGGGCCGCAGGGCGCAGGCAGGTCGGCGGCCGCGCCGCCGCGTCGCACGTGGACGGGGAGCCCGGGCGTGCACCCCGCCGGCGGTCGGGCGCCGGTCAGAAGGTCACGCCAGCGCAGAGCACGATGTTGGCATAGGGCGTGCACTCGCCGGTGCGCACCACCGCCCGGGCCCGGGCGCAGAGGCGCTTGAGCCGGGCGTGCGAAACCGTCTCGGGCACCACCGGCAGCCGGCCGTCGCACCAGGCCGGCAGGGTGCCAGGTGCGCACCGGTCCAGCGCCTCGCGCGCCAGCAGTGCGCGCTCGACCTGCATCTCCGACAGCACGATCCGCAGCACGTCCTCGACACGCGGAATGCCCGGCGTCAGCGCCAGGTCGATGCGGCGCGGGCCGTCGGGGATCGGCAGGCCGGCATCGCCGATGACAACCATGTCGCCGTGGCCCAGCGCGGCGATCACCTGGGAGAGTTCGGCATGCAGCAGGGGCGAGCGTTTCACAGCAGGGTCCAGTCGGGGGGCAGGGGGCTGCGGAGCACGGCGTCGCGCAGGGGAATCGACGGCTGCGCACCGGGCCGGGTGATGCAGAGCGCGGCGGCGCGGATGCCCAGGCGCACCGCATCGTCCAGCGCCCGGCCCTCGCCCAGGGCGGTGGCCAGTGCGCCGAGGAAGGTGTCGCCAGCCGCCGTGGTGTCGACGGCCTGCACGACAGGTGCGGGATGGTGGCGCGCACCGGCCGCGTCGGCCGCCACCGCGCCCCGGGCGCCCAGCGTGACCACGACGCGGGCCACGCCGCGGCCGCGCAGCGCCTGGGCCGCCGCAGCCACCTGCGGCAGGTCGTCGGTCGGCCGGCCGCTGAGGGCGCTGGCTTCCACCTCGTTGACCACCAGCGTGTCGATCTGCGGCCACAGCGCGTCGGCGAAAGATTGCACCGGCGACGGGTTGAGCAGCACCTTGCAGCCGGCGCGGTGCGCCACGCCGATCGCCAGCGCCACCTGGTCCGGCGGCGTCTCGAACTGGGCGACCAGGAAGGCAGCCCCGTCGAGTTGGCGGGCCAGGGCCGCGGCGTCGATGCGCACGCAGTCGTTGGCGCCCGGCACCACCACGATCCGGTTCTGGCCGTCGTCCTCCACCATCACCAGCGCGGTGCCGGTCGGTGCGGTGTCGACCGTCTGCAGGCCGGCGGTGTCGATGCCGTCCTGCTCCAGCGCCTGGCGCAGTGCCTGGCCGTGCGCATCGGCGCCGACGCAGCCGACCATCCGCACCCGCGCGCCCTGGCGTGCGCAGCCGACCGCCTGGTTGGCGCCCTTGCCGCCGGGCAGGCTGGCGATCGAGCGGCCGAGCAGGGTCTCGCCCGCGCCCGGCGCATGCGGCACCCGCAGTACCAGATCCATGTTGAGGCTGCCGACCACCACGATGGCGGGCGGCAGGCGAGGGGGGGAAGCGGTGTCGGACACGGGACGCGGGCTCGGCTGGAAAAGTTTCAGGAACGGGGTGCGGGCGGCGTGGCGGAGCCGGGCCGTTGTTGCGCGCACGGCGCGGTCGATGCGCGCACCCGCAGCGCGGGCTGCAGCATCACCTTGCGCGGCTCGCGGCGGTGGCCGCCGATGCGCTCCAGCAGCATGTCGACCGCCAGCGCGCCGATCTCGCCCTTGGGCTGGGCGACGGTGGTGAGGGGCGGGCTGGTGAAGGCCGCCAGTTCGATGTCGTCGAAGCCGACGACCGACAGCGCCTCCGGCACCGGCACGCCCGCTTCGTGCGCGGCGCGCAGGGCGCCGATCGCCATCAAATCGTTGCAGACGAACACGGCGGTGGGCCGCTCCGCGGTGCGCAGCAGGGCCTGCATCGCTTCGTAGCCCCCCTGGCTGGTGAAGCCGCCGCGCCACAGCAGCGATTCGTCGGCCGTCTGCGGCGCGTCGCCCTCGGCCAGCGCCATGCGCCAGCCTTCGATCCGCTGTTCGCTGGGCGTGAGGCCCGGGGTCCCGCCGATGCAGGCGATGCGCCGGTGGCCCAGGGCCCGCAGGTGGCGCACCGCCAGCAGGCCGCCCTGCAGGTGAGCGGTCTCCACCAGGTCGCAATGGGGGTCGGCGATCTCGCGGTCGACCAGCACCGTGGGGATGCGCAGGCCGTCGAGCTGCCGCACCAGCGAATCGTCGTCGCCGGTCGATACGACCACCAGGCCGTCGATGCGGCGCTCGGCCAGCACCTGCAGGTAGACGCTCTGGCGGTGCGGCTCGTCGTCGGTGTTGCACAGCAGCAGGGTGTAGCCGGCGCCGAAGCAGCGGTCCTCCACCGCCCGCACGATCTCGGCGAAGTAGGGGTTGGAGCTGTTGGGGATCAGCATGCCGAGCGTGGCGGTGGTGTTGCTCTTCAGGCTGCGCGCCACCGCGCTCGGCACGTAGCCGAGTGCGCGGATCGCCTGCTCCACCCGGGCCCGGCCCTCGGCGCTGACATGCCGGGTGCCGTTGACCACGTGGGAGACGGTGGTCACCGACACCCGGGCCTGCAGCGCGACGTCCTTGATCGTGGCCATGGGCGTGCGCCGTTCAGGCCAGCCGGCGGTCGGCGCGGCGCTGGCGCACGGTGTCGATGATCACCGCCACCACGATCACCGCGCCGGTGATGATCCGCTTACTGGGCTCGCTGGCGCCGACCTGGGCCAGGCCCGCCTCCAGCACCGCGATGATCAGCACGCCGAAGAAGGTGTTGACCACCGAGCCGCGCCCGCCCATCAGGCTGGTGCCGCCGATGACGACGGCCGCGATCACCTGCAGCTCGATGCCGACGCCGGCGTTCGGGTCGGCGGCCTCCAGCCGGGCCGACTGCATCAGGCCCGCCAGGCCGGCCAGCAGGCCGGTGATCGCGAACACCGCGACCCGGATCGGCCGCGGATCGACGCCGGCCAGCCGCATCGCCTCTTCGTTGGTGCCGATGCCGACCACGTAGCGGCCGAAGACGGTGCGCGACAGCACCAGCTGGCCCACCACCACCAGCAGCAGCGCGAGCAGGAAGGCGACCGAGATGCCGCCGATCCATGGCGCCGCCAGGCCCGAGATCGCATCGCCCACGTACTGGGTGCGCGAATCGGTGACCAGGTAGGCGCCGCCGCGCACCGCTTCCAGCATGCCCAGCGACACGATGAAACTCGGCAGCCGCCAGGCCACCGACACCGCGCCGGTGACCGCGCCGCAGAGCAGGCCGGTGGACAGGCCCAGCGCGGCGGCGACCGGCACCGACAGCTTCCACTGCAGGATCGCGGCGGCGGTCACGGCGGCGCTCAGCGCCAGCACCGAGCCCACCGACAGGTCGATGCCCGCGATGATCAGCACGAAGGTCATGCCCACCGCCATGACGGCCAGGGCCGGGATCTCGTTGGCGATGGTGACGAAGGTCTCGCGGGTGAGGAAGTATTCGCTCAGGCTGCCGAAGAGCGCGACCATGCCGAGCAGCACCACGGTCAGGCCGACATAGGTGCCGAGCTGGCCGCGCAGCGGGCCGGCGGCCGGTGCGGCGGTGGCCGGGGAGGGGGCGGTGGTGGGCGTGGTCATGGTGCGTGGGAAAGAGAGGGATTCGGGGTGGTGCGGCCACCTTCGCCGAAGGCCGCGGCCAGCAGCGACTGCTGGTCCCACCGGCCGCGCTCGAAGACCGCGACCAGGCGGCCGGCGTGCATCACGCCGATCCGGTCGCACAGGGCCATCAGCTCGCGCAGGTCGCTCGACACCATCAGCAGGGCACGGCCCGCATCGGTCATGCGGTCGAGTTCGGCATACAGGTCGGCGCGGGCGCCCACGTCCACGCCGCGGGTGGGCTCGTCCAGCAGCAGCACCCGGCATTCGCGGTGCAGCCAGCGGGCGAAGACGACCTTCTGCTGGTTGCCGCCGCTGAGCGTGGCGACGCTTTGCTCTTCGCTGCGGGAGCGGATGCGCAGCGCCTTCACCAGCCGCCGGGCGATCCCGCGCTCGCGCGCCAGGCGGAGCCAGCCGCCGCGGGCCACCGCACCCAGGTCGCTCAGCGTGGCGTTGACCCGGATCGACTGCGGCAGCAGCAGGCCCTGCGACTTGCGGTCTTCCGTCACCAGGCCGATGCCGGCGCGGATCGCCTGCATCGGCGAGCGCCAGCGCCCGGTGCGGGCCGCGGGCTGCCGCGCGCCGGGCCAGCAGAGTTCGATGCGGCCCCGGTCGGCGGCGTCGGCGC
The DNA here is from genome assembly GCA_042867185.1 of Sphingomonas sp. NCPPB 2930. Taxonomy (GTDB): domain Bacteria; phylum Pseudomonadota; class Gammaproteobacteria; order Burkholderiales; family Burkholderiaceae_C; genus Xylophilus. The sequence continues at coordinate 61,310 of JBHZQV010000023.1, read as the reverse complement.
CGAAGAGCAGCCGCACCAGCTCGGTCCGGCCCGAGCCGACCAGGCCGGCGATGCCCATCACCTCGCCGGCGTGCAGGTCGATGTCGACGTCGCGCACCGCCTGCGCCCGGCCCAGGCCGCGGGCGCGCAGCAGCACCGGACCGGCGGCGCGGCGGGGCCGGCCGTCGTGCTCGTGCACCGCGCGGCCCACCATGCGCTCGACCAGCGCGGCTTCCTGCACGCCGGCCATCGGCCGCACGTCGACCAGGCGGCCGTCGCGCAGCACCGCCACCCGGTCGGCGATGCGCTGCAATTCTTCGAGCCGGTGCGACACGTAGACGATGGCGACGCCGCGCGCCTTGAGCCGCACGATCTGCTCGAAGAGGTAGTCGGTCTCGCGCAGGGTGAGCATCGCGGTGGGCTCGTCCAGCACCAGCACGCGGGTGTCGTCCAGCAGGTTGCGGGCGATCTCCACCATCTGCTGCTGGCCGATGCCCAGGCGCGCGACCGGCGTGCCCGGGTCGATGTGCGCCAGCCCGATCTTGTCGAGCTGCAGCCGCGCCGCGTCGTGCAGCGCGGTGCGGTTCAGCCAGCCCAGGCGGTGCGGCAGCCGGTCGAGCAGCAGGTTCTCGGCCACCGAGAGCGTCGGCACCAGACCCAGCTCCTGCATCACCATGCGCACGCCGCGGGCCTCGGCCTCGCGGCGGGACGTCGGCGCGAAGGATTCCCCGCCCAGCCGCATGTAGCCGCGCGTCGGCATGGTCAGGCCGCAGAGGATCTTCGAGAGCGTGCTCTTGCCCGCGCCGTTCTCGCCGGTGAGCGCCAGCACCTCGCCGGCCTGCAGCGCCAGGCTGATGCCGTCGAGCACCGGCGCGGCGTAGTCCTTGCCGATGCCGTGGAAGGCCAGCAGCGCGGGCCGGCCGGCCTGCGTGTCGCCGGGGAGCGGGGGGTGGACCATCGGTGGAACGGTGCGGTTGCGGATCGGGAGCGGGTGTGCTTACTTGGCGTCGCCGGTGACCAGCACCACGTCGGTCTTCACCTCGGCGGGCATGGCCGACTGCGGCTTCTTCTCGGCGATCGCCTTCAGCGCGGTCTCGATGCCGAACACCGCCTGCTGGGCGGCGAACTGGTCGGCCGTGGCCAGCACCCGGCCGTCCTTGAGCATCGGCTTGATCGCGTTGATGTTGTCGTAGCCAACGACCTGGACCTTGCCGGTCTTGCCCGACGCCTTGACCGCCGCGACCGCGCCGAGCGCCATGCTGTCGTTGCCGGCCAGCAGCGCCTTGAGGTCGGGATGCTCGCGCAGCATGCCGGCGGCCACCGTGTTGCCCTTGTCGATCTCCCACTGGCCCGACTGCACGCCGACGACGGTCACGCCGGCGGCCTTCATCGCGTCCTGGTAGCCGAGCGTGCGCTGCTGGGCGTTGAAGGTGGTCGAGACGCCTTCGATGATGCCGACCTTGTCGCCCGACTTCAGGCCCTTGGCCAGGAAGTCGCCGACCAGCTTGGCGCCGGCCCGGTTGTCGGGGCCGACGAAGGGCACGACGATGTTCTTTTCCTTCAGCGCGGCGCCGTCGAGGCGGTTGTCGATGTTGACCACCAGGATGCCCTTGTCGATCGCCGCCTTGATCACCGGCACCAGGGCCTTGGAATCGGCCGGCGCGATCACCAGCGCGTTGATCTTCTGGGCCACCATCTGCTCGACCATCTTGATCTGGGCGGCGGTGTCGGTCTCGTCCTTGATGCCGTTGGTGACCAGGGTGTACTGGGCGGCGTTGGCCTTCTGGTGCGCCTTGGCGCCGTCTTCCATCGTGCGGAAGAACTCGTTGGCCAGCGACTTCATCACCAGCGCCACTTTGGGCTTGTCCTGGGCGAAGGCGGGCACGGCGGCGAGGCTGCCGAGGAGGGCGAGTGCGGCGGCGCTCTGCAGGGTGCGGCGGGTGAATGGCATGTGCGTGTCTCCTTCGGTGGTGGAACGGCGGCCGCTTTTTGCAGCACGGGGCGCGAATGGTAAAGGACGAAAACGTTTGCGCAAACGTTTGCGCACGGTTTTCGGATCGGGTGAAACCCGCGGTCGGATGGGGCCGGTCGGGCGCCGGTTCGTGCCTTCCGCGCCGCGCCGCGCGGCGGGCGGCCCGCTCCCGCCTAAAATCACCGGTTGACCAGAGGACCCTCCCCATGAGTTTGCAATGCGGCATCGTCGGCCTGCCCAACGTCGGTAAATCCACCCTTTTCAATGCGCTGACCAAGGCGGGCATCGCGGCGGAGAACTATCCGTTCTGCACCATCGAGCCCAACGTCGGCGTGGTCGAGGTGCCCGATCCGCGCCTGGCGGCCTTGAGCGAGATCGTCCAGCCCGAGCGCGTCGTGCCGGCGATCGTCGAGTTCGTCGACATCGCGGGCCTGGTGGCCGGCGCCAGCACCGGCGAGGGCCTGGGCAACAAGTTCCTGGCCCACATCCGCGAGACAGACGCCACCGTCAACGTGGTGCGCTGCTTCGACGACGAGAACGTGATCCACGTCGCCGGCAAGGTCGACCCGATCTCCGACATCGAGGTGATCCAGACCGAGCTGTGCCTGGCCGACCTGGCCACGGTCGAGAAGGCGCTGCACCGCCACACCAAGACCGCCCGCTCGGGCGACAAGGAGGCGATCAAGCTCGTCGCGCTGCTGGAGAAATGCCAGGCCGCCCTCAACGAGAACACGCCGGTGCGCGCGCTGGAGTTCACCAGGGAAGAGCAGCCGCTGGTGAAATCCTTCACCCTCATCACCGCCAAGCCGGCGATGTTCGTCGGCAACGTGGCCGAGGACGGCTTCGAGAACAACCCCTACCTCGACCGGCTGCGCGAATACGCCGCCAGACAGGGCGCCCCTGTAGTCGCCATCTGCGCCAAGATCGAGGCCGACCTGTCCGAGATGGACGACGAGGACAAAAAGATGTTCCTCGCCGAGATCGGCCAGGAGGAGCCGGGCCTGAACCGCCTGATCCGCGCCGCCTTCAAGCTGCTCGGCCTGCAGACCTACTTCACCGCCGGCGTGAAGGAGGTCCGCGCCTGGACCATCCACATCGGCGACACCGGCCCCCAGGCCGCCGGCGTGATCCACGGCGATTTCGAGCGCGGCTACATCCGCGCCCAGACGATCGCCTACGACGACTACATCGCCTTCAAGGGCGAGCAGGGCGCCAAGGACGCGGGCAAGATGCGCTCCGAAGGCAAGGAATACGTCGTCAAGGACGGCGACGTGATGAACTTCCTGTTCAACGTCTGATCCGCGCCGGGCGCCCCGGGCCCCGGTCTTCCGTGCCGGATGCGCTGCCGTGCATCCGGTCCCTGCGCGGCGGGGCACCGGCCTGTCTTCGTCGCCTTCCCCCACTCTGGAGACGACCATGGCCCCGCGTTCCTTCTGGCGTGCCGCAGCCGCCACCGTTGCATCCCTGTGCCTCTGCGCGACCGCCCTCGCGGCCGACGTGGCCGGCGCCAGGGACCATCCGCTGCTGACGCGCTTCAAGGGCGCCGAAATCGCCCATTACCAGACGAGCGACTTCGACGAGGTGGCCGTGCCGGTCAGGCCGATCGCCGACGATAAGAAGATCGGCGCGGCCGACCTGGCCCGGCTGGAAGGCAAGGTCACCCGCATTGGCTACAGGCTGGCCGGCAGCAAGACCTCGCTGGAGGTCATGCGCAACTACCAGGATGCCCTGGCGAGCAGCGGCTTCAAGCCGGTATTCCAATGCGCGGGGGCCGCGTGCGGCACGGCCTTCGACGGCTATGTCGCCAACGGCGGCACGGTGATGCCAGCGGGATTCGACGCCACTTTCAACGACAAGAGCCGCTACCTGGTCGCGCAGCGCGCGGATGCGCAGGGCACGGCGCACGTGTTGCTGTACGTCATGCAGGACGAATCCAACCAGCGGGTGCTCGTCTACGAGCAGGTGGTGGAATCGCGTGCCATGGCCCAGGGGCAGGTGAGCGTCCGCACGGCCGCGGAACTGCGCAAGGGCCTGGAGGAAGAAGGCCGCGTGGCGGTGTACGGCATCTACTTCGACACCGCCAAGGCCGAGGTCAAGCCCGAATCCAGGCCCTCCCTCGACGAAATGGCGAAACTGCTCGCCGCCCAGCCGGCGCTGCGCGTCTACATCGTCGGCCACACCGACAATGCCGGCAGTCTCGCCGCCAACCTCGACCTGTCGCAGCGTCGCGCGGAGGCGGTGGTGAAAGCGCTGGCCGGCTACAAGATCGACGCGCAGCGCATGGTGGGCAAGGGCGTGGCCTCGCTGGCGCCGGTGGCCTCCAACGCTTCCGAGGCGGGGCGCGGCCGCAACCGACGCGTCGAGCTGGTGCTGCAGTAGGCGGGCAGGGCAGTCCCGGTGGTTTTGCCGGCCGACGGCGGGCATGGAATACTGCCCGGATGATCACCGTCCACCATCTCGAAAACTCCCGCTCGCAACGCGTGCTCTGGCTCCTGGAGGAGCTGGGCCTGCCCTACGAGGTGGTGCGCTATGCGCGCGACCCGAAGACGATGCTGGCGCCCCCGGCGCTGCGGGCGGTGCATCCGCTGGGCAAGTCGCCGGTGGTCAGCATCGAAGGCGGCAGCCCGCTGGCCGAATCGGGTGCGATCGTCGAGACGCTGATCGAGCGGCACGGCGCGGGCGTGCTCTCGCCGCCGCCGGGCACGGTGGATTTCCAGCGCTACCGGTACTGGCTGCACTATGCCGAGGGCTCGGCCATGCCGCCGCTGCTGCTGAAGCTGGTGTTCGACCGGATCGAGAACACACCGGTGCCCTTCTTCGTTCGGCCGGTGGTCAAGGCGATCGTGGGCAAGGCGAAGTCGAGCTTCGTGATGCCGCAGATCCGCCAGCACCTGGACTACCTGGAAGGCGAACTGGGCCGCAGCAGCTGGTTCGCGGGCGAGGATTTCAGCGGGGCCGACATCCAGATGAGCTTTCCGGTGGAGGCAGCGGCCGCCCGCGGCGGGCTGGATGCGAGCTGGCCGCGGCTGATGGACTGGATGCAGCGCATCCATGCCCGGCCGGCGTACCACCGGGCGCTGGAGCGGGGCGGGCCGTACGCGCTGATCGGCGGAAAATCGCAAACCTGAGCCCGATCGGCCTCTGGCCGGCGCCGGACGCCGGCGTCTAGCTATCGAAAACGTAGCATCACGACGGGAAGACGTAGAGCAGCGCCGCCGTCATCGTCAGGTAGCGCAGGAATTTGCCGATCGCCATGTAGAACAGGCACGGCCAGAACGGCATCCGCAGCCAGCCGGCCACCGCGCAGAGCGGGTCGCCCACGATCGGCAGCCAGCTCAGCAGGCAGGCCTTGGGGCCCATCCGCTCCAGCCAGCCCAGCACCCGGGTGTGGTGCTTCGAGTGGGCGTACTTGTCGGCCACCTTGTGCGCGCCGTAGCCCAGCCACCAGTCGAGCGCGCCGCCCAGGGTGTTGCCGACGCTCGCCACGACGATCGCCTGCCAGAACATGTCCGGGTTGAGCTTGAGCAGGCCGAACAGCACCGGCTCGGAGCCGATCGGCAGCAGCGTCGCCGAGATGAACGACGCCACGAAGAGCGTGCTCAGGCCGAACTCGGGGAGGGCGAGGAGTTGGAGGACGGAATCGAGCCAGGCTTGCATCGCCGCCGAGTATGGCCAGTCCCCGGCGCGGGGATGTAACCGCATTCCAGCTGCCGAAAATTTAGGCAGCTAGAATCACGCCTCCCCCGCCCCCGCCCCCGCCCACCCCGCCCACCACCCTTCCACGCCATGCAGATCGGCGCCATTTCCCTGCCGAACCGTCTGTTTGTCGCACCGATGGCGGGCGTGACCGACCGGCCGTTCCGCATGCTCTGCAAGTCGCTCGGCGCGGGCTATGCGGTCAGCGAGATGGTCACCTCGCGGCGCGACCTGTGGGCCAGTCTCAAGACCTCGCGCCGGGCCAACCACGAAGGCGAGGGCGCCCCGATCGCGGTGCAGATCGCCGGCACCGACGCGCGGATGATGGCCGACGCCGCCGCCTACAACATCGACCGCGGCGCGCAGATCATCGACATCAACATGGGCTGCCCGGCCAAGAAGGTCTGCAACAAGTGGGCCGGCTCGGCCCTGATGCAGGACGAGCCGCTGGCCCTCGAGATCGTCTCGGCCGTGGTGGCCGCCGCGGCGCCGCACGGCGTGCCGGTCACCCTCAAGATGCGCACCGGCTGGTGCCAGGCGCAGAAGAACGCCGTATCCATCGCCCGCGCGGCCGAGTCGGCCGGGGTGCAGATGCTCACCGTGCACGGCCGCACCCGCGAGCAGGGCTACACCGGCCATGCCGAATACGACACCATCGCCGCCGTCAAGGCCGCGGTGAAGATCCCGGTGGTCGCCAACGGCGATATCACCACCCCCGAGAAGGCCCGCGACGTGCTGGCCGCCACCGGCGCCGACGCCATCATGATCGGCCGTGCGGCCCAGGGCCGGCCGTGGATCTTCCGCGAGATCGGCCATTTCCTGGAGACCGGCGAGCACCTGGCGCCGCCGCTGGTGGCCGAGGTGCGTCGCCTGCTGCTGGACCACCTGCAGGACCACTACGGCCTGTACGGCGAGGTGACCGGGGTGCGCAGCGCCCGCAAGCACATCGGCTGGTACGTGCGCGGCCTGCCCGGCGCCGAGGAGTTCCGCGCCCGGATGCACCTGCTGGACGACTCTGCCGGCCAGTGGGCCTCGGTGGCCGCGTTTTTCGACGCACTGGGATCGACCACCGACCGCATGCCCGCCACCGCGGCGGAGCCGTCCCAAGACGAAGAAGAGACGGCGACACCCGGCGCGCCGCAGAACGACAACAACGACACACAGGTAGAAGAAGCGCACAGGCCATGAGCAAGCAACATATCGAGGAATGCATACGGGACAGCCTGACGGGCTACTTCCGCGACCTGGGCGGCGAACAGCCGCACGGCATGTACGACATGCTGATCCAGGTGATGGAGAAGCCGCTGCTGGAAGTGGTGATGTCCGAGGCGGCGCACAACCAGTCGCGCGCCGCCGACTGGCTGGGCCTGAACCGCAACACCCTGCGCAAGAAGCTGGTCGAGCACAACCTGCTCAAGTAAGCACACCCCCAGGCTGCGCACTGCGTGTCTTCGCCCACCCCCTTGCAGGGCGCGGTACCGGCGGACCGGCGGAGCCGGATCCGCGGTACCCCTGGGCACGCGTCCCCCGACGAAAAGCCTCCTTCCGATTTTGAATCTCTGAAAATCCCATGCCCCTGACCGCACTGCTCTCCGTCTCCGACAAGACCGGCATCGTCGACTTCGCCCGCGCGCTGCACGCGCTCGGCGTCCGCCTGCTTTCCACCGGCGGCACCGCCCAGCTGCTGGCCAAGGAGGGCCTGCCGGTCACCGAGGTGGCCGAAGTCACCGGATTCCCCGAGATGCTCGACGGCCGGGTGAAGACGCTGCACCCCAAGGTGCACGGCGGTCTGCTGGCCCGCCGCGACCTGCCCGAGCACATGGCCGCGCTGCAGGCCCACGGCATCGACGCGATCGACCTGCTGGTGGTGAACCTCTACCCCTTCGAGGCGACCGTCGCCCAACCCGGCTGCACCCTCGACGACGCGATCGAGAACATCGACATCGGCGGCCCGGCGATGGTGCGCAGCGCGGCCAAGAACTGGAAGGACGTGGGCGTGGTCACCGACGCGGGCCAGTACGCGCGGGTGATCGAAGAGCTCAAGCTGCTCGGCACCCTCACCGACAACCACAAGTTCGCCCTTTCGGTGGCCGCCTTCAACCGCATCGCGCAGTACGACGCGGCGATCAGCAACTACCTCTCGTCGCTGCAGGCCGACGGCACGCCCGGCGCCTTCCCCGCGCAGAGCAACACGGGCTTCGTGAAGCTCCAGGACCTGCGCTACGGCGAGAACCCGCACCAGCAGGCTGCCTTCTACCGCGACCTGTATCCGGCACCTGGCTCCCTGGTGCTGGCCAAGCAGCTGCAGGGCAAGGAACTGAGCTACAACAACATCGCCGATGCCGACGCCGCCTGGGAGTGCGTCAAGAGCTTCGAAGGGCCGGCCTGCGTGATCGTCAAGCACGCCAACCCCTGCGGCGTGGCGACCGGCGCCGATCCGCTGGAGGCGTATTCCAAGGCCTTCAAGACCGATCCGACCTCGGCCTTCGGCGGCATCATCGCCTTCAATCGGCCGCTCGATGCGGCGGCCGCGCGCGAGGTGGTCAAGCAGTTCGTCGAGGTGCTGATGGCGCCCTCGGTCACGCCCGAGGCGCTGGAGGTCTTCAAGGGCAAGGCCAACGTCCGCATCCTGGAGATCTCGCTCGACGGCGTGCAGCGCGACGGCGCCACTGCCTGGGCGCGCGGCCAGAACGCGCAAGACGTCAAGCGCATCGGCTCGGGCCTGCTGGTGCAGAGCGCCGACAACCATGAACTGGCGCTGGCCGACCTGAAGGTGGTCAGCAAGCTGCAGCCCACGCCGCAGCAATTGCAAGACCTGCTGTTTGCCTGGAAGGTCGCCAAGTTCGTCAAGAGCAACGCCATCGTCTTCTGCAAGGACGGCATGACGATGGGCGTGGGCGCCGGCCAGATGAGCCGGCTCGATTCGGCCCGCATCGCCAGCATCAAGGCGCAGCACGCCCACCTGTCGCTGGCTGGCACGGCGGTGGCCAGCGATGCGTTCTTCCCGTTCCGCGACGGCCTCGATGTGGTGGTCGATGCAGGCGCCACCTGTGTGATCCAGCCCGGCGGCAGCATGCGCGACCAGGAAGTCATCGACGCCGCCGATGCGCGCGGCGTGGCGATGGTGTTCAGCGGCGTGCGGCACTTCCGCCACTGATGGCGCCGCCCGCGCCGCCTTCCGCGGAGCCTGCCGCGCCGTCTTCGCGGCGGGCGCTGTTCGTCGGGCTGGCCAAGCTCGGCGGCTGTGTGCTGCTGCCGAGCGCCGCCGTCGGCCTGCTCTACGCCCGCGAGTCCCGCACCTCCACCGCCCTGGCGGCCGATGCCGTAGGGGCCGGGCCGGTGCCCGAGGGCGTGCGTTTCGGCATCGACCACCGATCCCTGCAGAGCGAAGGCCGCAGCTACCGCATCACCGGCTGGATCGAGGGGCCGGGGCTGCCCTCGGCCCGCGCGGTGCGGCTGCAGATCCTGCTGGTGTCGCCCGACACCGGCGCCGCGCGGCTGCTGCAGACCCGCCTGCCGCTGGGCGCGCCTCTGCCCGGCGAGCCCGGCGAGAACCACTCGGCGCCGGCCCGTACCTTCGAGGCCGCGGTGCGCCGCCGCCGCAGCTCCGACCGCGGCTTCACCCGCATCTACCTGCGCTTCGAGCGCGAGGGCACCGTGCACACTTTCGACACCGGCCTGGCGCTGCAAGACCATGGCTAAGTTCGCCGCCATGCTCCCGGCCGAGCGCGCTGCGCGGATGGTCTTCGTGCTGTTCGTGGCGGTGGTGCTGACCATCGCCTGGACCCAGGGCCTGCGCAGCGGCGACGACATGATGTACCGCGACGCGCTGCGCGAGAAACGCCTGTTCGAGTACGTCGCCCACCGCTACCAGATCTGGTCGGGCCGTTTCCTGATCGACTCGACCACCGTCGCGATGGTGCAGTCGGTCACGCTCTGGCGGCTGTGCACCACCGCGATGACCACGCTGCTGTTCGGCATGCTGGCCTACTACCTGGGCGCGGCGCGCCGACCGCTGCAGATGGCGATGCTCTGCGCGGGCCTGTTCCTGATCGATGCCGAGGTGGCCCGGCCCGCCTTCTGGTGGATGACCGGATCGTTCAACTACGCCTGGCCGCTGGCGCTGGCGACGGTGGCGCTGCTGCCGTTCGCGCGGCCCGACCTGCCGCGCCGCGTCTTCCTGCTGACGCTGCCCGCGGCCGTCTATGCCTGCAACCACGAGCAGGTGGGCCTGCTGCTGCTGGGGCTGGAGGCGGTGCTGGCGGTGTGGCTGTGGCGGCAGGGCCGGCTGCGGGCCTGGCATGTGGCGCAGATGGCGGTGGGCGCGGTGTCCTTGCTCACCGTGCTGCTGGCGCCCGGCACCAGTGCCCGGTTCGGCGTGCACACCACCTACTGGTTTCCGCAGTACCTGCAGCTCGACCTGGTCGAGCGGGTGTTCTCGGGCTTCCAGCTCGCCTTCGGCCATGTGTTCGCCGCGGGCAATGCGATCACCTTCCTGCTGGCGATCGTGCTGCTGGGCGTGGTGTGGCAGCGCACCCGCGACCTGATCGACCGGGCCCTGGCGGTCGCGCCGCTGGTGCTCTTCTCGCTGCCGATGGCGGCGCAGCTGATCGGCCCGGGCCGCACCGAGGCCAACCGCCTGTTGCAGCTCGCCAACGTCCCGGCCGGCCGCACCGGCCGCGACCGGTTCCAGGAGTTCTGGATCGGCCTGGCCGGCAATGCGGTCGAGCCGATGCTCTACCTGCACTTCCTGTTCTGCTGCATCGGCACCCTCTGCATGGGCATGGGCCTGTACCGGGCGCTGGCCCACGACGCCCGCTGGGGCCGGGGCCTGGCGCCGCTGCTCTGGACGGCCGGCATCTTCTCGACGGCGATGGTCGGCATGTCGCCTTCGCTCTATGCGTCGGGCGCGCGCATCTTCTTCTTCCAGGACATGCTGAGCCTGGTGCTGCTCTGCGCCGTCATGGCGCAGCTGCCGAGCCGCGGTGTGCGCTGGCTGTTGCTGCTGGCGGCACTGCCGCTGGCCGGGGTCGGCATCCGTGCGGCGATCGGCACGGCCTGATACAGGTCGAAAAGGCGTCGGGCCGGCGTCCGGCATCGGCCCTTAGCTACTAAAACTATAGCGTGGCGAAAACCTCGCGCGCTGCCGCCACCGTCTCGGCGATGTCGGCCTCGGTGTGGGCCGCGCTGACGAAGCCCGCCTCGTACAGCGCCGGCGCGATGTAGACGCCGCGGTCGAGCAGCCCATGGAACAGCCGGTTGAAGCGCGCACCGTCGGTCTTCATCACCTGGCCGTAGTTCTGCGGCAGCGCATCCAGCAGGAAGAAGCCGAACATGCCGCCTTCGCATTCGCCCGAGAAGGGCACGCCCGCATCCGCCGCGGCGGCGCCCAGCCCGTCGACCAGCGACCGGGTGCGGGCCGAGAGCGCCTCGAAGAAGCCGGGCCTGCCGATCTCCTTCAAGGTCGCCAGGCCGCAGGCGGTGGCGACCGGGTTGCCCGACAGCGTACCCGCCTGGTAGACCGGGCCCAGCGGCGCCAGGTGTTCCATGATCGCCCGCGACGCGCCGAAGGCCGCCAGCGGCATGCCGCCGCCGATCACCTTGCCCAGCACCGTGATGTCGGGCCGGATGCCCAGCACCCGCTGCGCGCTGCCCAGGCCCACCCGCAGGCCGCTCATCACCTCGTCGAACACCAGCAGCGCGCCGTGGCGGGTGCACAGGTCGCGCATCGCCCGCGCGAAGGGCTGCGATGCGCGCACGAAGTTCATGTTGCCGGCGATCGGCTCGACCATCACGCAGGCGATCTCGGCACCGTGCTCGGCGAAGGCGGCTTCCAGGTCGGCGACGTTGTTGTACTCCAGCACCAGCGTGTGCTGCACCACCTCGGGCGGCACGCCGGCAGACGTAGGGTGGCCGAACGTCGCCAGGCCCGAGCCGGCCTTCACCAGCAGCGCGTCCGCATGGCCGTGGTAGCAGCCCTCGAACTTGACGATGGTCTTGCGGCCGGTGACGCCGCGGGCCAGGCGGATCGCGCTCATGCCCGCCTCGGTGCCGGAACTCACCAGGCGCACCATCTCGATCGAGGGCACCAGGCGGATGATCTCTTCGGCGAGCTCGATCTCGCGCTCGGTCGGCGCGCCGAAGGAAAAGCCGTCGACGGCCGCCTTCTGCACCGCCTCCAGCACCGCCGGATGGCCGTGGCCCAGGATCATCGGCCCCCAGGAGCCGATGTAGTCGATGAAGCGCTGGCCGTTGGCATCCCAGAAATAGGCGCCGTGGGCCCGCTCGACGAAGCGCGGCGTGCCGCCGACGGCGCGGAAGGCGCGCACCGGCGAATTGACGCCGCCGGGGATCACCGCGCGGGCGCGCTCGAAAAGGGGAATGTTGCGGTCGGGGGAGGGTGCGGAAGCGTTCACGTGGTGGTCTACGGGTCGGTTCGTCTAGTGTTGGGTGTCGCGGGGCGGCATCACGAAGCCTTCGAGGGCCTGGCGTTCGGGATCGGCGGGGATGCCGTCGTCGTCTTCGTCCTCATCGTCGCCGTCCGGATCGCCCTGGGCCCAGAACATCCGGTCGGGCAGCACGTTGCCCATGCCGGGGCGAAAGCCCGCGTCCAGACAACGGTCGAGGTAGTGCAGCGCCTCGCTGGTCGCCTCGCCCAGGTCCTTGCCGTTGGCGAGCAGGGCGGCCAGCGCGGCCGAGAGCGTGTCGCCCGCGCCGGAGAACACCGCGTCGAACAGCTCGAACTTGCCGCTGCCCAGCACCGCCTGCGGCGAGACCAGCACGTTCTCGACGAACTGCTCGGGCAGCGGCACGCCGGTGACCAGGGTGTAGGGAACGCCGGTCTCGGACGCGGCCTTGGCGATGTCGCGCGGCGTCGGGCTGCGCTGGTGCGACCAGTCGGGCAGCAGCCAGCGCCAGAGCGTGCTGTGGTTGCCGACCAGCAGGGTGGTCTGCGGCAGCAGCAGCTCGCGGAACGCGTCGAGGTAGGCCTCGATGTCGTCCTCGGACCACCAGGACAGGTCGGGCATGTAGGCGACCAGCGGAATGTCTTCGTAGTCGGCCGCGATCTCGGCGATGGTGCTGATGTTCTCGGGCGTGCCGACGAAGCCGACCTTGATCACGTCGACCTCGATGTCCTCCAGCACCGCGCGCGCCTGCTCGGCCACCGCTTCCTCGTCGAAAGGGAAGTGGTCGAAGATGCGGGCGCTGTCGCGTGCGTAGGCACCGGTGGCGACCGTCAGCGCGTGGCCGCCCACCGAGGCCACGGTGACCGCGTCCGCCGACAGGCCGCCGGCGCCGCTCGGGTCGCTGGCGTTGAACACCATCACGCAGGCGGGCACTTCGTCATCCTGCAGCTCTGCTTCTTCGGGGGCGTCTGGTGTGGGCTGGGTCATGGTCGGCGATCGAATGCAGAAGAACCCCGGCGGTGCCGCCGGCGGCGCGAGTACCCATTGTGCAACGCCCTCTTTGTCCGGCGTCCGTCTTACAACGGCTACAGTGACGGCGAGCGACTCGATACAATCGTTGACACATTATTAGAAGGCCCCTTAAGCTGATGACTGACCCTAAAACTTGGATGTGTCTGATATGCGGGTGGATTTATGACGAATCCGCCGGCGTTCCCGAGGACGGCATCGCTGCCGGTACCCCGTGGGACCAAGTACCGATGAACTGGACCTGTCCGGAATGCGGTGCGCGCAAGGAGGATTTCGAAATGGTCCAGATTTAATTACCGGACGAGGCCCCACCCCCCGTGGGCCGTCCGACCTGAAAACAACCCAGGGAGCGGCCTCGTGAGCAACAGCCCAAAAAGCTGCAAGGTGTTGGTGGTGGACGACAGCAACACCATCCGCCGCAGCGCGGAAATCTTTCTCAAGCAGGGCGGCCACGAAGTTCTGTTGGCGGACGACGGCTTCGACGCGCTCGCCAAGGTCAACGACTACCAGCCCCAGCTGATTTTCTGCGACATCCTGATGCCCAAGCTCGACGGGTACCAGACCTGCGCGATCATCAAGCGCAATGCGCGTTTCGCACGCACGCCTGTCGTCATGCTGTCTTCCAAAGACGGTGTATTCGACAAGGCGCGCGGCCGCATGGTCGGCTGCCAGGACTACCTCACCAAGCCATTTACCAAAGACCAACTGCTCATCGCGGTGCAGCAGTTCGGACACGCTTTCGAAGGGGCGATTTAAATGCCTATCCACAAGGTTCTGGTCGTGGACGACTCCAAGACCGAACTCCTGTTCCTCTCCACGCTTCTGCAAAAGAGCGGACTGCAGGTCCGTACCGCCGAGAACGCGGAAGAAGCCTTCCGCAGCCTCGCAGCGGAAAAGCCGGACCTGATCCTGATGGACGTGGTGATGCCCGGCCAGAACGGTTTCCAGCTGACCCGCGCGATCAGCCGCGACCCGCTCTATGCCGACGTGCCGATCGTCATGTGCACCAGCAAGAACCAGGAGACCGACAAGGTCTGGGGCATGCGCCAAGGCGCCCGCGGATACCTGACCAAGCCTGTCGACCCGGCCGAACTCCAGGCCACGATCGCCGCGCTGGGCTGAACCGACCGCCGCCATGTCCAATCGTCAGACGCTGCGTGATCTGCAGACCCGGCTGGCCGCGCGGCTCCAGGCGGCGCGCACCGAAGGCGCATCGGTCGCCTGGCTGGCGGCCGAGGCCGGCGGACAGAGCTACCTGTTCCCGCTGAGCCAGGCGGGCGAGATCTTCCCCTGGACGCCGGTGCAGCCGGTGCCCTACACCCAGCCGTGGTTCCTGGGCGTCGCCAACCTGCGCGGCGGCCTGTGCGGCGTGGTCGACTTCATCCGCTTCGCGGCCGAACAAGGCGGTGCCGGCACGACCTCCGACGCCCGTCCGGCCGACGCGGGAACCCTTTCCGCCTCCGGCCAGCGGGCCGATGCGCTCACCGGCGAGGCCAGCCTGCTGTCCTTCAACGCCGCGCTGGACATCCAGTGCGCACTGGTGGTCGACAAGCTCGCCGGCCTGCGGGGCGGCGAGGCTTTCGTGTCGGTGCGTCCGCCCGCCGAAAGCGGGCCCGCCTGGTTCGGCCACGTGTATGTCGACGCGCAGGGCGGCTCCTGGCAGGAGGTCGACCTGCAGGTACTTGCGCGGCATCCGGTCTTCCTCAGCATCAGCAGTTGATTGTTCTTTTCAGGGTCTCACCATGTCCGTCGCCGACCAACTCGGAAAAATCTTCTCCCGTAACCCGGCCCTGCCGGACGGTGCCACCGACGCCGCGGTGCGGGGCGTGCCCGCGCGGGAGCCGGAGCCCGACAACGTTGCCGTCGCAACGCACTACGTGGGCCCCTCCGCGACGTCCGACGGCGCGGCGCCCGACATCGCCCCCGCCCCTGCTGCCAAGGGCAGCGAGGGCGGCAAGGCGGCCTTCGAAGATTCCGAACTGGTCGCGCTGCCGGTGCTCGGCCGTGCCACCATCAACCGCCACCAGCGGGTGCTCTACACGATCCTGGGCGTCGGCCTGCTGGCCCTGGCCGGCCTGGCGGCCACCTCGCTGACCCAGGCCAACCGCAGCGCACAGCAGCTCGCCGCCACCGGCCAGGCGCTGATGCAGTCGCAGCGGCTCGCCAAGTCGGTCACCCAGGCCATCATCGGCAGTCCGCAGGCATTCCCCGACGTGGCGCAGAGCTACGAGGTGCTGAGCCGCACCGCCAAGGCGCTCGATGCGGGCGACGACGACATGCGCATCGCCGAGCTGTCGTCCGCCTACCGCCCCGAATTCCGGGAAGTCGCGCCGTTGATCGAGCGCGCCGACCGCAATGCCCAGGTCGTGCTGAGCCAGGAAAAGATCCTGACCCAGGTCGGCGCTGCGCTGCGCACCATCAACCGCCAGTCGTCCGACCTGCTCGAGATCGCCGAGACCGTGTCGGCGCTCAAGCTGCAGCAAAACGCCGCGGCGGGCGACCTGTCTGCCGCCGGCCAGCTGGTGATGCTGACCCAGCGGATCGGCAAGTCGGCCAACGAATTCCAGACCTCCGAGGGCGTGAGCCCCGAGGCGGTGTTCCTGCTCGGCAAGGACCTGAACTCCTTCCGCGAAATCTCCCAGGGCCTGCTCGACGGCAGCCCCGAGCTGCGCCTGACCGCGGCCCGCGATCCGCAGGTGCGCGAACAGCTCGAAAGCCTGCTCGCCCTGTACGAAAAGACCCGCGTCGAAGCCGGCGCCATCCTGGGCAACCTGCAAGGACTGGTCTCGGCGCGCGAAGCACAGACCGCCATCATCGCCGACAGCGAACCGCTGCGTCGCGGCCTCGAGGCGCTGCAGCAGCGTCTTTCGCAGGATGCCCGCCTGAGCCTCTTCACCGTGCTGGCCATGGCCGTCATCGCCCTGATCGTGCTGGCTGCCGCCTTCGGGCTGGCCCGGGTGCTGCTGCTCGACAGCCGCAACCGCCAGAGCGCGGCCGAGTCCCAGCGCCACGAAGCCGAGGCGCAGCAGTACGAAGCCGAGCGCGCGCAGCTCGAATCCAAGCGCGTCAACGACGCCAACCAGGCCGCGATTCTGCGGCTGATGAACGAGCTTCAGACGGTCGCCGAGGGCGACCTGACCCAGGAAGCCACGGTGACCGAAGACATCACCGGCGCCATCGCCGACTCGGTGAACTACACGGTCGAAGAACTCCGGCTGCTGGTGGGCAACGTGCAGAACACGGTCACCCGCGTGGCCCAGACGACGGCGCAGGTGGACAGCACCTCGACCGAACTGCTGGCCGCGTCGACCGAACAGCTGCGCGAGATTCGCGAAACCGGCCGCTCGGTGCTCGACATGGCGTCGCGCATCAACGGCGTCTCTTCCCAGGCGCAGGAGTCCGCCGCCGTGGCCCGCCAGTCGCTGGAAGCCGCCGACTCGGGCCTGCAGGCGGTGCAGAACGCCATCGGCGGCATGAACGCGATCCGCGACCAGATCCAGGACACCTCCAAGCGGATCAAGCGCCTGGGCGAATCGTCGCAGGAGATCGGTGAAATCACCGAGCTGATTTCCGACATTACCGAGCAGACCAACGTGCTGGCGCTCAACGCCGCCATCCAGGCCGCATCGGCCGGCGAGGCCGGGCGCGGATTCTCGGTGGTGGCGGAAGAAGTGCAGCGGCTGGCCGAGCGTTCCGGCGACGCGACGCGACAAATCTCGGCCCTGGTGCGTGCCATTCAGACCGACACGCAAGACGCGGTGGCCGCCATGGAGCGGTCCACGCAAGGTGTGGTCGACGGTGCCCGGCTGTCCGACAGCGCCGGTACCGCACTGACCGAGATCGACCGCGTGTCGCGCCGCCTGGCCGACCTGATCGAGCAGATCTCGTCCTCCGCGTCCCGCGAGGCGGAGCTTGCCAACGTGGTGGCCGACAACATCCAGCACATTTTCGCGGTGACCGAACAGACCGGAGAGGGCACCCGTACCACGGCCCAGCAGGTGCGCGAACTGTCCCGCATGGCGGAAGACCTGCGCGAGTCCGTGGCGCGATTCAAGATCGCCTGAGTCTTCTCCTTCTCCCCACCGCCGCAACTTGCCGCCGCCGCCCATGCAATTCCCAGACGCCGCCGATACAGGCCTCCACGAACGCGACCTGGGGCCGCTGGCCTGGGTCGCCGCAGAACTGCGGCGCGGGCTGGAAGGCGCCGTCAAGTCGCTGCGCCGGTTCGTCCGTGAAGCGGAAACTGCCGGCCACTCGGACCCGGACCTGCTCGACACCGGCGCCCTGCGGGTGGCGCGGCAGCAGTTGCACCAGGTGTCCGGCGCGCTGGAGATGGTCGGCATGGAGCCGACCGCGGTGGTCGTCCGCTCGATGGAAGCGACCGTCCACCGGTTCCTGCAGAACCCGGCGATCTGCGACGAGCCTGCCGTGGCGACGATCGAGCGTGCCGCTTTTGCGGTGGGCGAATTCCTCGACACGGTGCTCGCCGGCAAGCACTATCCGGCCGTCGGCCTGTTCCCCCAGTACCGCGAGGTGCAGGCCCTGGCCGGCGCCGATCGCGCGCACCCGGCCGATCTGTGGCCGGCCGAGCGCCGCGCCGCCGAGCCCGCCGTGGTCGGTGCCCCCGAGCCCCTGGCCTACGGGGCCGCGGCGCGCGCGCAGCTCGACCAGGCGGTGCTGAGCGTCGTGAAGAGCGGCGACGTCACGGCAGCGCGGCGCCTGTCCGAGCTCTCGCAGCGTTTCGCCGTAGCCCACGGGCCGGGGCAGGCGCAGGTCTTCTGGCGCGTCTCTGCGGGCTTCTTCGAGGCCCTGGGCCTGGACCTGCTGCCGCGCGACGCGCACTCCAAGCGGGTGGCGTCGCGGGTGCTGATGCAGTACGCGGCCTTCGCCAAAGGCGACCAGACCGTCAACGATCGGCTTCTGCAGGACATGCTGTTCTTCTGCGCGCAGGCGCAGGTCACCGAATCGGCCGATGCGCCGGCACTGGCGGCGGTGCGCGAGGCGTTCCGGATGCAGAAGACCGAGCCGGTCAACTACGACGTGCGCCGCTTCGGCCGGTTCGACCCGGTGCTGCTCGGACAGGCGCGCAAGCGTATCGCCGCGGCCGCGGAAACCTGGTCGGCCCTGGCGGGCGGCGACCGCCAGAAGCTCAAGGCGGCGGCCGACCAGTTCAACCTGGTGGCCGATTCGCTGCGCCGTTTGCATCCGCAGAGCGCGCCGCTGGCCCATGCGCTGACCCAGGCCCTCGATGCAACCGTCCGCAGCGGCGAGCCGCCGGCGACCGCGCTGGCCATGGAAGTCGCCACCTCGATCCTCTACCTGCAGGCCGCCTACGAAGAGCTGGACACGCCCGACGAGGTGATGGCCGAGCGCGCGGGCCTCCTGGCCGGCCGGCTGGACCGGGCCCGTGGCGCCGCATCGCCCGAGCCGCTCGAAGCGTGGATGGAAGCGCTGTACCGCCGGGTCAGCGACCGCCAGACCATGGGCAGCGTGGTGGAAGAGCTGCGCGTCACCCTGCGCGAGGCCGAGCAGTCGCTCGACCAGTTCTTCCGTGCGCCGAACGACGTCGGCCCTCTCACCGCGGTGCCCGGCCATCTGGCGCAGATGCGCGGTGTGCTGTCGGTGCTCGGCCTCGACCAGGCCTCCCAGGCGGTGATCCGCATGCGGGAATGCGTGGAGCATCTGCTGATGGGCGATCCGGCCGAGCCGATCGCCCGTACGGCGGTGTTCGACCGGCTGGGCAACAGCCTCGGCGCCCTGAGCTTCCTGATCGACATGCTGGGCTACCAGCCCACGCTGGCGCGGCGGCTTTTCGTCTACGACGAGCAGCGCGGCGAGTTGCGCATCGTCATGGGCCGCAGCCGGGTGCGCGCGAGCGACGACGCACCCACGCCTGCGGCCGACAACCGCCAGCCGGTCCCGCTGCCGGCGGTGGTGCCGGCAGAGAGCGAACCGGTGCTGCAGGATCCGGTGCCGCCGGCGCCAGCGGCGGTGCCCGCCGTGGCCGCGCCGGCCGTGGTGCCCGAGCCCGTCCCCCCGCCGGTCCCGGCCGTCGCCCCGGTGCCGCAGGCCCCGGCCGTGTCGCCCGCACCGGCGCCTGCCCCCGACGACGACGACGCCGAGCTGCGCGATATTTTCCTGGAGGAAGCGCGCGAGGTGATCGAGAACGGGATCGCCGCGGTCAACAGCCTCGACGGGCATCCCGGCGACCTGAGCGAACAGACCACGCTGCGCCGCGCGTTCCATACGCTCAAGGGCAGTTCGCGCATGGTCCAGCTCGACCGGTTCGGCGAAGCCGCCTGGGCGATGGAGCAGGTGTTCAATGCCTGGCTGGCCGAGCAGCTGCCGATGCCCGAGAGCCACCGCGTGCTGGCCCGCCGCTCGCTCGAAGCCTTCGGCCGCTGGGCGCAGGACATCGAGAACGGCCAGGACGGCGCATGGTCGCCCGAGCCTTTCGTCGCCGCCGCCGACGCGCTGCGGCTGGGGGGCGCGAGCGTCCCGCTGCTGGTGCCCGGCGGCCCGGTGCCGACCGCGCTGGCGGAGCCGTACGAGGCCGTCGATCCGCAGGGCTACGAGGTCAGCGACGCCTCCGAAGAAGAGTGGGCCGACACCGTGATGTCGGAAGACGACGCGCCGGACGAGCCGCTCGCCGAAGCGCCGCGCGAACCCGAAGCCGCGGCGCCGCAGCCGCTGATCGAAGCGGACAACCTCAGTTTCGACGCCCTGCCGGCCGACGCGCAGGCCGACGCCGCTGGTATCTTCACGCCAGACGACTACCGCGCACCCGAAGGTGCGGACCCGTCGGCCTCGGAATTCCTGCTCGAAGAGCCGGTCGACGCCGCCGCGCTGCCGGAGACGCCACCCGATACCCGGAACCTGCAGATCGACGAAGTCGACTTCTCGGAGTTCACCGCCGCCTTGTCCGAATCGGGCCACAAGGCCGCCGGCGTGGACGGTGGCACCGACCTGGCAGCCGAAGCGGAAGCGGAACCGCCCCTCGCCTACACCCCGACCGCGCCGGTCGAGGAGCTGCCCGAGGAGCTGCCGGCGGCCGCATCCGCTGAAGTGTCGCGACCGGCCGCCGAAGACGGGTTGCCGACGCTGTCGGACGCGTTTTTCCTCGCGGAGCCGGAACCTGCCTCCGCAGTGGATGCTGCGCCGCCGGCCGAGCCGGAGCCGGAGCCGGAGCCGGAGCCGGAGCCGCTGGCAGTGGCGTTCGAGGCGGAAGATGCGACCGCCGAAGCCGTCGCGGTTCCCGCCGAGCCCGACACCCTGCCGGAGCCGGTGCCAGGCCTTGCATCCGCCGCGCCGGCAGCGCTCGAAACCGCCGCGGCGGCGGCCTTGACAGACGACACACCTGCGCCGCCGTCGATGGCCGCGCCGGAAGAACCGGCCACGGCCTCGATTCCGCCTGCCCCTGCCGCGCTCCCGGTCCTCGACGATGTCGTGATGGGGCTGGATGCAGACGATGCCGACGAAGACGTCAAGGTCATCGAATCGCTGCGGATCCCGATCCCGCTCTACAACGTCTACCTCAACGAGGCGGATGAATGGTCGCGCCGGCTGCTGACGACGCTGGGCGAATGGTCGCTGGAACTGCACCGCCGCCTGCCCGAAAGCGCCGAGCAACTGGCGCATTCGCTGGCCGGCAGTTCGGCCACCGTCGGGTTCGAGGCGCTGTCGCGGGTGTCGCGCCTGCTCGAGCATGCCTTGCAGCATGCGCGCAACTACCAGGGCACGGTGCACCAGGCAGGCGTCTTCGTCGATGCCGCCGAGGACATCCGCCACCTGCTGCACCAGTTCGCCGCCGGCTTCCTGAAGGAGCCGCGTCCGCGCCTGATGCGCGCCCTGCAGGCGATCCTGGACAGCGACAACTCCGATTCCGACGAAGTGCCGTCGGCCGCCAGTTTCCTGCGGGCTTCGGAGGACGATTCCGATCGCCCGTTCGCATCGGACGCGTTCGCAGGCACCGAGCCGCAGGCCGGTGAGCCTCCGGTCGAAGAACCCGCGATGCCTGTCATCGCGGCGCCGGCGGAAAGCCCTGCCGCCGCGGACCCGGCGCACGACCACGACGAATCGCCGGGCGCCGCCGTGCCCGTGGGTGCGTCCGCCATCGAAGACGAGGTACCGGTGCGCGATATGCCGGCCGAGCCCTCGGCAGCCGCGGCCTCCGAGTCGTCGGGGCGCTTCCAGGCGGACACCGCCGTAGCCGGTCCCGAATCCGAAGAAGCGGCGCAGCGCCGCATCGACGACACCATCGCGCGCGCGGTCGGCGCCGGCTCTTCGCTGGGCGACGACATCGACGTGGTCGACGTGGTCGATACCGAGTTGTTCCCGATCTTCGAGGAAGAAGCGCTGGAGCTGCTGCCGCAGCTGGGCAATGCCTTGCGCCAATGGGGCGCGCACCCCGAGAACGACCGGGCCCGTGCCGAAGTGCTGCGGGCACTGCACACGCTCAAGGGCAGTGCCCGGCTGGCCGGCGCGATGCAGCTGGGCGAGCTGGCCCACCGCTTCGAGACCGAGATCGACGAACTGGGCCCCGAGGTGGGCGACGCATCCGCGATCGAGCCGCTCTTCGCCCATGCCGATGCGCTGCGCAGCAACTTCGAGAAACTCCGTGCCGGGGCGGATGTCGATGCCGACATGCCGCTCCACACACCGGGGCCGCAGGACAGCGTCGGGGCTGCCGCCGACGCGTCGGCAGCGTTGCCGGCTGCACCGGTGGCGGTGCCGGGCCGCGGCGTGGCCGTGCCGGTACGCCTGCCCATCGCGGCCGCGGCCCGCAGCGCGGCCGGCCCGTCGGTCCGGGTGCGCTCGGCGCTTCTCGACCGGCTGGTGAACCAGGCGGGCGAAGTGATGATCAGCCGCTCGCGCCTGGAATCGCGGCTGGGCCAGATGCAGGGCTCGCTCGGCGACCTGACCGGCAACCTGGAGCGCCTGCGCCGCGAGCTGCGCGACATTGAGGTGCAGGCCGAATCGCAGATGCAGTCGCGCCTTGCGCTCGCCAAGGACACGGCGGCCGGGTTCGATCCGCTGGAATTCGACCGCTTCACCCGGGTGCAGGAACTGACCCGGATGATGGCCGAGTCGGTCGACGACGTGGCCACGGTGCAGCGCAACCTGCAGCGCGCGATGCAGGGCACCGAAGACGAGCTGGTCGCCCAGGGCCGCCAGGCGCGGGAGCTGCAGCGCGATTTGCTGCGGACCCGCATGGTCGAGTTCGAAGGTATCGCCGACCGGCTGTATGCGGTGGCACGCCAGGCCGCCAAGGAAACCGGCAAGCCGATCACGCTCGACATCACCGGCGGCGCGGTCGAAATGGACCGCGGCGTGCTGGAACGGCTGGCGCCGGCTTTCGAGCACCTGCTGCGCAACGCGGTGGTGCACGGCATCGAGGACGCGGCCACCCGCGCCGCCGCCGGCAAGCCCGCGACCGGCACGATCACCATCGGACTGCACCAGGAAGGCAACGACGTCGCGGTGGAGTTCCGCGACGACGGTGCCGGCCTGGACCACGACCGTATCCGCGCCAAGGCGCGCACGCTGGGCCTGCTCGACGGCATGCCGGAACCCGACGACGCACAGGCCGCGCAGCTGATCTTCCAGCCGGGCTTCAGCACGGCGGCGCAGGTCACCGAGCTGGCCGGCCGGGGCATCGGGATGGACGTGGTCCGCACAGAGGTGCAGGCCTCGGGCGGCCGCATCGAGATCCGTTCGCAGAAGGGCGAGGGCACCCGGTTCCGCCTGATCCTGCCGCTGACCACCGCGGTGACGCAGGTGGTGATGGTGCGTGCCGGAAACGTCGTGTTCGCGGTGCCCGCCACCGTGGTCGAGGTGGTGCGGCGTGCCACGCCGGCCGAGCTCGACGGCGCCTATGCGTCCTACACCTTCAACCACGACGGCGAGGTGGTGCCGTTCTTCTGGACCGGTGCCCTGCTGGGTTCGTCCGACGCCAGCCACGAGCCGCCGGCGCGTACCCGCCCGGTGATCGTGTTCCGCAGCGCGCAGCAGCGCCTGGCGTTGCACGTCGACGAAGTGCTGGGCCACCAGGAAGTGGTGGTGAAGAACCTGGGGCCGCAGCTGGTGCGCCTGCCGGGCCTCTCGGGCATGTCGGTGCTGCCGTCCGGTGCGGTGGTGCTGATCTACAACCCGGTCGCATTGGCCAGCGTGCACGGAGAGCGCGTCCGGGCGCAGCTGGCGGCGCGGCGCGGCGCGGTGTCCGCGCAGCAGGCCGAGGGCCGGGAGCCGGCGGTGCCGAGGCTCGCGCCCGAGGCCGACCGCGCGGTGCCGCTGGTGCTGGTGGTGGACGATTCGATCACCGTGCGCCGGGTGACGCAGCGCCTGCTGCGCCGCGAAGGCTACCGGGTGGCCCTGGCCGCCGACGGCCTGCAGGCGCTGGAGCGGCTGCAGGAAGAGCGGCCGTCGCTGGTGCTGTCCGACATCGAAATGCCGCGCATGGACGGCTTCGATCTGGCGCGCAACATCCGCGCCGACGACCACCTGCGCGACCTGCCGATCGTGATGATCACCTCGCGCATCGCCGCCAAGCACCGTGAACATGCGATGGCGCTGGGTGTGAACCACTACCTCGGCAAGCCGTATCCCGAAGAAGAGCTGCTGGGACTGGTGCGGCGCTACTGCCTGACGGCGACGCCCGCCTAGGGCGGGTGGGCGGGCGGTCGGTCGCAGGGGCTGCAGGCCGGGACCTTCGCGCCCCGCGGTGCACTGCCGTCGGTCGGCCCCTGCGGCCGGGGGACGCGCACCGGCAGCTTGGTGCGATCGGCGCAACACGCCGAATCCCCCGCCCGCCGATAATCCGCGCTCAGCCCGCATGCGAGAACGGGCGTCCACGCCCCATGTTCCCAGCACCCACCCCCACCCCCTCCGATGACGACCTGCTGCACGCGCGCCGCTGCAGCGCCATCGTCCGCAGCGCTGTCGATTTCGCGGTCATCGCCACCGACGTGCGGGGTGTGGTCACCGACTGGAACCCCGGTGCCGAGAAGATCCTGGGATGGTCGCAGGACGAGATGCGCGGCCGTACCGCCGACTGCATCTTCACGCCCGAAGACCGCGCGGTGGACCGGGTCGACACCGAGATGCGGTGCGCACTGCAGGACGGCCGCGCCAGCGACGAGCGCTGGCACCTGCGCAAGGACGCCAGCCGTTTCTGGGCCAGCGGCGAACTGATGCCGCTGCGGGCCGAAGACGGCACGCATATCGGCTTCCTGAAAATCCTGCGCGACTTCACGGCCCAGCGGGAGGCGGCCGAGCAGCAACGGCTCGAATCGGAATTCATGCGCGGCGTGCTCGCCTCGTCGGGCGACTGCATCGAGGTGCTCGACCTGGATGCGAAGCGCGTCTACATGAGCGAAGGCGGCCAGTCGGTCATGGAGGTCGACGATTTCGCCGTGGTGCGTGGCTGCCCGTGGCCCGATTTCTGGGAGGACGACGGCAACGTGTCGGCCGTCGCCGCGATCGCGGCGGCACGGGCGGGCCGGGCCGGGCACTTCCAGAACTTCGCCAACACCTTCAAGGGCCGGCGGCGTTTCTGGGATGTGCAGGTCACCCCGATCCTGGGCCGCGACGGCCTGCCCGAGCGGTTGCTGGCGGTGTCTCGCGACATCACCGGCACCAAGGAGGCCGAACGCCGGCTGGCCCTGAGCCAGGAGCGGCTCGACCTGGCACTGGGCGCGTCGGACATGGTGGGCATCTGGGACTGGGATCTGGCCTCGGGCCTGCTGTACGCCGATGCCCGCTTCGCCCGCTTCTACGGCGTCGAGCCGGAGCGCGGCGAGTCCGGCGCGCCGATCGAAGAGTACCTGCGGGCGGTGCACCCGGACGACCTGGCGCGGATCCGCGAGGAGTTCCGGGCACTGTTCGGCACCGGTGGCGACTACGCGTCCGACTACCGGGTGCTGCAGCCCGACGGCACGGTGCGCTGGGTCTCGGCGCGGGGCAAGCTGGTGCGCGATGCCGAAGGCAAGCCGCTGCGGTTTCCCGGCGCGTCGGTGGAGATCACCGCACGCAAGCAGGCGGAGACCACCGTGCGCGAGGCCAACGAACTGCTTGAGACCCGCATCGCCGAGGCCCTGGCCCTGCGCGCCACTGCCGAGGACGCGCTGCGCCAGTCGCAGAAGATGGAGGCGGTGGGCCAGCTCACCGGCGGCCTGGCGCACGATTTCAACAACCTGCTGGCCAGCATCAGCGGCAGCTTCGACCTGCTGCGCCGGCGGCTGGCGCAGGCGCGCTACGGCGACCTCGACCGCTACATCGACATCGGCCGCGCTGCGACCGAGCGGGCCGCGGCACTCACCCATCGGCTGCTGGCCTTTTCGCGCCGCCAGACGCTCGACCCGAAGCCGACCAGCGCCAACCGGCTGGTGCAGGGCATGGAAGAGCTGATCCGGCGCACCGTGGGCCCCGAGATCCGCACCGCGCTGGAGCTGGAAGAGGGGCTGTGGCCGACGCTGGTCGACCCGCACCAACAGGAGAACGCATTGCTCAACCTGTGCATCAATGCGCGGGACGCCATGCCCTTCGGCGGCCACCTGCTGGTGAAGACCGCCAACCGGACCCTGACCGCCGCCTTCGCCGCCGAAGCCGGCATGGGGGCGGGCGATTACGTCGCGCTCGACGTGACCGATTCGGGATCGGGCATGTCGGCCGAGGTCGTCCAGCGGGTGTTCGAGCCCTTCTTCACCACCAAGCCGCTCGGCATGGGCACCGGCCTGGGGCTGTCGATGGTCTACGGTTTCGCCAAGCAGTCGGGCGGCGAGGTGCGCATCGCCTCGGAGCCGGGCCTGGGCACATCGGTCTGCATCTACCTGCCGCGCCACGCGATCGACGAAGCGCCGCAGGGTGCCCGCGCCGTGCAGGCCGCGCCGCGCGGCGCCCAGGGCGAGACGGTGTTGGTGGTGGACGACGAAAGCGCGGTGCGGATGCTGATCCTCGACGTCCTCCAGGACCAGGGCTACACCGTGCTGGCCGCGGCCGACGGCGACGGGGCGATGTCGATCCTGCGCTCCGAGGTGCCGGTCGATCTGCTGGTCACCGACGTCGGCCTGCCCGGCGGCATGAACGGCCGCCAGATCGCCGACGCGGCGCGGGTCGACCGGCCCGGCCTGCCGGTGCTGTTCGTCACCGGCTATGCCGAAGGCGCGATGTCGGGCGAGATGCCGGCCGGCATGCATCTGCTGGCCAAGCCGTTCTCGATGGACCTGCTCAGCGCACGGGTCCGGGCGCTGATCCCGCTCTGACCCCCCGGCCTCAGGCCCGCGCCTTCTTCACCGCGCCGTAGCGCTCCAGCGTCTTCTCGCGGGCCAGGGCGTGCTCCACGATCGGTCGGGGGTAGTCCTTGCCGAGCGCGAGGCCCGCGGCTTCCAGGTCGACCGGCTTGGCCTGCCATGGCATGTGGATCAGGTCGTGGGGCAGGCGTGCCAGTTGCGGCAGGTAGCGGCGGATGAACCTGCCTTCGGCATCGAACTTCTGGCTTTGCGTGACCGGGTTGAAGATGCGGAACCACGGCTGCGCGTCGCAGCCGGTGGAGGCGGCCCACTGCCAGTTGCCGTTGTTGCTGGAGAGCTCGAAATCGTTCAGGTGCCGGGCGAAGTAGGCCTCGCCGCGGCGCCAGTCGATCCCCAGGTCTTTCACCAGGAAGGCCGCCGTCACCATCCGCAGCCGGTTGTGCATGTAGCCGGTGCGGTTGATCTGCAGCATCGCCGCATCGACCAGCGGGTAGCCGGTGCGGCCCTCGCACCAGGCGGCGAAGGCGGCGTCGGCCTGCTTGCCGTGCTCCCATTTGATCGCGTCGTACTCGGGTCGGTAGGCGTGGCCGATGACGTGCGGCGAATGGTGCATCACCTGGAAGAAGAAATCGCGCCAGATCAGCTCGCTGAGCCAGACCGACGCGCCCTGGCTGCCGTGCAGGCTGAGCTGGTGCGCGGTGGCCGCCAGCCGGCGGATCGACACGGTGCCGAAGCGCAGGTGCACCCCCAGGTAGCTGGGTCCCTTGGCGCCTGGGAAATCGCGGGTGCGGCCGTACTCGTCGATGCGGTCGAAGAAATCCTCGAACAGGCTGTGCGCGCCGCTGGCGCCGGTGGGGATCTGCAGCTCCGACAGGTTGGTGGCCTGGAAGCCCAGCGCGGTCAGGGTGGGCACCGCATGCCGGTGCGCCTCGGGCCGCGGCGCCAGGGCGTGCACGTACTTGGCCACCGGGTAGGCCTTCAGCTGGTAGTCGTCGAGCTTCTTCAGCCAGGCATTCTTGTAGGGCGTGTAGACGCCGAAGGCGGTGCCCGCCTGGGTCATCACCTCGTCGCGGGCGAAGATGCTGTGGTCCTTGTAGAGCTGCAGCACGATGCCGGCATTGGCCAGCGCACCCAGCACCTGCGCGTCGCGCGCCAGTGCACCGGGCTCGTCGTCCTGCCCGGCGAAGACCGCCTGCACGCCGAGCGACTTCGCCAGCACCGCGACATCGTGCTCGGCCTTGGCATGCCGCACGATCAGGCCGGCGGCCGGGTCGTCGGCCAGGCGCCTGAGGTCGGCATCGAGCTCCACCAGCGAGGCCTGGATGAACTCCACCCGGCGGTCGGCGCGCGGCAGCGGGTCGAGGATGTCGGTATCGAAGACGAAGCAGCAGTAGACCCTGCGGCAGCTGCGCAGCGCGTAGTAGAGCGGCGCGTTGTCGTCGGTGCGCAGGTCGCGGCGGAACCAGACCAGGCCGGCGTCGAACTTCGGGGAATCGGAATGCTGCATGGGCAGGGCTCGGGATAGTTGAGGGGCCGGCGTCCGGCCGTGGCGCGTATTGGACCAGCGATGCCCGCACCGCGGGGTGCAGGGCGCGCCGGTGCAGCGTTTGTCGCCGGTTCCGGCACGCGGCCGGTTACCCGCTGTGTCCGGACGCGCCGGGTCCGGCCCGGTCGAGCCTTTAAAATCGCCGGATGGCAGCAGACTCCGATCCCATCAATCTGACGCATCACTTTCTGATTGCCATGCCCGGGATGGAGGACGCGTCCTTCGCCCGCAGCGTGATCTACCTCTGCGAGCACGGTCCCCAGGGCGCGCTGGGGCTGATGATCAACAAGCCCAGCGACATCAACCTGCGCCGCCTGTTCGACAAGGTCGACCTCTCGCTGCGCCGCGAGGACCTCTCGGACACCCCCGTCTTCAACGGCGGCCCGGTCCAGACCGAGCGCGGCTTCGTGCTGCACGAGGCGATGCGGGCCAGCGTGCCCGACGCCGACGAATCGGTCTACGCCTCCACCATGACCATCCCCGGCGGCCTGGAGATGACGACCTCCAAGGACGTGCTGGAAGCGCTCTCCACCGGCGCCGGCCCGCGCCGGGTGCTGGTGACGCTGGGCTACTCGTCCTGGGGCGAGGGCCAGCTGGAGAGCGAACTGGCCGAGAACGCCTGGCTCACCGTCGGCGCCGACCTGTCGGTGATCTTCGACGTGCCGGTGGACGAGCGCTACGACCGGGCGTTGAAGCTGCTGGGCCTCGAAGCCTGGATGATCTCCCCCGACGCAGGCCATGCCTGAGAAGCCGCACATGAACCTACTGCGTGTCCCGATCTCGCACCTGCGGTCCTCACCGCACGGCAGTGCGGCTCCGGTCCTCGGCGCAAGCTCGGGCCCCTCGCTACGGTTCCTGCACGACTTCTGTGCTCGGTGGTCCCATGCCGGATGACAGCCCCGTTGCGGTCGCGCAGGTTCCGGCCCATTTCCAGAGCTTCCTGGCCTTCGACTTCGGCCTGAAGCGCACCGGCGTCGCCTCGGGCAACCGGCTGCTGAAGACCGCCACGCCCCAGGCCACCGTGGCCGCCGAGGGCGACGCCCGGTTCGCGCCCATCGGCAAGCGGATCGCCGAGTGGCAGCCCGACGCGCTGGTGGTGGGCGTGCCCTTCCATCCCGACGGCGCGGCGCACGAGAACACCCGCCGCGCCCGCAAGTTCGCGCGGCAGCTGCACGGCCGCTTCGGCCTGCCGGTCTACGAGGTGGACGAGCGCTACAGCACCACCGAAGCCCTGTCCGAGGGCGCACGCGATGCCGACGCGGCCTCGGCCTGCATCATCCTCGAACAGTTCCTGAGGACCCTTCCATGACGATTCCCGATTCCTCCGCCGCCACCGCGGCCAAGAGCCTGGTGCTCGACGCCGAGGCGCTCTACCAGGAGTTGCTGCGCGGCCTGCGCCAGCTGCTCACGCCGCGCACCCGGCTGGTCGGCATCGCCTCGGGCGGTGTCTGGCTGGCCGCGCGGCTGCAGCAGGACCTGGGCCTGGCGGATACGGCCGGCACCATCTCGTCGGCGATGCACCGCGACGATTTCGCCCAGCGCGGCCTGGCCGCCAGCGCGCAGACCACGCTGCCCTTCGACGTGAACGGCGCCGACGTGATCCTGCTCGACGACGTGCTCTACACCGGCCGCACGATCCGCGCGGTGTTGAACGAGCTGTTCGACTACGGCCGGCCGGCCAGCGTCAAACTGGCGGTGCTGGTCGACCGCGGCGGCCGCGAGCTGCCGGTGCAGGCCGATTTCGCCGCCGCCCGCGTCGCGCTGCCGGACAGCCAGCAGCTGGCGCTGGAGCAGGGCGCGGACGGCCGCCTCAGCTTCCAGGTGGAGAGCGTCTGACATGCTCTACAAACGCAATCCCCAGCTCAACAAGCACGGCGAGCTGGTCCACCTGCTGTCGATCGAAGGGCTGCCGAAGGCCATCGTCACCCACATCCTCGACACCGCCGCCAACTTCGTCAGCGTGAACGACCGCGAGGTGAAGAAGGTGCCGCTGCTGCGCGGCAAGAGCGTGTTCAACCTGTTCTTCGAGAACAGCACCCGCACCCGCACCACCTTCGAGATCGCGGCCAAGCGTCTGTCGGCCGACGTGATCAACCTCGACATCGCGCGCAGCTCGGCCACCAAGGGCGAATCGCTGCTCGACACCATCGCCAACCTGAGCGCGATGGCCGCCGACATCTTCGTGGTGCGGCACAGCGAATCGGGCGCGCCCTACCTGATCGCCCAGCACGTGGCGCCGCATGTGCATGTGATCAACGCCGGCGACGGCCGGCATGCGCACCCCACCCAGGGGCTGCTCGACATGTTCACCATCCGCCACTACAAGAAGGATTTCAGCAACCTCACCGTCGCGATCGTCGGCGACGTGCTGCATTCGCGCGTGGCCCGCTCCGACATCCACGGCCTGACCACCCTCGGCTGCGCCGAAGTGCGGGTGGTCGGCCCGCGCACCCTGGTGCCGGCCGACATGGCCCAGATGGGGGTGAAGGTGTTCCACACGCTGGAGGAGGGCATCCGGGGCTGCGACGTGGTCATCATGCTGCGGCTGCAGAACGAGCGGATGAGCGGCGCGCTGCTGCCGTCGAGCCAGGAATACTTCCGCAGCTTCGGCCTGACGCCCGAGAAGCTGCGCCTGGCCAAGCCGGATGCGATCGTGATGCACCCGGGCCCGATCAACCGCGGCGTCGAGATCGACTCGGCGGTGGTCGACGGCCAGCAGAGCGTGATCCTGCCGCAGGTGACCTTCGGCATCGCGGTGCGCATGGCGGTGATGTCCATCGTCGCGGGGAATGAGGCATGAACATCCTGATCCAGAACGGCCGGGTGATCGATCCGGCGACCGGTTTCGATAAAAAAGTGCCGCTGGCCATTGCTGCTGGCCGGCTTTTAGCTATAGAAAACATAGCATCCGACTTCGTGCCCGACCGCACGCTCGACGCCGCCGGCTGCATCGTCGTGCCGGGCCTGATCGACCTGGCGGCGCGGCTGCGCGAGCCGGGCCACGAGCACGAAGGCATGCTCGATTCCGAGATGGCGGCGGCGGTGGCCGGCGGCGTGACCGGCCTGGTCTGCCCGCCCGACACCGACCCGGTGCTCGACGAGCCCGGCCTGGTCGAGATGCTGAAATTCCGCGCCGAGAAGCTGCACCGGGCGCGCCTCTTTCCGCTGGGCGCGCTGACCCGCGGCCTGGCCGGCGAGGTGCTGACCGAGATGGCCGAACTCACCGAATCCGGCTGCGTCGGCTTCGGCCAGGCCGAGGTGCCGCTGCAGAGCACCCAGGTGCTGCAGCGCGCGCTGCAGTACGCCGCCACCTTCGGCTACACCGTCTGGCTGCGGCCGCAGGAGCTCTACCTGGGCAAGGGCGTGGCCGCCAGCGGTCCGCTGGCGACGCGGCTGGGCCTGTCGGGCGTGCCGGTGGCGGCCGAGACGATCGCGCTGCACACCATCTTCGAACTGCTCAAATCGACCGGCGCCCGGGTGCACCTGTGCCGCCTGAGCAGCGCTGCCGGTATCGACCTGGTGCGCCGCGCCAAGGCCGAGGGGCTGCAGGTGACGGCGGATGTCAGCATCAACTCGCTGCACCTGACCGACGCCGACATCGGCTTCTTCGACAGCCGCGCCCGGCTCAACCCGCCGCTGCGTCAGCAGCGCGACCGCGACGCGATCCGCGCCGGCCTGGCCGACGGCACGATCGACGTGCTGGTCTCCGACCACACCCCGGTGGACGAGGATGCCAAGACGCTGCCCTTCGCCGAGGCCGAGCCCGGCGCCACCGGCCTGGAGCTGCTGCTGAGCCTGGCGGTGAAATGGGCCGACGAATCCGGCGGCGGCAATGCCGGCCTGCTGCGGGCGCTGGCGGTGCTGACCCATGCGCCCGCCACCGTGCTGGGCGGATCGCTGGGCACGCTGCAGGCCAGCCTGGGCCGGCTGGCGCCCGGCGGCGTGGCCGACATCTGCGTGTTCGACCCGGTGGCGCGCTGGACGGTGGGTGCCGACACGCTGCGCAGCCAGGGCAAGCACACGCCGTTCTCGGGCTACGAGCTGCCGGCCCAGGTGCGCTGGACGCTGGTCGGCGGTCAGATCGCCTATGCACGGCATGGGTGAGTCGGCGCGGGCCGTGCGCGCGGCTGCGGCGCCGCGGCCATGAGGTCCCCCTTGCGCCATCTCCATGCCGGCTGGCGCATCCTGCGGGCCGCGGGGCATGGCGCGCGCGGCCTCTGGCTGATCCGCCGCCGGTTCCCGGGCTTCACCCCGGCCGAGCGCGAGGCCTGCATCCAGGACTGGGCGCGCGGGATGATGGCCATCCTGAACGTCGCGTTGCGGGTGGAGGGTGCGCGGCCCGCCGGCGGGCCGCTGCTGCTGGTGGCCAACCACACCTCGTGGCTCGACATACTGGCGGTGCAGGCCGCGCGCAGCTGCCGCTTCGTGGCCAAGGCCGAGGTGCGGCGCTGGCCGCTGATCGGTGCCGTGGCCGACGGTGCCGGCACGCTCTTCATCGAGCGGGCCTCGCGCCGCGACGCGGTGCGGGTGGTGCACCACATGGCCGAGAGCCTGTCGGCCGGCCACGTGGTGACGGTGTTTCCCGAGGGCACCACCGGCAACGGCGACGTGCTGCTGCCGTTCCACGGCAATCTGCTGCAGGCGGCCATTGCCACCGACGTGCCCGCGCTGCCGGTGGGTATCCGTTTCCTCGATGCCGCCACCGGAGCACCGTCGGTCCTGGCCGCCTACGTGGACGACGACACGCTCGTCGCCTCGCTCTGGCGCACCCTGACCGGGCCGCCGCTGCTGGCGGTGGTGCATTTCGGCGCGCCGGCCCATGCCGCCGGACGCGACCGCCGCGCCTGGGCCGCGGCCCTGCATGCCGAGGTCGACCGGCTGCGCCGCGGCCTTGCGTCGGACGATCGCTCTCAAAACCATAGCGGGTAGCCGGCGTGCAGCAAGCCTGTCGGCTATTCCGGAGCACAATATCCCGATCGGGCCGCCTGGCGCGGCTACGCCCTGAAACAAAAAACGGGCGGCGCTGCACGGGCAGGCCGCCGGGTTCGCGCATCATCCAGCCCCCGGCCGCCACCCGCGTGCGGCGGGCGCCTTTCCTGCATACCCCATGAGCCTGATCCACCGCATCCAGAACCTGCTGCTGCAGCCCCGCACCGCCTGGCGCCGCATCGACGACACCCCGATCGGCTCCGCACGCATCGTCCGCCATCTCCTGCTGCTGGCCCTGGTGCCGGCGATCTGCGGCTTCATCGGACTGTCGGTCGTCGGCGCGCAGGCGGCGGGCGTGGCGATCCGCCTGCCCTGGCAACAGGGCGCGGTACATGCCGTCGCCACCTATTGCATGCTGGTGGTGGGGGTGCTGGTGGTGGCCCTGGTGGCCCATGTGGTGGCGCCCACCTTCGGCGGCCGCGCGAGCCGCGAAAGCGCGCTGAAGATCGCGGTGTACGGCAGTGCGGCCGCCTTGCTGGGGGGCGTCTTCCTGGTGGTGCCGGCACTGTCGATGCTGTGGCTGCTGGCGGTTTTGTACTCGGCCTACGTGGTGTTCGCCGGCCTGCCGGCGGTGATGCGCAGCGCACCGCAGAAGACCGTGCCCTACGCGGCGGTACTGGTGCTGGCCGGGGCGGTGGTCGGCCTGCTGCTGTCCGCCGCCATGACCCGGCTGACCGCCTACGGCATGGAGGCCGCCGACATCACGCTGCAGACGCCCGGCGGCAAGGTGCGGCTGGACGCCGCCAGCCTCGAGGCCGCCTCGCAGAAGATCGCCGACGCTGCCCAGCGGATGGAAGCCGCCAGCGAGCGCCAGGACGCGGCGGCGGCGGGGCAGGGCGCCGCACCTACCGTGGGCACGCCGCCCGTCACCGGCGGCGACCCCGACACCGGCGCGGTGCCGGCACCGGCACTGAAAGCGGCCCTGCCCGAGACGCTGGGCTCCTTCCAGCGCACCGCCATCGAGATGCACGGCGGCCAGGTCACCGGCCGGGTCAACAGCAACGCCCGTGCCGACTATTCGAACGGCGAGCAGCGCATGCGGATCGAGATGATCGACCTGGGCGGCATGAGCAAGCTGATGGCATCGGCCGGCGCCGCGGTGCAGGGCGAGCGCGAGAACAGCAGCGTGTCCGAGCGCACCTGGCAGGAGAACGGCCGTACGCTGCACGAGAATTTCCGCAAGGACGGCAGCTCGGCCCAGTACACCACCACCCTGCGCAACGGCGTGGTGGTCGAGGTGACCGGCACCCGCATGAACCTCGACGAGGTCAAGGCCGCGTCCAGCCTGCTGGACCTGGCGATGCTGGAAAAGCTGCAGCGGCGTACCTTGCCCTGAGGCTGCGCGCACGGGCGGGCAAGGCGGCGTGCGGGGGCGGGGGCCCGGGCCGGCGCGTAGGCTCCCATCGCCTTGTCGGCCGCTTCCCACAGCGGGACGCCGCATCGTCCGAGCGCGTCGTTCACGGTGCGCCAGCACTATCCTGCCACTTCCTGCCCCATGCGCCGTCTTCGGCTGCCTGTGGCTCCCATCACATCCCATCCGCAGCCGAGGTCGCCATGCCGTCCGACGTTTACTCCGTGAGCCCGAACGCATCCCTTCCCGTGTCTCCGGACGCATCCGTGCCGGACCCCGTCGACGAGAGCGACACGGAGTTGTCGATCGGCACCGCGGCGTTTCGGTTCGTCGCGATGCTGGTCGTGACCCTGGCCAGTGCGGTCGCCATGAGCGGCTTCGAGCCTCTGCAGCTCGCCACTGTCGTCGGTTTTCTGTGACGATGTGATGCATGCGGTGGCCGGAGTGCCGGCAGACTGCGGCTGACGCAGTTGGCAGCGTTCTGCACTGCATAGCATCCAAGGAGACTTTCATGCCTTTCTCGTCGAACCGGATCTTGTGTGTCGGCCGTCCCGCCGTGTCGGTCTGGGTGGCAGCGACCGTCCTTTTCTCGGCCGCAGCCTTTGCACAGGTTTCTCCCGGTGCGGCCGCGGCCGCTTCCGCCGGTGGAAGCAGCGCGTCGGCCAACGGAGGGACCGGTGGCGTGGGTCTGGGGGGCGTCGGCCCGGGTGTCACCATCAACCCGGGTGTCAACAGCGGAGCCGGCATGGGCGTTCAGGGGCGCGAGCAGGGTTCGGGCGCCTTGAGCGGCCCGCGTGCCCGGCGCGATGCCCAGGCCATCGCGGCCGAGCGCGGGGAGGCGGTTCCGGAACGCGCGGGCCAGCGCAGCTTGATGCTCGACTAGACCCGCCGGGAGCCGCTGGGCTCCTTGTCGAACCAGTCCGGCCAGCCGGGCCTGCAGCCACCGTCGGGTGGCAACGCGGGTTCACAATAAAGGTCTGCCGCCGCCCGCCATGGGCGGCGGCGTCGCCAGACATGGCTCGACGGGACGATTGTCATGAAACATCTCATTTTCGCCGCCTGCGCGTTTGCCGGCATGTCCCTGCAGGCCTGCAGCCTGCTGCCGTCCAGGGCACCCGCGCCCTCGATGGACGCAGTGCCTGCGGGTGGAGCGGTCTGCGATGCCACCAACGCGCAGTTCGCGGTGGGCAAGACGGTCGACATGCGGCTGGGCGAGGAGGCCGCCGGCCGCGCCGGAGCATCGGTGGTGCGCGTGCTGCGGCCGGGGCAGGTGGTGACGATGGAATTCAACGCATCGCGGCTGACACTCGATGCGGATGCGCAAGGTGTCGTGATCCGCGCCCGTTGCGGCTGAGCGAAGCCGCCGAGCGGGGCGCGGCGATACGCCCTAGCTGGTCGCGCGTACAGGCTCGCTGAAACATGGTGCCCCCGACAGGAATCGGACCTGTGACCTATCCCTTCGTCCCACTTCGGCTTTCGCCGCCACTTGCGTGTTCGTGGGCTGGACTATGCCTTGACCATCGACCGCCGCCCTTGCGGGCGCGTCGTCCAGGCCTGAGCCGTCTAGTCTCTACACCTTCCCCATGGAGGGGCTTGGCTCGGCGTTGCCACGGGCCAGCAGCCCAGAGGGTTCACCGAATTTGACTCAATTCACGCAACGTCTTTCGACCGCTGGTGCCCAAAATTGTCTAGGAGGGGATCGCTCTATCCACTGAGCTACGGAGGCACCGGCGTAGTGTACCAATGCGGGCGGACGGGAAAGCCCCGGGCGGTGCGTGTTGTGTTGCCGATGGCTACACTCCGCACGGCTGTCGGGAGCGGGCGAGGGGCGCCACTACGCGAACGTTCGCCACGGCGTTTTATCTATTTTCCGCAATTAAATAGCTCAAAATGAAATTCACAAATGTGACGGTGGGCAAACGCCTTGCCATCGGATTCGGCTTGCTGCTCGCCATCCTGGTCGTGGTGGCGGCCGTGGCGATCGCCAAGGTCCACAGCATCGACGACGCGTTGAGGGCCAACAGCCAGGAGCACACCAGCATCCAGCGCTACGCCATCAATTTCCGCGGGTCGGCGCACGACCGGGCCATTGCCACCCGCGACGTGGTGCTCGCCGCCAATGCGACGGACCGGCAGGCTGAGGTGGAGACCATCCAGCGGCTGGCCCGTTTCTATGCGGAGTCGGCCGGTCCGCTCGAGAAACTGATCGGCCCATCGGCCGATGCCGCCGAACTGCGCCGGCTCTACGGTGCGATCCAGGCCATCGAAGCGAAAGCGGTGGCGACGACGCAGGCGATCGTCGAGCAGGCGGCCAAGGGCGATGTCGCCTCCGCCCAGAGCGCACTGTGGACGCAGGCCAAACCGCAGTACGTGCAGTGGCTGGCGGCCATCAACCAGCTGATCGATTTCGAGGAAGAGCGCGTACAGGAAAAGAACAGGACCGCGTTGTCCCAGGCATCGGGATTCCTGATGGTGATGCTGGTCGCGCTGGCGCTTTCCCTCGCGCTGGGTGGCGCACTCGCCTCCTGGATATCCCGGAGCATTACGCGCCAGCTGGGCGCCGAGCCCGATGCTCTGGGCGAAGCGGCCCGCCGGGTATCCGAGGGCGATCTCCAGCCGGTGGCCAACGCCCAGAAGGCGCCCGTGGGCAGCGTTCTGGCCTCCCTGGGCGCGATGCAGCGCAGCCTGGCGCAGGTCGTGGGCGACGTGCGCCAGGCGTCCGATTCGATCACCACCGGCTCCATCGAAATCGCATCCGGCAACGCCGACCTGTCCCAGCGGACCGAGCGGCAGGCCTCCAGCCTTCAGCAGACGTCGGCTTCGATGGAGCAGATGAACGCTTCGGTGCAGAACAACGCGGATACCGCGCGCCAGGCGGCGCAGCTCGCGTCGTCGGCCAGCGCGGCAGCGGCCCGTGGTGGCCAGGTCGTCGGGCAGGTGGTGTCCACGATGGAAGACATCAGCGGCAGTTCGCGCAAGATCGGCGACATCATCGGCGTGATCGACGGCATCGCTTTCCAGACCAACATCCTCGCCCTGAACGCTGCGGTCGAGGCGGCCCGTGCGGGAGAGCAGGGCCGGGGTTTCGCGGTGGTGGCCAGCGAAGTCAGAAGCCTGGCCCAACGCAGCGCGGAAGCCGCCCGGGAGATCAAGGCGCTGATCGAAGCCAGCGTCGAAAGGGTCGAAGCCGGTTCGCGGCAGGTCGCCGACGCAGGCGCTGCCATGAACGCGATCGTGGGCGAGGTGCGCCGCGTCGAGGACCTGATCAACGAGATCAGCGCGACCACCCTGCAGCAGACCAAGGGGATCGGGATGGTCAGCAGTGCGGTCGTCGAACTCGACCAGTCCACCCAGCAGAACGCGGCGCTGGTGGAGGAAAGCGCAGCGGCTGCGGAAAGCCTGCGGCTCCAGGCATTGCGCCTGACCGAGGTCGTCCGGGTGTTCCGTTTCGGGGAGGTCGCACGCCCGGGCGCGGAATCGGCCGAGGTGCGCTTCGCATCTGTTGCACGGCTGCGATAGCCGGCGGCCCGGGCATCCGCGTTCCGCCGGTGCCCCGGCCTTGTGGCGCGCCATGCAGAGTGGATTGCCGGGCAGTGGAACGCTGATGTGCATGAGGCCGATTCAGCATGTTGCAATTGCGTCGAAAAGTAGATATGTTCGTATGCTAACCGTTTGGTGAATTGCAATACTGAAGCTACTGATGAACACCTACCTTCGCAACACGCAGCAGTCGGCCGGGCTGTCCTCAAGCCTCAAGCGCTTTGCGATGGTGGCCTTCGTGATGTTCTTACTTGTGATGGGTAGTCAGGCACAGGCAGCCGGATGCCCGGCTCAGTCAATCACGGTGGCCTCAGGGGGAACCGTCGTTACCGACTTGAGCAACTGCACGGTCAGTGGCATCAACGGATACCAGAACCCACCGCAACACGGTGTCAACGACAGCCGCAACAACAACTCCACCGGTCTGGTGTACTACACCAACAACGGCGACAGTTCGACGACCGACAGCTTTTCCGTGATCGACGGTGACGACAACTCGGTGATTCCTTTCAGCGTCACTGTGCAGCAGGCGGGTCCGTCCGTCACGACGACCACCTTGCCCGATGCCGTGGTCGGCAGCCCGTACAACCAGTCGCTGGCCGCCTCGGGTGGCTCGACACCGTATACCTGGAGCTTGACCGGCGGGGGTCTGCCCAACGGCCTCGCGCTTTCCTCCGCGGGCGTGGTCAGTGGCACGCCGACCCAGGCCGGCAGCTTCAACCCCGTATTCACCGTGACGGATAGCGCCAACCGCACCGCGTCGCGCGCCATTTCCCTCAACGTGTCCGCCCCGACCCTGGCGATCACGCCGACCACCCTGCCCAACCCCGTGATCGGGGTGGCCTACAGCCAGACGCTCGGAACGTCGGGCGGCACCGCCCCTTATACCTACTCGGTCAGCGGCGGCGCGCCGCCGCCCGGCATCAGCGTATCCAGTGCGGGCAACGTGTCCGGCACCGCGACGACATCCGGCAACTACAGCTTCACCGTGAGTAGCACCGACAGCTCCACCGGCAGCGGCGCGCCCTTCAACACCACGCGAACCTATTCGGTCACCGTCAGCGCACCCACGATCACGGTCGCGCCGGCCGCCCTGCCGAACCCGGCGGTCGGTGTCGCCTATTCGCAGACCGTGAGCGCTTCGGGCGGGACGGCGCCGTACACCTTCGCGATCACGGCCGGGGCTCTGCCGGCCGGCATGAACCTCGCCGGCGGCGGCGCCCTCAGCGGCACGCCGACCGCGGCGGGCACCTTCAACTTCACGGTGACCGCCACCGACAATGGCGGCTTCACCGGCAGCCGCGCCTACACCGTCACGGTGGCGGCGCCGACGATCTCCATCGCCCCGACCAGCCTGCCGAATGCCGTCGCCGGCCAGGCCTATTCCAGCACGCTGACGGCGAGCGGCGGGACGGCTCCTTATTCGTTCGCCATCACGGCAGGCGTTCTCCCGAGTGGCATCTCCCTCTCCCCGACCGGTGTGCTGTCCGGAGCGTCCACGGTGGCCGGCACATTCAATTTCACGGTTTCCGCGACCGACGGTTCATCGGGCGCTGGTGCGCCGTTCTCGGGGTCTCGCGCTTATGCGCTGACGGTCGGTGCGCCGACCCTCACCATTGCGCCCGTCACGCTTCCCAATCCCGTCGGGGGCACGCCTTACGCGCAAAACCTCTCCGCCTCGGGCGGCAGTGCACCTTACAGCTTTTCGATTTCTGCAGGATCACTGCCTGCAGGGTTGACGCTAAGCACTGCAGGCGTGCTCAGCGGAACGCCGGCGGCATCGGGAACCTTTAATTTCAGCGCAACCGCGACAGATGCGAATGGCTTCAGCGCAAGCCGTGCCTACACCTTCTCGGTCTCGGCACCTGTGCTGACGATTGCCCCTTCAACACTTTCGGCCGGTACGGTTGGCTTGTCCTATCGACAGACCATCGTTGCTGCTGGTGGCACAGCGCCCTACAGCTACGCAGTTTCGGCGGGGGCATTGCCACCCGGGCTGTCATTGGCAAGCGCCACAGGTGCGCTGACGGGCGTGCCGACGACTGTGGGCAGCTTCGATTTCACCGTTGCCGTGACCGATGCGCTGGGCTTTCCGGCCACAAGAGCTTTCACGATCGCCGTGGCGGCTCCTGCTGCCATTCCCACGTTGAGCGAGGCCATGACGGCGCTTCTGATGCTGCTGATAGGTGCGGTCGCCTGGGCTCATAAGCGAAAGTTCGGTCGTTGATTTTGTTGGCTGCGAGTGTCGAGTTCCTCGACGCGGCCAACGCTGCGACGGGCACGCTGGACAGGACGACCGTTCTACGGGTGGTGAACGGCTGAGAAATGGACCTGGGTGGGAAAACTCACCCAGAAAGTCACCCAGAGAGTGGGGCCTCGAAGCGGCGCCCAATGGAAAAAGCCCTAGAACATCGCTGTTCTAGGGCTATCCGTTTGGTGCGGCTGGCAGGAATTGAACCCACGACCCCTTGGTTCGTAGCCAAGTACTCTATCCAACTGAGCTACAGCCGCTAAGCCTCGTATTCTAGCAGCAAAAATTTGGCATTCTGGGCGGCGCGACCGAATCTTTTCCAGACAGAAGCCCACGGGGGGGCAGGTTCGCACGACCCGGCGGTGCACACGCTGCCAAGCTCCTGTCGGAATCCGCCCAAAAGCGGCCCCTCTGGATCGGAGGCGGGACGGGGTCACAAGCGCCGGCCGTGGGGCGGGGCTGGGCATGGGACACGCGTGGCTGACGAGTACGTGGTGCCCACTGCTGTTGTTTGCATGCTACCAAACGTGTAGGACCGAATCCATTTGGTTAAGTGAATACGTAATGAGCAATGTCTCTACACACATCCTCAAGCTCGCAGCCATATCCTTTGCGAATTAAGTTGTGCACAATATATTTCCATGAAAACCCCTCTCACCGTCCGGCAGCAGCTCACCCTTGCGTTTGGTCTGCTCGTCCTCCTGATCGCTGCCGTAGCCGGCCTGGCGATCGTCCTGCTGCAGAACGCGAACGATAACTTCGCCGGCTATGTCAAGGGCATCAACTCCCGTGCGTTGCTCGGAGAGCAGGTCCGCACGGCGGTCGATCGGCGCGCCATCGCCGCGCGAAACCTCACCTTGCTTCGGCCGACCGACGACACGAAGGCAGAGTACGACGACCTCCTGAAGGCCCACAAACAGGTGCAGGAGCGCGTCGCCCGGCTGCAAAAACTGGTCGATGAGGCCAACGACGCTGCGCCCAAG
Source organism: Sphingomonas sp. NCPPB 2930 (assembly GCA_042867185.1). GTDB lineage: Bacteria > Pseudomonadota > Gammaproteobacteria > Burkholderiales > Burkholderiaceae_C > Xylophilus. The sequence continues at coordinate 20,320 of JBHZQV010000023.1, read as the reverse complement.
GCCAAGGAGCTGGTCGCGAAGATCGCGGAGATCGAAAGCCGGTATGGCCCGGTGGCGCTGTCGATCACCGACCTGGCGAACCGCCGGATGACAGCCGAAGCGACCCAGAAGATTCTCGACGAGTGCCGGCCGCTGCTGGTCGAGCTGATCGCTTCGACCAATGCCTACCGCGAGTACACCGCGCAACGCTCTATTGCACGCATCAATGCGTCGCAAGAGCAGTACGCATCGCACCGGAATATCCTGATCGCCGCTGCTTTCGCTGCCCTCGCTCTGGCCATCCTGTGCGGTTGGGCGATCATCCGGTCGCTGGGCAACATCCTGGGGTCGGAACCCGCAGCGCTGAACCGTATCGCCCAGGTCGTCGCCTCTGGCGACCTGAGCGATGTGGAAGGCGCGGCGACCGCTCGGCAGTCCAGCGTCCTGGCGTCGCTCGCGAACATGCAGAAAAGCCTGTTCGCGACCGTCTCCCAGGTGCGCAATGCAGCCGATTCGATCCTGACCGGCTCGGCCGAGATCGCCGCGGGCAATGCCGACCTGAGCCAACGCACCGAAGAGCAGGCGAGCGCGCTCGAGGAAACCGCGGCGACCATGGACCAGATCGCAAGCACCATCAAGAACAACGCCGGCAATGCCGAGCAGGCCGCCCGGATGGCCGCGCAGTCGCTGAAGGTGGTGGAGGAAAGCAACGGCCTCGTGCAGAACGTGGTGGAGTCCATGTCCACCATCAACGAGGGCTCGCGCCGCATCGTGGACATCGTGGGCGTCATCGACGGGATCGCGTTCCAGACCAACCTGCTCGCGCTCAACGCGGCCGTCGAGGCCGCACGCGCCGGTGACGACGGCAAGGGTTTCGCGGTCGTGGCGGGCGAGGTGCGCAACCTGGCCAAGCGCAGTGCCAACGCCGCCACCGAGATCAAGCAACTGATCAATTCCAGCGTGTCCGCTGTCGGAGACGGCGTGAAGCTCGCACAGCAGGCCGGTGCATCGATGGACACGGTCGCCGGCTCGGTCGGCTCGCTCGCGCAGTTGGTCGACGAGATCAGTAGCGCGAGCAAGGAGCAGGCGCTGGGCGTCGGCCAGGTGGGCGAGGCCATCAACCAGATGGACCGGGTCACGCAGCAGAATGCGGCACTGGTCGAGGAAGCGGCCGCTGCGGCCGGAAGCCTCCGGGTTCAGGCGCAGCAGCTGGTGGCGTCGGTGCAGGCGTTCTCGCTGGGAGGCGGCACCGCGGTCCAGATCGGATCGAATTCGACCCAACGGCTCCTGGCGGTCTGATGCCGCAGGGCCGCCGAGGTCACATACCCACGGCGGCCCAGTCGACGTCGGGCAACGCCCGGAACGCCGGTTTGGCGAACAGGTACCCCTGGAAGAGATCGATGCCCAGGCCGTGGAGGAAATCGAACTCCGCACGCGTCTCCACGCCTTCGGCGAGCACCCGCACGCCCAGCTCGTTGCAGATGCGGACGATGCCGCTCACGACGATCTGCCGCTCGCGGTGCATGTCGATGCCGCGCAGCAGCGCCATGTCGATCTTGATGATGTCCGGCACGAACTCGACGAGAAAGTCGAAGCCGGCGTATCCGGCACCGAAGTCGTCGATGGCGGTGGTGAAGCCCCGCTGCTCGTAATCGCGGAAGATCGACTTGAGATGCGCCAGGTCGGACGATTGCTCGCTCTCCGTCACCTCGAACATGATCCGCTCGGCCGGAAACGCGCACTTCCGGGCCGTGGCCAACGTGAGCCGGATGCAGGCTTCGGCACGGTAGACCGCATTCGGCAGAAAGTTGATGCTCAGCATGCTCGTCATGCCGAGTTCCGCCGCCTGCTCGATCGCCTTGACGCGACACGTCTGGTCGAAGGAATACCGGTTCTCGTCCGTCAGTTGCGACAAAACCGTCATGGCCCCTTCACCGCCGGGCCCGCGCACCAGTGCTTCATGCGCAAAGACGGAGCGGTTGGACACCTGCACGATGGGTTGGAACGCCATCGCGAAATCGAAGCCGAGGGCGTTCACGTTGCGGCATCCCTCGCAACCGGCGGGCATGGGCGGAGAACTGTCTGGAATCATTTTCACCTTTGAACGCAGCATATCTGCCAAAGGACTTCGCCCCTGGAAGACAAAAGCCCCGACCGTGGTGGGCAAGGGCTTAAAGGAATGAAGGATGCCTGCGGAAGACTGCAGGTAACCGGATGGTAGGGTGTTGCTATACACATGCTTTGAAAGCCGCATGGAATATGGCTTCCAACACCCTGCGACTTCCAAGGCTGCCCTCCGAAGTCGCCTCTACGCAGCGTGAAGGGATGCTGTTAGCTCTACCAGGCGATTGTAGTGGGCGAGCATGGACAACGCGTGGGTGGGTCCATAGGGGCGTGAGCCGCGCTAATGCCGCGGGACTCGCCTTGATCGCTACCGCCTGCAAGATGCCAAGCGGCGAATTCACCCCACCAAGATCTTCACGCCAGCTGTGCCACAAGCCAAGGTCGCGAGCCTGCTTCCTGGGCAGAGAGATGCCGGGGTCCGTTCAATCGGAACACGCCTGCGCTACTCACCATCTCGTGTGCTTGCTGCCGAAGGCTTTCGGCCGCAGCGGCGCTCTGCTCGACCAAGGCCGCGTTCTGCTGCGTCATCTCATCCAGCTCTGAAATCGAGTGCTCCACTTGGCCGATGCCTTCCTTTTGCAGCGCCGTAGCTTCGCTGATCTCAAGGATCAGAGCGCTTACACGCTCCACCTGCTGGACGATGGCGTCCATGCGCCTGCCCGCATCCTCGACCTGGGCTCCACCCGCCTCGACCTTCTCGGTGCTGGCAGTGATCAATTCCTTGATTTCCTTGGCGGCTTGTCCGGAGCGTTGTGCGAGCGCTCGTACCTCTGCGGCCACGACGGCAAATCCGCGGCCCTGCTCTCCAGCGCGTGCCGCTTCGACGGCCGCATTCAGCGCAAGGATGTTGGTTTGAAACGCTATCCCGTCGATGACGCTGGTGATATCCCCGATCTTGCGGCTTGCAACGCAGATTTCGCTCATGGTGGTGACCACCCTGCCAACAGCGGCTCCGCCGAGCTGGGCCACTTTGGTCGCTTCCGTCGCCATGGCAGCAGCTTCCTTCGCGGTCTCGGCGTTGTGGGCCACGGTACTGCTCAACTCGTCCATCGTCGAAGCTGTCTGCTGCAACCTTGAAGCCTGTACCTCGGTGCGACGCGCCAAGTCGCCGTTGCCGGTCGCGATCTCGCTCGACGCGGTGGCGATGCTGTCGGCAGAACCGCGGATTCCGCCCACCAACAAGCTCAAGCGGTCCTGCATTTCCTTCATGGCGACCAAGACACTGCCCGACTCGCCAGGCCGCGTCTCGATCAGCTCGCTCAGGTCACCGTCTGCCACGCGGCGTGCGATCAGCATGGCTTCTTCGGGTTCGCCGCCCAATTGCCTCGCCAAGGCCAAGGCGAATCGGACGCCGAGGAGCAGGGCAAGACATACCGTTAGCAGCGAGGCCAAGACCACCAGCCAGCGCATCCGGTGGTATGTGTTGGTGATGTCACGGGCTGCTGTTTCGCCCACTTCTTCCTTTTGCTTGGCCAGCGCGCCCAGCCCTTCGGTCACCGGCGCGAAGTTGCTAATGGCTGCCTGGTTGAGGGCTGTGAGGTTGGGATCGTCGACGGGCAACGGTTTGTTGGCGACGGCCTCCATGAACCGGCGCCCATGGGGCATGTAGCTGGTGAAAAGGGTCTGTACGCGTTGCAGTGCCTGCTTGTCACGGTCGGTCGTAACAGTCGGAGCCGCTGCATCGAGCAACTGTTTAGTGGCGTCTAGATGCTTTTCAAAAAGCGCGTTGAACCGGGTACGTGCCGGAGCATCGCTCGCGTTGGCATATTGGGCTCGAAACCTTGCCACTTGAATCAGATTGATCTCTGCCTCCTTGATCGTGGAGACACCAAGGAGGTGCTTTTCATAAAGAACCGTAGCCTGCTGATTGACTATCTGCAAACCGAATACCGCAGCACCGCCGCTGACGACCCCCGCAAAGGCAACTGCACCGAAAGCAGCGACAAGCCGCAGGCGGAGCGACAAAGATTTCTTGGACATCTGACTCTTAGTGGATCGGTAGGTTGGACAGGCGGAGCAATCCGCCGACTTCTTGGCTCAGCCTCAGGGCGCTAACAAGGACCTGGGCCGCGCAGCGTAAGGTCTGCAGGCGGCTGCGCTACGTGGGCGGGAGAGCAATCGGATGTACGTTGGGAGCTACGAGATCCAAGGCCTGCACCACTGCGGTCGAACGCGTACCGCAAGACCGCACCCGTGTTGCGGCATGGCCCTGACCGTCACGCGCCGCGCAAGGCCGTTCGACCCCGGCACAAAGATCCAAGCCAACGGCTATAGAGGACGCTGGAAGAAAAAAGCCCCGACTCGTCGATGAGTAAGGGCTTTTTGCTAAGTGGCGGATGCCTGCGGGAAACGGCAGACAACAGGGTGGTCCGTGTTGCTAGGAAAAGATGGACTGAATCCCTTTATCTGCGCCATTTCCTACATCTAAACGGAACCAAGTTGCTCCCAAAGTTGCCCCTTGCTCTCTTTCGCGGCTTCACGCAAAACAAATCAGTGACCTCGCAGGCATCATTTCGCCGCCGGGTTGACTGTCGGCTTTGTTTTCTCGCCAGCAGGATGCGCGGTGGCGCTGTGTTGTCACCAAACCCCTCGGCCGGTCGCCGAAGTGCATGCGCACGGTCGAGCGCCGGCAAGTGGGAAGGGTCAGAAAGTGTCCGTAGTGGCATGCTCAATTCCGTCCTGGTGGGCGCGCGTGCCCTGCGGAAAATACCGGCGGCCTAGCCACAGCGAGATGTGCACCAGCAGGATCAACACAGGCACCTCCACCAGCGGCCCGATGACGGCAGCGAAGGCCACAGGCGACGCCAGGCCGAAAGTCGCAATCGCCACCGCAATGGCCAACTCGAAGTTGTTGCCCGCTGCAGTGAAGGCGATGGCGGTGGTGCGGGGATAGTCCGCTTCGATCCAGCGGCCCATAGCAAAGCTGATGAGGAACTGCACCACAAAGTAGATTGCCAGCGGGATCGCGATCCGCACCGCGTCGAGCGGCAGACGCACCACGTCTGCACCCTTGAGGCTGAACATCGCCACGATGGTGAACAGCAGGGCAGCCAGCGTGATCGGTCCGATGCGTGGCAGGAATCGCTCGGCGTACCACTGCGCACCCTTCGACGCGACCAGCACACGCCGGGTCAGGAATCCGGCAAGGAACGGAAGGCCCAGGTAGATCAACACCGCTTGTGCGATGGTCCAGAAGCCGACCTCGATCACCTGCCCGCCGAGGCCCAGCACCTGCGGCAGCCAGGTGAGAAAGATCCAGGCGAACACGCTGAAAAACACGATCTGAAAAAGCGAGTTGAGCGCGACCAGGCCGGCCACGTACTGGTTGTCGCCGCCCGCCAGTTGGTTCCACACCAGCACCATCGCGATGCAGCGAGCCAGCCCGATCAAAATCAGGCCCGTCATGTATTCGGGCTGGTCGTGCAGAAACAGCACGGCCAAGCCGAACATCAGCAGCGGCCCGATGACCCAGTTTTGCAGCAACGAGAGTGCCAGGATGCGTTTGTCCTGGAACACACGGTGCAGCTCTTCGTAGCGCACCTTCGCCAAGGGCGGATACATCATCAAGATGAGGCCGATAGCAATCGGAATGTTGGTGGTCCCGACGGACATGCGGTCAAGCGCTGCAGGCAGGCCATCGAACAGCGTACCGAGTGCAATGCCGAGCGCCATCGCAGCGAAGATCCACACCGTCAGAAAACGGTCTAAAAATGAAAGTCGGACCTGGGGTCTTGCGGGCGTCGACGGTGTAGCGCTCATGCCGTGCGCTCCCCTGTTGCGTTCGTGACCCGCTCGCCGTCTTCCTTGTGAAAATCAGGGGGCAGGGCGCCTGGCAGCAGATCGAGCACCAGCTCCGAGGGCCGGCACAGTCGAACCCCCGCGGGCGTCACCACCAACGGCCGGTTGATGAGGATCGGGTGCGCCACCATTGCGTCGAGCAGTTGGTTGTCCGAAAGCGACGGGTCTTGCAGGCCCAGCTCTGCATAGGGCGTGCCCTTCTCCCGCAATAGCGCTCTGACCGTCAGGCCCGCGCGCTGGACGAGTTGCTGCAGCAGGGCGCGCGATGGAGGCGTCTTCACATACTCGACCACATGCGGCTCGATGCCGGTGGCACGGATCATCGTCAGGGTGTTGCGTGACGTACCGCACGCGGGGTTGTGATAGATCACGGCATCGGTATGGAATGGCGCCTTCGAGGCTGGCATTGCGACCCCTGCCGATGCACCTTCAACCCGACCAATCTCCTGCAACTTCGACGCAAGGGCCATCCGGTCCAGTCGATCCAATGGCAACGACACCAGCAATGCAATGCGGTTCTTCAGGTACCGCAGCGCTTTGGAAAACGCCTTGTTCATCTCTTCGAGCGTGCCCTCTACGTCCGAGGGATCTTCGATACCCCAATGGGCCGTGATCGGAGCATCGGGCCAATGGGGGCATGTCTCTCCTGCGGCCGAATCGCATACCGTGAAAACGAAGTCAAAGCGCGGCGCGCCAGGCTGCGCGAACTCGTCCCAACTCTTTGAGCGCAGACCCTCTACCGGGTAGTCCAGTCGCGCCAGCAGATCGAGCGAGGCAGGATGCACCTTGCCGCGTGGATAACGACCGGCCGAGAACGCACGAAACCGCCCCTGGCCCTCACGGGTAAGGATCGACTCGGCCAGGATGGAACGGGCCGAATTGCCGGTGCAGAGGAACAGCACGTTGTAGACGCGCGCCGTGGTGGGAGTGGACATAGTGGCTTTCAGCAACACGGGGCGAGGTCGGCGATGAGGGGGGCGCACAGAGCCGGAGTGCCACCGCAGCAATCCTTGGCGAGAAACAGCATCAGGGCGCGCAGTTGATCGAGGTCGGCGCGATAGACGATGGAGCGGCTGTGCCGCTCCGACACGACGAGGCCGGCCCGCGCGAGCTTCGAGAGGTGGGCCGACATGGTGTTTTGCGGAATGTCGAGCTGCCGTGCCACCTCGCCGGCCGGCAAGCCTTCCGGCTCGTGGCGCACCAGCAGTTGGAAGGTGTCCAGGCGCGTGACCTGAGATAGTGCGGACAGTGCAGCGAGTGCAAGAGTTTGATCCATATATCCATGATGCCAGATATATAGAAGATTGCATATCCGCGATGGTAGCGACTACGTTCCTGCGCAGCCTGGATGCTTAGCCATCCAGCGTTCAAGGCTTGGTCAGTTCCGCCAACTCGACCAGAAGAACATCAAGTTCATCCACGGCAGCGGTATCCAGCGGACCCGATAGCAGGACACGCTGCGCCAGAAGATCGACCGCCACGCATCCGATGCCGAGCAGGCCGAAGCCCTGTTCAAAGAGCTGTTCGCCAAGGCCGGCTACGTGCGCAACAAGGAAGTGAAGGCGGCCCTGTTCGACAAGAACGATGCGCTCTCGATGGCCGACGAGCTGCGCACGGCGCTGCAGGACATGGAGACCGACTGCGCGCCCAAGCATGAGGAAGTGGTACGGACAGGATCGAACTAGCAAAGGAATTCAATCCGGGTCAAAATGCAAAGGTGTGTCAGTATTGAAGTTGCATCGCTTGCCATCAATCAAGGCCTCCAATGCGGAAATTTTCTTTTAGTGCAAACAATAATAAATTTTTATTGCTAATGGTGCCGGTCTTGTTGTTCGCGCAATTAACCGCATTTTTTGTGCTCATTTATTATAATAGCCAAATCGCTAATGAAACGGTTGACTCGGCTTTGGATAGTGGAGCAAAAGCTTACCTTTATAGTGCGTTGGTTCGCAGGGAATCGCGGCAGCAGGCCGCAAACCTTACTGCAAGAGACTATTCGTTGCAATACGTTTTTTCAACGGGTGCAAGGTCTACTATCGAGTCAGCTCTTAAAAGTCATTTGCTGAGAACTGGTGCAAATTTAATTGTTCTGGAAAATTCTGAAAATAAAATAATTGCCAGAACACAAGTTGCGACGGAAAATATAATTTCCGAGTCAATCACCGATGCTTATTTAAGCAACGTTCTTCATAATGTTGCTATAGGTCAAAGAAATATTGTCCCTATACAGCTTAATAATACGCCGGTTGGTTTGTATTTGTGGGTTAAGGCAGTTATAAGGGCGCCGCGGCCAATCGGTGCGGTGTATCTGGCTTATAAAATTGATGACACAATAGCTGAAGGGTTCTCTAAAATAACAGGGTTGGGCATTTCTTTTTGGGGGCGGATTGAGGGAGGTGAGTGGTTTAAATACGCGTCATCAGGACAATTCTTCGATATTTCTTCCAATTTTGAGAAGCATGTATTGCACGACGGCCCATATACCCTGAACGGTATTGATGGAAATGATTATAGAATTAAGGGGGTAAATCTTGCCAAACTTGCAAACTCCCATGTAGTTAGTGTTGTTTCAAAAGAGTTCGCTCCTGTGCTTAAACCTTTTGCAAAGCTAAAGCTGATATTTGGAATGAGTATTTTACTCAGCTCAATTGTTTGTATAACCATGGCTTTCAGAATTTCTCGGGTGGTAGTGAATCCGCTGCTGGAACATGCTCATAAAGATGCGCTGACTGGATTGTTGAACAGAAGGGCGTTCGATAATTCGATTAAAAATTTCGAGCTAGATTACAGGAAAAAAGGCGCTATTTATACAGTAATGCTTCTGGATCTAAATAAATTTAAACCAATAAATGACACCTATGGTCATGAGGCTGGCGATGAGGTTTTAAAAGAGGTTGCCGTTCGAATATCGAATACTATTCGCCGTGGTGACGTATTGGCCCGCCTCGGCGGCGATGAATTTGCAATTATTATTAACGGGGTAGATAAGAGCCGTTTAACTTCTCTGGTTCATTCGATTGAAAATGCCTTAATGGCACCTATAACTCTAAAAAAAGGGAATGAAATTGTTATCGGTTGCAGCATTGGTCTGGCTACAGTCGAAGCTTCGGACATTCGCGCGGCGGATGTTTTGCACCGCGCCGATCAGGCCATGTATGCCGCAAAGGGTAGCGCTGCAAGATAGCGCAATCATTGCGTATTTCTTAAGCGCAGGCTTTTGAGATATTCGCTCCACGCATTCATGGCATTCACGCGATCTACGAGAAATGTACTGCCCGTGGCTGTCCGCAAGCTTGCGATGTTTGGGGCCAGGTTGGATCTTGCGCAGCGCAGCGTGTGTTAGAGGCATGGGGGGCAACTTTTTGCAGTTTCAGGCATCACTTTAGAAATTGCCCCCAAAATTACCCCCTGTTTGTGCTGGCTTCGAGCAAATGACCGTGGATGACTCTAGAAGTGAAAAAGCCCTAACTCGTTGCTGAGTAAGGGCTTTTTGCTAAATTTTGGATGCGTACGGAAGACTGCAGACAACAGGGTGGTAGGCCGTGTTGGACTTGAACCAACGACCAAAGGATTCGGGTTTGTGCAGGTTTCCCTGCTCCCTGGACTATCTCATCGCCCGCGCCGCGACCACCAACGAAGGCGTGTCGCGCGTTCGGGCGCCGGGCGCTCGTGGGGTGCTTATCGGATCGGCTCCTCGCACCCTAGTCTCTGCACCTTCCCGCCTACCGGTCTTGCGACCTGCCTTCGGCGGGCTTGGCTCAGGATTGCCGTGATGCCTCTCGCAAGGCCGACGGTTTCCCTGAATTCACCCGGTTTTCCGCTGGCGCTCTCGCGCCAGGGTCACCATTTCGATGAGTCCTCTGCTCTAACCAACTGAGCTAACGGCCCCCCGCCGGAATTGTCGCACGGCCGCGCTCAGTGCTCGGCGACCGCGCGGCCGATCTCCGGCCAGACCCGGTGCACCACCATCCACGCCACCAGGCCGACGCCCATCATGCAGAGCGAGGCGGTCGCCAGCAGCACGGTCGAGTGCATCACCAGCGGTGCCAGCACCCCCGCCACCACGCCGTTGGAAGCCGAGCCGATGACCGCCTGCAGCGACGACGCCATGCCGCGCCGCTCGGGGTGCAGGTCGAGCACCAGCAGCGTCACCACCGGCACCACCAGCGCCCAGCCGAAGGCGTAGAAAGCGATCGGCCAGATGGCCCACAGCGCATGCGCCTGGAACAGCAGGTTGGCGACCAGGTTCACCACCGCCGTCACCAGCATGATCAGGAAGCCGTGGCGGATCTGCCGCTTGGGCGGCATGCGGCCCGCCAGTCGGCCGCTGGTCCAGGCGCCGCACATGATGCCGCCGATGTTGAGCAGGAAGAACCAGAAGAACTGGGTCGGCTCCAGCTGCAGGTGGTCGCCCAGAAACGCAGGCGCGGCCAGCACGTACAAAAACATGCCGTTGAACGGCACGCCGCTGGCCAGTGCCAGCAGCAGGAAGCGCGGGCTCGAGCCCAGCGCCCAGTAGCCGCGCAGCAGGTGCGGCACCCGGAACGGCTGGCGCTGGTCGACGTGGAGCGTTTCGGGCAGCAGGCGGAAGTTGAAGAACCACAGCGCCACGCCCACGGCGGTCAGGAACCAGAAGATGCTGTGCCAGCCCAGGTGCACGAACAGCCAGCCGCCCACGATCGGCGCGATCGCCGGCGCCACGCCGAAGTAGATCGTCACCTGGCTCATCACCTTCTGGGCCTGGGCCGGCGGGTACATGTCGCGGATCACCGCGCGCGAGACCACGATGCCGGCGCCGGTCGACAGGCCCTGCAGCGCGCGGAACAGCACCAGCTGCTCCACCGTCTGCGCCAGCGCGCAGCCGGCCGAGGCGAGCGTGAACACCGCGATGCCCCACAGCACCACCGGCCGCCGGCCGAAGCTGTCGGCCAGGGCGCCGTGGAACAGGTTCATGAAGGCGAAGCCGAACAGGTAGGCCGACAGCGTCTGCTGCATCTCCACCGGGGAGGCGCCCAGCGCCCTCGAAATGCCCGAGAACGCCGGGATGTAGGTGTCGATCGAGAACGGCCCCAGCATGCCGAGCACCGCCAGCAGCACGGCCAGCGCCCACTGGGGCGCCTTCCACAAGGTCTTCGCGTCGGGATGCATCGGGGCGGCGCCGTCAGTCGCGGGTGGCGCGGCGCTGCACGTCGGCGACGTAGGCGGCGCCGTCGGGCGGGCGGCCGGAGCGCTGGCTTTCCCACAGCATGGTGCCCAGGCTCTCCATCACTTCGTGGTGCGCGTCGTGCAGGGAGCCACGGCGCGCGGCCAGCAGCTCGACCGCCTGCCGGATGCCGCGCGGCTGGTCGATCGACGCCTGCTCGCTGATGCTCAGGTGCATCGACAGGTGCAGGAACGGGTTCTCGCGGTCGGCGCCCGCGTAGACGCGCAGCAGGGCTGCATCGACGTCGGCCAGGTCGGCGTGGTACTCGGGGTGCTCGTCCACCCACAGGGCGGCCAGGGTTTCGATGGCTTCCATCGGCGCGCCGGTGCGCGATTTGTCGTACACCGCGCAGAAAAAACGGCGCACGTCCTGTTGGGAGGGCTGGAACATCCGTCCAGCCTAGCACGGGCGCGGCGCTAGCCGCCCCGCGCCTGCAGCCGCTGCGAGATGGCCGCCGCCGCCGCGCGCAACTGCGGCAAAACCTCGTGCTGCAGCACCTCCAGCCCGGTGCGGTTGATCTGCCCGCTCACGTTGATCGCCGCCACCGTGCGGCCGGCGCGGTCGGTCACCGGGGCGGCGATCGAGACCAGGCCTTCTTCCAGTTCCTGGTTCAGCAGGCACCAGCCCTGGCTGCGCGCCTGGCGCACCCGGTCGAGCAGGGCATCGACATCGGTGACGGTGTGCGGCGTATAGGCCGGGCGGCGGGAGGCCTCCAGCCGCGCCCGCACCTCGTCGTCAGGCAGCGCCGCCAGCAGCACCCGGCCGAGCGAGGTGACGCAGGCGGGCAGCCGGGAGCCGACGCCCAGGTTGATCTTCATGATCTTGTGGGTCGGCACCCGCAGCACGTAGACGATGTCGCCGCCCTCCAGCACCGCGGCCGAGCACGACTCCTTGACCCGCTCCACCAGGTCTTCCATCAGCGGCTCGGCCACGTCCCACATCGGCATCGACGACAGGTAGGCGAAGCCCAGATCCAGGATGCGCGGCGTCAGCCGGAACAGCCGGCCGTCGCTCTCGACATAGCCCAGCGTCTGCAGCGTCAGCAGGATGCGGCGGGCGCCGGCGCGGGTCAGGTGGGTGCGCGCGGCGACCTCGGTCAGCGTCTGGCGGCGGGCGTCGGCGCTGAAGCTGCGGATCACCTCCAGCCCGCGGGCGAACGACTGCACGTAGCTGTCGCCCGGCTTGGGAGGGATATCACCGGGTGTATTAGGGAAAACCATGGGCTATTGCCGGGCAGAGGAATACCGTGGCGGCGGATCGCGGCGTAAACTTTGAAATTCATTATACGAACATAAGTTCGCTATAAGAACTTTTTTGGGTGCTCCCGGCTGCAGAAGCCGCGCGGCGCCGTACATCCCGGGCCGGCACACGGCCCTTTGGAGAAACACATGATCGACAAGATCGCCGCCAGCGTCGCCGAGGCCCTGGCCGACGTACAGGACGGTGCCACGGTGCTCATCGGCGGCTTCGGCACCTCGGGCAACCCCAACGAGCTGATCGACGGCCTGATCGCCCACGGCGCCAAGGACCTCACCGTCGTCAACAACAACGCCGGCAACGGCGACACCGGCCTGGCCGCGCTGCTGAAGGCGGGCCAGGTGCGCAAGATCATCTGCAGCTTTCCGCGGCAGGTCGACAGCCATGTGTTCGACGCGCTCTACCGCAGCGGCCGGCTGGAGCTGGAGCTGGTGCCGCAGGGCAACCTGGCCGAACGGATCCGTGCGGCCGGTGCAGGCATCGGCGCCTTCTTCTGCCCGACCGCCTACGGCACCGACCTGGCCAAGGGCAAGGAAACCCGCGAGATCGACGGCAAGCACTACGTGCTCGAGTACCCGATTTACGCCGACGTGGCGCTGATCAAGGCCGAGGCCGGCGACCGCTGGGGCAACCTGACGTACCGCATGGCCGCGCGCAACTTCGGCCCGGTGATGGCCACCGCCGCCAAGCAGACGATCGCCACGGTGCACGAGATCCGCGAACTGGGCCAGCTGGACCCGGAGGCGATCGTCACCCCGGGCATCTACGTCAGCAAGATCGTGAAGATCGACCGGGTGGCCACCCAGGCCGGCGGTTTCAAGAAATCTGCATGAAACTGGCCTCCGGCCGTCAGGAGTAAACGATGATTAGCTATAAAAAGCGTAGCAAAGACGAGCTGGCCCAGCGCGTCGCCCAGGACATCCACGACGGCGCCTACGTCAACCTGGGCATCGGCCAGCCGACCCTGGTCGCCAACCACATCCCGGCCGGCCGCGAGGTGATCCTCCAGAGCGAGAACGGCATCCTGGGCATGGGCCCGGCGCCGGCCGCGGGCGCCGAGGACTACGACCTGATCAACGCCGGCAAGGCCCCGGTCACGCTGCTGCCGGGCGGCGCCTTCTTCCACCATGCCGACAGCTTCGGGATGATGCGCGGCGGCCACCTCGACATCTGCGTGCTGGGCGCGTTCCAGGTCTCGGCCACCGGCGACCTGGCCAACTGGAGCACCGGCGAAGAGGGCGCGATTCCGGCCGTCGGCGGCGCGATGGACCTGGCCATCGGTGCCAAGCAGACCTGGGTGATGATGGATTTGCTGACCAAGCAGGGCGCCAGCAAGGTGGTCCAGGACTGCACCTACCCGCTGACCGGCATCGGTTGCGTCAAGCGCATCTACTCCGACATCGCCACCCTCGAATGCACGCCCGAGGGCCTGCGCCTGGTCGACGTGGTCGACGGCCTGTCGCACGCCGAGCTCGAAACCTTGGTCGGCCTGCCCATCGCCGCCGCCCAGGCCACGTTCTGATCCGTTTTTTTCCCGCACTGGAAACACACCCATGACCACACACGCCTTCATCTGCGACGCGGTTCGCACCCCCTTCGGACGCTACGGCGGCGCGCTCTCCGGCGTGCGCACCGACGACCTCGGCGCCATCCCGCTCAAGGCCCTGATGGCCCGCAACCCGAACGTCGACTGGGCGGCCGTCACCGACGTGCTGTACGGCTGCGCCAACCAGGCCGGCGAGGACAACCGCAACGTCGCCCGCATGGCCTCGTTGCTGGCCGGCCTGCCGACCGACCTGCCCGGTGCCACGATCAACCGCCTCTGCGGATCGGGCCTGGACGCGCTGGGCACCGCGGCCCGCGCGATCAAGTCGGGCGAGGCCGGCCTGATGATCGCCGGCGGCGTCGAGAGCATGAGCCGCGCGCCCTTCGTCATGCCCAAGGCCGAAAGCGCCTTCAGCCGCGCCAACGCGGTCTACGACACCACCATCGGCTGGCGCTTCGTCAACAAGCTGATGAAGCAGATGTACGGCGTCGATTCGATGCCCGAGACGGCCGAGAACGTCGCCGACGATTACGGTATCGAGCGCGAGGCGCAGGACCGCATGGCGCTCGCCTCGCAGCAGAAGGCGGTCGCCGCGCAGAAGGCCGGTTACTTCGACACCGAGATCGTGCCGGTCACCATCCCGCAGAAGAAAGGCGACGCGGTGGTGGTCGGCAAGGACGAGCATCCGCGCGACACCACGATGGAGACGCTCGCCAAGCTCAAGCCGGTGGTCCGCGAGGGCGGCACGGTGACGGCCGGCAACGCCAGCGGCGTGAACGACGGCGCGGTGGCCCTGCTGCTGGCCGACGAGGCCAGCGCCAGGGCGCACGGCCTGACGCCGCGGGCCCGGGTGGTCGGCATGGCGACGGCCGGCGTGCCGCCCCGGGTGATGGGCATCGGCCCCGCGCCCGCCACCCAGAAGGTGCTGCAGCTGACCGGCCTGACGCTGGAGCAGATGGACGTGATCGAGCTGAACGAAGCCTTCGCCGCCCAGGGCCTGGCCGTGCTGCGCCTCCTGGGCCTGCAGGACGACGACCCGCGCGTCAACCCCTACGGCGGCGCGATCGCGCTCGGCCATCCGCTGGGCGCCTCCGGCGCGCGGCTGGCCACCACCGCGGTCAACCAGCTGCACCGCACCGGCGGCCGCTATGCGCTCTGCACCATGTGCATCGGCGTGGGCCAGGGCATCGCCGTGGTGCTCGAGCGGGTATGAGCAGGGCCGCCGGTTCCGGAGCCTCCACCGTCGACACTTCTGCCGGCCGCTTCCGCATCCGGCTGGACGGCCCGGCCGATGCGCCGGTGCTGGTGTTCTCCAACTCGCTCGGCACCACGCTGGAGATGTGGGACGCGCAGGCAGAACGCTTCGCGCGCGACTGGCGGGTGCTGCGCTACGACACCCGCGGACACGGCGGCAGCGCGGTCACGCCCGGCCCCTACGGCTTCGACCGGTTGGGCGGCGACGTGGTCGCGCTGCTGGATGCGCTCGGCATCGCACGCGCCAGCTTCTGCGGCATCTCGATGGGCGGCTTCACCGGGCTGTGGCTCGGCGTCCACGCGGGCGACCGGCTGGACCACCTGGTGGTCGCCAACAGCGCCGCCCGCATCGGCACCGCCGAGGGCTGGCTGTCGCGGGCGGCCCTGGTACGCGAGCAGGGCACCGCGGCGATGGCCGGGCTGGCCGCGTCGTCGCCCGGCCGCTGGTTCACCGACGCCTTCGCCGCGGCGCAGCCCGCCGTGGTGCGGCAGGCACAGGCCTGGATCGCCGGCATCGCGCCCGAAGGCTACGCCGCCTGCTGCGAGGCCCTGGCCCATGCCGACCTGCGCCCGCAGATCGCGGCCATCGCCGTGCCGACGCTGCTGATCGCCGGCACCGCCGACCCGGTCACCACCGTGGCCGATGCCCGGGCGATGCAGCAGGCGATCCCGGGCGCGCAGCTGGTCGAAGTGCCGGCGTCGCATCTCTCCAACCTGGAAGCGCCCGCCGCGTTCGGCGACGCGCTCGACCCGTTTCTCCGCATGCAGGCGCCCCGCTGAGGCGGTGGCGGCCGCACCCGGTTCAGACCGCATCGCGGGCCCCGGCACAGCGCCGGGCCCGCTGGAATCCTTCGACATGAATACCCCTGTTTCTGCTTCTTCCAACAGCGCCCGCGAGCGCGTCCTGATCACCGGCGGCGCGGCCGGCATCGGTGCCGCCACCGCCGAGCGCTGCTACGCCGACGGCTACGAGCCGGTCGTCATCGACCGCACCGGCGACGGCATCCGTGCCGACCTGTCCGACGTGGCCGCCACCGCCGAGGCGCTGCGCCGGGCGCTGGCCGGCGGGCCGATCACCCGGCTGGTCAACAACGTCGGTATCGTCTGCCCGGCCTCGGCCGAAGCGCAGACGCTCGACGAGTTCGACCTGGCCGTCTCGCTCAACCTGCGCTGCGCGCTGCAGTGCATGCAGGCGCTGCTGCCGGGCATGAAGGCGGCGGGCTTCGGCCGCATCGTCAACATGTCGTCGCGCGCCGCGCTGGGCAAGGAACTGCGCACCGCCTACTCCGCCACCAAGGCCGGCCTGATCGGCATGACCCGGGTCTGGGCGCTGGAGCTGGGGGTGCACGGCATCACCGCCAACGCGATCGGCCCCGGCCCGATCCGCACCGAGCTGTTCGACCGCGCCAACCCGCCCGACGCGCCGCGCACCCGCGCGATCATCGACGCGGTGCCGGTCAAGCGCGTCGGCACGCCCGAGGACATCGCCCACGCCGCGGCCTACCTGCTCGACGCCCGCAGCGGCTTCGTCACCGGCCAGGTGCTGTACGTCTGCGGCGGCATGACCGTCGGCGTCGCCGGGGTCTGACCCGCATGCGCCGCTTCCGAATTTCAACCACCATCCAGGGATCCATCCAATGAAGAACCTCGCATCCACTTCTCTCCGACGCCGTGCCACCGTGCTGGCGCTCGCCGCCGGCATGGCCGGCCTCGCCGGCCTCCCGGCCACCGCCTCGGCCCAGGCCGCGTACCCCAACAAGGTGATCACCATCGTCGTGCCCTTCGCGGCCGGCGGCACCACCGACATCCTGGCGCGCCTGGTCGGCCAGGCCCTGGGCACCGAACTGGGCCAGCAGGTCATCGTCGACAACCGTGCCGGCGCGGGCGGCAACATCGGCAGCCAGCTGGTGGCGCGCGCCCCGGCCGACGGCTACACCCTGCTGATGGGCACCGTGGGCACGCATGCGATCAACGCCGCGCTCTACCCCAAGATGCCCTTCGACCACATCAAGGATTTCGCGCCGATCTCGCGGGTGGCCAACGTGCCCAACCTGCTGGTCGCCAACCCGCAGCAGCCCTTCAAGACGGTGCCCGAGCTGATCGCCTATGCCAAGGCCCACCCGGGCAAGGTCAACTTCGGGTCGTCGGGCAACGGCAGCTCGATCCACCTGTCGGGCGAGCTGTTCAAGAGCATGGCCAAGATCGACATGGTGCATATCCCCTACAAGGGCAGCGCGCCGGCGGTGGCCGACCTGCTGGGCAACCAGATCGCGCTGATGTTCGACAACCTGCCCTCCGCCATCCAGCATGTGCGCTCCGGCAAGCTGCGCCCGATCGCGGTGACGACGGCCAAGCGCTCGCCCGAACTGCCCGACGTGCCGACCATCGCCGAAGCCGGCCTGCCGGGCTACGAGGCCACCTCGTGGTTCGGCCTGTTCGCCCCGGCCAAGACGCCGGCCGACGTGGTCGACAAGATCGACGCCGCGCTGATCAAGGTGCTGGCCTCCGCCGACCTGAAGAAACGCCTGAGCGAGCAGGGCGCCGAGCCCTACGCCGAGAAGCCTGCGCAGTTCGCCGAATTCATCAAGAGCGAGACCGCCAAGTGGGGCAAGGTGGTGAAGGATTCCGGCGCCAGCGTGGACTGATTTTTTCCCTCGACGACGACGACATCACAACGGAGACAACATGGCACAAGACCACAACTTCACCCGCCGCGCCCTGGGCTGCGCCGCACTCGGCCTGGCGGGCCTCCTGGCCAGCGGCGGCGCCTGGGCGCAGGCCGCGGCCGCCTGGCCCACCAAGCCGGTGCGGATCATCACCCCGTTCCCGGTCGGCGGCGGCCCCGACGGCCTGGCCCGGCTGGTGGCCGACAAGCTGTCGCGCAAGTGGGGCCAGCCGGTGGTGGTCGAGAACCGCCCGGGCGGCAACGGCTTCATCGCGATCGACGCCTTCAAGCGCGGCGCCAAGGACGGCCACGACCTGATCCAGCTCGACAACGTGCACCTGGCCGCCTACCCGGCGCTGTTCAAGAAGCTGCCCTACGACGCGGAAAAGGATTTCGATCCGATCCTGCCGATGTTCCGCACCTACTTCTTCTTCACCGTGCCCACCTCCAGCCCGTACAAGACGGTGGGCGACCTGATCGCCGACGCCAAGAAGAACCCCGGCAAGCTCAACTACGGATCCTGGTCGGTCGGCAATCCGGTGCACCTGGGCTCGGAGCTGTTCGAGGCGGTCACCGGCACCCAGATGGAGCATGTGATCTACAAGGAAACGACGCAGCTCTACACCTCTGTGGCGACCGGCGAGCTGGCCTTCGCACTCGGCTCCAGCGCCACGGCCGGTCCGCTGTACCGTGCCGGCAAGATCAAGCTGCTGGCCGTGGCGGCGCCCAAGCGCACCGTCGGCTACGAGGACGTGCCGACGGTCGCCGAATCCGGCGGCCCGGCCAACTTCGAGGTGATCGGCTGGAACGCGATCGCCGCCCCGCGCGGCCTGCCCGCCGCCATCACCGACAAGATCAAGCGCGACGTGGAAGAAGCGCTGGCCGCACCCGACGCGAAAGAGAAGTTCCTGAGCTTCGGCTACGAGCCGTTCCCGCAGACCCGCGAGCAGTTCAACGCGTTCATCGCGAGCGAATCGAAGCGCTTCGGCGACGTGATCCGCAACGCGAACCTGTCGCTGGACTGACCCGCGCGCGCACGGCAAAAAGCCGCACGGTGTGCGGCTTTTTTCGTGGCGCGGCGGGTGAGCCGCGCGGCGATCAGGACACCTTCAGCGTCTTGTGCTCGCCCAGGTCCGGCGGCGTGCCGGTGACGGCGGCCTTGGCCATCTTCAGCAGCTGGACCATCTTGCTGTCGGTGACGTCCCAGTATTCGGCATCTTCGATGCGGACTTCGAGCAGACCCAGGTCCGGATCGTTCACACCGCCGGAGAACCAGGCTTCCGCCTGCTTGTTCCACAGCCGCTCGATGGTGGCGCGGTCCTGCGAGATGCGGGCGGTGCCGGTGATCGAGACATAGCTGTCCTTGCCGGGGTGGGCATAGGCCAGGTTGACGTTGCCGTCCGCCGCCACGCGCGTGGCGACCTCGCCGGACTTCGGCACGAAGAAGTAGAGAGTGGCGCCTTCGTCGATCGACTGGTTCTGCGTGGTCAGCGGGTGGCTGTGCAGCTTGCCGTCGGTATGGCGGTGGGTGAACATGCCGAACTTGATGTCTTTGATCAGGTCCCAGAGCGTGTCGTGGGCCGAGGTATCGTTGCTCATGGATTCTCCGTGCATTGGAACGAACGACGAGCATGGTGGCCATCGGCGGTCCGGGCGCGTCAGCCATCGGCCAACATCGGTGTGCGGCACGGCGCACATCGCGCGGCCGAAAGGTCGAGCGGGTAAGCTCTGGCGCCTCTTTCCGCACATCCGGTTCTTCCAACCACACATCCTGCGAACACACCATGACCATCGATTCGTCCGCCCTCGACCTGCTGTTCAACAACGCCCGCACGGCCAACGGTTTTCTCGACACGCCGGTGCCGCTCGGGCTGCTGCGGCAGGCCTACGACCTGGCCAAGATGGCGCCGACCTCGATGAACACCCAGCCCGCACGCTACGTGTTCCTAACGACGCCCGAGGCCAAGGCCCGCCTGGCACCCGCGCTGTCGGACGGCAACGTCGAGAAGACGGCGCAGGCCCCGGTCACGGTGATCGTGGCCACCGACACCCGCTTTTTCGAGAACATGCCGCTGGTCTGGCATGCCGAAGGCGCCAAGGAAATGTTCGAAGGCAACCCGGCCATGGCCACCGCCACCGCCACCCGCAACGGCACGCTGAGCGGCGGCTACTTCATCCTGGCGGCGCGCGCGGTGGGCCTGGATGTGGGCCCGATGAGCGGCTTCGACATTCCCAAGGTCAACGCAGAGTTCTTCCCGGACGGCCGGTACCAGGCCAATTTCCTGATCAACCTGGGGTATGCGGACCACAGCAAGGAGTTCAACCGCAATCCTCGGTTGACGTTCGAGCAGGCGGCTGACGTTCTGTGATTTTTCGGGGGTCTCGTTGGTTTGGGCCGGGCTCGCGCCGACGGCGTGCTCTGCTCCGCGAATGTCCCCCGCGACGGGCTGCGCCCGCCGCTCCTCCTTTATTTCGCTGCGCAGAGCACGCCATC
>JBHZQV010000022.1:0-74934 GCA_042867185.1 Sphingomonas sp. NCPPB 2930 | reverse complement strand
GGTGTTTGGCGACTTCCAGTCTCTCAAACCCAGTCCGGATGAACACCGGATACAACCTATTGAACCTTCACAGCTAGAGGGTTCCTCTCACCCTGCAAAGCGCGCCATGGCCCTGCTGCTGCTCTCGTCCCTGGCCATCGTCTGCCTGTCGGCCCTGCTGGTGCCCCCGGTGTGGACCGCGCTGCGCCGCGCCCGGCTGCGGCGGCGCCCGTTTCCGGAGACCTGGCGGCTGATCCTGCGGCGGCGGGTGCCCGGCTTCCGGCGGTTGCCGGCCGACCTGCAGTTGCAGTTGAAGCGCCATATCCAGGTGTTCCTGGCCGAGAAACCCTTCATCGGCTGTGGCGGCCTGGTCGTCACCGACGAGATGCGGGTCACCGTGGCCGCCCAGGCCTGCCTGCTGCTGCTGAACCGGCGCGACCACTACTTTCCGAATCTGCGCCAGATCCTGCTCTACCCCGGCGCTTTCGTGGTCGACCGGGTGCATGCCGACGGCAGCGGCGTGCTGCAGGACCAGCGCCGTGCACTCGCGGGCGAATCCTGGAGCGAGGGCCAGGTCATCCTGTCGTGGAGCGACGTGCTGGCCGGCGCGGCCGACCCGGCCGACGGCCACAACGTGGTGGTGCACGAATTCGCCCACCAGTGGGACCAGGAAAAAGGCCGGGCCAACGGCGCGCCGCCCTTGCCCGGCCGTGCCCGCCGCGCCCGCTGGGCGGCGGTGCTGGGCGCCAGCTTCCTGCTGCTGCAAGGCCAGGTGGCGCGCGCCGAGCCCACCCTGCTCGACCCCTACGGCGCCACCGACCCGGCCGAGTTCTTCGCCGTGGCCACCGAGACCTTCTTCGAGCGGCCGGTGCAACTGGCCGCCGAGCAGCCGGCGCTGTTCGGCGAACTGGGGCGCTTCTACCGGGTGAATCCGCTGAGCTGGTAGGCCCGAGGCGTTGCTACGGTTTTAATAGCTTATGGCCGTCGTAGGACGCCGGCTGCAGGCGCTTTCCCCTGGAGAAAGCGCAGTGCATCTTAAGGCGCATCCCCGCCGCGCGGCGCCACCACGCCCACCCGGTGCTGCACCCCCCAGCGCCGCCGGCGGGTGAGGAAGGACACCCAGCCCAGCGCCGCCCCGGTGTGGCGCAACAGCTGAAAAGTGAAGGGCTCCGCCAGCGCCGCCAGCAGCCCCTGCGCCAGGCTGGCCGGCGCGGTGTCGCCCACCCAGCGGCGGTAGAGCCGGATCGACCAGAGGTGGAAGGCCAGGTCGATCGCCAGCTTGATGCCGATCACGCCGGCCGCCGCGCCCAGCAGGCCGAGCCGGCCCGCGGCCAGGTAGTAGGCCAGCAGGAAGAACGCGGTGAGGCCGTAGAGCGGCTGCAGCGTGTCGAAGGCCTTCACCGGCAGCATCAGCAGGCCCAGCCAGCCGTAGCGCCGGTCGCCGACCATGTCGCGGTAGTGCCACTGGGTCTGCAGGAAGCCGCCGAACCAGCGGCGCCGCTGGCCGAGGAAGGCGCCGATGCTGCCGGGCGCGTCGGTGCGGGCGCAGGCGGTGCCCAGCACCCGCACCGTCCAGGGCAGGCGGTGGGCCACCGCGTGGCGGCGCAGGCGGTGGGTCAGCTCGTAGTCCTCGACCATGCTGTCGGGGTCGAAGCCGCCCACGGCCAGCAACGCGCTGCGCCGGTAGCCGGCGAAGGCGCCCGAGACCAGCAGCAGGCTGTCCATCCGCATCCAGGCATGGCGCGAGAGGAAGTTGCGGATGTACTCGTACGTCTGGAACCACTGGAACACCCGGCCCGAGAACGACGGCCCGCACACCGGCACGATGACGCCGGTGGCCGCCACCAGCCCCGGCTCGGCCGCGAAGGCCTGGCGCATCGCGGCCAGCGCGGTGGGCGCCAGCAGGGTGTCGCCGTCGACCGTCAGCACCACGTCGGTTCCGGCGCGCGGCAGGGCGGCATTGAGGGCGCGGGCCTTGCCGCTGTGCGGCAGGGCGAGCCAGCGCAGGGTGGGGTAGGCGAGGCCGGGCCGCCCCACCGTGCCGGGCGCCGGCAGGGCCAGGCCGTAGTGGCGCACCAGCAGGTCGGCCGTGCCGTCGGTGGAGCCGTCGTCCACCACCATGATCTGCTCGGGCGGATCGGTCTGCGCCAACAGCGCGGCGATCGTGAGCGGCAGGGCGCCGGCCTCGTTGTGCGCGGCGACCAGCACGCCGACGCTGGTGCGCACGGCGGCCGGCGGCGCGGTGCCGGCCGTGGGCGCCAGCACCGCCGCCGCCGGCCGCAGCAGGTCCCAGGTGCGCCAGCCGACGAAGGCGAGCAGCACCGTGTCGTAGACCACGTACACCACGCCCACCGACCACGCCAGCACGCCGCCGACGGCGAACGCCATGCAGAACAGGATGCCCCACAGCACCAGCGCGCCGCCGTGGATCAGCACGCTCGGCAGCGGCGTGCGCCAGCCCGGCAGGTACGGCGTGGCCCGCAGGCGGGCATCGTGCAGGGAGGAATCGGGCGGCATCTCGGTGGTGGGCGGGGTGGCGATCGGTCGGACAGGGGCGGGAACGGCGGTGCGCGGACGCGGGTACGGGCGCGTGCCGGGAGAAGGCCGACGGGTCGCAACGCCCTGCCCTGCAGTACGCGGGGCGCGGCCGGGCGGATGTCGCACCCCTGCGACCCGGCGCCGCACGACGCGCCCATCGGCCACGCAATGCGGCACCCCGGCCGATCGTAGCCACCGCATGTCAAGCACGTGTAATGCCGCCGCCGGGCCGCCGGGCTCGTCAAGCCGCCCCGCAGGCCCTATATTGCCCAGCCATGCACCCCCGCTCCCCCGCGCCCGCCGCCACTACCGCCCCCTCCGCCATGCCGCGCTACACCCGCGTCGCGATCGTCTTCCACTGGCTGATCGCGCTGCTGATGCTGGTCAACGTCGTGCTGATGCTGACGGTGGAGTGGTTCCCGGACGGGCTGGTGCGCCCGGTGTTCGACACCCACAAGTCCATCGGCGTGACCGTGCTGGGCCTGGTGCTGCTGCGGCTGCTGTGGCGCCTGTCGCATCCCGCGCCGCCGCTGCCGGCCGCCTACCCGCGCTGGGAGCGCTGGTCGGCCCATGCGGTGCATCTGCTGCTCTACGGCGTGATGCTGTGGATGCCGCTCTCGGGCTGGCTGCACGACTCGGCCTGGAAGGACGCGGCGGCGCATCCGATGTACTGGTTCGGCACCTTCGAATGGCCGCGCATCGGCTTCATTGCGCAGAAGGTGGCCGCCTCCGACGACAAGGAGGCGCTGCACGACCTCTTCGGCTGGATGCACAGCGCCGGCGCCTATGTGCTGTACGCCCTGTTCTTCCTGCACCTGGCCGGCGCGCTGAAGCACCAGTTCCTGGACAAGGAGCCGGTGCTGCGGCGCATGCTGCCCTGACGCTGGAGACCCCTGCGGATCAGGGCAGGGCCAGCACCGTCCGCGCCCATGGCGGCAAAGGCGCATCCACCAGGGTGGCGCCCGCCGACGTGCGCACGGCGACTAGGTGTGGACCGCCATCGGCCACGTCGCGTGCGTCGTACAGGTAGGCCGTGTCGGCTATCACCCTGCCAGCAGGTGGAACCAGCGCGGTGGTGCAGTGCCAGAAGCTGCCATGCCGCACTCAGCCGCGTACGCTGTTGTCCTGTACGACCTCGCGTACCCGCTGGGCCAGCGTGCCGCGTGTCTGGGCCGTCAGCAAACGGGCAGTCAGCTCGTCCACCGAATGCGGCTCAGGTACAGAGCCTGCGCGTTCGTAGTGTTCGATTGCGGCCCGGGCCTCCTGCACGCTCAGGCCGGTATGTTCCACCACCTGCCCCAACGTCGCCCAATACTCGATCTGACTGGCGACCGAGCGGCGCATGGGCTGGGCGGCCTGGCGGGCTTTCTCGACGAGGGTCCCGGGAAGCTTGACGGACGAAAATGCGGTGGTCGCCATATCGATCTCCTGAAAGGCGCATTTTGCGCCAATCGGCGCAACCATGTCGAGACGTCGGCCGAGTCTGGCCGCCGGTATATAAAAAGAGAAGACGAAAAAATGCCCGGAAGGACATCGGTCGATCCGGGCAGCGTAGGAAGAAGACGAAGGCTACTTCGCGTCGTCCTTGTCGGCGTCTTCCACCGCTTCGTCATGGTGCAGCGCCGGCTTCTGGCCGGGCTGCGGCGCATGGATCGCACCGGGTGCGATCTCTTCGCCGTGGTTCTTCTTTTCCTGCTGCACTTTTTTGTCGTGCGCGACATTGCGTGGATCGGTCATGTCGCAACCATGGCGGCCGGCCGTGCCGCCGCGGGTGGGACGGGGCGCTGCATCGACCGAGGAAGCGACCTACCCGCAATCCTGTCGGTGCCCGCAGTGACAGCGTGGCGGCGCCCGCTTCACTTCGCCCGCAGGAATTCGCCCACTTCCAGCAGCACCATCTCGTTGTCGTCGGCCTTGTTGGGCTCGCGGCTGGTGGAGAACGGCAGGTTGTTGTCGTTGCCGACGACGATGTGGGTCGCATCGACCACGTCGACGTTCTCGATGGTGAAGAACGGGAACTTCAGCACGCCGTCGTTGAGCGGCTTGCGGGCGCGCTTCTGCGGGTCCTGGATATTCAGCAGGTCGATGTAGCCGATCTTGCGCACCGCACTGCCCACGTTGGCGTCGGTCATCTCGATCTTGTAGACGCGCTTGAATTTCGCGATGTCGTGAAAACAATCCGTGCGCTTTTCGCCGGCGGGGCAGGCACGGTCGGCGGTGCCTTCGCCGTTGTCGCGCTCGATGACCAGGCTGGTGGTGGCGTCGACCATGTTGAAGTCGCCGATCGCGTTGCCATTGGCTTCCAGCGGGTACTTCCACGACCTGCCGGTCCACTGGCCTGCGCGGGTGTCGAACTCCAGCACCCGCAGGACTTCCTTGCCGTCGATGCGTTCGTAGTCCTTGGCTTCGGCGTTCCAGACCGGGCCTTCGAGCAGCGCATACAGCCTGCCGCCGTCGGGCGAGGCGGCCATGCCTTCGAAGCCCTTGCTGCGCTTGATGTCGAAGCGGTTGGACAGCGCGGGCGTCGCGTCCGGCGCACCGAGCGTGGTCACCGCCGGATGGTCGGGCGAGCGGATCGGCTTGCCGTCGACCAGCGTGTCGAACACCGCCAGCACCTTGCCCTGCAGGTCGGCCTTGAGCAGGTACGGGCCGAACTCGTCGCCGATCCAGAGTGCGCCGCCGGCGAACTGGAAGCTCTCGGGATCGAAGTCGCTGCCGGTCAGGTAGCGCTGCGCGGTGCCTTCCTGGACGATGCGGAACGGCACCTTCTTGTCGGGGTCGCGCAGGA
Organism: Sphingomonas sp. NCPPB 2930; assembly: GCA_042867185.1. GTDB lineage: Bacteria > Pseudomonadota > Gammaproteobacteria > Burkholderiales > Burkholderiaceae_C > Xylophilus. The sequence goes on along the minus strand of JBHZQV010000022.1, from coordinate 69,629 downwards.
AGACGGTGTGCAGCCGCTGGATCGTGCCGGCCTGGAAATCCATCGCGTAATGGTTGAGGTACAGCATGAAATCGGGCGAATTGGCCTTGGCGCCGGCGCCGTTGTCGGTCAGCACCCAGAAGCTGCCGTCGGCCATGCGCTTGATGCCGGAATGGCCCTGCAGCGGCTGGCCCTGGAAAGGCAGCGACACGCCGGTCTTGCGGCCGTAGGAATCGCCCTCGACGCTGCCAACCTGCTCGACCCGCTTGCCGGTGGTGAACTTGCCGCTGGTCTGCAGGTCGGCCGGCGCATCCTTCGGTGCGGCGACCATGCTGTTGGCGGGCAGCACCGCGTGGCCGGCGAGCGTGGCGGTAGAGGCGGGCGCGGCAGCGGGCTGGGCGTGCGCCTGGACGGACCAGGCGGCGGCGGTGACGGCCAGGATGCGGACCAGGGAGGAGAGCGAGCGCGGGGGATGTGCGTGCATGGCGGTAGCGGATGGAATTGCCGATACGATGCGCGCCGGGCATGACGCGGGCGTGACGTGGCGGGCGGTCGGTCGGTGAACGCAGCCTGGCGGCCTGCGGCGCGTATCTCTGCACAATCTCTCAAAATCGCGCGGTGGGCGCTCGACCGCCGTGTCATAGAACGGGAGCTCTCGATCGGGCGGCCCTGCGGCGACCCGAGCACCCATGCATTTCCAGACCTTCTCCTTCCATGCGCGCTGATTCCTTCGTACCGGCTTCCATGCCGATGCCCACCGGACCGGGTGCGATCACGCCTGCGATCGCCGTCATCCTGCCGTGTTTCAACGAAGCCGGCGGCATCGGCACCGTCGTCGACCAGTTCCGGCGGGCCCTGCCCGAGGCGGCGATCCACGTCTTCGACAACGCCTCCACCGACGGCACCGCCGCCGAGGCCGCGGCCCATGGCGCCACCGTGCACCGGGTGGCGCTGCGCGGCAAGGGCAACGTGGTGCGCCGCATGTTCGCCGACGTCGAGGCCGACATCTACGTGATGACCGACGGCGACGCGACCTACGACGTTTCCACCATCCGCGAGATGATCGACGGCGTGTGGCAGGGCGGCTGCGACATGGTGGTGGGTGCGCGGGTGGACGACGGCAGCAACGCGAACTACCGGCCCGGTCACCGGCTCGGCAACCGCATGCTGACCGGCGCGGTCGCGGCGATCTTCGGCGGCCGGTTCACCGACATGCTGTCGGGCCACCGGGTCTTCTCGCGGCGTTATGCCAAGTCGTTCCCCGCGATGGCGCACGGCTTCGAGACCGAGACCGAGCTGACGGTGCACGCGCTGGAGCTGCGGATGCCGTACATGGAGATACCGGTGTCCTACGGCTCCCGCGCCGAGGGCACGGCCAGCAAACTCTCCACCTACCGCGACGGCCTGCGGATCATGCGCACCATCGTCCGCCTGTTCACCAGCGAGAGGCCGATGGCCTTCTTCGGCCTGCTCGCCCTGCTGCTGGTGCTGGCCGCCACGGTCCTTACGGTGCCGCTCGTCGCCACCTACCTCCAGACCGGCGCCGTGCCGCGCTTCCCGACCGCCGTGGTCGCGATGGGCACCGCGGTCAGCGCGTTCATTTCCTTCGTCTGCGGCATCGTGCTGCACAACGTGGCGCTGGGCCGCAAGGAGTTGAAGCGCCTGGCCTACTTGGCCGTTCCGCTGCGCAGGGCGGCATAGTCCTCTGCGCCTGGCCGCGCCCCGGCGGCGGCCGGCACGCCGGCCTCAATCCCCCGCATCGGCCCGCACCCAGGCGGCGGCCTTCTCGGCCATCATCAGCGTCGGGCTGTTGGTGTTGCCGCTGGTGATCGTGGGCATCGCGCCGGCATCGACCACCCGCAGGCCGGCGATCAGGCCGCCGCGGCCGTCGCGCACCCGCATCCGCGCGTCCAGCACCGCCATCGGATCGCCGTCGGCGCCCATCCGGGTGGTGCCGACCGGGTGGAAGATGGTGGTGGCGATGTCGCCCGCCAGGCGGGCCAGGTCCTCGTCGGTCTGGTACTGCGGGCCGGGCCTGTACTCCTCGGGCCGGTAGGCGGCCAGCGCCGGCTGGGCGACGATGCGGCGGGTGACCCGCAGCGAGTCGGCCGCCACCTGGCGGTCTTCGGCGGTGGCCAAGTAGCGCGGCGCCACCGCCGGTGCGTCCTGGAAGCCGGCGCTCTTGATCCGCACCGTGCCGCGGCTCGTCGGGTTGAGGTTGCAGACGCTGGCGGTGAAGGCCGGGAACGCGTGCAGCGGATCGCCGAAGGCATCGAGCGACAGGGGCTGCACGTGGTACTCGATGTTGGGCCAGGGCTGGGCCGGATCGCTGCGGGTGAAGGCCCCCAATTGCGACGGCGCCATGCTCATCGGCCCGCTGCGCGACAGCAGATACTGCAGCCCGATCTTCGCCTTGCCCCAGGCGGTCGAGGCCAGCACGTTGAGGGTGGGCGCGCCGGCGATCTTGTAGACCGCGCGGATCTGCAGGTGGTCCTGCAGGTTGGCGCCCACGCCGGGCAGGTCGGCCACCACCGGGATGCGGTGCTGCGCCAGCAGGTCGGCCGGCCCGATGCCCGAGAGCTGCAGGATCTGCGGCGAGCCGATGCTGCCGGCGCACAGCAGCACCTCGGTGCCGGCGGTGACGGTGATGCGCTCGGTGCCGTTCCACACCTCGGCGCCGGTGCAGCGCTGGCCGCCGCCGGGCTGCGGCGCGAAGGTCAGGCGCATCACCTGCGCGCCGGTCCAGAGCTCGAAGTTGGGCCGGCCGTAGCAGGTGGGCCGCAGAAACGCCCTGGCGGTGTTCCAGCGAAAACCGTTCTTCTGGTTGACCTGGAAGTAGCCCACGCCCTCGTTGTCGCCGCGGTTGAAGTCGGTGGAGTGGGGCACGCCCGCCTGCTGCGCCGCCTGCGCGAAGGCGTCGAGGATGTCCCAGCGCAGACGCTGCTTCTCGACCCGCCATTCACCGCCGCCGCCGTGGTAGCGGGCGAAGTCGGCATCCAGCCCCGGCGTGCCGGCCATGTAGTGGTCCTCGTGCTGGCGGAACGCGGGCAGCACGTTGTCCCAGCGCCAGGTGCCGTCGCCGGTGGTGGCGGCCCAGCCGTCGTAGTCGCGCGCCTGGCCGCGCATGTAGATCATGCCGTTGATGCTGCTGCTGCCGCCCAAGGTCTTGCCGCGCGGATAGCGCAGCACCCGGCCGTTCAGGCCCGGATCGGGCTCGGTGTTGTAGAGCCAGTCGGTGCGCGGGTTGCCGATGCAGTAGAGGTAGCCGACCGGGATGTGGATCCAGTGGTAGTCGTCGCGCGGGCCGGCCTCGACCAGCAGCACCCGCTTGCGGGTGTCGGCCGAGAGGCGGTTGGCCATCAGGGCGCCGGCGGTGCCGCCGCCGATGACCAGGTAGTCGAAATGGGGCTCTGCCATGGGTCGTGTGTCTCTGTCGTTATGGGGTTGCGCTGCTGTCGCATACGAGTGTGGCCACGCTGTGGCAAGCGCGCCAGTGAATTTTTTGCACGGCGGCCCGGCAAACTGCACGGCGTCCGCCCGTCCGCCGCGTTACCCTGCAGTCCCTTGCCGCCGACGATGCAGCCCATACCCCTTCCGATCCGTACCGAATGCCCGCCCGGCGCCTGCGTCTGCGACCGGGAGGCGCTGCTGGCCGCGCCGGGCGCCGACCTGCGGGTGCTGCGGCTGACGCGCGAGGAAGAGCGCCGCCTGCTGGAGCGGCTGGAGAACCTGCAGAGCCTGGACGAGCTGCGGCGCATCGAGGCCCGCATGGCCGCGCAACTCGGCCTGCGGCTGCGGATCAGCTTCAGCCCGAACGAAGTGCGCAGCCTGCGCGGCATCGCGATCCTCGTGCTGGAGCAGCCGGGCCTGTGCAAGAAGACGCGGCAGAACATTCCCGCCGCGATCCGCAAGAGCCTGGAGCGCCGGCCGCAGATCGCCTTCGACCTGCTGGACGACGGCGGGTTGTTCGGGGGCGAGGGGGCGGGGGCGCCGCCGCAGAGCGGGCTCGGCTAGCCGGCACACGGGTGGCATCGGTACGGACGATCCGCGGCCCGCATTTGGCGCTACGAAATTTGTAGCTGATGGTCGGCGTGTGGGGCGGTTTTTGGTGTCTTATGTGCCTGGAAGGCTTGCTGCACGCCGGCTACCTGCTATCGATTTTGATGCAACGATCCGCTGGGGACCGCTGCTCCCGGCCTTCCCCGGCAGCTCGCCGTCACGACCGGATCGCCCCACTGCGGTTCTCGCTACCGCCCTTCCTCGTCCACCGCGCCGCCGCCGCGCTTGCGTCCGTGCACCATCGCCGCGACCAGGTTCTCGCGCTGGTGCCAGCCGGTGAACGCCACGCCGGCCAGATGCAGCCCGACCAGCGCCAGCACCGCCCAGGCCAGCGCGCGGTGCAGCCCATCGAGCCAGGCCATGCCCCAGAACGCGTCGGTGGTGTAGAGCCAGCCGGTGAGGCCGGTGGCGGCCACGGTGGCCAGCAGCGCGACGGCCATCCAGCCGCCGAGCGGGTTGTGGCCCAGGTAGCGGGGCGCGGTGCCGCGCAGCACCTGCGCGGCGTAGCGCGCCGTCGCGGCCGGGCTGCGGACGAAGGCGCCGAAGCGGGCGAAGCGGCCGCCCCGCGCGCCCCACGCCAGCCGCGCCGCCACCGCCGCCAGTCCGGCCCAGCCGGCGGCCTCGTGCCAGCGCAGCGTTTCCTCGCCGGTCAGCCAGGCGCCCGCGACCGATGCCGCCAGCAGGATGTGCAGCAGCCGCACCGGCAGGTCCCAGACCCGCACCGCCGGGGCGGGCGACGGTGTCGGGCGCGGGTCGCTCACGACGGCTGCTTGGCTTCGCCGATCTTCTCGAAGGTCTTGGGGTCGAAGAACACCTCCATCCGCTCGCCCTGCGGGTTGAAGCCGTAGACCTCGTAGCAGCCGTTGAAGGTCTTGACCTGCCGCACCTTCCAGCCCTCGGCCACCAGTTTTTTCTGCAGCTCCATCTGCGGCCGCATCTCTTCCTTCGGCACCGGGGCGCACCGCACCGTGTCGTGGTTCACGATCTGCGCCGCGGCGCCGCCCGAGGCCATGGCCGCCGCGAGCGCGGCGATGCCCAGAAAAAACGATGTCTTGGTCATGCTTGTCTTTCGTTGGATGGCGCGGCTATACATCCAGCCACATGCGCAAAAGGTTGTGGTATGTCGAGGTGAGGCCGATCACCGACGGATCGGTCTCGCCCAGATGCGCGGCCGAGCGCAGCCGGCGCAGGTGGTTGTCCATCTCGAACAGCAGCCGGCGCTGCTCGTCGCTGCGCACCATGCTCTGGATCCAGAAATAGCTGGCGATGCGGTGCCCGCGGGTCACCGGCTCCACCCGGTGCACGCTGGTGCCGGGGTACAGCACCAGGTCGCCGGCGGCCAGCTTCACCCGCTGCTCGCCGAAGGTGTCTTCCACCATCAGCTCGCCGCCGTCGTACTCGCCCGGCTCCGACAGGAACAGGGTGCACGAGATGTCGGTGCGCACCCGGCCCGCGCCGTTGCGCAGGTAGCGCACCGCGCTGTCGACATGGTTGCCGAAGCTGTTGGCCGCGCCGCCATAACGGTTGAAGAGCGGCGGCGAGATCTGCTTGGGCAGCGCGGCCGAGAAGAACACCGCGTGCCGCTCCAGACCGCGCAGCAGCAGTTGCTGCACCGCCCGCGTCGCGTCGCAATCCTCCGGCAGCTGCTCGTTGTTCTTGGCCTCGGCCGACTGGCTGCCCGCGGTGATCCGCCCGTCGCCCCACGGCGCCCCGGCCAGGACCTCGCGGGCCCGCGCGACTTCGGCCGGGGTCAGGACTTCACGTACGTGCAACAGCATGGCAAGGATTATCCCGTTCACTCACATCCGCTCGGCACGCCCTGCCTTCACCAGGAACACCGTGGATCCGGCTTCGCCGGTCCACCGGTGTTGCCCCCGGCGAGGGGGGAGGCGAAGCACGAAGTGCGGAGCCTGGGGGAGAGCTAGAACCTCACTCCCAGAGTCGCCAGCACCTGGCGCTTCGGCCCCAGGATCGTGAAGCCCGGGTACAGCTGGTCGCCGTAGGCCTTGTTGCGCAGGTTGTTGACGTTGATCTGCGCGAACACGTCGGGCGTGAACTTGTACTCGGCCATCGCGTCGGCGACCATGAAGCCGGGCACGCGGGCGGTCGTGGAGGCGGCACCGGTGGTGCCGGCCAGCGGCCGGTTCTCGGTGGCGCCGTGGCCGCCCAGGGCCAGCCGCAGCTTCGGCGTCGCCTGGTAGCTGACCCACACCGCGCCCGATTGCTTGGGCGTCAGGCCCACCCGCTGGCCGACCGAGGCCTGCGCGCCGGCGGCGACACCGGCCGCGTCGATCTTCGCGACCGGCACCCAGGTGTAGGAGCCGTAGACCTCCCACTGCGCGCTGATCCGGCCGACCACGTCCAGCTCCAGGCCGGCGGTGTGGCGCTTGCCCGAGAGGGTGTAGGCGGTGCCGGCGAAGTCGGCGTCGGTGGTGCGCTCGTTGTACTTCTCGGTGCGGAAGATCGCGCCGCGGGTCGAGAGCTTGCCGCCGAGCCAGTCCAGCTTGGCCCCCAGCTCGATGTTGCGGCTCTTCTCCGGCGGGGTGTTGGCGTTCAGCGGGGTGACGTACTGGTAGGTGTCGGCCGAGGTGTTGAACGAGGTGCCGTAGGAGAGGTGGTACGACTGCGTCGGCGAGGGCTGGAACAGCACGCCGCCGCGGTAGCTCCACGGCGATTCCTTCAGCCGGGTGCGGGCGATGTTGGTCAGCGCGCCGTTGGCGCCGGTGGCGTAGGCCAGCTGCTCGAAGTCGCCCTTGAAGTTGTCGTAGCGCACGCCGCCCAGCAGCTTCCAGGCGGGGGCCACCTGCACCAGGTCCTGCGCGTACACGCCGAAGGCCTTGGCGGTGTAGTTGCTGGAGTTGCGCCACTGCGGCGACAGGCGGCTGCCGACCAGCCCGGCCCCGTCGTCGGGGGCGCCGATGGTGGTGGCCGGCCGGGTGCCGAGGGTGCTGCCGTTGTTCTGGAAGCGGACGGCCTCCTCGTGCGCCGCGTCCACCCCGGTCAGCACCTCGTGGCGCAGGCCGAACCAGTCGAAGGTGTTGCTGTAGTCGCTCTGCGCGTAGGTCGCCTTGTAGCGGTCCTTGCGCGGCGTCAGGCCGGAGCGGGTGAGGAAGGTGTTGGGGTTGAGCGAGGTGACCGCCGGCGCGCCGGCGGGGCAGGCGCCGGCGGCGGTGGGCGCCGCGCCGCAGAAGCCGGCGGCGGTGCTCCACTGGGCGCGTTCGAACACGCCGCTGCGGATCTGGCTGCGCAGCTCGCCGCCGTTGTCGAACACGTGCTTCCAGGCGCCGCTCACGTAGTTGGCCTCGCCGTCGACGAAGTCGGCGCGGGTGCCGTAGAAGTTGCCCGGCTTCACCGGGGCCAGGCCGCCGTTGAGGTAGCGGATCGCCGACATCGGCGTGTTGTTGTTCTTCAGGTGGAACAGGCCGACGGTGAACTCGTCGGCGGTGCCCAGGCCCCAGCTGAAGCTGGGCGCGATGCCGTTCTTGTCGATGTCGGCGCCGCCGTTGTCGGCCTTGTTGACCATCGCGTTGATCCGCAGGGCCGAGGTCTCGCCGGTGCGGATGTTGAAGTCGGCGGTGGTGCGCAGATAGCCCGCGGTGCCCACGGTGCCGACCACGTCGGTCTGGTCGGCCAGCACCGGCTTCTTGTTGACCTGGTTGACCACGCCGCCGGTGGAGCCGCGGCCGAACAGCATCGAGGCCGATCCGCGCATCACCTCGACCCGGTCGAGGTTGAAGGTGTCGCGGTCGTACTGCGACGGGTCGCGCATGCCGTCGATCATCAGGTCGCCGGTGCTGGCGATCGGGAAGCCGCGCAGGCGGATGTCCTGGTCGGTGCCGTTCTCGGTCGCGGCGAAGGTGATGCCGGCGGTGTAGTGCAGCGCGTCCTTCAGCGTGTCGAGCTTGATGTCGTCGATCAGCTTCTCGGTCACGACGGTGATCGACTGCGGAATGTCGCGGATGTCCTGGTTGCCCTTGCCGATGCCGCTCTTGGTGGTCTGCAGCGCTTCCTTGCCCTGCGGCGCCTCGGCCTTCTCGGTGACGGTGACCGGCTTGAGCGATACGTTGCCGGCCGGTGCCGACTGCGCCCAGCTGCCGACCGAGGCCGCCAGCATCAGAGCGCCCAGCGGGAAGAGCGCCTGGTCGGCGGCAGAAGGCAGGGCAGACGGTGTGCTGCGGTGCGGCCGCCGGGACAGGGGCGCGGAGCGTGCGGAATCGGTCAAGGCAAATCTCTTTTGGAAGTTGTTCGGAAAGCGCAGGCGGTTTTTGACCGGCTGTAACGCCGGTTGCGCATCTTAACAATAACCAGTCGCATTTGTATGCACACAAACGTTCAGCAGGGCATACAGGTTCGATATTCGATGCCCGACTTCGCAATCCGGCTGCGCGGCGCCGAACGGGCCTCCTACATTGGCGGTCCCCGGCCTGTCCGCCCCGGCAGGCTTCCACGTCCACCGGCTCCGAAGCTGCCCGCAGGGCAGCCGGCGGCCTTTTCGCAGGCGGATATCGCATGCCACTTACCACCCTAGGTCCTTCCCACGTCGGCTTTTCACCCGAGGAAACAGCACCCGCGGCACCGTCTATGGAGACCGATGGCCCGGCCCCATCGTCGACCCTGCCCGGCCGGAACGGGACAGGCGAGAGGACCGAGGCCTTGCAGCGGCAGCCCTCCCAGGATGCATCGTCCAGCAGCGCCGCGTCGGACGCCATCCAGCGTCCGCGCACCGGGAGCCTGCGCCAGCTGTTCCTGACGGGTCTGAAGAAGGCCGAAAACGACCGGCTGAACCAACGGCTCGCCGAGGCCGACGGGCTGCCTACCCCGGAACTGCGCCGCCAGGCGCGGACCGACGCCCATCTGACGGGAATGGTGCGACTGGGCATGCTGGAGGTGCAGCTCCGCAAGATCAAGACCGACGAATATCGCGCGCAGCTGCGCCAGATCGTCGATACCGACAGGTTCAGGCAGCCGGAGGCGCTGAAGGGCGCCGTCGCACGCGGGGACGATGGCCGGCTGCACTCCCCGGACAGGGCCATCGACGCGGTGCTTCAGTTCGTGCAGGCCAAGCCTGCGTACCAGGAGGCGGCCGCACGGCTGGCCCTGTCGCCCGACGCGGAATTGCGACTGCCCCTCGAGGCCGACATCCTGCTGAATGCATGGGAGTTCGCCGCCGGCTGCAAGGTGCGCGCGCTGCATCTGGGCGGCGACGGGTCCGGGCCGGAAGAGGCCGATATCGATCTTTCCACCTATGCCGCGCGCGAAGCGATCAAGAAGGGTGCCAGGGCCTTCGGCGCGGATGCCAGCTTCCGGCCGATCACGGTCGAGGACGTGGCGAACGGGGACGCGTCCGACGTCGATCCTGCGACACGCGCGCTCGTCGAGGGCCTGGGCTCCCCTCCGTGCAGCGCGCCGTTCTCCTTCCTGCAGGGCGTGCGCTACCGGGCGGACTCCAACGACGACAACCTGAAGGCGCTGGTCAGCAAGGCACTCAGCGACCACGATCCGGCCACCCTGGAACTCCGTGGCCGCATGGGCGCACAGGCGGTCAATGCGGTGCTGACGCAGAAGCACTTCACCCCGGAACTGGGCTGGGCAGTGGCAGCCAGCCTGATCGGCAGCGGCGGGATAGCCTTCGCACTGGACGTACTCGCCTGGGCGGCCGTCCGTGCCGCGGTGGCGGAGAAGTACGGCGAGCACCATCCGATCACGAATATGACGGAAGTCCTCCTGACCTCGCTCACCGCCGCCGTGGCGGAAACCGCCGACTCCTGCGTGATCAAGCGCCTGCTGGGCACCTTCCGCGGGGAACCCCTGCTGCCCCAGTCGGTCGCGGAAGTCCTGAAAGACCTCAAGGATTCGGCCATCGCCGGCAGCATCGCGGCTGTGGGCGCGATCCCGAACAATGTGGCCGCCCTGTCGCAACGCTGGTCGATGATGCCGGTGAACGCCATCACCAACCAGTTCGGGTTGTCGACCTCGGGTGCCATGGTGCCGTTCGAGGTGGCTGCCGGGCACGAGGAGATGGCGGCCGGTGCGCTCGAACGCATGAACGAAGGCTTCTTTCCCGCCCCTCGGATGACGCTGGCGCCGGGAGCGAGCGATGCGCAGCTGCATCGCGCGCTGTCCGAACATGTCAAGGAGGACACGCGTGGGGCCCTGGAGGTGGCCCCCAGCCATGGATTGGCGATCAACTCGATGGGGATCGGCTCGGTCATCAGCCTGGCCGCCTTCGTGCCGGTCGACATCATGTCGCGCGCCAGGCTGTTGCCGCAGGTGGTCCAAAAGATCGTCACCATCATGATGAACACACCGACCGAAGTGCTCAGCCTCGGTACCGGCATCCTGACCGGCAATTATCTCGGCGGCCTCGGCGGCAAGCTCACCACCGACGAGGAGAAGAACCGCCTGGTCGTCGAACTCATCGCCAGGAAGGCGGTGGAGCGCTTGTCGAAGGCGCAGTCCGGAGAGGAGGGGAGCATCGACATCACGGAAGAAGAATTGCGTGCGATCGAGCATCCGTCGCTGGCACTGACCTTTCCGGCCGGCCGCGCGATCGTGGGCGCCATGAACGGCATGGTCGACATGCTGGCACGCACCTGGGGCGCCCTCCGAGGATCGCCCTCGCAGGATCTGGCCGAGAAGGTGGATATCGATGCGCTGGCGCCGCAACTGCCGGGGAACCACCCCCCACCGGCCTGAGGTCTGCGTGTGCCGGGGCGGCTTTCCCGCAGGACGGGTCCCCGCGGCTGCCTCGCCGTGAGACGAGGCGCTCTAGAGCGCCAGTCGCGCCAGCACTGCCAGGGGGGCGGTTTCGGCGCGCAGTACCGGCGCGCCCAGGCGCACGGCCTGGAAACCGGCCGCCAGCGCGGCGGTCTCTTCCTCGGGTGCCAATCCGCCTTCGGGACCCGAGAGCACGGTGACCGTTGCAGGGCGCTTCGCGGCATCCCCCAGCGCCTGCGCCAGCGGCACCGCCTGGGCATGCAGCGACAGCAGCAGGCGCGGGCCGTCGGCCATCGTCGGCAGGGCGGCCAGCCATGCGGCCAGATCGGCCACCGGCGCCACCGCCGGTACCCGGTTGCGGCCGCACTGCTCGCAGGCGGCCACGGCCACCGCCTGCCAGTGGGCGATCTTCTTGTCGGCCCGCTCGCCCTTCAACCGCAGCACGGTGCGGGCGGTGGCCAGCGGCTGGAAGCCGGCGGCACCCAGCTCGGTCGCCTTTTCCACCAGCCAGTCCATCCGCTCGTTGGCCGGCATGCCCACCGCCAGCACCACCCGCTGCGGCGCCTCGCGTTCGACGGCGGTGTGCGCGCCCACCTGCACCTCGACATCGCTGCGGCCCATGCGCAGCACGATGCAGTCGTATTCGCCGCCCCGCCCGTCGAACAGCGTCAGCGCATCGCCCGGCTGGTAGCGCAGCACCTGCACATGGCGCGCGGTGCCCGGCGGCAGCGACAGGGTGGTGCCGGTGGCGAGCGGCTCGGGGCAATGGAAGCGGGGCATGGTCACACGCGGCCGAAGGCGAAGCCGGTCGAGGTCTCGATGTTCTCGACCTTGTCCACCAGCCGCAGCAGCGGCAGCAGCTCGCGGTAGCGGCCGGCGGTTGCGCGGATGTAGGCGATGAAGCGCGGCGTGTCGGCCAGGTATTTCGGCTTGCCGTCGCGCAGGGTGATGCGGGCGAAGATGCCGGCCACCTTCAGGTGGCGCTGCAGGCCCATCCATTCCACCGCGCGGTAGAACGCGCCGAAGTCCGGATCGACCGGCAGGCCGGCCTTGCGGGCCCGCTCCCAGTAGCGCACCGTCACCTCCAGCACCATGTCCTCTTCCCAGCTGAGGAAAGCGTCGCGGGTCAGGCTGGCGATGTCGTAGGTGATCGGGCCGTAGACCGCGTCCTGGAAATCGAGCACGCCCAGCGGGCCGGCGGGATCGGCATCGTCCACCATCAGGTTGCGGGGCATGAAGTCGCGGTGCACGTAGACCGGCGCGGCCGTGAGGTTGTGGGCGACCAGGGTGTCGAAGGTGCCGGCCAGCGTGGCAGCCACCTCGCCCTCGACGGCGACCCCGCGGTGGCGTGACAGGTACCAGTCGGGAAACAGTTGCAACTCGCGGTGCAGCAGCGGTGCGTCGTAGGCCGGCAGTTCGCCGGGGCGCGAGGCGCGTTGCCAGGCGACCAGCGATTCGATGGCCCGCAGGTAGTAGGGCAGGGCGCCGGCGGCATCGTCCGGGGCTATCGTCTCCAGCACGGTGCGCCGGCCCAGGTCCTCCAGCAGCATGAAGCCCTGCGCGGCGTCCCAGTCGAGGATGCGGGGCACCCGCACGCCGGCGGCGTCCAGCAGGCCGGCCACGTGCACGAAAGGCCGGCTGTCTTCCAGGGCGGGCGGGGCGTCCATCACGATCGCGGTGCCGCCGCGCAGGCCCGGTGCGTCGATCCGGAAATAGCGGCGGAAGCTCGCATCGGCCGAGGCCGCCCGCAGCGTTTCGGGCCGCACGCCGTGCGACTGCGACTGCGCCGCGAGCCACTGCGCGAACGCGGCGCCGCGTGCCGGATCAGCCCAGGCGATGGGCGCGGTGTCTGCAGGAGAAGACGAGGTGGCGGGGCCGGTATCGACGCCGGGTGTGGGCAGGCCGGCGGCGGGGGAGGCGGATGGGGTCATGGATAATCCGCATTCTACAAAGCCGACCTCCGGGCGCCGGCCTGCGAATCCTTGCCGAATCTCCCCCTCCCTGCACGCAGCGCACCGCCGATGGATGTCCCGACCGATGCATGACCTGACGACGACACCACCGGCCCCGCGCCCACGCCGCGGTCGCCGCGCCGGCCCTGCGCGCCTTTCGACCCGCCTGACGCCCCTGGCCCTGGTGGCCGCCGCATTGCTGCAGGGCGCCCCGCTGCGGGCCCAGAACATCGGCGAGGCGCCGGTGGCCGACACGCCGGCCGGTGCCGCTACCCCGGTCGGCCCTGCGGCCGAAGCCCCGGCGGCCCCCACCGGCAACGCGGTGGCCGATGCGCCCCTGGTGCTGCGCCGCACGCCGCTGCTGCGCGAGACGATCGACCGCGACGAAGGCAAGCAGCGCCCGAGCTTCGTCACCGGCGACAACATCGACGGCACCGCCGACTTCAACACCGTCGTCAAGGGCAACGCCGAGTTGCGCCGCGGCCCGCTGGTGATCCGCGCCAACCAGCTCGAATACACCCAGCCCGACGATCTGGCCAAGGCCCTGGGCGACGTCTACATCAACCGCGCCGGCGACATCTTCCAGGGCCCGCAGCTCGAGCTGCACGTCGACGCGTTCGAGGGCTTCTTCGTCCGCCCGCGCTACCTTTTCATCAAGAACGACGCGCACGGCGAGGCCGAGCGGGTCGATTTCATCGACGAAGAAACGATGGTGATCCACAGCGGCAACTACACCACCTGCGTGCGCCGCCCCGGTGCCGGCTGGGTGCCCGAGTGGATGGTGACCGCCCGCACGATCACGATCGACCAGCGCGCCGAGACCGGCACGGCCGAGGGCGCGGTGGTGCAGTTCAAGGGCCTGCGCACGCCGGAGCTGCCGAGCGTGACCTTTCCGCTGTCGGAAACCCGGCAGTCGGGCCTGTTGCCGCCGGTCTTCGGCATCAACAACGTCAGCGGCGCCGAGACCACGGTGCCGTACTACTGGAACATCGCGCCCAACCGCGACGCCACGCTCTACCCGACGGTCATGAGCAAGCGCGGCGTCGATTTCGGCGGCGAGTTCAGGTACCTGGAAGGCAACTACCGCGGCCAGATGCGCGGCAACTACATGCCCACCGACAAGCTGCGCGAACGCGAGCGCTGGGGCATCGCGGCGCAGCACGTCGGCACGTTCGACACCGGCATCGCCGCGATCGGCACCGTCGGCATGAACCTCAACCTCAACCAGGTGAGCGACGACAATTACTGGCGCGACTTCACCCGCACCGTGGGCTCGCTCACCCAGCGCCTGCTGCCGACCGACCTGACCTTTCTCTGGAGCAAGGGCGACTTCTCGGCCACGGCCCGCGCCCTCAAGTGGCAGGTGCTGCAGGACGTCAATTCGCCGATCACGCCGCCCTACGACCGGCTGCCGCAGGTCACCGCCAAATACGCCAAGGTGGATTACGGCGGCTTCGATTTCTCGGTGGACGGCGACTACACCCAGTTCCAGTCGCGCACCGCGCTCACCAACCAGCCCAACGCCAACCGCAGCGTCGCGATGGCCCAGGTCAGCCATCCGTGGGTGGCGCCGGGCTGGTTCATCACGCCCAAGGCGCTGATCAACAGCGCCAACTACACGTTCGACAGCCCGCTGGCCTCGAACAACCAGACGACCGCCAGCCGCACCGTGCCGACGGTGAGCCTCGACAGCGGCCTGGTCTTCGAGCGCGACACCCGCCTCTTCGGCCGCAACCTGATCCAGACGCTGGAGCCGCGCGCCTTCTACGTCTACACGCCCTTCGTCGACCAGAACTACCTGCCGGTCTACGACACGACCCGGGCCGACTTCAACTTCGCCTCGATCTACACCGAGAACGCCTTCGTCGGCCAGGACCGGATCTCCGACAACAACCTGCTGACCGTCGGCACCACCACCCGCTTCATCGACGCCGACACCGGCGCCGAGGCGGCGCGCTTCGGCATCGCGCAGCGGCTGCGCTTTCGCGACCAGCGCATCGTGATGCCGGGCGAATCCACCGTCACCGACCGGCTGAGCGACGTCATGCTGGGCGCCTCGATCAACTGGACGCCGCGCTGGGCCTTCGACTCGACCGTCCAGTACAACCCGAAGACCGACCGCTCGGTGCGTTCCTCGATCGGCGGGCGCTTCAACCCCGGCGATTTCCGCACCATCAGCGCGGCCTACCGCCAGCAGCGCGGCACCAGCGAGATGATCGACGTCGGCTGGCAGTGGCCGATCAACGACCTCTGGAGCTGGGGCAGCCGCGACATGACCCGCATGGCCGGCCGCGGCCTGGGCCCGGGCAACGTCTACGCCGTCGGCCGCATGAACTACAGCATGCTCGACAGCAAGATCGTCGATTCGGTGGTCGGCCTCGAGTACGAGGGCGACTGCTGGATCGGCCGGGTGGTGCTGGAGCGGCTGCAGAGCAGCAACACCACCGCCACCAAGCGGATCCTGTTCCAGGTCGAGTTCTTCGGCTTCTCCAGCGTCGGGTCCAACCCGCTGCAGGTGCTGCGCCGCAACGTCCCGCGCTACCAGTACCTGCGCGAGGACATCGCCACCCCGAGCCGTTTCAGCCGCTACGATTGACCGCCCTGCCGGGAGCCCCCGGCCGGCGGCCATCGACGACACCCCCACAGATCGCCCCTCCCGAATGCAACTCCTGCCCCGCCTTGCGAGTCCTACCGCCATGAAGATCCGTGCTCACGTCCTGCCGCTGGCCTGCCTGGCGACCCTGATGGCTTCCGGCGCGCTCGCGCAGGGGCTGCGACCGTCGGGCTCGCCCGGCCTGGGGCTGCCGCGCGGCGCCGGTGCCGACGCGATCGCGCCGGCCACGCCGGCGGGCTCCTCCTCCGGCAGCCCGCGCGGGTCGGCCGGCGCGTCCCCTGCCGGCTCTTCGCTGTCGTCGTCTTCGGCCTCGCCGCAGCAGGCCGACTACATCGTCGCGGTCGTCAATTCGGAGCCGATCCTCAACAGCGAGGTGCGCATCCGCGCCGAGCGCGCCGCCCAGCAGGCGGCCCAGGCCGGCAATCCGCTGCCCCCGCGCAACGTCTTCGTGCGCCAGGTGGTAGAGCGGCTCATCAACGAGAAGGCCCAGCTGCAGCAGGCCAAGGACACCGGCATCAAGGTCGACGACGCGGCGGTCGACCAGGCCGAGCAGAGCGTGGCCCGCCAGAACGGCGTCGAGGTGGCCGAGATGCGCCGCCGGCTCGCCGCCGACGGCATTCCGCAGGCCCGCTTCCGCGAAGACCTGCGCAGCCAGCTCACCCTGCTGCGGCTGCGCGACCGCGAGGTCGAGGGCCGGGTGAAGGTCAGCGACCTGGAAGTCGACCAGTACATCCGCGACCAGCGCGGCAAGCCCGCCGACCCCACCAGCGTCGAGATCAACCTGGGCCACGTGCTGGTCATCGTGCCCGAGAACGCCACCCCCGCCGAGATCGCCACGCTGCAGGCCAAGGCCCAGCGCGCCGCCGACCGGGTGCGTGCCGGCGAGGACTTCGGCAAGGTGGCCGCCGAGATGTCGGATGCGGCCGAGCGCACCAGCGGCGGCCAGCTGGGCCTGCGCAGCAGCGACCGCTACCCGCAGCTTTTCGTCGACGCGGTCAAGAACGAGGCGGTCGGCGGCATCGTCGGCCCGATCCGGTCGCCCGCCGGCTTCCACGTGCTGAAGCTGATCGAGCGCAACCAGGGCGGCATCGGCACCGGCGTCGTCACCCAGACGCACGCCCGCCACATCCTGCTGCGCGCCGGCCCGCAGCTGACCGAGGCCGCCGCCATCGCGCGGCTGCAGGACTACAAGCGCCGCGTCCAGTCGGGCCAGGCCGATTTCCAGTCGCTGGCGCGCGAATACTCCAGCGACGGCAGCGCCAAGGACGGCGGCGACCTGGGCTGGGCCAACCCCGGCCAGTTCGTGCCCGAATTCGAAGAAGCGCTCGACGGCATGGCCCCGGGCGACATCAGCCAGCCGGTGGTGTCGCGCTTCGGCGTCCATCTGATCCAGCTGGTCGAGCGCCGCCAGCACACGCTCACCCAGCGCGAGCAGCGCGACCTGGCCCGCAGCGCCGCCCGCGAGAAGAAGCTCGACGAGGCCTTCGTCACCTGGGCGCAGGAGACCCGCGGCCGGGCGTACGTCGAATTCCGCGAGCCGCCCCAGTGGTGAGGCCGGCCCGCGCATGAGGCACATCGCACGCAAGCGCTTCGGCCAGCACTTCCTGTCCGACCGCGGGATCATCGAGGACATCGTCCAGGCGATCGACCCGCAGCCGGGCGACCCGATGGTCGAGATCGGCCCCGGCCTGGCGGCGCTGACCCAGCCGCTGGTCGAGCGCCTCGGCGGCGGCAGGCTCACCGTGATCGAGCTCGACCGCGACCTGGCGGTGCGGCTGCGCGCCCGGCCGCAGCTCGACGTGATCGAATCCGACGTGCTGAAAGTGGACTTCACCGAAGTCGCGCAACGGCTGGGTGCTCCCAAATTGAGAGTGGTGGGCAACCTGCCCTACAACATCTCGACGCCGATCCTGTTCCACCTGCTCGACCAGGTGCAGGTGGTGCAGGACCAGCACTTCATGCTGCAGAAGGAGGTGATCGACCGCATGGTCGCCCGCCCCTCCACCGCGGCGTACGGCCGGCTCTCGGTGATGCTGCAGTGGCGCTACGCGATGGAGAACGTGCTGTTCGTGCCGCCCGAGAGCTTCGATCCGCCGCCCCGGGTCGACAGTGCCGTGGTCCGCATGGTTCCGCACGAGGCCCCCGCCGCGGTGGACGTCAAACGCCTCTCCGCCCTGGTCCAGGCCGCCTTCAGCCAGCGCCGCAAGCTGCTGCGCCACTCCCTCGGCCCCTGGCTGGTGCAGCAGGGATTCGCCGGCAGCTTCGACCTGCAGCGCCGTGCCGAAGAGGTGCCGGTGGACGAATTCATCGCGCTGGCTCTCAGCCTGCCCGCAGCCGCGGAGCGCTGAGCACCAGGCTCCGATGAGCCACCGTCCTTGAAATTGAAATCCAGGCGCCCAAAGAAAAACCCGCCGAAGCGGGTTTTTCTTTGCCCAGGGCTGCCACCGATCCGGCTCCGCCGGTCGGCCGGCAGCGCCCCCGAGGGGTAGGCGAAGCGCAGCAGCGCAGCCTGGGGGTTGGCTCTACTGCAGCCTTTAGGCTGCTGAGAGCCAATATCCTGCATTGAATGGACTGCTCATCCGCAACGCCAGCGGCGACACGTCGACGAGCTTGTCGGTCGGCATCTTCTCTGCCGGTTCGCCACCCGCAACGGCATCGATCGCGATGCTGCTGCCGGACACGGCGTCTGCCGCGGGGGCCTCGTTCGCCCGTTCTGCTTGGCTGGTGGATGCAGAACGGGCTACAGAAAAGAATAGAAGCACCGGAACGGTATCTTCCGGTCTCCCCAGTAGTCGGAGGCCTCGCGGAAGATGTCGAGCAGCTGCTCGCGGGCTTCCTTGTCGAACTTCGCGTGGGCCGGAATCTGCTCCAGCACCACGATGAAGCCCGGCTGCGGGCCCGATTTATGCAAGGGATCGGTCATGCAGTCGTACAACGCGTCGAAATTCTTGCCGAAGTGCGACGGGAAGGTGAACTGGGCTGCGATCGTGTCGAGCACGTCCTGTTTGGACTGCGACTCGGCCAGGTTGGCGTAGAGGAAGTGATGGCCCAGGCTCAGTGCGGCATCGCGCAGGTCGGGCACGCGGAAGGCGCGGATCGACTGCACGATGTTGTTCCGGACGCCGCGCAGGGGGGCATCGTTATCCTTACGAAGTGGCGTATCCATCTCCGCTGCTCTTTCTCTCAAAGGGTCCAAAAATCCAGGCGCGGCCATAGTGCCACCCGTCCTGCCGGTGCATTCGCTCTGTGTCGCCCTCAGGGCGCGATCTCGCGGAAGCTTGTGTAGTGATCGTCGGTGTAGTAGCAGCGGTCGGGCGTGCGGGGTGCGCCGCCGCATACGATGCGGCGCGCTCCCCGGTTGCGGGCCCGCGGCGTTTCCACGGTGTACTCTCGGTAATGGCCTCGGATGCGGGCCGGTAGAATCCGCTCGCGATTGCCGAAGACCGAGCCGTCCTTGTCGTACCGAAACGGCCCACCCGCCAGGATGCGCGAATAGGTTTCGCGCCCTTCGGGGGGTAGCTGGACAAGGGAGACGGTGGCCGTCGGTGTATCGGGAAGCGGGGACCGGGCCAGTGCCGCGCTCGCAGCCACCGTCGCCAGCAAGACGAGGGTGCCTGTGCGCACCGCTGCCATTGCCGTGGAGAACGCATCGGACGCCGTTCTCCGCACCCCAACTCGCACCATGAAAACACACCTTTCGGAAATTCGGAGTGCCTGCGGAGCCTGGACGGCCCCTACGGGTTAACCCCAAAATTTCAATCCACTAGTGTGACGGAAAGCGGCCCGCAGTGCAAGTATCCACTTGCAGCTGCGGGCCGGGAACCGGGCATTTCCAAAGCCCTTCACCCGCCTCGAAAACAGGGGGCTGGCCTCCCGGCACGCGGGGTGCCGGCGGCCCCCGGTTTCAGCGCGACGCGTTGGCGTCGGCCACGGTGAGCGCGGTCATGTTGACGATCCGGCGCACGGTGGCGCTGGCCGTCAGGATGTGCACCGGCTGGGCGCAGCCCAGCAGCACCGGGCCGATGGCGATGCCGCCGCCGGCGGCCGTCTTCAGCAGGTTGTACGAGATGTTGGCCGCGTCGATATTGGGCATCACCAGCAGGTTGGCGTCGCCCGCCAGCGAGCTGTGCGGCATGATCTGCGCACGGTGGGCGCCGTCGAGCGCCACGTCGCCGTGCATCTCGCCGTCCACCTCCAGCCACGGGGCCTGGATGCGCAGCAGCTCCAGCGTGTGGCGCATCTTGAGCGCGCTCGGCTGGTTGCTGCTGCCGAAGTTGGAGTGGCTCAGCAGCGCCGCCTTCGGCTTGAGGCCGAAGCGCACCATCTCTTCGGCCGCCATCACGGTGATCTCGGCCAGCTGTTCGGCGGTCGGGTCGTAGTTGACGTGGGTGTCGACCAGGAACACCTGGCGCTCGGGCAGCAGCAGGCCGTTCATGCAGGCGAAGGTATTGACGCCGGCGCGCTTGCCGATCACCTGCTCGACGTAGTGCAGGTGCATCTGGGTGTGGCCCCAGGTGCCGACGATCAGGCCGTCGACCTCGCCCTTGAAGAGCAGCATCGAGCCGATCAGCGCCAGCCGGCGCCGCATCTCGATCTTGGCGGTCTGCACCGTCGTGCCCTTGCGCTCGGTCATGCGGTGGTAGGTCTGCCAGAAGTCGCGGTAGCGCTCGTCGTGCTCGACGTTGACGATGTCGTAGTCGCGGCCCTGCACCAGGCGCAGGCCGAACTTCTCGATCCGCTGGGCGATGACCGCCGGCCGGCCGATCAGGGTGGGGCGCGCCAGGCGCTCGTCCACCACGATCTGGGCGGCGCGCAGGACGCGCTCTTCCTCGCCCTCGGCATAGGCCACGCGCTTCTTGGCCGCACCCGCCGCCTTCGCCGCGGCGAAGATCGGCTTCATCATCGAGCCCGAGGCGTAGACGAAGCTCTGCAGGCTGTCGCGGTAGGCGTCCATGTCCTTGATCGGACGCAGGGCCACGCCGCTGTCGGCGGCGGCCTGGGCCACGGCCGGGGCGATCTTGATCATCAGCCGCGGATCGAAGGGCTTGGGGATCAGGTATTCCTTGCCGAAGGCCAGCGGCTCGCCGGCATAGGCGGCGGCGACCACCTCGCTCTGCTCGGCCTGGGCCAGCTCGGCGATGGCGTAGACGGCGGCGATCTCCATCTCGTCGGTGATCGTGGTGGCGCCGGCATCGAGCGCACCGCGGAAGATGTAGGGGAAGCACAGGACGTTGTTGACCTGGTTCGGGTAGTCGGTACGGCCGGTGGCCATGACCACGTCGCCGCGCACCGCGTGCGCGTCTTCCGGGGAAATCTCGGGGTTGGGGTTGGCCAGCGCGAAGATGACCGGGTTGGCCGCCATCTTGGCGACCATCGCGGGCTTGAGCACGCCGCCGGCCGACAGGCCCAGGAACACGTCGGCGCCCTCGATCACGTCGCTGAGCGAGCGGGCGTCGGTCGGCTGGGCGAAGAAGGCCTTGTCCTCGTCCATCAGCTCGGTGCGGCCCTGGTAGACGACGCCGGCCAGGTCGGTCACGTAGACGTTCTCGCGCTTCAGGCCCACTTTCAGCAGCAGGGTCAGGCAGGCCAGCGCCGCGGCGCCCGCGCCCGAGGTGACCAGCTTGACGTCGCCGATGTCCTTGCCCACCACCTTCAGGCCGTTGAGCATGGCCGCGGCCACGGTGATCGCGGTGCCGTGCTGGTCGTCGTGGAAGACCGGGATCTTCATCCGCTTGCGCAGCTCGCGCTCGACGTAGAAGCAGTCGGGGGCCTTGATGTCCTCGAGGTTGATCGCGCCGAAGGTGGGCTCCAGCGCGGCGATCACCTCGACCAGCTTGGCCGGGTCCTTCTCGGCGATCTCGATGTCGAACACGTCGACGCCGGCGAACTTCTTGAAGAGCACGCCCTTGCCCTCCATCACCGGCTTGGAGGCCAGCGGGCCGATGTCGCCCAGGCCCAGCACCGCGGTGCCGTTGGTGATGACCGCCACCAGGTTGCCGCGGCTGGTGTACTTGAACGCGTTGTTCGGGTCCTTGACGATCTCTTCGCAGGGTGCGGCCACGCCGGGCGAGTAGGCCAGCGCCAGGTCGCGCTGGTTGGTCAGCTGCTTGGTCGCCGCGATGGCGATCTTGCCGGGCCGGGGGAACTCGTGGTACTCGAGCGCCGCGCGGCGGAGCTCGGCACGCCGCTCTTCCATGTGGGTTTCTGCGGGGGTGGATGTGGGGGTGGAAGGCGTGGACATTCGGGCATCTCCTGCGGCGGCGGCGAAGAGGCCGCGGTGCGCCTGGGCGCGGCCCGTGGCCTCCGGGGGAAAGCGATTGTAGACACCGGTTTCGGGCCGGCCGGGCAAGGTTCGCGGTCGTTGGTGGGTGCTTTGCCGGCGCGGGGCCGGCAGTATCATCCGCCGCACCTGCCACCACCCGCACCGGAGCAACGCCATGGCCCTGATGGATTTCATCAAGAAGCAGTTCATCGACATCCTGCAGTGGACCGAGGACGGCGACGGCACGCTGGCTTGGCGCTTCCCGATGCGCGACCTGGAAATCCAGAACGGCGCGACGCTGGTGGTGCGCGAATCGCAGGTCGCGATCTTCGTCAACGAGGGCACGGTGGCCGACGTCTTCGGCCCGGGCACCTACAAGCTGACCACGCAGACACTGCCGGTGCTGACCTACCTGAAGAACTGGGACAAGCTGTTCGAGTCGCCTTTCAAGAGCGACGTCTACTTCTTCAGCACCCGCCAGCAGACCGACCAGAAGTGGGGCACGCCCCAGCCGATCACCATCCGCGACGCGGACTTCGGCGCGGTGCGGCTGCGCGCCTTCGGCAACTACAGCTACCGGGTGGCCGACCCGAAGCTGTTCCACACCGAGATCTCCGGCACCCGCGCCGACTACGCCACCGGCGATCTCGACGGCCAGTTGCGCGGCCTGGTGCTGCAGAACATCAGCAACGCGATCGCCGCCAGCGGCGTGGCCTTCCTCGACCTGGCGGCCAACCAGACGATGTTCGCCGACGCGCTGAAGACGCAGCTCCAGCCCGCGTTCGCCAGGATCGGCCTGCAGCTCGACACGATGACGGTGCAGAACCTCTCGCTGCCCGAAGAGCTGCAGAAGGTCATGGACCAGAAGATCGGCATGGGCATGGTCGGCCACGACATGGGCCGCTTCATCCAGTACCAGACCGGCCAGGCGATCCCGAAGATGGCCGAGGGCGCCGCCCACGGAGGCGGCGGCATCGCGGGCGACGCGATGGGCCTGGGCGCCGGCGTGGCGATGGGCCAGATCCTCGCGCAGAACCTGCAGCAGGGCCTGCAGGGCGCGGGCGCTCCTGCCGCACCTGCGGCCGCCGCAGCAGCAGCAGTGCAGCCGGTGCGCGCCGAAGACGTGATGGCCACGCTGGAGAAGCTGGGCGAGCTCAAAGCCAAGGGCATCCTCACCCAGGAAGAGTTCGACGCCAAGAAGGGCGAGCTGCTCAAGAAGCTGGTGTAGCCCGGCGTGCAGAAGGCTTTCGCCCCGGCCGGGGTCGCGTTCGCGTTTGCTATTGAATCGATAGCTGGTGGCCGACGCCGGACGCCGGCTGCAGGCACTTTCCGCTTGAAAATAGTCTGGGCGGGGTCGCGCCGTGGCTGAGCCGGCCGCCCAGCGCGTCTACCGCGCACCATGCCCCGGCTGCGGCGCGCCGGTCGATTTCCGCAGCGCGCAGTCGACCCACGCGGTCTGCGCCTACTGCCACAGCACCATCGTGCGCAGCGGGGAGCAGCTGGCGCGCATCGGCCGCATGGCCGAGCTGTTCGACGACCACAGCCCGCTGCAGCTGATGGCCTCGGGCGTGCACGCCGGCCAGCCGTTCACCCTGGTCGGCCGGCTGCAGTACCGCTCCGACGCCGGCATCTGGAACGAATGGCATGCGGCGATGGCCGACGGCAGCTCGGCGCTGCTGGCCGAGGACAACGGCAGCTACGTCTTCGCGCGGCCCGTCGTGCTGCCGATCGACGCGCCGCCGCCCGAGGCGCTGCGCCTGGGGGCCCGCACCGCCGTCGCCGGCCAGAGCTACAGCGTCGCCTTCCAGGGCATGGTGACCCTGCTGGCGGCCGAGGGCGAGCTGTCGCACATCGCGCCGCTGGACGCGCCGTTCGCCGCGGCCGAGCTGCG
Source organism: Sphingomonas sp. NCPPB 2930 (assembly GCA_042867185.1). Taxonomy (GTDB): domain Bacteria; phylum Pseudomonadota; class Gammaproteobacteria; order Burkholderiales; family Burkholderiaceae_C; genus Xylophilus. The sequence goes on along the minus strand of JBHZQV010000022.1, from coordinate 46,155 downwards.
CAGCGACGACGGCGCGGTGCTGTCGCTCGACTACTTCCGGCAGCCGCCCGAGGCCGCGCGCGGCACCACGGTGCGGCTGGAGAACCTGACGCTCACCGGCCTGCGCGACGCCGTGTCGGAGAAGACCGAGGCCGCCCGCCAGTTCGCCTGCCCGAACTGCGGCGCGCCGGTGCAGGTGCAGCTGGAAAACAGCAAGGCCGTCACCTGCCCGAGCTGCCGCAGCATCATCGACCTGACCGCCGGCATCGGCGGCGCGCTGCGCCACGCGTTGCAGGATGAGCCGCTGCGGCCGCTGATACCGGTCGGCAGCATCGGCCAGCTGCAGGGCGCGCAGTGGCAGGTGGTCGGCTTCCAGCACCGCATGGGCCGCGAGGCCGGCGACGACGAGAGCTTCGGCTGGAGCGAGTACCTGCTCTACGAGCGGCAGCGCGGCTTCAGCTTCCTGGTGGATGCGGAGGACGGCTGGAGCCTGGTCAAGCCGATCACCGGCGCGCCCAAGCTCAGCCGCAGCCAGGCCGAGGCGAAGTACCTCGGCACCGCCTACACGCTGCAGAGCCGCTACGACGCCGAGACCACCTATGTGCAGGGCGAGTTCTACTGGCCGGTCGCGCGCGGCCAGAAGACCGCCAACGCCGACTACCTCTACCAGCGCCAGCTGCTGTCGATGGAGCGCAGCCGCAGCGAGGTCACCTGGTCGGCCGGCAACCGGCTGGAGGGCCGCACCGTCGCCGCCGCGTTCAAGCTGCCCGAGGAGAAGCAGGCCGTCATGGCGCGCAGCGAAGGCCGGCTCACGTCGGGTATCGGCTTCGGCGGCATCCTCATCCTGGTGCTGCTGCTGGTCCTGGTGGTGCTGCTGGTCGGCCGCTGCAGCAGCTGCGACCCGCAGCGCGAGAACTGCGGCAGCGGCGCCCGCAGTTCGGGCGGCGCCTGGGGCGGCTATTCCAGCGGCGGCGCGCACAAGTAGCCGGTGCCACCGCACGGCCCCGCCACCGCCTTTTCACCATCCAACGCGTTTCCCACGGAGGCTTTTCATGCACTTCATCGAATGGTTCAGACCCGCCGCTTTCGTCGGCTCCATCCTCTTCGCGCTGGTCGGCGTGGTGGTGTTCTGGGTGTGCTTTCTGATCATCGACAAGATCACCCCGGTCGACCTGTGGGCCGAGATCGTCGAGAAGCAGAACATGGCGCTCGGCATGGTGGTGGCGGCGATGTGCCTCGGCATCTCGCTGATCGTGGCGGCGGCGATCCACGGGTGACCCCGGGGAGGGTGCGGTCCTGCCGTCGGTGCGGAAATGCGGCGCAGTGCACTGTGGCGCGCGACACCGCATGCGGCTTTGGTTGTCATACAACCTTTTCGCAGGGATGAAAATCTGCGATCAAAAGCGCGCGAAACCGAGGGTAAACGAGGGGGATTCGGCCTCTTTCAATGCGTGATAGTGTCTGTGTCGTCCTACAACTCCTAACGCAGCGGACCCGTCCGCAGAAGGAGACAGCCTTGGAAAAGCACTTTCTCCGCACCGCCGTGGCCGATGCCGCCGGCGTGCACGCCGACCGCCGCAGCTTCCTGCTGGGTGCCGGAACCCTGGCCGGCAGCACGCTGCTCGGCGGTCTCGCAGGCTGCGGCGGGGGCGGCGACGGCGGCTCCGGCAGCGGCGGTGTCGGCGATCCCATTTGGGGCCTGTTCGGTACCGCGACCCGCATCGCCGACGCGCTGCAGTCGGTGTCGCAGGCGTCGTTCCCGGCGCGCGACTTCGTGGTGACCGATTTCGGCGCCCGGCCCTGCGCGGTGGTGGCGTCGCCCAACCCATACACCGACGCGGCGCTGTCGCCCGCCAGTGCCGGCTCCGACAAGACCCACGCGCCCGGCGCCTTCGACGCGCGGCCGGCCTTCCTGGCCGCCATACAGGCCTGCAACGCGGCCGGCGGCGGCCGTGTCGTCGTACCGCAAGGCAACTGGTACTGCGCGGGCCCGATCGTGTTGCTGAGCGACGTCCATTTCCACCTGAGCGCCGACTGCCGGATCTACTTCAGCCCGCATCCGGCCGACTACGCCAAGGACGGCCCGGTCGATTGCGGTGCCAACGGCAAGCTCTACTACAGCCGCTGGCAGGCCAACGACTGCCTGAACTTCGGCTCGCCGGTCTACGCCCGCAACCAGTCGCATATCGCCATCACCGGCACCGACAGCACGTCGGTCCTCAACGGGCAGGCGATGACGCCCTTCGCCGGCAGCGGCAACACCGCCACCTGCTGGTGGACCTACAAGGGCAACACCGGCCAGTACGGCTTCGTCAACGCGGCCACCACGCCGTCGGCGGCCTCCGTCAATCCGCTCAACCTCGACCTGCGGACCAAGGTGCCGGGCATCTCCGGCGCGCTCTACGCACTGCTGACCCACCCGGTCACGCCCTGGCAGCAGGACCAGAACTACCTGCCCTGCCTGTCGGAGGCGGGCGTGCCGATCGAGCAGCGCATCTTCGGCCTGGGCCATTTCCTGCGGCCCTGCATGGTCAGCTTCATCAACTGCACCGACGTGCTGATGGAGAACTACCAGACCCACAACGCGCCCTTCTGGCAGCACCATCCGGTCGCCTGCCGCAACGTGGTGATGCGCGGCGTGCTGGCCGACAGCACCGGCCCGAACAACGACGGCTTCGACCCCGACGCCTGCGACATGGTGCTGTGCGAGAACGTCGAGTTCAACACCGGCGACGACTGCATCGCGATCAAGTCGGGCAAGAACCTCGACGTGCAGTACGGCCCGGCGCAGAACCACGTGATCCAGAACTGCGTCATGCAGAGCGGCCACGGCGGCCTGACCCTCGGCAGCGAGATGGGCGCCGGCATCCAGAAGGTGTATGCCCGCAACCTGGAGATGCGCAACATCTACTGGGCCACCGATGCGCTCAACATCGCGATCCGGATCAAGACCAACATGAACCGCGGCGGCTTCGTGCGCGACCTCTACGTGGACAACGTCACGCTCGCCAACGGCGTGAGCGTGACGCCGCAGGGCTACGGCGCCTCGCTGCTGGCGGGCAGCCCGGTCAACACCAGCGTGCCGCTGGGCGTGGTCACGGCGGCCGCGGCCAATCCGTCGGCGTCGCATGGCGGCATCATCACCTTCGACTGCGACTACCAGCCCGCCAAGGACGCGATCCGCACCCGGCCCGCCACGGTGCAGAACATCTTCATCTCGCGTGTCCGGGCCGCCGACGTCACCCTGGGCGGCACCACCGCCTCGTGCTTCCAGGCGATCGTGGCCCAGGGCCCGGTCAAGCAGGACTACAACGGCCCGCAGCCGGTGCCCGCGGTGCCCGCCATCTCGGGCGTGACGATCTCCGACTGCGATTTCGGCACGCCCTCCGCGGCCGGCCCCGCCAGCGGCACGGTGCCCGGCCCGCTCTACGCCTACAACGTGCAGGGCATCGTGCTGCAGAACGTGAAGATCGCCGGCACGGTCTACAACACGACGCTCGACGACACCCGCTGACAACGCCTGCCGCCTGCCGGGTCGCCAGGGCGGCCGCCGGCTAGGCCGTCGCGTCCCACCACAGCCCCGCGCAGAGCGCCGCGCCCACCGCGTACAGCAGCCAGGTGCGCGACACCGCATAGGGGTAGAACATCAGCGCCACCCCGATCCACGTCGACGCGCGGCGCCCCTCCCGCCGCCCGCGCCGCCACGCCCACAGGCCGACCAGCCCGAAGACGATGGCGCCGACGATGTAGGCGGGCGTGGGCAGTTCGATGCCCAGGGCGGTGAGGGTGTCGAGCGGGTCCATGGTGGGAGTCTGAAGGATGGAGCACGGCTTGGTTTGGCATGGATCACAAGTTCGAACTATTGCCCAGATCTTTTAGGAAGCGGCTATCCACAGGTAAGCTCAGACGCACGTTGGCAATAGCAAGCCTGTCCTTTTCTACAAAGCCATCGACCTCCTGAAATCCGTGATCGCCGACATCCGCAAGACACTCTGGGCCACCGCAGACAAGCTGCGCGCCAACATGGACGCCGCCGAATACAAGCACCTGGTGCTCGGCCTCATCTTCGTCAAATACGTCTCCGACACCTTTTCCGCCCGCCGTGTCGAGCTGACCGCCCGCCTCACCAACCCCGACGACGAGTACTTCTACGGCGACGCTGACCCCGCCGACATCGAAGCCGAGCTGGAAGACCGCGACTACTACAAAGAGGCCAACGTCTTCTGGGTGCCCGAAGGCGCGCGGTGGGAGGCCCTGCGCAATGCCGCCAAGCAGCCCGACATCGGCAAGCGCATCGACGACGCCCTGACCCACATCGAGGTCGAGAACCCCAAGCTCAAAGGCATCCTGGACAAGCGCTACGCCCGCGCGCAACTGCCCGACGGCAAGCTGGGCGAGCTGGTCGACCTGGTCTCCACCATCGGCTTCGGCGACGACCCGGCGGAGGCCCGCGACGTGCTGGGCGAGGTGTACGAATACTTCCTGGGCATGTTCGCCAGCGCCGAAGGCAAGCGGGGCGGGCAGTTCTACACGCCCGCCAGCATCGTCAAAACCCTGGTTGCCATCCTGGCCCCGCACGAGGGCAAGGTGTACGACCCCTGCTGCGGCAGCGGCGGCATGTTCGTGCAGTCCGAGAAGTTCATCGGGGCCCACGGCGGCAAGCTGGGCGACGTGAGCATCTACGGCCAGGAGGCCAACCCCACCACCTGGCGCCTGGCCGCGATGAACCTGGCCATCCGCGGCATCGACTACAACCTGGGCCGCGAGCCCGACGACACCTTCACCCGCAACCAGCACCCCGACCTGCGGGCCGATTTCATTTTGGCCAATCCGCCCTTCAACGTCAGCGACTGGTGGCACGGCAGCCTGGAAGGCGACCCGCGCTGGGAATATGGCGACCCACCCCGCGGCAACGCCAACTACGCGTGGCTGCAGCACATGCTGCACCACCTGCGCCCTAGCGGACGCGCCGGCATCGTACTGGCCAACGGCAGCATGAGCAGCAGCCAGAACAACGAGGGCGTGATCCGCGCCGCCATGGTCGATGCCGACGTGGTCGAAATCATGGTGGCCTTGCCCGGCCAGCTGTTCTTCAACACCCAGATCCCCGCCTGCCTGTGGTTCCTGGCCAAGCGAAAGGCGCGCAAGGGCGAGGTGCTGTTCATCGACGCCCGCAAGCTGGGCCGCATGATCAGCCGCGTGCAGGCGGAGCTGACGGACGCAACCATTGCCCGCATCGAAGCCGTGGTGGCCGCCTGGCGCGGCGAGCCGGGTGCAGGCGGCTATGAGGATGTGAAAGGCTTCTGCCGCAGCGTGCCCCTGGCCGAGATCGCCCTGCACGGGCATGTGCTGACGCCCGGCCGCTACGTGGGCGCGGAAGAGGTGGGAGACGATGACGAAGCCTTTGCCGAGAAGATGCTCAAGCTCACCGAGAAGCTGGGCGAGCAGATGGCTAAAGGCGCGGAGCTTGATGCGGTGATTCGGGCGAAGTTGGGGGGGCTGGGGTATGAGTTCTGAGTGGCAGATCCAAAGACTTGACCAAATTGCTGATTTAAATCCGACGCGCAAGGTACGCAAAGGGAGCGCTGTTTCCTTTGTGGACATGGCAGCGCTGCCTCAATTTTCACGAGACATCGGAGTAGACGATGTGGTTGTTCGTGAGGCAAAAGGCGCTGGTGCCCACTTTAAAAACGGTGACACACTGCTCGCGCGAATAACGCCCTGCCTTGAAAACGGAAAAACAGCACAGGTTCGCTGCCTAGACGGGGACGCCATTGCCGAAGGTTCAACGGAATTCATTGTTCTATGCGGCAAAGACCCGGCAGACCATGATTACATCTACTACCTTTGTCGCGAGCCAGCGTTTCGAGATTATGCGATTAGTCTTATGGAAGGCACATCTGGCCGACAGCGAGTTTCATGGCGGTCGATTGCCGCATATGAGTTCGCGTTTCCGCCGCCCGACGAACGCAGGGAGACAGCAGGCTTGTTGGCAACACTCGACGACCGCATTACCCTCCTGCGCCAAACCAACGCCACCCTCGAAGCCATCGCCCAGGCGCTGTTCAAATCCTGGTTCGTCGATTTCGACCCCGTGCGCGCCAAGATGGAAGGGCGCACGCCCGAAGGCATGGACGAGGCCACCGCAGCGCTGTTTCCCGATGGGTTTGAAACTTCGGAGTGGGGACAGGTGCCGAGAGAGTGGCGTGCTGAAACACTGGGCTCAGTGTGTAGCTATCTGAATCGCGGCTTGTCACCAAAGTACCTTGAAACTGGAGGCGTCTTAGTTCTAAACCAAAAGTGCATTCGAGACTTTTCGGTTGACTTCTCCAAGGGTCGTCGGCATGACGCCTCACAGCGCAAAATCCAGGGTCGAGAACTAGCAGTAGGCGATGTGCTGGTGAATTCGACAGGTGTCGGCACATTGGGTCGAGTTTCACAAGTTTTGTATCTGCCAGAACCGATCATCGTTGACTCGCACGTCACTGTGGTCCGTGCAGGGAAGGATTTAAGTTGGCCCTACCTCGGTGAATTTATCGCCCGCAAGCAGCCTGAAATTGAAGCGATGGGAGAGGGCTCTACTGGGCAGACAGAACTTGGACGAGCGAAGCTTGCGAGCCTGCCTATCGTTGTGCCACCCATAGAGGTAGTGACTGGCTTTGATGAACTTGTGCGACCGTTGAAACAGCGTGTCGCTGCTAACGAGCGCAACGCCCAAACCCTCTCCACTCTCCGCGACACCTTACTCCCCCGCTTGGTCTCCGGCCAGCTGCGCCTGTCCCAAGCCCGAGTCGCTACCGAAATCGCGCGCGGCGATTCGCTGCAAGCATGACCGCTCTGTTTTATTAGCTGGCTACGCACGCCGTACAAGGGCCACACGCCCTTCGGGCACGTAAACCTCACCCATCCCGAACCATGCCATCTTCCGGAACGCAATACGCGCTTTTCGAGTCGGTTGAACCCACGCCGGTGGAATACGCACCGCAGGAGCCTGCTGCCCGCCGGTTCAGCGACTACGTGGTGTATGTGGACGAAAGCGGAGACCACTCCCTGGCCAGCATCGACAAGGACTACCCGGTATTCGTGCTGGCGCTGTGCATTTTTCACAAGCGGCACTATGCAGAAAAGATCGTGCCTGCGGTGGAGAAGCTCAAGTTCAACTACTTCGGCCACGACAGCGTGGTGCTGCACGAGAACGAGATTCGCAAGCAGAAGGGCGACTTCGCCTTCCTGGCCCACCGTCCCACGCGTGATGCATTCATGGCAGGGCTGACCTCCATCATGGAGGCCAGCAACTTCATCCTGGTTGCCTGCGTGGTGGACAAGGCCCGCGTGAACCGTGCTGCGGGGGCTGCCAGCAACCCGTATCACATTGCGCTGGGCATGGGGCTGGAGGCACTGCGCAGCTTTCTGGCCGAGAAGGGGCAAGACGCGGTGAAGACCCATGTGGTCGTGGAGTGCCGGGGCAAAAAGGAAGATGCCGAGCTGGAGCTGGAATTTCGCCGCATCTGCGATGGCGACAACCCGGGCAACCGGGTGTTGCCGTTCGACGTAGTGTTTGCCGACAAGAAAACCAACCTGGCGGGCCTGCAGCTGGCAGACCTGGTGGCCCGCCCCGTGGGCCTGCACTACCTTCGCCCTGCCCAGCCGAACCAGGCATTCGAACTGCTGAAGAAAAAGTTCTTGTGCGATGGCGGCCGTGCTGGCGCAGGCGCGGGGTTCGAGGACATCGGTCTGGTGATCTATCCGCCCCAGAAAGCGAAAAGCCCCGGTGAACCCACCGAGGCTGTAGCGCCGACCAGGAACCCCCAATCCACTTAGGCCGCGAGTCTAGCCTAACGCTTGCATCGCTGCCTAGAGAGTTTGAGCCCGAGAAGAACGAGAGCGAGCCATGACCGAAGACCAACTCGAACGCGAAACGCTGGCCTGGCTTCACGACGTGGGCTACACCCACCGGCACGGCCCGGACATTGCCCAGGATGGCGCCACGCCCGAGCGGGCCGACTACCGCCAGGTGCTGCTGCCCCACCGCCTGCGCGAAGCCGTGGCCCGGCTCAACCCTGGCGTGCCGTTGGCGGCGCGGGAGGACGCGTTCAAACAGGCCGCTGATCTGGGCATTGCGTCGCTGCTGCAGGCCAACCGCGCTTTCCACAAGCTGCTGGTGGGCGGAGTGCCGGTGCAGTACCAGCAGGACGGCGAAACCCGGGGCGATTTCGTGCGGCTGGTGGACTGGGCTGCCCCTGAGAAAAACGAGTGGTGGGCGGTGAGCCAGTTCACCATCAAGGGCCCGCACAAGACGCGGCGGCCCGACATCGTTCTGTTCGTCAACGGCCTGCCGCTGGTGCTGCTGGAGCTGAAGAACCCGGCCGACGGTAACGCCAGCATCTGGAAGGCGTACCACCAAATCCAGACGTACAAGGAGCAGATTGCCGATGTGTTTCAGTACAACGAGCTGCTGGTGATCTCGGACGGTACCGAGGCGCTGATGGGATCGCTCTCGGCCGATGCCGACCGCTTCATGGCCTGGCGGACGATCGACGGTGTGGCGCTGGACCCGCTGGGGCCGTTTGAGGATCTGCAGACGCTGGTGCGTGGCGTGCTGGCACCCGCGTATTTGCTGGACTACCTGCGCTACTTCGTGCTGTTCGAGGACGACGGGCAGCTGGTCAAGAAAATCGCGGGCTACCACCAGTTCCATGCGGTGCGCGCGGCCATCGCCGAGGTGGTGGCCGCATCGCGCCCGGGCGGCTCGCGCAAGGGGGGTGTGGTGTGGCACACGCAAGGCAGCGGCAAGAGCATCACCATGACCTGCTTTGCCGCCCGCGTGATGCAGGAGCCCGCGATGGAGAACCCCACCATCGTGGTAATCACCGACCGCAACGATCTGGACGGGCAACTGTTTGGCGTGTTCAGCCTGGCGCAAGACCTGCTGCGCGAGCAGCCCGCGCAGGTGCAGACGCGGTCCGATCTGCGCGCCAAGCTGGCCCATCGGCCCTCGGGGGGCATTGTGTTCGCCACCATCCAGAAGTTCATGCCGGGCGAGGACGAAGATACTTTCCCCGTGCTGTCGGAGCGCAGCAACATCGTGGTGCTCGCCGACGAAGCCCATCGCACGCAATACGGTTTCAAGGCCACGCTCAAGACCCGGCAGCGCGGCTTCGATCCGGACAGGACTTTGGGGCTCGACGGGCATTCGCCAGCAGCTACGAAAAGCCTGGTGACCAGCGATGCCGGCAGCAGCGCTTTGCCCGCTGACTTCGAGCCCCCGGCGTACAACTTGAGACGGGGCGTGACGCCGGACGCAGGCCTGCAATCCACTTGGCAAGCAGGCCACGCCCAACACCTGCGCGATGCGCTGCCCAATGCCACCTTCGTCGGCTTCACCGGCACGCCGGTGAGCAGTGCCGACCACAACACCCGCGCGGTATTCGGCGAGTACATCCATGTCTACGACATGCAGCAGGCCAAGGAAGACGGGGCCACTGTGGCCATCTACTACGAGTCCCGGCTTGCCAAGCTGCGTCTGCGGCAAGAAGATTTGCCCACTATCGATGACGAGGTGGACGAGCTCGCCGAGGACGAGGAAGAGGGCACGCAGGCACGCTTGAAGAGCCGCTGGGCAGCGTTGGAAAAGATCGTGGGCGCGTCGCCCCGTGTGGCCAGTGTGGCGGCCGATCTGGTGGCCCATTTCGAAGAGCGCAGCACGGCCCAAACGGGCAAGGCGATGGTGGTGGCCATGGGCCGCGAGATCTGCGTGCATCTGTACGACGAGATCGTGCGGCTGCGTCCCGACTGGCACGACCCCGACCCCGAGAAGGGCGCCATCAAGATCGTGATGACCGGTACTGCCAGCGACAAGCTGCTGCTGCGTCCGCACATCTACGACGGCAAGGTGAAAAAGCGGCTGGAAAAGCGCTTCAAGGACCCGGCGGACCCGCTGCGTATCGTCATCGTTCGCGACATGTGGCTTACCGGTTTCGACGCGCCGTGCGTGCACACGCTGTACGTGGACAAGCCCATGAAGGGCCACAACCTGATGCAGGCGATTGCCCGGGTGAACCGCGTGTTCAAGGGTAAGCAGGGCGGGCTGGTGGTGGACTACATCGGCATTGGCAACGAGCTCAAGGCCGCGATGAAGGAGTACACCGCCAGCAAGGGCCGCGGCACGCCCACGGTGGATGCCCACGAGGCCTACAGCGTGCTGATGGAAAAGTTGCATGTGCTGCAAACCCTGCTGCACGGCTGCGACTACGGCGACTTCCTGACCGGCGGACACAGCGCCCTGGCGCGGGCCGCCAACCATGTGCTGGGCCTCCGTCCCGAAGGCGGCAAGGACGGCAAGCGCCGCTTTGCCGACACCGCCTTGGCGCTGACGCAGGCATTTTCGCTGTGCTGCACCCTGGACGAGGCCAAAGAGGTGCGCGAGGAAGTGGCTTTCATGCAGGCGGTGAAGGTGCTGCTGACCAAGCGCGAGCTCACTGCGAAAAAGCGCACCGACGAACAACGCGACGAGGCCATCCGCCAGATCATCAGCAATGCGGTGGTGTCGGACCAGGTGGTGGACATCTTTGACGCCGTGGGGTTGGACAAGCCCAATATCGGCCTGCTCGACGATGGCTTCCTGGCACAGGTGAAGAACCTGCCTGAGAGGAATCTGGCAGTGGAGCTTTTGGAGCGGCTGCTGGAGGGGGAGATCAAAAGCCGCTTTGGCAGCAACGTGGTACAGGAAAAGAAGTTTTCGGACCTTCTGGGCAATGTCATCAAGCGCTACCAGAACCGCTCCATCGAAACCGCCCAGGTGATGGAAGAGCTGGTGGACATGGCCCGAAAGTTTCGCGATGCGGCTGGGCGCGGCGAACAGCTGGGACTGTCGGATGACGAGATGCGCTTCTACGACGCACTGGCCGTCAACGAGTCGGCCGCCCGGGAACTGACCGACGAAACCCTGAAAAAGATCGCCCACGAGCTCACCGAAAACCTGCGCCAGAACCTGAGCGTGGACTGGAGCGAGCGCGAGAGTGTGCGCGCCAAGCTGCGGCTGATGGTCAAGCGCATCTTGCGCAAGTACAAATACCCGCCGGACGCGTCGGACGCAGCGGTGGAACTGGTGCTGCAGCAGGCCCAGAAGCTCGGCGAGGCATGGGTGGCATGACAGTGACAGAGGCGTCACCCGACACAGCCCCCCGCCACACGGGTCCCCGCCCCATCCAGGTCGCCCTGCTCGCCAGCGTCTTCGTCATCGCCGCCTGCGGGCTGCTCTACGAGCTGGCCGCGGGGGCGCTGGCCTCCTACCTGCTGGGCGATTCGGTGCTGCAGTTCAGCACGGTGATCGGCACCTACCTGTTCGCGATGGGGGTGGGCAGCTGGCTGTCGCGCTACCTGGAGCGGCAGCTGCCGGCGCATTTTTTGCGGATCGAGCTGCTGGTGGCGCTGGCGGGCGGGCTGCTGCCGGGGCTGCTGTTTTTGGCGCATGCCTGGGTGCCGGGGGCGTTCCGGCTGCTGCTCTACGGGCTGGTGTTCGCCGTGGGCGTGCTGGTGGGGCTGGAGATTCCGCTGGTGATGCGGATCCTGAAGCGCAACGTGCAGTTCAAAGACCTGGTGAGCCAGGTGCTGACCTTCGACTACCTGGGCGCGCTGGCGGTGTCGCTGGCCTTCCCCCTGCTGCTGGTGCCGCACCTGGGGCTGGTGCGCACCGGCCTGCTGTTCGGGCTGCTGAACGCGGCGGTCGCGTTCTGGGCGCTGTGGCTGTTCCGGCACGAGTTGCCCCGGCCCGGCGCGCACGCACTGGCCTGCGTCGGCACGGCGGCCGTCCTGGCGGCGGGCTTCGCCGGGGCCGAGCGCATCACCACGCTGGCCGAGGACCGGTTCTACCAGGACAGCATCGTCTTCACCGCCACCTCGCCCTACCAGCGCATCGTGGTGACCCGCGGGCGCGGCGGGCACCGGCTGTTCCTCAACGGCAACCTGCAGTTCGCCGAGCGCGACGAGTACCGTTATCACGAGGCGCTGGTGCACCCGGCGATGGCCGCGCACGGCGCGCCGAAGCGGGTGGCGGTGCTGGGCGGCGGCGACGGCATGGCGGTGCGCGAGATCCTCAAGTACCCGTCGGTGGAGCAGGTGACGCTGGTCGAGCTCGACCCGCACATGACCCGGCTCTTCGCCGAGCACCCGACGCTCGCCGCGCTCAATGGGCATGCGCTGGCCTCGCCCAGGCTGAGGATCGTCAACGCCGACGCCTTCGGCTGGCTGCAGCAGGTGCAGGAGACCTTCGACGTGATCGTGGTCGATTTCCCCGACCCGACCAACTTCGCGATCGGCAAGCTCTACACCCAATCGTTCTACGCCCTTCTGGACCAGCGGCTGTCGGCCAGCGGCTACGCGGTGGTGCAGACCACCTCGCCGCTGGTGGCGCGGCGCAGCTTCTGGACGGTGGTGCAGACGATCGAATCGACCGGCCTCGCCGCCACGCCGTACCACGCGCACGTGCCCAGCTTCGGCGAGTGGGGCTTCGTGATCGCCAGCCGCCGGCCGTGGCACCTGCCGGCCGCGCTGCCGGCGGGGCTGCGGTTCCTCGACCTGCCGACGCTGCCGCTGCTGTTCGACTTTCCGCTGGACATGGCGCGGGTGCCGGCCGAGGTGAACCGGTTGTCGAACCAGGTGCTGGTGCGGACGTACGAGGAAGAATGGGGAAACTGAAGTTCACCCCCAGGCTCCGCACTGCGTGTCTGCGCCTCCCCCCGATCCGGGGGCGATACCGGTGGACCGGCGGAGCCGGAACCACGGTATCCCTGAGCGGGGCGCGGGCCGGTGTCCGGCGGCGGCCGGAGGGAATCGCGCATGCGGCGTCGTGAGCTGCTGAAGCAGGCGGGTGCCGCGCTCGGCGGCGGGTGGGCGCTGGCCGGCTGCGAAGGCCGCAGCCCGGACGGCGTCCCCGGCGGATTCGCCGGCACGGCGGTGGAGCGGGGCCATCTGCTGCGCACGCCGCGCGACGGGCCGGCGCCGGCGGTGGTGCGCCGCACCGGGGTGCTGGTCGCGGGCGGCGGCATCGCCGGGCTGGCGGCGGCGCGGGCGCTGCGGCTGCGGGGGCAGGGCGATTTCGCGCTGCTGGAGCTGGAGGACGCGGCCGGCGGCAACAGCCGCGGCGGCGTGGTGGGCGGCATCGCCTGCCCGCTGGGCGCCCACTACCTGCCGGTGCCGGGCGACGACGTGCCGGCGGTGCAGGACCTGCTGGAAGAACTGGGCCTGCGCCGCCGGGTGGCCGGCCGCTGGGAAGTCGACGAGCGCCACCTCTGCCACAGCCCGCAGGAGCGGCTCTTCTTCCGCGGCGCGTGGCAGGAGGGCCTGCTGCCGCTGCAGGACGTGGGCGACGCCACGCTGGCCGCCTACCGCGGCTTCGCGCAGCGGGTGGCGGCGCTGCAGCGGGCGGCGCGCTTCGCCATCCCGGTGCAGCGGTCGGCCTTCGCGCCGGTGCAGCTGGCGCTCGACGCGATCACATTCGACACCTGGCTGCAGCAGGAGCGCCTGGACGATCCGCACCTGCGCTGGTACCTCGACTACTGCTGCCGCGACGACTACGGCGCGGGGCTGGGGCAGGTGTCGGCCTGGGCCGGCATCCACTACTTCGCCAGCCGCCACGGCTTCCACGCGCCGGGCGAGGCCGAGGCCGAGCGCGACCCGGTGCTCACCTGGCCCGAGGGCAACGGCTTCCTGGCGCGGGCGCTGGCCGCGCCGCTGGGCGACCGGCTGCGCACCGGCCGCACCGTGCTGCGCATCGAGGACGGCCGCCACGGCGTGACCGTCGATGCCTGGGACCACGCCGCACAGCACATGGAGCGCTGGGAGGCGGCGCAGTGCATCGTGGCCCTGCCGCTGCATGTGGCGGTGCGGGTGGTCGCCCAGCCGCCCGCACTGCTGCGCGCCGCCGCCGCCGCGACCCCGCATGCGCCCTGGCTGGTCGCCAACCTGCACCTGGACGCGCCGCTGCACGACCGCCCCGGCGCCGCGCCCGCCTGGGACAACGTGGTCTACCAGGCGGCCGACGGCGCGGCCGGCGGCTTCGGCCGCGGCCTGGGCTATGTCGATGCCCGCCACCAGGCGCTCGACCCGACGCCCGGCCCGACGGTGGTGACCTGCTACCGCGCCCTCGGCGACCTGGCCGGCAGCCGCGCCGCGCTGCTGGACCGGCCGTGGCAGGCCTGGCGCGACGCGGTGATCGCCGAGCTGGCGCTGCCCCACCCCGACATCGCCGCGCGCGCCACCCGGATCGAGATCACCCGCTACGGCCACGCGATGGCGGTGCCGGTGCCCGGAACCTTGCAGCGAATCGGCCTCCAGCCGGCGCGGGATGCCGGCCATGCGCTATCGAAAAAAGAGCATGCCGGCCCGGCGCACGGCCGGCTGCGGTTCGCGCACAGCGACTGGTCGGGCTACTCGGTGTTCGAGGAGGCGTTCAGCCGCGGGCATGCGGCGGGCGGCGGCGGCGCCTGACAGGGCGTCGCCAGGGGAGCCGGGCGGCGGAACATGCCGGGCACCCCTTGCCAGCCGTGCGACTTTTCACCGCGGTTCCACCGTGCATCGCTGCGCAGGGACACGGTCGCCAGCGACGGATATACAAGCGCGCGACATGTACATCCCTGAGACCACAGCATGCATCGCCCAGCCGGTGCCGCGTCCGCATGCGGTGGCCTGCTGTCGAGGGAACGGAACTTGCATGGTGCGGCATCGCAATGCATACAAGCTCCCTCCATCCCTGAACAAGGAACCGACCGCATGACCCGCCAGATGCACCTGGGCCTCTTCCTGCTGGGCACCGGCAGCCACACCGCCGGCTGGCGCCATCCGGGCGCGGTCGACAGTTTCCAAGACTTCGCGGCGATCCGGCAGATCGGTGCGACGGCCGAGCGCGGGCTGTTCGACCTGGTCTTCATGGGCGACAACCTCAACGCCGACCCCAAGGCCCATCCGTCGTACACCCTGCGGCTGGAGCCGCTGACGATGCTGGCGGCGCTCTCCACCGCCACCCGGCACATCGGGCTGGGCGCGACGGTTTCGACCACCTACAGCGACCCGTTCACCGTCGCGCGGGCCTTCGCCTCGCTCGACCACATCAGCGGCGGCCGGGCGGCCTGGAACGCGGTCACCACCTCCAACGCGGCCGTCGGCGCCAACTTCGGCACGGTGCACCCCGACCATGCCCGCCGCTACGAGATGGCGGGCGAGTTCGTCGACGTGGTGAAGGCCCTGTGGGACGGCTGGGACGACGACGCGCTGGTCGCCGACCGGGCCAGCGGCCTCTACCTCGACCCGGCCAAGGTGCATCCGATCGACCACGAGGGCGCGTTCTTCAAGGTGAAGGGCCCGCTCAACATCGGCCGCGCACCGCAGGGCCATCCGGTGGTGCTGCAGGCCGGCGGCTCCGAGCCCGGGCTGCGGCTGGCGGCCCGCACCGCCGACGTCGCCTTCTCGGTGGTGCAGGACATCGACGAGGCCCGCGCCGGCTACGCCGACCTGAAGAACCGCCTGCCCGGCTTCGGCCGCCGGCCGGAGGACGTGACCGTGCTGCCCGGCGTGATGCCGGTGGTCGGCCGCACCGACAAGGAGGCGCGCGACAAGCTCAACACGCTGCAGGGCTACATCGGCGACGGCCGGGCGATGGCGGTGCTGTCGGAGCGCTTCGGCACCGATTTCTCGGGCCACGACCTCGATGCGCCGGTGCCCGCGATGGACCTGCCCGACACCTACCACGCCTTCACCCGGGTGCTGCTGGCCAAGGCCCGGCGCGAGCGGATGACCCTGCGCGACCTCTACAGCCTGACGGCCGCCGCACGCGGCCACTGGGTGCTGTGCGGCAGCGCCGAAACCGTCGCCGACACCCTGCAGCACTGGTTCGAGACCCGCGCCGCCGACGGCTTCAACATCATGCCGCCGTACTTCCACGCGGGCTTCGACGACTTCGTCGATGGCGTGGTGCCCATCCTGCAGGAGCGCGGCCTGTTCCGGAAGCAGTACGAAGGCGAAACGCTGCGCGACCACCTGGGCCTGGCAAGGCCCGCGGCACCCCACCGCCGCTGATAGCCCCTGCCTTCCCAGAGGTGCCGGGGATCCGGCTCCGCCGGTCCCCCAGCACCGCCCCCTTCTTCCCAAGAAGGGGGTAGGCGAGAGCGCGCAGCGCGAAGCCTGGGGGTTATTGCTTGAATAGAGCGATGAAGTCCAGCAGCTTCTCGCCCAGGATGTTGACGTGGCCCTGCATCGCCCGGGCCGCGCCTTCCTCGTCGCCGTGGGCGATGCAGCGCAGCACCGCGTCGTGCTCGGCCAGCGTGTCGGTGCGGCGCGTCGGCCGGTGGGTGACCATGCGGCGGTAGGCGCCCACCCGGTTGCGCAGCGCCCGGGTCTGCTCGGCCAGGAACTCGTTCTGCGCCGCCTCGTAGATCACCTCGTGGAAACGCCGGTTCACCTCGTAGAAGGTGTCCACGTGCTCCGGCGCGGTGAGCGTCGTCAGCTCGGCCTGCAGCCCGTGCAGCTCGGCCAGCTGGGCCGGGGTGATGCGGCGTGCCGCCAGCTTGGCGCACAGGCCCTCCAGCTCGGCCATCACCTGGAACATCTCGATCAGCTTGTGCGCCGAGAGCCGCACCACCAGCGCCGGCTGCCGGTTGCGGGTCTGGATCAGGCCGGCGGCGGCCAGGTGGCGCAAGGCCTCGCGCACCGGGGTGCGCGACACCTTCAGCCGCGTCGCCAGCTCCATCTCGTCGAGCCTGGCGCCCGGCAGCAGGGCGCCCGAGAAGATGTCCCGCTCCAGTATTTGCTGCACGTGTTCCGAGCGTGTGAGGGTGGGGGTGGTCGTCATGGCTGCCTGTGCGCGCGGGAATGCGCTCGGGAGCATAGCGAGATTCGGGCCCGCGGCGGTGTTGTCCTGAACGCATGAAAAGTGTTCATGTATGCAAGAGCACGATTCAGAAATGCATCAAAAGGGTTCGCAGGCGCCCCGCGATGTGGCGAATCGTCCCGGCGATGGTGCGGCGAAGGCGCTTGTAGTCGGGTGGATCCGGGGTTTTCCGCTGGCACAGCTCTTGCGAATTCTCTCCGGAGCGAACAGCACGGCACCGATCCGCCGCTGTTCAACGACATCTGCATCTTGCATACATCGCACTGAAAGGCTTCTGCTCCATGGATCTCGGTTTCACAGGCAAAACGGCGCTGATCACCGGCGCTTCCAAGGGCATCGGCCTGGCGACGGCGCACAGCTTCGCGCAGGAAGGCATCGCCAAGCTCCATCTCGCGGCCCGGTCCGAAGACAAGCTGCTGGCGGCCCAGGCCGAGCTCACCGCCCGGTACGGCGTGCAGGTCGAGGTGCATGCGATGGACCTGTCGGTGACCGAGAGCGTCGTCGAACTCGGCCGGCGCTGCGCCGAGGCCGACATCCTGGTCAACAACGCGGCCGACTCCACCGGCGGCCCGCTCGACCAGGTGACCGACGCGCAGTGGCGCGCCAGCCTCGACATGAAGATCTTCTCGTACGCCACCCTGACCCGCGAGCTGTACGCCCACATGAAGGCCCGCGGCCACGGCGTGATCGTCAACGACATCGGCAACTCGGGCGAGAACTGGGATGCCAACTACATCGTCGGCACCACCGGCAACGCCGCCATGATGGCCTTCACCAAGGGCGTGGGCGGCGCCAGCCTCGACCACGGCATCCGGGTGGTGGGCGTCAACCCCGGCCCGGTCGCGACCGACCGCATGGTCAAGCTGATGAAACGCCGCGCGCTCGACTGGTACGGCGACGAGGGCCGCTGGGAAGAGCTGTTCGACAAGTACCCGGCCAAGCGCCCCGCCCAGCCGGAAGAGGTGGCCGACCTGATCGTCTGGCTGGCGTCCGACCGGGCGCAGTACATCAGCGGCACCATCGTGACGATCGACGGCGGCATCGCCTCGCGCGGCTCGATCATCTGACGCCCGCCGCCATGGACGCTCCCGTGAAAACCGTGCGGCCCTTCGAGGCCCGCAACGCCTACTTCGACACGCTGTGCAGCACGCCGGGCCTGATGTGGCTCGGCCAGAACACCAACCACTTCGAGCCGCATCCTTCGGTCATCCAGGCCGCGGTCGACGCGCTGCACGACGGCAGCTACCACGCCTATGCGCCGCCCGCCGGCTTCGAGGAACTGCGCCGCCTGATCGTCGAGGACTTCGGCCTGGCCGGCACCGACGCCTGCGCCTTCGTCACCGACGGGGCGGTCGAGGCGCTCTACAACGTCTGCCGCAACATCTGCAAGCCGGGCCAGGATTTCGTCACCACCAACCCCAGCTGGGCGTGGCCGATGCAGTTCGCGCGTCAGGCCGGCTCCCACGTGGTGGAGCTGCCGATCTACGACCCGGCCCAGGGCTACAAGCTCACCGCCGACCAGCTGCGCGCGGCGGTGGGGCCGAACACCGGCGTGATCTACCTGGTGGACCCGAACAACCCGCTGGGCACCTGCCACACCGCGGCCGAGATCGAGGAGATCGCGGCCATCGCGAAATCGGTCGGCGCTTGGCTGATCCACGACGCCACCTACGCCCACTTCGCCGACGGCTTCACCCCGGCCTATACCTTCTACCCCGAGAAGACGATCACCACCTACAGCTTCTCCAAGTGGCTGGGGCTGGCCGGCATGCGCCTGGGCGCGGTGATCGCCAGCCCGGCCACGATCGAGATGGTCGCCACCGCGCCGCCCAACAACCTGGGCAGCAACGTGGTGTCGCAGCGCGCCGCCATCGCCGGCCTGAAGACCAAGGCCGAATGGTTCCCGACCATCCAGGCACGGCTGCGCCGCAACCAGGCCGCGGTGTTCGACGCGGTGGCCAAGGTGCCCGGCCTTTCGATTCCGGTATATCCCTCCCAGGCCAACCTGCTGGTGATCGAGACCATCGACGCCGGCATCAAGCCCGAGGCCCTGGTCGCCGCCTACCGGGAGGTCGGCATCATGATCCGCCAGGGCACCTACCACACGCAGCGCTTCGGCCACCGCTTCGTCAAGGTCAGCCTGACCGTGCCCGAGGACTGGGCCGACGCCTTCTGCACCCAGCTGCCCGCGATGGTCGAGCGTGCCCGCAGCATCGAACTGCCGCACGGCCTGTTCTGACCGAACCGCGCACCAGGAAGCACCACCATGCCCTCCATCACCGCGCGCGACGGCACGCGCCTGCACTACGAAGAAGCCGGCTCCGGCACCCCGATCCTGTTCGTGCACGAGTTCGGCGGCGACTGGCGCAGCTGGGAGCCGCAGATGCGCCACTTCACCCGGCGCTACCGCTGCATCACCTACAGCGCCCGCGGCTACCTGCCGTCGGACGTGCCCGAGGACGTGGAGCGCTATTCGCAGGCGATCGCGGTCGACGACATGGCCGACCTGCTCGACGGCCTGGGCATCGACAAGGCGCACGTGGTGGGCCTGTCGATGGGCGGTTTCGCCACCCTGCACTTCGGGCTGCGCTACGCCGACCGCGCGCTGTCGCTCGTCGTCGCCGGTGCCGGCTACGGCGCCGAGAAGCAGCACGAGCAGTACTTCCGCGACGTGTCGCTGGAGGTGGGCCGCCAGTTCGAGACGCAGGGCGCGCCCGCGTTCGCCAAGGTGTATGCCACCGCGGCCTCGCGCATCGTCTTCCAGCAGAAGGACCCGCGCGGCTGGCACGAGTTCGCGACCCAGCTGGGCGAGCATTCGTCGATCGGCTCGGCCCGCACGATGCAGGGCGTGCAGGCGCGCCGCCCTTCGATCTACGACCTGGAGGCCGAGCTCAAGGCGATGGCGCTGCCGGTGCTGGTGATGGTCGGCGACGAGGACGACCACTGCCTGCAGCCGGGCATCTTCCTCAAGCGCACCGTGCCCGCCTGCGGCCTGCTGGTGCTGCCCAAGGCGGGCCACACGCTCAACATCGAGGAGCCGGGGCTGTTCAACCAGTTCGTGTCGGAGTTCCTGGCGACGGTGGAGCAGGGCCGGTGGGGCCCGCGCGACCCGCGCTCGGCGCCCTCCGAAATCATGAAGACCTCATGACATGACACACCCCCAGGCTTCGCATGGCGTGTCTCCGCCCACCCCCTTGCAGGGGGCCCATCCCGCGGCCCGGCACAGCCGGGTCCGCGGATGTCCTGGCGAAGCGCGCGCCTCCGCGTTCGTCGACGGCGCGCGGCTGCAGGCCCGGCTCGACGCGCTGGCCCGCATCGGCGCCACGGCGCGGGGCGGCGTCGACCGGCCGGCGCTGTCGCACGAGGATGCGCTGGCGCAGGCCGAGATGGTGCGCTGGGGCGCGGCCCTGGGCCTGCAGGCGGGGCGCGACGCGGTCGGCAACTTCTTCCTGCGGCTGCCGGGCCGCGACGCGTCGGCCGCGCCGGTGCTCAGCGGATCGCACCTCGACAGCCAGCCCACCGGCGGCCGCTTCGACGGCGTCTACGGCGTGGTCGCGGCCTTCGAGGCGGTGCAGGCGCTGGTGGACGCCGGCGTGGTGCCGCGCCGCGCCATCGACATCGTGGCCTGGATGAACGAGGAGGGCTCCCGCTTCGCGCCCGGCATGATGGGCTCGGCCGTGTTCGCCGGCGACCGCACGCTGGCCGAGACCGCAGCGGCCGCCGATGCCGGGGGCGTGACCGTCGGCACCGCGCTGCGCACGGTGCACGCCGCGCTGGCGCGGATGCAGGCCGAGGGCCTGCCCGCCATCGCCGAGCGTGCGCTCGGCGGCCCGGTGCATGCGTACGTCGAGGCGCATATCGAACAGGGCCCGGTGCTGGAGCAGCGCGGCATCCCGGTCGGCGTGGTCACCGGCATCCAGGGCAAGCACACCTGGCGCATCGAGGTGCAGGGCGAGGCCGCGCACGCCGGCACCGCCACCCGCGCCGAGCGCAAGGACGCGCTGCTGGCCGCCCTCGCCATGGTGCAGGCGATGGCCGCCGCCTTCCACGACGCGGACGACGTCACCAAGTTCACCGTCGGCCGGTTCGAGGTGCTGCCCAACGCGCCCTCGGTGGTGCCGAGCCGCGTGGTGTTCTCGATCGACCTGCGCCATCCCGACACCGCCGCGCTGCAGCGCATGGCCGACCAGGTCGCGCCGCTCTGCGAGGCGCAGCGCGGGCCGTGCGCGGTGGCGGTGCACCGGCTGTCGTCCGCCGATTCGCTGGCCTTCCCGACGGCGATGCAGGCCCGCATCCGCGGCGCGGCGCAGGCGCTCGGCATCCCGACGCTGGACCTGCCGTCGGCCGCCGGCCACGACGCGCGCTACCTGCACCGCGTCGCGCCGTCGGCGATGGTGTTCGTGCCCTGCCACCGGGGCATCACCCACCACGAGGCCGAGTACGCCCGGCCCGAAGACCTGCTGGCCGGCACGCGCGTGCTGGCCGACGTGCTGCAGGCCCTGGCCTGCGACGACCGCGACGAAGGCGCCCGGTGAATCCGTCCGCCGCCCTCCTTTTCCCGCCGGTCGCCGCCACGGCGCGCCCGGCCTCCCACGAAAGCACCGCCGTGAATCCTGACGCGCATTCCTCCGCCGCCGGCGCCGCCACGGCGCCCGGCACCGCCCCCCTGCTGTCGCTGCGCGGCATCACCAAGACCTTCGGCAGCGTGAAGGCGCTGGAGAACCTCGACGTGGCGATCCGCCCCGGCGAGTTCGTCACCATCGTCGGCCCCAGCGGCTGCGGCAAGAGCACGCTGTTCAACATCGTGGCGGGGCTGGAGGAGCCCGATGCGGGCGGCCAGCTGCAATTCCTGGGCAAGGCATGCGCGGCGCGCAGCCTGCTCGGCCAGGTGTCCTTCATGCCGCAGCGCGACCTGCTGCTGCCCTGGCGCACCGTGATCGACAACGCGATCCTCGCGGTCGAGATGGAGGGCATGCGCCGCGCCGACGCCCGCCGCATCGCGCTCGGGATGCTGCCCGAGTTCGGCCTGGCCGGCTTCGAGAACCAGTACCCGCACCAGCTCTCGGGCGGCATGCGCCAGCGGGTCGCGCTGATGCGCACCTTCATGTTCAAGCGCGACCTGCTGCTGCTCGACGAGCCCTTCGGCGCGCTCGATGCGCTCACCCGCACCCTCATGCAGCGCTGGCTGCTCGACATCTGGCAGAAGCACCGCCGCACCATCCTCTTCATCACCCACGACGTGGACGAGGCGATCTTCCTGGGCGACCGGGTGCTGGCCATGACCGCGCGGCCCGGCCGCATCAAGCTGGAGCTGCCGGTGACGCTGCCCCGGCCGCGCACGCCCGACATCGTCACCTCGCCGGCCTTCATCGCGCACAAGCGGGTGCTGCTGGAGGCGATCGAGGAAGAGAGCATGAAGTCGTTCATGTCGACGCAGCGGGCCTCGTGATGGAGCAGCCGGCCGCCCTCCTGGCGCCCGATGCGCTCGCCGCGCGCTACCCGCGCCCGGCGCACATCGCCCCGGCCGAGTGGCAGGCCCGGGTGGCGCTGGCCGCCACCTACCGCCTGGTCGCGCGGCTGGGGCTGGACGACATGGTCTACAACCACATCTCGATGCGGGTGCCGGGGACCGACGACCAGTTTTTGCTCAACCCCTACGGCCTGCTGTTCGAGGAGATCACCGCCTCCAGCCTGGTGCGGATCGACCTGCAGGGCCGCAAGCTCGAGGACACGCCGTACGAGGTGAATGCGGCCGGCTTCGTGATCCACGGCGCCATCCACAGCGCCCGGCACGACGCGCTCTGCGTGCTGCACACCCATTCGGACGCGAGCCTGGCGGTGTCGGCCCAGCCGGCCGGCCTGCTGCCGCTGTCGCAGTTCGCGGTGCGCTTCTACGGCCGCCAGGGCTTCCACGACTACGAGGGCGTGGCGCTCGACCTGGGCGAGCAGCAGCGGCTGGTGCGGGACATCGGCCCCCACCCGGTGCTGCTGCTGCGCCACCACGGCATCCTGACCGTGGGCCGCACGCCGGCCGAGGCCTTCATGCTGCTGTACTACTTCGACCGCGCGGCCCGCATCCAGCTCGACATGCAGGCCGCGGCCGCCGGCGGCGCACCGCTGCTGGTGCCGCCGCACGCCGTCGCCGAACACGCCGCGCGCCAGTTCTGGGAGCAGGACGGCGACATCCTGGTGGCCGGCGAGCGCGAGTGGCCCGGCCTGCTGCGCAGCCTCGACCGCCACGACCCCGGCTACCGCGCCTGAGCGCCCCGCACTGGCGCGATTCGTGCACCCCTTGCCCTCACCCCTTCCCCCACTTCCGGAGCCGACCATGACGATGAACCGACGTTTCCTGACCACCCTGGCGATCGCCGCCACGCTGGGTCTCACCACGCTGGCCGCCCATGCGCAGGCCCCCGCCACCAAGGCTACGCTGCGCCTCAAGTGGCTGCCGCAGACGCAGTTCGCCGGCTTCTACTACGCCCAGGCCAAGGGCTACTACAAGGACGCGGGCATCGACCTGACGATCAACCCCGGCGGCCCCAACCTGCTGACCGAGAACCTGGTCGCGACCGGTGCCGACACCTTCGGCCTGTCGGGCGGCACCGACAGCGTGATGGGCGCGATCGACAAGGGCCTGCCGATCGTCGCGGTGGGCGTGGCCCACCAGATCACGCCCTTCGTCTTCGTGACCCGCGCCGACGGCCCGGTCAAGACGCTCAAGGACTTCGAGGGCAAGAAGGTCGTCACCTGGTTCACCGGCGCCAACTACGTGCTGTTCGGCATGCTGGCCAAGGCCGGCGTGGACCGCGCCAAGGTCGACATCCAGCCGCAGCAGGTCAGCGTGACGCCCTTCGTCAACGGCGAGGTCGACGTGGCCACCGCCACCTGGTACAACGAGCTCTACACCATCCGCGACCGCATGGGCGCCGACAAGCTCAAGCTCTTCGTGGCCGAGGACTTCGGCATGACCTTCCCGCGCGACACGCTGATCGTGTCGAAGGAGACGGCGCAGAAGAACCCCGAGATGGTCAAGGCCTTCCTGAAGGCCTCGATCCGCGGCTGGCGCGACGCGATGGCCAACCCGAAGGAAGCGGTCGACATCGTGATGAAGGCCTCGCCCACGCTCAACCGGGCGCACCAGGAATTCATGCTGACCGAGGCCTACCGCCTCATGACCGCCGGCAAGGCCAAGACCGAAGGTTTGTTCCACGTCGACATGCCCGCGATCAAGACCGCGCACGACTTCCTGCTGGCCAACAAGGCCCTGCCGAAGGCGGTCGATCTCGATGCCGCCTTCGACGGCAGCTTCCTGAAGAGCATCGACCTGAAGGACCGCCTGCCATGACGGCGCGTCGCGGCCTGCGGCACGTCTGGCTGCCCGCCGTGCAGGGGCTGGGCCTGGTCCTGGCCGTCGCCGCGGCGTGGGAGGGCGCGACCGTCTTCTTCAGGATCTCGCCCTACTACCTGCCGCGCCTGAGCGTGATCCTGGCCGCGATGGCGGCCACGCCCGAGGCGTACATCGCGGGCTTCCTGCGCACCTTGGGCGAAACGCTGATCGGCTTCTGCGCCGGCACCGTGGTGGGCGTGGCCAGCGGCGTGCTGTTCAAGCAGTCGCGGCTGCTGCGCGAGCTGGTGTTCCCGGTGTTCGTCGTCTCGCAGACCATCCCCGTCATCGCGTTCGGGGCGGTGGTGGTGCTGTGGCTGGGCAACACCATCCTGGCCAAGGCGATGATCGCGTTCTACCTGACCTTCTTCCCGGTCACGGTCAACACGCTCAACGGGCTGGAGGCGGTCGACCGCCGGCAGGAAGACCTGCTGCGCAGTTTCGGCGCTTCGCGCTGGAAGCTGCTGTGGCAGCTGCAGCTGCCGGCCGCGCTGCCGCAGATCTTCGTGGCGCTGCGCCTGGCCTGCACCCTGAGCCTGCTGGGCGCCATCGCCGGCGAATGGTTCGGCGACACGGTGGGCCTGGGCGTGCTGCTGCTGCAGGCGATGTACAACGAGCAGATGGTGGCGCTGTGGGGCGCGATCCTGGCGGCCGGGCTGCTGGGCACGTCCTTCTTCGGCGTGGTGGCGCTCCTGGAGCGCCGCATCGTCTTCTGGCGGAGCGAACTCTGATGGCCGATACCGCAGCCCTTCCCATGCCCCTGCCCGCCGTGCCGGGCGGGCCGGCCGCCAGCCGCACCCTGGTGCGCGGCGCCATCGGCATCGTCGCCATCTTCGTGCTGTGGGAGGCGCTGACCCGCGCCTTCTCGGTGCCGGCCTACATCCTGCCCACCGTCAGCAGCATCGTCGGCGCGATCGGCGAACAGCGCGGCGTGCTGGTGCCGGCGGCGGCCACCACTTTTTTCGAGGCGCTGGCCGGCTTCGCGGCCGGCTCGGCCTGCGGGCTGGTGCTGGCGATCGCGCTCACGCTGCTGCCGGCGGTGAAGAAGCCGGTGCTGCCGCTGGTCACCGCGCTCAACTCGGTGCCGGTGGTGGCCTATGCGCCGCTGATCCTGCTGTGGTTCGGCATCGGCCCCACCTCGAAGATCATCATGGTCGCGATCGCGGTGGGCTTCACCGTGTTCCTGCACGCCCTGGCCGGCCTGGCGCGGGTCGATCCGCGGGTGGTCGACCTGATGCGCAGCTTCGGCTCGGGCCCGGCCGCGATCCTCTGGCGCATCCGGGTGCCGGCGGCCATTCCGCTCACCGCGGCGGGCATGCGCGTCTCCACCACCCGGGCGGTGATCGTCGCCATCGTCACCGAGATGCTGGGCGCCCAGCGCGGCCTGGGCTGGACGATCTACCAGGCGGTGCTGCAGGTCGATTTCGTGCAGGTCTGGTCGGCGATCTTCGTCGCCTCGGCGGGCAGCCTGGTGTTCTTCGGCATCGTCAATTTCGTGGAGAAGCGCTATGTGTTCTGGAAGTAGCGGCGCGCCGGACGCCGGTGCGGGCGCACGGCCGTCGATGGCCGCCATGGGCGCCCAGCACGCGGCCGATCCGCACAACGCGGCGCAGGCGGCGGCGCGCTACTTCAACTCGGCCAACGCCTTCAACCTGAAGCTGCCGCCGGTGCCGGCGCACCGCTTCGTGGACGAGGCCGCACGGGCCCTGGCCGACGGCGCGCCCACCGGCTGGACGCCGTGCGACCAGTCGGCCGCGCTGGGCTGCGCCTTCCCGGCCACCACGCCGCTGATGCTGGCCCGCTACGGCCGCATCGCCGCGGGGCGGACGCTGGAGGCGGATGTCGTCGCCAGCGGCCTGGTCTGCCATGTGATCGCCGGCCATGGCTTCGCCCGCACCGACGGCGAAACCCTGCACTGGGAGCCGGGCGACGCCTTCTTCGTCGCGGGCGGCCAGCCGGTCACCTTCGGCGCCGACGATGCCGACGCGGTACTGTGGGTGGTGACCGACGAGCCGCTCTACGCCCTGGCCGGTGCCCGGCCCGCGCCCGATGCCCGGCTGCGGCTGCCCACGGTGCACTACCGGCGCGACGACATCGCCCGGCAGGTGGCGCGGGTGCAGGCCGCATCGCCCGACGCCGGCACCTCGGGCCTGGCGGTGGTGTTCTCCAGCGCAGCGCTGGAGGCGGGCCGCAACATCCTGCCGACGCTGACCCTCTCGCTCAACACCCTGCCGGGCGGTGCGCACCAGCCGCCGCACCGCCACAACGCGGCCGCGATCACCCTGGTGGTGGCCGGCGAGCGCTGCCACACCCGCATCGACGGCGAGGACGGCCCCTGGTCGCCCTGGGCCACCCTGGTCACCCCGCCGGGCGCGGTGCATTCGCACCACAACGGCGGCACGGCGCTGGCGCGGTTCCTGATCGTGCAGGACGGCGGGCTGCACTACCACGCGCGCACCATGGGCTTCGCCTTCCTCGGCGGTTCCTGAGCCGAAAGTGCCCGCAGCCGGCGTCCTTGGCCGGCCATTTGCTATCGATTGGATAGCATCGAGACCGCCCGTCCGCCGGGGCGACGGGCGGCGGTGCCCGGTCAGCTTCCGTTCAGGGGCCGGGCCCTACGCTGCGCACCCTCCAGCCAGCCATACGCCCCGCGCGCAGTAGCCAGCCGTTTCCGATTCCTTCACGGCACAAGGTACTTCGTGATGCATGGTTCTGCTGCGCGGCTTCGCCGCACCCTCCGCACTTTCCGGCCGCACGCGGTCTCCCGGGCCGCCGGCGGCCTCTGCGCAGGGCTCGCGGCGCTGGCCGTGCAGGCCCAGACCCAGTCGCTGCCGCAGATCGACGTGTCGGCCGGCCAGGAGCACGGCGCGCAGTACGCGCCGGCCCACACCGCCACCGGCGCCAAGGTCGATGCGCCGCTGCGCGACATTCCGCAGTCGGTCAACATCGTCACGCAGGAGGTCATGCGCGACCAGGGCGCCCGCAGCGTGCAGGACGTGATGAAGACGATCCCGTCGGTGGGCCTGGCCACCGGCGACGGCCAGCGCGACGCGGTGGTGATCCGCGGCTTCACCGCGCTCAGCGACATCCTGCTGGACGGCGTGCGCGACGACTCGCAGTATTTCCGCGACCTCTACAACATCGAGCGGGTCGAGGTGGTCAAGGGCCCGGCGGCCGCGCTCTACGGACGCGGCTCGTCGGGCGGGCTTATCAACCTGATCACCAAGAAGCCGACGTTCGCCGCCGGCGGCGATGCGGGCATCACCCTCGGCAGCTACGGCCTGAAGCGCAGCGACCTGGGCCTGAACCGGCCGGTCTCCGACACGGTGGCGGTGCGGCTCGATGCCGCGGTGGAAGACTCGGGCAGCTACCGCACCAACGGCTACCTGCGCAGCCAGGCCGTCTCGCCCAGCATCTTCTGGAAGGACGGCGACCAGAGCCTGCTGCTGCAGACCAACTACCAGCACCAGGAGCGCGGGATCGATTTCGGCATCCCGGGCCTGCTCTCCACCGGCCGGCCGGCCCACGTGCCGATCGGCACCTACTACGGCGCGGCCGACGCCTACGGCCTCGACCACACCCGCTCGACGATGCAGACCAGCACCGCCCAGTACAAGCTGCGCCTGTCGGACGCCACCGGCTTCACCGACACGCTGCGCTACTACGACTATTCGCTGGACCGCCGGCACACCCGCATCGGCGCGGTCAACGACGCCGCCGGCACGGTGCCGCAGGCGCTGCTGCTGCGCGGCGCGGTGCAGCGCTACGAGCACGGCTGGTTCAACCAGAGCGAGGTGACGCACGACCTGGCCTGGGGCGGCACCGGCCACAAGCTGCTGGCCGGCGCCGAGTTCGGCGAGCAGGACCGCCACCAGGCGATCACCAACGCCGCCACCAACCGGGCCGGCTACTCCTTCGCCACGCCGGTCTTCGCGCCGGTGGGCCGCGACCTGCCCTACGAAGTGCCGGTGGCGCAGGCGCTCTCGCCCGCGGTGGGCACCACCGTCAACACGACGCGCAGCGTCTATGTGCAGGCCCTCTCGACCTGGACGCCCACCGTCAAGAGCCTGCTGGGCCTGCGCTACGACGCCTTCGGCCAGAAGTACAACGACGAGCTGCCCGCCGCCGCCAACCTGGCGCGCACCGACCGCAATTTCTCGCCGCGCGCCGGCCTGGTGTGGCAGCCCACGGCGGCGCAGAGCTACTACGTCTCGGCCACCAAGAGCTACCAGCCCTCGGGCGAGGCCGGCCCGCTGGCGACCACCAACGCACAACTCAAGCCCGAGCAGAGCGTCAACCTGGAAGTGGGCTCGAAGACCGAGCTGTTCGACGGCGCGGCCTCCTTCACCGCCGCGCTCTACCAGCTCACCCGCAGCGACGTGAAGTACACCGACCCGGTGCTCAACCGGCTGGTCAACGTCGGCGAGCAGCGCGCCCGCGGCCTGGAGCTGACGCTGGCCGGCCAGGTGGCCGCCGGCTGGCAGGTGCTGGCGGGGTATTCGTACCTCGATGCGCTGGTCACCAACGGCGTCGGCACCGTCACCGCGCCGTTCGGCTCGGCCCGGCCCACGCCGCTGCAGGGCAAGCGCCTGGCGCTGGCCCCGCGCCACACCTTCAGCCTGTGGACGCTCGCATCGCTCGACGCGCTGCTGCCCGGCGTGCAGGCCGGCGCCGGCATCAACGCCCGCACCGCCAGCTTCGCCAACGTCGACAACGCCGTCTCGCTGCCGGGCTACGCGACGGTCGATCTGGCGCTCTACTGGCGGCCGTCGCCGAAGGGCTGGAGCGCCGCGCTCAACCTGAAGAACGTGTTCGACCGGCGCTACTACCTCTCGGCCAACAACGACATCGGCATCCTGCCGGGTGCACCGCGCACGCTGGAGCTGAGCGCGCGCTACGCTTTCTGAGCCGCCCGGTTTTTACGCCGCCTTTGCACCCGCCCGCGCGGGCTTTGCACCGTTTTGACGGGCCGCCGCCCACACTGGATGCCTGTTCTTTTCCGTTCAGGAAACCATGGCCTACGCTGCCTACCGCTACCCGCCCGGTGCCGCCCGCGACACCCGCGACACCCGCAACAAGACGGTGTTCCAGGTGCTCGACGTCACCGTCGCCTCGACCGACGCCTGCGCCGTCCGCCGCGCGCTGGCCGCCTGTCCCGGCACCGGCGTGCTGCGCTGCGAGCCGCTGCTCCACGCCCATGCCACCTGCAGCAGCGGCACGCCCCATGTCCGGCTGATGGTGCGCCTGCCCCTCGCCAGCTACGGCGCGGTGCTGCACTGCCTGCTGGAATGCGTGCCCGACGGCCAGATCGGCCCGCTGACCAGCTGGAAGGCCCACCTGACCCGCTGCGGGATCGTGCATGGCGGCTGAGCCGGGCCAGGCGCTGCCGGTGCCGGGGCGCTGATCAGCCCTGCGCGACGGGGAACCGGAGTTCGAACCGCGTCCCCGATGCGCGCGAGGATTCGGCCGACAGATGGCCGCCGTGGGCTTTCGCGATCTGCGCGCAGATGCTCAGGCCCAGACCCATGCTCGTGCTGCCGGACGACGTGCCGCGGTAGAAGGCGTCGAACACCCGGTCCAGCACGTCGCCCGGTATGACCTCGCCGGCGTTGGTGACGGTCACGCAGGCCTGTCCCTGGTCGATCCAGGCCTTCACTTCGACGGGCGAGGTGTTGTCGCCGTAGGCCACCGCGTTACCGAGCAGGTTCGACAGCAGCTGCTGCAGCCGCGGCGCGTCGCACAGCACCGGTCCGCCCAGGGCGATCGACGAGACGAAGCGCAGCGCGGGGTGCGCGTCGCGGGCCTCGTCGACGACCGCTTCGAGCAGTTCCGACAGGTCGGTGTGCGCCGCCATGACGACGGTGATCGCCGAGCCCGCGCGGCCTTTCGAGAAATCGACCAGATCGTCGATCAGGCGCGTCATGCGCTGGGCGCTGGCCTTGAGGCGGATGCCGATGCGCGCGGCCTTGGGCTCGGCGCCCCGCAGCATGATCTCGGCGGCGGTGTGCATCGTGGACAGAGGGTTGCGCAGGTCGTGCGCCACCACGGCCAGGAACTGCTCGCGCGCACCGCCGGTCGACGTCGCGTCGGCGAGGGCCCGCTGCGTCCGGTAGGCGTCGGCCTCGTCGTCGAGCAGCTTGGCCAGGATGGCGGCGCACGACCCGATGACCGCCTGCGCCTTGGCGCTGGTGGCGTCCCGCACCTCGGCATCCAGCGCGCAGAGATTGCCGAAGTGGGTGCCGTCGGCCAGGATGATCGGCTGCGACACATACGACCGGAAGCCATAGATGCGGGGCGTGCGGTGCGTCGCATACACCGGGTGGACATGCGCATCGTCGAACGCCACCGCCGCGTGGGTGGCCAGGACGTCCTTGCAGAGGGTGGTGTCGACGTCGAGCTCGTCGCCCACCCGCACGCCGAGGCCCAGCTCGTCCAGCACGGCGCAGGCGCGCCAGCGGGATTCGGTGACCCAGGCCACCGTCACGAAGCGCATCCCGGTCTGCGCCCGCACGATCTTCAGGATCGACGGCACGGCCTTGATGTTCATCACCGCGTCCTGGCTGCGATCGGCGTCCACGTTGGAAAGCATGTCTTTCTTTTAGTATCCAAAGGAAAGCGCTAGCTTAACGTGTCGGAACTCTCCTACAGGGATCAGGGGCGGATCGACGCTGCACGCACGCGCGGATTTCCACCCGTGCGCATCTTAATTGTGCATAATAAGAACAATTCGCGTTAACGCTCGTGTGTGGGCGCGGTGGTGGCAGCACTGGTCGGCTTCGCCGCTTCTGCTTCTGCTTCTGTTGCTCCCCCCCGCCCGCCGAGCCCCGTGCGGCATCCACACCGCCCATCCCACCGACCCTTCCCCAGGAGTCTTCCATGAAGTTCAGATCCCCCCTGCTCGCCGCACTGCTGGCCGCCTCCGGCCTGGCGCAGGCCCACTTCGTCTGGCTCGACCCGGTCGCGGCCGACGGCACGGCCAAGGCCTACTTCGGCGAATGGGCCGACGATGTGCGGGAGACCGAATCCGGCTACCTGAAGCTGGTGACCGCGCCCCGCGCGCCGGCACCCGACGGCAAGCTGCTGCCGGTCACCCGCCACAACGACAGCCTGCAGTTCCAGGCCGCGCCGAACGCGGATGCGCGGCTGGTGGGCGGCTATGTCAGCGACAAGGGCGTGATCAGCCTCTACCAGGCCAAGGCCGGCCGCACCGAGACGCAGCCGCGCAACCCGCTGGAGCTGGTGCCGGTGCAGCCGGGCGCAGACACCTTCGTGCTGATGCTCTCGGGCCAGCCCCTGGCCGACAAGGAAGTGGTGCTCTTCGGCCCGCCCAAGTGGGAGAAGAAGTTCAAGACCGACAAGGAAGGCAAAGTCACGCTGCAGACGCCGTGGCCGGGCCAGTACGTGGCGGAGATCGGCCACCTGGACAAGGACGGCGCGGGCACCTGGGACGGCAAGCCGTACACCCAGACCCGGCACGTCGCGACCTTGACCTTCATAAAGAACTAGCTCTCCCCCAGGCTTCGCACTGCGTGTCTTCGCCTACCCCCTTCCGGGGGCGCTACCGGCGGACCGGCGGAGCCGGATCCGCGGTCGCCCTGGGGTGAAGACCGCCGCCGTTTTCGCCGTAGTTGCTGATTTCCTCGCATGAGTCCTGTCGTTCCGCCCCATCCTTCGCCGGCTGCGCTGCAGGCGGAGCGTTCGCGCTCGACGCGGCACCGCTGGCTGCCGGTGGGCGGCGAGGGGCTGCGCTACCGCGCGGGGGTGGCGGTGCGGGCGGTGGCGGCGATCGGGGGGGGCTATGCGGTGTCGGGGCTGTCGGCGGCGGTGCTGGCGGTGCTGCTGCCGACGACCCGGGTCGAGGCGGCCGTCGCCGGCACGCTGGTGGCCTTCGTGGTGTACCCCTGCGCGGTGATGTGGGTGTTCGCCGCCCGCAGCGCCTGGAGCGCCTGGCGCGGGCTGCTGGTGCCGGCGGCGGTGATGGGCGCGGTGCTGGCGGTGCATTTCTACTTTCCGGGGACGGCGGCATGAAGGACGGTTTCCGGCAGTCGATGGCCTGGCTGCACACCTGGTCGGGCCTGCTGGTGGGCTGGGTGCTGTTTCTGGTGTTCTGCGCGGGCACCGGCGCCTACTTCAAGGACGAGATCAGCTTCTGGATGCGGCCCGAGCTGCACCGGGCCACCTCGCAGCCGGTGCCGGAAGACGAGGCGGCCACGCGCGCGGTGGCGTTCCTGCAGCAGCGCGCGCCCGGCGCGGTGCGCTGGTTCGTCAGCCTGCCGACCGACCGCGAGCCGACGGCCCGCCTCTTCTGGAACCCGAAGCCCGCGCCGCTGGCACCCGGCGCGGCCAAACCCCGGCGCGCGGCCTTCGGCAGTGCCTCGGTCGACCCGGCCACCGGGGCCGAGGCCGGCACCGCCCGCGCCACCCGGGGCGGCGAGTTCATCTACCGGCTGCACTTCGACTTGCACTACATGCCGGCGATCTGGGCGCGCTGGATCGTCAGCTTCTGCGCGATGTGCATGCTGGTGGCGATCGTCAGCGGCATCGTGACCCACAAGCGCATCTTCAAGGACTTCTTCACCTTCCGGCCGAAGAAGGGCCAGCGCAGCTGGCTGGACGCGCACAACGCCACCGCGGTGCTGGCGCTGCCCTTCCACCTGATGATCACCTACACCGGCCTGGTCACGCTGATGTTCATGCTGATGCCCTGGGGCCCGCAGGCCGTGTACAAGGGCGACGAGAAGGCCTTCACCGCCGAGATGTTCCCCGCCACCGCCGCCCGCGACGAGAAGCCCGCGGGCATCGCCGCCGCGCTGGTGCCGGTGGCGCCGCTGCTGGCGCAGGCCCGGGCGCACTGGGGCGAGGGCGCCCGGGTCGGCCGGCTGCAGGTGATCCACCCCAACGACGCCAACGCCCGCATCACCCTCACCCGGCAGGACGGGCACGACCTGTCGTCCGACCAGCCGTCGATGGTGTTCGACGGCGCCACCGGCGCGCTGCTCTCGACCAGCGGCGACACGGTGCGGCCCGCGGCCGAGACGCGCGGCGTGCTGTACGGCCTGCACATCGGCCGCTTCTCCCACCCGCTGCTGCGCGGGCTG
Source organism: Sphingomonas sp. NCPPB 2930 (assembly GCA_042867185.1). Taxonomy (GTDB): domain Bacteria; phylum Pseudomonadota; class Gammaproteobacteria; order Burkholderiales; family Burkholderiaceae_C; genus Xylophilus. The sequence goes on along the minus strand of JBHZQV010000022.1, from coordinate 12,812 downwards.
TTCTTTCTTTCGGGCCTGGCGGGCTGCGTGATGGTGGCGACCGGCCTGCTGCTGTGGGCGGTGAAGGAGCGGCAGAAATACGCCAAGGCACTCAAGCACGGCGGCCGCGTCGGCTTCGGCCTGCGGCTGGTCGACGGCCTCAACCTGGCGGCCATCGCCGGCCTGCCGATCGCCTTCGCCGCCTATTTCTGGGCCAACCGCCTGCTGCCGGTGGGCCTGGCCGACCGGGCGCAGGCCGAGATCACCGGCTTCTTCGGCGCCTGGGCGCTGGCCGCCGTCGCCGGGCTGGCCTGGCCCGCGCGGCGGATGTGGCAGGCGCAGCTGTGGACCGGCGCCGCGCTGTTCGCCGGCGTGCCGCTGCTCAACGCGGCCACCACCGACAGCCACCTGGGCGTGTCGATCGCGCAGGGCCTGTGGCCGGTGGCCGGGTTCGACCTGGTCTGCCTGGCCCTGGGCCTGGCGCTGGGCGCCAGCGCGTGGTGGGTCGGCCGGCGCAAGCCGGCGGCCCAGGCGCGCACGGCGGCGTCCACGCCGGCACCGCTGCCGGCGGCCCGGGCTCCGGCCTCGCCGGTGGTGCCCGACGGCGGCCCGTCGCCTTCTTCCCGCCGCGACCTGGGGGCCGCCCGGTGAACGCGGGCCTGCTCACCGCCGCCTCTTTCGCCGCCGCCGTCAGCGGCTTTTTAGCCCTCGGCCTGGCTATGGACCGGCACTACGAAGACAGCTTCGGCCGCGGCCGCGAGCCGGGCCGCCGCCGTCCCTGGATGCGCGCCGCCGGGGCCGTGGCCCTGCTGGTGTCGCTGGCGGTCTGCTGCCATCTGCGCGGCGCGGCCCAGGGCTGGGTGCTGTGGTTCGGCGTCCTGACCGCCGGCGCCTGGGTGGTCGTGCTGGTGATGAGCTATGCACCGCGCCGGGCGACCGGCCTGGCCATGGCGGCCGGCGCGGTGGCGCTGGCCGCGCTGGCGTGCGCGGGCTGCTAGGCGGGCGGCCGGTGCGGCGGCGAGCCCGTCGCCGGCAGATTCATGAACGAAATGTGCCGGCAGCCGGCGCCGCAGGCCGGCAGGCAGCTATACATTCGATAGCAATCAGCCCACGGCAGCCGCGGCGCCTGCCAGCCGCTGCTCCCACCCGCGCAGCTTGCCCGGGTTCAGCAGCCCCTGCGGATCGAAGCGGGCCTTCATCTCCACCACCGCCGGGTCGATCCGGCCCTGCTTGCCGTCCTCGACGACATAGACGTGCGGGTTGTTGATGTGCACCCCGTGGTCGCGGTGGATCTGCATGATCTCTTCGAGCCGCGCTTCGGTGGTGAAGCGCACCAGCTGCAGGCCGCTGCAGGTGGCGGCGCCGTCCTTGGTGCGCAGGAACTCCAGGTGCATCAGCACCTCGCCGCCCAGCGCCTTTTCCAGCGCCAGCACCTGCTCGCGGTGGCGCAGGGGGTCGAAGCCGGTCTGCAGGTAGGTGAGGGTCGGGTCGACCTTCATCGCGTGCAGGGTGGTGTGGTTCCAGGTGTACTCCAGCAGCGTCTTCTTGCCGGTGCGCACCGCCTCGGCGTCCTTGCGGTAGCCGATGCGGCCGCCGCGCGCCGCGACCATTTCCTGCACCGTGGGCTCGGACTGCGGCGCGACCGACAGCAGCAGCGCGTGGCAGCCGGCGGGCAGCCATTCGGCGAGCGAGGCCATGTAGTCGGGCACCGGCGCGCCCAGGAAGCACACCTCTTTCTTCACGATGCCCGGCGCGGCGGCGAGGCTGCCGGCGCACTCCAGGGCGGCGGCGTAGCCCGCGTCGCCCGCCTCGAAGACGGCGATGCATTCGGTCCACGGCGTGGCGGGGGCCAGGGCCACCTCCAGCTCCAGCACGATGCCGTTGGTGCCGTAGGTGTGGTGCAGCAGCAGGGCCTCGGCACCGCGCAGCTCCAGCACCCGGGGCTCGGGCTCGACCGTCATCACCCGCACGCCCAGCACGTTGCCGGGCGCCGCCAGCGGCCCGTAGGTGACCGAGCCGGCACCGCCGAAGCCGCCGCCGTACAGGCCGCCCAGCGTGGCGCTGCGGTAGGTGGAGGGCAGCCAGCGCAGCTCCCAGCCGTGGGGCCGCGCCTCGTCGTCGAAGGCCGCCAGCCGGATGCCGGCCTGCGCGCGGCCCACGCCGTCCCGTGCCCAGCCGAAGCCGTTGTAGGCCGACAGGTCCAGCACCAGGCCGCCCTGCAGCGGGATGCACTGGCCGTAGTTGCCGGTGCCGCTGCCGCGCAGGGTGATCGGGATGCCCTCCCGGGCGCAGGCCGCCACCACGCTGCGGATCTCGTCCTCGGTGCGGGGGCGCACCGCGATGTCGGCGCGCTTGTCGGCCAGCTGGCGCTTGAGCACCGGGCTGTACCAGGCGAAGTCCTGCGACAGGCGGGCGACGCGGGAGGCGTCGGTGATCCAGTCGGCATCGGGCAGGGCATCCTGCAGGCGGTCGATGGCGGTGTCGGCGATGGCGTTCATGGGGTCTCCGAAGAATGCCAGGCGCCGAGCGCCCGGCGGGTGAGCCACGACATGGCGGCGAACAGCGCCACGCCGGTCAATGAGATCAGCAGCAGCGCGGCGAACATGCGCGGAATGTTCAGCTGGAAGCCCGCCTGCAGGATCTGGTAGGCCAGCCCCGCGCCGCTGCCGCCGGTGCCGGCCACGAACTCGGCCACCACCGCGCCGATCAGCGCCAGGCCGCTGGAGATGCGCAGCCCGCCGAAGAAGTACGGCAGCGCGCTCGGGATGCGCAGCCGCACCAGCTGCTGCCAGCGGCCGGCACGGTTCAGCTGGAAGTAGGCGAGCAGGTCGGGGTCGATGCTGCGCAGGCCCAGCGTGGTGTTGCTGATGATCGGGAACAGCGCCACCAGCGTCGCGCAGATCACCATCGAGGCGAGCGGGTCGCGCACCCAGATGATGATCAGCGGCGCCACCGCCACGATGGGCGTGACCTGCAGCAGCACCGCATAGGGGAACAGCGCCGTCTCGATCCGCCGGCTCTGCACGAAGACGAAGGACACCAGCACGCCCATCGCCGTGGCGGCGACGAAGGCCAGCAGCGTGATCTTCACCGTCACCCACAGCGCCAGGCCCAGCGGCGCCCAGTCGGTGAACAGCGTCTGCAGCATCAGCAGCGGCGAGGGCACCAGGTAGGGCGGCAGCTCCAGCCCGGTGACCAGGGCCTGCCAGACGGCCACCAGCACCACGCCGACCAGCAGCGGATACACCACGCGCTGCACCCGGGGCTGCTGCATCAGCGGCACCCGCACCGCGGCGCGGGCCGGCGGCTTCCAGCCGGCGGGCGGCGCGCGGAAGACCGGTGCTACGGGCACCGCAGCCACCGGCATTGCCGGCACCGCGGCCTGCATCGGGTCGGCCGATGCCGCCGGCGCCTCTGCCGGAAAACTCCGTGCTTGCTGCATGGCGCTCATCGGGCCACCTCCGTGCGGCGCGGGGCGATGCGGGCCCTGCGCAGAAGGGTCGGTCGGGCGCTCATGCCGCCTCCTCCTCGGTGCTCTCGCTGGCCCGCAGCAGGCTGTCCTGCAGCTGCCGCGCATAGCGGGCGAACTCCGGCGAGACCATGAAATCGGCGGTGCGCGGGTAGGGCGCGTCGATGCTGAACTGCTCCACCACCCGGCCCGGCCGGGCGGCCATCATCACCACGCGGCTCGACAGGAACACCGCCTCGTGGATCGAGTGGGTGACGAAGACCACGGTGAGCTTCTTGCGGCGCCACAGGTCGAGCAGCTCGGCGTCGAGCTTGTGGCGGGTGATCTCGTCGAGCGCGCCGAAGGGCTCGTCCATCAGCAGCAGGTCGGGCTGCGTCACCAGGCCGCGCGCGATCGAGACGCGCATCTGCATGCCGCCCGACAGCGCCCGGGGCAGCGCGTCGGCGAACTTCGCCAGGCCCACCAGCGCCAGCGCCTCGGCGACGCGCGCATCGGCCGCCTTGCGCTCCACGCCCGCCAGGTCCAGCGGCAGCCGCACGTTGGTGCGCACGCTGGCCCAGGGCATCAGCGTGGGCGACTGGAACACGAAGGCCATCTTGCGGCCGGTCGTGTCCAGCTGCTCCACCGGCTTGCGCCAGAGCAGCAGCCGGCCGTCGGTGGGCTCCAGCAGGCCGGCCACCATCTTCAGCAGCGTGCTCTTGCCGCAGCCCGAGGGGCCGAGCAGGGTGACGAACTCGCCCTCCTCGATGCGCAGATCCACCGGCAGCAGCGCCTGCGTGCCGTTGGGGTAGGTCTTCTCGACGGAGAGGATGTCCACCGCCGGCATGGCGTTCGCCTGCGCCGCCGAAGGCGCAAGGGTGTCGGGTTCGAGGTGGTTCATAGGGCAGTTCTCTTTGTACGGCCTTGTCGTGGAACACCGCGGAACCGGCTATGCCGGGCCGCTGGTGTTGCCCCCGGTAGGGGGTTGGCGAAGCGACACGAAGTGCGCGAAGCCTGGGGGAGAGCTCAAGGAAGGACCTTCGCGTCCTTGATGAACGCGGTGGTGTAGGTCTTGGCCAGGTCGGTCTTGGCGGGGTCGAGCAGCTTGGCCGACACCAGGAAGTCGTAGCTGGCCTTGGCGCGCGCGTCGGTGATCGTGCCGATGCCCTGCGTGGCCGCGTCGCCGCCGGTGACCATGCCCAGCTCCTTGAGCTTGGCGACGCTGTAGGCCAGCTGTTCGTCGGTCATGTTGGGGTTGTCCTTCTTGATCAGCGCGTTGCCGGGCGCCGGGTCGGCCAGGTAGCTCTTCCAGCCCTCGGCCGAGGCCTTGACGAACGCGGCGACCGCCTTGGCGCGGTCCTTGAGCGTCTTGTCCATGCAGGTCACGGTGGTGGCGTAGGCCGGGAAGCCGTGGTCGCTGAACATCAGCGTGTTGGCCTTCACGCCGGCCTTCTGGATCGCGTAGGGCTCCGACGTCAGGTAGCCCTGCTGCGCGGTGTTCTTGTCGGCGACGAAGGGCTGGATGTTGAAGGTGTAGGGCCGCGTCTGGCTGTCGGTGAAGCCGTACTTGGCCTTGAGCCACGGCCAGTACCCGCGGTTGGCCGACTGGGCGATCAGGATGGTCTTGCCCTTGAGCTGCTCGAAGCTGGTGACGTCCTCGTGGGCGATCAGCACCTGCGGGTCCTTCTGGAACACGGCGGCGACGGTGGTCACCGGCACGCCGCCCTCGCGCACCTGCATCATCTGCAGGTCGCTCGATCCCATCACGCAGTCGGCCTGGCCGGCGGCCATGATCTGCACGATGTTGACCTGCGGGCCGCCCATCTTCACCGTCACGTCGAGGCCCGCCTTCTGGTAGAGGCCGGTGGCGATCGCCTGGTAGAAGCCGCCGTGCTCGGCCTGCGCGTACCAGTTGGTCATGTAGACGAATTTCTCGGGCGCCTGGGCCTGGGCGGCGCCGGTGGCGGCAGCCAGTGCGAGGGCGAGGGAGCCGAGGCGGAAAGCGGAGCGGTTGCGCATGGGAAGCCCTTTCGGTGGAACGTGGTGGAGGGGGTGGGAAAGATGCGGTGTGCGATGCAAGGAGCGCGCCGCTCAGGCCGGCGCGGCCAGCCCCGCCGCGGTCTGGACGAAGCCGGTGTGGTGGCCGCGCTCCCAGGTGGCTTCGTGCCGCACCACCCAGCGCAGGGCATGCAGCTCGGTCAGCACCTGCACCCAGCTGGCGGCCAGCGTCTCGAGGATCTCGGTGCCCTGCTCCGCCGTGGCGGTGGTCGGGTCGCCGATGATCCCGGTGGGGCCGAAGTCGCGCGCCGTCCAGGCGCAGGCCGGGCGGCCGTCGGGCGAGAGCAGGCTGATCGGGAACACCGGCGGCATCGCGGCCACCGCACGCTCCATGTGCACCGTGTCGGGCGCCAGCGCCAGCATCAGCGCGGTCTCGGAATGGCCGGCGTGCATCGCGAGCTTCTTTTCCTGCTCGCTGACCTGCCGGCTCGACGCGTTGGGCAGGCGCGAGACGCCGTGCGGAATCACCACGAAGTCGCCGTGGCGCAGCCGCAGCTCGCGCGCCGCCATCTCCAGCACCTGCGGCTGGCCGCCGTGGCCGTTGGCGAACACCAGCTTGCGAAAGCCCGAGCGGTAGACCGATTCGCCGATCTCGACGATGGTGGCCAGCAGCGTGGTGCCGGTCAGCGTCATCGTGCCGGGGAAGTGCAGGTGCTCTTCCGACTTGCCGTAGGTGATCGGCGCCATCGCGAAGGCCGGGACCTCGGCCGGCAGCAGCGCCAGCGCGCGGCCGATCACGCCGGCCGAGATGACGCTGTCGACCGAGCAGGGCAGGTGCGGCCCGTGCTGCTCGATGGCGCCGCAGGGCAGCACCACCACTGTGTTCTCGCGGTCGGGCAGCGCATCGACGTCGGTCCAGCTCAGGTAGGGCAGGAAGCGGTGGGGCGGGGTGTAGCCGTGGAGCATTGGGGTTCTTTCTGGAAGGCTTGCGAACGGTCAACGCAGCGGGATGTGGGCTGTCGCTTCCACTTCGATCAGCACGTCGGCGGTCGGCATCAGGCCGCGCACCTCGACGACGGTGGAGGCGGGTGACACCTCGGGGAAAAACTGGCGGCGCACCGTGCTGTAGAGCGGGAAGTGGTCGAGGTTGCGGAAGTACTGCACCAGCTTGAAGACGTCTTCCATCCGGCCGCCGGCGGACTCCACCGTCTGCCGGACCAGGTCGAGCACCATCCAGCTCTGCGCCAGGATCGGGCCCTGCTTGGCGTCGGTCGAGAACTCGCCGGTGCGGCCGATGCGGTCGGCCGCGTCGCGCGGGATGTCGGCGAAGCCGCGCACGATGAGGCCGGCCGCCGGGTCGACCGGGATCACGCCCGAGAGGTAGACCATGTCGCCGATCCGGCGGTAGGCGGCGTAGTGGGCCAGGGGTTGTGCGCCGGTCATGCCAGGGCTCCTGCGGTCGCGGCCCGCACGGAGGCCGCGGCGGTGGTGTGGGTGGTGGGGGTCAGCGGCACGCCGGCGCGCCACACGGTGCGCGGCTGGCTGCGCGAGGGAAAGCCCCAGGCGTCGGCCGCGGTGAAGACGACCAGGTCGGCCGCATCGCCCGGCTGCAGCGGCAGCCGGCCGGGGGCGCGGCCCAGCCAGTCGGCGCGGCAGAGCGCATCGGTCCAGGTGTCGAAGGGCTGGCCCAGCTGCGCGGCCAGCACGCCGGCGGCCAGCGATTCGACCGGGTCGTAGCTGCCGACCGGGCAGAACGGGTCCTGCACGTTGTCGCTGGCGACCAGCACCGGGATGCCGCGGGCGCGCGCTTCCTTGACCAGCGTCAGGCCGCGCTGGCGCGGGCTGCGGCCGGTGACCGCGTCCTGCAGCAGCAGGTTAGTGAGCGGCAGGGTGACCAGGGTGATCGGCGCGTCGGCCACCGCGTCCAGCACCGCCAGCGCCTCGGCCTCGGGCTTGGCCGCCAGCGCGCAGGTGTGGCCGCAGACCGCGCGGCCCCGGTAGCCGATGGCCTTCAGGTGGCGGGCGATGTGCAGCAGCCCTTGCGCGCCGGGGTGCAGCTCTTCGTCGACATGCAGGTCCAGGTCGAGGTCGTGGCGCGCCGCCGCGTCCAGCAGGTGCACCAGCGCCCGCGGGTCCCAGTTGGTCGAGTGCACGAAGCCGCCCAGCAGCGCGCCGGGCCCGCTGGCGGCGACCGTGCGGGCCAGCGCGTCGGCGGTGGCGGCGTCGGCGAACAGGTGCAGCGGCATCAGGCTGACCCGTTCCAGCACGATGCGGCCGCGCCATTCCTCGGCCAGGCCGCGCAGCACGTCCCATGCGACCGGCACCGCGTCGGGCTCCCACCAGTCGCAGTGGGTGCGCAGCCGGGTCACGCCGGCCTGCCAGGCCCACTGCAGCGCCTTGGAGGCGCGGGCGTGGATGTCGGCAGGCGTCCAGTGGGCGCGGTCGGCCATCATGGCCTCGATCGCGCCCAGCAGGCCGGGCTGGACGGTGCCCATGCGGGGCAGGGTGAAGGATTTGTCGAGGTGGGTGTGGGCGTCGACCAGGCCGGGGAGGACGGGGGCGCCGTGGAGGTGGTGGACGCCGGCGGCCGGCGGCACCGGGGCCGGGTCCAGCGCGGGGGTGGTGCGGGCGATGCGGCCGTCGGCACCGAGGTGGATGTCGGCGAGGGCGGGCTGGCCGGAGGGGAGGCGGGGCCAGTCGGGGGGGAGGAGCCAGCGGGGGAGGCGGGCCTGGTGGAGGAGGGTGGTGGGCATGGTGTGGGGGGCTAGCGGCGGGTGGTTGCCAGCGGGGGGTATGGCGCCCTCTTCCCCTGGGAGGGGGTGGGGGTGAGGGCTGCGCGACCGGCTTTTGTGTGGTGCTGCTGTTCGATGCAACACTGCACGTGTTGAGGGTGGAGGCGGGGATGTCGCCCCCGCGGGCGAGTCACTTCTTTTGCTTCGCCAAAAGAAGTAACCAAGAAAAGGCGACCCCACGTGCTGCGACCCTCCGCTGCGCTGCGGGCAACCTGCGGTGCTCGCGCCAGGCGGGGTCCGCGCAAACTCGCTGCGCTCAAACATGCGCGGCCCTTATTCCGCCTGCCGCTGCGCTCCTCGGCGCATCCCGAGGGGAGGGGGAGCGGGAGCGCAGCCCCTCGGCTCCTGCCCGCTACGCGGCAGTTACGCCGGGGAGCGAAAGTGGCACCGGCACCGGCACGGGCACGGGCACTGGGCCAGATGTTTGAATCAAATGTGGCTGTAGCCGTCATCCAGCGCCGACTGTTAGCTATGGATTTAGTAGCGTTCGTGCAAAAGGGTGCTGCGACGATGGCCCGGGCTGGCCTCGCCCCAGTTCTCTCCCCCCGAGCAAGAGGCAGTAAAACCGAAGAGCCAGTTTGCCGAGCGAAGCACCAACCCACCCCCCGTGCCGAGCGAAGCAAAGGCACCCCCAGGCCGAGCGCAGCGACGGCCCGTGTGGACCCCGCTCCCGCTCCCCCTCCCCTCTGCGGCGTCGAGGAGCGCAGCGGGCGGCGGATGAGGGCCCGCGATTGTTTGAGCGGAGCGCAGCGCAGCGAGTTGGAGCGGGACCCCGCCGACCGCGAGTACCGCAGAGCAGTCCGGCGCAGCCGGACCGCCGCAGCGGGGTCGCCTTTCTTTGGTTCCTTTCTTTGGCGAAGCAAAGAAAGGGACTCGCCCGCGGGGGCGAATTCCCCGCCTCCGGACCCGAAAGCCGCAGCCCAGCCACAAACAGCAGCGCCATCCATCAGCCGGGCGCGGCCCCCACCCCCACCCTCCCCCAAGGTGAGAAGGAGCAAGGCAGAAGAGCCCAGCCGAGCGACTCGCCCGCCCCTCATCGCCACCCCCCGAAGGCCCGCCCCACCCGCGCCAAAAACCCCTCCAACACCGCTGTGGTCGCCACATTCATGTGGTACTGCGCGTGGTACTCCACCCGCGCCCGCCCCCCGGTCAGCATCCGCAAATACCGCGTCACCACCTTGCGCGGCGGGTCCCCCATCCACCAGGCCATCCAGCGCGGCCGGCCATAGGTCACCACCGCGCCGATCCGGCGGATGTGGGTCAGCGCCGGCTTCACGTTCTGTGGGTCGGATATATCGAAGGCCACCCCCGGCACCAGCACCCGGTCGCAGAAACCTTTCAGCATCGCCGGCAGGCCGAAGCACCAGGTCGGGAAGCAGAAGACCAGCGCCTCGGCCCGTTCCAGCCGCTCCACGTAGCGCTGCACCGGCAGGCGGTTGGCGGGCACTTCGTGATAACCCAGGCGCTCGGCGCGGGAGAGCACCGGGTCGAAATCCTCGGCGTACAGGTCGCAGTCGTCCACTTCGTGGCCGGCCGCCCGCAGGCTGCGCAGCACCTCGGCGTGCAGGCTGGCGTGGTAGCTGGTCTCCACCGGGTGGCAGTAGACGACGAGGATGCGCATCTTTTCTGACCGTTTGATTTGATCGAACGGTCAGATTCATGCAAGCGGCGTGCCAAGGCCGCCGGCGGCCGGGCTACGGGAAGGGGCGGGCGCCGGCGCGGCGCCGTGGCGTCAGTCTGGTGCGAGGCCGCAGGCCAGCAGCACGGAATCGGTGATCTGGCGCACGATGGGGGCGCGGTCGATCGGGGCGTCGGGCGGCAGGTGCAGCATCACCCGCACCTGCACGCCGTAGTCGGCGTAGTGCTGGGTCATGGCCCAGATCTGCATCAGCAGCAGCCGCGCGTCCAGCGGCCGCAGCAGGCCGCGGGCGATCCAGCCGTCGATCAGCCGCACCTTCTGGTCGGTGGAGGCGCGGGCCTGGGGCCAGTACTTGTGCAGGTGCGCGCCGCCGGCGATCACCTCGCTGGTGAAGATGCGCGACAGGCCGGGGTTGTCCAGCGCGTAATCCATCTTCTTGCGGATGTACTCCGACAGCACCCGCTTCGGGTCGTCGGCCGTCTCGTCGAAGGCGAAGGCGTGCGACCAGCCCTGCAGCACCGACTGCAGCAGTTCCTCGTACAGCTCGTCCTTGCCGTGGATGTAGTAGTGCAGCTGGGGCTTGGTGAGGCCGGCCCGCTCGGCGATCGCCTGGGTCGAGGCGCCGCGCAGGCCGTGCAGGCTGAACTCGGCGATCGCCGCCTCGCGGATCGCGGCCAGGATGCGCTCGCGGCCCTGGCGTTTGCGGGGCGCGGCGGCGGCGGCGCCGGGCGGGGCGACGGCGTCCGGGAGCAGGGGGGAGGGCGGCAGGGCAGACAAGGGGCGGATTTAAGCACGAGGCCGCCGCGCTGCGCCCCTGCCGCACACGCCGTGCAACACGCCCTTCACCGGCCGCGGGGTATGCTGCGCCCCCACCTCCCGACGCCTGCCCGCCATGACCATGAAACGCTTCACCCAGTACTTCCTCCGCGGCCTGATCACCGTGCTGCCGGTGGTACTGACCCTCTACCTGCTCTGGCTGTTCCTGAGCGCGGTGGAGGACCTGGCGCTGGTGGTGCTGCGGCCGGTCATCGGCAGCTTCTACGTGCCGGGCATGGGGCTGGTGCTGGCGGTGGCCTTCATCGTGGGCGTGGGCTTCCTGGTGTCGAAGGCGCGGGTGCGGCGGCTGCTGCACTACGTGGAGCTGCCGTTCACCAACATCCCGGTGGTCAAGAGCGTGTACTCGTCGCTCAAGAGCTTCGCGGACTATTTCACGCCCTCGGGCAACAAGCAGGCGGGCCAGCAGGTGGTGCTGCTGCGCTGGCCCGGCGACCAGCTGGAGATGGTGGGCCTGGTCACGCGGCGCGGCATGCACGGCCTGCCCGAAGGCTTCCTGCCCGGCGACCGCGTCGCGGTGTACCTGCCGATGGGCTACAACATCGGCGGCTACACCGTCTTCGTGCCGGTGGAGTGGGTGCACCCGATCGAGATGTCGGTGGAAGAGGCGATGCGCTCGTCCCTCATCGCCTGGATGGCCCGCGCCACGCCGGCCCCCGGCGCCGCTGCGGGCCAGGATCTGGACACCGACGGGGACGCGGTGCCGCCCCCGCCCACGGTGCCGCCGCCGTTCACCGCCGGGCCGCGCTGACCGCACCCGCGCCGCGCCTCGGCTGACGCACCACCGCCGTGCGCGCCGACACCTCGCCCGGCCGGCGGACGACGACAAGGAGGGCTCGCCACGCGCAGGACCGGCACCGCGGCCGCGTTCCCATGCATGGGTCGAAACAATCCCCTGCGAAAGTCACAACGCGATGTCTCTGAACCTGTCCCTGCGCGCCATCGGCGCCGCCGCCGCCATCGCCGCCCTGGTGGCCGCCACCCCCGCCTTCGCCGCCGGCGCGCCCGACGCCGACATGCAGGCGGTGCTCGATGCGCACGCCAGCCTCAAGCCCAAGCCGATCGAAACCCTCACCCCGCCCGAAGCCCGCATGCAGCCCACGCCCGCCGACGCGGTCAACAAGCTGCTGAAGGCCCAGGCTCAGCCCACCAAGCCCGAGCTGCTGGTGCCCGGCATCGTCGCCAAGGACACCAACGTCGCCGGCGCCACCGGCCAGCTCCCCGCCCGCATCTACACCCCCAAGGGCCGCGGCCCGTTCCCGGTGATCGTGTACTTCCACGGCGGCGGCTGGGTGATCGCCGACCGCAAGGTCTACGACGGCGGCGCGCGTGCGCTGGCCCGATCCGCCAACGCGGTCGTCGTGTCGGTGGACTACCGCCGTGCGCCCGAGGCCAAGTTCCCCGCCGCCTGGGACGACGCCCTGGCCGCCTACAAGTGGACGGCCGCCAACGCCGCCAGCCTGAAGGGCGACCCGGCCAAGCTGGCCCTGGCGGGCGAGAGCGCCGGCGGCAACCTGGCCGTGGCCACCGCCATCGCCGCGCGCGATGCCAACCTGCCGAAGCCGCTGCACGTGCTGTCGGTCTACCCGGTCGCGCAGACCAACCTGGAAACCCCGTCGTACAACGCGTACGCCGCCGCCAAGCCGCTCAACAAGCCGATGATCGAATGGTTCGTCAAGCACACCACCAACTCGCCGGCCGACCTGAAGGACCCGCGCATCTCGCTGGTCGACGCCAACCTGGCCGGCCTGCCGCCGGTGACCATCATCAACGCCGAGATCGACCCGCTGCGCGACGACGGCGCCCAGCTGGAAGCCGCCCTGCGCAAGGCCAACGTGCCGGTCGAGCGCAAGCTCTACGACGGCGCGACCCACGAGTTCTTCGGCATGGCCGCCGCTGTGCAGAAGGCGCGTGACGCCCAGGCCTTCGCCGGCCAGCGGCTGAAGCAGGCATTCGGCACGCAGTAAGCGCCAGCCGCGAGGCTTGAAGCATGAATAAAAAACCCGTCCGGTGCGCAAGTACCGGGCGGGTTTTTTCTGAGAAAGGGGCTTTGTTGCACAAGTCGAGAGCGACGCGAGATAACCCCTACCCCAGACGCAGCTATGCCATGGCGGGCACAGCC
>JBHZQV010000021.1:0-90006 GCA_042867185.1 Sphingomonas sp. NCPPB 2930 | reverse complement strand
ACAGCGGCATCGGGCGCATCGCGCCCATCGCCCGACTCAAATCTGCAAACAACCTCTTGACGCTTCACAGCTAGCCGCCTTGCCCCGCCACATGCACCGCCGGCCGGCGGCCGCCGTTCCAGCGGCCGCCGATCGCGCGCTCCACCTGCGCCGCCAGCTGCAGCAGCAGGCCGTCGTTCGCCTGGCGGGCCTGTGCCTGGATGCCGAGCGGCAGGCCGCTTTCCTGCGTGCCCAGGGGCAGCGAGATGCCCGGCAGCCCGGCCAGGTTCGCCAGCGGCGTGTAGGCGAAGTTCCGCCAGAGGTTGTCGAACCAGTCGTGCACCGACGGGTTGGTGCTGGTCGTCAGGTACTCGGTGGCGCCGACCTTCGGGGTCGGCAGCGCGGTGATCGGGGTGAGGACGATGTCCCAGCTTTCGAAGAACTCGCCGAAGGCCCGCGCGGTGGTGTTGAAGACCGCCTGCATCGCCGCCCGCTCGGCGAACGAGATGCCGCGGCCCGCCTCCCAGATCTTGATGTTGATCGGCTCCAGCAGGTCCGGGTCGGGCCGCGTCTCCCCGCGCCGCTGCAGGTGGCCTTCGATCACCTGGGCGAAGTTGCTGATGTAGCAGGTGGTCTGCGCGGCGAACGCGGCCCGGAAATCGAGCGGCGGCGTCACCCATTCGACATGGTGGCCCAGGCCCTGCAGCAGCCGGCCCGCCTTCTCCAGCTCGGCCACGAAGTGCGGCACCGCCCGCCAGTCGCCCCAGGCGTGCGACACCGCGATGCGCAGCGGCCGCGGGTCGGTGGCGATCAGCCCGCCGTACGACTGCGCGGGCGTCCAGAACGGCATGAACTCGCCGGGCGCGCCGCCGCGGCAGTGGTCGACGAAGGCGGCGGTGTCCCGCACGGTGCGGCTGTGGCAGCCCTGGATCGACACCAGCCCGGTCAGGTCGGACGCGTGCGGCGCCAGCGAGAAGACGCCGCGCGACACCTTCAGGCCGATGTTGCCGTTGACGCCCGCCGGAATGCGGATCGAGCCGCCGCCGTCGGTGGCGTGCGACAGCGGCACCACGCCGGCCGCGACCATCGCCGCGGTGCCGGCCGACGAGCCGCAGGTGGTGTAGCCGGTGTCCCACGGATTGCGGGTCAGGTGCAGCGTGTTCTCGACCGAGCTGCAGACGCCGAACTCGGGCGTGGTGGTGCGGCCGATGATGTTGAGCCCGGCCCGCCGCATCCTGGCCGCGAGGAAGCTGTCGTGCGCCGGCCGGTGGCCCTGCATCATGCGGGAGCCCATCTCCTGCCGCCGGCCCGCGAGCGTCGGGCCCAGGTCCTTGAGGAAGAACGGGGTGCCGGCGAAGGCGCCGTCGGGCGACATGCCGTCGCAGAGCGGATCGGCCACCGCGTCGTCGAACAGCTCCACCACCGCGTCCAGCGCCGGATCGGTCAGCGCCACCCCGGCCGCCGCCTGGCGCGCCAGCTCGGCCGGCGTGACCTCGCCCTTGCGGACCAGCGCCGCCAACCCCAGGCCGTCGAGCCCGGCCCATTCGCTCCAACCCATCGCCAACGTCATCGTCGTGTCCTCCTTGCCACCATCATGGCGCAGGACGCGGAACGTGGCCCGCTGCTGATGATCACCGCCACCGCCACCGCCACCGCCACCGCCGTTGCCCTTGCCGTTGCCGCCGGCCGGGAATCGGGGAGAGCGACACCGGGACGGACCGCGGCATCGCGGGTTGCCCGCGATGCGCGCGCCCGCAGGCCTGCGCACAATCGACCGCATGGTCCGCCCTTCCCAACTGCTCCATCCCGCCCGCACGCCCGCCCCGACCCGCGCCGCCGCCACCGTGCTGCTGCTGCGCGACACGCCCCAGGGCCTGGAGGTGCTGATGACCCGCCGCTCGGCCACCGCCAGCTTCGCGCCCGGCGCCTTCGTGTTCCCCGGCGGCGTCGTCGACCCGGCCGATGCGCGGGCCCATCCGCTGGCGGCCCGCCGCGCCGACCAGGACGACCTGCAGCTGACCCAGGCGATCGCCGCGATCCGCGAAAGCTTCGAGGAACTGGGCGTGCTGCTGGCCCGCCACCGCGACGGCCGCCCGGCCGGCGCCGCCGACATCGCCGCGCTCGACCGCCAGGCGCCCTTCGCGGCGCAGTGCGCGGCGGCCGGCCTGGTGCTGGCGGCCGACACCGTCTTCGTGCTGGCGCACTGGATCACCGACCGCGACATGCCGCGCCGCTTCGACGTGCCCTTCCTGGTCGCCCGCATGCCCGACGACCAGGCGCCAGTCGCCGACGAGGCCGAGCAGTTCGAGCCGGTCTGGGTGCGGCCGGCCGATGCGCTGGCGCGCCATGCGGCCGGCGGTTTTTCGATGATCTTCCCGACGGTGCGCACGCTGCAGCGGCTGGCGCCGTTCGACGATGTGGATGCGCTGCTGGCCGCCTGCGCGCACGGCCGGCCGCTCTGGACCAGCTGCCCCCGCGCCGGCCTGCTGGGCGGGCAGGAAGCGCGCTACATGGAAAGCGACCCGCCCTACGGCGAGCTGGCCCTGGTCTGCCCCGACGGCCAGATCGCGCATCCGCTGGACTGGCAGCACACGCACGCGGTGCCGCTCCTGAAGAACGTGCTGCGCCTGACCGCGCCCAACCCCGGCCCGATGACCGGCCCCGGCACCAACAGCTACCTGGTCGGCGAGCCGGGCACCGGCTACGTCGCGATCGACCCGGGCCCCGACGACGCCGCCCACATCGCCCGGCTGCACGCGGCCGCCGGCGGCGACATCCGCGCCATCGTCTGCACCCACTCCCACCCCGACCATGCGCCCGGCGCCTGGCCGCTGCAGGCGCTGTGCGCGGCGGGCGGCCGGCCGGCGCCGCCGGTGCTGGGGCTGCCGTCGGCCCCCACCGCGCGGCCGCACAGCCGCTTCGTGCCCGACCGGGCGCTATCGAATAGAGAGCAGCTGGCCATTCCGGGATACGGGCCCGGGCACGATCTGACCGTTATTTTTACGCCCGGGCACGCCGCCAACCACCTGTGCCTGGTGCTGGCGCAGGACGGCCTGCTGTTCTCGGGCGACCATGTGCTCAACGGCAGCACCACCGTGGTGGACCCGCCCGACGGCCACATGGGCGACTACCTGGATTCGCTCGACGTGCTGGCTGCCGCCTGCACGGAGTTCGGCATCGATTTCATCGTGCCGGCCCACGGCCATGTGCTGCACGACGCGCCCGGCGCCATCGCCCGGCTCAAGGCCCACCGGCTGGCCCGCGAGGCGAAGGTGTCGGCCGCGCTGCAGGCCCTGCCCGACGGCACGGTGGCCGACTGGCTGGCCCATGCCTACGGCGACGTGCCGCGGGCGCTGTGGCCGGTGGCCGAGCGCTCGCTGGTCGCGCATGTCGAGCGGCTGCGGTCGATGGTCTAGCCACGGCACGGCCCGCCTGGTCGGCCCGCGGTCTAGTGCCCTCGGTCCGCGCCCCGCTCCCCTCTCCCGGGCGCGCTCAGCGCTTCCCTGGTCTCCAACCCAACCGATCCAACCGATCCAACCGAAGGATTTTCTCCATGGACCTGCAACTCCACGACCACCACATCCTCGTCACCGGCGGCAGCAAGGGCATCGGCCTGGCCTGCGCGCTGGGTTTCCTGCGCGAAGGCGCCCGGGTGACCCTGGTCTCGCGCGACGACGCCAACCTGCAGGCCGGCCGCCGGTCGCTGCTGGCGCAGGTGCCGGGCAGCGAGGCCCACATCGCCACCCACGCCGCCGACCTGCGCCAGTCCGCGCATGCCATCGCCGCGCTGGATGCGGCCGAGCAGGCCTTCGGCCCGGTCGATGTGCTGGTCAACTCCGCCGGGGCCGCGCGCCGCACCCCGCCCGACGAGCTGGACGCCGCCGCCTGGCACGAGGCGATGGACGCCAAGTACTTCAGCTACATCCACATGCTGGACCCGGTGGTCAAGCGCATGGGACAGCGCGGCCGCGGCGCCATCGTCAACGTGGTGGGCGCCGGCGGCAAGGTGGCCAGCCCGATCCACATGCCGGGCGGCGCCGCCAATGCCGCGCTGATGCTGGTGAGCGCCGGCATGGCCGCCGCCTACGGCCCGAAAGGCGTGCGGGTGAACGCGGTCAACCCGGGCCTCACGATGACCAAACGGCTGCAGGAAGGCATGGCCGCCGATGCGCGGCTGCAGGGCATCGGCCCCGACGAGGCGCTGCAGCGCGCCACCGCCCGCCTGCCGCTGGGCCGCATCGCCGAGCCGGAGGAGATCGCGAACGCGGTGGTGTTCCTGGCCTCGTCCAAGGCCAGCTACATCACCGGCGCCATCCTCGCGATGGACGGAGCCGTCACCCCCCTGCTCTGACCGAAGGTGTGAAATAAGCTACTGCGCGCCCCGATTGCGCGCCTGCGGTCCTCACCGTACGGGAGTACGGCTCCGGTCCTCGGCGCACACTCGGGGCTGCTCGCTACGCTTCTTTCACACCTTCGGCGGTGTGTAGGAGCAGGCGGATACCGACGCGCAGAATGGGCCGATGCGCTTTTATTTTTCTTCGGCATGGGTGGTCGCTGTTTCGATCCTTGCCGGCACCGGGGCGGCGGTCGCGCAGACGCCGACAGCTGCATCGGCGGTGGCACTGGCCCGGGACCGGGGGTGCATGACCTGCCACGGCATCGTGCACCGGCAGGTCGGCCCCGGCTTCGCCCAGATCGCCGAGCGCTACCGGCAGGACCCCG
This sequence comes from Sphingomonas sp. NCPPB 2930, assembly GCA_042867185.1. GTDB lineage: Bacteria > Pseudomonadota > Gammaproteobacteria > Burkholderiales > Burkholderiaceae_C > Xylophilus. Next base: position 85,305 of record JBHZQV010000021.1, on the reverse strand, counting down.
CCGCTGCGGCCCGCCTGGCCGGCCGCATCCGGACCGGCAGCGTCGGGCAGTGGGGCCGCGTCGTGATGCCGCGGCAGGCGCAGGTGAGCGAGGCGGAGGCGCGGGTGCTGGCGGAGTGGGTGCTGGGTCAGCCGGCGCGCTGACGGCTTCGGGAAGGTCGGCCGGGGCCTTGCCGACTTGGGCGGGGGGCCGCCCGCGCCGGGCTCAGCGGAACGCTTTTCTCTGGTCCCTGAGCGCGTCCCGGTCGATGCTGTCGGTTGAAACAAGCCTCCAGCCGGCCTACAGCGCCGGCTACCAGCTATATAAACGATAGCAGCAGACAGAGGTTGCCGGCGCCGCGCCTACACTGGCCCTTTTGCCTGTCGCTTCCCGCAGCCGTACCCACCATGACCGAAACCCTCCGCCTCGCCAAACACCTGGCCGCCCAGCGCGGCTGCTCGCGCCGCGAGGCCGAGCAGCTGATCGAGGGCGGATGGGTGACGGTGGACGGCGTGATGGTCGACGTGCCCCAGGAGCGGGTGCACCCGGCGCAGCAGGTCGCGGTGGACCCGAAGGCCCGGCCCGGCCCGTCGCTGCCGGTGACGATGCTGATGCACAAGCCGATCGGCTTCGAGGCCGGCGCCCAGCCCGGCCGCGAGGGCCCGGCGCTGCAGCTGCTGCAGCCGATCAACCGCTCGGCGCAGGACCGGTCGACCGAGCGCGGCCTGCACCGGCACTTCGCGCAGCAGGTCTGCGTGACGCCGCTGGAGACGGCCGCGTCGGGCCTGATCGTGTTCACCCAGGACCCGCGCATCCAGCGCAAGCTGCTGGAGGAAGCCGCTTTCGTCGAGCACGAGCTGATCGTCGAGGTGGGCGGCGAGGTCTCGCCCGAAGCGCTGGAGTGGCTCAACCGCGCGCCGGTGGTGGATGGCCGCGCCATGCTGCCCGCCAAGGTCAGCATCAGCCGCAGCGGCGAGGGCACGACCGGCCTGCGCTTCGCGATGAAGGGCCACTGGCCCGGCCAGGCGGCGCAGATGTGCGAGACGGTGCGGCTGAAGGTGCGGGCGATGAAGCGCATCCGTGTCGGCCGCATGGCGCTCTCGGGGCTGGAGCCGGGGCAGTGGCGGTACCTGATGCCTTATGAAAGGTTTTAGCTCCCCCCCGATGCGCCTGCGGCGCCTCCCCCTCAGGGGGCGAACCCGGCGGCCCGGCGGAGCCGGTTCCGCGGGTTCCCTTGAGGGGGGAAAACACAGTGGCGACTGCCAGCCGCTGTGGGGGGAGCGCTGGCGGTGGTGTCCTGCGCACGATGGGCGTGCGCAGGACCAAAAAGAAAAAGTGTGAAGTCCGCCTGTAAGCCGGATTCTGTGCACCGGGCGCACTTGCGCTTGCCCGGCGTGACCGCCATTACTCTGGGCCGGGGGTCGCCCACCCGGCTCGATGCCACCTACCCGCCAGCTCTGCGGAACCACATCGACGCTGGCCTACTTGGTGTTGCTGCGCGCAGAGATTGCCCGTTTCACCCCGAGCGGGCGCAGCCCGCTCGGGGTGGCTGTGGGCTCCGGGCTTGCGCCCGGGCCGACTGGCTTGCGCCAGCCGACTGCCGGCTTTCGCCGGCACCCACAGAACACCTTCGGTGGCCTGCATCCCTCTCGGACTCGTCTCTGTTGCTCTGATCCTCACCTCGCGGTGGAGAGCCGTTAGCTCCTGCGCTGTCCTGTGCAGTCCGGACGTTCCTCCAGTGCGCTCTTTCGAGACATGCACCAGCGGCGGTCCGGCGGACTTCACCCGCGGATTATCGCAGTGCGGCGCGCTGGAAACCGCGATGCCGGTGCGGGCGGCGGCGGGGCCGGCACGGGGACGGCCGGCGCGGCGGCATACTCGGCGGGCTACCCGCCCGTCCGGCCCACCCCCGCCCGCTTTCCACTGGAGTCTCCATGCGCACCACCCTGGTGTCGATCGGCATCGTCCTCGCCACCGTCGTCGGCATGGAAGTCTTCGCCTGGGCGGCGCACCGGTGGGTGATGCACGGCTGGGGCTGGGGCTGGCACCGGTCGCACCACGAGAAAACCCACGGCTGGTTCGAGAAGAACGACCTGTACGCGGTGGTGTTCGCCGGCTTCGCGATCGTGCTGATCGCCCTCGGCACGGCGGGCCGCTGGCCGCTGCAGTGGATCGGCGCCGGCATGACGCTGTACGGCGCCCTGTACTTCTTCGTGCACGACGGGCTGGTCCACAAGCGCTGGCCCTGGCGCTGGGTGCCGCGCAGCGGCTACCTGAAGCGGCTCTACCAGGCGCACCGGCTGCACCATGCGGTGCAGGGGCGGGAGGGCTGCGTGTCGTTCGGCTTCCTGTGGGCACCGGCGCCCGAGCAGCTGCGGCTGCGCATCCAGGAGCTGCGCACGCAGCAACAGCAGCAGCAAAAGCCCGACGCGCCCCTGCGCGGCTAGACCGGCCGGCGGAACAGCCCCGCGTCGCGCGACGACGACGGGCTGCGCATCCGCGACGCCACCGCCTGCGCGGCGGCGGCGGCCACCCACATCGCTTTTTCGGTCCCGGTGGTGGACGCGCGCCGGTCCCAGGCGGCGGCACCCCGGTCCTGCACCTTGCGGCCGATGGCGCGGTAGACGCTGCGGGCGGTGGCGATCGACCAGGCCGAGCGCAGCGGCAGTGCGGGCAGGCCCGCGGCGGCCGAGTCGTAGTACGGCTCGGCCGCATCGACCAGGCGCTGGGCCACGCGGGCCAGCGCCGCGCGGTAGCGCGGCTCGGCCAGGGTGGCGTCGGCGGGCAGACCCTCGGCGGCCAGCCATTCGGCGGGCAGGTAGATGCGGCCGATGGCGGCGTCCTCGACCACGTCGCGGGCGATGTTGGTCAGCTGGAACGCCATGCCCAGGTCGCAGGCCCGGTCGAGCACCGCCGGCTCGCTGCGGCCCATGATCTGGGACATCATCACCCCGACCACGCCGGCCACCCGCCAGCAGTAGCCCAGCGTGTCGTCGAGCGTGGTGTAGCGGTGCCCGGCCACGTCCATCGCGAAGCCGTCCAGGTGCTGCTCCAGGTACACCGGCCGGATGCCGTGGCGGCGCACGACCTCGGCGATGCCCCGGAACACCGGGTCGTCGCCGGGCCGGCCGGCGCAGGCGCGGCGCGTCCGCTCCCGCAGCTCGGCCAGGCGGGCGGCGCCGTCGTCGCGCGCGCCGTCGACCTGGCCGTGGCCCGACACCTGGCCGTCGACCACGTCGTCGCAGTGGCGGCACCAGGCGTAGAGCATCACCGCGCCCGCGCGCACCGGCGGCGAGAAGAGCCGCGCGGCGGCCGCGAAGCTGTGCGATCCCACCCGGATCGCCTCGGCCCCGTGGGCGACGACCTTGTCTTCGAAGGCGGCCGGGGTGGCCGTCATGGAAGCGCCTCGAGCATCAGGCCCGCCGTCGCCTTGGCCGACCCCACCACGCCCGGGACGCCCGCGCCCGGATGGGTGCCGGCGCCGACGATGTAGAGATTGGGGATGTCCGCATCGCGGTTGTGCGGCCGGAACCAGGCACTCTGCGTGAGTACCGGCTCCAGCGAGAAGGCCGAGCCCAGGTGGGCGTTGAGCTCGCTGTGGAAGTCGTCGGGCGTGAACATCCGGCAGGTGACCAGGCTCTCGCGCAGGCCGGGGATGTAGTGCTGCTCCAGGTAGTCGAAGATGCGGTCGCGCAGCCGCGGGCCCTCCACGCTCCAGTCGACGTCGGCGTTGCCCAGGTGCGGCACCGGCGCCAGCACGTAGTGGCTGGAGCAGCCCGGCGGCGCCAGCGACGGATCGGTGGCGCAGGGCGCATGCAGGTACAGCGAAAAATCGGCCGGGATTTCCTTGCCGTGGAAGATGTCGTGGATCAGCTCGCGGTAGCGCTCGCCGAAGCACACCGTGTGGTGCTTGAGTTGCGGCTGCGGCCGCGACAGCCCGAAGTGCACCACGAAAAGGGACATGCTGAAGCGCTTGCCGCGCAGCCGCTGGGCCTCGGCCGCGCCCCGAGGGGTGTGGCCCAGCAGCCGCTCGTAGGTGTGCACCACGTCGGCGTTGGAGGCCACCTGGTCGAAAGCCTGGCGCTGCCCGCCGGCCACCACCGCGGTGACCCGGCCCGCCTCGACCTCGATGCGCTCCACCGGCGTCGACAGGCGCAGCGTGCCGCCCATGTCCTCGAAGCAGCGCACCATGCCCTGCACCAGCGCGCCGGTGCCGCCGCGCGGAAACCAGACGCCCCACTCGCGCTCCAGCGCATGGATCAGCGCGTAGATCGAGCTGGTCTGGAACGGGTTGCCGCCGACCAGCAGCGAATGGAACGAGAACACCTGCCGCAGCTTCTCGTCCTCGATGAACTTCGACACGATGCTGTAGACGCTGCGCCAGGCCTGCAGTTTCACCAGCGCCGGGCCGGCGGCGACCATGTCGCGGAACTGCAGGAAGGGCACGGTGCCGAGCTTGCGGTAGCCCTCCTCGAACACCGCGCGGGAGTACGCCAGGAAGCGCTGGTAGCCCTCGACGTCGCGCGGCGACCGGGCACGGATCTGCGCGTCGAGCGCGGCCTGGTCGTTCGCGTAGTCGAGGTGGGTGCCGTCCTCCCAGCAGAGCCGGTAGAAGGGCTCGACCGGCAGCAGTTCCACATAGTCGGACATCCGGCGGCCGGTGAGCGCGAACAGCTCTTCGAGCGCCGACGGATCGGTGATCACCGTCGGCCCCGCGTCGAAGGTGAAGCCCTGGTCGTGGTAGACGTAGGCGCGGCCCCCGGGCTTGTCGCGGGATTCGAAGAGGGTGGTGCGCACGCCGGCGGCCTGCAGCCGCATCGCGAGTGCCAGGCCACCGAAACCGGCGCCGATGACCGCGGCGGTGGGCGGGGAAGCTGTCGAAGATGTCATGGGATGGGTGCCACGCGAGAAGTTGGAGACGCCCCGTCGGGGGGCGGCGGAGGGGGCACGGAGGGCGCCGCGGGAACCGGCGAGAGCACCGCCCGCAGGGCCGCGCCCAGCGGCACCGGCGGGCGGCCGGTGAGGATGCGGGCCTTGTCCAGCCACGAGGATCGGCCGGCGTAGAAGCGTGCGATCAGCGGGCCGCGCAGGCGGTAGAAACGTGCCATCACCTTGCGCCGCGCAGCGGGTGCCGCGGCCAGGAACAGCATGCGGTTGAGCACGCGGAAGAAGCCGGTCGCACGCCAATGGCCGAGCGCATGGGCCTGCACCGCCGCCTGCACGGTGCGGCAGTCGTCGAACGCGGCGCGCGGCAATGCGGCCAGGTGGTCGGCCAGCCGCACCGCCTGCGGCAGCGAATAGCCGGTGGTGGGGTGGAACAGCGCCGCGGCCAGCCCGGCCCGCGGCACGCCGCCCATGCCGCGCCAGAGCGCATCGGCGTCTCCCGCCAGGGCGATCGGCAGCACGCCCTCTTCCTCGCGCAGCACCTTCGCCACCGTCCAGCCCTGTCCAGCGGCATAGTCGGCGATGTGGCCGCGCAGCAGGTCGCGCGACAGGGTGGCGCCGTCGGCATACACCGTGTCCTCGACCAGCACCGTGTCGGCGGTGAAGGGCAGCAGGTAGACGAAGCGGTAGCCGTCGACCTGGTCGACGGTCGCGTCCATCAGCATCGGCGCGGTCAGGCCGTGGGGGGCCGCCAGCTGCAGCTCCTGGCCCAGGAATTTCTGGAACCGCAGCGCCAGGTGCGCGGCCGGTGGATGGCCCCGGCCGTCGATCACCGCGCGGGCCCGCAGCAGGCCGCCGCCGGCCAGGCGCACCGTGGTGGGCGTGACCGCATCGACCGGGGTGCCGCAGCGCACCGCGTCGCCCAGCTCGGCACGCAGCGTGGCGTCGAAGCGCCCGGAGGTGACGCTGTTGTAGCCGCCCGGCAGGCGCCGGCGGTAGCCGGGAAAGGCCACGTCGTGCGCATCCCAGCGGTAGGTGATCAGCGGATCCATCCACGCCCGCTGCGCGGCGCCCAGGTCGGTCGAATGGAAGGACCAGGTGTGGTTGCCGCCGAGCGCCGGCTCGGCCTCCAGCAGCAGCACCCGCAGGTCGGGATGGGCGAGCCGCAGGCGCCGCGCGATCAGGCCGTTGGCCAGGCCGCCGCCGACCAGGATCAGGTCGGCATCGAGCGCGGTCGCGACGGGCGCATCAGGCACGGGCGGGGCTCCGGGCATCGCGCACGGCGGCGGCGTCGGGGGGCGCCGAAGCCGCAGTGCGGGGCGCCAGCGCGGCTTCGGTGATGTCGGCCGCCTGCGCCGCACCGCCCGAGACGCCGATCTCGTCGCCGAGGGCACGGCTGCGCTCGGCGAAGGACGGCTCGTCCAGCAGCCGCCGCAGCGTGCGCCGCAGCGCACCGACGCCGGCCAGCGGCGGCAGCACCCGCAGGCCGGTGCCGGCATGCACGATGCGCGCGGCCACGCCCGGCTGGTCGAAGGCGATCGGCAGGGCCAACTGCGGCGTGCCGGCCTCCAGCGCGTCGAGCGCGGTGTTGAGGCCGGCGTGGGTCACCACCACGTCGGCCCGGTCCAGCGCCGAGCGCTGCGGCGCGAAGCCGGTGACCGCGGTGGCGCCGTGGCGCAGCAGCGCGGCCGCGTCGCGCGGCCCCAGGCGGTCGCAGTGGGCCACCAGCAGCTGCAGGCCCTCGGCCCGGCAGGCCTGGGCGATCCGCTTGAACAGCGGGTAGCGGCCGCCCTGCAGCGTGCCAAGCGAGGCGAAGACGAAGGGCCGCGACGGGTCCAGCGGCAGGTCGAGCGGCGGCTCTCCGGCCCGCGCGCCGCGCAGCGGGCCGACGTGGTGGAAGTACGGCTCCGGCGCGGAGCGGGGGAATTCGAATCCGGCGGTCGTCTGGCTGATCTGCGCGCGGGTGGAGAGGCAGTCCGACAGCGTGTGCCGGTCTTTCAGGCCGAAGCGCGCCGCATGGTGGCCGATCACCTTGGCATGCGGCGTCATCAGCCAGTCGTAGACACGGGCGCTGCCTTCGTTGAGGTGCTCGCCGCGCTCGTCGGCGGCATAGCCCCAGGGCATGACCGGCAGCGGCACCCGCGGGTCGCGGTTGACCGGCAGCGCGCAGGCGACCGAGACGAACGGAATGCCCAGGCCGTCGGCCATCAGGCCGCCGGCGGCCTCCATCTGGTCGGCCACGATGGCGTCGACGCCGAGGCGCTCCAGCAGCGCCGGCGCTTCCCGGCACAGCATGTCGGTGCCGTCGGCCACGTCGTGGATCACCCGCCGCAGGCCGAGCGGCCCGCCCGGCCGGGCGGCGCGCGCGACCAGGGCTTCCAGGCTGCCCGGCGGATGGCGGACCGCGCCGACCGCGTGGAAATCGATGCGCCGGTCGCGCAGCACCCCGCCCACGTCGGCCTGGTGCATCCAGCTGACGCGGTGCCCCCGCTCCAGCAGCACCGCGGCGAGCGCTTCCAGCGCCCGGACATGGCTGGTGAAAGGAGGGGCGATGAAGGCGAAGTGCATGGGATGTGGCGCCGCGGCAGTGCCGGGAAGGTGCGACGGCTATTGTGTCAACCGGAAACGTAGGACGTGGGCGCGATTGTGCCCGCCAGACCCCTCGTCACCGCTTTTTGGCTAAGGTGTGTACGCTAAGCGCCTTTGCCATACTTTCCACCACGTCCATGCTCGTCAATCCCGGAACCTTGCCGCCTGTGAATGCGACCGCGCGACGCGAGGACGGCGAGGAGCTGTTGATGGCCGGGTTGCGGGCCACGGTCGAGGACCGGCTCGCCGCGCTGCTGCCCGCCGACGGCCAGAACCGGGTGGCGGCGGCGATGCGCTACGGCACGCTGGCGCCGGGCAAGCGGGTGCGCCCGCTGCTGCTGCTGGTGTCGGCCAAGGGCCTGGGGCTCGACCCGTACAAGCTGGTCGACGTGGCCTGCGCGCTGGAGATGGTGCACGCCGCCTCCCTCTTCCTGGACGACATGCCCTGCATGGACGACGCGCAGCTGCGCCGTGGCCAGCCGACGGTGCATGTGGCCTTCGGCGAAGACGTGGCGATGCTCGCCGCGGTGGCCCTGCTGGCCTGCGCCTGGCGCACCACCGCCACCGCCCCGCACGTGGCGCCGCTGGTGCGCACCGAAATGGTCGGCGTGCTGTCGGATGCGGTCGGCCTCGACGGCCTGGTCACCGGCCAGTACCGCGACCTGCACGAAGCCGGCACCGCCTGCACCACCGACGCGGCCAGCGCCACCAACGAGCAAAAGACCGGCGCCCTGTTCGCCGCCGCCTTCGAGCTGGCGGGCCTGGCCGCCGGCGCCACCGCCCGTACCCGCGACCTGATGCGCGAGGCCGCCGGCCACCTGGGCCAGGCGTTCCAGCTGGCCGACGACCTGGCCGACGTGGAGATGGAGCCGGCCGCGCTGGGCAAGGACTGCCACCAGGACGCGGGCAAGTCGAACCTCGTCTCGCTGCTCGGCCATGCGCCCGCGCGGCAGCGGCTGCAGTCGCATGTCGAGCGGGCCCGCAGCTGCCTGGCCCAGGCGATGCCCGCCGACAGGACGCTGCCCCGGCTCACCCGCGCGATCTTCGGCGTGTAGCCGGCGGCGTCGGGCGACCGGCGCCTGCCGGGGGCGACGTCGGCCCTACTTCACCTGCACCGTGATGGCCGTGTCCTTCTGCAGGTCGATCGCCGACGCGTCGAACGAGGGCGGGCCGAACAGGCCGCGCGCATCGCGGCTGAAGCCGTAGGCCTCCCGGGGAATGCCGAGCGGGTAGGTGTCGAGCTTGCCGTCGGCGTTCTCGTCGTGGAAGGCCGACAGGCCGTAGCGGCCCGGCTCCAGGCCGCGGAACACGACGACGGCCCGGCCGTCCGCACCGGCGCGGACGGTTTCGCCGCGGACCGGCTTGTCCTTCAGCCAGCCCTCGGCGCCGCGGTACAGCGCGGTCTGCACCACGCCCTTGCCGAGGTCCTTGCCTTCGATCGTGACCGTGAGGTCCATCGCGTGGGCCGACACGGCGGCGGCGGAGGCGGCGAGCAGCCCCCAGGTTCCCAGGCGGCTCGGCAGGCGGGCAATGGACATGGCGAAAAGGCTCCCGGTGTGAAAAGGCTGCAGAAGGTACCACCTGCGCGCCGGCGGGCCCTCCGAGATCGCCCGGAAAGTCGCGTGAGGTTTTCCGATACCTCTGCGCCCTCGGGCGGCGACAGAATGGGGCATCGCGTCAATTCCACTTCCAGGATCGCCATGAAAGCCGACACCATCCTCGCCACCATCGGCCGTACGCCGCACGTCCGCATCCAGCGCCTGTTCCAGGGGAGCGCCCGGCCGGGCCAGCAGGTCTGGATCAAGTCCGAACGCGGCAACCCCGGCGGCTCGATCAAGGACCGCATCGCGCTGGCGATGGTCGAAGACGCCGAGCGCTCCGGCGCGCTGCGGCCGGGCGGCACCATCGTCGAGCCCACCTCGGGCAACACCGGCATCGGCCTGGCGATGGTCGCGGCCGTCAAGGGCTACGCCCTGGTGCTGGTGATGCCCGACAGCATGTCGGTCGAGCGGCGCCGGCTGATGCTGGCCTACGGCGCCACCTTCGACCTGACGCCCAGGGAAAAGGGCATGAAGGGCGCCATCGCCCGCGCCCAGGAGATCGTCGCGGCCACGCCCGGCGCCTGGATGCCGCAGCAGTTCGAGAACCCGGCCAACATCGAGGTGCACGTGCGGACCACGGCCGAGGAGATCGCGGCCGACTTTCCCGACGGCATCGACGCGCTGATCACCGGCGTCGGCACCGGCGGCCACATCACCGGCGTGGCGAAGGTGCTGAAGGCCCGCTGGCCGAAGCTGCAGGTCTTCGCGGTGGAGCCGAGCGCCTCGCCGGTGATCTCGGGCGGCGCACCGGCACCGCACCCGATCCAGGGCATCGGCGCGGGCTTCGTGCCGAAGAACCTCGACGTGGCGCTGCTCGACGGCACGCTGCAGGTCGAGGCCGAGGACGCCCGCGAATACGCCCGCCGCTCGGCCCGCGAGGAAGGCATGCTGGTCGGCATCTCCTCGGGTGCCACGCTGGCCGCCATCGCGCAGAAGCTGCCCTCGCTGGCCGACGGCGCGGTGGTGCTCGGCTTCAACTACGACACCGGCGAACGCTACCTCTCGGTCGACGGCTTCCTGCCGGCCTGACCCTTTCGCAGCGGGACCCCGCCCCGCCTTCACCCACCACTAGGATTCCATGCAGAAAACAGCACTCATCGTCGGCGTCAGCGGCGTCATCGGCAACGCACTGTCGGAGCACCTGCTCGGCCAGGGTTGGACGGTCTACGGCCTGTCGCGCGGCCGCACGCCGGTGGCCTCGGGCTGCATCCCGATCGCGGCCGACCTCACCCGGCCCGACGAACTGCGGGCGGCGCTCGGCGAATTGCAGGTCAAGAACGTGTTCTTCACCGCCTGGTCGCGGCAGGCCAACGAGAAGGAGAACATCCGGGTCAACGGCGCCATCGTGCGCAACGTGCTGGAGGCCGTGGGGCCGGCTGGTGACGGGTCTCAAGCACTACCTCGGCCCCTTCGAGGCCTACGCCACCGGCGCGGTGCCGATCACGCCCTTCCGCGAGGAGCAGGGCCGCCAGCCGGTCGACAACTTCTACTACGCGCAGGAGGACGAGCTGTTCGCCGCCGCCGCGCGGCACGGCTTCGGCTGGAGCGTGCACCGGCCGCACACGATCATCGGCTACGCGGTCGGCAACGCGATGAACATGGGCGTGACGCTGGCCGCCTACGCCAGCCTGTGCCGCGAGCACGGCGAGCCCTTCGTCTTCCCCGGCTCGGCCGCGCAGTGGGACGGCCTGACCGACATGACCGGGGCTGGCCTGCTGGCCCGCCACCTGGCCTGGTCGGCCGAGGCGCCCGGCGCCCGCGACGAGGATTTCAACGTGGTCAACGGCGACGTCTTCCGCTGGAAATGGTTGTGGCCGCGCCTGGCCGCGTACTTCGGCATCGAGGCCGCGCCCTTCGACGGCACGGTGCGCCCCCTGGCCGAACGGATGCAGGACGCCGCGCCGCAGTGGGCCGCGCTGGCGCGGAAGCACCAGCTGCGGGAGGCATCGCTCGACCGGCTGGCCTCGTGGTGGCACACCGACGCCGACCTGGGCCGGCCGATGGAGGTGCTGGCCGACATGACCAAGAGCCGCAAGGCCGGCTTCACCGACTACCAGAGCACGCCCGACGCCTTCGTCGCCCTGTTCCAGCGGCTTGAAGCGGAGAAGCTGATCCCGCCGGTGCCGGGCGGTGCGCCAGCCCGCTGACCGGCCTGCCGAGCGCACCAGGGCCGTTTTCGAACGAAAGAAGGCCATAGCCGGCGTACAGCGCCGACCTTCCGCTATCTAATTAATAGCAACCGGCTGCGGGCGTACAGACGCGGCGACCGGAGGGCGTCGGCCTTGCGCGGAACGGGGCATCGGCCCTCCCCTATCATGTGCGTCCCCTGCGACCCGTTTTTGCCCGATCACCACGGGCCCGACGACCATGATCCGCCTCTCCGAAATCAAGCTGCCGCTCGACCATGCGGCAGACGCCCTGCCCCTGGCCGCCGCCGCCGCACTGGGCCTTGTGCACGTCCGCGACATCGCCGGTGTCCATGTCCACAAGCGCAGCTTCGACGCCCGCAAGGCCGAGCTGCTGCAGGTCTACATCGCCGATGTGACGCTGGCCGACCCGGCCGCCGAGGCCGCGCTGCTCGCCCGCCACGCGGGCCATCCGCACATCGCCCCCACGCCCGACATGGCCTGGTACCCGCCCGCCGGCGCGCCCTTCGCCACGCCTGCGCGGCCGGTCGTCGTCGGCTTCGGCCCCTGCGGCATCTTCGCCGCGCTGGTGCTGGCGCAGCTGGGCCTGAAGCCGATCGTGCTGGAGCGCGGCAAGACGGTGCGGGAGCGCACCAAGGACACCTGGCGGCTCTGGCGCAAGAACACCCTCACGCCCGAGTCGAACGTGCAGTTCGGCGAAGGCGGCGCCGGCACCTTTTCCGACGGCAAGCTCTACAGCCAGATCAAGGACCCGCGCCACCTGGGCCGCAAGGTGATGCACGAGTTCGTCAAGGCCGGCGCGCCGCCCGAGATCCTCTACGTCGCGCGGCCCCACATCGGCACCTTCAAGCTGGTGAAGGTGGTCGAGAACATCCGCGCCCAGATCGTCGCGCTGGGCGGCGAGATCCGCTTCGAGCAGAAGGTGACCGACGTGCTGATCGAGGACGGCCCCGCCGGCCGCCAGGTGCGCGGCCTGACGGTGCTCGACCAGACCACCGGCGCGGTGCACGACCTGCGCACCGACCACGTGGTGATGGCGCTCGGCCACAGCGCCCGCGACAGCTTCGAGATGCTGCACCGCCGCGGCGTGCACATCGAGGCCAAGCCGTTCTCGGTCGGCTTCCGGGTGGAGCATCCGCAGGGCCTGATCGACCGGGCGCGCTGGGGCAAGCACGCGGGCCATCCGCTGCTGGGCGCGGCCGACTACAAGCTGGTGCACCACGCGAGCAACGGCCGCGCGGTCTACAGCTTCTGCATGTGCCCGGGCGGCACGGTGGTGGCCGCCACCAGCGAGCCGGGCCGCGTCGTCACCAACGGCATGAGCCAGTATTCGCGCAACGAGCGCAACGCCAACGCAGGCATCGTGGTCGGCATCGACCCGGCCGACTACCCGACCGACTACCGCCACATCGACGTGGCCGACGACGCGCAGGGACGTGTGCATCCGCTGGCGGGCATCGAGCTGCAGCGCCGTCTGGAATCGAACGCCTATGTGCTGGGCGGCAGCACCTACGAGGCGCCGGGCCAGCTGGTGGGCGACTTCGTCGCGGGCCGCGCCTCCACCGCCTTCGGCGCGGTGCAGCCCAGCTACAAGCCCGGCGTGCGCCTGGGCAGCCTGCACGAGGCGTTGCCCGACTACGCGATCGCCGCGATGCGCGAGGCCTTCCCCGCCTTCGCCCGCAAGATCCGGGGCTTCGACCAGCACGACGCGGTGCTGACCGGGGTGGAGACCCGCACCTCGTCCCCGATCCGCATCACCCGCGGCGAGGACCTGCAGAGCCTCAACCTGCGCGGGCTGTTCCCGGCCGGCGAAGGCGCCAGCTATGCCGGCGGCATCCTGTCGGCGGGCGTGGACGGCATCAAGGTGGCCGAGGCCGTGGCGCGGAGCGTGTCCACGGCCTGAAATGTCTGTGAGAGAAGCTGCCGCTGCGCAGCGGCAGGCTCTCTCGCGAATGTCCTAGCGCAGCGCCAGTGCGTTCGATGCGCCGGCCGGCAGCCGGAAGGTACCGACCAGGTCCGACAGCTGCTGCGCCTGCGCCTTCAGGCCCTCGGCCGCGGCCGACGACTCCTCCACCAGCGCGGCGTTCTGCTGGGTCATCTGGTCGAGCTGGGTGACCGCCTCGCTGACCTGGCCCAGGCCGGCGCTCTGCTCGCCGGTGGCGACGGTGATCTCGCCGATGATGGCCGTCACCCGGCCGACCGAATCGACGATCTGGCCCATGGTGGCGCCGGCCGCGTGCGCCTGGCGGGTGCCGTCTTCGACCTGGCGCACGCTCTCGGCGATCAGGCCGCCGATCTCGCGCGCGGCGGTGGCCGAGCGCTGGGCCAGGCTGCGCACCTCGCTGGCGACCACCGCGAAGCCACGGCCCTGCTCGCCGGCACGGGCCGCCTCCACCGCGGCGTTCAGCGCCAGGATGTTGGTCTGGAACGCGATGCTGTCGATCACGCCGGTGATGTCGGAGATGCGGCGCGAGGAGCCGGCGATGCCCTCCATCGTGGCGACCATCTTGGCCACCGCGTCGCGGCCGCTGTCGGCCACGCTGCCGGCCGAACCGGCGAGCGCGTTGGCCTGCCGGGCGGCATCGGCGGTCTGGCGCACCGTGGCGAGCAGTTGCTCCATGCTGGCGGCCACTTCCTCGAGGTTGGACGCGGTCTGCTCGGTGCGCGCCGCCAGGTCGTTGTTGCCGGTGGCGATCTCGGCGCTGGCACCGGCCACGGCGGCGCTGGCGCCGCGCAGGTCGGTCACCAGGCCCACCAGGCGCGACTGCATGCCGCCGAGGTCGACCAGCAGGGCCTGCACCTCGTCGCGGCTGCCGGCCCGGGCCGGCGGCAGGCTGGAGGTGAGGTCGCCCTGGGCGATGTTGCCCGCCAGGCCCGAGGCATGCGAGAGCGGCTGCAGGATCGAGCGTGCCAGAAGCCAGGCGCCCAACACGCTGATCACCAGCCCGAGCAGGGAGCCGGCCACCAGCAGGGCGGTGCCGGTCTGCGCGCTGTGGTGGGCGGCGGCGCGGGCCTCGACCACCCGCTGGCGCTGCAGCTCGGCCAGGTCGTTCACCGCGGCGGCGTAGGCGTCTGCGGCGGGCCGCAACTGCGTGGCGACCGCATCGGCCGGCAATGTCTCGCCCGCCTCGCGGCGCTTGACCAGGCCGTCGCGCACGCTGCGGAACCGGTTGCCGGCGGCATCGATCGCGGCGAAACGCTTGTTGGACGCCTCGTCGCCGGTCAGCGCGTCCAGGCGCTTTCGCACCTGCTCGGAGCGGGCCGAGGTGAGCTTGCGGTCGGCGTCGACCCGCTTGGCGTAAGCCGGGTTGTCGATCTCCAGCAGCGTCTCGGCGCGGCTGGCGCTGATCACCACGATCGAATGCAGCTCGCGCGCCAGCAGCGCCCGCTCGGCCGAATCGCCGCCCAGGTCGTCGGCCAGGCGCTGCAGTTGCGCCAGGCGCCAGATGCCGATGCCGGCGGCCAGCGCCATGACGACGCACACCAGTCCGAAAGCCAGGGCCAGGCGTGGGGCGAGTCGGGAACGGGAGAGGAACATGGAAGATTACCGGTCGAGGAATCGGCCCTCGGGCGAGGGAATGGGCCACGCAGACAGCGGCTCTTCGTGAATATATCGGCGCCGGCGGCCCGAACTTGATGGCGGGAATGTAAGGTAGCCTCGTACCGCCCTTCACCACGAGCCACCGCAGGAGCGCCCCGTGCCCGATTTCCACTACTACCGCCCCGCCGACGGCCACGGCCTGCCGCACGATCCGTTCAACTCCATCGTCGGCCCGCGGCCGATCGGCTGGATCTCGTCCCAGGACGCACAGGGCCGGCTCAACCTGGCGCCCTACAGCTTCTTCAACGCGTTCAACTACACGCCGCCGATCGTCGGCTTCGCGAGCATCGGCTACAAGGACAGCGTGCGCAACATCGAGGCGACCGGTGAGTTCGCCTGGAACCTGGCCACGCGCCCGCTGGCCGAAGCGATGAACGCCACCTGCGCCGCGGTGCCGCCCGAGGTGGACGAGTTCGGCCTCTCGGGCATGGCACCCGCGCCGTCGCGCGGCATCGCGGTGCCGCGGGTGGCGCAGAGCCCGGTGTCGTTCGAATGCCGGCTGAGCCAGGTGCTGCGGCTGCAAAGCGCCGCCGGCACGCCGGTCGATACCTGGCTGGTGCTGGGCGAGGTGGTGGGTGTGCACATCGACCGCGCCCTTCTGCAGGACGGCATCTACCAGACCGCCGCCGCCCGCCCGATCCTGCGCGGCGGCGGACCGGCCGATTACTTCGAGATCGCTCCCGAGGCCCAGTTCCAGATGCACCGGCCGCGCTGACGGCGCAGGAGTTCAGCGCAGGGCCCAGTGCCCTTCGTGCATCCGCCAGCCGCCAGGGCCGGCCTCCCAGCGGTGCGGCACCCAGACGTAGCCGGGCCGCGGCGGGGCGGCCCACCGGCCCGGACGCCAGGCATAGCGGCCGCCCTCCCAGTAGTAGCCGCCACCGACCCACACATGCACCGGCGACGGCGCCACGGTGACGACCTCGACCGGCGGCGGCGGCGGTGCCACCGGCGCGTAGACGACAGGGCCGGCGGCCACGACACGCGGCGGCGGCGCGACCACGCAACCGCTCAGGGCGAGGACCGCGCCGGCGACTGCGACCGCCGCGGCCGTGCGACAGGCACGGGGTGAAAAGAGACTGACAGCCATACGAATGCTCCATCGAAAGTACCGGGGAGTGCCCTCAACGGCGAGCACGGCGCGATGTTGACGCCGCCACGTCAAGCGCCGGTAAAGGCGCACCCGCCATGCGACGGCGCCGCGCCTTCTTGCGAGGGCGCGGCGCCGTGGGAGAGCCGCCCGGGCGGGCGGCGGGTTCAGCCGTTGGTCTGCAGGGCGGCGATACGCTCCTCGATCGGCGGGTGCGTCGAGAACAGCTTGCCGATGCCGCCGGTGATGCCCATCGCCTGCACGCTCTTGGGCAGCTCGCCGGGCACCATGCCGCCCAGGCGGGCCAGGGCGTTGACCATCGGCTGCTTGCGGCCCATCAGCTGGGCGGCGCCGGCATCGGCGCGGAACTCGCGCTGGCGCGAGAACCAGGCCACCACGATCGCGGCGGCGAAGCCCAGGACGATGTCGAGCACGATGGTCGTCACCCAGTAGCCGATGCCGGGGCCCGAACGGTTCTCGTTGTTCTTGTTGAGGAAGCTGTCGACCGCGTAGCCGATGACCCGCGACAGGAACACGACGAAGGTGTTCATCACGCCCTGGATCAGCGTCATCGTGACCATGTCGCCGTTGGCGATGTGGGCCACCTCGTGGCCGATCACCGCCTCGACCTCTTCGCGGGTCATGCCCTGCAGCAGGCCGGTGGAGACGGCGACCAGCGCGCTGTTCTTGAAGGCGCCGGTGGCGAAAGCGTTGGGATCGCCCTCGAAGATGCCGACTTCGGGCATGCCGATGCCGGCCTTGTCGGCGAACTTGCGCACCGTCTCGACGATCCAGGCCTCGTCGGCGTTGGCGGGCTGGTTGATCACCCGCACACCCGAGCTCCACTTGGCGACCGGCTTGCTGATCAGCAGCGAGATGATGGCGCCGCCGAAGCCCATGACGAGCGCGAAGCCGAGCAGCGAGGTGAGATTGAGCCCGTTGGGCGTGAGGTAGCGGTTGACGCCCAGCAGGCTGGCGACGATGCCCAGCACCACCACGACGGCGAGGTTGGTGAGGACGAACAAGGCGATGCGTTTCATGGATTCTCCGTGGGTGGACTTGCATGTCCATTGCGCGGCAGATGGAGGCAGCGGAGCCGCCCTTCAAGCCGTGCCACGTCGCAGATTCGCTGTGTTGTCTGGTTCTGGTGCTGCCCTGCGAGGGACTTGCATGGGAGCGATGATAGGAGCAAAAGTTCAGCCATCGGCCGGCGCCCGGGCCGGACGGAACACGCGCGGATCGTCGTAGAACGCCGAGGCTTCGTTGGCCGGCCACCAGCCCGGCACGCCGAGTACCGGCAACGGCACGAAGGGCTTGGCGGCGAGGCGCGCCGCGGTGAGGTGGCCGGCCAGCCAGGCGTCGGTGTCGGCGGCGCTGCCGCCCGAACCCTCTGCTATTTTTTCGGTAGCTATTGGTCGGCGCAGGACATGGGCGGTGATGCCTTTTCGCGGCGAAACGAGCTTTTCCAG
This sequence comes from Sphingomonas sp. NCPPB 2930, assembly GCA_042867185.1. GTDB lineage: Bacteria > Pseudomonadota > Gammaproteobacteria > Burkholderiales > Burkholderiaceae_C > Xylophilus. The sequence continues at coordinate 67,948 of JBHZQV010000021.1, read as the reverse complement.
CAGCGCATGGCCGAAGAGTTCCAGCCGGGCCCCGGCCCAGGCCGCGCGGTGGGTGACGAACAGCGCCTGCCAGTCGCGTGCCGACAGGGCCTGCCACAGCACGTCGGGCCCGGTGAACACCGCGCCGTTCTCGTCGAACACGGTGGCCGCGTCGCGCACCGGGCCGCGCCGGCCGCCGATGCCGTCCGCGGCGATCGCCTCGGCCTGCACCCGGTTGAGCCGCGCCTTCGCCAGCGGGTAGCGGTGCCAGACGAGGCCGTTGAAGAAGTCGTGGAGGTTGTCGCGGGTGGGAACTTGGCCGGTTTCGGCGATGAAACGCTCATAGGGCATTCCTGGCGTCAGAGTCCTGTGCGGCACGAACCGGATGCCGGAAAGCTCCCTGCCGTTCAATGCATCAGCGATGCTCGGTTCAGATCTCTGTATCAAGAGCCCTCCCGCCTCAAAGGAACCGAAAGGATGCAGCCAAGCCACGCTCCAGTCGACAATCGGCGCCATTGCATTTGCGCGGTTCATGCTCCCGGAGGAAGGATGTACTGAACCTTATTGGGCTGTTTGGTGGGGGACAGCTCGAAATGGTGCGGAAACTTTTTGAACAGTTTTGTAGACGCCGTGTTCTTACCAAGCAGCTTGGCGTCATGCAGTGACTTGGCTACTTCACCCAGAGCGTGTGGCTCTCCGCTCCGCAATGACGGCACGGCCGCCAGAATGTGCTGCACACCTACATTGCTGATGGCATCGACGCCTGCATTCTTTGCCGTTGCAGCCTTTTTGGCAGGGGCCTTTACCGCCGCAGCCTTTTTGGCGACCGCTTTTTTTGCAGCGGGTGCTGGGCCAGCGCTTTTCGCAACGGTGGCCTTCTTCGGTGCGGCGGCCTTGGCCACTAGGATCGCATCAGCAGCGGCAGGCCCCGGCTCAAACGCCTCCGAGCTGCCTGCACCGCCCACCAGAAAGACCTGGTCATAAGCAGACAGCGCTTCGGCAGCCATCTTTCCGCGCTCGGAAATACACAGCACGCGAAAACCCCGCTCACGCAGTCGAACCACGAGCGGCACGAAATCCGCGTCACCCGATCCGATGACGAATGCGGAGGGCCGCGGCGACTGCCAGGACAGCTCCATCGCATCCACCGCCAACGCCACATCCGTGGTGTTCTTCGTCAATGCCAGATTGACGAAGGGACGGACGGCATGCTCCCGCAATGCCGATGCGACACCCTTGAGCTTTTCGGCACTGCCATAAGCGCGCTTTACCGCGATATGCCCCTCTACATGCTGCATATGGATGAAGGCTTCGTCTATCCATCCCGGCATGCACAGGTTGTCTGCGTCGATCAAGAAAACGACCACGGTCCTGCTCCTTGAAAATAGGCCGGCCCGTGCCGCTCCGGTCAGTCGCTCAATCCACCAGCTTCCAGGCCAGCGTGTCGCCGCCGCGCAGCGGCTTCAGCGTCGCGTCGCCAAAAGGCACCGTCTCGGGCACGGTCCAGGTCTGGCGGCGCAGCATCACCGTGTCGGTGTTGCGCGGCAGGCCGTAGAAATCGGGGCCGTGCAGGCTGGCGAAACCTTCTAGCTTGTCGAGGGCGTGGGCGTTGTCGAAAGCCTCGGCGTACAGCTCCAGCGCGGTGAGCGCGCTGTAGCAGCCGGCGCAGCCGCTGGCGTGCTCCTTGAGGTGGGCGGCGTGCGGTGCGCTGTCGGTGCCCAAAAAGAACTTGGGGTTGCCGCTGGTGGCGGCCTCGACCAGCGCCTGGCGGTGCAGTTCGCGCTTGAGGATCGGCAGGCAGTAGAAATGCGGACGCAGGCCGCCGGTGAACAGCGCGTTGCGGTTGTAGAGCAGGTGCTGCGGCGTGATGGTGGCGGCGACGAAGCGGTCGGCCCCGCGCACGTAGTCGGCGCCCTCTTTGGTGGTCAGGTGCTCGAAGACGATCTTCAGCTCGGGGAAATCGCGGCGCAGCGGGATCAGCACCCGGTCGACGAAGGCGGCCTCGCGGTCGAACACGTCGATCGACGCGTCGGCCACCTCGCCGTGGATCAGCAGCAGCAGGCCGTGCTGCTGCATCGCCTCCAGCGTGGGATAGGCCAGGCGGATGTCGGTCACGCCGGCGTCGCTGTTGGTGGTGGCGCCGGCGGGGTAGAGCTTGACGGCGACCACGCCGGCCGCCCTGGCGCGGGCGATTTCCCCGGGTGGCAGCCGGTCGGTCAGGTAGAGCGCCATCAGCGGCTCGAAGGCGGTGCCGGCGGGCACCGCGGCGCGGATGCGGTCGCGGTAGTCGACCGCCTGCTGCGCGGTGGTCACCGGCGGGCGCAGGTTGGGCATGATTAGCGCGCGCGCCATCTGGCGGGCGGTGGCGGGCACGACGGCCTGCAGGGCGGCGCCGTCGCGCACATGCAGGTGCCAGTCGTCGGGGCGGATCAGGGTGAGGGTGTCGGGGGCGGCTGCGGTCATGGGGCGGCATTGTCCCATTGCGGCGGCCGCCCGCGCGAGGCCGGCCCTTACTCGGCGGTGATGCCGGCCTTGCGCACCACGTCACCGAACTTCACCATCCGCTCGGCCATCATCTGCTCGAAGGCGGCGGGCGACATTTCTTCCGGCACGACCACGCCGCGCTCCTTCAGGTTGGTCACCATCGCCGGCGTGAGCGCGACCTGGCGAACCGTCTTGTAGAGCGTCTGCACGATCGCGTCGGGCGTGCCGCCGGGGGCGGCCAGGCCGGTCCAGGAGGTGAGGTTGAGCTGCGGGTAGCCCACCTCGGCCATCGTCGGCACGTCGGGCAGCTGCGGCACGCGGGCGTCGGCCGCCACGGCCAGCGCCCGCACCTTGCCCGCCTGGATGTGCGGCAGCATGATGAGCAGGTTGTCGAGGATGAACTGCACCTCGTCGGCCAGCACCGCGGTGATCAGCTGGGTGCCGCCGCGGTACGGGATGTGGGTGGCGTAGAGGCCGGTCACGGCCTTGAACATCTCGACGTTCAACTGGCCCATGCTGCCGACGCCGCCGCTGCCGTAGTTCAGCTTGCCGGGATTCTTCTTGGCGTAGTCGACGAACTCCTTGACCGTGTGGATCGGCAGGCTCGCATGCACCACCAGCACGTTGGGCTGGCGGGCGAGGATCGCGATGCTCTCGAAGTCCTTCACCGGGTCGTAGCCCACCTTGGGCTGGGTCAGCGGATTGGCCAGGTGGCTGCTCTGCGACGACACCACCAGCGTGTAGCCGTCGGGTTTGGCCCGCGCCACGGCGAGCGAGGCGACCGAGCCGCCGGCACCGGGCCGGTTGTCCACCACGAACGGCACACCCAGGATCCGCGACATCGGCTCGGCGTACTGGCGCGCCATCAGGTCCACCGATCCGCCCGGCGGGAACGGCACGACCAGCGTGATCGGGCGCGACGGGTATTTGTCTGCGGCATGCGCCGCGCGCGGTGCCAAGCCGGTCATACCCAGCCCGAGCCCGAGCCCGGCGTGGAGGATCTGGCGGCGGCGGTGTTGCGTCGATGGCATGGGACTTCTCGCGGGTCGGGGGTGGAGGGAACCGGAAAACGGATCAGGGGTGGTCGAGGATGGCCAGCGCCAGCGCCTGGGCGCGCGGCACGAAGGTGGCCAGCTCGCAGTACTCGCGCTCGGTGTGGGCATGGCCGCCGACCGGGCCGGTGCCGCACAGCGTGGGCGCGCCCACCGAGGCGGTCAGGCCGCTGTCGGCCGCGCCGCCGGTGAATTCGCCCTGCACCGCGAAGCCGAGCGACTCGGCACCGCGCTGGTAGAGCGCCAGCAGGGCGTCGGGTGTCGGCTTCATCGGCAGGGTGCGGCGCACGGCGGTGATCCGGCCGTGGGTGCACGGCACGTCCTGCGCCTCGACGATGGCCCGGACCCGGCCGAGCAGCTTGTCGGGATCGGTGTCGGCGGTATAGCGCACGTCGAGCTCGGCCTTGGCGAGCGGCGCCACCATGTTGGACACCACGCCGCCGGCCACCACGCCGACGTTGGTGGTGACGCCGCTGGCGGCGTCGGTCAGCGCATGCAATGCGACGATCTTGTGCGCCAGGGCGCCGATGGCGCTGGCGCCCGCGGCATGGTTGACGCCGGCATGGGCGGCCACGCCCTCCACCTCGAACTCGATCGCCATCGATCCCTTGCGGCTGGTGACCAGGTTGCCGGTGACGCGGGCCGGCTCGGCGTTGAACACCGCGCGCACGCCCTGCGCCGCTGCCATGATCTGCTCACGGGTGGCGGGCGAGCCGATCTCTTCGTCGCACGAGAAGAGAAGGCGCAGCGGCGCGCGGTGGCCGCCCAGGCGGGCGAAGGCCTCGGCCACGAAGACGTTCATCACCAGGCCCGATTTCATGTCGGCCACGCCGGGGCCGTAGGCCCGGCCCTCTTCCACCCGGAAGGGCCGCACCGCCGCGGTACCGCCCGGGTAGACGGTGTCCATATGGCCCATCAGCAGGATCGGAGCACCCTCGGACGGGCCGGGCACTTGGGCCTGCAGCAGCAGCCCGTAGCCGGACACGGGCACCAGCTCGACCGCTATGCCGGCCTGTTCCAGCCGCCGGCGCAGCACCCCGGCCACGGCGGCGATACCGGCCTCGTCGCGGCTGCCGCTGTCGATGTCCACCACTTCCTGCAACAGGTCTTGCATGGCCTGGGCCTGGCCGGCCAACCATTCGAGGATGAGGGTGCGCATGTGCACGGCAGTGGGGTCGAGCGTATCCTGCATGGGAATCTTTCCGGTGGGGCGCCGAGGCAATGGGTGAATGTTTGTCAAAGTGTCACATGCAGGCGAACGGTTTGCAATACAAATTGCACAAATAATACGGTATGAAATCAACATTGCAAAACGCCACCCTCCTACTGCCGGTACGCCTCGCCCATCCCGACGCCGGGCTGACCGCCAGCGAGCGCACGCTGGCCGGCGCCCTGGAACGGGACTATCCCCACGCGCTGCTCGAATCGGCGACCGCCCTGGCGGCCCGCACCGGCACCAGCGCCTCGACCGTGGTGCGGCTCTTCGCCAAGCTGGGCTACGGCAGCTATGCCGAGGCCCAGCGCGAGGCACGCGCCGAAATGACCGCCCTGCTGCAAACCGCCGGCCAGCGCGCGCCGGTCACCATCGGCACCCGGCGCAGCCTGCAGCAGTGCGTGGACGACGCGCTGCTGCACGACCAGCACAACATCACCGCCACCCACGACGGGCTGGACATGGCCGCCTTCGAGGGGATGGCCGCCCTGCTGGCGCAGGACACCGGCCGCGTCTTCGTGCTGGCGCAGATCAACAGCGCGCCGGTGGCCGCCTGGCTGACGCTGCACCTCAACATGTGCCGGCCCGGTGTGCAGGAGCTGGGCGTGGGCGCAGTGGCCGCCACCGACCAGCTGCTGTGGGTGCAGCCGGGCGACCTGCTGCTGGCCTTCAGCATCCGCCGCTACGCGAGCGGCCCGGTGAAGGTGGCCGAACGCTTCCGCGCAGCAGGCGGCCGGGTGCTGGCGATCACCGACAGCGCCACCGCCCCGCTGGCCACGCTGTCCGACCACCGGCTGCTGGTGCGCACATCCAACGCGTCGCCGTTCAACTCCTACACCGCCGCCTTCTTCCTGTGCAACGCGCTGGTGTCGGCCGTGGCGCAGTTGCGGCACGAGGCGGTGTCGGAAACCCTGGCCCACCGCGACCGGCTCTGGCAGGACGTGGAAGCGCATCTGCTGGCCGAACCGGGCCAGGCGCGCAGGACGGGCCGGCTCTAGCGCAGCGGACCCGGCGACGTCCGAACTACCACGAAAACCCTCGGCGGCCGGGCCGGCGAGGCTGCGGAAACTCCCGATGCGGCGCCTCGTGCGGCGCCCTAGCATCGCGCGGCATCCGGGCCGCAGCCGCGACCCGGGCGGCCGATCCGCCGTCTCCCGCGCCCCGATATCCCTTCGCTGTCCGCTCCTGCCCGTCGCACCATGCCGCCCTCCCCCGAATCCAGCCCCCTGCTGGATGCCGCCCGCCCGGCGCCCGAGCCCTCCCCCGTGTCTTCCGCGGCCTCCGACGAACCCACCCGCGTGCCGCTGGCGATCGAGGACTGGCTGACGGTGCTGGCGATGGCGGCGCTGGCGCTGATCACCTTCGCCAACGTGCTGGTGCGCTACTTCACCGACAGCTCCTTCGCCTGGACCGAGGAGTTCTCGGTGTTCCTGATGATCGTGCTGTCGCTGGTGGGCGGCTCGGCCGCGGTAGCGCGCGACCGGCACATCCGCATCGAGTATTTCGCCGAGGGCGGCTCGATGGCGCGGCGCAAGCGGCTGGCGCAGTTCGGCGCGCTGATGGTGGCGCTGCTCTTCTTCGCGATCGCGATCCTCAGCACCCGCATGGTGTGGGACGACTACCGCTTCGGCGAGACCTCGCCCGGCATCGGGGTGCCCCAGTGGTGGTACTCGGTCTGGCTGCCGGTGATCGCGCTCGGCATCGCCTTGCGGGCGATGGGCCTGTTCCTGCGGCGCGGCCGGGCGGCCGCCCGGGATGCCGCGGGCGGAGACGGCGCATGATCGCCACCCTGCTCTTCACCGCCTTCATCCTGATGATGCTGGCGGGCGTGCCGATCGGCGCGGCGCTGGGCCTGGCGGGCACCGCGGCCATCGCGCTGGCCAACCTGGACACGCAATGGTTCGGCCTGATGGCGGTGCCGCAGAACTTCTACGCCGGCCTGGGCAAGTACCCGCTGCTGGCGATCCCGATGTTCGTGCTGGTCGGCTCGATCTTCGACCGCTCGGGCGTGGCGCTGCGGCTGGTCAATTTCGCGGTCGCGATCGTCGGCCGCGGCCCGGGCATGCTGCCGCTGGTGGCGATCGTGGTGGCGATGTTCCTCGGCGGCATCTCGGGCTCGGGCCCGGCCAACGCGGCGGCGGTGGGCGGCGTGATGATCGCGGCGATGTCGCGGGCCGGCTACCCGGCCAGCTTCTCGGCCAGCGTGGTGGGCGCGGCGGCGGCCACCGACATCCTGATCCCGCCGTCGGTGGCCTTCATCGTGTATTCGGTGCTGGTGCCGGGCGCCTCGGTGCCGGCCCTCTTCGCCGCCGGCATGGTGCCGGGCCTGATGGCCGGCATCGCGCTGATCGTGCCGGCCGTGTGGCTGGCCCGCAAGCACGGCATGGGCGCGCTGGAGGCGACGATGCCGCGCCCCGCGTTCTGGAAGAGCCTGCGCGAAGCGGTGTGGGGCCTGGCCGCGCCGGTGCTGATCCTGGGCGGCATGCGCGCCGGCTGGTTCACCCCCACCGAGGCTGCGGTGGTCGCGGTGTTCTACGGCCTGTTCGTCGGCATGTGCATCCACCGCACGATCCGGGTGCGCGACCTGTTCGTCATCCTGCGCGAATCGGGCGAACTCTCGGCCGTGATCCTGCTGGTGGTGTCGCTGGCGGGCATCTTCGCCTACTCGCTCTCCACCCTCGGCGTGATCGACCCGATCACCCGTGCCATCGTCGCCTCGGGCCTGGGCGAGTACGGCGTGCTGGCGCTGCTGATCCTGCTGCTGATCACGGTGGGCATGTTCCTCGACGGCGTCTCGATCTTCCTGATCTTCGTGCCGCTGCTCTGGCCGATCGTGCAGTTCTACCGATGGGACCCGGTGTGGTTCGGCGTGATCCTGACGCTCAAGGTGGCGCTGGGCCAGTTCACCCCGCCGCTGGCGGTCAACCTGATGGTGTCCTGCCGCATCGCCAAGGTGCGCATGGAAGAAACCGTGCGCTGGGTCGGCTGGATGCTGTTCGCGATGTTCCTCGTGATGGTGGCGGTGATCGCCTGGCCCGAACTGGCGCTGTGGCTGCCGCGCAGGCTGGGCTATTGAGATGCCGCCATCCGTTCTGTCCGCTTCCGTTTTCCGTTTTCCGTAGACGCTTTATCCAAGGAGACACCACCATGACCTTCCGCCGTTCCCTCCTGGCCCTCGCAGTGGCCGCCTCGGCCCTCGGCCTGTCCCTCGGCGCGGCAGCGCAGGCACCGGTGAACTACAAGCCCGAGTACAAGCTCTCGCTGGTGCTGGGCCCGGCCTACCCATGGGGCAAGGGCGGCGAGATCTGGGCCCAACTGGTCAAGGAGCGCACCCAGGGCCGGATCAACATCAAGCTCTACCCCGGGACCTCGCTGGTGCAGGGCGACCAGACGCGCGAGTTCACCGCGCTGCGCCAGGGCGTGATCGACATGGCGGTGGGCTCGACCATCAACTGGTCGCCCCAGGTCAAGCAGCTCAACCTGTTCGCCCTGCCTTTCCTGATGCCCGACTTCGCCGCGATCGACGCGCTGACGCAGGGCGAGGTCGGCCAGGACATCTTCAAGGCGGTCGACCAGGCCGGCGTGCTGCCGCTCGCCTGGGGCGAGAACGGCTTTCGCGAGATCAGCAACGGCAAGCACGCGATCCAGTCGCCGGCCGACCTGAAGGGGCTGAAGATCCGCGTCGTCGGCTCGCCGCTGTTCCTGGAGACGATGACCGCGCTGGGCGCCAACCCGACCCAGATGAGCTGGGCCGACGCGCAGCCGGCGCTCGCCAGCGGCGCGGTCGACGGCCAGGAGAACCCGATGGCCGTCTACACCGCCGCCAAGCTGCACACTGTCGGCCAGAAGTACCTGACGCTCTGGGGCTACGTGGCCGATCCGCTGATCTTCGTGGTCAACAAGGACATCTGGAACAGCTGGACGCCGGCTGACCGCGAGATCGTCAAGCAGGCCGCCGTCGATGCCGGCAAGGAGCAGGTCGGCATCGCCCGCAAGGGCCTGGTCGAGGCCGACAAGCCGCTGGTCAAGGAACTGACCGGCCTGGGGGTGACGGTGACCCAGCTCACGCCCGCCCAGCACGACGCCTTCACCAAGGCGACGCAACCGGTCTACGACAAGTGGAAGAAGCAGGTCGGCACCGACCTGGTGACGAAGGCCGAGCAGGCCGTCGCCGCACGCAAGCGCTGAGGCGTTTGCCGCGCCGGGCCGGCCGCGCCCGCGCGCATCAGGTGCGCTCGCCCAGGTGGAAGCGGCCGCGGCCTTCGGTCTTGGCCACGTAGAGGGCCCGGTCGGCGCGCTGCAGCAGTTCGTCGGGCGAGGCCTCTCCGCCCCGGTACACGGTGGCACCGATGCTGATGCCGACCGTCAGCGGCTCGCCCTGCACCATCAGGGGCACCTCCATCGCCTGCAGCAGCTTGGCCCCCACCACCGACAACTCCGCCGGCACCGCGACGCCCTCCAGCAGGATCGCGAACTCGTCGCCGGCATGGCGCGCCACCAAGTCGGTCTCGCGCAGGCAGGCCCGCAGCCGCTGCGCCAGGCTGCAGAGCACGTCGTCGCCGGCGGCATGCCCGTGGGTGTCGTTGATCGACTTGAAACGGTCCACGTCCAGGTACAGCACCGCCAGCGCACTGCCGGTACGGCGGCTGCGGGCCGCGGCCTCGGCCAGCCGTTCGTCGAAATGGCGCCGGTTGGGCAGGCCGGTGAGCAGGTCGGTCCGGGCCATCGCATCCAGCAGGCGCTCCGTGTCCTTGAGCGCGGTGATGTCGGTGGTGAGCGCGTAGATGCTGCTCACCCGGCCCTCCGCGTCGCGCTGCGGCAGGTAGGTGCTCTGCAGCGTGCGCAGGCCCACCGGCAGGTCCAGCGTCTGCTCGAAGCTCACCTTCTCGCCCGCCAGCGCCCGGTCCAGATAGACGCGCCGCCGCTCGAAGTATTCGGGCGCGACCGATTCCTGCACCGTGCGGCCCAGCATCTTTTCGGGATCGGCGCCCAGCCAGTCGCGGTAGGTGGCGTTGCAGAAACGGAAGCGCTGCTCGGTGTCGAACTCGGCGATCAGCACCGGCAGGTTGTCGGTGATCGTGCGCAGCCGGGTCTCGCTCTCGGCCACCCGCAGCTCGGCCCGCTTGCGGTCGGTGATGTCCTGGAAGGCGCCGGCCAGCAGCGTGGTGCGCCCGTTGCGGCGGTGCACCGCCATGCCCTGGGCGCGCACCCACAGCGGGCGGCCCCGGGCGGTGACGAAGGGCAGTTCCAGGTCCCAGGGTGTGCCGTCTTCCACGGCGCGCGCAACGGCGGCCGCGATGGCCGGCCGGGCCTCGGGCGGGTAGAAATTGAGGGCGTCGTGGAGCGACGGGTCGCTGCCGCGCTCCACCTCGTGGATACGGTAGACCTCGTCGGACCAGTGCAGACGCTGGGTGGCCATGTCCAGTTCCCAGCCGCCGACCTGGGCCATCGCGCCGGTGCGGCCCAGCATGTCGCGCGCATGCTCCAGCGCGTCCCGCTCGCGGCGACGGCCGGTGATGTCCATGTGGGTGCCGACGATCAACGCCGGCCGTCCGGCCGCGTCGCGCGACACCACCACCGCATGGCCCTGCACCCATACCCAGTGGCCGGCGCGGTGGCGCAACCGGTACTGGCAGGCGAAGTACGCGCGCTCGCCGGCCAGGTGCGCGTCGAGCGCGGCGCGCAGCGCCCGCCAGTCGGCACGGTGCACCAGGCTCTGCCAGCGCAGCCGGCCAGGCCGCGCGTCGGCCTCGGTGTAGCCAAGCAGTTCCAGCTCCCGCGCATTCACCGTCCAGCGGTCGCCCGGCAGGTCCAGCTCCCAGAAGCCGAGATTGCCGCCGCGCAGCACCAGCTCCAGCCGCTCGGCGCTGTGCCGCTGCTCGGCCAGCCGCCGTTCCGACAGCGCCTGCAGCGCGGCCGACTGCCGCTCCACCTGCACCACCCTTCGCCGCAGTTCGAACAGCACCGCCACCTGCCGCGCCAGGGTCTTCAGCGCGCGCGCCTGCGCGGGCGGCAGGCTGCGCGGGGCGGTATCGACGATGCAGAGGGTACCGAGCGCGGTGCCGTCCTCCAGCACCAGCGGCACGCCGGCGTAGAAGCGCACCTTGGGATGGCCGGTGACCAGGGGGTTGTCTCGGAACCGCGGGTCCAGGAGCATGTCCTCGACCACCATCATGCGGTCGGGTGTGAGGATCGCGTGGCTGCAGAAGGTGATCTCGCGCGGGATCTCGGCGACCTCGGTACCGACGCGGGCCTTGAACCACTGCCGATCGGAGTCGATCAGGGTGATGAGCGCCACCGGCACGCAGCAGATTTCGGAGGCGAGCCGGGCCAGGTCGTCGTAGTCGGCCTCGGGCGGTGTGTCGAGGATGCGCAACCCGTGCAGCCCGGCGATGCGCTGCGCTTCGTTGTCGGGGAAGACTGCTGCCATGAGAAATGCGCCGGCGGCGCCGGTAAGGCGAGGCCCGACAGTATGCGGCAAAGCGGTCGCGGCGCGGCGGGTTCCGGACGGGCCGGAGTGTCCGCCGGTCGGCCGGGCCGGGCACAGCGGGCACCGGCCGACGCCGACGACGCGCGGCACCCGCCGCCCGCAAAGGTCAGAACGCGGGCACCACCGCGCGCCCTTGTACTTGTCCTGGATGAACGTCCTCCGCTCGGGCGAATACAGCGCCGTGACCCGCTTGCGCAGGGCCGGCGAGTTCACGTTGTCGGGCCACCGCGCCGATCCGCGGCGCAGAAATGCGAAAGGGCCGCGGCACGGAGGCTGCGGCCCTTTCGCGGATACGGCGGCAGGTCAGTGCTGCAGGATCTTGTTGAGGAAGTCCTTGGTCCGCGGCTGGCGGGCGTCGGAGTTGTTGAAGAACTCGTCGCGCGAGCAGTCCTCGAGGATCTTGCCGCCCACGTCCATGAAGATCACCCGGTTGGAGACCTTGCGCGCGAAGCCCATCTCGTGGGTCACGACCATCATGGTCATGCCTTCCTTGGCCAGGCCCACCATCACGTCGAGCACTTCGCCGACCATCTCGGGGTCGAGCGCCGAGGTGGGTTCGTCGAACAGCATCACGATAGGGTCCATCGACAGCGCCCGGGCGATCGCCACGCGCTGCTGCTGGCCGCCCGAGAGCTGGCCCGGAAACTTGTCCTTGTGCGCCGTCAGGCCCACGCGGTCGAGCATCTTCAGGCCCCGCGCCTTGGCGTCGTCGGGCTTGCGGCCCAGCACCTTGATCTGGGCGATCGTCAGGTTCTCGGTCACCGACAGGTGCGGGAACAGTTCGAAGTGCTGGAACACCATGCCGACCCGGCTGCGCAGCTTGGGCAGGTTGGTCTTCGGGTCGTGCACCGCGGTGCCGTCGACGTAGATCTCGCCCTTCTGGAAGGGCTCGAGCGCGTTGATGGTCTTGATCAGGGTCGACTTGCCGGAGCCCGAAGGTCCGCACACCACCACCACCTCACCCTTCTGGATGCTGGTGGAGCAGTCGTTCAGCACCTGGAAGCTGCCGTACCACTTGGAAACGTTCTTGAGTTCGATCATGTTTGACTCTCCGCTCAACGGATGATGGCGATTTTCTTGTGGAGCCGCTTGACCAGCCACGACAGCGCGAAGCAGATCACGAAATAGACGACCGCGGCGGTCAGGTAGGCCTCGATCGGCCGGCCGTAGTTCTTGCCGGCGGTCTCGAAGCCCTTGAGCATGTCGTAGGCGCCGATGGCGTAGACCAGCGAGGTGTCCTGGAACAGGATGATGGTCTGCGTCAGCAGCACCGGCAGCATGTTGCGGAACGCCTGCGGCAGCACCACCAGGCGCATGTTCTGTCCGTAGCTCATGCCGACCGCCTGCCCGGCATGCACCTGGCCGCGCGGGATCGACTGGATGCCGGCCCGCATGATCTCGCTGAAGTAGGCGGCCTCGAACGCGATGAAGGTCACGTACGCGGACACCTCGGCGCCGATCGGACGGCCGATCAGGAAGGGCACCAGCAGGAAGAACCACAGGATCACCATCACCAGCGGAATGCTGCGCATGCCGTTGACGTAGAGGGTGGCGGGCACGACGAGCAGTTGCTTGCCCGAGAGCCGCATCAGCGCCAGCACCGTGCCGAGCAGCACGCCGCCGATGGTGGCGACGATCGTCAGGCCGATGCTGAACCAGAAGCCCTTCAGGACGAAGGCGCGGATCAGTTCCCAGTTGAGGAAGGCGAAGTCGAGATTCATGTCAGTGGCCTCCACCGCCGCCGGCGACCACGAAGCCCGGGATGCGCACCCGCTTCTCGAAGTACGCCATGACCCGGTTGATGGTGAAGGCCGACACGATGTAGAGGCCGGTCACGGCCAGGTACACCTCGATGCCGCGCGAGGTCTCTTCCTGCACCTGCATCGCGAACATCGTCAGCTCGGCGACCGACACCGCGAACGCGACCGACGAGTTCTTGAAGATGTTCATCGTCTCGCTGGTGAGCGGCGGCAGGATGATCCGGAACGCCAGCGGGATCAGCACGAAGCGGTAGTACTGCAGCGTGGTGAAGCCCATCGCCATGCCGGCGTAGCGCTGGCCGCGCGGCAGGGCCTGGATGCCCGAGCGCACCTGCTCCGCGATCCGGGCCGAGGTGAAGAAGCCGAGCGCCAGCACCACGAGCACGAAGCCCGGCAGGTTGCGCATCGGCGTGAAGAGTGCCGGCACCACGTGGTACCAGAGAAAGATTTGGACCAGCAGCGGAATGTTGCGGAACAGCTCCACCCAGGCGTTGCCGAGCTTCACCCACACCGGGTTGTCGGGCAGCGTGCGCAGGGTGCCGACGGCGAAGCCGAGCACCAGGGCCACCACCAGCGCCAGCAGCGATACCGAAACCGTCCACCCCCAGGCGGACATCAGCCACTGGAGGTAGGTCGGATGCTCGCCTCCAGGGTCTTGCAGGAATACCTGCCAATCCCAATTCGATCCCATGATGGGGATTCCTTCTCAAGCTGTTATGTCGATCAGCGCCCGCGGCCCGTGCCGCAGGGGCGGTGCCCCGCCCTCCACAAGACAACGCCCACCGGGGCGGTGGGCGTTGGCGCTTGCGGCAGGTACGCTTTATTCCTTGATGGCGTACTCTTCCATCGGCTTGTCGTTCGGGTTGGCCCAGGCGTCCTTCGTGGCGGCCGACAGCGGCAGGCCGATCTTCACGTTGGTAGGAGGCACCGGCTGCATGAACCACTTGTCGTAGAGCTTGGCCATGGCGCCCGAGGCGATCTGGGCCTTGATGCTGTCGTCGACCACCTTCTTGAAGGCGGCGTCGTCCTTGCGCATCATGATCGCGATCGGCTCAACCGACAGCACTTCGCCGACGATCTTGAAGTCGGCCGGAGCCTTCGACTTGGCGATGTTCGACGCGAGGATCGAGCCGTCCATGATGAAGGCGTCGGCGCGGCCCGATTCCAGCAGCAGGAAGCTGTCGGAATGGTCCTTGCCGAAGACTTCCTTGAACTGCACGTTCTCGGCGCGCTTGTGCTTGCGCAGCGTCTGCACGGAGGTGGTGCCGGTCGTGGTGGCGATCGTCTTGCCGGTCAGGTCCTTGATGCCGTTGATGCCCGAGTTGGCCTTGGTGGCGATGCGGACTTCTTCGACGTAGGTCGTCACGGCGAAGGACACGTCCTTGGCACGGGTGGCGTTGTTGGTGGTGGAGCCGCACTCCAGGTCGACCGTGCCGTTCTGCACCAGGGGGATGCGGTTCTGCGAGGTGACCGGCTGGTACTTGGTCTCGATCTTCGACAGGCCCAGGTTCTTCTGGATGTCGTTGATGATGGCGGCGCACACGTCGTAGTGGAAGCCGGTGTACTTGCCGTCGCCCAGGGTGTAGGAAAGGCCGGAGGATTCGCGCACACCTTCGGTGATGGTGCCCGACGCCTTGATCTTGGCGAGGGTGTCGGTGGCTTGCGCCGATGCGCCTCCAGCGAGGGTGGCCAGGACGGCGATCGTCAGCAATTGCTTCTTCATGCAAATCTCCTTGAATTCATGCGAGTGGAACAGGGGTGAGTCTAGAACGGAATTCCGGGGGGGCCGCCCTGGGTTACACCCGAGAGGGAGGCCGCATGATGGTGCGCGTCGGTCGTACACCAGTTCACAAAAGTTTCCTGGCCGGTGACAAACGTCACGCCTCATCGGACCGTCCACGGTCCGATGCAAGCTCCGTGCCCAATGGTGGCGAAAGCAGCCGCTGCCGTCTTCGGTGGCATGCGAACGGAATGTAGGGGGGCGCAGCGCTCGAAGCCAATGCCGTGTGCGTGCAGAAACATGCAAAAGTTGCATAACGCGACTGAACTCATTCCGAACCGTCATGTCACGCGGCGGGGGCCTGCAGGTACTCCCACAGCGCATCGGCGGGACGGTGCGCCGCGGCCCGGCCGCGGGCGGGCGCGCGGTCGGAGGCGGCGCTGCGCACCACCGGCTTCTCGCGGTAGGCACGGATCTCCATCGTCACCTCCAGCGGCGGCATGCCGACCGGCTGGGCACTCACCAGCCGCCGGCCGCGCAGTTCGCGCCGCACCGCGCTCTGCGGCAGGAAGGCGATGCCGTGGCCTTCGAGCGCCATCGCTTTCAGGCCTTCGGCCATGTCGGTCTCGTAGACCCGGTCGAGGTGGATCGCGCTGCCGTGGTCTTTCAGGAGCCGCTCCACCACCCGGCCCAGGTAGGCCGCCGGCCCGTAGCCCAGGTAGGGCAGGGGCTGGCCGGCGCGGCCGGGCAGGGTGAAGAGGGGCTGGCCGTCGGCATCGGGCCGGGTGTAGGGGGCGACCGTTTCCTCTCCGAGGGCCACCATCTCGTAGCGGGAGGCGTCGAGCTGCACCGGCTGCGCGCTGTGGTGGTAGGCGATCAGCAGGTCGCAGCTGCCCTCCATCAGGCGCAGCACCGCGTCGTGCACGTTGAGCGCCAGGAGCCGGCTGCGCACCGGGCCGAAGCCCTCGCGCAGCGAGGAGATCCAGGTCGGGAAGAAGGTGAAGGCCAAGCTGTGCGGCACCGCGAAATCGATCACGTCCTGCCCCGCCGTGCCGCGGCCGCGCAGCATCGCGCGGGTGGCCTGCAGCGCCTGCAGCAGTTCGAGCGACTGGGCGTACAGCGTCTCGCCCGACGCGGTGAGCCGGGTGGGGTACGAGCTGCGGTCGACGAGGTCGGCCCCGGCCCAGGCCTCCAGTGCCTGGATGCGCCGCGAGAACGCGGGCTGGGTCACATGCCGAAGCTGGGCCGAGCGGCTGAAGCTGCGCGTCTCGGCCAGGCTGACGAAATCCTCGAGCCACTTGGTTTCCATGGCGCGGATTATGGGGACGGCACGGGCCCGCCACGCCGGCCGCGGCGAGAAATAACACGGGTGCAATCGCCGCCGCCGGCCGCATGCGGCACGCCCGCCCCGGCCTTTGCTATTATTTATATAGCTAGAGGCCGTTGCCGATCGCCGGCTGCGGCCTCTTTTCATTCAAAAACCGCCTCAGGGCAGGTCCTTGTTCGGCTCGACGAAGTTCGGGTCCTTGGGCCCGACGGTGCCCAGCCGGGCGCGCAGCGACTGCGGCTGGCCGCTCAGGATCGCGGCGTAGCTGGTGGTGTTGGCCAGCACCTTCTTCACATAGTCGCGGGTTTCGGCGAAGGGCACGTTCTCGGCCCAGACCGCGGCATCGACCACCGGGCCGTTGCGCCAGCTGCGCGGACGCCCGGGGCCGGCGTTGTAGGCGGCGGCGGCCAGCGGCATCGAGCCCTGGAAATCGTCCAGCGCCAGCTTCAGGTAGGCGGTGCCGATCGAGATGTTGGTATCGCGGTCGTTGATCTGCTCGGGCCGAAAACCCGCCAGGCCGATCTTGTTGGCCGTCCAGCGCGCGGTGGCGGGCATCACCTGCATCAGGCCCGAGGCGCCGACGCCCGAACGCGCATCGGTGATGAAGCGGCTTTCCTGGCGGATCAGGCCGTAGACGTAGGCCGGGTCCAGGCCGATCTGGCGGCTGCGCATCACCACCGCCGACTGGTGCGGCATCGGGAACCGCTGGCCGGTGTCGAAGACGGCCTTGGTGCGCTCGCTGGTGTTGATGCAGCGGTCCCAGACCTCGCTCTGGCAGGCCATGTCGGCGGCGGCCAGCAGCTCTCGGTCGCCCATGCCGCCGGTCGCATGCAGGTTGGTGGCGTAGTTCCACTCGCGCACGCCTTCGCTGCGCAGGCCGAGCAGGATCGCATAGAGCCCGCGGGCCAGCGACGGGTTGGTGCGGGCCGCTTCGCGCTCCTGCGCGGTGGGCGGCGCCGGCCGTTCGGGCATCGCGACGCGCAGGCCCAGCTCTTCCAGCGCCAGCTGTTCGTAGAAGCCGCGCGGGCTGGCGATGCCTTCGAGCAGCTGGCGCGCCTCGGCCCGCTGGCGGTCGGAGACCCGGCCGGACGCGGCGGTGGCCGCGGGCAGCGAGGCGCTCTCGGGCTGCACCGCGGCCACCGGTGCCGGCGCCGCGCCCAGCGGGCCGCCGGCCAACAGGCCCTTGGCGCGCCAGTAGACCCAGGCGCTGTCGACGCGCAGCGCGTCGTCCATCGCGGCGGTGGCCGACAGCACTTCCTTCCAGTTGCCGGCGCGCAGCGCGGCGCGGGCCTTCCAGGCCAGCATCTCGCCGTGCAGTTCGGCATCGCGGGTGACCTTGGCGAAGTATTCGAGCGCGGTGGGCGACAGGCGCGAGGCCGCCTGCCGGCCGATCGCGCCCCAAACCCAGTTGCGCTCCTCGGGCGTCATCTGCACGCTCCATTTGCTGTCGAGCTGCTGGGCCGCCGCGTCGGGGTCGGAGGCGTTCATCTTGAGCAGCGCCAGCGTCACCAGCTCCTTGCGGGTGCGGCCGCTGGCGGTGGCCTTGGAGGCCAGGAAACGCGCCGGGTTGTCGCCGATCTGCGCGACCAGGGCCGATTCCTCGGGCGCCACGATCTCGACCGCGGCGCGGGCCACCCGCGGCCGGTTGGCGTCGATCGCCAGGCGCGCCTTGCGCCAGACGTCGTCGGCGGTGAACTGGCGCGCAGCGAACAGCTCGGCCGCGGCCAGGGTGCAGCCGTCGTCCGATTCGCGCATGCCGTACCAGTTGCGGCGCACCTCGTCGACGGTGGCCGCGGGCAGCGGGCCGGTGCCGCGCAGCCGCTCGACCACGGCCGCGTAGCAGCGCACCTCGCGGTCATCGTTCATCCGGAACAGCGGATAGGCGTCGGCGAAACGCTGCCAGTCGCGGCGCTGGCCGAGGATGCGCAGCCAGTCGTTGCGCAGCCGGTCTTCCTGGTAGGTGCCGGCCCAGCGGGTGAAGAACGCCGCCATCTCCTCGGGCTGGGCGGTGTCGATCCGGGCACGCAGTTCCCAGTAGGCGGCCCAGGGCTCCAGCGCATGGCCCTGGGTCAGCGGCAGCAGCGCCGCCAGCCGGGCCCGGTCGCCGCGTTTGAAGGCCTGGTTCATTTCCAGCACGACATCGTCGCCCCGCCCCGCGGGTGCGCCTTGGGCCCGCACGGCGGCCCCGGTGCCGGCCAGGAGCCCGAGGGCGAGCGCAGATGTCAGAATCTTCTGGAATTTCATCGAAGGAATTATGGACAAGTCAGCCATTCGCAGGGCGTTGATCGAAGAAAGACTGAATCTGCCGGACCGCCTGTCGCGCTCCGACCAGCTCCAGCGGGTGATGCGCATCTGGCTCATCGGCCGGCCCGACGCGGTGATCGGCGCCTACTGGCCGATCAAGGGAGAGTTCGATCCGCTGCCGGCGCTGCACCGCTGGAAGGAAGACGGCGAGCTGCAGGGCGCGCCGCAGCGCCGCCAGATCGGCCTGCCGGTGGTCGACAAGGTGGCCGGCACGCTCACCTTCCACGTCTGGTACCCCGGCTGCCCGATGGAAGAAGACGCCTACGCCATCCCCAAGCCGAAGGACACCGAGGTGGTGGTGCCCACCCTGCTCTTCGTGCCCTGCGTCGGCTACGGCGCGGGCGGCTACCGGCTGGGCTACGGCGGCGGTTTCTACGACCGCACGCTGGCATCGCTGCAGCCCAGGCCGTTCACCGTCGGCCTGGGTTTCGGCCAGGGCTTCCTGCCCGACTTCGAGCCCGAGGCGCACGACCAGCCGCTGGACGCGATCCTGAACGACAACGGCGTGGTCTGGCCCCAGTAGGCGCGTAGCCCGGGCCGCGCGGTCGGCCGCGTTCAGGTTGCCGCCTGGGCGGTGGGCTTGACATCCTCGGGGAAGGCGAAGTCCGAATGGCGCTGCTGCTTGCTGTGGTACATCGCCGCGTCGGCGGCCCGCAGCAGGCCCGCCAGGTCGCGGGCGTCTTTCGGGAACCGCGCGATGCCGATGCTGGCCGTCACCATCAGCGCCCGGCCTTCGTAATCCACCGGCGCCCGCAGCTGCTCGCCCATCCGGTGGGCCATCGCCGACAGCGCGCCCCGGTCGGTCTCGCCGCTCACCAGCACCACGAACTCGTCGCCGCCCAGGCGGGCCACCGTGTCGATGTCGCGCAACTCGCTGCGCAGGCGCCGCGCCAGCTCCACCAGCACCCGGTCGCCGGCGTGGTGGCCGAAGCGGTCGTTGATCGGCTTGAAACGGTCGAGGTCGAGCAGCAGCAGGGCCTGCGGCGCTCCGGTGGCGAACTGCCGTTCGGCACGGCGCTGCAAGCCGCGCCGGTTGGCCACCCCGGTGAGCGGGTCGGTCTCGGCCTGGGTCACCAGGCTGTCGGCGCGGGCGTGCAGCTCCTGCTGCGCCCGCCGCAGCGACCGGATGCGGCTGCCGAGCGCCACCGACAGCACCACCAGCTCGGCCGCGGCGCCCAGCTGCAGCAAATTGAGCTGCAGGCCGCTCCAGGGCAAAGCACCCCAGTTGGACAAAATCAGCAGCAAGGCCGACACCACCAATACGGCCAGGCCGCCCAGGTAGAGCAGTGCCGGCTTGAAGCCCGCGCGGTAGGCGCGCACGCCGCCGATCGCCAGCAGCGGCGGGCCCAGCACCGCGGCCACCTCGGTCGAGCGGACCAGCCACAGCACCTGCAGCGAAGGATCGCCGCTGGCGGTCGCGCCCACCAGGATGCAGGCCAGCACCAGCGCCAGTGCCGCCAGTACCTGGTCGATGCGCGGCGCATGCCGGCGCAGGTTGAGGAAGTACCGGCCGAACTGGCTGGCGAACAGCGCCCAGAGCAGCGGTGCCGCGGTATAGAGGTACTGCGGCAGGGCCGGCGCATCGGGCCACAGGAAGCGGGCCAGGTGCCCGTTGAAGCTGGCCAGCGTCAGGATCGCGCAGGCGCAGGTGGCCAGGTAGTACGCGTGCATCCGCTCGCGAAAGATCGAGAGCAGCAGCAGGTTGTAGACCAGCATGCCCAGCAGGATGCCGTAGGTGAGGCCGTCGAAGAGCCGCTTGCCTTCGGTGGAGACCAGGTAGTCGGTCTCGTTCCAGAGGCGGGGCGCATAGACCTGCATCACGTCGGACTTGACCCGGAAGTAGGCGGTGTAGAGCCCCGGCTCCGGCACCCGGAACGGAAACGACATCCGCTCGGTCGGAGCCGGCCACGAGGAGAACGGATAGTCGGCGCCCGCCACCAGCGGCGGCGCCAGCCGGGTACCGCCGGCGTCGTAGGGCCCGTGGAACTGCATGTCCCGCGCCGCCACCGACGGCATCACCAGCAGCCAGTGCGCATCGCGCACCCTGTCGGGCACGCTGAACTGGAACTTGGCCCACACCACCCCCTGGCCCAGCCCCACGCCGAGCCGCTGGGTGTCGCCGGGGTAGCGAAAACGAAAGCGCGGGTCCTGCGGATCGGCCGCGACGATCTGCTCGATCTGCAGCTGCCCGCCGGGGTCGACCAGAAAGCCCAGCTTGTTGCCGATGCCCTGCCCGCCCGCAAGGCGCTGCAGCGCCACCGGCGCACCGGCGTGGAAGCCGCCCACCGCGTGGCGTACCGCCGCTTTTTCGGCCACCGTCTGGAAAAGCCACAGCCCCAGCGCCCAGGCCAACGCCATCCACAGGATGGCACGCCCATCGCGGTTCCAGAAATGGGTGAGGCGGCGGCGAAAATAACCGCGCGCCGCTGAGGTGTGCATGCTAAAAAGTGTAACGCCGAAGCCATGCCAAAACGTAACCGCCCGGCCTGCGCGCCGCCTGCGCCGGCCATCCGCCCCCCGTTCCCGCGTTCACCGTCCGAAAGATATCCCCATGCCCGTCCTCGTCATCGGCAACAAGAACTACTCCTCCTGGTCGATGCGCCCCTGGGTGCTGATGCGCCAGGCCGGCATCGTCTTCGAGGAACGGATGGTGCGCTTCGACAGTTTCGGGGCCGATTCCAGCTTCAAGCAGAACCTGCAGGGCGTGAGCCCGACCGGCAACGTGCCGGTGCTGCTGGGCGCCGACGGCCTGGCGGTATGGGACAGCCTGGCGATCGCCGAAACCCTGGCCGAGCTGTACCCGCAGCACGGAATCTGGCCCGCCGACCCGGTGGCCCGCGCCACCGCCCGCAGCGCCTGCGCCGAGATGCACGCCGGCTTCCAGGCGCTGCGCGGCCACTGCCCGATGAACATCGAGGCCCGCCTTCCCGACATCGGCGCCCTGCTCTGGCGCGACCAGGCCGGCGTGCGGGCCGACGTCGAGCGCCTCTGCGCGCTGTGGGGCGGCCTGCTCGAGCGCTACGCCGGGCCGATGCTCTTCGGCAGCTTCTCCGCCGCCGACGCGTTCTTCGCCCCGGTCTGCATGCGGCTGCGCACCTACGCCCTGCCGGTGTCGCCCGCCGTGGCGACCTATGTGGAGCGGGTGGCGGCCCTGCCCGGCGTGGCCGCCTGGATCGACGGCGCGCTGGCCGAGCAGGATTTCCGCGCCTTCGAAGAACCCTACCGGCTCGCCCGCTGAGCATGCCGATGCAGGTCTACAAGGTGGGTGGTGCGGTGCGCGACGCGCTGCTGGGACTGCCGGTGCACGACACCGACTGGGTCGTGGTGGGCGCCACGCCCGAGGCGATGGCGGCCGAGGGCTACCTGCCGGTGGGCCGCGATTTCCCCGTGTTCCTGCATCCGCGCAGCCGCGAGGAATACGCGCTGGCCCGCACCGAGCGCAAGACGGCGCGCGGCTACCGCGGCTTCGCGGTGCAGGCCGCACCCGAGGTGACGCTGGAGGAAGACCTGGCCCGCCGCGACCTGACGGTCAACGCGATGGCCCAGCCGCCGGACGCGGTGGGCGACGCCGGCCTGGTCGACCCCTACGGCGGCCGGCGCGACCTGGAGGCCCGGGTGCTGCGCCATGTGACCGACGCCTTCCGCGAAGACCCGGTGCGCATCCTGCGCCTGGCCCGCTTCGCCGCCCGCTTCGCCGACTTCACCGTCGCCCCCGAGACCGAAGCCCTGATGCGGGCGATGGTGGAGGACGGCGAGGCCGACGCCCTGGTGCCCGAGCGCGTCTGGCAAGAGGTGGCGCGCGGCCTGATGGAGCCGGCGCCCTCCCGCATGCTGGAGGTGCTGCGCCGCTGCGGTGCCCTGGCCCGGCTGCTGCCCGAGGTCGACCGGCTGTGGGGCGTGCCCCAGCGCGCCGACTACCACCCCGAGGTCGACACCGGCGTGCACCTGGCGATGGTGATGGACATGGCGGCCCGGCTGCAGGCGCCGCTGGCGGTACGCTTCGCCTGCCTCTGCCACGACCTGGGCAAGGGCACCACGCCCGCCGACGTGCTGCCGCGCCACATCGGCCACGAGCAGCGCAGCGCCCGGCTGCTGCAGGGCGTCTGCGAGCGGCTGCGGGTGCCGGTGGAGTGCCGCGAGCTGGCCGACGTGGTCGCGCGCGAGCACGGCAACATCCACCGCAGCGGCGAGCTGAACCCCGCCGCGCTGGTGCGCCTGCTCGACCGCTGCGACGCCTGGCGCCGGCCCGAACGTTTCGAAGAGGTGCTGCTGGCCTGCGAGTGCGATGCGCGCGGCCGCGGCGGCAAGGAAGACGAACCGTATCCGCAGCGCGCCCGGCTGCGGGCCGCGCTGCAGGCCGCCCGGACGGTGGACACCGCCACGGTCGCCGCACAGGCCGCCCGCGAAGGGGCCCGCGGACCCAAAATCGGCGAGCGGATCCAGCAGGCGCGGGCGCGGGCGATCGGCGCCGCCGCCGCGGGCGGCACGGCCGCCGACTGAGCCGCCATCGCGGCCCGGCCGGCGAAGCCCGCCCGCCGGGCCGCAGTACACCGCGATCGGGCCCGTATTCGTACATCCTCGGTGTCTGGAAAACACCCCGAGCAGGTATGCTGGCCGTTGGCGTCAACGCCCGACAGAGGGCATCTTCCCCACCCCTCCGAGCACGCCCCTTCCCATGACCTCCAGCCCGCCCTTCACCAACCCCGTACAAGTACGTTCCTCGACAGGCATTGCCGGGCTCGACGACATCCTGGGAGGCGGGTTGCCTTCGCACCATCTCTACCTCATCGAGGGCTCGCCCGGCGCCGGCAAGACCACGCTCGGCATCCAGTTCCTGCTGCAAGGGGTGGCACAGGGCGAAAGCGGCCTCTACGTCACCCTTTCGGAGACGGCCGACGAGCTGCGCACCGTGGCGGCGTCGCACGGCTGGTCGCTCGACGGGCTGAAGATCTTCGAACTGGTCACCCTGGAAGGCCTGAGCCCCGACCTGGAGCAGTCGATCCTCCATCCGTCCGAGGTCGAGCTGGGCGAGACCACGCGCGGCGTGATGGCCGAGGTGGAGCGCTCCAAGCCCCAGCGGGTGGTGTTCGACAGCCTGTCGGAGATGCGGCTGCTGGCCCAGGACCCGCTGCGCTACCGCCGCCAGATCCTGGCGCTCAAGCATTTCTTCTCGAAGGCCAGCTGCACCGTGCTGATGCTCGACGACCGCTCGGCCCAGTCCACCGACCTGCAGCTGCACAGCATCGCCCACGGCGTCATCACGCTGGAGCAGACGGTCGGCGAGTACGGCGACGACAAACGCTTCCTGCGGGTGTCGAAGCTGCGCGGCGCCAAGTTCCGCGGCGGCGAGCACGACTTCAAGCTCGACACCGGCGGGCTGTCGGTATACCCGCGGTTGATCGCGTCGGAGCACCGGGTGGAGTTCTCGCACCGGGTCGGCAGCAGCGGGACCGAGGCGCTCGACACCATGCTCGGCGGCGGCCTGACCTACGGCAGCAACACGCTCTTCGCCGGACCGTCCGGTGTCGGCAAGACCACCACCGCCATGTCCTGCATCGCGGCCGCGCTCGACCGCGGCGAGAAGGTGTCTTACTACCTGTTCGACGAAGGACTGGGCACCCTGATGGCACGCTGCCAGGCGCTCGGCATCGGGATCGAGCACCACATCGCGAGCGGCCGGCTCGAGATCGTCCCGCTCGACCCCGCCCAGGTCTCGCCGGGCGAGTTCGCGAGCCGGGTGCGCCGGGCAGTGGAGGAGCGCGGCGCCTCGGTGGTGGGCATCGACAGCCTCAACGCCTACCTGCAGGCGATGCCGGGCGGCAAGTTCCTGCTGCTGCAGATGCACGAACTGCTGACCTACCTCAACCAGCGCGGCATCGCCACCATCCTGGTGCTGAACCAGCACGGCCTCTTCGGCGAGGGCGGCAGCGACGTGGACCTGAGCTACCTGAGCGACGCGATCCTGCTGTTCCGGTTCTTCGAGGCGCGGGGCAACCTGCTGAAGGCGGTGTCGGTGGTCAAGAGCCGCACCCGTTACCACGAGCTCACCATCCGCGAATTCCGCATGGGTGCCGACGGCATCCAGGTCGGCGCCGCGCTGAACGATTTCGAGGGGGTGATGCGCGGCGTCTCGACCTACCGAGGCGCCCAGCCATTGCTGAGCGACGGCCCCGCCATCTACAAGCCCTGATCGCCATGGAACGCCGGGTGATGGTGCATGCGCCGCGGGGGCGCGATGCCAATGTGGTGCAGGAAGTGCTGGCCGGCCGCGGCATTCCCGCCCAGGTCTGCCAGTCGCAGGACGAAATGCTGACCGGGCTGGCGCAGGGTGCGGCGGCCGCGGTGGTGACCGAAGAGGCCTTCGGCGTGACGCCCGGCGGTGCGCTCGACACCTGGCTCCGCCAGCAGCCGAGCTGGTCGGATTTTCCCTTCATCGTGTTGACCACGCGGCAGGCGACCCGCCGCTCGGTGCGCGCATCCGCATCGCTGCACGCGCTGGGTAACGTGGTGCTGCTCGAACGCCCGGTGAAGGCGGAGACGCTGTCCAGCGCGGTCGAAGCCGCGGTACGCGCCCGCAACCGCCAGTACGCCACCCGCCGCAACCTCGAAGAGCTGGGCGAGGCGCGTGCCACCGTCGAGCGGCTCAACGGCGAACTGGAAGACCGCATCGCGGCCCGCACCCGCGAGCTGGCCGGCGCCAACGACCGCCTGATGGCCGAGATTTCCGAACGCGAACGGGCCCAGGCCGCGCTGGTGCAGGTCCAGAAGATGGAGGCGATCGGCCGCCTCACCGGCGGTATCGCCCACGATTTCAACAACCTGCTGCACGTCGTCAGCATGAACCTCGACCTGCTGGCCCGCCTGGCGCCCGAGCCGCGCGTGGCCAAGGTGGCGGCGCAGGCCAAACGGGCGGTGGGCCGCGGCTCCCGGCTCACCGGGCAGCTGCTGTCGTTCGCCCGGGCCCAGTCGCTGCTGCCGCGCCTGACCGACATCAATGCGCTGATGCTGGGCATGCAGGAGCTGGTCGCGGTATCGGTCGGCGCAGGTGTGCAGCTGCAGTGGGCCCTGTCCGACGAGCCTCTCTGGGCCAAGCTCGACCCGAGCCAGCTGGAGATGGCGGTGCTCAATCTGGCGGTCAACGCCAAGGACGCGATGGATGCGGGCGGCACCCTCACCCTGTCCACCCGCCGCGCCGACGCCACCCCCGACCCGGCCTTGCCGCCCGGCAGCTACGTCGTGGTCTCGGTGGCCGACAACGGCCCCGGCATCCCCGCGGCCTTGCTGCAGAAGGTGTTCGACCCGTTCTTCACCACCAAACCGATCGGCAGCGGCACCGGCCTGGGGCTGAGCCAGGTCTACGGCTTCGCGCAGCAGTCGGGCGGCATGGCGCGCATCGAGAGCGAAGCCGGACAGGGCGCCGTGGTCGAGATGTGCTTCCCGCTGCTGGACGACCGCCCGGAGGTTGCCGCGCCCGAGGCGGTCACCGCGCCGCCCCAGCCCGGCCGGAGCTACCGCATCCTGGTGGTGGAGGACGACGCGGATGTGCGCCGGGTGATCGTCGAGAGCCTGCAGCTGGCTGGCCACCTCGTCAGCGACGCGGCCGACGGCCATGCGGGCCTGGCAGCGCTGTCCGCATGTCCGCCCGACCTGCTGATCGTCGACTATGCGATGCCGCTGATGAACGGCGCGCAGGTGATCCAGCATGCACGGCAGGAGGTGCCCGGACTGCCGGTGATCCTGGCCACCGGCTATGCGGACATGGTGGAGGTGGGTCGCGTGCTGAATACGCAATCTATCCTGGTAAAACCTTTCGACATTTCGACGCTGCTCGACGCTGTCACCCAAGCGGTCCGCCGCTGACACCGCCATGGCCTTCTTGGCCCGGGGCCAGCAGGTAGTTTAAAAGGTCTGGCAGGGCCGATTCCCTTTATTTAAAAGGACTTTATGCTACTTATTTTGTAGCATACAATCCATTTCACCGAGCGTCTTCTCTGTTGTCACAGGGCGACGAATACGGCGTTTTTCATGCATGGGGCACTTGTCGTACGTCAAAAAATGCGATTAGTAACAGATGATTTCATCTTTAAAGTAAGCTTTCGCATCTAAAGCTGCATCCGTATGCAGTTGCTTGCGAACACTCCGGAGTTCTTCCATGTTTTTTTCCAACGCCAAACTCGGCACGAAATTGGGTGCCGCTTTTGCGGCGATCGTGCTTCTCACGTTGTTGCTCGGCGGTTTCGCGATCTACCAACTGTCGCAGCTCTATGAGCGCACCGACAACCTCGCCAACAATTTGCTGCCCAGCGTGAGCGTGCTGGGCAAGATTCAGCTACATACCGCCACCATCCGCCGGGCCGAATCCAGCTATGTGCTCTCAGTCGACCAGAAGGACTTTGACAGCAACGCTGCCCGTATCACCGCTGCCAAACAGGCCGTGGAAAAGAACGTGGTTGTCTACGAAAGCATGCTGAGCAACGAAGAAGACGCACGCTTGACGAAGCAGCTGCGGGCTGCACTGACCGATTACTACGCCACGCAGGTCAACCTGGTGGGATTCGCGCGTCAAGGTGAGAGCGGGTTCGCGCAAGCTAAGGCTTACTACCAAGGCCCGTCGCGCACCGCAGTTCAAAAGGTGTTCGATATCACGCAAAGCCTGGTCGACCTGAACGAAAAGCTCTCTGTCGCAGCCTCCGAGGAATCTGCCAAGAACTACAGCAGCGCCCGCACCTGGCTGGTCGGCATCCTGGCGTCGATCACCGTGGTCGCCGTCGCGCTGGCGATCACCATCGTCCGCTCGGTCACCCGCCAGCTGGGCGGTGAGCCCGGCACGGCGGCCGACCTCGCCCGCAGCGTGGCCGGTGGCGACCTCTCCGGCTCCATCGGCCTGCGCCAGGGCGACGAGACCAGCATGATGGCCCAGTTAAAGCGCATGCAGGACAGCCTGATCGGCGTGGTCTCGGGCGTGCGCGGCAATGCCGAGAGCGTGGCCACCGCCAGCGCGCAG
This sequence comes from Sphingomonas sp. NCPPB 2930, assembly GCA_042867185.1. Taxonomy (GTDB): domain Bacteria; phylum Pseudomonadota; class Gammaproteobacteria; order Burkholderiales; family Burkholderiaceae_C; genus Xylophilus. The sequence goes on along the minus strand of JBHZQV010000021.1, from coordinate 40,615 downwards.
ATTTCGCAGGGCAATGCGGATCTGAGCCAGCGCACCGAGGAACAGGCCAGCGCGCTCGAGGAAACCGCCGCCTCGATGGAAGAACTCAACTCCACCGTGCGCCAGAACGCCGACAACGCCCGCCAGGCCAACCAGCTGGCCGTGAACGCCAGCAGCGTGGCCGAGCGCGGCGGCGCGGTGGTCGGCCAGGTGGTCGAGACGATGCGCGGCATCAACGAGGGCTCCAAGCGCATCGCCGACATCATCTCGGTGATCGACGGCATCGCCTTCCAGACCAACATCCTGGCGCTGAACGCCGCGGTGGAAGCCGCCCGTGCCGGCGAACAGGGCCGCGGCTTCGCGGTGGTGGCTTCCGAGGTGCGCGGCCTGGCGCAACGCAGCGCCGATGCGGCCAAGGAGATCAAGGCACTGATCTCGTCGAGCGTCAGCCAGGTGGAGCAGGGCACCGCCCTGGTGGACCAGGCCGGCACCACCATGCGCGAGGTCGTCGATGCGATCCGCCGGGTGACCGACATCATGGGCGAGATCAGCGCCGCCAGCCACGAGCAGAGCCAGGGCGTGGCCCAGGTGGGCGAGGCGATCACCCAGATGGACCAGGTCACCCAGCAGAACGCGGCCCTGGTCGAGGAAAGCGCCGCCGCCGCGTCCAGCCTGAAGCAGCAGGCGCAACAACTGGTCGAGGCCGTGGCCGTGTTCACGCTGGCCCACGGGGCCGCGAAACCACAGGGCGCGACCGTCGCGACGCGGGCCTCGTCCCCCTCCGCGGCTCCGTCACCGGTCGCCCGCCCGCCTGTCGTCCGCCCGTCTGTCCCCCGTCCCCCCGCCGCCGGCCCGGCCCCCGTGCCGCGCCTGCAGGCCCAGACCCCCCCGAAGGCTGCCGCGAAGGCCCCGCCCACCGCACCGGCCGGGAATGCCGACGACTGGGAAAGCTTTTAAGCACCGGCTCTTCGAAGCATGCGGCGGCAGCCGGCATGCAGCGCCGGCCACCAGCTATCGATAAGATAGCAGGGGCCAAAAGGCCCAGCGACCGGCGGCGGGCGCTGCCGCACCGCCCTCAGACCGCCGGCCGGCCCGCCTGCGCCATCAGGCGCAGGTTCTGCACCGCGGCCCCGGCCGCCCCCTTGCCCAGGTTGTCGAGCACCGCGCTCAGCACGATCTGGCCGGTGCGCGGGTTGCAGGCCACGGCCAGGTGCATGTCGTTCGAGCCGTTGCAGGCCTGCGGATCGCGCTCGGTCGGTGCATCCGCCGCCATCGGCAGCACCCGCACATGGGCCGCGCCACGGTAGCGCTCCACCAGGCAGTCGTGGATGCGCTCGCCGGTGGCGCCGGCGCCCAGCAAACGGGCATGCAGCCCGATGGTCAGCACGATGCCCTGGCGGTAGCTGCCGTAGGCGGGCACGAAGATCGGCCGCGCGGCGAGGCGCGCATACGCCTCGATCTCGGGCACGTGCTTGTGCTCCAGCGCCAGGCCGTAGAGCGTGAGCCCATGCGCGCCGGCCCCTGCCTCGTGGGCCTCGGCACCCGCACGTCCCTGGCCCGAGTAGCCCGAGACGGCGTGGACGACCAGCGGATAGTCGGCCGGCACCAGGCCCGCCTCGACCAGAGGGCGCAACAGCGCCACCGCGGCCGTCGAGTAGCAGCCGGGGTTCGTCACCCGCCGGGCGCCGGCGATGCGCGCCGCCTGCCCGGCATCGAGCTCCGGCAGGCCGTAGACCCAGCCCGGCTCGGTGCGGTGCGCCGAGCTGGCGTCGATCACCCGCACCGCGGGGTTGTCGACCATCGCCACCGCGTCGCGCGCCGCGGCGTCGGGCAGGCAGAGGACGGCGATGTCGCTCTCGTTGAGCGCGTCGCGGCGGGCGGCCGCGTCCTTGCGCAGATGCGCCGGCAGGGTGCGGATGCGGAATTCGCTGCCGCGCAGCCGGTTCTGCAGGTCCAGCCCGGTGGTGCCCTGGTCGCCGTCGATGAAGATGTGGAGGTCCATGCCGCGATCCTAGGCATGCGGCCGCGATAGCTCCAGTTGAATATCCGGAACGCCGGATTCAAAAAAGGTAAATTGGCACCATGCGTGAACTGAGCCTCGACCATCTGCGCACCCTGGTGGCCATCGCCGACCTGGGTTCGCTCGCCAACGCCGCGCGGGCGCTGCACCTGGCGGCCCCCACCGTGACCGTGCAGATGGCAGAGCTGGAATCACGCCTGGGCGGCCGGTTGCTGGTGCGGGGCCGGGGCCCCGCCCAGCCGACGGCGCTGGGCGAGCGCTTCATCGCGCGGGCCCGCCGGCTGCTGGCCGATGCCGACGACGCGGTGGAGGACGTGCGCCGCCAGCTGGCCGGCCAGACCGGCCGGGTGCGTGTCGGGGCCTCGACCGGCGCCATCGCGCACCTGCTGCCGCCGGCGCTGGAGCGCCTGGCGCGCGAGCATCCCGGCATCGACACGCAGGTGCAGGTGCTCACCTCCAACGAGAGCATGGCCCGGCTCGCCGCCGGCAGCCTCGACCTGGCGGTGGTGGCGCTGCCGCAGCCGGCGGTGCGCGGCGTGCAGGTCACCGCCCTGCGGCGCGAGGCGGTGCTCGCCTTTCTGCCCGCGGCCTGGAAGGCGCCGCGCCGCCTCACGCCGCGGTGGCTGGCCGAGCGGCCGCTGATCATGAACGACGCCTCCACCCGCCTCTACCGGCAGACGGCCGAATGGTTCTCCGCGGCGGGCGTGCACTGCCGGCCGCGCATCGAGCTCAACTACAACGACGCGATCCGCACCCTGGTGGCGGCCGGCTACGGCGCGGCGCTGCTGCCGCAGGAGTCGTACGAGCCGAGCCGCGATCCGCGCATCGCCGTGCGGCCGCTCAGCCCGGCGCTGTGGCGGCAACTGGGCGTGGCCGTCTCCGACCACGGCACCGACGGGCCGACCCGCTTCGTGCGAGAGGCACTGCTGCCGCCGAAGCTTCCGAACGCCTGAATCGCCGCCGCAATTCAATCGAACGATTGAAGTCGTGCTGTAATCGCGGCCGATGGATTCTTCCCTGCCCGATCCGACCGCCCTGCCCACCGCCCACCGCACCGACGGTGCCGAGGCGCGCGAGCGCCTGCTGCACACGGCGCTGCGGCTCTTCTCGGAGAAGGGCTTCGCCCGCACCTCGACCCGGGAGATCGCGCAGGCCGCGTCGGTGAACCTGGCCGCCATCCGCTACTACTTCGGCGACAAGGCCGGCCTCTATGCCGCCACCTTCACCGAGCCGATGGGCGCGGCACGTGACGTGATCCCGCTGATCAGCCCGCCGCGGCTGTCGCTGCGGCAGGCCCTGCACACGTACTACGCCTTCTTCGTGGAGCCCCTCAAGCAGGGCGCGCTGGCGCGCCAGTGCCTGCGGCTGCACATCCGCGAGATGCTGGAGCCGACCGACCAGTGGGCCGAGGAGATGCGCCAGGACGTGATGGCGTCGCACGCGGCGCTGATGGCGGTACTGCGCCGCCACCTGGTCCTGCGGCACGACGACGACGACCTGCACCGCCTGGCCTTCGCGCTCGACGGGCTGGCGATCCACCTCTTCGTGGCGCAGGACATCGTCGATGCGCTGCGGCCCGGCCTGCTGGGCAGCACCGCCGCCATCGACACCTGGGCCGACCGGCTCACCGAGAACGGCCTGGCGCTGGTCGCGGCCGAACGCCGCCGGCGGACCGCCGCCGCGGCGCGCCGCCCCGCTGCCACCCGCCCTGCCGCAAGCCGTACCGCACCCGGCCGAAGCCCTTCCCTCGGCGTATCCGCCCGCGCACAGAAAGCCACCGCCGCGCCCCGCGCGACGGCCGGCACCAAGACCCGGACATCCGCTCCATGACCCCTCTCTTCGCTCCCCGCATCGGCACACCCGGCGCCACCGCCATCGGGCGGACCGGCCGCTTCGCGCTGGCCCTGCTGCCCCTGGCGCTGGCCGCCTGCACCCTGCCGCGCCCGCCCGCGGCGCCCGAGGCGCCGGTGCCGACCGCCTGGCGCGCCCCGCTGCCGCCGGCACCGATCCCTGCGCCTGCCATAGCTGCCGGCACCCCGGCCGCGGCGCCTACCGCCACGCCTGCCGTCGATCCATCGCTGCCCCACGGCGGCACGCTGGCCGGCCTGGCGCGCTGGTGGGAAGGCGCGGGCGATCCGCTGCTGGTCGAACTGGTGGATGCCGCCAACGCCGCCAGCCCGACGCTGGCGCAGGCGGCATCGCGCATCGGCCAGGCGCGCGCCCAGCGCGTCACCACCGGCGCGGCGCTGGGCCCGACGCTGGACGCCACCGCCAACATCAGCCGCGGTTTCCAGCCGCAGTTCTTCGCGGTCGCCACCTCGGCGCAGGGCAACCTGCAGGCCTCGTGGGAGCCCGACGTGTTCGGCGGCAACCGTGCGGCGCGCGATGCGGCGCAGGCCCGGCTGGAGGGCGCGCAGGCCGGCTGGCACGATGCGCGCGTCTCGGTCGCGGCCGAGACGGCCAACCAGCTGAGCGCCCTGCGCGCCTGCCGCGAGCAGCTGGAGGTGGCCCGCGGCGATGCCCGGTCGCGCCGCGAGAGCGCGCGGCTCTCGGCCCTCAGCACCCAGGCCGGCTTCCAGGCGCCGGCCGACGACGCGCTGGCCCGCGCCAGCGCGGCCGATGCCGGCAACCGCCTCTTGCAGCAGCAGGCGCAGTGCGACGTGGCGGTGAAGGGCCTGGTCGCCCTCACCGCGCTGGACGAGGACCTGCTGCGGCAAAAGCTGGCCGCCACGCCGGTGCAGCCGCCGCCGGATGCGCTCTTTTCCATCGCCGAGCTGCCGGCCCAGGTGCTGGCCCAGCGGCCCGACATCGCGGTGGCTGCGCGCGACGTGGTCGCCGCCAGTGCCGACGTGGGCAATGCCGACGCGCAGCGCTATCCGCGGCTCACCATCGGCGGATCGGTCGGCCGCTTCTACGTCGATGCGCCGTCGACCTCGGGCAGCAGCAACATCTGGACGCTGGGGCCGATCCAGCTGTCGCTGCCGTTGTTCGACGGCGGCCGGCGCGTCGCCAACGCCGCCGCTGCGCGCATCAAGTACGACGAGGCGGTCGCCGTCTACCGCGCACGCCTGCGGCAGGCGGTGCGCGAGGTGGAGGAAGCGCTGGTCAACCTGCGCGCCACCGCCGACCGCACCGCCGATGCCGAGACCGCCGCGGCCGGCTACCGCGCCTCGTTCGAAGGCTTCCAGGCGCGCTACGACGCGGGGCTGGCCAGCCAGATCCAGCTGGAGGACGCCCGCCGCACCGCCCTGGCGGCCGAGACGACCCGGGTGAACCTGAAGCGCGAACGCATGGCCGCCTGGATCGCGCTGTACCGCGCGGCCGGCGGCGGCTGGGAGCCGGCGGCCGCCGCGCCGGGCGATCCGGCGTTCTCGCAGAACGGGCCGGTGTCCGGCGCGCAGGGCACGGCCGTCGCCCGTGCGGACACCGCCGGCACGCCGACGGGCGTCGCAGGCCCTGCGCCCGCATCGCCGCCGGCTCTCTCGTCGCCCGGGACGCCCGTGCCACCCGCTCCGCCGGCATCGCCTTCGCCTCTCGGCGCGGCCCGCTGATGGCCCCGCCCGATCCCCGCCCCGCCGCCCATTCGCGCCCCATGCCCACCGCTTCCCGCCCCCTGCCGGACACCGCCATGCACCCAGCCCTCCGCACCGCCGACACCCTCGCCGCCCGCCTGCTGCCCGCCGCCCTGGCGCAGCCCGCCCGGCGCCGGCTGGCTCTTTTTTCGATAGCTGGTGGCCTGGGTCTGGCGACGGCTGCAGGCCTTTTCGGCCTGAACCGCGCGCAGGCTGCCGACAAGCCGGCCGCGCCGCGCCCGGCGCTCAGCGTGACCACCGTGCTGCCGCAGAAAGCCTCGCTGCCGGTGACCTTCGCCGCCAACGGCAGCATCGCCGCCTGGCAGGAGGCGATCATCGGATCGGAGGCCAACGGCCTGCGGCTGACCGACGTGCGGGTCAACGTGGGCGACACGGTCAAGGCCGGCCAGGTGCTGGCCACCTTCTCGGCCGAGACGGTCAAGGCGGAGCTGGCCCAGTCGCGCGCCAGCGTGCTGGAGGCCGAGGCCACCGCCGCCGACGCCGCGGCCAATGCCCAGCGCGCCCGCACGCTGGAGAAAAGCGGCGCGCTCAGCGCCTCGCAGATCGCCCAGTACCAGACCAGCGAGCAGACCGCCAAGGCCCGGGTCGAGGCGGCCCGCGCGGCCTACAACGCGCAGCAGGTGCGGCTGGGCTATGCCTCGGTCCGCGCGCCCGACAGCGGTGTGATCTCGGCCCGCGCCGCGACCGTGGGCGCGGTGGTGGGCGCCGGCACCGAGCTGTTCCGCATGGTCAGGAAGGGCCGACTCGAATGGCGTGCCGAGGTCACCTCGGCCGAGCTGGGCCGCATCCAGCCGGGCACCATCGCCCACATCGTGGCCGCCAGCGGCGCGGTGCTGGAGGGCAAGGTGCGGATGGTGGCGCCGACGGTCGATCCGCAGACCCGCAACGGCCTGGTCTACGTCGACCTGCCGGCCCAAGCGGGCTACGGCATCCCGGCCGACCCGGCGCCGGGCCGCCCCAAGCCGGGGGGCCTGTTCCGCCCGGGCATGTTCGCCCGCGGCGACTTCGTGCTGGGCCGGACCGATGCGCTGACGGTGCCGCAGCAGTCGGTGGTGGTACGCGAGGCGTTCAGCTACGTCTTCGCGGTCGACCAGGACCAGCGGGTGTCGCAGCGCAAGGTGCAGACCGGCCGGCGCGTGGGCGACCGGCTGGAGATCACCGCGGGCCTGGCGGCCGACACGCCGGTGGTGGTGCAGGGCGCGGGCTTTTTGAACGACCGCGACCTGGTCAAGGTGGTGCAGGAGTCCGAACAAAAAACACCTGCAGCCGGCGATGTACCCCGGCCTGACGCTACGAAATAAGGAGCAGACGATGCCGATCCCCTGCCCACCCCTCGCCGGAGCCCGGCCATGAACGTTTCCTCCTGGTCGATCAAGAACCCGATCCCGGCGGTGATGCTGTTCGTGCTGCTCACCTTCGCCGGCATGCTGTCCTTCCAGGCGATGAAGGTGCAGAACTTCCCCGACATGGACCTGCCGCTGGTCAACGTCACCGCCCTGCTGCCCGGCGCCGCGCCGGGCCAGCTGGAAACCGACGTGGCCCGCAAGATCGAGAACTCGATCGCCACCGTGCAGGGCCTGAAGCACATCACCACCACCGTGCAGGACGGCACCGTCACCATCCTGGCCGAGTTCCGCCTGGAGAAGCCGGTGCAGGAGGCGGTGGACGACGTGCGCTCGGCCGTCAGCCGGGTCCGCGCCGACATGCCGGCCGATCTGCGCGACCCGATCATCACCAAGGTCGACCTGGCCGGCAAGCCGGTGCTGGCGTACACGGTGCAGTCCACCCAGCTCGACGACGAGGGACTGTCGTGGTTCGTCGAGGACACCATCGCCCGGCGTCTGCTGACGGTGCCCGGCGTGGGCGCGGTCAACCGCGTCGGTGGGGTGCAGCGCGAGGTGCGGGTGGCGCTCGATGCCAACAAGCTCCAGTCCCTCGGCGCCAGCGCGGCCGACATCTCGCGCCAGCTGCGCCAGGTGCAGGCGGAAAGCGCCGGCGGCCGGGCCGACCTGGGCGGCAGCGAGCAGCCGGTGCGCACGCTGGCCACCGTCAAGTCGGCGGCCGAACTGGGCGCGTTGCAGCTCTCGCTCGCCAGCGGCCAGCGCATCAGGCTGGACCAGGTGGCCACCGTCACCGACACGGTGGCCGAGCGCCGCGCCGCCGCGCTGCTCGACGGCAAGCCGGTCGTCGGCTTCGAGGTCGCCCGCAGCCGCGGCGCCAGCGAAGTGGAAGTGGGCGCGCAGGTGCAGAAGGTGCTGGGGCAGCTCAAGGCCGACCATCCCGACATCACCCTGACCGAGGCGTTCAACTTCGTGCAGCCGGTGGCCGAGGAATACGAAGGCTCGATGCACCTGCTCTACGAGGGCGCGATCCTGGCCGTGATCGTGGTGTGGCTGTTTCTGCGCGACTGGCGGGCCACGCTGGTCTCGGCGGTGGCGCTGCCGCTGTCGGCGATTCCGGCCTTCATCGGCATGTACGCGCTGGGCTTCTCGGTGAACGTGATCACGCTGCTGGCGCTGTCTTTGGTGATCGGCATCCTGGTGGACGATGCGATCGTCGAGGTGGAGAACATCGTGCGCCACCTGCGCATGGGCAAGTCGCCCTACCAGGCGGCGATGGAGGCGGCCGACGAGATCGGGCTGGCGGTCATTGCGACCACCTTCACCCTGATCGCGGTGTTCCTGCCGACCGCCTTCATGAGCGGCATCGCCGGCCGCTTTTTCAAGCAGTTCGGCTGGACGGCGGCGCTCGCCGTGTTCGCCTCGCTGGTGGTCGCCCGGGTGCTGACGCCGATGATGGCGGCCTACCTGCTGAAGCCGATCGTCGATGCCGAGAAGGAGCCACGCTGGCTCGGCACCTACATGCGCTGGGTCACCTGGTGCCTGAAGCACCGGCTGGCGACGACCGCGCTGGCGATGGTGTTCTTCGTCGGCTCGATCGCGCTGATCCCGCTGCTGCCGACCGGTTTCATCCCGCCCGACGACAACTCGCAGACCCAGGTGTACCTGGAGCTGCCGCCCGGCAGCACCCTGCGGCAGACCATGGCCGCGGCCGAGGACACCCGCCTGCGGCTGATGAAGCTCGACAACATCAAGAGCATCTACACCACCGTCGGTGCGGGCAGCGCCGGCGCCGACCCGGTCGCCGGCAGCGCCGCGGCCGAGCCGCGCAAGGCCACGCTGACCATCCAGCTGGTGCCGCGCGGCGAGCGGCCGCGCAAGCAGGTCACAGAGGCCAAGATCCGCACCGCGCTGGAATCGCAGCCCGGCGTGCGGATGAAGGTGGGCCTGGCCGGCGGCAACGAGAAGTACATCCTGGTGCTGGCCGGCGACGATCCGCAGGCCCTGACCACCGCCGCCCGCGACGTGGAGCGCGACCTGCGCAGCGTGCCGGGCTTCGGCAACATCGGTTCGTCGGCCAGCCTGGTGCGCCCCGAGATCGCGGTGCGGCCCGACTTCGCCCGCGCCGCCGACCGCGGCGTGACCAGCGCCGCGATCGCCGAAACCCTGCGCGTCGCCACCGTCGGCGACTACGACGTGGCGCTGCCCAAGCTCAACCTGGCGACGCGGCAGGTGCCGATCGTGGTGCGCCTGGGCGACGTGGCCCGCACCGACCTGGCCGTGCTGGAGCGCCTGACCGTGCCCGGCACCCGCGGCCCGGTGATGCTGGGCGACGTCGCCACGCTGGAGGTGGCCGGCGGCCCGGCCGTCATCAGCCGCTACGACCGGGCGCGCAACATCAACTTCGAGATCGAGCTGTCGGGCGTGCCGCTGGGCGATGCCGCCACGCTGGTGCGCGAACTGCCGTCGGTCAAGAACCTGCCGCCCGGCGTGCGGGTGACCGAGGTGGGCGACGCCGAGGTGATGGGCGAGCTGTTCGCGAGCTTCGGCCTGGCGATGCTGACCGGCGTGCTGTGCATCTACATCGTGCTGGTGCTGCTGTTCAAGGACTTCCTGCACCCGGTGACCATCCTGGCGGCACTGCCGCTGTCGCTGGGCGGCGCCTTCGTCGGCCTGCTGATCGCGCAGAAGAGCTTCTCGATGCCGTCCCTGATCGGCCTGATCATGCTGATGGGCATCGCGACCAAGAACTCGATCCTGCTGGTCGAGTACGCGATCCTGGCGCGGCGCGGCCAGAGCCACGCCGGCGGCGATGCCGACGCGCACGACCGCCCGCCGATGAGCCGCTGGGACGCGCTGCTGGACGCCTGCCACAAGCGGGCGCGCCCGATCATCATGACGACGCTGGCCATGGGCGCCGGCATGATGCCGATCGCGCTCGGCCTGGGCGCGGCCGATTCGAGCTTCCGCTCGCCGATGGCGGTCGCGGTGATCGGCGGCCTGATCACCTCGACCGTGCTGAGCCTGCTGGTGATCCCGCCGGTGTTCACCTACATCGACGACCTGGGGCAGTGGGTGATGCGCAAGCTGCGGGGCCGGCGGGCTGGGGAGGCCCGCGGCGGATAATCGCCGGCACCATCTTGTCCACCGCACGAGGATCCCATGGCCCAACCGCAGCAGCAAAACTACATGACGGCCGACGACTACCTGGCCTGGGAGGCACAGCAGTCCGAGCGGCACGAATACATCGACGGCGAGGCCTTCGCGATGGCGGGGGCGGAGGACCGGCATGTGACGGTGACCTTGAACATGGCGATGGCCCTGCGCAACCACCTGCGCGGCAGCCGCTGCCGCACCTTCATGAGCGACATGCGGCTGCAGGTGCAGGCGTCCAACGCCTACTTCTATCCCGACGTGATGGTCACCTGCAGCGATGCGGACCATGCGAGCAGCCTGTCGAAATCGGAGCCGGTGCTGCTGTGCGAGGTGCTCTCGCCGGGCACCAGCAGCTTCGACCGGGGGGCGAAATTCGCGCATTACCGGCAGATCGCGTCCTTGCAGGAATACGTCTTGGTGGACGTCGGTTTGCGCACTGCGGACGTCTACCGCAAGGGCATCGACGGTCTGTGGGTGCTGCATCCGTTCGTCGGCGCACAGGCGGTGGAGTTGACCAGCGTGGCATTGACGGTCCCCGCCGACGATCTGTATGCGGAAATCGATCCGCCTGTCGCGCCTGTGGACGGCGGCCGCGACGGCGCAGCGGCCTAGACGCTCCTGAATCGATAGCATGAGGCCGGCGCGGGATGCCGGCCGGAGCCGGATTTCATGCGGAATCCGGCTTTTGTCGTTCCGGCGCGGCATGGCGCGGCCGTCCGGAGGGGGGTGATCGGGAGTCCGTTGCTGCATCGCAACGCCGGCCCGCGATTGTTGGCATGCCTCCCAATTTTTCTCGTGCTTCCACCCGCCGCAGTCGAAAATGCGATCCATTCGCATTCCAACCTCCATCGGCGCTCCTATGTCCCGCACCCGTTTCCCGCTCGCCCCCCTCGCCCTGGCCCTGACCGCCGTGTTCTCCCTGCCGCTGCAGGCGCAGACCGCCGCACCGGCCGACAATGCCGGCACCCTGCGCACGGTGAACGTGGAGGCCAGCGCCGACGCGTCGGCCGAGGGCCTGACCCAGCCGTACGCCGGCGGCCAGGTGGCGCGCGGCGGCCGGGTGGGCATCCTGGGCAACCAGGACAACATGGAGACGCCGTTCGCCGTCACCAGCTTCACCAACGCGCTGATCCAGAACCAGCAGGCGCGCAGCGTCGGCGACGTGCTGCAGAACGATCCGTCGATCCGGGTGGCCCGCGGCTTCGGCAACTTCCAGGAGTCGTATTTCATCCGCGGCTTTTTGCTCAGCTCCGACTACGTCGCCTACAACGGGCTCTACAGCCTGCTGCCGCGCCAGTACATCTCGTCGGAGCTGTTCGAGCGGGTCGAGGTGCTGCACGGCGCCAGCACCTTCCTGACCGGCATCACGCCGGGCGGCGACGGCATCGGCGGCACGGTCAACCTGCTGCCCAAGCGCGCCGCCCACGAGCCCCTGTCGCAGGTCACCCTGGGCGGCGCCAGCGGTTCGCAGAAGTACGGCGCGGTCGATCTCTCGCGCCGCTTCGGGCCCGACGACAGCACCGGCATCCGCCTGAACGCGGCCCACCGCGAAGGCGGCACCGGCGTGGACCGCGAGAAGGTCGCCCTCGACGTGGTGTCGCTCGGCCTGGACTGGCGCGGCCGCAACGTGCGCCTGTCGGGCGACATCGGCTACCAGAACCATAGGCTGAACGCGACCCGCACCAACGTGACGCCCGGCGGCACGCTGACCGCCATTCCGCGTGCGCCCGACGCGTCGACCAACTGGGCGCAGCCCTGGTCCTACTCCGACGAGCGCGACACCTTCGGCACGGTGCGCGGCGAAGTCGACTTCAACGACCGGGTGACCGGCTGGTTCGCCGCCGGTGCGCGCAAAGGATCGGAAGCCAACTCGCTGGCCAATTTCGCGCTTGCCGACAACGCGGGCGCAGGCACCACCTACCGCTTCGACAACACCGGTCGCGAAACGGTCAAGACCGGCGAGATCGGGGTGCGGGCCAAAGTCGAAACCGGCCCGGTCAAGCATGCGCTCGTCGCGTCGATGGCGTATTTCGGTCTGGACCGCGACAACTCCTACGCGTTCGACGTCGGCCGTCAGCAGGCGACGAACCTCTACAACCCGGTGCTGTCGCCCTTTCCCGCCTTCAGTGCCACGGCCGGCAGCGGCAACCCGGACGGTCCCGCCCTGCAGCGCCGAAGCCAGCTCAACAGCTTCGCGCTCGGCGACACGCTGTCGTTCCTCGACGACACGTTGCTGGTGACCTTGGGCGTGCGCCGGCAGACGGTCAACAGCACGACCATCGGCTACCGCACCTTCAACGGAAGCACCCTCACCAGCCCTGGCGGCGCCGCGTCGGTCTACGACCAGAGCCGCAACAGCCCTGCGGCCGGCGTGGTGTTCAAGCTGCGCAAGGAACTGTCGGTCTATGCGAACTACATCGAGCAGTTGAGCCCTGGCGAGACCGCGCCCGCCAATTCCGGCGGACGTCCGGTGCTCAACACCGGCGCGCAACTCGCACCCTATGTCGCCAAGCAGAAGGAAGTCGGCGTGAAGTACGACGGTGGCCGCCTGGGCGCGAGTGCAGCCCTCTTCAGCACCGACCGCCCACGCAGCATCGTCGTCAATCAGATCTTCGGCTCGCAGGGCGAAGACCGCCACCAGGGCCTGGAGACCACCGTGTTCGGCGAGCCGATGCGCGGCCTGAAGGTGCTGGGCGGCATCACCTTGCTCGACGCGACGCAACGCTCCACTGGCAGCACCGCCACCGACGGCAAGAAGGTGATCGGCGTGCCCGACGCACAAGGCAGCGTGAGCGCCGAGTGGGACGTGCCGGGCGTGCGCGGCCTGGCGCTCAATGCGCGGGCAACCGCAACCCGCAGCAGCTATGCCGATGCGGCCAACGCGCTGCGGGTGCCGGGTTGGACCCGGGTGGATATCGGCGCCCGCTACACCACCGAAGTGCAGGGCCGGCTGGTGACGCTGCGCGGGCGCATCGACAACGTCGCCGACCGCAACTACTGGGGCTCGGTCGGCGGCTATGCCGGCGCCGGCTACCTGGTGCTGGGTGCGCCGCGCACTTTCTCGCTGACGGCATCCGTCGATTTCTGACAACGGCCGAGGCCGGCGGCAGGACGGCCCCGCATTTCTTGCGGGCGGCTATCGCCTGCGTGATTCATTAGCATACAAACGCCGGATAATCTCTTGCTTCCCATGAAGCTGATCCCGCTCAACCTCGACTCCATCCGAATCGGCAAACCGCTGCCGTTTTCGATCCGGACCACCAGCGGTACGCTGCTGGCGTCGAAGGGCTTCGTTTTCCAGACCCGGGACCAGGTCCAGACGATGGCGACCCGCGGCGGCACGCTCTGCGTCGACATCGCCGAATCGCCCGAGCAGCACCGCGCCTTCATGGGCCAGCTCGACGTGCTGGTGCGCAAGGAACACACGATCGGCCAGATCGCGACCGCCCGGATCGACGCCGGGCTGCCGACGGTCGACCCGCGCAGCCGGGCCGAGGAAACGCTGCGCAGCGCGCCGCCCGACTGGCACGACATGCAGATCCGCGCGACCGCCCTGCTGCGCGATGCCAAGGCCCCCGATTTTTTGACCCGCCTGGGCCGGCTGCACGCCGAGCTGGAGGTGCTGTCGCGCCGCATGCCCGACGCCACGCTTTTCGCGCTGATCCACTTCGCCTCGAGCGAGCTGGAGATGTACAGCGCGACGCACGGCATGCTGGTGGCGGTGGTCTGCATCATGGCGGCCCGCGACACGCTCAAATGGGATGCGGCCACGATCGAGACGGTCGGCAAGGCCGCGCTGACGATGAACATCAGCATGACCGAGCTGCAGGACGAGCTGGCCCAGCAGACCGCGCGCCCCAACGAGAACCAGATGGCGGTGATTTCGGTGCATGCCCACGGCTCGGCCGCGCTGCTGGAGCGCCAGGGCGTCACCGATCCGCTGTGGCTGGATGCCGTACGGCTGCACCACGAGCCGCCCTCGGGCCCGCTGCAGGACATGCAGCCGGCCGAGCGGCTGGCGCGGCTGATCGAGCGGGCCGACATCTTCGCGGCACGCCTGTCGCCGCGGGTCTCGCGTACCGCGATGCCGGCGGCGGTGGCGATGCGCGCCAGCTACCTCGACCAGGACCAGAAGGTGGACGAGGCGGGCAAGGCGCTGTTCAGCGCCATCGGCGTCTATCCACCCGGGTGTTTCGTCAAGCTGGCGAGCAACGAGACGGCCATCGTGCTGAAACGCGGCCGCACCGGCACCACGCCGAAGGTGGCGGTGGTGCTGAACCGCCAGGGTTCGCCGATCGGCGAGATGGCGGTGCGCGACACGATGCAGCCCACCTACAAGATCGCCAACGGCGTGACGCACGGCGAGGTGAAGGTCAAGCTGCCGCTCGACCGGCTGTTGGGAATGATTTGATTCGCTACGGTGTGCATGGCAGATAGCCGGCTCCCGCCGCCCTCTCCGGCATGCCGGCCGCCTCTTCCAGTCGCAAGGAATGGCGCCGCATTTCGCCTGGTGCCGCAGGGATTCGGCACTGCATCGACGCACCTGGAGGGGTTGCTGCGAAGATTTTCCCCTGGGCAACTCTAGGCAATCCCATGGAAATCTCTGCAACCGTCGCTCCCGTGTCGCACGCCGCGCCAGACAGCGTTGTCGGCGTGCAGCGCGATGACCGCACGCGCAGCTGCACACTCCCGTCGGGCGGACCTCTCGATCAACTGCAAGGCCTGCGCCGCACCCGTTCGGCTACGGCTGCATTGGCAGAGCTCCCGACACCCGCCCCGCGTCTCGACATGCTGTTCGGCAGCGCCCAGCCGGCGCGGGGAAAGATACTCGATACCGAGCACGGCGTGGTGCACAGGACGCCGATCCAGAAGCAGGAAATAGAAGACCTCGGACAAGGCCAGGCGCGTGTGAAGATCAACCCGACGCGGCTGTTCGTTTCCACCGCGCCGGCGCTGGAAGGCGCGCATTCCGCCGATGCGTCCACGCTGGCTGCGCGATTCGACATGCGCCACGACGAGATCGACACCATCAGGCGCACGCCGACGTTCCACGCGCAGAACGACATGGACGCGGCCCATACGGCTCAGCGCCCCCTCGCGCAACGCTTGCGGCTGGACGATCTGCGGGACAAGAAGGTCGAGTACAAATGGAATATCGCCAAGAACGGTAGCCTGGTCATCGGCGAGGTACATCCGGGCGTGGCGTTGGACGAGCCGATGACCACCAAGCAGGCACGCAAGAAGAAGCAGCCATTCGCACAAGGCCACGTCACACTGATCGGTGGTCAGCCCTGGCAGCAACCCTGGCAAAGCAATCGCCTGGTACCCGAAGCCCGCATTTGCGGAACGCTCTATTACGACGACCGTGGCGAGTTGTCGATCGATAACGATTCCGGCCGCTTCAGCGAATATGCGGACCGCACCCCCCAGCATCTTGCGCAGGTCGCCGAGATCTTCCGGCAGTATGGCCTGCCGGTGAAAGAGGACTGGCTCACCAAGCCGCGCGTACCGCTACAAAATCCATCTCCGCCATCGCACGACGCCGCGACGGCGGCACGCGGGGCGGACGACGTCGCTCAGAACGTCTGATTCGAACCCATCTCCCGGATCGCCGCATCGCTGTGAGGCGGCGGCGGACTCAAACCTTGGTTTGCAGGACGTCGGTGGAGGGGACTTCTGCCACCGGAACAGCGGCCATCTGCGCGCCCAGTTCCTTGCGGTAGCGGTTGAGCTCCTGCACCGTGGTGAAGGTGCGGCCCAGCAGCAGGCTCAGGTTGTGCAGGATGCGCTCACCGACCTTGCCCTCCCAGGCCGCGTCGAATTTGATCTGGGTGTCGAGCCAGTGCTCCAGCCACTCGGGGTCGGGCATGCGGCTCTGGATCGTGTCGCGCGGGAAGAGCGACTTGTTGACGTGCAGGTTGGTCGGGTGCAGCGCCTGGGCGGTGCGCCGGGCGCTGGCCATCAGCACGCCGACCTTGGTGAAGGCCAGCTTGGCCTCGTCGCCCGACTTGGCGATCGCCCGCTTCATGTAGCGCAGGTAGGCGCCGCCGTGGCGGGCCTCGTCCTGGCTCAGGATGGTGTAGATCTGCTTGATCACGGGCTCGGTGTGCCATTCCGCCGCGCGGCGGTACCAGTGGTTGAGGCGGATCTCGCCGCAGAAATGCAGCATCAGCGTCTCGAGCGGCGGGGCCGGGTCGAAGTCGAAGCGGATGTCGTGCAGTTCCTGCTCGGTCGGCGCATGCTGGGGGGCGAAGCGCTTGAGGTACTCCATCAGCACCAGCGAATGCTTCTGCTCCTCGAAGAACCAGATCGACATGAAGGCAGAGAAATCGCTGTCGTCGCGGTTGTCGCGCAGGAACATCTCGGTGGCCGGCAGGGCCGCCCATTCGGTGATCGCATTCATCTTGACCGTTTCGGCCTGCTCGTCGGTCAGGAGCGAGGCGTCGAACGTGTCCCACGGGATGTCCCGGTCCATGTCCCAGCGCACGGATTCGAGTTGCTTGAAGAGTTCGGGGTAGAGCATGGCAGTCCTTGTAATGCCTGAATTTTAGGCGGGGCCTCCGGGTGCGACCGCCGTAAGCGGCATTGCCGCAGGGGACATGAAAGGCGTTCGCGCCTGCGGCTTTCGTGGTGGCGGGGCCGTGTCTTACAAGCCCGGTGTCCGGCGACGCCCGGCCGCCTCCGCTCGACAGATGGCGCGTTCTGCCGCACCATCCGCCCACCATGCACATCCTGACCCGCGCTCCCCGGCTCGCCGGCTTCCTGGCCGCCCTGGCGCTCTGCGCCGCGGGCGCATCCCATGCCGCGACGCCTTCCGCCACGGCCACCCCGGCCGCGGCAACCGCAGCCGACCCGGCCTCGTGCCCCGCCACCCTGCGCTACACCTTCGACCGGCTGCAGGACGAAAAGCCGCAGTCGCTCTGCCAGTACAGCGGCAAGGTGCTGCTGGTGGTCAACACCGCCAGCTTCTGCGGCTTCACCCCGCAGTACAGGGGGCTGGAGGCGCTGCATGCCAGGTACAAGGACCGCGGCCTGGTAGTGCTGGGATTCCCGTCCAACGACTTCGCGCAGGAATCGGCGTCGAACAAGGAGATCGCCGACTTCTGCGAAAACACCTTCGGCGTACAGTTTCCGATGTTCACCAAGACGGCGGTGCGGGGCGCCGACGCGCATCCGTTCTTCCGGCAGCTGGCCCAGGCGACCGGCACCGCGCCCAAGTGGAATTTCTACAAATACCTGATCGGGCGCGACGGCCGCATCGTAGAGAGCTACAGCAGCATGACCTCGCCCGACAACCGCGATCTGGTGCGCGACGTGGAGAAGCTGCTGGCGGCGAAGAATTGAATCCGGCTCTTTCCTGACAGCCAGCTTACAAAGGTTTACGCAAACGGATCGGCGGCGGCGGAACCCGTATCGCTCGCCCGGCTCATACAGGGCACGAGCGGCGAACACCGCTCACCGGTTTTTTGTTGCGAAGCCTTTCGGTCCTCGATGACCGGACTGCAATCCCGAGGCGACTCTTCTCCTCCCTCCTCCCTCCCTCCTTCGCGTCGGGGCGCTTCGCAGCAATTTTGTATTCGGACGGCCGCCAGGCGCATGCGGCCGGTCCCGCGGCCCGAGGGCCTCCCCCGTACCCCGCCAGAGCCGCTCAGGACGGCCGCGTATCCGCGAAGCTCGGGCGCAGCGACAGCTTGTCGGCCAGCCGGGCCAGGTTGGCATGCTCGGCGCGCCAGCCGATGTCGGGGAACCGGAACTCCAGCCACAGCAGTGCACAGCCGACCGCGATGTCGGACAGGCTCAGGTGGATGCCGCTGCAAAAAGGCTTGTCGCCCAGGCCCTTGGCGATCGCCCGGATGGCGGCATGCACCTTGGCCAGCTGGCGGTCGGTCCAGACCTGGCTGCGCTCGGCCTCGGTGCGGCCGGCGAAGCCGCCCTGCTCCAGGCGCGCCAGCAGCGCGGCGTCGAGCAGGCCGTCGGCCAGCGCTTCCCAGGTCTTCACCTCGGCGCGCTCGCGGCCCGAGGACGGGATCAGCTTGCCGACCGGCGACAGGGTGTCGAGGTATTCGACGATGACGCGCGAGTCGAACACCGCCTCGCCGCCTTCCATCACCAGGCAGGGCACCTTGCCGAGCGGGTTGGACGCGGCGATCGACGTGTCGGCGGCCCACACGTTTTCGAGCACGAACTGGTAGTCGAGCTTTTTCTCGGCCATGACGACGCGAACCTTGCGCACGTAGGGACTGGCGTTGGATCCGATCAGTTTCATGGAAAAGAAAAATGGGAGAGCGGCCGGAGGTCGGCGGAGGGGCGATTCTATCGGCACGCACCGCCGGCAGGCTGCCGCTGCAGCGCGGCAGGGCGCAGGCCCGCACCTACAATCCCGGCCATGAGCCCCTCTCCCGCTGCCCACTTCGCCGTCACCGCCCTCTCGCCGCTCGACGGCCGCTATGCCAACCGCCTCGCCGCGCTGCGCCCGCTGATGAGCGAGCAGGGCTTCATGCACCGCCGGGTGCAGGTCGAGGTGGTCTGGTTCATCGCGCTGTCGGACGCCGGCTTCGCCGAGTTCAAGCCGCTGACGCCCGGCGCCCGCACCTACCTGCTGGGCCTGGCGAAGAATTTCTCCGAAGCCGACGCGCTGGCGATCAAGGAGATCGAGAAGACCACCAACCACGACGTGAAGGCGGTCGAGTACTGGATAAAGGGCAAGTTCGAAGCCCGGCCGGAGCTGCAGTCGGCCAGCGAATTCGTGCACTTCGCCTGCACCAGCGAGGACATCAACAACACCAGCCATGCGCTGCAGCTGAAGGCGGCACGCGACCAGGTCATGCTGCCGGCGCTCGACGGCATCGTCGGCAGGCTGCGCGACATGGCCCACGCCTATGCCGACGTGCCGCTGCTCTCGCGCACCCACGGCCAGACCGCCAGCCCGACGACCGTCGGCAAGGAAATCGCCAACGTGGTGGTGCGCCTGTCCGCGGCGCGCGAGAAGATCGCCGGCGTCAAGCTGCTCGCCAAGATGAACGGTGCCGTCGGCAATTACAACGCGCACCTCTCGGCCTGGCCCGACTTCGACTGGGAAGCCTTCAGCCGCAAGGTCATCGAGACGCCCGAGCCGCTGGGCCTGGGGGTCAGCTTCCAGCCCTACAGCATCCAGATCGAGCCGCACGACTACATGGCCGAGCTGTTCGACGCACTGGCCCGCACCAACACGATCCTGATCGACTGGTCCCGCGACGTCTGGGGCTATGTCAGCCTGGGCTACTTCAAGCAGCGGCTCAAAGAGGGCGAGATCGGCTCGTCGACCATGCCGCACAAGGTCAACCCGATCGACTTCGAGAACGCCGAAGGCAACCTGGGCCTGGCCAACGCGCTGCTGCGCCACCTGAGCGAGAAGCTGCCGATCAGCCGCTGGCAGCGCGACCTGACCGACAGCACCGTGCTGCGCAACATGGGCGTCGCCCTGGGCTACACCCTGCTGGCCTACCACTCGCTGGGCGTGGGCCTGGGCAAGCTGGAGCTCAACCGCGAAGCCACCGACGCCGACCTGGACGCCTCGTGGGAAGTGCTGGCCGAGCCGATCCAGACCGTCATGCGCCGCTACGGCGTGCAGGGCGCCTACGAGAAGCTCAAGGCGGTCACCCGCGGCAAGACGGTGCGCGCGGAAGACCTGCACGCGCTGGTCCGCTCGCTGGAGATTCCCGAAGACGAAAAAACCCGCCTGCTGGCGATGACGCCGGCCAGCTACATCGGCAAGGCCGCAGAGCTCGCCCGAAGAAGCTGAAGCACACCCCCAGGCTTCGCACGCCGCTGCCGCGGCGTGTCGTTCGCCCACCCCCTTGCAGGGGGCGATGCGCATCGGCCGGCGGAGCCGGACCGACCGCATCCCTGGTGAACATCCACCGCGCTTAATTGGAGCCTGCCATGGCACTCAAATCGACCATCTTCAAGGCGAGCATCGCCATTGCGGACATCGACCACAACTACTACGCCGACCATGCGCTGACCCTGGCGCGCCATCCGAGCGAGACCGACGAGCGGATGATGGTCCGGCTGGCCGCGCTGGCGCTCAACGCGCACCAGCTGCAGACCACCTGCGGCGGCGACGGCACCCTGGCCTTCGGCGCCGGGCTGTCGAACCCCGAAGACCCCGACGTGAGCCTGCGCGACTTCACCGGCCGCACCCGGCTCTGGATCGAGGTGGGCCAGCCCGAGGACAAGCCGCTCTCGAAGGCCTGCAGCAAGGCCGACGCGGTGCTCCTCTACTGCTTCAACCACGCGGCCGAAGTCTGGTGGAAGGGCATCGAGACCAAGCTGACCCGGCTCGACAAGCTGCAGGTCTGGCGGGTGCCCACCGACCAGTCCCAGGAACTGGCCGCCCTGGCCCAGCGCAGCATGCACCTGCAGGCGACGGTGCAGGACGGCGTGCTGGCGCTGGGCGACGAGAAAACCACGGTGACGGTGGAGTGCGTCCGCTGGAAGTAGCGGCAGCCACGCGCTCGGCCTAGCCGCGCGGCATCGGCGCGCCGCAGTTCCAGCATTCCTCGAAGCCACCCTCGATCGCCTCGCCGCAGCGCGGGCAGGCCCAGCGCCGCTGGGGCAGCGCCTGCAACTGGTCGAGCAGGATGCGCGCGGCGGCGGCATGCTCGTCGTGGCGCACCCAGATCTCGGGCAGGCAGTCGCCCGGCGCGAGCTCGCCGGCGGCGCTGCCCAGGAACAGGCGCTGGATCGACGCGGGATAGCCGGCCTCGCAGAGCAGGTCGACCCAGACGGTGGCGATCGCCGCGTTCGGCGCCTGGGCGATGCGGATCATCGCGGGCCGAACATCGGCACCGGCCGGGCGTCGCCGTCGTCCCGGTCTTCGGCGCGGCCTTCGGCGGCGCGTTCGGCATAGCGGTTGAAACGCCACGCGCTGCTCTCCAGCGTGATCCGCCGCCAGGTGGCGCGCTTCTCGACCGGCTCCATGCCGGGCCAGTGCTGCACCTCGAAGAAGGTGCGGCCGCAGCCCTTGCACGTCTCGTCGCCCTGGCTGGTGGAGCAGATCGCGATGCAGGGGGTGTCGGGCGTCGTCTCGTACCAGGCAAGCCAGGCCTCCCATGCAGCGGGCGGGAAGCCCTGCCGCGCCACCTCGTCGTGGTGGAAGTACACCATCAGCGCATAGACCTCGGCCAGCGCCCGCACCTCGGCCGCCAGCGTCACCCCGTCGGGCGAGGGCTTCTTCAACCGCCAGTAGTTGAGGGCGGACTCGATGTCGGTGATGTGGAGGGCGGCCATGCGGCGTGGTGGAGGCGGGCGGCGGTGACCGCAGGGGAGCGCGATGATAGCGACCGGCGGCGCCGGGCTGCTCGATCCGACGCGCTTTTGCTATCGATTAAATAGCAACAGGCCGGCTCCAGCCGACGGCCCCCGCATCTTTCGGCTTGGAACCCGAACGAAACGCCTTGCAACAAATGGCCCGATGCGGCTTGCCGGCGGGTGCGCGCCAATGCTCTAATACCTGCACGAAGGGGAGTAGCTCCCGCTTCTTGTCGCACAGGGAGGCACTCCACGGTGCTGCGGCAAGGGGTATCGGCAAGTCGTCAATACGAAGTACAACACTTCCGGCTTGCTGGGCATCAAAATCTGCATTACAGCGTGCCGAGCAAGACCTTCGATTGGAACCTTTTGCGGGTTTGGTCGAAGTGTGTCTGCCTCCCACGCCGTCGCGCGCCGGGGTCGTTCTTCTCGTCCATGCCTGCTCCAGGTTGTTGATCGAAACGCTATCTCGGAGCTTGTTCATGGAAATGTTTTCCACACCCTGGTGGTCGGCGCTGCTGGCCATCATCCTCATCGACCTCGTCCTGGCAGGCGACAACGCGATCGTGATCGCGCTGGCCGCGCGCCGTCTTCCCACCCACCTGCAGAAGAAGGCCATCATCTGGGGCACCGTCGGTGCCATCGTCGTCCGTTCGGTCATGACCGTCGGCGTGGTCTGGCTGCTGAAGATCCCGGGCCTGATGCTGGTCGGCGGCCTGGGCCTGCTCTACATCGCATGGAAGCTCCTGGCCGACCAGGGCCATGACGACGGCGAAGAGCACGCCTCCGGCGCCACCACGTTCTGGGGCGCGATGAAGACCATCGTGATCGCCGATGCGCTGATGGGCATCGACAACGTGCTGGGCGTGGCCGGTGCCGCGCACGGCGCCTTCGACCTGGTCGTGATCGGCCTCCTGATCAGCATACCGATCGTGGTGTTCGGCAGCACTCTGGTGCTGAAGCTGGTCGAGAAATTCCCGATCATCATCCAGCTGGGCTCCGCCGTGCTGGCCTTCACCGCCGCCAAGATGATCGTCAACGAGCGCCTGCTCGCCGACTTCTTCAAGGGTGGCGAGACGATCCACCAGGTCGCCTACTGGGGCGTCTGCATTCTGGCGATCGTCGGCGTGCTGGTCGCGGGCTGGATGTCCACCCGCCGCCGGGTGCCCGGCTCCGAGCGTATCGACCAGGCCAAGACCGCGGCCAAGGTCAACCCGATCGACTGATGCATATGACCGACATCCGCCTGCCCCCGTTCCACCACCCCGAAGGAGCTTTCATGGACAAGATCATTGTGTATGTCGACGACGCGTCCTATGCGCAGCAGCAGCTGGCGACCTTGCGCGGCAGCGCCCGCAGCGCGGCCCAGCCGGTGCAGTGGGTGGTGGTGGCCTGCGCGCCCCGCATGACCCACCGCATCAGCAAGTGGGTCAGCCACAGCGCCCGCGAAAGCTGGCGCGCCAAGTGGGCCGACAAGCTCTTCGGCGAAGCCCTGCCCTGGCTGCAGGCGCATGGCGACACCGTGGTGCCGGTGCTGGCCAAGGGCCCGTTGCCGGAGCTGACCGAGCGCCTGCTGTCGGAGCACCCCGGCTCCCGCGTGCTGGATGCCCGCCGGCCGAAGTTCGGCCAGGACCTGCAGCCGGTCAGCGGCGACCAGCCGGCGGCCAAGGAAAGCCGCTGGGTGGTGCCGGGCGCCGTGATGGGCATGGGCGCTATGCTCGTCCTGGCGGCGGAATAAGGCACACCCCCAGGCTTCGCACTGCGTGTCTTCGCCTACCCCCTTGCAGGGGGCGATGCCAGGAGCCCGGCAGAGCCGGATCTCCGGCATCCCTGAAATGGGCGACTGATTGCCGTGTGCTGACGAACGACACCGGGAGCGGCTCCAGCCGCTGCCCGGTGTATTCTTTTGGGATGAAGCTGATCCTCAAATGGCTGCTGAGCGCGGCCGCCCTGCTCTGCGTGGCCTATGTGTACGACGGCGTCGAAGTGCGCGATTTCACCGCCGCGCTGGTGGCGGCCTTCGTCATTGGGCTGTTCAACGTCGTGCTGCGGCCGATCCTGGTGGTGCTGACGCTGCCGGTGACGGTCATCACGCTGGGGCTCTTTCTCTTCGTCATCAACGCGCTGATGTTCTGGGCCGCCTCGGGCGTGCTCACCGGTTTCCATGTGACCGGCTTCGGGGCCGCGCTGATCGGCTCGCTGCTCTACTCGGTGCTGGGCATCGTGATCGAGTCAGCGCTCGGCGGCCTCTTCTCGAAGGCGTAGCTCGGCCTCGCGCAGGCGGGTGTCGATGATCGACGCCTCCACGTAGTCGGCGCCCGGCCCGCCAGCCCGCATCAGCTCCTGGCCCGCGCGGTAGCGGTCGACCGCGCCCTGCCAGTCCACATGGGCGACCTGCGCCTCGGCCTCGGCCCGCAGGGCGCGCAGCGGCTGGCCGTCGGCGCGGTAGGCGGTCGCCAGCAGTTGCCAGGCGGTGGCGTCGCGCGGGTTGCGGGCCACCCAGGTCTGCAGCCGGTCGGACACGTCGCGGGCGCCGCTGCCGTGCTGGCTGGCCTGGGCGTAGTAGAGCAGCTCGGGCCGGCCGGCCGGTGCCGCCTTGTCGGCCGGCGCGGCCAGGGAGGCCGCGGCCGCCGCGCCGCGGTTCTCGGTGAGTTCGATCTCGGCGCCCAGCAGCCGCGCCAGGCGTGCCGGCCGCGCGTCGCCGGCCACCAGGGGCACCAGCCGGGCCGCGAGCCTGCGGGCGTGGTCCAGGTCGCGCTGCTGCACGCTGGCCAGGGCACCGGCGTAGAGCGCCACCGCCTGCCGCGCCGGCGGCTGGGCCGTGAAGCCGCCCTGGTCGGGCTCGCCGGCCCAGGCGCGCAGGGCATCGACGCCCGGCCGCGACACCACGCGGGCCCGGGCCGCGACCATGGCGTGCTCCAGCCCGCCGGGCACCGCCGCCGCGGTGACGTTGACCGCCGGCAGCACGCCGGCGGCGGCGGGCGCGCGGGAAACACCGGTGTCGGCAGCCGGCGTGCGGGCGGCGGTATCCGTCACCAGCCCCGCCATCGGCAGCCGGGAGCGCATGTCGGCGATCCGCTCGGTCGTCAGCGGATGGCTGCGCAGGTACGGGAACGAGCCGTTGTCGTTGATCCGCGAGGCCTGCTGCAGTTTCTCGAACATGCCGGCAAAGCCCTGGCCGTCGAAGCCCGCGCCGGTCATCACGCCGTAGCCCACCCGGTCGGCCTCGCGCTCCATCGCCCGGGAGAAGTTGAGCTGGCCCTGGGCATGGACCGCCGTGCCGCCGACGATCAGCGCATTGGCCGCCTCGGGGCTGCGGCTGGCGGCCAGCGCGCCCATCACCATCGCGGCCAGCATCAGCGGGGTGCTGCGGCTCTGCTGGGTCATCAGGCGGGAGATGTGCCGCTGCGTCACATGGCTCAGCTCGTGCGCCAGCACCGAGGCCAGCTCGTCGCGCGACGCGGTGATCGCGATCAGCCCGGCATGCACCCCCAGGTAGCCGCCCGGCAGCGCGAAGGCGTTGACCGTGCGGTCGCGGCCCAGCAGCACCTCCCAGGCGAAGCGCTCCTGCAGCTCGTCGCTCATCTCGCCGCGGGCGCGCGCCGCCGCCATCAGGGATTGCCAGATCGTCTGGATGTACTCGACCAGCACCGGGTCGTCGACGAAATCCGGGTCGCGGTAGAGCGAGCGGGCGATGCGGTCGCCCAGCCGGCGCTCGGCGGCGGCGCTCATCTCGCTGCCGTCGCCCAGCGTCGGCAGTTGCGCATGCACGCCGGCGGGCAGCACCGGCGGCACCGCGACCGCGGCGATCAGCACGGCGCGCAGCGGCCGGCGCAGTGCCCGCGGGCAGGACGGGAGGGCGAAAGGCATCGCCGTATGATGCGCGAAGACGGCGAACGTTCGGCGTTTTCCCCTTCTGCCCCACCGCTGTTCCCGGAGCGCGCCATGAGTACCCTCACCCATTTCGACGACGCCGGCCAGGCCCACATGGTGGACGTGGGCGCCAAGGCGGCCACGCACCGCGTGGCGGTCGCCACCGGCCTGATCCGGATGCGTGGCGAGACCCTGGCCCTGGTCGAGGCCGGCACCGCCAAGAAGGGCGACGTGCTGGGCGTGGCCCGCATCGCCGCGATACAGGCCGCCAAGCGCACCAGCGACCTGATCCCGCTCTGCCATCCGCTGGCGCTGACCCGGGTGCGGGTCGAGTTCGCGACCGAGCGCAGCGGCGGCACCGGCCAGGTGGCCTGCACCGTGACGGTCGAGACGGTCGGCCCCACCGGCGTGGAAATGGAAGCCCTGACCGCGGTGCAGGTCGGCCTCTTGACGATCTACGACATGTGCAAGGCGGCCGACCGCGGCATGGTGATGACCGACGTGCGGGTGCTGGAGAAGCACGGCGGCGCGTCCGGGAGCTACATCGGAGCCTAGCGCTCCCCCAGGCTACGCACTTCGTGTCTCCGCCTACCCCCTCGCCGGGGGCAACCCTGGTAGTCCGGCAGAGCCGGTCCTACGGGGTTCCGGGTCAGGTCATGGTCTGCGTGGCGGGGCGGTTCGGCTTGATGACATGCCCTGCCCTACCCTTCAGGCGCCGAAGAGGTCGTTGCCGCTGGCGGGCGGGGCCACGCCCAGGTGGCGGAAGGCGGCTACGGTGGCGATGCGGCCGCGCGGCGTGCGCTGCAGGTAGCCCTGCTGGATCAGGTAGGGCTCGATCACGTCCTCGATCGTGCCGGCGTCCTCGCCGATGCTGGCGGCGATGTTCTCCAGGCCCACCGGGCCGCCGTCGAAGCGGTGGATCACCGCCTCCAGCAGCTTGCGGTCCATCACGTCGAAGCCTTGCGGATCGACGTCGAGCATCGCCAGCGCCCGGTCGGCGATCTCGCGGGTGATGCGGCCGTCGCTCTTCACGTCGGCATAGTCGCGCACCCGGCGCAGCAGCCGGTTGGCGATGCGCGGCGTGCCCCGGCTGCGGCGGGCGATCTCGTAGCCGCCGTCGGCGTCCATCGGCGCCTTGAGCAGGCCGGCGCTGCGGGTCACGATGCGGGCCAGTTCCTCGGCGGTGTAGAACTCGAGCCGCGCCACGATGCCGAAGCGGTCGCGCAGCGGGTTGGTCAGCATGCCGGCGCGGGTGGTGGCGCCCACCAGGGTGAAGGGCTGCAGGTCGAGCTTGATGCTGCGCGCGGCCGGGCCCTCGCCGATCATGATGTCGATCTGGTAGTCCTCCAGCGCCGGGTAGAGGATTTCCTCGACCACCGGGGAGAGCCGGTGAATCTCGTCGATGAAGAGCACGTCGTTCTTCTCGAGGTTGGTCAGCAGCGCCGCCAGGTCCTTGGGTTTTTCCAGCACCGGCCCGCTGGTCTGGCGCAGGTTCACACCCAGCTCGGCCGCGACGATGTGGCTCAGCGTCGTCTTCCCGAGGCCCGGCGGGCCGAACAGCAGCACATGGTCGAGCGCCTCGCC
This sequence comes from Sphingomonas sp. NCPPB 2930, assembly GCA_042867185.1. Taxonomy (GTDB): domain Bacteria; phylum Pseudomonadota; class Gammaproteobacteria; order Burkholderiales; family Burkholderiaceae_C; genus Xylophilus. The sequence goes on along the minus strand of JBHZQV010000021.1, from coordinate 13,778 downwards.
GCGCTTCCGGGCCGCGCCGATGAAGATCTCCAGCTGCTCCCGCGCCTTGACCTGGCCGATGTAGTCGTCCATCAGCTTGGGCCGCAGCGCCCGCTCGATCGCCTCTTCCTGGGGCGACGTGGGCGCCGCGGACACGACACGCCGTGCAGGGGCCGGGGCGGGCGCGAAATCGTCGGTGTGGATGGTCATGGGGCGCGGACGGGCAGCAGGCGTGGGAAAGCCTGCGATTGTGCCAAGTCGTCCGCGGGCGTTGGACGCTGGGGGAACCCGAGCGACCGCAAGCCCGAGACGAACGCCGCCGTGCTATCGAAGACGCAGCTGCTGGCAGCCCACCAGAAACGGCTGAATGCCTGAAAAGAAAAAAGCGGCCGCAGGCCGCTTTCTCAAATGGGGGCGGATGTCACCCCCGGTGCACGCCGCTCACCGCGTCGTCCAGGCGTAGAAGCCGATGCCTTCGAGGCGGTAGTTCGGGTCGGTCTGCAGGACGTTGTCGCGCTCTCCCGCACTGATCGTATAGAAGTGGGTGTTGTAGGCGGCGTTGTAGAAGCGGTACATGGCGGAGGCACCGTTGCCCTCCGACGGCTGCGCATACCAGCTCACGCCCTCCAGGCGGTAGGTCGGCAGGGTGGCCAGCACGTTGTCCCGCTCGCCCACGCTGATCGTGTAGAAATGCTTGCCGGTTTCGGTGTTGAAGAAGCGGTAGACGGGCAAAGAACTCGCGTTCTGCGCGCCGTAGGCATAGAAGCCGATGCCTTCGTAATTGAACGACGGGTACATCGCGATCACCCCGTCGCGCTCGACCGGATCGCTCGTGTAGAAATGCGCAGCGGTCGCCGTGTTGTAGAAACGGTAGACCGGCGACCGGGACGTCGACGACGGCGCGGCCGCCGGCCGCAGCCACTGGCTCAGGGCGGCGTTGAACGCCGTGTCGAAGCGGCCGTAGACGCCCACCCGGGTCGAGGCGTCGGCGCAGCTGCCGGCACCGGCGAAGAGCTGCCCCACCAGCATGCGGCCACCGCCCAGCGTGGCGAAAATGCCCGATCCGCTGCTGCCGCCCTCGACCAGGCCGGTGCTCCATCGCACGCCCAGGAACCGGCCGCTGGCGGCGTCGCTCTGGCTGCACGACACGCCATCGCCGCCGGTGCTGGCGCAGTCGAGATAGGACGACAGCGCCCCCTGGGCGTATTTCTGCAGATCGCCGCCCGGGTGGTGGATGCCGACCAGATCGGCGCCGACCGCGGCCTGCCCGACCGACCAGCCGGCGAACTCGGCGCCGGCGGGCGCCGGGTTGTTCAACCGCATGAACGCGGTATCGGTGCTGTCGCTGGCGTACAGCAGCGTGGCGCCGCCCCGCACCACGGCCACGCCACTGGCCGGCGTGCCGCTGTCGCAGCTGGAAGACCGGTAGAAAAAGGCGGTGACCAGGGTGGAGGCCACCGTCTGCGACGAGATGCAGTGGTTGGCGCTCAGGAAGTAGGGGGTGCCGTCGTTGTTGGTGTTGTTGAGCAGCGTGCCGGTGCAGACATAGCTGCTGCCGCCATCCACGTAGGACATCCGCGCGGTGGCGTTGCGCTGGGTGGTGTTGCCGGAGGTGCAGTTCACGTCGACCTCGCAGCTGCCCGAAGCCAGCGTCTTCAGCGCCTGCGGATCGGCCGTGGTCGAGACCCTCAGGTGCGAGATCTGCGGCACCGACACGTCGACCGCGCTGCCGGGAACGCCGGCGGGCAGCACGATCTCGACCGTCGCCTCGTCGCCGTCGACCGGCGGCAGCCAGTAGGTGCGGTCGGCATCGGACGAACCGCCGGCCATCCGGTTGATCGAGAGCACGTCCAGCACTTCGCGGCCGGAGACCTCGTAGGCGGTGTCCTGGCCCTGGGCGTAGACCCGCAGCGTGGCGCCGGCGGGCAGCTTGCGCACCAGCAGGCCGATGCGCACCGCGGCGGCGCCCGGCGACTGGAAGCTGGTGGCGGCCGCCAGCGTGGTGGCGGTGGACGGCGACCAGACCAGGTGGCTGGCCATGCCGGCCGCGGTGGCCGTCTGCTGCACCGGCCGGCCGGTGCCGACCTGCAACGGCGCATCGGGGCCGTTCACCGTCGTGCGGGGCTGTACCGTGCTCTGCGTGACGAGCATCGGCGCCAGGGCGACGCGGGCCGGCGCGGGCCGCGCACCGCGGGTCGGCTCGGGGCCGCTCTGCTGCCGGAGCGTGGCCGGCGGCGGCGTGTAGGAGTCGAGCTGGGTCACGGCCGGTGCCGCCGCGGGCGCGGTCGCCGGGGCCGACCGGGTGCTGGCCGAGACGGCCACGTTGTCGGAAGAGGCGCCGCCGCCGCAGCCGGCCACGAGCAGCGCGGCTGCGATGGCGCCCAGTGCGCGAATCCATGGAGTGCGGTTCAAGCTCTTCCCCTCAGGTCAAAAAATGGGAGTGTGGCAGGCTGGTTTACGAACGCAACACAAAAACGGATGTGACCGACGAGAGGGCACCCACACGACGGAACGGCGTGCGACCGCCCATGCGGGTGTCCTATTTGCCCAAGGCCCGCAGCGCCAGCTTGATGCCGTCGCTCACCCCCACGTCGGCCGGCAGCGCCTTCAGGGCCGCGCCGGCCTCCTTGTCGCTGTAGCCGAGGGCGATCAGCGCCTGCAGGATGTCGGCCTGGGCATCGCTGGCGGTGCCGGTGCGCACGCCTATGTCGGCGCCCAGCTTGCCCTTCAGCTCCAGCAGCAGCCGCTCGGCCGTCTTCTTGCCGATGCCCGGCACCTTGACCAGCCGGCCGGTCTCCTGCAGCGAGACGGCCTGCGCCAGTTCGCCGATGTTCATCCCCGACAGCACCGCCAGCGCCATCCGCGGGCCGATGCCCGAGATCTTGACCAGCAGCCGGAAGGCGTCGCGCTCCTGCGCCGTCAGAAAGCCGTAGAGCAGCTGCGCATCCTCGCGGACGATGAAGTGGGTGAGCAGCATTACCCGCTCGCCGGTGGCGGGCAGGTTGTAGAAGGTGCTCATCGGCACATCGACCTCGTAGCCGACGCCCTGCACGTCCAGCAGCACCTGGGGCGGGTTCTTCTCGGCCAGCAGGCCGTGCAGACGGCCGATCACCGGCGGGCTCCCGGGCGGCGGATCGTGGGCATGGGAAGGAAGGATCGAGGGAAAAATGCGGGCGACATGGGAGGATGGTAGCGACGGCGCCGCACCCGCCTGTGAAAGCCGCGACAGCCCGGACAAAAAAATACTCCTCCGGGGCATGCCCTGGAGGAGAGCTATTTAATTGATAGCTAGTAGCCTTTAACCTGCGTCGGCTACAGCCACTTTTCATGTAGAAATCCTAATCCTTCGCGCAGAAGATGCGAGCGAACCGTAGCGAGCAAGCCCGAGTGTGCGGCGAGGACCGGAGCCGTACTCTCGTACGGTGAGGACCGCAGGCGCGCAATCGGGCTGCGCAGTAGGTTCGATCACATCTTCTCAGACCAGCAGGGCATTCACCCGGCGCACATAGGCGGCGGGGTCGGCCGGCAGGCCGCCTTCGGCCAGCAGGGCCTGGTCGAACAGGATGTTCGCCAGGTCGTCGAAATGGTCGCTGCTGCCGTCGAGCTTCCTGACCAGCGGATGCTCGGGGTTCACCTCCAGCACCGGCTTGGTGTCGGGCGCGTTCTGGCCGGCCTGCTTCAGCATGCGGGCCAGCTGGCCGCTCATGCCGTTCTCGTCGGCCACCAGGCAGGCGGGCGAATCGACCAGCCGGGTAGTGGAGCGCACGTCGGCGGCCTTGTCCTTCAACGCTTCCTTCAGCTTGGCCAGCAGCGGCTTGACGCTTTCGGCGACCTCTTCGGCCGCCTTCTTCTCGTCCTCGTCCTGCAGCTTGCCCAGGTCGACCGCGCCCTTGGCGACCGACTGCAGGGGCGTGCCGTCGAACTCGGTGAGGTAGTTGAGCGCCCATTCGTCGACCCGCTCGGCCATCAGCAGCACTTCGATGCCCTTCTTCTTGAAGACTTCGAGGTGCGGGCTGTTCTTGGCCGCGGCCAGGCTGTCGGCGGTGATGTAGTAGATCGCGTCCTGGCCTTCCTTCATCCGGCTCTTGTAGTCGGCGAAGGAGACGCTGGTGGTGTCGGTGGTGGTCGAGGCGAAGCGCAGCAGCTTGGCGATCCGGTCGCGGTTGGCGAAGTCCTCGCCCAGGCCTTCCTTGAGCACCGAGCCGAACTCGGCATAGAACTTGGCGTACTTGCCGCTGTCGTCGGCGAACTCCGCCGCCGCCTCGGCCGCCGGGGTGGCGGTGTTCTTGTCGACCACGTCGGTCACTTCGGTCGGCTCGGGTGCCGGCACCGCCTCGCCCGATCCGATGTCGATCTTGCCTTCGCCGCTCTCGGGCGCGGTCTTCTGCTTCTTGGCCAGGTCTTCGAGCATCGACAGCACGCGCTTGGTGCTGCCGTCGCGGATCGCGCGCACGTCGCGGCTTTCCTGCAGCAGCTCGCGGCTCACGTTGAGCGGCAGGTCGGCCGAATCGACCACGCCCTTGACGAAGCGCAGGTAGCTCGGCAGCAGCGCCTCGGCGTCGTCCATGATGAAGACGCGCTTGACGTAGAGCTTGACGCCCGCCTTCTTGTCCCGGTTCCACAGGTCGTAGGGCGCGGTGGCGGGGATGTAGAGCAGTTGGGTGTACTCGGTGCTGCCCTCGACCCGGTTGTGGCTCCAGGCGAGCGGCGCCTCCTGGTCGTGGCTGATCTGCTTGTAGAACTCGCCGTACTGCTCGGCCGTGATGTCCTTCTTGGGCCGGGTCCAGAGGGCGCTGGCCTTGTTGACGGTTTCCCATTCGCCGGTCTTGGCCATGTCGCCGGGCTGGTCGTTCTCGCCCTCCTTCCACTCTTCCTTCTCCATCAGGATCGGCAGGCTGATGTGGTCGGAGTACTTGGCGATGATCTGCTTGAGCTTCCAGGCGTTGAGGTATTCCTCGGCGTCGTCGCGCAGGTGCAGGGTGACGGCGGTGCCGCGCTGGGCGCGCTCGATGCGCTCCACCTCGAACTCGCCGGCGCCGCCGCTGACCCAGCGCACGCCTTCGGCCGCCGGCACGCCGGCACGGCGCGATTCGACGGTGATCTTGTCGGCGACGATGAAGCCCGAGTAGAAGCCCACGCCGAACTGGCCGATCAGCTGGCCCTGCTCCGACGCGTTGGCCTTCTGGTCGGACGACAGCTTGCTCATGAAGTCCTTGGTGCCGCTCTTGGCGATCGTGCCCAGGTTCTCGATGGCGTCCTGCTCGGTCAGGCCGATGCCGTTGTCGGCGATGGTGAGCGTCTTGGCGGCCTTGTCGAACGACACCCGCACTTCCAGCGTGGGCTGGTCTTCGTAGAGGGCCGGCGTGTCGAGCGCCTCGAAACGCAGCTTGTCGCAGGCGTCCGAGGCGTTGGAGACCAGCTCCCGCACGAAGATCTCCTTGTTGGAGTAGAGCGAATGGGTGACGAGGTGCAGCAGCTGGGCGACTTCGGCCTGGAAGGATAGTTTTTGCTTGGTCATGGCAGGAAGTGGAACAGGAGGACGAAAAGAAAAACGGATCTCGGCGGCACGGGCGCACGGCCCGCGACCTCGCCACATGGAGCCGCATTTTGACCGCTTCAAGAGGGCGGTGTGCCGTGGCTACACTTTGCCGGTCCCGCCACCCCGTGGCCCACCGAAAGCCCGCCGATGCGCATCGCTCCCGCCCTCACCCTGGCCGCCGCCCTGATCGCCGGCTCCGCACATGCCGACACCGTCAAGGTCCTGACCGCCGGCGCCTTCAAGCAGGTCGTCGTGGCCCTGGTGCCCGGCTTCGAGGCCCGCACCGGCCACAAGGTCGAGGTGCTGAACGACACCGCCGGTGCCCTGGCCAAGCGGGTCGAGGGCGGCGAGGCGTTCGACGTGCTGATCCTCACGCCCGCCGGCCTGCAGCCGCTGGTCGCCAAGGGCACGGTGGCGCCCGGGTTGCAACGGCTGGCGCAGGTCGGGATCGGCGTGGCGGTGAAGGCCGGCGCGCCGGTGCCCGACGTCTCCACCGTGCCGCAGCTGCGCCAGGCCTTGCTGGCCGCGCGCAAGGTGGCCTACATCGACCCGGCCTCGGGCGGCTCCAGCGGCATCTACTTGAACGGGCTGTTCCGCCGCCTGGGGCTGGCCGAGCAGATGCGCGGCAAAGCGGTGCTGGTGCCGGGTGGCCTGGTCGCAGAACGCCTGGTGACCGGCGAGGCCGACCTGGCGGTGCACCAGATCAGCGAAATCCTGCCGGTGGCCGGCGTCACGCTGGCGGGGCCGCTGCCGGCCGAGGTGCAGAACACCACCACCTATATCGGCGCGGTGGCGGCGCGGCCGGCGCACCCCGAGGCCGCCCAGGCTTTCCTGGCGGCGCTGGCCGGGCCCGAGGCCGCCGAGGTGCTGCGCGCCAAGGGCATGGAGCCGCCGGCCCGCTGACGGCGTAAGCCGCGGCGACGGCGGCGGTCCAGGATCGGCGGCGTGCGGGGCCGCACCCGACGCCCCATTGCGACCGCGAGCGGGCTCAATCCATCGCCGAATGGCGGGCAGCGCCGGGAGAAGCGACCACGCCGACGCCGGCACCCTTGCGCACGGACAGGATGGTGTCGGCCACGGCCTGGGGTTGCACCAACTGTGCGCGCAGCGCACCGAAAGCGACGAGCGCCTGCTCGTCCAGGGGCTGGTAGGCCGCTCCGCTCGCCGTCTGATCGTTGGGTACGCAATCCCGTCCGATGGTTCGGCGGCACAGCCCGGCGCGCGGATCGGAATGCCCGACAAACGGCGCATACGCATAGCCGGGCCCCGGAGCAGAGGGATAACGGTAGACGGGCAACGACACATGGTCGAAGTAGTTGCCCTCCATCAAAACAGTGGCCGTGCCCGTCAAAGGCATGGCCGCGCCTTCGCGGCTGACGTTCTCGAAATAGTTGTTGACCAGGTGCGCAGCCACGGTGGAATTGTGCAGGCCGCCGACATGCGGCCCGCGGCCCGACGTGTCGTGAATGTAGTTGCGGGCCAGGGTGATCGTGTCGTTCGCGCCCAGGAACAACAATACCCAGTAGTGGTGGTTGTCGCAGGTTGCCGAATCCGTGGTGCGTCCGTCGAACTCGTTGTTGGACAGGGTGATGTGCCGGGCACTGCCGTAGCCTGTCACCACCATCTGGCGCCCGATCCGGGCGAAGAGATTGTGGTCTACCCAGACCCCGTCGGCGTCGGTCAGGGTCAGGGCGTCGCCGCCCCACACGACGTTCGGATTGATGTCGGTGATCCGGAGGTTCTGGATGATGACGTTGCGGCTCCCGTCGCCGACGCGCAGCCCTCTGCCCTTGATGCCGGCGTTGGGCCCCCAACCGATGATCGACTTGTTCGAGCCGATCTGCAACGGGCGGCGCCCGGCGTTGTCATACGCCACCGGGGTGGCGGTGCGGCCCCGGCAAAAATCGGCGACATCCAGCGCCAGCTGGCTGCGGTAAGGCGAATTGTCCTTGCACGTAGTAGCGATGCACCCTGTCTCCGTGGTGGTGGCCGCGCCGTCGATGCGGATCGAGCCGGTGAAATCGAACAGATGGTCCAGCACCACCACGCGCGCCCGATCGTCGGTACAACGGGTGCCTTGAAAGCTTTTGCACAAGGCGTTTTCCAAGTCGGCCAGCGATGCGGGCCTGACCACCTCTCCGGCGCCGCCGCCGGTCGTGCCCGAGGCAAATCCATCGGGTCGACCGATGGCCTGTGCCCAGAGCATGCCGGGCATCAGAAACAGAATCCCGAAAAAGATTTTCAGCATGGAATACCCACGTCACGAAGTGCCTCGGCAATCGACCTCCGGCCGCGTGCGGGCCGACGATGGCGGCTTAGAACCGCTCCCCGGCGCCCAGGTAGCGCCATTGGCCTACCGGCAGATGGCCCAGCACCACGTGGCCGATGCGGATGCGCTTGAGGCCCACCACCTTCAGCCCCACCTGCTCGCACATGCGGCGGATCTGGCGCTTCTTGCCTTCGGTGAGCACGAAGCGCAGTTGCTCGGTGTTCTGCCAGTCGACCTGCGCGGGCTTGAGCGCCTGGCCGTCCAGGCTGAGGCCGTGGCGCAGCAGCGCCAGCTTCTCGCGCGGGAACGCGGCCTGCGAGTTCTCGGCCACCGGGCCGTAGGCCACGCGCACCAGGTACTCCTTCTCGACGCCCGAATCCTCGCCGATCAGCCGGCGCGCGACCCGGCCGTCCTGCGTCAGCACCAGCAGACCGACCGAGTCGATGTCGAGCCGGCCCGCCGGCGCCAGGCCGCGCAGCTGCGGCGGCGAAAACCGGTTCTTGCTCGGGTCTTCGCGCCAGTGGGTGCGCGGGTTGACCAGCACCACGGCCGGCTCGTGACCGTCCTCGGCCTGGCCGCTGACGAAGCCCATCGGCTTGTGCAGCAGGATGGTGACCTGGCGCTCCTGGTGCTGCGACGCCTGGCGGTCGACCTCGACCCTGTCGGCGGCCGTGACCTTCACGCCCATCTCGGCCACCTGTCCGTTGACCTTCACCCAGCCCTGGTCGATCCAGAGATCGGCCTCGCGCCGCGAGCACAGGCCGAGGGCGGCCATGCGCTTGTTGAGCCGCTCCGGTCCGTCGGGCGACGAAGCCGCCGCGGCGGGCGGCGCGGCGCGGGTGAAACGGGGGCGGTCGGGCGGCGGAAGCGGCATGGCGGAGAAGTCGGTCGGCGCACCGCGCGGGCCGGCATGCCGTCGCGCTCGTGCGCTATTATTTATATAGCGTCATGCCGTTACGAAACAACGGCTGGCGGGCATTTTCTCCTAAATCCGGGTAGGGCGGGCCATCGGGGCACTTTCGGTGACAACTGTGGCGATGCCGGTCCGCTGCGTGCCCCTCAATCGACCACCAGCCGGTACCCCACGCCGGTCTCGGTCAGCAGGTGCCGGGGCTGCGCCGGGTCCTCTTCCAGCTTCGACCGGAGATGGCCCATGTAGATGCGCAGGTAGTGGCTCTGGTCGGCATGCGACGGGCCCCACACCTCGCGCAGCAGCTGCCGGTGGGTCAGCACCCTCCCCGGCTGGGCCACCAGCTGCAGCAGCAGCCGGTACTCGATCGGCGTCAGGTGCACCTCGGCACCGGCACGGCGCACGATGCGGGCCTGGCGGTCGACCTCGACCGGCCCGAAGCGGAACAGCTGGCTTTCCTCCGCCCCGCCGCCGGTGGCGCGGGGCCGGCGCAGGTTGGCGCGCACCCGGGCCAGCAGCTCGCCGGTGCCGAAGGGTTTGGTGAGGTAGTCGTCGGCGCCGGCGTCCAGCGCGGCGATCTTGTCGGCCTCGTCCACCCGGGCCGAGAGCACGATGATCGGGACCGCCGACCAGCCGCGCACGTCGCGGATCAGGTCGAGCCCGTCGCCGTCGGGCAGGCCCAGGTCGAGCACCAGCAGGTCGGGCTTGCGGGTGCCGGCGTCGGCCAGGCCCCGGCGGGCGGTGTCGGCCTCGAACACCTGCCAGCCCTCGCCCTCCAGCGCGGCGCGGACGAAGCGGCGGATCTGCGGTTCGTCCTCGATGACGACGGCGGTGGGTGCGGGCATGGCGGTGGCGGTGGTGGCGGTGTCAGGGGATCGCGTTCGGCGCGGCGGGCGCCGGTGCCCATGCACCGGCGGCACCGGCAGCGTCGCCGGCATCGGGCGCCTCGGCCGGTTCGGCCACCGTCGGCGGCGGCCGGCGCGGCAGCGTCACGGTGAATTCTGCGCCGCCGCCGGGCGCGTCGGCCGCGGCGATCCGGCCCCGGTGCGCCTCGACGATGGCGCGGGCGATCGCCAGGCCCAGGCCGATGCCCGGCGTGGCCGATTCGGGCGCGCCGCGGGTGAACTTGTCGAACAGCGTCGCCTCGCGGCCGCGCACCGCGGCGGGCAGGCCGGGGCCGTGGTCACGCACCGACAGGCGCAGCGTGTCGGCGGTGGCCTCGGCCGACAGCACGATCGGCGGCGCGCCGTAGCGGGCGGCGTTCTCCAGCAGGTTGACCAGCACCCGCTCGACCAGCACCGCGTCGAACTCGGCCAGCGGCAGGTCGGGCGGGAACCGCGTCTGCACCGGCTGGCCGGCCAGCGCCGCGGCGGCGGCGCGGATCGCGGTGCCGGCCACCTCCTCCACCGACTGCCATTCGCTGCGCAGGTGCACCCCGCCGCTCTGCAGACGCGCCATGTCGAGCAGGTTGTGCACCAGCGCGTGCAGCGCCCGCGCCTGCAGGGCGACCGCGTCGGCCATCTCGGCCTGTGCCGGCGCCAGCGACGGCGGCGAGGCGCGCAGCGTCTCGGCCAGGCCGATCAGCGCGGTGAGCGGGGTGCGCACGTCGTGCGACAGGGCCGCCAGCAGCGCGTTGCGCAGCCGCTCGGACTCCATCTCGACCACCGCCTGCTGCGCCACCTCGACGTAGTGCACCCGCTCCAGCGCGATCGCGATCTGGCGGGCGAGCGTTTGCAGCTGCTGCGCCTGCTCGGGGATCAGCAGCCAGCGTGCATGCGCCGGCCGCACCGCCAGCACGCCGCGTACCCGCATCGGCGCCTGCAGCGGCGCGTAGTGCCAGGCGTGCGCGGCCAGGGTGGCGGTGGCCAGGCCCGCGCTCTGGCCGTTGCGCAGGGTCCAGTCGGCCACGCTTGCGTCCAGCCCGGCGGGCGCATCGGGCGGCAGCACCAGCCGGTCGTCGGCGTCGGGCAGCAGCACGCAGGCGTCGCCGCCCAGGGTCTGGCGCAGCGCGGCCACGCCGAGGGCGGCCACCTGCTCGGTCTGCAGCGCGCCCGAGAGATCGCGGGTGAGGGCGAAGAGCGCATGGGCCCGCGCCTCGCGCGCGGCGGCGACCCGGGCCTGGAAGCGCAGGCCGGCAGTGAGCTGGCCGGCGGTCAGGCCCACCGCCAGCATCACGCCGAAGGTCAGCACGTACTGCATGTCGCCGACCGAGAACGAGAAGCGCGGGTTGACGAAGAAGAAATCGAACAGCACCACGTTGAGCAGCGCCGCGAACGCCGCCGGCCCGCGGCCGAAGCGCATCGCGATGCCCAGCACGCCCAGCAGGTACAGCATGACGATGTTGGCGACCTCCAGCGCGCCCGACAGCGGCAGCGCGCCCAGCGTCACCGCCGCGCCACCGGCCATGGCCCAGACGTAGCCTTGCCAGGCGGCGGGAAACGCATCGTGCGCGGCGGCGGCGGAGCGCGCGTCGTCCGCAACCGCATCGCCCGGCGGTTCCGAACCGGCACCGAGCCGCGGTATGCGCAGGCTGCGGCTGCTGGTGGCGGGCGCGGCCTCCAGCAAATCCAGCGCGGGGGCCTGCTCGGCGATGCGCTGGCGCATGCCGCCGACCCGCCCCAGGCTGCCGTCGGCGAAGGCCGGCGGCAGCCAGCGCCAGAGCTGCGCCGTCCAGCGGCTGCCGCGGGTGCCCGGACGGCCCAGCACCAGCATCGCGCAGTTGCGCTGGCGGGCCAGGCCCACCAGCGCCTCGGCGGCGTCGGTGGCGGCCAGCACCGCGGTTTCGGCACCCAGGCCCTGGGCCAGCTGCAGCACCGCCAGCACCCGGTCGCGCGCGGCGGCCGGCAGCCGGGCCAGGCGCGGCGTCTCGACATAGGCCGCATGCCACTGCACGTTGAGCTGGCCGGCCAGGCGCGCGGCGGTGCGCACCGTCTGCTCGGCGCCCTCGCGGTGGCCGACGCAGGCCAGGATCGCGCCCGAGGTGTTCCACGCGTCCTGCGCCGTGCCCGGGCCCGCCGCCGCCGCGCCCGGGCTGGTGCCCGACTCGACCCGGTAGCTGCGCACGTCGTCCTCCACATGCTCCGCGGTGCGGCGCAATGCCAGCTCGCGCAGCGCGATCAGGTTGCCCTTGCGGAAGAAGTTGTGGGCCGCGCGCTCGGCCTGCTGGGGCAGGTAGACCTTGCCGGCGGCCAGGCGGGCCAGCAGCTCGTCGGGGGTGACGTCGATCAGCACCACCTCGTCGGCGGCATCGAGCACCGTGTCGGGCACCGTCTCGTGGACCCGCACGCCGGTGATCGCGCCCACCGTGCCGTTGAGGCTCTCCAGGTGCTGCACGTTGAGCGCCGTCCAGACCTCGATGCCGGCGGCCACCAGCTCCTGCACGTCCTGCCAGCGCTTGGCGTGGCGGGCGCCGGGCAGGTTGGCATGGGCCAGCTCGTCGAGCAGCAGCACGGCCGGGCGGCGTGCCAGCGCCGCATCCAGGTCGAACTCGGCCAGCGCGCGGCCGCGCCACTCCCGCATGCGGCGCGGCAGCACCGGCAGGCCGGCCAGCACCGCCTCGGTCTCGGCGCGGCGGTGGGTCTCGACCAGGCCGACCAGCACGTCCTGCCCCGCGCGCAGGGCCTGCTGCGCCGCGCCCAGCATCGCGAAGGTCTTGCCCACGCCGGCGTTGGCGCCCAGGTAGACCCGCAGCCGGCCGCGGCGCGCCTGCGCCTCGTCGCCTCGTATCTGGGCGATGAGCGCGTCGGGATCGGGGCGTACGGGCATCGAGGGTGTCGGGGGGCCGGGGGGCTGCGGTGCGCCGCAGGCTACCACCGCGCGGAGGCTTTTGAAGCGGGTAGATGGTTCGTGCTGACCCAACCGCATGCAGGGCGGTGCTGGGCCGAAGCACGATGTGTTGACGATGATGCTGCGCGCACTGGCCAATCTACGGACGGTGTACGGGACATTGCCGGCAATTCAGGAATAACTGTGTTTGCGTCACCCTGGCCTAAGAGGCCCATTGGGGCTCACAACAGCAGCGTGATTTTTTATTGTCCATGCGCGCTAAAATAATCCGGTTGCGGCTTATCCTCTGTGTCGTTCGAAAAAAACTCGACAGTTGATAGCACTTGCACATGAAAACCTATATAGAAATTTCATCCTAATTAATATCTCGAATACTCAATATTTGCGCCCGAGTGATTCTTCTTAAATTCTTGGAATTTGTCGCAAACGTCTCGACGTCTTCATTTTTTCCCCTAGTACACCCCATGGTGGGATACCAGCCTTGCCGACCGGCGAGGGAGCGCTGACCTGTCTCCATTGCGCTCAAGCCACCATTTTTATTTATTCAATCACGGGACTGACGTCACGACCACCGTCCAATCCAGCTATCTATTTTATCAACCGTACACATATCAGAAGCACTGATCGTGGCAGCCGGACCAGAAATTCTAGAAATACAGAATTCTATTCCTTTTATATTATGGCATTTTTTGCCATCAATTTTTTTGTTTGTAATTTCTTTATATATTACATCAGCCTGCGCAAGATCAATCGTCGAAAAAACGACCCTATACAAATGTTCATTAAGAAAATCGAGTCTCAAGGACCCAGTGCTTTCCCGGATGTTAGCGTCATCTATTTTTATTGATGCAATTGAAAATCTAGGGCGATCTCCAAGCGGGGAAATATCAGGCTCACGAGTTAAAGCATAGCGAACAGAAGATTTTAAAAGCAAACTTTCAATTTTTTCAATATTTTCTCCATTGATATATTCGCCAATAAGAATTTTCTGACTTTTGGAAGCCGCAAGTAAACAATTGAAATTTACGTTTGAAATAAAAACAAATGATGCCAAGCCAATGGCTAATAATATAAGGCCAGCAGTCATCTGCCAGCTGAACTTAATATGTTGGCGCAACATTTTTATTGGAATTTTCCAGATTTAATGGATTTACAGGCATCGACATGGGCACACCACCCAAACCCGACAACTTGCCACTATTATATTCAGATACACATGGGCTTTGTTGCACAAGTCGAGAGCGACGCGAGATAACCCCTACCCCAGACGCAGCTATGCCATGGCGGGCACAGCC
>JBHZQV010000020.1:0-93607 GCA_042867185.1 Sphingomonas sp. NCPPB 2930 | reverse complement strand
GTGTTTGGCGACTTCCAGTCTCTCAAACCCAGTCCGGATGAACACCGGATACAACCTATTGAACCTTCACAGCTAGCGGCATCCCGGCGAACGCGGTCCCGCCCCATCGGGCAAAATCCGCCGATGCCCACCACCGCACGCTCCACCCCCGAGGCTTTCCAGTCGTTTCGCCAGGTATTCGACGCCCAAGGCTTGCGGGCGGCCCTGGGCGAACTGGCGATGCTGTCCGACTACCGCTACATCGGCATCTGGCGCTTCCAGGACGGCCGGGCGGCGGCGGCGGTGCATGTGGATCGGCAGAATCCGCGCGAGGAGAACGTGGCGGAAGTGCCCGAGACGGCGACCTACTGCACCCTCGTGCGCGACAGCGGCCAGCCTTTCACCACCGCCGATGCCCAGGCCGACCCGCGGCTCGGCACGCATCCGGCCCGCGACGTGGTGCGCACCTACTGCGGCGTGCCGCTGATGGACAGCGAAGGCGAAGTGCTCGGCACCCTGTGCCACTACGACCTGGAGCCGCGCGATCCGGAGCAGATCAACGTGGAGTTGATGCTGATGGTGTCGAGCTTCATCGCGCTCAACGGCCACCTTCCGCGCTACCCCACGCCCTGAGCCGGCCGCCAATCCGGTCTCGTCCTACGCGCGATGGGCGTGTTGCGTGGTCCGGCGGCCCGCGCATCCCTCCTATGCTTCGGTCCACTAGCACGACCTCCATGCAGATTCCCGCATTCCTTGTCGAAGACAGCGCTGTCATTCGCAAGAACCTGATCCCCACCCTCGCCGAACTGGCGGGCGTTCGGGTGGTCGCGTTCGCCGAAGGGCAGGCCGATGCGCTCGAATGGCTGCGCAGCCACGACGGCCAGTGGCAGCTGGTGATCGTCGACCTGTTCCTGAAGGAAGGCTCGGGCCTGGGGATCATCGCCGAGTGCAAGCAGAAGCGGCCGTTGGCCCCGGTCGTGGTGCTGACCAACTACGCCACGGCCGACATGCGCCGCCGCTGTCTGGAGCTGGGCGCGGACGCCTTCTTCGACAAGTCGAGCCAGCTCGAAGAATTCTTCGCCTACTGCGAAGAGCATTTCGTGGAGTGACGACGGTCGGCTGCGTACGGATCGGAAATCCTGAGAGAAATCTCGCCGTTCGAGTCTTGTTATTCAGCGCTTGCAGTGCATCCCGGCTGAACTGTGCAGACATTCCCGCCCGTGCATTTCAACTTTCGATTTCGATATCTTCGGTCGACGGATCGTCGTGAATATCCAGCTTGAAAATTTCCTCGGCTTTGCGACCGATGTTCCTTGTCATATAGCCCGTCCATGCCGCCATTGCGGCTGCACCGACTACAGGCAACCATTTGCTGATGGCTGATTTCAATGCCTGCTGTGTAATTCTGCCTCCAAGCATCGCAATTATTTTTTGTATCACTCTCAAAGAAGCCCGTCGCACAAGGACCTTTCCGCCTTGGACGGTGAGCAATCCTCCGGCACCGGTTCCTGCGGCGGCAAAAAATATTCCGAGAAGAAGCTCTTTCGTTATTTTTTCTTCTTGGCCAAGCGCTTGCCCTATGTCGTAGATCATCTGAACCTGGTTCTTGATGACGATCACGAGTTCGGGCGTTACTGCCAGCATACCCCATGGACCGGGAATAAGACTCGAACCCCCTGAAATCATCGCATTGTTTCGTGTATACGATTTGATAATGCTATCCACGTTTTTATTTATTTTCTCTGGATGATCTTTGAAAAATTTGCTTCTGGTTTCTATGATGGAGTCGAATGCGCTGTGAAGACCATCGGTGATCTTTTCCTGGATGACGCCGGTTTTTTCTGAACTCATCATTTTTCCTGGTTAATTATTTGAATACTCGCACTGTCTCGAAAATTGCGGCATACAGGCTGGCGAGAGAAATCGGCTTGCCCACGTAGCCCTGAAAACCTGCATCCCTGCCGGCCCGCACATCCGTCTCCAACGAGAACGCGGTCAGGGCCACCGCCGGCAGCCGTTCGGCCGTGCCGTAGGGCAGGGCGCGGATGCGGCGGATCAGGGTCAGGCCATCCATCTCCGGCATGCCGATGTCGGACACCAGCACGTCGAAACGCTCGGTCTCCAGGATGCGCAGCACCTCCGCCGCCGATCCGACGGCCCGCACCTCGGCGCCGAAGCCGGCCAGCGCCACGTGGGCCACCTCGCGTGCGTCGGCCTCGTCGTCGACCAGCAGCACCCGCAGGCCCTGCAGATCGGTGCCGACGGCCGCAGCGACCTCGTCCGCAGCGCCGGTGGCACCGGCCGGCTCGGCGGTGTCGGCCAGCGGCAGGTGGGCGGTGACGGTCGCGCCCTGGCCGGGGCCGGCGCTGTGGGCGGCGATGCGGCCCCCGTGCAGCTCGACGATGCCGCGGGCGATCGCCAGGCCCAGTCCCAGCCCGCCCGAGCGGCGGGTGACCGAGCCGTCTTCCTGGCGCATGCGCTCGAAGACATAGGGCAGGAAATCGGCCGCGATGCCACGGCCGGTGTCCTGCACCCGCACCACCGCCTGGCCGGCGGCCGGGTCGGCGCGCACTTCCAGCACCACCCGGCCGCCCGCCTCGGTGAACTTGATCGCGTTGCCGACCAGGTTCGACATCACCTGCTCCAGCCGGCGCACCTCGCCCATCACCCAGACCGGCGATGCCTCGCGGCACACCAGGTCGACACCCTTGGCCTGCGCCGCGTGGATATGGGAGGTGAACACGTTCTGCGCCGACGCGGCCAGGTCGACCGGCGCATGGCGGATCACCATCTTGCCGGCCATCACCGCGGTCATGTCCATCAGGTCGTCGATCAGGCTGGCCTGCTGGCGGGCGTTGCGGCGGATCGACTGGCTGGCCTTGGCGATCATCGGATCGTCGGTCTTCTTGCGGGTGAGGATTTCCGACCAGCCGGCGATCGCGTTGAGCGGCGAGCGCAGCTCGTGCGACACGGTCGCCAGGAACTCGTCGCGCAGCCGCGCCAGCCGGTCGGATTCGGCGCGGGCCCCTTTTTCTTCCTCCAGCGCGCGGTGGGTGGCGGCGGCCAGGCTGGCGATCTCGTCGATGTCGAACATCGTGCCCACCCAGCGGTGGATGCGGCCATCGGCTCCCGGCACCGCATGGGCGCGGATGTCGAACCAGCGCGGCGTCCCGCCCTCGGCCTGCAGCAGCCGGCACTTGCAGGCCAGGTTGTCGCCGGTGGCCAGGCTGTGCGCCCAGGCGGCTTCGAAGGCGGCGCGGTCGTCTGGATGCGCCCGCAGCGCCAGGTCGGCCAGCGGGAAGTCGCCCTCGGGCTGGTGGGCGCTGATCCAGTCCTGGTTGACGTACTGCAACCTGCCCTGCGCGTCGGCCTGCCAGACCACCTGCGGCAGCGAGCGGGCCAGTGCCTGGAACTGCCGTACGCTGGTACTGGAGGCATCGGCGCTCGACCGGGCCGAATCGGCCAGCCGGGCCATGGCGCGCTTGACCGCCGCTACCTCGCCGGTGTCGTTGGCATCGGTGCGGCTGTCGGCCCAAGGCTGGCCCGGCTCGGTCCGTTCGGCCGCATCGGCCAGGCGGCGCAGCGGCATCACCAGCCGTCCGGTGAGCCACCAGGCCAGCGCCGCGGCGAGCAACCCGATCGCCATGCCGCCCGCCAGAAACCCGTACTGCAGGGTGCGCACCGAGTCCAGCGTGGCCGAGAACGGCTGCCGCACCACCACCCGCCAGCCGAAGCCGGGGAAGCTGCCGTGCGGCCGGGTGGCGGCGGTGGTGGTGAAGTAGTCGTTGCCGTCCGTCCAGGTCTGGCGGATCGCGTGAACCGTGGGCCGCACCAGCGACGCCATCGCGGTGCCGACCGGCACCGCGTCGGTGGCGGTCAGCACCACCTTCGATTCGGTATCGACCAGGAAGATCTCGACCCCCTGGCGCTCGGCCACCGGCCCCAGCACGCCGTCGCGGACCTGCTCCGCCCACTCCCAACCGATGTGGGTGCCGAAAACGCGGACGACCCGGCCCTCGGCATCGCGGATCGGCGCCGCCACGTCCAGGAAACGCAGCGGCTCGCCGTCGGTGCGGCCGGGCAGCAGCTCGGCCAGCCGCACCGCCTTGTGCAAGTCGCCCAGAAACAGGCCCTTGCGGCCCTCTTCGAACACCGGCCGCCCGACGGCCGAGCCGCCCTCGAAGATGCCGCCGCTGGCCGCCACGACGGTGCCGCTGGGCACGTCGATCACGCTGACGTAGGAGTACTCGGGGTTGTCGCGCTGGAAATCCTCCAGCGCCGCCCGTATCGAGGCGCGGCTCGTGCCGGGGTTGCGGTAGCGGCTGCGGTCGGCCTGCGACGCCACCTCGCGGCCGAACTGGTCCATGCCGGTGGAGAGCTCCCGCGCCATCTGCTCGGCCAGGCCGTCGAGGTTGTTGGCGCTCAGCTCCACCATCCGCCGCTCGGCGATGCCCGCCAGCCCGGCCGACAGCAGCACCGACGCGCCCACGATCACTGCGCCCAGCGCGACGCCGATCTGGGTCTGCAGCCGCAGCACCGGCCCGCTCGCGAAGGTTTTCCGGAGAAGGGAGGCCGTGGAGTGTGAAGGAGGCTGCACGGGGAGGATCGTATCAAGCTGTTGCGACCGGGCCTGGGTACCAGGCTGTCGCTTTGCTCGGTCTCTTCCTTCCTAGACGGCATTCGGCACCGCCTGTGGACAAGCCTGTGGAGCGATCGATTGTCAAGTTCGACTTGTCCACAGCGCCGGAGGAAAACCGAAAGTTGTTGTCGCTGCACTTTTCGGTTCTGGTGCCTCCGCCCACACGGTTGGCCTGCATGCAAGTGCTTGATTCGACGCGGGAAAAGCGGGTTGTCCCCACTTTTCGGCGTCCTCTACTACTACTGCTATTGAATATAAGAAGAATGAGAGAAGAACTGCCAGAACTTCCCGCTCCGCGTGCGAAGGGTGTGCCCGGCCGTCGGGGATGGGTGGGGCGGCGCCTCTCCAAATGCAAGAAGCGTCGGTTTCCGTAAGGCGGCGGGGCGCCGTCCCACATCGCGCCGCCGGGTGCCGGGCTACCGTGCGGTGGCCGGCCCCTCAGAGGCCCTTGTCCGTCCCCCCGAGTTTTTCCATGTCCCTCTCCGTTCCCGTGGCCGACACCGTGTCCCCCGTCCCCCGCAAGAAGCGGTTGCGCAACCGTCCGCCCACGCTGTCGATGGCGGCCTGGCGCCAGTTCATGCAGGTGGCGAAGCCCTACTGGAGGGGCGACCAGAGAAAGTCGGCCTGGTCGCTGCTGGCCTTGCTGGTGGTGCTGATGCTGCTGGAGACGCAGCTGGCGGTGATGCTGGTCGACAAGACCGGCGAGATGACCTCGGCCCTGGCCGGCCGCGAGAGCGAGCGCTTCTGGTCGGCGGTGCGGATGGCGCTGCTGGTGCTGGCCTTCGCGGTGCCGGTCTATGCGTTCTATTACTACATGCGGGACGCGTTCTCGAACAACTGGCGGCGCTGGCTGACCGGCCGGTTCCTCGACGGCTATCTGCGCGACCACAAGTACTACGACCTGGGCGCCGGCAACGACATCGACAATCCCGACCAGCGGATCAGCGAAGACATCAACACCTTCACCGGCAAGTCGATCCACTTCCTGCTGATCTTCCTGGGCTCGCTGATGCAGCTGGTGGCCTTCAGCGCGGTGCTGTGGTCGATCTCGCACCTGCTGGTGGCCTTCCTGGCCGTCTATGCGGTGGTGGGCACCTTTCTGGCGCTGTACGTGTTCGGCGCGCCGCTGATCCGGCTCAACTTTTTGCAGATCCGGCGCGAGGCCGATTTCCGCTTCAACCTGATGCGGCTGCGCGAGAACGCCGAATCGATCGCCTTCTACCGCGGCGAGGCGCAGGAGCGTTCGCAGATCGACGGCCGCCTGGGCGCGGTGCTGGCCAACTACGCCCGGCTGATCAAGAAGCAGCGCTCGCTCAACATGTTCCAGCGCGCCTTCAGCCAGCTGACCCTGGTGGTGCCCAGCATCATCCTGGCCAACGCGGTGCTGTCGGGTGAGCTGGAGGTGGGCCGCGCGGTGCAGGCGGCCGGCGCCTTCGCGGCGGTGCTGGGCGCGGTGTCGCTGATCGTCGACAACTTCGAGAGCCTGAGCCGCTTCGTCGCCGGCATCGACCGACTGCACGCGCTGTCGCAGGCGGTGATCAAGGCGCCGCTGGCCACCGCTGCCGCCGTGCCGCGGCCGGTGGCCCGCCGCGCCAGGCCCACGGTGCCGCCCGCACCCGGGCCGGCCCCGGCCCCCACGCCGCCGGCCCCCACCCAGATCGAACTGCGCCCCGGCGACACGGTCGCGGTCGAGAACCTCTCGCTCTACACCCCGCAGTTCGGCCGCCTGCTGGTGAAGGACCTGAGCCTGTCCCTGGCGCCCGGCGAGGGCCTGCTGATCACCGGTGCCAGCGGCTGCGGCAAGAGTTCGTTGCTGCGCGCCATGGCCGGCCTCTGGCGCACCGGAACCGGCGTGGTGCAGCAGTTGCCGATCGAAGACGTGTTCTTCCTGCCCCAGCGCCCCTACATGCAGACCGACACCCTGCGCAGCCAGCTGCTCTACCCCAGCCGCGAATCGGCCCTGAGCGACGACGCGCTGCACGGCATGCTGAAGGCGGTGCGGCTGGAAGAGCTGTCCGACCGGGTCGGTGGCCTGGACGCGGTGCACGACTGGGAAAAGCTGCTCTCGATGGGCGAGCAGCAGCGCCTGGCCTTCGCCCGGGTGCTGGTGCGCCAGCCGCGCCTGGTGATCCTGGACGAGGCGACCAGCGCCCTCGACAGCGCCAACGAGGCCGCCCTCTACGAGCGCCTGCGCGCCGACGGCTGCACCCTCATCAGCATTGCCCACCGCGCCGCCGTGCTGCGCCACCACACCCAGGTGCTGCAGTTGAAGGGCGGCGGGGCCTGGGAGCTGCACACGGCCGAGAGCTACCGGTTCGAGGGATAGGGCGGTTCCAGTCCAACCCAGCCTCGCGCTATCGATTAAATAGCTGGATGCCGTTGCACCACGACGGCTGGCGGCCTGTTGACTCAAAATTCAGGTGCATGGCATGTCTGGCTTGAGGCGGCATGCTCACAAGCCCGTGGGCGAAGGCCCCTATGCGCTGGTGCTGACGGCGCCGCAGGCCGGCGCCACGCGGGATCTGGATCCGGCGCCGGCACCAGCTGCAGGCTGTCCCAGACGATGCAGGGACCGAGAAAGCCGGTGGTGGCATTGCCCGACGCGACACCGATGGCGAGTGCATTGGTACCGGCCTGCAAGGCCTGTGCGGGAATCGCGACGGTGAAGACGGTGTTGTTCCCGCGGTAGGTGCCGCGTGTCACGCCCCGGCTGTCGGGCTGGATCGAGGGGGCCGGGACCGGCGCGGTCCAGCGGTCGTTGACGGTCACCTGGGGGCGGCCCTGGCCTTTCGCCAGCGAGATGTACATGCGCAGCGTGTAGTCGCGCACCTCACCGGGGGCCAGCGCGAACGCGATCTGGACCGGCGCATTCACATCGCGCCACTGCGCGGCCGGAAAATCGCCGTCCGGGCTGGTGCCCACGGTGAAGACCGGCGTTTGCCACGGTGCCATGCGCGCGTCCGACGGGTGGGCGTGCTGTACCAGGCTGGCATTGCGGAACCCTGCCGTCGTGCCGTCGAGGGCGCCGATCTGCCACTGCACCGGGCCGATCGGCGGAGCCGCGGTCAGCGCGGCCTGCTCGGTCACGCCCGCGTGGACTTCCAGCGTGTCCTGGGCCACCTCCCGTTCGTTTTCGTAGAGGGTGATGCGGTACTGGCCGGGCCGGACGCCGGCTATCCGGAAGTCGCCGCCGGGGGTGGCCGTGGACCAGTACTGGGCGTCGGCGTTGCCGAGGCCGACCACCGCCGGCTGCGACGCGGCCACGCCCGACACCCGGCCTGCCACCGCGCCGCGGCCGGCGCTGCCCAGAAACCCCAGAAGTCCGAGGGAGTCGTCGACGAAGCCCAGGTCGGTCAGGTCGGGGGCCGGTGCGGCGCCGTCGGTGAACAACAGGCCGTACACCCCGTGCAGACCGCCCCGGTAGGGCTCGGTCTGGGTATGGTTGGAGAACATGTAGTTGTACAGCTCGTGCGTCACCACCGTCTTCTGGGTGGCGATGTCCTTGAAAAACGGGCCGCCGGCGCTGTGTTCGCGGTTGCCCATCAGCATGTAGACCGCCACGCCCGGGCCGCTGACCCCGTGCATCGCATCGTCGAGCATGCGGCGTGCCGAATAGAACTTGGAGCTGGTGCGCCCGTCCGGCAGCAGGAAGACGTCGTGGGCCTCGATGGCCTGGCCGACATTGGAGTCGGGCTCCTGCTGCGCGTCGGGCAGTTTGGCGACATTCAGTCGGGTGACGAAGCGCAGTTCGCCCACCGGCAGCAACGCCGGTGCATAGGTGGCCATGTAGAGGGCGTCGCGGCCCTTGGCGGCGATGTAGTACTGCACCACGGCGCGGCTCTTGGCACTGACCACCACCACGTTGCCGACCATGCGCGCGCTCACCTGTGCGCTGCCCAGGCCCGAGGCGAGCTGCGAGCCGTTGCCTCCCGGGGTCTGCAGTTCGTTGTCGCGGTAGTTCATCGAGACGATATCGCCGTTCCGGGTATCGACGCTGAAGCGCAGGTGGGCACCGGTATCCACCACGATACGATTATCTACCTGGTTAAATCCGAATGTTTGCGCGTGCGCCCCTGCCGTGGCGAGTGCCCACAGAAAACCGACGCACCATAATCCTGGGTGAATGCGCTTTCTATGCATTTTTTAATCCATCGAAAGAATGGATAAATAGTATGCCCAGAAAAAGCGGCCGGCTGTCGATATTCATTTCGTTCGGCTTCACCGGGCGGGCTGCATTCGGCGGGGCTGCCTCACCGCTCGCCGGCAGTGGCGGCCCGCACGGCGAAGCCGTGGCCGATGGCGGCGATCACCGCGGCTTTGGGCGTGGCGCGCAGTTGCACCAGCGCCATCTCGCGCCGCTCGGCCGCCTGCGGAATCTCCACCACGCCCAGGCGCGCATCGGCCTGCCAGCCGCGGCCGTCGAGCAGCGGCAGCAGCGCCACGCCCAGGCCGTCGCGCACCAGGTCGGCGATCGCCTCGATCGAGTTGAGCTCCAGGAACTCCTGCGGTTTGGCGCGCAGCCGGCGCAGGGTGCGCTCGACCAGCTGGCCGGTGTGCTCGGCCCGGGTGAAGCGGATGAAGGGGTGGCGCTCCACCAGCGCCCGCACGCCGCCGGGCGCGGTGCCGGCGGGCACCAGCAGCACCAGCGGCTCGGTGTAGAGCGGCGTCCAGGCCAGGGCGGGGCGGCTCTGGACCGGGTCGCGCACCACGATGGCCGCATCCAGGTCGCCGCTCTCCACCTGGGCGATCAGCCGGTCGGACTTGCCGGAGGACACATGCAGGTCGAGCGCCGGGTGCCGCCGCTTCAAATCGAGCGTCGCCTGCACCAGCCGGCCCAGGCCCGACACCACCGCGCCCAGCTGCACCGTGCCGGCCATCGCGGCGCCGGCGGTGTCGGCCTGCAGCATCTGCGCATACAGGGCGGCCATCCGCTCGGCCAGCGGCAGCAGGGCGCGGCCCTGGGCGTTGAGGGCGACGGTCTTGCCGTCGCGGGTGAAGAGGGCGCGCTTGAGCTCGTCCTCCAGGGTGCGCATCTGCAGGCTGACGGCCGAGGGCGTCAGCGCCACCCGGTGGGCCGCGGCGGCGAAGGAGCCTTCCTCGGCCACGGCCAGGAAGGTCTGCAGCACCCGCTGGCTAAGCATGGCGCCGGCCTTCGTTCGCCCGGCCGCCGATGCACCGGTGAGATTTCCTCGTCGTGCGGTGCAGCATTAATCGCTTTCCCTCGCGGCGTGCGCTCACAACAATCGGGGCAGGGCCGCGCCTGCCTGCAGGGCGCGCGGCATTCGCCGCCGTGCTGTCTGTTCCGGAAATCTCCACCATGCCTGTCTCCCGTCGTCGTCGCTTTTCGTTGGTGTCCGTTGCGCTGCTGGGCCTGGGCGCAGCGCCGCTGTCCGCTTTCGCGGCCGAGCCGTGGCCGTCGCAGCCCCTGAAGATGATCGTCGGTTTCGCGCCGGGGGGCGGCAACGACATCCTGGCGCGCATCCTGGCCCGGGAACTGCAGCAAAGCCTGGGCCAGCCGGTGGTGGTGGAGAACCGGGCCGGCGCGGGCGGCCTGATCGCCGGCGACGTGGTGGCCAAGGCGCCGAAGAACGGCTACACGCTGCTGCTGGGCTCGATCGGCGGCAACACCATCGCGCCGGTGCTGGCCAAGAAGGTCAGCTTCGATCCGCGCAAGGACCTGGCGGCGGTCAGCCTGGTGGCCGAGTCGGGCAACGCGCTGCTGGTCAACGCCAAGCTGCCGTACGCCAGCGTCCGGGAGCTGATCGAGGCGGCGCGCAAGGCGCCGGGCTCGATCAACTACGGATCGTCGGGCAACGGCTCCACCCTGCACCTGGCCGGCGCCCTGTTCGCCCAGCAGGCGGGGGTGAAGCTCACCCACATCCCGTACAAGGGCAACAGCCAGGCGCTGACCGACGTGGCCGCCGGCCAGATCGAGCTGACTTTTTCGGGCATTCCGCCCGCGATCCAGTCGGCCCGCACCGGGCAGACCCGCATCCTGGCGGTGACCACGCAGCAGCGGGTCAAGTCGCTGCCCGACGTGCCCACCGTGGCCGAGGCCGGCGTGCCGGGCTATGCCTTCGCCTCGTGGTACGGCCTCTTCACCACCGGCGGCACCGACCCGGCCATCGTCGAGCGGCTGGCCCAGGAGGTGAGGAAGATCGTCGCCAAGCCCGAGGTCGCCGCCCAGTTCGCGGCCCAGGGCGTGGAGCCGGTGACGAGCGATCCGAAGCGCTTCACCGCCCAGATCGACCAGGAGCTGACGCGCTGGGAGAAGGACGTGAAGACCCTCGGGATCACCTTGGACTAGCTTTAGCTCGCCCCCAGGCTGCGCACTTCGTGTCTTCGCCACCCCCCGCCGGGGGCGATACCAGCAGCCCGGCAAAGCCGGTTCTGCGGTATCCCTGGGGGGTAGCGCCATTCAAGGGTGGTGTGGCTGTCGGCCACTGAAATGCACCCGCCACCTGCGCAAGAATCCGTTTTCTTTCCAACCGAGACATTCCACGACCATGATCGACTTCAACCACGTCAGTTCGTACTCCTCCATCCGCCTGCCCGTGTTCGCGCGCAACGTGGTCTCCACCTCGCATCCGCTGGCGGCGCAGGCGGGTCTGCGGATGCTGTGGAAGGGGGGCAACGCGGTGGATGCGGCGATCGCCGCGGCGGCGGCGATGACGATCGTGGAGCCGGTGAGCAACGGGCTGGGGTCGGACGCGTTCTGCATTTTGTGGGACGGCAAGGAACTGCACGGCCTGAACGCCTCGGGCCGTGCGCCGCAGGCCTGGACGCCCGAATACTTCAGCGGCAAGTACGGCGCGGGGCAGGCCAACGGGCCGCGGCGGGGGGTCGATTCGATCACCGTGCCGGGTGCGGTGAGCGCCTGGGCGGCGATGTCGGAGCGTTTCGGCAAGCTGCCGTTCGCCGACCTGATGGAGCCCGCGGCCGAGATCGCCGAGCGGGGCTACCTGCTGCCGCCGGTGGTGCAGCAGAAGTGGGCCGCCGGCGCGCCCGAGCTGCAGTCGCAGCCCGGTTTCGCCGAGAGCTTTTTGCCGCGCGGCCGGGCGCCGAAGGTGGGCGAACTGTTCCAGTTCCCGGCGGCGGCGCGTGCGCTGCGCAGCATCGGCGCCAGCGGGGGCCGCAGTTACTACGAGGGCGAGATCGCCGAGGCGATCGCCGGCTTTGTGCAGAAGCACGGCGGCAGCCTGACGAAGGCCGACCTGGCGGCGCACCGGCCCGAGTGGGTCCAACCCCTGGCCAAGGACTACCGCGGCTTCACCCTGCACGAGATCCCGCCCAACGGCCAGGGCATCGCGGCGCAGATCGCGCTCGGCATCTTGGGCCATTTCGACATGGCGAGCCTGCCGGTCGATTCGGTGGCCTCGCAGCATCTGCAGATCGAGGCGATGAAGCTGGCGTTCGCCGATGTCTACCGCTACGTGGCCGAGCCGTCGAGCATGCAGCTGACGGCCGAGCAGATGCTCGACGATGCCTACCTGGCCGAGCGCGCCAAGCTGATCGACCCGAAGCGCGCACAGGATTTCAAGGCCGGCAACCCGGTCAAGGGCGGCACCATCTACCTCACCGCGGCCGACGAGAGCGGGATGATGGTGAGTTTCATCCAAAGCAATTTCGCCGGCTTCGGCTCGGGCGTGGTGGAGCCGACCTTCGGCATCAGCCTGCAGAACCGGGGCTTCGGCTTCAGCACCGATCCGGCGGGTGCCAACGCCGCCAACCTGGTGGCGCCGGGCAAGCGGCCGTTCCACACCATCATCCCGGCCTTCCTGACCAAGGACGGCCAGCCGGTGATGAGCTTCGGCGTGATGGGCGGCAACATGCAGCCGCAGGGCCACATGCAGACGGTGGTGCGCATGCTCGACTACCAGCAGAACCCGCAGATCGCCTGCGATGCGCCGCGCTGGCGCTTCAACGCCGGGATGGAGATCAACGCCGAGGCGGCGATGGACCCAGCGACGGTGCAGGGGCTGCAGGGGCTGGGGCACCAGGTGGAGGTGATCGACGATGCGTACCAGGACTTCGGTGCGGGGCAGTTCATCTGGCGGATGGGGGATCCGGCGCGGGAGGGGTATCTGGCGGCTAGCGATCCGCGGAGGGATGGGTTGGCGGCGGGGTTCTGATGCTGGCTGCGTCGGGCGTGCGGCCGGTCGAGGGGTCACGACCGACTGCTCGGCTGTCCTGCATGGCTCCCTCTGCCCCTGGGAGAGGGCGGGGGTGAGGGCCGCGCCCGGCTGACAGCCGCAACTGCTGCTCGTGGAAACACTGCCCGTGTTGAGGGTGGAGGCGGGGATTTCGCCCCCGCGGGCGAGTCACTTCTTTTGCTTCGCCAAAAGAAGTAACCAAGAAAAGGCGACCCCACGTGCTGCGACCCTCCGCTGCGCTGCGGGCAACCTGCGGTGCTCGCGTCAGGCGGGGTCCGCGCAAACTCGCTGCGCTCAAACATGCGCGGCCCTTTTTCCGCCTGCCGCTGCGCTCCTCGGCGCATCCCGAGGGGCGGGGGAGCGGGGCCCCCCGGCTGCTGCCGGCTGCGCGGCAGTGACGCGGGGGGGCGAAAGGGCAGCGGCACCTGCACTGGCACTGACACCGGAACCGGACCGGAACCGGAACCGGCACAGCAGCAGATGTTTGAATGAAAAGTGGCTGTAGCCCTTGTCTGGCGCTGGCCTTTGGCTATGCATTTGGTAGCGATTGTGAATGGGCGTGGCCACGTGTCGCTGCGCACTTTCCCAGCACTTAACCCGCCGCCAGCTCCGTCGCCAGCGACAGGTCTTCCACCCACCGCCGGAAATTCTCCGCCGCGTGGCCCGGGTCGGCGCGCAGCAGGGCCGACGGGTGCAGCGTCACCAGCACCTGCCGGCCCTGCGGGCCCTTGTGCCACTGGCCGCGTTCGCGCATCACCGCCACCGGGCGGCCCAGAAGGGCGCGGGCGGCGGTGGCGCCCAGGGCCAGGACGGCCTGGGGCGCTACCAGGTCCAGCTCGGATTCCAGCCAGTGCAGGCAGGCGTCGACCTCCTGCTGGTGCGGTGTCTTGTGGATGCGGCGGGTGCCGCGCAGTTCGTACTTGAAGTGCTTGACCGCGTTGGTGATGTAGAGCCGGTCGCGCGACCAGCCCAGTTCGCGCACCGCGCGGTCGAACAGCTGGCCGGCCGGGCCGACGAAGGGGCGGCCGCGCAGGTCCTCGTGGTCGCCGGGCTGCTCGCCGACGACCATCAGGGCGGCGTGGGCCGGGCCTTCGCCGACCACCGCCTGGGTGGCGCCGGCGCCGATGGGGCAGGCGCGGCAGCGGTTGGCGGCGTCCTGCAGCCCGGACAGGTGCTGCAGCGTGGGCCGGCTGGCGGCCCCGGTGTGGCCGGCGACCACCACCGGCACGACGCTGCGGATGCGGCGGGCGGGCACGGTGGCGGCCTGGTCGATCATGCCGCCGCTGCGGGCCATCGCCTGGGCCGAGAGTTCGCCGATCAGCTTGGCCTCGGGCAGGTTGGGCCAGTAGCGGCGCGGCATCTCCTTTTGCATCATCTTCAGCTTGAGCCGGGCGGGGTTGAAGATGTGGGCGTAGTAGGTGAGCCAGAGGCCCTCGCCGGCATCGGCGGGCGGCGCGTCTTCCTTGCGGGCGCCGGGGCCGAAGCTCAGCGTGCGGCCGTCCCAGGCCACGCAGCGCTGCGGGGTGAGGATGGCCCAGCGCATCTGGGTGAAGCGGCGCTTGAAGAACGGAGCGTTGGCTTCGACGATGTGGTTCAACGGCTCGAACCAGGCCACGTGCAGGTGCTCCAGGCCGTCTCCATGCGGGGCGGGGCCGTCGATCCCGTCGAGCGGAACGGTCGCCGTCGGCAGCGGCGGTACGTCGGCACCCGCGGGGCCGCCGTCGGCCACGGTGCGGAAGCGCACGAAGGCGCGCATCTTGTGGATGTCGCGCCGCACCGCTTTCGCCATCTGCTCGGCCTGCAGACGGTCGGGGTCCAGCGGGTCGTGGCGCAGGCCGGGCTCGTGGGCCATGCGCCAGAGCAGGCGGTACAGCAGGCCGAAGCGGTTCGGGTCGGCATGCAGGACGACGGTGGCGCAGAGCGTGAGGAAGGTGGGCGGCACCGAAACGGCCCGCGCGGGCCGCGCGGCGGAGAGGGCGGGCAGCGCGGGGAAGACGGTGCCGATGGGGCGGGCGGTGGAAAGCGCCTCGGCAGCGGGGCTGTCGGCCCGCGCGTCGGCCGGGTCTTCGGGGTCGTCCGAGGCTTCGTCCGAGGCCGTCGCGACGGCCGTGTCGGGCCCGTCGGGAGCTTCCCCGGCGGCGAGGTCAGCAGGCTCGGCCAGATCTGCCGGGTCGGCCGGATCGGCGAACAGCCGTCCCGTGGCGGGCGCCGAGCGTGCCGCGCCGGGAGAGCCGAAAGGCGCGGGCGCCGACGATTCGGCATCGAACAGGCCGGGCGCCGGGGCCGTCTCGAACAACCCGGGCGCCGCCTGCGCGAACAGATCGCCGGCGGCCCGGCCCTCCACCTGCCACTGCACCGCCTCGGGCGGCACGCCGGCGGTCAGCAGGCGCCGGGCCTGGGCGCGGAAGGCGGTCAGGTCGGTCTCGGAAGGCAGGAGGACGGTGTGGCGGGCCATCGTGCCGTTTTATGAATGAAAAGTGGCCGGGGCCGACGATCCGCGCCGACCTCCAGCTATTGAAATAATAGCAACGACCGGCTGCACGTCGTGTCGCCGTCGCCCGTCAGAACAGCGAAGCCTGCACCGGCGCGGGCGGCGCCGCGGCCGGCACGGCGGATTCCATCGCGCGGGTGGGCTTGTGGTCGTCGGTCAGCACGAAGGGCAGCACTTTCTTCAGCGGCACATGCAGCCGGCCCAGGTCGGCCGCGCGCAGGCGGCGCACCCGGCGGGCCATCAGCAGCCGCTCGACCGCCTTCACGCCCAGGCCGGGCACGCGCAGCAGCATCTCGCGCGGGGCGCGGTTCAGATCGACCGGGAAGCGCTCGCGGTGGGCCAGGGCCCAGGCCATCTTGGGATCGACGTCCAGCGACAGCATCGCCCGGCCGTCGGCGCCCGGCGTGACGATCTCGTCGTGCGCGAAGCCGTAGAAGCGCATCAGCCAGTCGGCCTGGTAGAGCCGGTGCTCGCGCACCAGCGGCGGGGCCTGCAGCGGCAGCGCCTGCGCCGCGTCGGGGATCGGGCTGAAGGCCGAGTAGTACACCCGCCGCAGCCGGTAGCTGCCGTAGAGGGTGGCGCTGGTGGTGAGGATGGTGGCGTCGTCGGTGGCGTCGGCGCCGACGATCATCTGGGTGCTCTGCCCGGCGGGTGCGAAGCGGGGGGCGGCGGCGCGCTTGGGGCGGGCCTGGGGCACGAAGACCATCGGCTGGGCGGCGGCCTCGCGCGCCTGGCCCTTGGCGTCGTCGATGTGCAGCCGCAGCCGGGCCATCGAGCGGCGGATCGCGTCGCCGTCCTTCTCGGGCGCCAGGCTGGCCAGGCCTTCGACCGTGGGCAGCTCGACGTTGATGCTCAGCCGGTCGGCATAGCGGCCGGCGCGCTGCAGCAGCTCGGGCGAGGCGTCGGGAATCGTCTTCAGGTGGATGTAGCCGCGGAAGTCGTGGTCTTCGCGCAGCACCCGGGCCACCTCGACCACCTGCTCCATCGTGTAGTCGGGGTTCTGGATGATGCCGCTGGAGAGGAACAGGCCCTCGATGCAGTTGCGGCGGTAGAAGTCGAGGGTCAGGCGCACCACCTCGTCGACGCTGAACCGGGCGCGCGGCACGTTGCTGGTGACGCGGTTGACGCAGTAGAGGCAGTCGTAGGTGCAGAAGTTGGTGAGCAGGATCTTCAGCAGCGAGATGCAGCGCCCGTCGGGTGCATAGCTGTGGCAGATGCCCGAGCCCTCGGTCGAGCCGATGCCCTTGCCGCCGACCGAGCTGCGCTTGCTCGTCCCGCTGGAGGCGCACGACGCGTCGTACTTGGCCGCATCGGCCAGGATGGCCAGCTTGCGGTGCAGCGGATGGGCGGGGATGGCGTCTGTGAACACTGTATGAATATACAGATAAGGCGATGGCCCTGCTGATGAAAGGGCGGGTGGCCCGATACCCTGGGGGGTCCGTCAGTGCCGGGGCGTGCCGATGCCTGCCGCCGCCATGCCCCCACCGTTGTCTTCGCCGCGCCGCCGCAGCTCGACGATGCCGAAGGCCAGCGCCGCCAGCACCAGCGGCGCGAAGTAGTACAGCGCCCGGTAGGCCAGCACCGCGGCCAGCACCTGGTCCTGGGGGGCATAGTCGGCCAGCACCGCCACCGCCACCGCCTCCAGCACGCCCAGCCCGGCGGGCACGCGCGAGACCAGGCCCGCCACCGCGCCGAACAGCATCGTGCCCAGCACCGCCGGGTAGGGCACCTGCTGCTGGAGCAGCACCCACACCGCGCCCGACATCAGCATCCAGTTGCCGGCCGACATGGCGATCTGCACCAGCGAAAACGCCGGGCCGGGCAGGGCGAAGGTGTGGCCGCGCACCGCCAGCGGCCGGCCGCGGCGCCAGGCGCAGAGGATCCAGTAGGCGACGGTGATCGCGCCCAGGCCGACGCCGATGGCATGCAGCTGGCCGGAGCCGATCGCCCAGCCTTCGGGCAAATCGGGGGTGAACAGCCAGAACACCGCGCCGGCCAGCAGGAAGTAGCCGACCCAGTTGGTGACGATGCTGGTGCCGATGACCTGGCCGATCTGGCCGGTATCGAGCCCGTTGCGCGAATACAGCCGATAGCGCACCGCCACCCCGCCGACCAGCGAGCCGAGGTTGAGGGTGAACGGATAGCTGATCAGGGTGATGCCCATGGTGCGCGGCACCGACAGCGTATGGCCGCTGAAATGCCGGCCGATCAGGTCGAAGGTGCTGTAGAGCAGGTGGCTGGCCCCGGCGAACGCGGCACCGGCCGCCAGCACCGGCAGGGGCAGGGCCTTCATCGACCGGAACACCGCCGGCCAGTCCACCGTGCGGGCCTGGCGGA
The DNA here is from genome assembly GCA_042867185.1 of Sphingomonas sp. NCPPB 2930. Classification (GTDB taxonomy): domain Bacteria; phylum Pseudomonadota; class Gammaproteobacteria; order Burkholderiales; family Burkholderiaceae_C; genus Xylophilus. The sequence continues at coordinate 76,008 of JBHZQV010000020.1, read as the reverse complement.
TCAGCAGGAAGGCGACCAGCAGCAGGAAGGCGATGCCCAGCAGCCGGACCGACCAGGTCCACCACGGCCGCGCACGCAGGCGGGTGAACCAGTGGCCGGACGCGGCCGGCGCGGGGCCCGGCGGCGGTGCGACGGAGGCCGGGGCGGAAGGGGTGGCCATCGTGCGGAAAAGGAGAGAAGGGCGGCGCGGGCGGGGACAGCGGGCGCCGCCCGCGTCAGGCCGCGCCGGTGCGGGTGGGGCCGTCGGCGGCCGTGCTGGCCTGGGCCGCATCGGGCAGCGCCACCACCGGGACCGGCAGCACGCTCTTGCGGCCGCTGGGCAACCACACCGCCAGCGTCGGGTACCAGCGCAGGAAGTGGAAGACGAAGAAGCTGCGCACCAGGCGCCAGCCGCTCCATTCGGTTTCCAGGTGCTCGGTCTGGATGCGCTTGCAGCTGTGCTGCATCAGGTGGTCGAGCCGCTCGTACAGGTGCGTGTTGAAGGCCGGGTCGCGGATGACGACGTTGGCCTCCAGGTTGAGCGACAGGCTCAGCGGGTCGAGGTTGCTGGAGCCGACGGTGGACCAGTCGCCGTCGACCAGCGCCACCTTGCCGTGCAGCGGCCGGTCGCAGTATTCGTAGATGCGCACGCCGGCGTGCAGCAGGTGGTGGTAGAGCAGGGTGGCGGCCGTCTTCACGATCGGCATGTCGGGCTTGCCCTGCAGGATCAGCCGCACGTCGACGCCGCGCTGCGCCGCACGGCGCATCTCCTGGATCAGCCGGTAGCCGGGGAAGAAGTAGGCGTTGGCGATCACCACCCGCTGGCGCGCCGCGCGGATCGCGGCGCGGTAGTGGCGCTCGATGTCGTTGGTGTGGCGGTGGTTGTCGCGGGTCACGAAGATCGCATCGGCCGGGCCCGCGGGGGCCGGGTCGGCCGCGCGCCGGGCTTCCACCCGGCGGCGCAGCCAGCGGCGGCCGGGGCCGCTGATCGCGATGGCGTGCAGCAGGAAGCGGTGGATGTCGCCGACGACCGGGCCGGTGACCTCGACCGCGTAGTCCTGCTTGGCCTCGGGGCCGAAATCGGCCAGGTGGTCGGCCGAGTAGTTGATGCCGCCGACGAAGCCGCGGCTGCCGTCGACCACCACCAGCTTGCGGTGCATCCGCCGCAGCACGTTGTAGCGCTGGCCGAAGATCCGCTCGGCCGGGTCGAACACCCGCACCCGCACGCCGGCCGAGGTGAGCGAATGCAGGTACTCGGGGCTCAGGTCGGGCGAGCCGTAGCCGTCGACCATCACATCGACCTTGGCGCCGTTCTTCGCGGCCTGCACCAGCGCGTCGCGCAGTGCCAGTCCCACCTTGTCCTCGAACAGGATGAAGGTCTCGAGCAGCACCTCCTGCCGCGCGGCCGCGATGCATTCGAAGACGCGCGGGAAATAGGCCTCGCCGTTTTCGAGCAGGGTGAACTGGTTGCCGGTCACCCAGCGCCCCTTGCGGACCGGAGCGCTGCTCATATCGTCAATTCGGCGGCCAGCGGCGCATGGTCGGAGAGGTGCGACCAGGGCCGGCGCGGCAGCACGAAGGGTTTCTGCACCGTGGCGTTGCGCACGTAGATGCGGTCCAGCTGCAGCATCGGCATCTTGGCGGGGAAGGTGCGGGCCGCCTTGCCGGTCGCCTGCACGAAGACCTCGCGCAGGCCGGCGCCCTTCAGCAGGATCGGGTGGGCGCTGCAGCGCCAGTCGTTGAAATCGCCGGCGATCACCAGGGGCGCGTCGTCGGGGATTTCCTTGCGGATCAGCTCGCACATCAGGTGCAGCTGCTTCTTGCGGTGGTTCTCGGCCAGGCCCAGGTGCACGCAGATGGCATGCACGTCGGTCGTGCGGCCCGGCACCCGCAGCACGCAGTGCAGCAGGCCGCGCCGCTCGGGTCCGCTGATCGACACGTCGTGGTTCTGGTAGTGGACGATCGGGAATTTCGACAGCAGCGCGTTGCCGTGGTGGCCGTTGTCGTAGACCGCGTTGCGGCCGTACGCGAACTGTTCCCAGATGCTGTCGGCCAGGAACTCGTAATGCGGCGTCTGGGGATAGTCGGCGATGCGGTTCTGGTGCTTGATGTGCGTGCCCATCACCTCCTGCAGGAACACGATGTCGGCCGACACGCTGCGCACCGCGTCGCGCAGGTCGTGCAGCATGAACTTGCGGTTGAAGCTGGTGAAGCCCTTGTGGATGTTGACCGTCAGCACCCGGAAGTCGAAGGGTGCGGGCACATCGGTCGTGGGCGCTGGAGGGGAGGCATCGGTCATGAGAGTTCGGTCGGTCGCGGCGCGCTGGGCACCGCCGGAAGGGGCCGGGGCCGCATGGCTGGCGGCCCTTCCGGGTGGGTCAAATTCTCGGATTCCCGCGTTGCGGCGGGGTGTAGGACGGCAAGCCGATTTCCCGCCGCGCCGCAAAAGCGCCGGCCGTCGGCCCGCCTCAGAAGGAGTAGCCGTAGCGCAGCTGGACGAAGTTCTCGCCCGGGTTCGGCTTCTTGATGCTGGCGTTGGAAATGTGCTCCACCCGCAGGATCAGCTCGTGCTGGCGGCGCTGGCCGAAGCTGTAGCCGGCACCGATGTGCGACGCGAAGTTGAAGCGGGTGCTGAACTCCTTGTCGGCGGTGCGGTAGCGCGCGTTGGTGTAGGTGGCCCCGATGCCCGCATCGGCGAACCACGGCGAAGCGCCGTTGGCGAAGCGGAAGCGGAAGGCCGGCTTCAGGCTCAGCAGGTGGGTGGTGTCGTTGTTGTCGATGCCCGACGGCAGGCGGCTGTAGCCCAGGTCCCAGTAGGCGCCGACGCTGGTGCCCCAGAGAGAACTCTTCCAGTCGATCGGCGCGGTGATGCCGAAGGTGCCGACATTGGTGTCGCTGGCCGTGCGGCCGTACTGGCCGTAGACGCCCGACACCACGGTCGGATCGGCATGGGCGGTGGAGAACGACAGCGCGAGGCTCGCGGCGGCGATGGACAGGAAGGTGGCTTTCATGGGCGTAGGAGGTAGGCTGGCGATGCGGCAAGTGTAGGAACAAACCGTGTTCCCCGTACGGCGATCCGAAAAGGGGTGCCGGCCTTCGCGTCAGCGTCCTACAGTTCGCGGGCGCATGGTCCGATAAATCGGCCCGGGGACGTTTCGTATCGTTCACACACCCCGGACAAAGGGGTCGCAAACCCCGCAACAACAGCATTTGCCAAAGGATCACCATGAACAAGACCATCGCCCATTCCATGCTCCTCGCCAGCCTGATGACCGTGGCCGCCGTGGCCTCCGCCCAGGTGCCCAACACCACCAAGGGTGGCGAGGCGACGACCCAGATGAACGGCAAGATCAACGGCCCGGACAAGTCGCCCCGCACTTCCGACACGACCCGTGCCGAAGTCCGCAACGAAGCCGCCGCGATGAACAAGGGCACCGGTGCCAACTCCACCACGCCACAAGGCGAAGCCAGCACGACCGGCCCCGCAGGCCAGCCGAACGCAGCGCCGGCCGGCACCGCACCGAGCACCATGGGCGGCCAGTCGTCCACCACCACCCGTGACACCAAGCGCGCCGAAGGCCGTGCCGCCGCCCGCGCCACGCCGAAGGAAGCCGAAAAGGCCAAGTAAGCACCACGCTGCTTTTGCCTCTGGTCAACAGAGGCGACAGGAGCGCGAAATGCCAGTCAGTACCACTGACTGGCATTTTTCGTTTGGAAAAGGTATTGCGCCGTTCCAACGTCTTGAGGACGTTGTACTCGGAGCGAATGGTGGTCCGGGAACTCCCCGCTTCTGCGCAGTGACGATGAGATGCCATGCTCACCCTTGCAGGAGCGTCGTGCAGCATGGGCTGCAATGCCAAAGGGACTTCAGGAAAAAAAGCGATCGGACAGAGGCTGCAACGCGGCACCGACGGCCGTAGCCTGGCTTCCTCCTTCGGCCAGCACCAGGCGGGGCCGGGGCGGTGGCACGCCGTATCGGTGTTCGGCATCCCAGAACATCGTTTTGCCAATTAACGCCGAAGCTAGCGCTGTGGGCAATTCCCCGCCAAACACAATGGCGTCGGGGTCGAAAAGGCCGGCGACGGCATTGACCACTTGGTCGATCATCGGCTGGACGCGCTTCATCCAGGCATCGACGCCAGGCCAGTTGGGATCGAAGCGCTCGCGTATGTGTTCGATCGAGGAAACGTCGACACCATGGCGGCGCAAGTCGGCCAGGAGGTAGCTCAGGGCCGGGCGGGTCGACTCATCCACCTTGGGCGCACTGAACAGTATTTCGCCCGCATTGCCCCTGCGACCGAGGTAGGGCTTTCCTTCGATGACGATGCCCGAACCGAAGCCGTAGTTGAAGTTCAGGTAGCAGAACGTCCGGGCCCAACGGCCGACTCCGATGAGGTTTTCGCCGATGGCTGCAGCGGTCGCACTGTTTTGCATCGTTACCGGAAGGCCGAAAGCCTCGCTCGCCAGAGGCGCCAGGTCGATCAGCGCCCACTCGCGTAGTGGCTCGGTGGCATTCAGTTGCCGGCCTTCGTGGACGAAGAACCCCGGCAGCGACAAGCCCAGGCCGACGGCCCGTTCGCGGGGTAACCCGTGCCGGCGCAGCATCATGTCCACCGTCGCCGACAGCAGTTCCAGCGTCGGCGCAAGGCGGCTGGGAGAGCCCATGCACACGAATTCCGCTACCACCCGGCACGAGAGATCCGCCACGCAGATGCGCACGCTGTCGGTTTCCACGGCTACGCCGATGGCATAGGCGGCTTCCCGGTCTAGCGAGAGGGTCACGCTCGGCTGTCCGCGAGTGCCTTTCAGAGGAGGGCCGGTCAGCAGGAGCCCTCGGGCGAGCAGCTGGTCGACCAGCCGATGCACCCAGGGTTGGGTCAAGGGTGTTTCCGCGGTGATCGCGGCCCGCGAGATCGAGCCGTGGCGACGGATGACGTTCAGAACGAGCCGTTCATTTTCGGCAAGAAGCTTTGGCGAAAGGGTCTGCATGGAGGAATGGTGCGGCTGCATTGACTGAACGCAGGACGTCGATTCGCGGATTAGTAAGTGAGACGCATCGTATCCGTAACGAGTGGGCCAAGGTGCGTGGACGAGAAGGCGCCTGCTTCCAAACGACCGTTGCCATCTGCAGATGGCGCCCTATGCATGCGCATCGGAGCTTATCGAAACGCCCGCCTGTCCGGATCAGATGGCCGGCATGGATCATGACATCGCTTCGTAATATGCCAAACGCATAGTTATGGTTTTTGTGGAGCACCCCATGGAACCATACCCATCCAGACTCGCTCGTTCTCCCGGTCGTTTCGCCCTGCTTGTCCTCATGGCGCCTCTGTCGCTATGGGCGCAAGAGACACCTCTTGCAGAGCCCGCAGCCAGCGGCGAGGCGAAGGAACTTGAGACGATGGTGATCACGGGGACGGCCAGTGGTCGCAGCAAGCTGAATGCGCCGTTCGCCATCAGCACGGTCAACGAGCGCCAGATCGACAGGGCCGGCGCCAGCAGCACGGCGGATTTGCTCAAGCGCGTGCCCGGCTTCGCAGTGGAATCGTCTGGGGGGCAGGGCGGTGGGCAAAACATCTATGCGCGGGGCCTGCCTTCTGGCGGATGGTTCTTCGTGCAACTGCAGCAGAACGGGCTGACGCTGTGGGACGAGCCGCAAGAGTCCTTCCTCAATATCGACACTTTGCATCGGGTCGACGCGATGACGGAGCGTGTCGAGGTGGTGCGTGGGGGCACTTCGCCCATCTTCGCGACCAACGCGCCCGGTGGTACCGTCAACTTCATCACCCGCCGGGGTACCGAGGCGCCCGAAGGATCGCTGCGCGTCACCACCGGCAGCCATGGGCTCCAGCGCTACGAGGGCTACGTGTCGGGTCCGATCACCGATCGCCTCAGCTACGCCGTCGGTGGCTTCCTTCGCCAGGACAAGGGTCTGCGCGAGCCCGGCTTCACCGCGGACAAAGGAGGCCAGATCACGGCCGTCGCGTCGCTGCGCCTGGACGACGGTCGCCTCGACATCGAGGCGAAGTACCTCAACGACCGCACCGCGTTCTACACCGGCATTCCGCTGCAGGATCCGCGCGATCCGTCCCGCTCGCTGGCCGGCCTGATCGACCCGGGTACCGGCACGCTCGGATCGAACGACTTCCGGCGGGTGGATCTGCGTTCTTTCCAGGGAACGTCCCCTACGCGCATTTCACGGGATCTGGCCGACGGCATCCACACCGACCTCAAGCAGATCAACACAACCTTCGAGCATGGCCTGGCCAATGGCTGGCGCCTGACCAACCGCCTGGGAGCGCTGGACGCCCGGGTCGGGTACGACGCGATCTTCTCGGGCGACGCCCCCCAGGACGCCGGTACATACCTCGCCGGCAAGCTGCCGGCTGCGCGTACCGGTTTCGGTCCCTCGGTGTCCCGCCTGGGCTATGCCTACGCCAACACGCGCGGTGCCAATGGCCAGCGCATCGCCTTCGATCCGTCCGCCTCGGGGGGGTTGGTGATGGAGAACCAGTTCATCTCGGTCGATACCGCCCTCACCACCATCAGCGACGACCTGCGTTTGAACAAGAGCATCGAACTGCCCATTGGTCGGCAGGACCTGTCGCTCGGCCTGTACTACAACCACTTCAGCTTCACCCAGCGCCGGCAGCCCAACGTGTTGCTGACGTCGGTGCAAAACCGGCCCAGCGCCCTCGATGTCTTGGCGTACGACGCGGCGGGCAACACGGTCGGTTCGGTGACGGAGAACGGATTCGTGCGCTACGGCAATGGCGTGGTCAAGGGCGACGCCACCGGTTACTACCTCTCGCCGTATCTTGCAAACACCTGGCAGCTGACCGAGAAGATCTCGGTCGACGCCGGCGTCCGCCACACCATCTTCAGCGAGTCGGGTCGCAACTACACCGCCGATTTCTCCAACCAGGGCGACACCGGCACCCTGGCCGACAACAACGTCGGCGGGCTGACCGGGGCCTACACCGACAAGAAGGAAAAGCTCAACGGCAACTCCTGGACCCTCGGCACGTCCTATCGGCCGGTGGCGAACCAGCAACTCTTTGCGCGCTACACCGAATCGGTTCGTTTCCCGCGTCCCCAGAACGTCTACCTGCTGCAGAACCTGCCGGTCACCAAGATCCAGCAGGCCGAAGCGGGCTGGCGCACCGCGGGCCCGCTCTCCGTATCGGCCGTGGCCTTCTGGAGCCATTTCAACCGTCTCGTCTTCAACGGGATGGTGCTCAACCCGGCCAGCGGGCTACTGGAAAACCTGCCGCTGGTGGGCCAGACCGACACCGTGGGCTTGGAGACCGAAATCAACTGGCGGGCGTCGTCGATGTTCAGCATCAACGGGAACGTGACCGTGCAGAACCCGCGTACCAAGAGCCTGCTCAATCTCGCGACGGGTGCTTCGGGCGCCGCCTACGAAAACAAGCAGATCTCGCGCATCCCGCGCGTGATGGCCAGCATCCAGCCGATCTTCAACTTCGCCGTGGCCGACAGGCCGGTGGAACTGAGCGCGACGATCAGCCGTGTCGGCGAACGCTACGTCGACTATGCCAACACCACCGCGTTGCCGGCCTACACCACGGTCGACCTGGGATTGCTCGTGAGCGTTTCGCCATCGACCGATCTCCAGTTGCAGGTGAACAACGCCACCAATTCGCACGGCTTGACCGAGGGCAATCCCCGCGTCGACGGGCTCAGCGGCCAGGGTACCGCCAACGCGATCTACGGCCGGCCGATCTTCGGCCGCAGCATGAAGCTGTCGCTCAACTACCGCTGGTAGGCGGCCATGGGCATGACGGGAATCTGCGGCTCGGTGAGCAAGGGCGTGACCCTGCTGCTCGGCGTCTTCGCGCTGGCGACGGCCGCCTACGGGCAGGCGCCACTGAAGAACGCCACCTTCGATCCGGCACGGCTGACCCGGGACAATTTCTACGCGACGCTGGAGCCATTGGCACGCCAGGAGGGCGAGCTGCTCCTGTACAACTCGGCCGGCAGCTTCACCGATGTCTGGCGCAAGGGGTTGATCCCGCGGTTCGAGGCCCGATACGGTGTGAAGGTGCGCTACCGGGACGTTCGCAATGCCATCGCGAACCAGCAGTTGATGGCCGTGCACCGCGTGGGGCAGGATTCGCCTGCCGACGTGTACTTCGCGGGCAGTACCGACAACTTCCAGGCGATGGCCTCGGCCGGGGTGATCGCGCGGCTCGACCTGGGCGCGCTGCTGCCCAATCTCGCCACGGTGCCGAGCGCCTACACCGGCGTCGTGTTCGGAGTACCCACCGGGGGGGCCTGGCCCCTGGTCCATCTCAACCAGACCGCCATCGGCTACGACAGCGCGGCAGTTCCGCCGGCCGAGGTCCCGCGCACGTACGACGATCTTCTGCGCTGGGCCGAGCACCATCCGGGCCGGTTCGTGATCACCTCGCCCTCCAAGGGCGGGGCAGGCGGCGGCTTCCTGTACTCGGTGGCGCGGCATTTCGCCTCCGAGGGCGAATGCCGGACCCGCCTGCTCGACAGCCAGCAATCGGAAGCATCGGCGCGTGCGTGGGCGGCTTCCGATCCGTGCCTGCAACCCGTATGGGACTACTTCGAGCGGCTGTTGCGCGTCGCGGTCATCGCCAACGGCAACGCCGACACGCTGAACCTCATTCAGAACGGGCAGGCATGGGTGGGCACGGTATGGGAAGACCAAATCCTGGTGTTCCAGCGCGCGAAGCTGCTGCCGGCCACCGTCCGCACGACCCTGCTCGACAGCGGTGAGGCCGGGAGCGGAGACGGACTGATCATGACGGCCAATACCCGTCGGCCCGCGGCTGCGCTGCTGTTCATCGACATGGCCTTCGGCCGCGAGTTCCAGCTGTGGAAGCTCCAGCAACGGGCATCGCGCTCTCCCCGCCCCGACGTCACACAGGCCGACATGCGGCCGGAGGACGCCGTATCGGTAGTGCCCGAATCGATGCACGCCCGCCTGTCGATCCCGATCAACTGGCGTGCCGTCAGTGCCCTGACGGCGGCATTCGAAGACAAGGTGCTGTCCCGGCGCTGAACCCGATGGCTCCCATCTCCACCCCCATGACACACCTTACCTTGCGCAACGTCGGAAAGTGCTTCGGCGAGACGGTCGCGCTCCACCCGATGAACCTCGACGTTCGACGGGGCGAGTTCGTGACGATCCTCGGCCCGTCGGGCTGCGGAAAAAGCACCCTGCTGCGCATCGTCTGCGGTATCGCGTCCGCCAGCAGCGGCGAGATCCACCTGGGCGGCACCCGCATCGACACGCTTCCGCCGGAACGCCGCGACATCGCCATGGTGTTCCAGTCGTACGCGCTTTTTCCCCACATGTCGGTGCGCCGAAATCTCGGTTTCGGGCTCAGGATGAAGCGCGTTCCGGCCGCGACCCAGGTGTCGCGCATCGACCACGCGGTCGCGATCTGCAAGCTCGACGGTCTGCTCGACCGCATGCCCCGGCAGCTTTCGGGCGGGCAGCAGCAGCGGGTGGCCCTGGCCCGCGCGATCGTCATGCAACCGGCGCTGCTGCTGTTCGACGAGCCGCTTTCCAACCTTGATGCGCAACTGCGCGACAGCCTGCGCCACGAGCTGGTCGAGCTGCACCGAAGCGTGGGCACCACGAGCCTGTACGTGACCCACGACCAGGCCGAGGCGATGGCGATGTCGGACCGGATCGTCGTCATGGAGGCTGGCCGCATCGTGGAAACCGGCACGCCGATCGAGCTCTACCGCCGGCCCCGTCACTCGTTTACCGCACAGTTCCTCGGACATACCAACCTGCTGGAATTGCAGGCCGACGGCGCGCAGGCCTGGCTCGCCTGCGGCACACCGATTCCGCTGCTGGGTGTGGTGCACGGAACAGTGCGGCTCTCGGTGCGTCCCGAAGACGTCGCGGTCGTGGCAGACGCCGCGGGCCTGGGCACCGTCGTCGACGTGAGCTTCGTCGGTGCCCAGGCCCATTACGCGGTCCGCATCGGCGAGCGCACGCTGCGGGCCAGCGTTTCGGGCAGCGGAGAACTGCTCTCGCCCGGCCAAACCGTGTCGGTTGCCATCCGGACGGCGCAGTTGCCCTTGCTGACCCATGCGGCCGGCCCGGCCGCTCGCGAAGGAGCCCAACCGTGAGCGCCGCTCGCACTTCGCCATGGCACGCTCTGGCGTTGCTCGCGCCCGCGCTTCTGCTGCTCGGATGCCTGTTCGGTGGGCCACTGCTGTGGAGCCTTCTCGGCAGCGTGGGCTGGGAAGGGCCCACGCCTGGCTTCACGCTCGAGCACTACCGTGACATCGTCACCCGGCCCACGCTGGTGCGGGGCCTGCTGCGGTCGATCTATTTCGGGGTGGCGCCGGTCGTGGTAACGCTGGTGCTGTCGATCGGTCTGGCCCTTGCGTTGCGGCGCCATTTCTTGGGGCGCGCGCTCTTCAACGGGCTCTACCGCATTCCGATCGCGGTGCCGGGATTGATCGCTGCGCTGCTGGTCCTGACGCTGGCCGAACGCGGCGGATTTCTGGACCGGCTGGCCGTTCCGCTCGGCGTAAGGCTGCCCGCCCTGGTGCGCGACGACTGGGGTGTGGGCGTCATCCTCACGACCGTGTGGAAGCAGGTTCCGTTCATGACGCTGGTCATCGGCAGTGCCTTCGCGGCGATCCCCCGCGACCTCGCCGCCGCGGCGCACACCCTCGGGGCCGGTCGCTGGCAGACGCTGCTGCAGGTGGACCTGCCGCTCGCGATGCCCGGCATTTCCGCGGCGGTACTGCTGACCTTCATCGGCTCCATGGGGTCCTACGCGATCCCTAGCCTGGTCGGTGCCGCGTCGCCCCAGCCTCTGGCGGTGCTGATGATGGCGGAGTTCGGCCGGGGCAACTACCCGCTGGTGTACGCCATCGGCATGGTGCTGACCGCTTTCGCGCTGGCCGTGTTGGTCGCCTACACGCTGTTGACCGATCGCAGGAGGTCGCATGGCTGACCGCGCACATTCGCAACGGCGCAGCCGTTTCGCCGCCGAGGACAGGCTGTGGGTCAGTGCGGGCCTGTTCGTCTCCTGCGCGCTGGGCATCGGGTTGCCCGTGGCGCTGGCTGTGCTTTGGAGCCTTTCGGATGGCTGGCCTGCCCACCGGCTGCTGCCCGAGGCGTACACGGTCTCCCATTGGACGAGCGTGCTGCAGAACGAAGACATGGCCGAGGCGCTCGCGAGCAGCCTGCTGGTGGCGGTGGCGGTCAGCATGGCGACGGCGGTGCTCGCCGTCCCGGCGGCATGGGCGCTGGCCAAGTTTCCTCTGCGGGCCAAACGGGCCATCGAGGTCTTCATCCTGGCGCCCCTGCTCGTGCCCGGGGTGGTGGTGGCCATCGGCATGGGCGAGTTTCTGTTGCACCTGGGACTGATGTACTCGTTCACGGGCGTCGTGTTGGTGCAGATAGTCGGCACGCTCCCGCTGATGATCCGGTTGCTCGTCGCATCGTTCGAGACGCTGCCCGACGAACTGATGCATGCGGCCCGATCTTTGGGCGCAACCCCCTGGCGGGTCTTCCTCCATATCGTGCTGCCCCTGTCGGTGCCGGGCCTGCTGGCAGGCGGACTTCTGTCCTTCGTGGCCAGCTTCGAGGAGTTCGACAAGTCCTTCATCGTGGGCGCGCCGGTGGTGCAGACGCTGCCGATCCTGCTCTTCCAGTACCTCGATCCCTACGCGATGCAGTTTCCCCTGGCGGCCACCGTGGCGCTGCTCCTGCTCGCGCCAGCCCTGGTCGTGTTCATGCTGGCCGGACGCATCCTGCGGGAAGACGTCATGGCCGCGGGCATGGGCAAGGTCTAGCGCATTCCCTTCGTTTCGTCCGTCCGTTCTTTTTAAGGCTTTTTCGATGTCCCGCGTTTTGTTCCCGCTCTCCGTCCCGTTGCATGCGGCCTGTCTTTCCAACGTGCTCGTCGTCGCGCACCGCGGGTCTTGGAAGCAAGCTCCCGAGAACTCGCTCGCCGCGGTGGAAGAGGCCATCGCGCTCGGCGCGGACATGGTCGAAATCGATGTGCAGGCCACGGTCGACGGCGTACTGTTCGTGCTGCACGACGAGACGCTCGACCGCACGACCGACGGCACCGGCAACCTCGACGCCCAAACCGCGACAGCGGTGTCGCGCCATCGGTTGCGCCGGTCCGACGGAACGCTTTCCGGCGAAACGGTGCCGACCCTGGAGGCGGTATTGGCGTGTGCACGCGACCGCGTCCTGGTCAACATCGATATGAAGACTTCCGATCTCGCAGGCCCTGTGGCTGACGCGGTGGAACACGCCGGCATGGCCGGCCAGACACTGATGAAGGCGACCATCTGCGATGCCGGCGACATCGAGTGGGCCTGCTCGCAACGCTTTCACGGATCGATTCCCTTCATGCCGAGGATGTGGGCACGTCCGGGGCATTTTGCGCAGGACCTGGCGCGCTTCGCCGTCATGCGGCCCACGATGGCCGAGGTGCGCTTCGAGGCGCTGGAGGACATCGCGGCGGGGCGCGAGGAGCTCGCCCGGCAGGGCATGGGCCTGTGGGCCAACACCCTCGACGTGAGCCACAACCTCGACCTGTGCGACATGCGTGCGCTGGCCGACCCCGACGCCGTCTGGGGCCGCCTGATCGATGCCGGCGTGACGGCCATCCAGACCGACGAGACCGCAGCGCTGGTCGCCTACCTCCGGAAAAGAGGCGAGCGATGAGCCGCGTCGCGACCGGGCGGATGCCGGCACGGCTGGCGGTAGCCCAGGCCATCGTGGAGGAGGCGGCGCAGCTCGCCGTGCAGGCGCAGGCAGACCGTGCCGCACTCGGTCTGCGCGCCAAGCAGCCACAGGATTTCGTGTCGGCTGCCGACGAGGCGGTGGAGCGGATGGTGCGGCAGCGCCTGGCCCATGCGTTCCCTGGCGAACCGGTGTTCGGCGAGGAATACGGGCAGGGCCACGACAGCCTCGACGCTGCGCGACTGCCGCGCACTTCCTGGGTGGTCGACCCGATCGACGGCACCGCCAACTTCCTGCGCGGGGTGCCCCTGTGGGCCGTCTCGCTCGGCTTGGTGCGCGACGGGCAGCCCCATGCGGGCGTGGTCGCGATGCCTGCGCTCGGCCTGGTCGTCGCGGCGGAGCGCGGCGCAGGGTTGTTCGTCAACGGCATGCCTGCCGTGCGCGACACGGTGTTCGATGCGGTGCGCATCGTGTCGGTCGGCGATGCGCGCAACGACATCGCGCCATCGGTGGCCGCGTTGGTCGCCCTGCGGCAGGCCGGCTGGGTCGTGCAGGCCTACCGCTCGACCGCGACCGCCATGGCCTTCGCGGCGATCGGACGGCTGGACGGCCATGTGCAACACAGCGTCAAGGCCTGGGACATGGCCGGCGGGCTTGCGCTCTGCGCGGAGGCGGGCCTCGTGGTGTGCCACGGCGACCTGTCGCAGCCCGAGAGCTTCGTAGCCGTCGGCACGTCCGCCGTCCTGCAAATCCTGCGGCCTGTCTGGCCCGAGAAATGGGGCTGCGCCCCCGGTGCACCGGCCACACCATGAACTTCGACACGACAGCGGCCTCACCCGTACGGCGCGCCGTGGGACTCGGCCTGGTAGCCGGACTTCACCTGCTGGCTCTCTACGCCTTCGTCCACAACCTGTCGAAGCCGCCAACCGCACCCGCGCCGGCACCTGCGGTGAGCACCCGCCTCGTGGCGGCCACCGTGCCGCCGCCCCTGCTCCCGCCGCCACCGCCGCCCCCCAGGGTGCAGCCGCCACCACCACCACCGCCGCGCAAGATCGTCCAGCGAGCGCCCGCGCCCGCGGAGGCCCACCGGACCGCACCGACCGTCGTCGCCGATGCACCACCGGAGCTGTCTCCGATTCCGAATCCGATACAGGCACCGGCCCCTGCGGTCGCCGCGGCCCCGGCGGCCGCGCCACCGGCCCCTGCAGCCACGCCGCCCGCCCCGGCTCCTACCGCCGCGGCGGCCATCGGCGCGGCCTGCCCCACGATGGTCGCCCCGGTCATGCCCGTCCGCGCGCAGGACAACGGCATCAGCGGATCGGTCAAGGCACGCGCCACGATCGTCCGCGGAAGGGTGGTGTCCGTAGAGATTCTGAGCGCGCGGCCGCGTGGTGTCTTCGAGGCCGCCGTCCGGAGCGCAATGCTGCGCTACGGCTGCCAGGACACCGGCGACGCGGCCGTGCTGGCCGACCAGGACTTCCAGTTCCGGGCGGACGACTAGGGTTTCCCGCCGCACTTTCCTTCCCACCACCTACCTGCATCACCATGACTATTCCACTCTTGCCCTCGCGCAGCCTGTTGCCTGTTTCCCTTGCGCTCGGTGCCTCGCTCGTCCACGGCGCCGCCCACGCGGCCCAGGAGGCCGCCAATCCCTACGGACTGCAGGCCCTATGGGAGACCGGCGACGCGATCGCGCGCGGCACGCTCTTCATCCTGCTCCTCATGAGCATGGCCAGCTGGTTCGTGCTGCTGATCCGCTTGTACGAAAGCGTCCGCCTGAGCGCCGAAGCGCGGGCGGTGCGCAAGAGCTTCTTCATGAGCCTCGACCTGGCGCAGAACGCCGGCAGGATGAAGCGGGGCAGCGCCTTCCGCCATGTGGCCGAAACCGGCATCGACGCGAACCGGCACCACGCTGACCCGCTCTCGCAGAACATCGACCGCACCACCTGGGTTTCGATGGGCATCCAGCGCGCCATCGACGACATCCAGGCGCGCCTGCAGGGCGGGCTCGCGCTGCTCGCGACAGTGGGCTCGACCGCTCCGTTCATCGGTCTTTTCGGGACGGTCTGGGGCATCTACCACGCGCTCACCGCGATCGGCGTCGCGGGGCAGGCATCGATCGACAAGGTCGCGGGGCCGGTAGGCGAGGCGCTGATCATGACCGCGATCGGGCTGGCCGTAGCGGTGCCTGCGGTGCTGGGCTACAACTTCCTCGTGCGGCGCAACAAGCTTGCGATGGATGCGGTGCGCAACTTCGGCGCCGACGTGCACAACGTGTTGATGGGTGCCACGAACGTGGCGCGCGCGCAGCCATGACGCCCGTTCGCAAGACGGCGGGCTTCGCCGCGCCCGCGCACAGCGAAGACACGCTCAACACGTCGATCAACACCACACCGCTGGTCGACGTGATGCTGGTGCTGCTCATCATCTTCCTGATCACGATCCCGGTCGTCCGCCAGACCGTGCCGATGTCGCTGCCCAAGGAAAGCAGCGTGGTCCGCGAGACCCGGCCCGAGAACGTCGAGCTGTCGATCGACCGGGGCGGCGCGCTGTACTGGAACGGGCTCCCCGCGCCCGAAGGCGACGCCCTGTCGCAGCGGTTGGTGGCACTCGCCGCGCAGCGGCCGCAGCCCCAGGTGCAGATCCGCGCCGACGAGCAGGTGCCCTATGCGGCCGTCGGCCGTGCGGTGTATGCCTGCCAGCAGGCGGGTATCCAGACACTGGGTTTCATCACCGAGCCGGCGCCCGCGACATGAGCGGTCCGTCGGCCTTTTCAGGAGAACGCGCATGGGTATGAATGTCGGCGGCACGGGCGCGGATGCGAACGAGCCCGAGATCCTGCTCGAGATGAACACCACCCCGTTGATCGACGTGATGCTGGTGCTCATCATCATGTTCATCATCACGGTGCCCGCGCAGCTGCATGCGGTGCGGCTGGACACGCCGTCGGCAGTGCCCGCCGCGCAGCCGAAGACGCCGGTGGCGATCACCGTCGCGATCGCCGGGGACGGTACCGTGCGGTGGAATGGCGATCCGTTGGCCGGCCGTGCGGCGCTGTACGACCGGCTGGAGCAGGCGGCCCGCAGCACCGACGCCCCCGAACTGCAGCTGCTGCCCGCCGCCGACGCGCCCTACGGTGCGGTCGCGATGGTGCTGTCCCAGGCCCAGCGGCTGGGACTCACCCAGCTCGGCATGGTCGGAAACGAACGATTCGCGCGCTGACCCTCGCGCCCCTCCAGCGTGCTTTCCCAGTCTTCTTCACCATGAAAAACCAGGTTCAACTCATCACCTACGTCGACCGCCTGGGCGGCGGAGGCCTCGAGACGCTGCACCAGCTACTGTGCGGGCGGTTGCAGGGGTTGTTCGCGGGCGTTCACCTGCTGCCCTTCTTCCATCCGATCGATGGCGCTGACGCCGGGTTCGATCCGATCGACCACGCGCGCATCGACACTCGCCTGGGCGGGTGGCAGGAGTTCCGGGCCATCGCGCAGACGGTCGAGGTCATGGCGGACGTGATCGTCAACCACGTCTCCTCGGCGTCGCACCAGTTCCTGCACTTTTCCCGGCATGGTGACGCGTCTCTCTACGCCGGTCTCTTCCTCACGCTCGGCACCGTATTTCCGCACGGGGCGACCGAGCAGGACCTGTTGGCCCTGTACCGCCCGCGTCCGGGCCTGCCGTTCACGCCGGTCACCCTGGCCAACGGGGAGCGGCGGCTGATGTGGACCACCTTCACCCCGAGCCAGATCGACATCAACGTCGGCCACCCCCAAGGCGAGACCTATCTCGACAGCGTGCTGCACGCGCTGGCCGAAAACGGCACGAAGTGCATTCGGCTCGACGCGGTCGGGTATGCGGTCAAGCGCGCGGGCACCAGCGGCTTCATGACGCCGGAGACCTTCGACTTCATCGACACGCTTTCCTCAAAGGCCCATGCGCGCGGCATGGAGGTGCTGGTGGAGATCCACGCACCGTATCGCATGCAGATCGAGATCGCGCGTCGCGTGGATTGGGTCTACGACTTCGCTTTGCCGCCGTTGCTCCTGCACGCGCTGCACTTTCGCACCGCGCGGCACCTGAAGCACTGGATCGGCGTGCGGCCGACCAACGCGCTCACCGTGCTCGACACGCACGACGGCATCGGCATCATCGACATCGGTGCCGATCCGGCGGATCGCAGCGGTCGGCCCGGGCTCGTTCCGCCAGCCGAACTCGATCGGCTGGTGGAAGCGATCCATGCCAACTGCGGCGGAGAAAGCCGGCAGGCCACGGGTGCCGCAGCGTCCAACCTCGACCTCTACCAGGTGAATTGCACCTTCTTCGACGCCGTGGGCGCGGACGAAGAGCGCTACCTGGCGGCTCGCGCAGTCCAGTTCTTCCTGCCCGGCATTCCGCAGGTCTACTACGTCGGCCTGCTCGCCGGCCGCAACGACATGGATCTGATGCGGCAGACCGGGGTGGGCCGCGACATCAACCGCCACCGCTTCACCGACGACGAGATCGATGCCGCACTGGCGCGTCCCGTCGTCGGCAGGCTCCTCGACCTGATCCGCCAACGCAACACACACCCCGCATTCGGCGGCACCTTCACGCTCCATCCGTCGGCCGAATCGGTGCTCGAGGTGTCCTGGCATGCTGACGGTGTGCGTGCCGGGCTTCGCGTCGATTTCGCCACGGGCGCGCTCTCACTGGCCTTCGGCGACGAGCCGCCGGCGTGAGCGCCGGGCGTGCTGATCGCCTACACGCTGAGAGTCGCCATGGCCGTGCCCCGGGTTCCCAACGCAAAAATGCCAGCCAGCGTTGGCTGACTGGCATTGCGCCCGTGCGGGTTCTACGACGTCTTGCGATCGGTGGCGATCAGCGGGTGCCGGGTGCCACGGCGGCACCGGGCACGGGCGGGGCACCGCGTTCGCCGTGCGGGCCGTGGCCGTGGCCCGGGCCGTCCTTGCCGCCGGGGCCGCCGTGCAGCATCGGGCGCTCGTCGAACAGCTTCTGCTGCGCCGGGGTCAGCGCGGCATAGAAGGTCTTGGTGGCGTCGCCGCGGCGGTCGATCTCGGCATCCCGCTGGCTGCGCTCGGCGCGCATCCGGTCGATGCGCTCCGGCGTGGTCAGCTTGGCCCATTCGCCGCGTTCGGCCTGCATGCGGGCCCGCTGGGCCGGGTCGGGGCGGATCGCGGCGGTGAAGGCGTTCCAGGCCGGTTCCTGCGCGGCGGTGATCTGCAGCCGTGCCTTCTCGCGGGCCAGGCCCTGCTCCATGCGTTGCTGCATGGCGGCCGGATCGCGGCGATCGGCGGCGCCGGCGCGGGCCGTGCCCGGTGCCGGTTGCGCATCGCCCGCCACCGGGGTGGCCGGTGCCGCGGGGGGTGGCGGGGTCTGGGCGGCGGCCATGAAGGCGGCGGAGGCCAGCACGCTGGCGACGAGGAGTTTGCGGGGAGCGAATGTCATGGAAGCGTCCTTTCGGGTGAAGGCCCGGTACCGTGGATGGCATCAGGTTGGAAGCCAGTGTCGGAGCCGCATGTAAGCGCGCCGTGGCCCGCAGGTGAGGTCTGTGTAAAGCCTTTCGGCCATTTCGTTACCGCTGCGGTGGCGGTGCGGCCGGTCCCCGGGCCGCCGGGCGCGGACAATACGCGGTTTGCCGCCCGCTGTCCGGGTGGCGCCCGAGAGGAAGAGCGCAAGTGTTCAAGAACGTGATCGTCTACCGCATCGCGCCCGGCTGGGCCTGTTCGCTGGAGCAACTGGAAGAGAACCTGGGCAAGGCCCGTTTCGCACCCTGCACCGCCACGCAGGAGCGCTCGGCCGGCTGGCTGGAGCCCCGTGGCGACGCCAACGGCCCGCTGGCCGAATCGGTCGGCGGACAGTGGATCCTGAAGTTCATGGTCGAGGCGAAGGCGGTGCCGTCGTCGGTCGTCAAGCGCGAGGTGCAGAAGCGCGCCGAGGAGATCGAGAAATCCACCGGCCGCAAGCCCGGCCGCAAGGAGACCAAGGAGCTCAAGGAAGACGCGATGCTCGCGCTGCTGCCGATGGCCTTCACCAAGCAGGGCGCCACCACCGTCTGGATGGACACCGAAGAGCGCTGGCTGGTGATCGGCGCCGGCAGCCAGGGCCGCGCCGACGAGGTGGTGACCGCGCTGGTCGAGGCGGCGCCGGGCCTGTCGGTGGCGCTGGTCAACACCAACGTGACCGCGGTGGCCGCGATGTCCGAATGGCTGGTGAGCCAGGAGCCGCCCGCCGGCTTCAGCGTCGACCGCGAATGCGAGCTCAAGGCCAGCGACGAGAGCAAGGCGGTGGTGCGCTACGCACGCCATCCGCTCGACATCGACGAGATCCGCCAGCACATCGAGCAGGGCAAGCTGCCCACCAAGCTGGCCCTGACCTGGGACGAGCGCGTGTCCTTCGTGCTCACCGAGGGCCTGCAGGTCAAGAAGATCACCTTCCTGGACGGCGTGTTCGACGGCACCTCGCAGGAGAAGGAAGACGGCTTCGACGCCGACGCCGCCATCTCCACCGGCGAGCTGCAGAAGCTGATTCCCGACCTGATCGTGGCCCTGGGCGGCGAGGTGCCCGAAGGCGGGATGCCGACGCCGCCGGCGGCTGCCCGACCGGCCGCCGAACCGGTGGAAGCAGCGCCGCGCCCGAAGCCGGCGGGCGGCAAGCCGCTGGCGGTCGAAGGCGAGGATTTTTAAAGAAAAAGTGGCTGCGGCCGGCGCAGGACGCCGGCAAGCAGCTATGAAATCAGGAGCGTCGCGCGCCGGACGAGGCCCCCACCGGAGCGGCCCCCGGCGGCGGTGCCGGATCAGGCGGCGTCGAGGCTGATCTTGCCGTCGCGCACGTAGTCGTCGAAGGTGGTGCGCGGGATCGCGGCCAGGCCGACGACGCCGCTGGCTTCTTCCCAGCTCAGGGTGGCGCTGTCGGGTGCCAGCTCGACCTCGATCTTGCCGTGCGGGATGGGCAGGGGCAGTCCGTCACCCGGGGTGTAGGTGACGTCGCCGGTGACGGTGGCGAACTGGGACATGGAGAGCTCCTCGTTGGTTGGGGGGTGCGTGCCGCGCTCGGACGCCTGCAGCCGCCATTACATGCTTTTTTTCGGGCCCGCACGTGTCAAAAAGCGGTGCCGCGGCGTGGGATCGCAGCACCGCGCCCGGCGCCCCTCAGCCGCCCGGTGCCCGGTGGCGGATCGCCTGCTGGATCACCCGCGACAGCGCCGCCACCGAGTACGGCTTCTGCACCAGCTCGAAGCCGTGGCGGGTGTCGGCCGCCAGCACCTCGCTGTAGCCGCTGGTCAGCACCACCGGCAGGCCGGGCCAGCGCCGGCGGATCGCCTGGGCCAGCTCCATGCCGTTCATGCCCGGCATGATCACGTCGGAGAACACCAGGTCGAACCGCCGGTGGTCGGCGTCGAGCAGCGCCAGCGCCTCCTGCGCGTCGTGCGCCCAGTGGGTGCGGTAGCCCAGGTCCTGCAGCACGGCGGTGGAGAACTGGCCGACGGTGTTGTTGTCCTCCACCACCAGGATGCGGGCCGGCAGCAGCAGCGGCGCCGCGGCCACCGGCGGCGCCTCGGCCGCCGGCCGCTGGGCGGCGGCGGTGGCCTGCGGCAGGTAGAGGGTGAAGGTGGTGCCCGCGCCCGGGGTGCTCTGCACCGCGATGTCGCCGCCCGACTGCTGCGCGAAGCCGAACACCTGGCTCAGGCCCAGCCCGGTGCCCTTGCCCACCTCCTTGGTGGTGTAGAACGGCTCGAAGATCAGCTCCATCTTGTCGGGCGGGATGCCGGTGCCGGTGTCCTGCACCGACACCGCCACGAACCGGCCCGGCCGCGCCGGCTGGCCGCGCAGCGCGGGCAGGGCGTTTACCGCCTCGATGCGCACCCGCAGCTCGCCCTCGCCGTCCATCGCGTCGCGGGCGTTGACGGCCAGGTTCACCAGCGCGGTCTCGAACTGGCTGGCGTCGGCGTCGGCCAGGTGCGGCGTGGCGTCGCCCTCGATCCGGATCCGCACCCGCCCGCCCACCAGGGGCCGCACCAGCTCGGACACGCCGCCCACCTGGCGCGAAACGTCGAACACCTCGGGCCGCAGCGGCTGGCGGCGGGCGAAGGCCAGCAGCTGCGCGGTGAGCTTGGAGGCGCGGCGCACCGTGTCGGCGATCGCCGTCAGGTACTTGCGGCGGCGCTCCTCGGGCAGGTTCTTGCGGCGCATCAACTCGACCGAGGTGCCGATGACGGTGAGCAGGTTGTTGAAGTCGTGCGCCACGCCGCCGGTGAGCTGGCCCACCGCCTCCAGCTTCTGCGCCTGGCGCAGCGCCTCCTCGGCCCGCAGCAGCTCGGCGCTGCGCTCCTGCACCCGCGCCTCGAGCGTCTCGTTCAGGCCGCGCAGCGACCGTTCCGCCGAGACGCGCGGCGTGACGTCGTAGCCGCCGACGAAGATGCCGGTGACGGTGCCCGCGTCGTCGCGGATCGGGTGGTAGAGCAGGTCGATGAAACGCTCGGCCGCATGGCCCGCCAGCCGGATCGGCCGCGACTGCGCGCTGAACGGCTCGCCGGTGGTGAAGACGCGGTCGAGCAGCTCGTAGTAGCCCTGGCCGGCCAGCTCGGGGAATACCTGGCGCACGGGGTTGCCGAGGAAATCGCGCTCGCCGGCGATGGCGCGGTAGGCGTCGTTGACGTAGTCGAACACATGGTCCGGGCCCGCCAGCAGGGCGACGAAGCCGGGCATCTGCTGCAGCGCGTGGCGCTGGCGCGCGCGCTCGGCGGCGGCCTGGCGGGCGGCCACCACCTGCGCCGTCGCGTCGGTGGTGGTGCAGACCATGCCGATCACCTCGCCGTGCTCGTCGCGCAGCGGCATGTAGGTGAAGCTCCACCAGGTCGGCTCGGGCACGCCGCCGCGCAGCATGGTGAGCGGCATCTCCTCGAACCGGGAGCCCTCGCCGCGCAGGGCGCGGGCGACGATCGGCTCGATCTCGGGCCAGACGTCGGACCAGAGGTCGGCGAAGCGACGGCCGATCGCGCCCGCCGCCCGGTCGCCCAGGATCGGCCGGTAGGCCTCGTTGAACAGGAAATGCAGTTCCGGCCCCCAGGCCATGCACATCGCCTGCGGCGAATCGAGCCAGGTGGCCAGCGTGGCCTGCACCGCGACCGGCCAGGCCGGCGGCGGGCCGACCGCCGTGCCGGACCAGTCGTGGCGGGCGATGTCCGCACCCAGCGCGCCGCCGGCAGCCAGAAAAGGGGGAAGGCTCTGCGGGGTCATCGGCCGTCGTCAAAAAGGAAGTGGGGGAGGTCGGGGCGTCGATCGTAGCGAGTGCACGGTGGGCGGCGATGCAGGGTGTAACGACTGCCGTGCGCATCGAAGGGCGCCGGGGGCAGCGGGATGCCCGCCGCGCGCCGGTCAGCCCTGGCGCACCAGCCGCAGCAGCGTGATCTCCGACGGCGCGCCCAGCCGCTTGGGCGGCCCCCAGTAGCCGGTGCCGCGGCTCACGTAGACCTGCAGGCCGCGCAGCCGGTGCAGGCCGGCCACGAAGGGCTGCTGCAGCGGCACGAACAGGTTCCAGGGCCAGAACTGCCCGCCGTGGGTGTGGCCCGAGAGCTGCAGCTGGAAGCCCGCATCGGCCGCGGCCGGCGCGCTGCGCGGCTGGTGGGCCAGCAGCACCCGGGTGGCGGCGGCCGCCGGCGCGCCGTGCAGGGCCTGCGCCGGGTCGCTGGCATGGGCGGCGTCGAAATGCGCCGCGTGGAAATCGGTGACGCCGGCGAGCAGCAGTGCATCGGCATCGCCGCCGGCTGCTCCGCCGGCATCCGGGGAGGGCCGCAGCAGCACGTGCTCGTTCATCAGCACCGTTAGGCCCATGCGGCGCAGCTCGTCGATCCAGGCATGGGCGCCGGCGTAGTACTCGTGGTTGCCGGTGACGGCGTAGCTGCCGTGGCGCGAGCGCAGGCCGGCCAGCGGCGCGATCCGGTCGCGCAGCGTCGGCACGCTGCCGTCGACCAGGTCGCCGGTGATCGCCACCACATCGGGCTGCAGCGCGTTGACCCGCTCCACGATGCGCGCGATATAGCCGCGGCCGATGGTCGGGCCCACGTGCAGGTCGCTTAGCTGGGCGATGGTGAAGCCCTGCAGCGCCGCCGGCAGTTGCGGCAGCGCGATGTCGATCCGCCGCACCCGGGCGGTGCGCCGCGCGTTCCACAGGCCGATGGCCGATGCCGCCACCGCCGCCAGCACCACCGCCGCCGCGCTGCCGTGCCCCCACGCCGCGGGGGCCGGCCCCGCCGCCAGGCTGGCCGCGCCGGCGGCCCACCATGCGGCCAGCAGCAGGTCGCGCAGCAGCGTCAGCACCAGCAGCGACGAGAACCAGCCCATCGCGATCGCCCCCAGCCACTGCCAGGCCGGGTGCAGCGGCGTGCGCCGGGCCCACAGCGGCACCGGCAGCACCACGGCCGAGACCAGCAGCGCCGCGCCCAGTGCGAGGCCCGCCGGCCACCAGGGCGCGAGGCCCGGCACCAGCCGCAGGGCGATGTAGGCGTGCAGCAGTGCGGTGAGGAAGAAGAAGGGCTTGATCGGCATGGGAGGCGTGGCGCGGCGGGTGGCCGCCGGCGGCGGCCTGGAGGCGCAGATGCGGGCGGATATGCCGAATGGAACAGGCGGGCGGGACCGGACGCGCGAAGCACCCGCGGCCCCTGGGGTCGTCGCCGGGGTGTCGCACGGCCCGCGGGCCGCGGCGATAAGGTGCGGGCCGGCCCCTTCTCCTATCGGGCGCATTTTTATTTCTTCTTTTCCCTCCCCAGGACTTCTTCCATGACACAAGCCCACGGCTACGCCGCCACCGCCCCCACCACCCCGCTGGCCCCCTTCACCTTCGAGCGCCGCACCCCCGGACCGCTGGACGTGGCGCTCGACGTGCTGCACTGCGGCGTCTGCCATTCGGATCTGCACACCGCCCGCAACGAGTGGCAGAACACGGTGTATCCCAGCGTCCCCGGCCACGAGATCGTCGGCCGCGTGACCGCGGTGGGCGACCTGGTGTCGAAATTCCAGGTCGGCGACCTGGTCGGCGTCGGCTGCATGGTCGACAGCTGCCAGCACTGCACCCCGTGCGCCGACGGGCTGGAGCAGTACTGCGAGAACGGCTTCACCGGCACCTACAACGGCCCGATGTTCGGCGGCGGCGAGAACACCTACGGCGGCTACTCCGATCACATGGTGGTGCGCGAATCCTTCGTGCTGAAGATCTCGCACGACGAGGCCTCCCTGGCCGCCGTGGCGCCGCTGCTGTGCGCCGGCATCACCACCTATTCGCCGCTGCGCCAGTGGGGCGTCGGCCCCGGCCACAAGGTCGGCATCGTGGGCCTGGGCGGCCTGGGCCACATGGGCGTGAAGATCGCCGCCGCCATGGGCGCGCACGTGGTCCTGTTCACCACCTCGCCCGGCAAGCGCGAAGACGCGCTGCGCCTCGGCGCCCGGGAAGTGGTGGTGTCGAAGAACGCCGACGAGATGGCGGCGCACGCCAACAGCTTCGATTTCATCCTGAACACGGTGGCGGCACCGCACAGCCTCGACGCGTTCCTGGGCCTGCTCAAGCTCGACGGCACGATGACCCTGGTGGGCGCGCCCGACAGCCCGCATCCGTCGCCCAACGTGTTCGGGCTGATCATGAAGCGGCGCCGGCTGGCGGGTTCGCTGATCGGCGGGATCAAGGAAACGCAGGAGATGCTGGATTTCTGTGCGCAGCACGGGATCGTGTCGGATATCGAGGCGATCCGGATGGACGAGATCAACACGGCGTATGAGCGGATGTTGAAGAGCGATGTGAAGTATCGGTTCGTGGTGGATATGGCCAGCCTGGCCTAGGCTGCCGCTGCCGCTGCCGCTGCCGCTGCCGCTGCCGCTGCCGCTGCCGCTGCCGCTGCCGCTGCCGCTGCCGCTGCCGCCGCGGCTTTTGGGGGTGGAGGCGGGGATTTCGCCCCCGCGGGCGAGTCACTTCTTTTGCTTCGCCAAAAGAAGTAACCAAGAAAAGGCGACCCCACGTGCTGCGTCCCCTTCGCTGCGCTGCGGGGCAACCTGCGGTGCTCGCGTCAGGCGGGGTCCGCGCAAACTCGCTGCGCTCAGACATGCGCGGCCCTTATTCCGCCTGCCGCTGCGCTCCTCGGCGCATCCCGAGGGGCGGGGGAGCGGGAGCGGGGACATTCGGCTGCTGCCGGCTGCGCGGCAGTGACGCCTGCGGTGGAGGTGCGGGTGGTTCTGGATTAAATCGGCCTGTCGTCATTGCTATTCAATGGCGTGCAGCTATCAATTCCATAGTGCGCTATAGAATCTCTTCGGTTTTTGCATGGCCTTTGTGGGGTGTGCCATGCCAATGCCTTTGCAACTTCGGTTTGCTTCGCCCCTCCAACTGCGCGCCCATACGGCTGCAGGAAATCGCGTCCGGCTTGTCGTGGGCCGGATCTGGACGGTTTGTTTTATTTAACACCCAGTTTTAATTGCAATCGGTATACCAAGCGACATGAATAATCTCAAAGATCTGGAAAGCGCCCGCGCCAAGCTCGATGCGGAAATCGCCAAGGCCTACAAGGTCGAATCGGAAGCGGCGCTGGTGAAGGTGCGGGAATTGGTGGCCGAGTTCGGTTTCACCGCCCAGCAGGTATTCCCATGGAAATTGCCCGAAAAGAAGGTCGCGACCAAATACCTGGACGAGAAGACCGGTGCCACCTGGACGGGCCGGGGTAAACCGCCGAAATGGATCGCGGGCAAGGACCGGAGCGAGTTTCTGGTGGATAAGCCGGTCGAGGCGCCGCGGGGCCCCTTTCTGGCGGAAATGGCGGCCGCTGCGGCGCAGCGGGGACATCTGTAGAAAGCGTGGTGCGCCATCGACTCGACCACCCAGTCGATGAACACCCGCAGCTTCGCACTGACATGCCGGTTCGGCGGGAAGGCGATGTGGAGCGGTACCAGTTCGCCGCGCACGCGCTGCGCGCGTGCCATGTAGTCGGGCAGCCACAGGACGCCCATGCTGGCGAGACCACCACCGGGCGAAGGCCAGCATCGCATCGAAACGGTCCATCGTTGCCGGCGGCGGCACCGCGGCGTAGGCGTCCGCCGGCCGCCGCTCAGGCGACCGAGAGCGATGCGTGGCCGAAGTCGCCATCGGCCACGGTCTTGTTGCGGCCGGCTTCCTTGGCGCGGTAGAGGCTGTCGTCGGCCCGCTGCACCAGGATCTGCGGGTTGCTGTCGGCCGCCGGTATCGTGCTGGCGACGCCGACGCTCACGGTGAGGTGCGACGCGACAGGCGAATCCGAGTGGGCGATCTGCAGCCCGCCCACCGCCTGGCGCAGCCGGTTGGCCAGCGCCAGCGCGCCCTGCCGGCTGGTGCCGCCCAGGACGAGCGCGAACTCTTCGCCGCCGTAGCGGGCGGCCAGGTCGCCGGGGCGGTGCATGCCGTCGCGCAGCACCCGCGCCACGGCCTTCAGCGCCCGGTCGCCGGCCGGGTGGCCGTAGCGGTCGTTGTACTGCTTGAAGAAATCGACGTCGAAGATCGCCACCGATACCGGCTGCTTCTGGCGGTCGGCACGCCGGCACTCCGCGGCCAGCACCTCGTCGAACTGGCGGCGGTTGGGGATGCCGGTCAGCTCGTCCAGGTGGGCCAGCGCTTCCATCGCGGTGCGCTGGCGCACCAGCCGCAGCTGCGCGGTGACGCGGGCGAACAGCACCGGCGGCTCGGCCGGCTTCAGGATGTAGTCGGACGCGCCGAGCATCAGTCCGCGGGCCTCGTCGCCCGGCCGGTCGAAACCGGTGACGAACACCACCGCGATCATCGCCGTCACCGGGTCGGCCCGCAGCCGCTGCAGGATTTCGAAGCCGTTGATGTCGGGCAGCACCACGTCGAGCAGCACCAGGTCGGGACGGCAGGCACGCGCCATCTCCAGGCCCTGCAGGCCGGTGGAGGCGGTCAGGATCTCGTAGGCGGGTGCCAGGAGTTCGGCCATGACGGCCATGCTGGTGTGGGAATCGTCGACCAGCAGGATGCGCTGTTTTGGAGAATCAGCGGAGGGTTCCCGGCGCAATGCGGGCCCCTCCGCCAAGAGCTGGGGGGGCGGAATGTACGGTTGATGACCACCGTGGTAGTTCGTGTCGATAGGATTGGTATGCACCGAGAGATCCATTTCTGAACCGCAAAAGCAGCAGCCCCACAAAATTGCGGGGCCGTCGTGCGTGCCAGAAAAATGGCACGGCAAAAAGGCTTTCGAGGTCCGTGGAATTAAATTAACCAGCACCGCGGTGCGACGGCGAAGGACGGCAGCCCCGTTGGCACTCTGTCTAGTCCTACAGAGCTTACGCACGCGGGCACCCGTCCGGATGGGGTACAACTGTTTCTGGAGGACCTCATGCGTAAGGGCATGTTGGAATCGCCACCACCCCCACCGGACGCCTGCGACGCGCGCCGGTCGTCGGAAGAAGGTGCCGCCTGCCGCCGCGGGCGTGCGCACGCCCGCGCGCTCGGGCACCATCGCCGGTTTCCCTTCCAGAACGATCCGGCCATGGACATGTCGCTGCCGCGCCCTCCACCCCCCTTCCTCCCGGCCACGGCGCGCCGGGCCCTGCTGCGGGCGACGGCGTGGGCTTTCTTCTGCGGCGCGGTCCTGGCGCTCGGTGCCGGCCGTCCGGCGCAGGCGCAGGCACCCGCTGCGGGCACCGCCCGGGCCGCCGCGCCCCCGCCGTCCGGCGCCGCCGGGCCGCGGGTGCAGACCCTCACCAAATGCACCGGCGCCAACGGTCGGGTCACCTATTCCGACAGCGCCTGCCCCGCCGGCAGCCGCGGCGCAGCGTTGCAGGTGGAGCCCGACAGCAACGTGGTGGCGACCACGCCCCTCCCCTCGGTGGTGCCGTCGCCGTCCACCTTCGAATCCCAGCCGCCGCCCGCGCCGCCGGTCGCGCCGCAGCCCTACCGGGCACCGCCGCCCAACGCCGGCATGCCCGCCCGCCAGGCCGCCGATTGCGCCCTGCTCGACCGCCGGGCGGCGGACCTGGGCGGCCGCGCGCTGCAGCCGCAGGCCGGCGACAGCCCCCGGCTGCTGCCCAACGAGCAGCGCAGCGTGGACGACCTGCGGCAGCACCTGGGCTGCGAATGACGCGGCATGCAGCGCCCGCCCGCTGACGGGTGTCCCCGGGCGATGCGGGCCGTCCGGGCCGCCATTCCTGGATACACGCCCGGGCGGCAAGCGGCCGACAATCGGACGCTTCGCTTCGCCGTGCCATACAAGGAGACACCATGGGCCTGCTCGATTCCGTCGTCGGTTCCGTTTTAAACCATGCCGCAGGCGGCACGCCGGGCGCGGGCCTGGGGCCGCTGGCATCCGTCCTGGGCCCGATGCTGGCCTCTACCAACAACCCGCTCGGCGGTCTGCCGGGGCTGCTGCACCGGTTCGAGCAGGGCGGCCTGGGCCACCTGGCGGCCTCCTGGGTCGGCACCGGGCCCAACCTGCCGGTGAGCGGCGCCCAGGTGCACGATGCGCTGGGTGGCGAGCTGCTGGCAGGCCTGGCCACCCGGCTGGGCATGGACCCGGCACAGCTGCAGACGCTGCTGGCCCAGTGGCTGCCGGTGCTGGTCGACAAGCTTACGCCGCAGGGCGTGGTGCCGGCCGATGGCGCCGCGTCGGGGACCTCGCAGGACCTGCTGGCATCGCTCGGCAGTCTGCTACAGAAAAAATAGCTGAAAGCCGGTGCCCGGCGCCGGCTGTGGCCTGTTTCCTTTCCTTTTCCCACCTCTCTTCCGTCACACGATGCACACACGCCTTCCGCATTCCCTCTCCCGTCTCTGCTGCGCCCTGGGCCTCGGCCTGGCCGCCCTCGCACCTGCCGCCCGGGCGCAGACGCCCGCCACGGCGCCGGCCAGCCCCCTGGTGCAGCAGGCCCTGCAGGCGGTGCGCGCCGCCGCGCCGGTGCAGCAGGTGCTGGACGACCTGAAGGCCGACCATCCGCGCACGATCGAGGAACTGCGCACCCTCACCGCGATTCCCGCGCCGCCGTTCAAGGAGCAGAAGCGCGCCGAATACTTCGTCGCCCGCCTGAAGGCCCTGGGCCTGGCCGATGCGCACATCGACAAGGAAGGCAACGCCGTCGGCATCCGCAAGGGCACCGGCAACGGGCCGAAGCTGGTGGTGTCGGCCCACCTCGACACGGTGTTCCCCGAGGGCACCGACGTGACGGTGAAGGACCGCGACGGCCGCCTGTACGCGCCCGGCATCTCCGACGACACCCGGGGCCTGACGGTGCTGCTGTCGTGGCTCAAGGCCCTCAACGAGCGCAAGCTGCGGACGGTGGGCGACATCGTCTTCGTCGGCAACGTGGGCGAGGAAGAGCTGGGCAACCTGCGCGGCATGAAGGCGCTGTTCCGCGACCACACCGACATCGACGGCATGGTGGGCCTGGAGCCCGGCACCGGCGAGGGCGTGCTCAACCAGGGCACCGGCAGCCACCGCTACGACGTGGCTTTCAAGGGCCCGGGCGGCCACAGCTTCGGCGCGTTCGGCCAGGTGCCCAGCGCCATCCATGCGATGGGCCGCAGCATCGCCCACATCGGCGACGTGCAGGTGCCCGCCGATCCCAAGACCACCTTCACCGTCGGCAAGGTCGGCGGCGGCACCTCGGTCAACACCATCGCGGGCGATGCCAGCATGGCGATCGACATCCGCTCCAACGCGCTGCCGTCGCTGCTGGCGGCCGAGAAGGACATCATGGCCGCGGTGCAGCGCGGGGTGGACGAGGAGAACCGCCGCTGGAACGTGGAGCCGAAAATCACCGCCACCAGCACCCTCATCGGCGACCGGCCCGCCGGCACCACCGCCGCGGCCGAGCCGATCGTGCAGACCGCCATCGGCAGCATCCTGGCCACCGGCTGGAAGCCCACCCTGCGCGCCGCCAGCACCGACGCCAACGTGCCGATGGGCCTGGGCATCCCGGCCATCATCCTCGGCAGCGGCGGCAAGACCGGCGCCTTCCACGCCCTGGGCGAATGGTGGGATCCGACCGACGCCTGGCAGGGCGCCCAGACCAGCCTGACGACCGTGCTGGCCCTGGTCGGTGTGCAGGGCGTCAGCCAGCCGGTGCTGGCGAAGCGCGCCCCACGTTGACCACTCGATTGCTATAAATTAAATAGCAAAGGGCCGTCGTCGTTCAACGACCTCGGCCCTTTTGGGGACAAAACCGCTCGCCGCGCTCAGACGGGCGACGCGGGCAGCACCGATTGGAACGGCACGAAGGCGTTGCTGCAATCGACCGGCGTTGCCGTGCCGGGGGTTCCGGAGACGGTCACGTCGTTGGTGGAAGACGGCGCGATCAACGACGCAAAGGACACCGGGCCGGGGCCGAAGGTGAAGTGCGTGGACTCGGGCGAGACCTTGGAGCCGCTGAACTTGCTGGGCTCGAACGTCGGAGCGGAGTCGAATACCACGTTGTCGAGCGTGATCGTGATCGGATTGCTCTGCCCGTGGCCCCTGTAGCCCGCGAACGAAAGCGCACCGCCGGCGTACTGTGGGCTGCCCAGGTTGTGCATGCCGGTGACGCGCACGTTGGTAAAGACCGGATACAGAGTGCCGGTCGAGGCACTGTAGTAGGCGTCGAACGCCATCGGGCGGTGGACGTTGCGCATGCAGATGCCGCTGTAGGTGACGTTGTCGATCTTGCCGCCGCGCGACGAGTCGGATTTGATCCGCAACCCGACGCTGCCTTCACTGTCCTGGCCGTCGACCACCAGATCGGTCACCACCACGTTGGAGACGCCCGCGTCGGTCTCGCTGCCGATAGACAGGCCGTGGCCATAGTAGAGATGGTTGTGGGCGAAGTTCAGATATTGCGATGTGCCCGACCCCGACGACTTCACCGCCACATGGTCGTCGCCGGTGCTGATGTAGGAATAGGCCAGCAGCACCTTCTTGCTCAGCCCCGGATCGAAGCCATCGGTGTTCTTGACCGTTTCGGGCGTGAAGCAGGTCGCCGGCGTCACGCGATCGGGCGTCGAACCGACGGGGCAGGCATAGCCGGGCTGCGTGTACACACGGCTGGGCGACAAGATTTTGATGCCCCAGGCCACCACACCGGTGACATTGCTGGTGACGACGTGGAAGTTGGGCGAATTCATCACGGCCACGCGGTACAGCACGAAGTCACTGCCGCCGGTGACCTGGATCAGGCGCGGGTTCTGCTGGAACAGCCCCTCCGATTTGTTCTGGAACGCCACGTCCCACCACGAGCGCTTGCCTGCATTGGGTCCGCTGGTCAGCAGGCTGCCGCCGCGGCCGTCGATCGCGCCACCGCCGACGACTCCGCTGCTTGCGGTCGAACTGGCCGAGATCAGGGGGGCGCATGCCGCGGCTTTTTGAACGATGGCGGTGCCGCAGGTGCCGGCACCGGTGTCGTAGTCGGCCGGGTTGCGCGAACCGAACAGCGTCACGCCGTCGTCGATCCAGAGCGTGACACCCGACCGCAGCACCAGCGGGCCGATGATGAAGCCCGACTGGCTCTGCGATCCCACGACCAGCTTGACCGCCTGTCCCGACGGGCATGCGTTGATCGCCTGCTGGATGCGGGCGGTATCGGGCTGTGACGTCGTCGGATCTGTGTCCAGCGCATCGACCCAGCCATCGGTCGGGACCAGGTTCGCCTGCAGCGGCATGCCGCACACCCCGCCGGGCAGGCTGGGCTCCTTCACCGTTCCCCACTGCGTCTCCACGCTCGATACGGCGGATGGCGCTGGACCGCCGGCGCCGGACGACGGTGCTTCATCGCCCGGTTCGGAAAACACCGCAGTCGCGACAGCGCATCGCTTATCTCTGCCGGGCGCGGGGTCCGAGCCGAAGTTTTCATTCGTGCAGCGTACCTTGCCGGTGAACGTTTTCTTGATCCAGTCTTTTTGTGTTCCATAAGCCACGACGTTCGGCATCTCGCCGGCATCGCAGTATTCGCCCTTATGGGCGCACAGGGAGAAGCCCCCCGGTATATCTCTGGCATAAGCGCCGCAGGCGGCCAGCGCGGCTATTACCGCAGCCACGGTTTTGAATCCAGAAATCATTTTTAACCCCATGATTAATGACAGCATGAATGCATGGGTGCACCCATGCGCGTTTTCGACTGAAAACGCACTGGGGTTTTATCTTTTTTTAATTAAAAGATAAAGTTATTACCAAATAAAAATGTGAGGCGTACAAAGCACAGCCCAAGCGTTTGCACGCAGAGCCGTATATCGGCGCCTATCAAGTCTTAATAGGCGACCGCCGGTGCGCCCGGTCGCGCCATGGCCGCGATCACCTCCGACACCGCCGCAGTGAGCTTGCGCGCGTAGGGGACGTGCAGGAACTCGTTGGGGCCGTGGGCGTTGCTCTTCGGGCCCAGTACGCCGCAGACCATCATCTGGGCCTTGGGAAAGCCCTGGCTCAGCATGTTCATCAGCGGGATGGTGCCGCCCTGGCCGATGTAGCCGCAGGGCGCGCCGTAGTGGGCCTGGCTGGCGGCGTCGAGCGCACGGGCGAACCAGGGGGCGGTGGCCGGGGCGTTCCAGCCGGTGGCGCCGCCGCCGCCTTCGAAGGTCACCCGGGCCTGGTAGGGGGCGTTGTCTTCGAGCAGGGCCTTCAGTTCCTGCACCGCGCCGGCGGCCTCCACCAGGGGCGGCAGGCGCAGGCTGAGCTTGAAGGCGGTGTAGGGCCGCAGCACGTTGCCGGCGTCCTTGAGCGCGGGGAAGCCGTCGGCACCGGTCACGCTCAGGGTGGGGCGCCAGGTACGGTTGAGCAGCGCCTCGACCGGGTCGGTGGTGGTGGGCAGCGCGAAGGCGGTGGAGCCGCCGCAGTCGTAGTGCGCCCACGGAAAGCGCTTGTAGATCTCGTCGCCCAGGATGCCGGCGGTGACCTGCGCCTGGGCCAGCCGCTCGGCCGGCACCTCGCAGTGGAAGCTGGCGGGCAGGAGTCGGCCGGTGGCGCTGTCCTCCAGCCGGTCCAGCACGTTGCGCAGGATGCGGAACGACGAGGGCACCAGGCCCGACGCGTCGCCCGAGTGCACGCCCTCGGTCAATATCTCCACCTTCAGCATGCCGCCGGCCATGCCGCGCAGGCTGGTGGTGAGCCACAGCTGGTCGTAGTTGCCGGCGCCCGAATCCAGGCACACCACCAGGCCCACGTCGCCCAGCCGGGTGCGCAGCGCCTCGACGTAGGGCAGCAGGTCGTAGGAGCCCGATTCCTCGCAGGTCTCGATCAGGCCGACGATGCGCGGATGCGCCACGCCCTGGGCCTTCAGGGCCTGCACCGCGGCGATGGCCGCATACACCGCGTAGCCGTCGTCGGCGCTGCCGCGGCCGTAGAGCTTGCCGTCGTCGTAGACCGGCGTCCACGGGCCCAGGCCGGTGCGCCAGCCGGTGAACTCGGGCTGCTTGTCGAGGTGGCCGTACATCAAGACCGTTTCGGCGACGGTGGTGCCGGTGGCCGGCACCTCGAAGAACAGCACCGGCGTGCGGCCCGGCAGGCGCACGATCTCCAGCTGCAGGCCCTCGACCTTCTGGGCCTCGACCCACTCGGCGGCGTTGCGCACCACGGTGTCGAGGTAGCCGAGCGCGGCCCAGTCCTTCTCGAAAGCCGGCGATTTGGCGGGGATGGCGATGTAGTCGGTGATCTGGCGCACGATGTCGCCGTCCCAGCGGGCGGAGACGTCGTCGAGCAGCCGGGCGCTGTCGAGCAGGCCGGCGGGAATTTCGCGGTGCAGGGGTGCGTTCATGGAGTGGGGGGGCTTTCCGAGGGCGGCGCGGCGGCCGGGCAGGCGATGGTTTTCGACTGTACGCCCGTGCCGTTTCCGCCGCTAAAGTGGGGTATTGCAGCGGCGGCAGCCACCACGGCCGCACGCGGTGCGGAAACAGGAGAACCGATGGCATCCGACGATCCCCGCGCGGCCCCGGCCGCGACCCCCGCGGCCCCTTCCGCCGCCTCTGCCGCCCCTGCCGCGGCCAGCGGCCCGCACCGCATCCGCACCGGTATCGGGGGCTGGACCTTCGAGCCCTGGCGCGGCGGCGCCTTCTACCCCGAGGGTTTGCCGCACAGCCGCGAGCTGCAGTACGCGAGCCGCCGGGTGCCGGCCATCGAGATCAACGGCACCTTCTACGGCCTGCAGAAGCCCGCCACCTTCGCCCGGTGGCGCGACGAGACGCCCGGCGGCTTCATGTTCTCCTTGAAGGCGTCGCGCTACTGCACCCACCGCCGGGTGCTGGCCGAGGCGGGCGACGCGGTGCGGCGGTTTTTGCACAGCGGCCTGGCCGAACTGGGCGACAAGCTCGGCCCCATCGTGTGGCAGCTGCCGCCCACCAAGGCGTTCGACGCGGCCGATACCGAGGCTTTCCTGCAGCTGCTGCCCGAAAAGATCGACGGCCTCCCGCTGCGGCATGTGCTCGATGCGCGGCACCCCAGCTTCGCGGATCCGGCCTACCTGGCCCTGGCGCGCCGGTACCGCTGCGCCAGCGTGTTCACCGACGCGGCGCAGTACCCGTCGTTCGCCGACGTGACGTCCGGCTTCGTCTACGCCCGCCTGATGATGGCCGACGCGGCGGAGCCCACCGGCTACGGCGCCGCCGCACTCGACCGCTGGGCCGCGGTGGCACGCACCTGGAGCGCGGGCGGCCGGCCCGACGGCGTGCCGCATATCGAGGCCGCCGGCGCGGCGCCCGACGGCACGCCGCGCGAGGTGTTCGTCTACTTCATCAACGGCGCCAAAGAGTGGGCGCCGGCCGCGGCCCAGGCGTTTCTGCAGCGGCTGGGCATCGCGCCGCTGGCCTGACCGGCGCACCGGACCCCCGACGAAAAACCGGCCGGCCCCTTGCGGGGCGCGGCCGGTCGTGTGTGCCGGAGAACTGGCTTACGCGGGCTGCAGCGACGCGTTGGAGCTGGCGCCGTACGACGAGGCGGCCGCCGTGCCGGTGCTGCTGCTGGCCGCGCCGCGCGGGGCACCGTGGAAGCCGAAGGTGATCTCGCCCGAGAGCTGGCCGCCTTCTTCGACCACCAGCTTGCCGTAGCGCACCGTGCCGGTCACCTTGCCGGTGGCGTGGATCACCAGCTTGTCGCGCACCGTCAGCGTGCCGTCGAAGGTGCCGTGGATCTCGGCGATGTCGATTTCGGCCGAGCCCTTGAACGCGCCCTGCTCGGCGATGTGGATCACCCGCGAATCCATCGTCGCCTCGACCATGCCTTCGACCACGAGCGTGTCGCAATCGGTGATCTCGACGCCCTTGAGCTTGATGTTGGGGCCGACGGTCAGCTTGCTGGCGCTGGGCGCCGCCGTGTCGGTCGCAGACACCGCCGCTGCGGAGGCCGAGGCCGCGCGGCTGTCGGCGGCCGTGGTGCTGGCACCGCTCAATGGCGAGGAACCGGACGACGAGGTCGACGCCGACGCCGACGACGGCAGCGCCATCGAGGACGAGCCGGCGGGCGGGGTAGGACGTGGGTTCAAGGGTTCAGCCTCTCGTTTGCCAAAGAAGGGGGATTGCAGCGCCATGGGTTCTCCGAAAAGGACCGATGCTAGGCAAGCCGTTCGTCTAAAGCTCCACCAGATTTCGCAAGAGAGGTAACGCAATACATCCGCTGCGTTCGCACATAACGCCAGATGCAGCGCGTTGCAGGTGGGAAACCAGCCGAATGCGTGCAGAACGTTTGCACACATCGGAACGCATCGGCGCTGTCAAGGCCGGGCGACCGCGCAGCGCGGCGGATCGCGACGCACAGCCGCGAAACGCCTTCGCCGTCCTGGGTGGGCGTATGCCGCTCAGGGCGTCGGTGCGCGATCGCCGTGCAGGTACGGAAGCAGGGCTTTCGCCGCGTCGATCCGCAGCGGCAGCGGCACGGTCGCGTCGTTCATCACCTGCAGCAGGAAGCGGCGAGGGTCTTGCGAGGCCGGGCCCTCGGTCCCCGGCGCCTGGGCCGGCAGTGCCGGGGGCGGCACCTGCACCGGTCGCGCGGCCAGCAGCTGCATCGCCGCGCCGAAGGCGGCGGGCTTCATCGGCGCCAGCCCGCGCAACAGCGTCGCCTGGCCGTCTTCGCTGGGCGGAATGTCGAGCCAGGGCGTGTCGGCGAAAACGGGCGCCAGGTCGGATGCGACGAAGGCCGACCAGTTGTCGCCGGGCGCCTGCAGCGCCGGCACCAGCGCGGCGTGGCTGCCGGGATGTGCCGGAGATGCATCGGCGGCCGGCAGCAGCCGCAGCCGGCTGCGGGTGACCTCGGACAGAAAGCGCAGCCGCAGCCCCTCCAGAAACCCATGGGCTTCGGCCACCGCCACCGGCTCGGCCAGCGAGAACCACAGCTGCAGCCCGTCGGTGCCCGAGACCGCGATCGCCGGCGCCGGCAGTTCCAGTTCGGCCTGCACGCCGTGCCAAACGCCGCCCAGCAGCTTCCAGCTCGGCGGCCGGGTCAGCTCCATCACCATGCAGCGCACCCGCCGGTCGGGGCCGAACAGGGGCGACGCGGCGGTGGAACGGCCCTCCGCAGACCGTTCCCCATCGGCCGAGGGGGGCAGGTAGAGGCGGCGGATTTCGGACTGCAGGGGGGTCATGGGGGTGTGGCGGATGCGGCGGGGTTGCGACTCTACCCGGCGGCATGCGGCCGCTCCACCGGGGCCCCGCCCGTCGACCCTATCGCGGCGCCGGAAACGCCGCGACCGCCGCCCGCCCCACCGCCGGATCGTCGGTGAAGACGCCGTCGACGCCCGCCCGCAGGTAGGCGTCGATCTCGCCCGCGCCGTCGCCCCGCGCGGTGCCGTCGGCCACCGGCGCGCGCCGGTAGCCGGCCGGCAGAAAGCTGTTCTCCGGCCGCAGCGTCCAGATGTGCACCGCCAGGCCGGCGGCATGCGCGTCGGCCACCAGGGGCGTGGCCGGGCCCACGCGGCCGGCCTGCACCGGCGCGACCAGGGTCTTGTAGGGCGCCACCACGTCGGCATACCGCCGCATCGCCCGCAGGGCCTCGGGCGTCAGCAGGTCGGCGTAGCGCCGCGTCTCGGCCGCGCCGCGGGCGACGAAGTCGTAGGGCCGACCGCCGGCGCCGACCAGCTGCACCAGGCGCACCGGGGTCAGGCCGCGCAGCTGCTGCAGGTTGGCCACCTCGAACGACTGCAGGAAGACCGGTGCGTCGCGGTGGTCGAGCCGGTTCTGCTCCAGCAGCGCGACCAGCGGAGCCTCCAGCGGCTGGCCGATCGACTGGAAGTAGGTCGGGTGCTTGGTCTCGGGATAGACGCCGATGGTGCGGCCGCGTTGCTGCGAGGCGGTGCGGGCCAGGTCGACCACCTGTTGCAGCGTGGGGATGGAGAACCGGCCGTCGTAGCGGGCATTGGCGGGCCGCACCGCGGGGATGCGCTCCCGCGCCCGCAGGGTCTGCAACTCGGCCAGGGTGAAGTCTTCGGCGAACCAGCCGGTGATCGCGGTGCCGTCGATGGTCTTGGTCGTCTTGCGGGCGGCGAAGGCGGGGCGGTCGGCGACGTCGGTGGTCGCCTCCTTCACCGAGCCGTCGGCGTTCAGGATGGCGATGGCGTTCTCGTGGCGCACCACCAGCACCCCGTCGCGGGTGATGACCACGTCGGGCTCGATGCAGTCGGCACCGTCTTCGATCGCCTGGGCGTAGGCGGCGAGGGTGTGCTCGGGCCGCACGGCGGATGCGCCGCGGTGGCCGATCACCAGGGGCCGCGGCGGCCA
Source organism: Sphingomonas sp. NCPPB 2930 (assembly GCA_042867185.1). Lineage (GTDB taxonomy): Bacteria > Pseudomonadota > Gammaproteobacteria > Burkholderiales > Burkholderiaceae_C > Xylophilus. The sequence continues at coordinate 38,630 of JBHZQV010000020.1, read as the reverse complement.
TGCACCGCCGGCGCTGCGCTCCCAGGGCAGGGCGGTCGCGGCCAGGGGAGCCCGGGCGGTGCATCCGGTGCCGGCCACTGCGACGGCGCCGGCCAGCAGGTTGCGGCGCGTGATGGCGTGGGGGGCGGGTGGCATGGCGTGTCCCTACGTATCCAGTGCCACACCCGCGTTCCACTGCTGCACGAACGGCATCACCGCGTCGGCGGCGACGGGGCGGCAGAGGTAGTAGCCCTGCATCTCGTCGCAGCCCATCGCCACCAGCTGGTCGAAGACTTCGGCCGTCTCCACGCCCTCGGCCAGCAGCCGGTAGCCCAGGGTCTGGCCGATCGCGATCACCGCCCGCAGCACGGCCAGGGCACGGACGTCGGTGGCGATCGGATCGACCAGCGAGCGGTCGAGCTTCAGCAGGCCGGCCGGCATGCTGTGCAGGCAGGACAGGTTGCAGTAGCCGACGCCGAAATCGTCCAGCGCCACCTCCACGCCCAGCGACCGGGCGCGCTCCAGGGCCTGCACCGTCAGGCTGCCGGTGAGCACCGCGTTTTCGGTGCATTCGATCTGCAGCCGTGTGGGGGCGATGCCGTGCAGCGCACAGGCGTTGGCCAGCATCCGAGCGAACCCGGGGTGCTCGAGGTTGCGCGCCGATACGTTGACCGCCATGCCGAGCACCGTGCCGCCCTCGGCATCCCAGCGGGCCAGCTGCCCCAGCGCGGTATGCAGCACCCATTCGGTCAGCAGGTGGATCAGCGCGGTGCCCTCCACCATCGGGATGAACTCGAAAGGCGACACCAGGCCGAAGCTGCGGTGGTTCCAGCGGATCAGCGCCTCCACGCCGGTGTAGCGCAGCGTGGCGGTGTCGAGCTTGGGCTGGTAGACGAGGAAGAACTCGCCCTCGCCCAGGGCCCGCTGCAGATCGCGCAGCAGCGCGTAGGAGCGGCGGTAGCGCGCATCGGCCGCGGCTTCGTAGTAGACGAGGGCGCGGCTCTGCAGCTGGGTTTCGTGCAGGGCCGAACTGGCCTTGCGCGCCACGTCCTGCACCTCGTCGGGGGTGAGGGCGAAGCGCACCAGGCCGGCGCGCGGCTGCAGCTCCAGCATCGCGACGTCGCCCGGCACCGGCACCGTCACGTCCGCCAGCAGGCCGTCGACGAAGGCCGTTTGCCAGACCCGGTCGGCGCCCCGCAGAAAGAAAGCGAAGCGGGCCATGCCCACGTGGTAGAGCTGCGAATGCGCGGCCACCCGCTGCTGCAGCAGCCGGGCGGCGCTGCGCATCCGCTGGTCGAGCGGGCCGGTGCCCATCGCCCGCGAGGCGTCGAGCAGCGCGTCGTAGGTCAGGAACTCGACCATCACCAAGGTGCGGTCCTCGCCCGGACAGGCCAGGCACAGGTCCTGCAGATCGTCTTCGAAACGGGCACGGTTGGGCAGCAGGGTCACCCCGTCGACGCGGCCGAACATCCGGGCGATGTCGATCTGCGTCACCGCCAGCGCCGCCAGGTCCTGCAGCTGGGCGCGTTGCGCTGCGCCGAAGCTGCGCGGCTGCCGGTCGATGATGCAGAGGCTGCCCAGCGCATGGCCCGACTGCAGCACCAGCGGCGCGCCGGCATAGAAACGGATGTGCGGCTCGCCCAGCACCAGCGGATTGCGGCTGAACCGGGGATCCTGGAGCGCGTCCTCCACCACCAGGATATCCGTGGGCTGCGCGATGGCGACCGAGCAGAAGGAGTCGCGGCGGTGGGTCTGGTCCACCGCCATGCCGACCCGCGACTTGAACCACTGGCGCTCCCGGTCGACGAGCGACACCAGGGCGGTCGGCACGCCGAACAGGTTCGCGGCCAGGCGGGTGATGCGGTCGAACGCCTCGCTGGCCGGCGTGTCCAGCAGGCCGGTGCTCTCCAGCGCGGCCAGCCGTGCCTCTTCCTCCGATGGGTCTTCCAGTTTCAATTGCGCCATTGCCGGTATTCCCTCGCAAGTCGGGCCCGTTGCCGCATGCAAAAGTTGGCATGCACACTGTTGCGGCGACACGCCGCCAGAAAGTGTAGTGGCTCGGACCACGGCGCACCATGTCCGGGCCGGTGCGCACCGGTGCGTACCGGGCGGCCGCTTATTTCTTGCGCAGCGACAGCCAGGCGGCCACCGCGGTGAAGCTGGCGACGATGCCCACCACGATCCAGAAGCCGTGCGGATGCTCGGCGAGCGGGATGCCGCCCACGTTCATGCCGAACAGGCCGGCCAGGATGTTGATCGGCAGCGCCAGCACCGTCACCACCGTCAGCACGAACAGGCTGCGGTTGTTGTCCTCGTTGACGTTGGCGGCGATCTCTTCCTGCAGCAGCTTGATCCGCTCCTGCAGCGACGACATGTCGTGCAGCACCACCGAGAACTCCTCGCTCGATTCGCGCAGCGCCTGCACGCCCTCGTCGTCCATCCAGTCGGGCGGATGCTGCAGCAGCCGGAACAGCGCCGCGGGTTCCGGCGCCAGCAGCCGCTGCAGCCGCACCAGCAGCCGGCGCAGCGTGCCGAGCCGCGCCCGCTTGTGCACCGGCCGGCCGGCCAGCAGCTCGTCCTCGACCTGGTCCACCCGCCGGGTCACGCCGCGCACGATCTCCACCAGCACGTCGGCCTGCGCGCGCAGCAGCCGCTCCAGCAGCGCGATGCTCGATTCCAGCGCCTGGCCGCGCTTGCAGGCGATGCGCAGCTGGTCCACCGCCCGCAGCGGCCGGTGCCGCGCGGTCACCACCAGGTGCCGGTCGACGCTGACCCACAGCGTGGAGATGTCCGAGGGCTCGAAGGCGAAATCGAAATGCACGTCGTTGACCACCGCCACCAGCGACTGCTCGGCCCGCTCGATCCGGGTCGACTGCAGGCCGTCGTGCAGCGTCTCGAAGAAGGTGTCCTGCAGCCCCGCATGCCGCTGCAGCCAGCGCTCGGCCGAGGCGTGGGCCAGGTTGAAGTGCAGCCAGACGAAGGGGCCGTCGGCGTCGCTGGCCGGGCTGCCGCCGGCTCCGTCGGGCGCCGCATCCGCAGCAGCCGCCGCACGGCCGGCGAGCCACTGCGCCGCCGCCGCCGAATCGATCTCCACCGCCGCCAGTCCGGGCGCGAAGCGGTACCCGCAGATCAGCCCGGCACTGTCCGCGCCGTAGACGGGAGCCGAAGGGTCGGTGGAGGGGGTGGGAGGCGGGGAAGCGGGCACGGCGGCAGGGCGGCAGGGCGGGGGCAGCCGGGCATCGTGCGACAACGGGATGACGGGAATGTGACAGCGCTGGCCGGGGCGCCGCCGTGCGGCCGGCCGTCAGCGGTGCACCGGTTCCGCCCGCAGCCGGGCCGCGGCGCCCTCCAGCCCCTCCCACGCCGGCCTGCCCGGTGCGAAGCGCTGGCGCATGTAGCCGGCCAGCTCGGCGATCTGGCGGTCGTTAAGGGCGTCGCGGAAGGGGGCCATGAAGCCGATGCCCTGCGTCGCGGGCTGCTGCACGCCGTCGAGGATGGTGCGCAGCAGGTTGTCGGGGCGGTCGCTGTGCAGGTTGGTGTTGAGGGCCAGCGGCACGTTGGCGCCGAGCAGCTGCGGGCCGTCGCCGTCGTGGTGGCAGGCGGCGCAGGCGGCCTGGAACATGCGCTGGCCGGCGCCGGGCAGCGGCGTGCGGGCGGCGGCGTCGGCGACGACCTGGCGGGCGCGCTGCGCTTCGGGCTGCAGGGCGATCTGCGCAGCGGGCTGCGCTGTCGCCGGCGCGGGTTGTGCCGTGGCGTCCGGCGTGGCGTGGAAGGACGCGAGGTAGGCCGCCATCGCGCGGATGTCGGTGTCGGGCAGCTGCTGCAGTTCGTGCACCACCGGGCCCATCGGGCCGCCGGCGGTGCCGTGCTCGGCGCTGTGGCCGGTGCGCAGGTAGCGGTAGAGGGCGTCGGCGCTCCAGGGCACCGGGGCCTGCGACAGCGCGGTGAGGGCGGGCGCCTCCCAGCCGTCGACCATCGCGCCGGAGAGATGGGCCTTGCCGCCCTTTTCGGCGCCCAGCGCGTTGCGCGGCGTGTGGCAGCCGCCGCAGTGGCCCAGGCCCTCGACCAGGTAGGCGCCGCGGTTCCATTCGGCCGAACGCGCCGGGTCGGCCCTGTAGGGGGTGGCATCGTGGAACAGCGCGTTCCAGCCGGCCATCAGCGGGCGCACGCTGAACGGGAACTTCAGCTGCGCCGCGGGCGTGTCGGCCCGCACCGCCGGCTGGGCCATCAGGTAGGCGTAGAGCGCGGTCAGGTCCTCGTCGCTGGTCTTGGCGAAGGCGGTGTAGGGGAAGGCCGGGTACAGGTGGTGGCCGTCGCGGGAGATGCCCTCGCGCATCGCCCGCTGGAAAGCGCTGAACGACCAGGTGCCGATGCCGGTGGCCGCGTCGGGCGTGAGGTTGGTGGTGTAGAGCGTGCCGAAAGGCGTCTCCATCGCCCGGCCGCCGGCATTGACCGCGCCGCCGGGCATGGTGTGGCAGACGGCGCAGTCACCGGCGGCGGCCAGCTGCCGGCCGCGCTCGATGGTGGCCGCCGTGTAGATGGGGGCGCTGCCGGGCGCGGCGGGCGCGACCGGGGCGATGGCGGGGCGCCAGCCGAGCAGGGCGGCGCCCAGGCCGAGGGTGCCCGCGACCAGGGCGCCGCCGCGGGCCCAGGCGCTGCGGCGGCGGGGCCAGGGGGCGGTGGCGGGGAGTCGGCTTTCCGCCGGGGCCGAGGGTGGGGCGGCGGTACCGCCTGCCACGATGTCCGCAGGAGGGTGAGCGCCCTCGCCCCCACCCTCGCCCGCGAGAGGGAGCAGGCCCAGGCCCGCGCGGATCACCTCGGGGGTGAAGGGCGGGCTGCGGAAGCGCACGCCGGTGGCGTCGAAGATCGCGTTGGCGATGGCCGCGGTGCCGGGCACCGAGGACGATTCGCCCGCGCCCAGCGGCGCCTCGCCCTGGCGGGGCATGTGCACCACCTCGATCACCGGCACTTCGCGAAAGCTCAGGATGGGGTAGCTGCCCCACTCGCGGTTTTCCACGGTGCCGGGGTTCGGCGCGCCGCGCGGCGCGAAATCGACCTTCTCTTTCAGCGCGCGGCTGGTGGTCTGCAGCACGTTGCCGTGGATCTGGTGCTCCACGCCGGCGGGGTTGACCATCATGCCGGCGTCGTGGCCCACGACCACGCGGCGCACATGCACCTCGCCGGTCCGGCGGTCCACGTCCACGTCGGCCACCCAGGCCGCCCAGGCGGCGCCGAAGCCGGGCCACTTGCTGTGGATGTAGCGGGCATAGGCGAAGCCCTGGCCGCGCAGGAAATCGCCGTCGGCGCCCTGCTGCTGCGGCGCGGTGTGCGGCCGCCAGCCGGCTTTCTCGGCGGTGGCCTGCACCAGCTCCGAGGCGCGCGGGTCCTGCAGATGGCGCAGGCGGAATTCCACCGGGTCGGCGCCGGCGGCGGTGGCCAGCTCGTCGATGTAGCTTTCGTGCGCGAAGGAGCTGGGCAGGGCCGACACGCCCCGCAGCCACGAGGCGCGCACGATCGGCGGCATGTCGTTGACCGCGACGCGCAGGTTCTCGTAGGCGTAGGGCGGCCGGGCGGTGCGGTCGCCCATCTCGTAGGGCTGGGCCGCCGGCTCTATGGTGCGGGTCAGCAGCAGGGCCAGCGTGGCCGCGCCGTTGCTCGGGTAGCTGCTCTGGAAATCGTAGGCCGCCACGCTGCCGTCGGCGTTCAGGCCGCCCTGCACCTCCATCAGCTGGGCGGCGCCCTTGGGCTCCCACTGGTGTTCCTGCTCGCGGGTCAGCTGCACCCGCACCGGGGCGTTCACCGCGCGCGAGAGCAAGGCCGCGTCGGCCGCCACGTCGTCGGCGCAGTTGCGGCCGTAGCAGCCTGCCGCCTCCATCCGCACCAGGTCGATCGCCACGTCGGGGATGCCCATGAGCCGCGCCAGGTCGAGCCGCAGCACATGCGGGTTCTGGGTGCCGGCCCAGACCGCCATGCGCGGGCCGCCCGGCGCATCGGCCTGCCAGTGGGCCACCGCGCACGACGGGCCGATGGAGGCGTGCAGCTGGAACGGCCAGACATAGGTGCGCGGCATCGGCTGTGCCGCGCCGGCCAGGGCGGCATCGACGTCGCCCTCGTCGATCAGCGGCCGGTGCGTGGCGGGGTGGGTGCGCAATGCATGTGCCAGGTCCGACAGGTCGGGCATGCCGGGCCAGGGCTTCCAGTGCACCTGCAGCTCGCGCAGCGCCTGCTCGGCCTGCTCTTCGCGCTCGGCCACGATGCCGACGAAATCGCGCACCACCACCACCGCGCGGATGCCCGGGATGTGGGCGATGGAGGCCTCGTCCACCGCTTCAAGCGAGTTGCCGATGAAGTCGCCGTGGTCGGCGCCGGCGTACGGCGGCCGCACGACGCGGCCGTGCAGCATGCCGGGCAGGCGCATGTCGTGCACGAAGACCTGCTCGCCGGTGGCCTTGGCCGGGATGTCGAGCCGCGGCTGGCGGGTGCCGACCAGGGTGTAGTCGGCGGCGTCCTTCACCGGCGTGGACAGGTCGAGCAGCAGCGCGGTGTGCGCGCCGGCCACCAGCTCGCCGTAGCCCAGGGCCGCGGCGGGATCGGCCGCGAGCCGCACCGTGCCGCCGAACGTCTCCAGCGCCTCGGCGGGCACCTGCATCCGCTCGGCCGCGCGCGCCACCAGCCAGGCCCGCGCCTGCGCTGCCGCCCGCCGCAGCGGCTGGGCGTGGATCTGGATCGAGGCGCTGGCGATGGTGCCGCCCTGGTTGGGCGCGCGGGTGGTGTCGCCCAGCACCATGTTCAGCCGCTCCAGCGGCAGGTCCAGCTCCTCGGCGGCGATCTGCGCCAGCGCGGTGCGGATGCCTGTGCCCAGGTCCACATGGCCGTTGAGCGCGGTGACGCTGCCGTCGTCCCAGACGGCGACCAGGATCTCGACGCCCTCCTGCGGATTGCCGGGCACCGCCGCCGGCTGGCCCCGCGCGGGCGGGGCGGCGGGTGGCGGGTCGCGCACCACCAGCAGCACGGCCTCGGCCGCGTGGAAATCGGCCCGGGTGAGGGCGGTGTCGGCGCGGCGCGGCGCGGTCATGCGGCGGCCCCGGTCGCGCCCGCGTCGGCGCCTGCCTGGGCGTCCCGGGCCTGCTGCAGCAATACCGCCGCGCGCTGCACCGCCCGCACGATCTCGACATGGGTGCCGCAGCGGCAGAGGTTGTACGCCAACGCGCGGCGGATCGCGTCCTCGGTGGGATGCGGCTCGCGCGCCAGCAGGGCGGCGGCGGTCATCACCATGCCGTTGAGGCAGTAGCCGCACTGCGCGGCCTGCGCGTCGATGAAACCCTGCTGTACCGGGTGCGGCGCGGCGCGGGTGCCCAGCCCCTCCAGCGTGGTGATGCTGCGGCCGGCCACGCCCGCCGCCGGGATCACGCAGGCCCGCGCCGCCACGCCGTCCACCCACACGGTGCAGGCACCGCACTGGCCCAGGCCGCAGCCGTACTTGGGGCCGTTGAGGCCGAGGTCGTTGCGCAGCAGGTGCAGCAGCGTGGCCTGCGCGCCCACCGCCGGCGCGACCGGCCGGCCGTTGACGACCAGGGCGACGGCGGACAGCTGGGCGGCCGGGGACGGATGCATGCGGGACGAGAAATGGAAGAGAAAAGAGGAAACGGCACCTACGCCGCCGGCCGCGCGCGCCGCACGGTCGCCGACGTCATGCGGTGGCGATGTCGGCGGACTGGATGCGCTTCACGCCCGCGGCCAGCATCTGCTTCCAGGCGGCGGCGAGCGATCCGTTCAGGTCGATCGCGCGGGTGGCGTCTTCCACCACGTAGACGGCGAAGCCGCGCTTGCGGGCGTCGAGCGCCGTCCAGGCCACGCAGAAATCGGTGGCCAGGCCGGTGACGTAGACCGTCTTGGTGCCGCGCTCTTTCAGGTAGCCGGCCAGGCCGGTGGGCGTCTTGTGGTCGGCCTCCTCGAAGGCCGAGTAGCTGTCCACATCCTTGTGGAAGCCCTTGCGCACGATCACCTGGGCGGTGGGCAGCCGCAGGTCCTTGTGCAGGGCGGCGTCCTCGGTGCCCTGCACGCAGTGGTCGGGCCAGAGCACCTGCTGGCCGTATTTCAGCTTGGTGCTGTCGAACGGCTTCTTGCCGGCGTAGCTGCTGGCGAAGGACGCGTGGCCGGCGGTGTGCCAGTCCTGGGTGAGCACGATGGTCTCGAAGGCCGGGGCGATCGTGTTGATGACCGGCACCACCTCCGCGCCGCCCTTGACCGGCAGCGTGCCGCCGTCGACGAAGCAGTTCTGCACGTCCACCACGATCAGCGCGGCCTGCGGGCCGGGCTTCAGGCCCGCCGCCCACAGGGTGGGCACGGTGCCGGCCAGCCCGAGGGCGGCGCCGGCCTGGAGAAGGTGTCTGCGGTGCATCATGGTGAACTCCGTTCGAAAGTTGAAGAAGAACGACAGCGGAAAAAAATCGCAGCGAAAGAAGGTGTGAAAGAACCGTAGCGAGCGACCCGAGTGTGCAGCGAGGACCGGAACCGTGCGCCTGCACGGTGAGGACCGCAGGCGCGCAATCGGGCCGCGCAGCAGGTTCTCTCGCACCTTCTCGCACCTTCTCACACCGAGAGGTAGTTGCGGCGTACCTCTTCGTTGGCGGCCAGCTCGTCCATCGACGCCTGGTAGCGGATCTGGCCCTTTTCCAGCACGTAGGCGCGGTCGGAGACCAGCTCGGCGAAGTGCATGTTCTGCTCCGACAGCAGGATGCTCACGCCCTGGCTCTTCAGTTCCAGGATCATGTGCGCCATCTGCTCGACGATCACCGGCGCCACGCCTTCCGACGGCTCGTCCAGCAGCACCAGGTAGGGGTTGCCCATCAGCGTGCGGGCCACGGTGAGCATCTGCTGCTCGCCGCCGCTCATGCGGCCGCCGGGGCGCTGCGGCATCTCGCCCAGGTTGGGGAAGAGCTTGAACAGGCGCTCGGGCGTCCACACCGGCGCCGCGGTGCCGTCGTCCCACTGGCGGGCGGGCTGGCGGCCCACCTCCAGGTTCTCGACCACCGTCAGGTCGGTAAAAACGCGGCGGTCTTCGGGCACGAAGCCCAGGCCGAGGCGCGCCGCGTGGTGCGGCTCGGTGGTGGAGATGTCGTGGCCGCGAAACGCGATGCGGCCGCGGCGCTTGGCCAGCATGCCCATCACCGCCTTCAGCGTGGTCGATTTGCCCGCGCCGTTGCGGCCCATCAGCGCCACCACCTCGCCGCGCCGCACCTGCAGGTCGACGTCGTACAGGACCTGCGCGGCGCCGTACCAGGCGCAGAGGCCGCCGGCCTCCAGCAGCATGCCGTGTTTGTTGGATGTGGACTCAGACATTCGCATCACCTTCAAACGTGCGGGACGGCACCTCAGCGGTACCGTGGATCCGGCTTTGCCGGGCCACCGGTATCGCCCCCGCCGAGGGGGTTGGCGAAGCGACACGAAGTGCGCGAAGACTGGGGGAGGACTCGAATGTCTTGCCCGTGCCGAAGTACACCTCCTGCACCTTGGGATGGTCGCGGATCTCGAGCGGCTTGCCTTCGGCGATCAGCCGGCCGCGCGCCAGCACGATGGTGCGGTCGGCATAGGCGAAGACCACGTCCATGCTGTGCTCGGTGAAGAGCACCGCCATGCCGCGGTCGATCACCAGCTGCTTGGTCAGCGCCATCAGGTCGTTGCGCTCCTTGGGCGCCATGCCGGCGGTGGGCTCGTCCATCAGCAGCAGCTTGGGGTCGTTGGCCATGGCGATCGCCAGCTCGACCCGTTTCACGTCGCCGTAGGCCAGCTCGCTGCAGGGGCGGTCGGCCTGGGCCCGCATGCCGACCTGCTCCAGCAGGGCCAGCGCGTCGGCGCGCCGGTGGTCGGCGGCGCGGCGCCACATCGCGAACAGCCTGTCGTCGTACGAGAGCAGCGCCATCTGCACGTTCTCGACCACGGTGAGCGAGGCGAAGGTCTCGGCGATCTGGAAGGTGCGGCCCACGCCCATGCGCCAGATGGCGCGCGGCCGGCGGCCGATCAGCTCCTGGCCTTCGAGCCGGATCGAGCCGCGGTCGGCCGGCAACTGGCCGTTGACCATGTTGAAGGTGGTCGACTTGCCGGCGCCGTTGGGGCCGATCAGGGCCAGCAGTTCGCCCTTGTGCAGATCGAAATCGATGCCGTCGACGGCCTTCACGCCGCCGAAGGACTTGCCCAGGCCCGCGACCTGCAGAAGTGGTGTGCTCATGGCCGGGCTCCCTTGCCTACCGCCGCGCCGCGCGGGCCGACGGGGATTGCGCCCGCTCCCGCGGGCGGGACAGGGCCGGAGTGAACGTTGCGCCGCGCCAGCCGCTCCGCCAGTTGCTTGGCGAAGCCGGCGATGCCCTGCGGGAACAGCAGCACCAGCAGCAGGATGATCCCGCCCAGCATCGCGCGCCAGTAGTCGGTGTTGCGCGCCACCGTGTCGTGCAGCCAGGTGAAGGTCACCGCGCCCACCACCGGGCCGGCCAGCGTCTGCAGGCCGCCCAGCAGCACCATCACCAGGCCGTCGACCGAGCGCGAGACCGACAGCGTCTCGGGCGAGATGCTGCCCTTGGAGAACGCGTACAGCGCGCCCGCCAGCCCGGCCACGGTGCCGGCCAGGATGAAGGCGACCCACTGCATCCGCTTCACGTCGATGCCGATCGCATCGGCCCGCAGCGGCGAATCGCGGCCGGCGCGCATCGCATAGCCGAAGGGCGAGAACAGCACCCGGCGCAGGAACAGGATGCCCGCGCCCACCAGCACCAGGGTGAGCCAGTAGTACACCCGCTTGTCGGCCAGCCACGCGGCGGGCCAGACACCGGTCAGACCGTTGCTGCCGCCGGTGAACGCATCCCACTGGTAGGTGACCGCCCAGGCGATCTGGGCGAAGGCCAGCGTCAGCATCGCCAGGTACACGCCCGACAGCCGCACCGCGAACCAGCCGAAGACGAAGGCGCCGAGCGCGGCCACCAGCGGCGCCAGCAGCAGGGCCGCCTCCATCGGCAGGCCGGCCGAGCGCACCAGCAGCGCGGCACCGTAGGCCCCCAGGCCGAAGTAGGCCGCGTGGCCGAACGAATGCATGCCCGCCGGCCCCATGATGAAGTGCAGGCTGACCGCGAACAGCGCCGCCACCATCAGGTCGATGGCCAGCACCGCGGCGTACGGCGCACCGGCGGTCAGCCAGGGCAGCGCCACCAGCGCCAGGCCCAGCACCGCGGCGGCGACCAGGTAGCCGCGGCTGGCCGGTCGCAGCGGCTCCTCCTGCAGCCCCAGGTGGCGGCTCGGCGCCTGCGGGCGGCCGAACAGGCCCCACGGCCGCCAGACCAGCACCACCGCCATCACCAGGAATTCGACCACCAGCGTGAGCTTGGAGAACGAGACGGGGATGCCGAACACCTCGACCACGCCCAGCCAGATGCAGATCGCCTTGATCTCGGCGATCAGCAGCGCCGCCGCATAGGCGCCGGGGATCGAGCCCATGCCGCCCACCACCACCACCACGAAGGCGGCGCCGATGGTGTTCAGGTCCATCTCCAGGTTGGCGGGCTCACGCGGCAATTGCAGCGCGCCGCCCAGGCCGGCCAGCAGCGCGCCGAGCGCGAACACCGCGGTGAACAGCCACGCCTGGTTGACGCCCAGGGCGCTGACCATCTCGCGGTCCTGCGTGGCGGCGCGCACCAGGGTGCCCCAGCGGGTCTTGGTCAGCAGCAGCCAGAGCAGGCCCAGCACCACCGGGCCGACGACGATCAGGAACAGGTCGTAGGCCGGGAACTGCCTGCCCAGGATCTCGACCGAGCCCTTCAGGCCCGGCGCCCGCGGGCCGAGCAGCTCCTCGGCACCCCAGAGCCACAGCACGCCGTCCTTGATGACCAGCACCAGCGCGAAGGTGGCCAGCAGCTGGAACAGCTCGGGCGCCTTGTAGATGCGGCGCAGCAGCACCACCTCGATCAGCGCGCCCAGCGCGCCCACCGCCAGCGCCGCCAGCGGCAGCGACACCCAGAAGCCGACGCCGCCGAGGCCGCCCAGGCGCTCGACCAGGCTGTAGGCCACGTAGATGCCCACCATGAAGAAGGAGCCGTGGGCGAAGTTCACGATGCGCGTGACGCCGAAGATCAGTGACAGCCCCGCTGCCACCAGAAACAGCGACGACGCGCCCGCCAGCCCGTTGAGCAGCTGAACGACGAAGCCTGAGAAAGTCATGCGAAACCCTGCGGTGCTGCCGAAAGACGGTGTCGAGGGCGCAGCCGGGGCTGCGGCACTCGAATTGCTACATAAACGATAGCTACAGGCCGGCGCGGTACGCCGGCTGCAGCCACTTTTTTACTGGAAACGCGGCCCGGGGGCCGCCGACGCTCAGTCCGCCGCGCGCAGCTTCCTGACTTCGTCGTCCGACGGCTGGAACTTGGCGCCGTCGAGGTAGGTGTAGTCCACCATCACGCCCTTGGCGCCGTCGTTCTTCGTCTTGCCGACATAGGCGCCCATGGTCGACTGGTTGTCCTGCGCGCGGTAGACGATCTTGCCGAAGGGCGTGTCGACCGGCAGGCCCTTGAAGGCCGCGGCCAGCTTCTCGCTGTCGGTGCTGCCGGCCTTCTTGGCGCCGGCGGCGATCGACTGGATCGCGCTGTAGCCGACGACCGAGCCCAGGCGCGGGTAGTCCTTGAACTTGGCCTGGTAGGCGGCGAGGAAGGCCTTGTGCTCGGGCGTCTGCAGGCTGCTCCACGGGTAGCCGGTGACGACCCAGCCGGCGGGCGCCTCGTCCTTGAGCGGATCGAGGTACTCGGGCTCGCCGGTCAGCACGCTGACCACCTCGCGGTCCTTGAACAGGCCGCGGGTGTTGCCCTCGCGCACGAACTTAGACAGGTCGGCGCCGAACAGCACGTTGAAGATCGCGTCGGGCTTGGCATCGGCCAGGGCCTGCACCACGCTGCCGGCATCGACCTTGCCGAGCGGCGGCGCCTGCTCGGCGACGAACTCGACATCCGGCTGGGCTTCCTTCAGCAGCTTCTTGAAGGTGGCGATCGACGACTGGCCGTACTCGTAGTTGGGGTAGACCAGCGCCCAGCGCTTCTTCTTCATCCGGGCCGCCTCGGGCACCAGCATCGCCACCTGCATGTAGGTGGAAGGGCGCAGGCGGTAGGTGTACTTGTTGCCGTTCTGCCAGACGATCTTGTCGGTCAGCGGCTCGCCGGCCAGGTAGAAGAATTTCTTCTGCTTGGCGAAGTCGGTCAGCGCCAGGCCGGTGTTGGAGAGGAAGGAGCCGGTCAGCACGTCGACCTGCTCGCGCGAGACCAGCTCTTCGGCCATCCGCACCGCGTCGCCGGGGTTGGCGTTGTCGTCGCGGGTGATCAGCTCCAGCTTCTTGCCGTTGACGCCGCCGGCGGCGTTGATCTCGTCCACCGCCAGCTCCATGCCCTTCTTGTAGGGCTCCAGGAAAGCGGGCTGCGCCTTGTAGCTGTTGATCTCGCCGATCTTGATCGTGCCCTGCGCATGCGCTGCGGCCGAGAGGGCCATGCCGGCGGCGAGCGCGGCGCTGAGGTGCAATGTCGTCTTCATGGGAGCTGCTCCTTGCGGATGGTGAACGGGTGGGGAGGGGGTGAATGCGGTGCGACGGGACTCAGCGCAGGCCGTCGGTGCCCTGGATCTCGTGGGCCTGCAGGCCGCCGATGCGCGGCAGCGGGCGGCCGCTGTCGGTGACGACCACCGCCACCACGATCTCGGCGGCGCGCGGCGCGTCGGCCACGCGGGCCTCCATCGCATCGAAGTGGCTGCGGACGAAGGCGGCGTCCTTGTGGCCCAGCGGCACGTCGATAGCGGTGCCCAGGCCGCCCTGCTTCTTGGCCGACGGCACCAGGGCCGCGCCCTTCTCGACCGCCTCGCGCAGCGGCGCGCCCAGCCGGGGGTGCAGGATCGCGGCGGCATGCTCCAGCTCGCCGGCCTCGCCGACGATGGCGGCCTTGCCGTAGCTCTGCGCGGCGCCGGGCGCGATGCCCAGCGCCTCGACGCACTTGCGGCCCAGCAGCGCGCCCAGCTCCTCGCCGATCGCGACCAGCTCGTCCAGGTTCTCGGAGTAGCGGCCGGCGTACGGATTGGCGATCACCGCCATCGCCAGCGCGCGGCGGGTCGGCGGGTCGATGGGCTGGCCCATCTCGATGCGCACCTCGTCCACCTGGACGACGATCTTGCGGATGTTGGCTGTCATGGAGTCTCCTGGCACGGTTCGATTGAGAGGGGCGCAGTGGATGCGGGCCGCACGTTCGATACGTGGCGGACGCTGCCTGTTTCAGGGATACCGCGGAACCGGCTTTGCCGGGCCGCTGGTATCGCCCCCTGGGGGGAAGCGCCGCAGGCGCATCGGGGGGTCATCTCAATCCATCCCACTGGGCGATGTTCTCGGCGCGCAGGCCGCCGACGCGGTCATGGACGCGGTAGCCGGTGGTCATGGCGAGGACGAACACGATCTCGTCGGAGGCCGGCGCGCCGGGCACCCGCACCTCGATCGCGTCGAACTGGCCGCGCACGTAGCTGGCGTTGATGTTGGTCAGCGGCACGTCGAGCATGGCGCCGGGCGGGCCGACCTTCTTGGTCGAGGGCACGATGGAGAGCGCGTTGGCCGGCTGGCCCTTCTTCTCGACGATGGTGCCGCTGGCGTAGGCCGCGCGGTCGCCCTTCCAGCCGAGCAGCTCGCGCATCGCATAGCCGCCGGGCACGTGCCAAAGCGCGCCGTGCTCCAGCTCGCCGGCGGCGCCGACGATGGCGCCCTTGCCGTAGGTGGCGATGCGGTCGGCGGGCACGTCCATCGCGGCCAGCAGGCGGCGTGCCATGTCGAGGCCCACCGGCTGCAGCGCGTCCATCATCGGCAGGATGTCGGCCTCGTAGCGGCCGGCGTACGGGTTGGCCAGCACCGCGCAAACGAAGCCGCGGCGCAGCGGCACGCGCGCCGGCGGTCCGAACTCGTGGTGGATGTCTTCCACGTGGGTGAAGGTGCGTCGTATCTCGATCATGCTGGGAAATCCTGCCATTCGTTAAGCAAATACCGAACCAACCCGCAACGGCGCGGGCCCTGCCGGCAGCGAGGGGGCAGGCTGCGCCGCATGCGCATTCTGCGCGACCACCAGCCGGCCCTGGCAGACCAGCGCGGCCGCCCACAGGTGGCCGGCGTCGCGCAGGCGCCAGGCCTCCTGCAGGCCGGCGGCGAGTGCGCGGCGCACCGCGTCGGCGCCCAGCGGCGGCACCTCTGCCGTGACCGGCAGGCGGCCCAGGTCGCTGTCGTCCTTCAGGTCGCAGGCCGGGCGGCGCAGGATGCGGGCGTCGTCGACGTTCACCGCGTTGGCGACCAGGGTGGCGCAGGCATCGGCCTCGGCCGCGGTGCGGGCCAGCACGGTGACGCTGTCGGCGATGCCGAGCGAGAAGCTGCGGCCGCGCCAGCCGCTGGTGGCGATGCCGCGCACCGGCAGCGCCGCATCGACGGCGAACCGGCCGTCGGTGGCGATGCCGTGCACCGCGGCGTCGGCCATCCGTTCGAGACCGAATCGCGCCACGTCGGCCACCAGGCCCACCCGCACCTGCGCGCCCGGCGCCAGGTGCAGCGCGATGTCGCCGCCGTTGTTGACCCAGGCGCGGCTAATGCCCGGCCGGTCGTAGCAGGCGACGATCTCCTGCGCCACGCTGCCGGCCACCGCCGCCATCGGGGTCAGGTAGACGGCGCGGTGCGGCGCGCAGGCGCGCCACATGCGGCGCGCCACCGGGCCCTGCACCGGGCAATCGGCACCGACCGGCCGCCGCAGCGCGGGCAACTCCGCGACCAGTTCGTCGAGCAGCGGCAGAAAGCGCCGCCAGGCCGCCGCATGCGCATCGGCCACGGCGGCGGCATCGCCCTCGGCCCCGATGACCAGGTCGATCGGGCCGTGCTGGAAATGCCAGCGGTCGTCCGGGAGCGTCGCGCGGGAGGCGGCCACCGTGGTCAGCCCAGCAGCGGCGCGTGGCCCAGCGGCCAGGGATTGGCGGCCGGCTGCGGCACCCAGCGCAGGGCGCGCGGCGTGCCGTCGGTGTGCCAGCCGCCGGTGCGCAGCACCTGCTCCAGCGGCCGCACATGGTCCAGGTGGCCGCCCAGCAGGCCGTAGTCGTCCAGGGGCATGCTGAATTCGATCGGCGCCACGATGGCGGGCGTGGGCACGGTGCCGAAGCTGTTGTCGGGCATGCGCATCACGTCGGCCATCACGGTGATGCCGCCGCCGGGCCAGACATAGGCCGGCGCGCCGCCGCAGGTCACGTTGACCAGCGCCTGCTTGATCGCCCGGGTGAGCTGCACCGGGTTGTCGGTGACGCCGGCCCGCAGGCTGCCGCCGGCGCCGCCCAGGAACAGCACGGTGCACAGCGAGGGCTCGCAGTTCTCGCCGATGCGCTCGACCACCGCGCGCACCTCGGCCGGCATCGGCTGCTCGACCGGCCGCAGCTGCGCGTCCAGCACGTACCAGGCGGCGTGCTCGCCGGTGGTGGAGGTCATCAGCAGGCGCAGGCCCGGCCAGGCGGTGCCGTCGTCCCAGCCCTCGATGATCGAGAGCGGCTCGGCGATGTCGGTGCCGCCCCATCCGGTGCCGGGGTTGGCCACCTGGAAATAACGGCCCGGCGTCGACTTGCGGCCGAGCATCTGGATGCCCGACCTGCGCATGTCCAGGCAGCGGCCGGCCTGGTGCTCCGACAGCACGCCGGTGATGTGGTCGTCGACCACCACCACCTCGTCCACATGGCCGAGCAGCTGCTTGGCGAAGATGCCGATGGTGGCCGAGCCGCAGCCGACCCGCATCCGCTGCTCCTCCACCCCGTTGACGATGGGCGCGCGGCCGGCCTGCACCACGATCTGCGAGCCGCCGTCGATGGTGAGCTCCACCGCCTGCTTGTTGCCCAGCAGCTGCATCATCTCGGCGGTGATGCGGCCCTCTTTCTTGCTGCCGCCGGTGAGATGGTGCACCCCGCCGAGCGACAGCATCTGCGAGCCGTACTCCGCCGTGGTCACATGGCCCACCACCTCGCCCTTGCAGCGGATGTTGGCCTGCTCGGGGCCGAGGAAGCGGTCGGTGTCGATCTTCACCTTGAAGCTGCAGT
The DNA here is from genome assembly GCA_042867185.1 of Sphingomonas sp. NCPPB 2930. Classification (GTDB taxonomy): domain Bacteria; phylum Pseudomonadota; class Gammaproteobacteria; order Burkholderiales; family Burkholderiaceae_C; genus Xylophilus. Next base: position 21,545 of record JBHZQV010000020.1, on the reverse strand, counting down.
AGCTGAAGATGCCTTCGGTGACGACCGTCACCATGTCGACGCCCTGCGCCTGCGACGACACGATGAAGGGCGCGGGCTTGTAGTCGGGGTAGGTGGTGGAGGAGCCGACGCCGGTGACGAAGACCTCGTCGGCGTGCAGCAGGTCGCCGCTCCAGACGGCGGGCGGCGGGGCGGCGTCGCCCGCGCTGTCGCCGGCCGCGGCAGCTTCGGTACCGGGCGGCGCGAAGGCCACCAGCCCGGCCTCGCCGGCGGCCAGCGTGCGGCGCAGCAGCACCACCGGATCGACCCGCACCAGCGCCCCTGCCTGGTTGGCGTAGCGGTCGCAGGCGCCGGTGCGGCCTTCCGATATCTGGCACAGCACCGGGCAGGCGTTGCACTCGATCTTGGGCACGGCGGGCCGGGCGCTGCGCACGGCGGCGGCCTCCGGCGGAGGCGTCGGCACCGGCATGTCCATGCCGGGCAGGCCGTCGGTCTTCGTATGTTCCGTCATGCGTGGGATCTCTGCTCGTGGGGCACCGGGGGCGAATCGCGGTGCCGGCACATCGCCGCCGGCACCGCTTGAACACGCCTGTCATTTTGTGTAGCATTCACTACATCAAAATGTTGTGAGCGCTACATTTCGGATCAATGTAGCGCATTCGTTCAGGAGCCGCAACCGGTGTTTTTCCGCACTTTTCCAGGGCGCCGCGCACGCACCGCGATGGCCCGCAACGGCCCCAACGCCTGGGTTCGGTGCATGCCCGGCCGATGCCCTACCATCGCGGTATCCGCGGCTGCCCTGCCGCTGGCCACCACGATGGACACCGGAGACAACCCGCTCTCGCCGCCAGGCCCCTGCCGGGCCCGTCGGCTTTCCTCCATCCTTCAATCGCCCTTGCCACGACCATGAGTGCCTTCAACGAAGAACGCGTTCTCTCCGTTCACCACTGGACCGACCGCCTGTTCACCTTCACCACGACGCGCGACCCGTCGCTGCGCTTCTCCAACGGCCATTTCACGATGATCGGCCTGCGCGTCAACGACAAGCCGCTGCTGCGGGCCTACAGCATCGCCAGCGCCAACTACGAGGAGCACCTCGAGTTCCTGAGCATCAAGGTCGACAACGGCCCGCTCACCTCGCGGCTGCAGCACATCCAGGTGGGCGACACGATCATCGTCGGCCGCAAACCCACCGGCACCCTGCTGACCGACTACACCCTGCCCGGCAAGCGCCTGTACCTGCTGGGCACCGGCACCGGCCTGGCGCCCTTCCTGTCGATCATCCGCGACCCGGAGACCTACGAGAAGTTCGAGAAGGTGATCCTGGTCCACGGCGTGCGCCAGGTCGACGAGCTGGCCTACCACGACATGGTCACCGAGCACCTGCCCAACCACGAGTTCCTGGGCGACCTGGTGCGCAGCCAGCTGCTCTACTACCCCACGGTGACCCGCGAGAGCTACCGCAACATGGGCCGCATCACCGAGCTGATCGAGACCGGCAAGCTCGAGGCCGACCTGGGCCTGCCGCCGATCAACGCCGCCGAAGACCGGGTGATGCTCTGCGGCAGCCCGCACATGCTGACCGACCTGAAGCACCTGCTGGAGAGCCGCGGCTTCAAGGAAGGCAATACTTCCACCCCCGGCGACTTCGTCATCGAACGGGCCTTCGCTGAAAAATGAGGCCCCTCGGCTTCTCACTCCGCTGCGCTGCGTGTAGTTCGCCATCCCCCGAGGGGAAGGCTCGGCCGCCTTGGGGCGGCCCGGCGGCGGCCGTGAGGCCCCTCGGCTTCTCACTTCGCTGCGCTGCGTGTAGTTCGCCATCCCCCGGGGGGAAGGCTCGGCCGCCTTGGGGCGGCCCGGCGGCGGCCGTGAGGCCCCTCGGCTTCTCACTTCGCTGCGCTGCACCTGGCTCGCATGGCTGAACGCAAGCCCGCCGCGAAAAAAACCGGCACCCGCGGCACCGGGGTGCGGGAGCTGGCCGCACAGACCACGCGCGACAACATCCTGAAGGCGGCGACCAAGGTGTTCGCCCGCTATGGCTACGAGGGCGGCAGCGTCGAGAAGATCTCGAAGGCGGCCAAGTCCTTCGACCGGATGATCTACTACTACTTCGGCAGCAAAGAGGGCCTGTTCATCGCGGTGATCGAGACGATCTACAGCCGCATGAACGAGGCCGAGGCGGCGCTCGACATCCGGCTGGACACGCCGGTGGAATCGCTGAAGGCGGTGGTGCGCTTCGTGAGCGGCTACTACCGCAAGCACCCGGAGTTCGTCACCCTGCTCAACACCGAGAACCTGCACAAGGGCAAGCACATCTCCAAGTCGATGCGGGCGCGCGAATACTCGTCGCCGGCCGTCTCGGTGATCGCGCAGGTGCTCGAGAGCGGCGTGCGCGCCGGCGTCTTCCGCCACGACATGCAGGCGCGGGACCTGTATTTGCTGATCGCGTCGATGGGCTACTTCTACCAGTCCAACCGCTACACGCTGTCGGCCTTCCTGGGCGAGGAGATCGAGCAGCCCGAGGCGCTGGCCCACTGGGACGCCTTCATGATCGACGTGGTGCTGCGCGCGGTGGCGCCAGCGCCGGCCGGCTAGCGCACGGCCTGCGCCGCCGCCCCGAGGCCGCGGCCCTGTGCGCCGGCCGGTGTCGCGCACGGCACGGCACGCGGCTTGCATGCGGGCGACGGTCTATGTAGTATCCACTACACCAAACCCATCCCCCGCAGGGCGGCCCACCGCCCGCGCGCCCACGGAGCTTTCATGGCAGACATCACCACCAGCGCGACCTCCGGCAAGGTCGTCATCCAGAACATCGGTCTGCTGCTCTCGGGCGACATCGACCGGCCGATCCTCGATGCCGACACCATCGTCGTGCAGGACGGCCTGATCGTCGCGGTCGGCAAATACAAGGACTGCGACGTCGAAGGCGCCAAGACCGTCATCGACTGCCGCCAGACCTGCGTGGCGCCCGGCCTGATCGACAGCCACGTGCACCCGGTGTTCGGCGACTGGACGCCGCGCCAGGGGCAGATGGGCTGGATCGACTCCACCATGCACGGCGGTGTGACCACGATGATTTCGGCCGGCGAGGTGCACCTGCCCGGCCGTCCGAAGGACATCGTCGGCCTCAAGGCGCTGGCGATCACCGCGCAGCGCGCCTTCGACAACTTCCGCCCCGGCGGCGTGAAGGTGCTGGCCGGCGCGCCGATCATCGAGCGCGGGATGGTCGAGAGCGATTTCAAGGAGCTGGCCGAGGCCGGCGTGACGCTGCTGGGCGAGGTGGGCCTGGGCTCGGTCAAGGCCGGCTACGAGGCCAAGGAGATGGTGGGCTGGGCGCGCAAGTACGGCATCCAGAGCACGATCCACACCGGCGGCCCGTCGATCCCCGGCTCGGGCCTGATCGACAAGGACGTGGTGCTGGAGGCCGACGCCGACATCATCGGCCACATCAACGGCGGCCACACCTCCCTGCCCGAGGCGCACGTCTGCGAGCTGTGCGAGAAATCGTCGCGCGCCATCGAGATCGTGCACAACGGCAACGAGCGCGTCGCCATCGCCGCCGCCAAGGCGGCGCTGGAACTGAAGTGCCCGCACCGGGTGATCCTGGGCACCGACGGCCCCGCCGGCTCGGGCGTGCAGCCGCTGGGCATCCTGCGGATGGTGGCGATGCTGTCCTCGATCGCCAACATCCCGGCCGAGCTGGTGTTCTGCTTCGCCACCGGCAATACCGCCAGGATCCGCAGTCTCAACTGCGGTCTGGTGGAAGTGGGCCGCGCCGCCGATTTCGTGTTCATGGACCGGGCGCAGCATTCGCCCGCGCCGGGCCTGCTGGAGAGCGTGCAGCTGGGCGACATCCCGGGCGTCGGCATGGTGATGATCGACGGCATCGTGCGCTGCGGCCGCAGCCGCAACACGCCGCCGGCCACCGAGATTCCGGTGGTGGTGGGTGCGCACTGAGCGTGCGATTGCTATTTAATCGATAGCTGGAGGCCCGCGATCGGCGCCGGCCCTGGCTACTTTCCTTTCGAAAACGCCTCCGGGGTGGTCGGCCCCGCCGAAGCGTCGGTGGCCGCCACCGCCGCTGCGACCGCCGCTTCCTTCTCCTGCTCCCGCAGCGCCGCCTCCGCCGCCGCATCCGACAGCGCCCGCGCGCACCCCGCCGACAGCAGCAGGATCGCCGACGAGAAATAGATCCACATCAGCAGCACCACCAACGAGCCGGCCGCGCCGTAGGCCGACACCAGCGCCGCCCGCGACAGGTACAGCGCCAGCACGTACTTGCCGACGGTGAACAGCGTGGCGCCGATGGCACCGCCCATCACCATGTAGCGCAGCGACGGCTTCGGGCCGGTGGAGAGCCGCATCATCCCGGCGAACAGCGCGGTGCAGAAGGCGAAGGCGATCAGCTGGTTCAGGATGCGCAGCAGCGGCTCCAACGGCAGCCAGGCGCCGGCCCAACCCGACACCACCTCCAGCACCGTGGTGAGGACCAGGGACACCATCAGCAGGAAGCCGAAGGCCAGGATGTAGCCTACCCCGCGCAGCCGCAGCGATGCGGCGTACCACCACTTGCTGGGCGGTGCCGGCGGCCGGCCCTGCTGCCAGACCCGCTCGAAGGCGGATTGCAGTTCGGCGAACACGCCGGTCGCGCCAAAGAGCAGCAGCGCGAACGCGATCACCGAGGCGACGATGCCCTCCGACGGTTTCTGCGCGCTGGCCAGCGCCTGGCGCACGCCGTCGGCACCGCGCGGGCCGATGACGGCGGTGATCTGGTCGAGCAGCTCGGTCTCGACATAGCTGCGGTCCAGCCACCAGCCGAGCACCGCCACCAACAGCACCAGCAGCGGCGCCAGGCTCAGTACGCCGTAGAACGACATCGCGGCGCTCATGCGCAGGCCGTCGGCGTCCATCCAGAGCTGGAACGCCCGCATGCCGGGCTGCGCCGGCCGCAGGGCACGGGTGCCCAGGGCATGGGCGAAGGCGGGGTGGGAGAAAGGCATGGCACACAGGCCGGCGGGGCCGGCATCGGTCGGGATGCACCGACCTTAGCCGAGAGCCGCCACGGGGCGGGTAGGCGTGTGCCGCAAACCGGGCCTGCTGTGCCGCAGGCCCCGGGATTTCAGTACTGGCCGGTGGTGGAGTAGCTGCCCTGGGGCTGCGACACGTTGCGGTAGTACGGATCGTTCGACGAGTAGGCGGCGCCCTGGCCCAGGCGGAAGCCGCGGCCTTCCAGGGTGATGCGCTCGCCGACCGGCACCGCCTGGGCACGCTCGAAGGTGCGGGTGGAGCCGTCGTCCATCCGCACGCGCACCTGGTAGGCGGTGACGGTGCGGGTGCGCTGCTCGACGGTGTTGCCCAGGTAGCCGCCGCCCACGGCGCCCAGCACGGTGGCCGCAGCGCGGCCGGTGCCGTGGCCGATCTGGTTGCCCAGCACCCCGCCCAGCACGCCGCCGGCCAGTGCGCCGACGCCCAGGCCCGCGACGCCCGGGATCGGCGCACTGCGCTGCACCGGTGTGACCGATTCGATCCGGCCGCAGGTCTCGCACACCTGGGCGACCGGCATCGGCGTCTGCGGATAGCTGGGCGAATAGGCCGGTTGCTGCCGGTAGCCGCCGGCCGGCGCCACGGGTGCGCGCACCACCGGAGCGGGCGCCGGGCGAACCGGAGCGGGGCTTTGTGCGACGGGGGCGAGCGCCGTGGCGGGCGGTGCGGTCACCGCGGCCGCGGTGTCGCGGGGCGGCTCGACCAGGTCGTCGTGTGCGTTCGGCGCACCGGCCAGGCCGGGTGCGGCGGCGCTGGCGGTGACGGCCGCCGGGGCCGCGGCATGGTCGTCGCGCAGGTTCTGGTAGGCCAGGGTACCGCCCAGGGCCACCACGGCCGCGCCCAGTGCGCCGATCGCGATCCACAGGGGCTTCAGGGCCGGCTGCGAAGGGCCGGTGGGGGAGGTCAGGGTGTCGTGGGCAGTGTTCATGGCATTCCTCGTATCGAAACCGGTGTTCCAGATGAAACGTTCGGCATGCGGCCAAGGTACACAGCGCACGGCAACGGGCGGTTGTCGCTTTGTAAGGCGCGGTAAGCGGCAGGGCCTCTGTTACAGGGCGGGCCGGTTCATCTGCTCACAGATTGGGTGCCAGCAGGCGCTCCAACAGTGCGGCGTCCATCCCGCGGCGGGCGGCCTGGTCCTGCAGCTGGTCCTCGCCGATCTTGCCGACGTTGAAGTAGGTGCTGTCCGGGTGCGCCAGGTAGAAGCCGCTGACGCTGGCGGCCGGCGTCATCGCCAGCGAGTCGGTCAGGCCCATGCCGATGTCGTCGCAGCCGAGCGCGGCGAACATGTCGCGCTTGACGCTGTGGTCGGGGCAGGCCGGGTAGCCGGGCGCGGGGCGGATGCCGCGGTACTGCTCGGCGATCATGTCCTCGGCGCTCAGGGCCTCGCCGGCGGCGTAGCCCCACAGGTCCTTGCGCACCCGCTCGTGCAGGTACTCGGCGAAGGCCTCGGCCAGCCGGTCGGCCAGGGCCTTGAGCATGATGCCGGAGTAGTCGTCGAGGTCGTCCTGGAAGAACTTCTCCTTCTTCTCGACGCCGATGCCGGCGGTCACCGCGAACATGCCGACATAGTCCTGCAGCCCGCTCTCGCGCGGCGCGACGAAGTCGGCCAGGCAGCGGCTCGGCCGCATGACGCCCTCGATCGCCTGCTTCTCGGTCTGCTGGCGCATGCCGTACCAGGTGAGCGCGGGCTCCAGCCGGTTCTCGTCGGTGTAGAGCACGATGTCGTCGGCGCGCTCGGTGTTGGCCGGCCAGAAGCCGACGACCGCGTTGGCCTGCAGCCAGCGGCCCTCGATCAGGCGCTTGAGCATCCGCTGGCCGTCGGCGTAGACGCGCACCGCCTCGGTCCCGACGACCTCGTCCTTCAGGATCGCGGGGAACGGGCCGGCCAGGTCCCAGGTCTGGAAGAACGGGCCCCAGTCGATGTACTTGGCCAGCTCAGTCAGATCGAAGTTCTTGAACAGCCGGCGGCCGAGGAACTTGGGCACCGGCGGTGCGTAGGCCGCCCAGTCGACCGGCGTCTTGTTGGCGCGCGCCTTGGCCAGCGGCCACATCGGCGTCTGCTTGCGGTTGGCGTGCTGCGCGCGCACCTTCTCGTAGTCGGCGTTGATCTCGTCGATGTACTGCGCGGCCTGGTCGGAGAGCAGGTTCTGCGCGACGCCCACGCTGCGCGAGGCGTCCGGCACGTAGACGACCGGGCCTTCGTAGTGCGGCGCGATCTTGACGGCGGTGTGCACCCGGCTGGTGGTGGCGCCGCCGATCAGCAGCGGGATCTTCTTGATGCGGAAATGGTCGTCGCGCTGCATCTCGCCGGCCACGTACTGCATCTCCTCCAGGCTCGGCGTGATCAGGCCCGAGAGGCCGACGATGTCGGCGCCCTCGACCTTGGCGCGCGCCAGGATCTCGTGGCAGGGCACCATCACGCCCATGTTCACCACTTCGAAATTGTTGCACTGGAGCACGACGGTGACGATGTTCTTGCCGATGTCGTGCACGTCGCCCTTGACGGTGGCGATGATGATCTTGCCCTTGGTACGCACGTCGCGGCCGGCGGCCTCGTCGCGCAGCTTTTCTTCCTCGATGTAGGGCAGCAGGTGGGCCACCGCCTGCTTCATCACCCGGGCCGACTTGACCACCTGCGGCAAAAACATCTTGCCCGCGCCGAACAGGTCGCCGACGACGTTCATGCCGTCCATCAGCGGGCCTTCGATCACATGCAGCGGCCGGCCGCCGGTGGCCAGGATCTCGCGGTAGGCCTCCTCGGTGTCGTCCACGATGAAGTCGGTGATGCCGTGCACCATGGCGTGCGCCAGGCGCTGGCCCACCGCCACCGGCGCCTCGGGCGTGCCGCGCCATTCGAGCTTTTTGCTCTCGTCCTTGGCGCCGCTCTTGGCGGTCTCGGCGATCTCGACCAGGCGCTCGCCCGCGTCGGGCCGGCGGTTGAGCACCACGTCCTCGACCCGCTCGCGCAGCACCGGCTCCAGGTCGTCGTAGACGCCCACCATGCCGGCGTTGACGATGCCCATGTCCATGCCCGCCTGGATCGCGTGGTACAAAAACACGGTGTGGATGGCCTCGCGCACCGGGTCGTTGCCGCGGAACGAGAAGCTGACGTTCGAGACACCGCCCGAGATCTTCGCGCCCGGCAGGTGCTGCTTGATCCAGCGCACGGCCTCGATGAAATCGACCGCGTAGTTGTTGTGCTCCTCGATGCCGGTGGCCACCGCGAAGATGTTGGGGTCGAAGATGATGTCCTCGGGCGGGAAGCCCACCTCGTCGACCAGCACCCGGTAGGCGCGCTCGCAGATCTCGATCTTGCGGGCGAAGGTGTCGGCCTGGCCGGCCTCGTCGAAGGCCATCACCACCGCCGCCGCGCCGTAGCGCCGCACGAGGCGTGCCTCGTGCTTGAACTTCTCGACGCCCTCCTTCATGCTGATCGAGTTGACGATGCCCTTGCCCTGGATGCAGCGCAGGCCGGCCTCGATCACCTCCCACTTCGAGCTGTCGACCATGATCGGCACCCGGGCGATATCGGGCTCGGACGCGATCAGGTTCAGGAAGCGCACCATGGCGACCTTGCTGTCGAGCATCGCCTCGTCCATGTTGATGTCGATCACCTGGGCGCCGTTCTCGACCTGCTGCCGCGCGACCGACAGCGCCTGGTCGTACTCGCCGTTGAGGATCATCCGGGCGAAGGCCTTCGAGCCGGTGACGTTGGTGCGCTCGCCCACGTTGACGAACAGCGTGCCGTCGCCGATCGACACCGGCTCCAGGCCGGAGAGCTTCATCGGGGGCACGGCGGCAGGGGCGGGAACGGAAGCGGAAGGAACGGACGGCATGGGCTCACCTGTGGGGCGGATCAGGTGAGCGTCGTTGCGAAGGGAGATGCGGCCCGAGCCTGACGGCACTGGGACACAGGCCGCTGCAACGCTCCTCGGGGAACGGCGATTTTACGTGCGGCGGATGCGGAGCGGGGCGCAGGTCGTCCCGTTGTTGCGACGCTCACTCCAGCCGCGCGCCCGATTGCCGCACCAGGCTTTCCCATACCGGCACCTCGGCGGCGTAGGCGGCGGCGAACTGCTGCGGCGTGCTGGCCTTGCGCTCGAAGCCCATCGCGGCGATGCGGGCGGCCACGTCGGGCTGCTCGCTGGCCAGGCGCACCTCTTCGGCCCAGCGCTGCACGATGGGGGCCGGCGTGCCGGCGGGCGCGGCCATCGCCAGCCAGCCGGCGACGCGGTAGGCCGGGTCGGTCAGGCCCTGCTCGGCCAGCGTCGGCACCTGCGGCAGGGCGGACATGCGGCGGTCGCCGGTGGTGCCGATCACCTTGATCCGGCCGGCCTCGATGTGCGGCCTGGCCTGCAGCACGCTGGCGTAGGCCATCTGGATCTGGCCGCCGATCAGGTCCTGCATCATCGGCGCCTCGCCCTTGTAGGCGATGTGGGCCATGTCGGCCTGCTGGGTCAGGCTCATGTGGGCGCCGGCCAGGTGCGGGTAGGCGCCCACGCCCCAGGAGCCGTAGCTGAGCTTGCCCTTGTTCGCCTTGGCGTACGCCAGCAGCTCGGGCCCGGTGTTGGCGGGCACGCCCGGGTGCACCACCAGCAGCACCGGCGCCACCGCGATCTGCGTGACCATCACCAGGTCGCGGCGCGGGTCGTAGGGCAGCTTCTCGTACAGGAACATGTTGGTCAGCAGCGACTGGCTGAGCGTCAGCACCACCGTGTGGCCGTCGGGCGCGGCCTTGGCGACCGCGTCGGTGCCCAGGATGGCCGAGGCACCGGGCTTGTTGTCGACCACCACCGGCTGGCCCAGGCGCGGCGCCATCTTCTCGGCCAGCACCCGCGCCAGCACGTCGGTCGCGCCGCCGGGCGGGTAGGGCACGACGATGCGCAGCGGCCGGCCGGGGAAGCCGCCGGTGGTGGGCGCGGCGGCGGTCTGGGCCAGCGCCCAGGGTGCGCAGAACAGGGCGGGCAGGGCGGCCAGCAGCGCGCGGCGGGCAGGCGGCGGCGTGCCGCGGGTCGGGCAGGGGCGGGTCATGGCGGTGTCTCCGTTGTGGTTGTGCGGACCATTCTTGAGAAGCGCCCGGGGCCGCGCTGTCGCCTTGGGAACATCGACCGGTGTGGCTGCAGGGGCTTTGGGCCGGCAGTGCGCAGGGTGCTCCGGCAGGCACCGAGCCATCCGCGCGGCGGCCGGATGCGAGCCCAGCAGCACACCGGCCGATTTGGCGGCGAAAAGTGGCGCTGGCCGGCGCGGATCGCCGGCTGCCAGCTATGGAAAATATAGCAATGCGGCGCTAGCCCGCCGCCGGCCGCAGCGCCCGCCGGTACTGCACCGCTTCGGCGACATGCGCGGTCTGCACCGCGTCGGCCCCCGCCAGGTCGGCGATGGTGCGGGCCACCTTCAGTGCCCGGTGCGTGCTGCGCGCCGACCAGCCCAGCTTGGCGGCGGTCTTCTGCAGGAAGGCGAGGGTGGCCGGCTCCAACGGCACGTGGGTGTCGATCGCCTGGCCCTGCAGCGCCTGGTTGGCGTGGCCCTGGCGCTGCATCGCGCGCTGCCGGGCGGCTACCACCCGCGCACGGATCGCGGATGTGCCTTCGCCGGGCGGGGCCTGCAGCAGCTCGTCGGCCGGAAGGGAGGGCACCTCGATCTGCAGGTCGATCCGGTCGAGCAGCGGGCCCGACAGCCGCGCCTGGTAGCGGGCGATCTGTTCGGGCGAAGAGCGGTAGGGCTGCTCCACCGTGCCCAGGCCGCCGCAGGGCGTCGGGTTCATCGCTGCGACGAGCTGGAAGCGCGCAGGAAACTCGGCACGCCGGGCGGCGCGGGCGATCGTGATGGTGCCGGTCTCCAGCGGCTCGCGCAGCGCCTCCAGGGCGGCGCGCGGAAATTCGGGCAGCTCGTCCAGAAAGAGCACGCCGTAGTGGGCGAGCGAAATCTCTCCTGGCCTCGGCGGCGAGCCCCCACCCACCAGGGCCACCGCGCTGGCCGTGTGGTGCGGGCTGCAGGTCGGCCGCGTGCCCCAGCGCTCCAGCGCGAAGCGGCCCGCCAGGCTGGCGATGGCGGCGCTTTCCAGCGCCTCGTCCAGCTCCATCGGCGGCAACAGGCCGGCGAAGCGCTGCGCCAGCATCGACTTGCCCGAACCCGGCGGCCCCACCATCAGCAGGCTGTGGCCGCCGGCCGCGGCGATCTCCAGCGCCCGCTTGGCGGCGGCCTGGCCCTTCACGTCGGACAGGTCGGCGTACACGGGCTGCGGCCCGGTGGCGGCCGGCTCCATCCGCGCCCAGCCGCTGTGCAGGGCCGCCGCGCCGGTATCGCCGGCCGCGGCCTGCGCCGCCATGGCGGGCGGCAGGAAGCGCTGCACCACGTCGAGCAGGTGCCGCGCACCGTAGACCTCGCGTCCCGGGACCAATGCCGCCTCGCCCGCGCTCTCGGTCGGCAGCACCAGCCGGATGCCCGGCGCCGACCGGCGCAGCGCCAGCGCGGTGGCCAGTGCGCCGCGCACCGGCCGCAGCTCGCCCGACAGCGACAGCTCGCCCGCGAACTCCCAGCCCGCCAGCTGCGCCCCGTCGAGCTGCCCGCTCGCCGCAAGGATGCCGAGCGCGATCGGCAGGTCGAACCGCCCCGAATCCTTCGGCAGATCGGCCGGTGCCAGGTTGACGGTGATCCGCTTGTTGTGCGGGAACTCCAGCCCCGCGTTCTGCAGCGCCGACCGCACCCGCTCCCGCGCCTCCTTCACCTCCACATCGGCCAGCCCGACCAGGGTGAAGCTGGGCAGGCCGTTGGCCAGATGCACCTCCACCGTCACGGCGGCGGCGTCGAGGCCCTGCAGGGCGCGGCTTTGGACGGTGGCGAGTGCCATGGGTTTCCTGTATGTAAATCCAGTGATTCTGCCCACCGCCGTACCGAAACCGTTGCCTTTCGGCGGATCGCGGCCGTTGCAAAAAGCCGATCACCATGCGTGTGCTTACCGGTGCCTCCAAGCCTGCCCTTGGTGCATGCACTCGCGTGGTGCTGAGGGTTGGCATGCTGCCGATGATTGATGCTTTACATGCGCGTTCATGGTGCATTTTTTGCGCATTCTTTAGACCCGGGCGGTACCCGCGGTGCCAGCATTGCCGACTGGCACGGTTCGTGCACCCAGCGCTGTGCCAATTTGTCACCGCCATCAAAACCCTCCGGAGAAGAAGAGCCATGAAGAAAACCCTGCTTGCGATCGCTGCTGCCGCGGCTTCGGCCACCGTTTTTGCGCAGACCGCGGCCGAGCCTGCCTACACCCTGTCGTACAACGTGGGCGTGGTCTCCGACTACCGCTTCCGTGGCATTTCGCAATCGCGCCTGAAGCCGGCTCTGCAGGGCGGCATCGACTTCGCGCATGCAAGCGGTTTCTACCTGGGCTTCTGGGGCTCCACCATCCGCATCCTGGAGGACATTCCCGGCGGCAAGGGTCCGGTCGAGCTCGATTTCTACGGCGGCTACAAGGGCAAGGTCAACGACGACTTCTCCTACGACATCGGCCTGCTGCGCTACCAGTACCCCCGCGAGAACTTCGCCACCACCCCCAACACGACCGAGCTGTACGCCGCCGGCACCTGGAAGATGCTGACGGTCAAGTACTCGCACAGCCTGGGCAAGGAAACCTTCGGCGTGCCGAACAGCCGGGGCAGCGGCTACCTGGAAGCGGCCGCCGCGTTCGACCTGGGCGAGGGCTTCTCGCTCACGCCGCACGTCGGCCGCCAGTACTTCAAGGACAACGGCTACGCCTCGTACACCGACTACTCGCTGGCGCTCGGCAAGGACCTGGGCAACGGCTTCTCGCTGTCGGCCGCGGTCGTCGGCACCAACGCCGACAAGGTCTTCTACGCATCGGGCGCCAACGGCAAGTTCCTGGGCAAGACCGGCGTGGTGCTCGGCGCCAAGTACAGCTTCTGACCACGGAGCCACCCAACAGGACACACGGCTTATGAAAATCGTCACCGCCATCATCAAACCCTTCAAGCTCGACGAGGTGCGCGAAGCGCTCTCGGCCATCGGCGTGCAGGGCATCACCGTGACCGAGGTCAAGGGCTTCGGTCGCCAGAAGGGCCACACCGAGCTCTACCGCGGCGCGGAATACGTCGTCGACTTCCTGCCCAAGGTCAAGATCGAGGCCGCCATCTCCGACGACCTGGTCGAGCGCGTGATCGAAGCCGTCGAGGGCGCTGCCCGGACCGGCAAGATCGGCGACGGCAAGATCTTCGTCCACAACCTCGAGCAGGTCGTGCGCATCCGTACCGGCGAAACCGGCCGCGAGGCGCTTTGACGCCGGCAGAACGCAGAAAGAAGCACTGACATCATGAAAAAATTGCTTGCCTCCCTGTTGCTGGGCATGAGCCTGCTGGCCGGTGGTTCGTTCGCCGTGGCGCAGACCGCCGCGACGCCGACCGCCGAAGCCGCCGCGCCCGCGTCCACCGCGCCGGCCGCTGCGGCCCCTGCCGCCGCCACCGCGGCACCCGCCGCTGCCGAAGCCGCTCCGGCGGCCGCCGCAGCCGTCCCCAACAAGGGCGACACCGGCTGGATGATGGTCTGTACCCTGCTGGTGCTGATGATGGCCGTCCCCGGCCTGGCACTGTTCTACGGCGGCCTGGTCCGCAGCAAGAACATGCTGTCGGTGCTGATGCAGGTCATGGTCACCTTCTCGCTGATCGTCGTGCTGTGGTTCATCTACGGCTACAGCCTGGCGTTCACCGAGGGCAACGCCTTCATCGGCGGGTTCGACCGGTTCTTCATGAAGGGCATCTGGGACAACACCGCCGGCACCTTCGCCAACGGCGCGACCTTCAGCAAGGGCGTGGTCATTCCGGAGATCGTGTTCGCGGCGTTCCAGGCGACCTTCGCCGGCATCACCTGCGCGCTGATCGTCGGCTCCTTCGCCGAGCGGATCAAGTTCTCGGCGGTGCTGGTGTTCATGGCGATCTGGTTCACCTTCAGCTACCTGCCGATGGCCCACATGGTCTGGTTCTGGCAAGGTCCCGACGCCTACACCGGCAAGGAACTGGTCGATTCGCTCAACGCGAAGGCCGGCCTGATCTGGCAGTGGGGCGCGCTCGACTTCGCCGGCGGCACCGTGGTGCACATCAACGCGGCCGTCGCCGGCCTGGTGGGTGCCTTCGTGGTCGGCAAGCGCATCGGCTACGGCAAGGAAGCCCTGACCCCGCACAGCCTGACGCTGACGATGGTCGGTGCCGCCCTGCTGTGGGTGGGCTGGTTCGGCTTCAACGCCGGCTCGGCGCTGGAAGCCAACGGCACGGCCGCACTGGCCTTCGTCAACACGATGCTGGCCACCGCCGCCGCCGTGCTGACCTGGTGCCTGGGCGAAGCGATGCTGCGCGGCAAGGCCTCGATGCTGGGCGCCGCGTCCGGCGCGGTGGCGGGCCTGGTGGCGATCACGCCCGCGGCCGGCAACGTCGGCATCGGCGGCGGTCTGGTGATCGGCCTGCTGGCAGGCTTCGCCGGCCTGTGGGGCGTGACCGGCCTGAAGAAGATGCTGGGCGCCGACGACTCGCTCGACGTGTTCGGCGTGCATGGCGTGTGCGGCATCCTGGGCGCGATCCTGACCGGCGTGTTCAACGCACCGGCGCTCGGCGGCCCCGGCTACGTGTCCGACTGGGTCACGGCCACCGTCATCACCTCGGCCGATTACTCGATCGCGTCGCAGGTCTGGGTGCAGCTGAAGGGCGTCCTGGTCACCGTCGTGTGGTCCGGCGTGGTGTCGTTCATCGCCTTCAAGGTGGTGGACCTGACGATCGGCCTGCGCGTCTCGGAAGAGTCCGAGCGCGAAGGCCTCGACATCACCTCCCACGGCGAAACCGCCTACAACCGTTGATGCTGCGAAGCGCTGGCACGGCCCTTGCGTCGTTGCCCGCGCTGCAGGAATTCTTGTAGCGAGAGTCTCCTTTGGATGTTAGGCCCGCAGCGATGCGGGCCTTTTTTTGTCCGGGCGCACCCGGATGCACCCGGCCTGTGCGCCCGGTGCCGCCCCGTTTGCTACCCTTCGGCGGTGCGCCACCGTCCGGTGGGCACACCGTTCCTGGAGGACCCGTTTGCGCCGCCTGCTCCACATCGCCGACCGCCACCGCACGCCCGCGACGACGCGGCTGCTCGGCTTCTTCCTGGCGTTCAATGCGGGCGCGGTGAATGCGGGCGGCGTGCTGGTGGTGCACATGTACACCTCGCACATGACCGGCTTCGCCTCGCAGGTGGCCGACAGCCTGGTGCTGGGGCACGGCGAGCTGCTGTTGAACGCGATCGGCGCGCTGCTGGCCTTCACCTGCGGCGCGGCCTGCACCGCGGTCATCGTCAACTGGGCGCGGGTGCACCGGCTGCGCAGCGCCTATGCGCTGCCGCTGCTGCTGGAGGCCGGGCTCTTGCTGCCCTTCGGCCTGATGGGCGCGATCACGCTGACCTGGTCCACGCCCTTCGCGGTGCCGCTCACGGTGCTGCTGCTGTCCTTCATCATGGGGCTGCAGAACGCGCTCGGCACCAAGGCCTCGGCCGGCCGGGTGCGCAGCACGCACATGACCGGCAACGTGACCGACCTGGGCATCGAGCTGGGCAAACTGCTCTACCACAACCGCAGCGGCACGCCGCCCGAAGCGCAGGTGCGCGCCAACCGGGCGCGCATGCGGCTGCACGGCGGGCTGCTGCTGGCCTTCGTCGGGGGCGGCCTGTTCGGCGCCGCCGGCTTCAAGTACGTGGGATTCCTGTGGGTGGTGCCGCTGGCCGGGCTGCTGCTGGCGCTGGCGCTGCCGCCCTTCCTGCACGACCTGCGGCGCCATACCCACCTGCGCACGCTGATGCTGGCCCTGCGCGACCGGCTGCAGCGGATCGGGCGGCGGTCACCCTCGCCGCCGACCCGGCCGCCGTACTAGCGTCCGCGCCGACAGGCCGGCACGGCGTGCCGCGGCGCCGGCGCTGCCTCACAGGCTGTCGGCAGTGAAGACCAGCCGATTGCCGAACGGGTCCTTGATCGCCATGTCGTGCGAGCCCCAGGGCGTCGCCTCGATCCCGGGGCGGGCATAGGCGTACGGTTTCGCGGCCAGTTCGGCGTGCAGCGCGGCCAGGCCGGCCGTCGCGATCCGCAGCGCGGCGCCGGGGCAGGCGTCGCCGTGGTGTTCGGTCAGGTGCAGCACGCAGCCGTCGCGGGCGACCTGCAGGTACAGCGGAAAGCCGGGCTCGAACCGGTGCTCCCAGTCCACCCGGAAGCCCAGGTAGTCGAGGTAGAAAGCGCGGGCCTTGGCTTCGTCGAAGATCCGCAGCAGGGGGATGGGGGCCTGGAGTTGCATGCCCGGATTGTGGCGCGCACGGAACGTACGCCCTGCACCGCCAGGGCGCCCGAAGGCACCGATTCGGCGCCGGGGCATATCGCTGGCATGATCGCGAATTCGCCCTTTTGCTCCATGCCATGACAGATTCCGTGCCCGACGCAGCCGCCGCTCCCGCAGAACAGGTGGTTTCCTCCGCCGTGCAGGACCCCCGCTCCCCCGCCCCGCAACCCCGGCGCCCTGCCGGCAAGCGCCGTCCGCAGCAGGACGGTGGAGGCCGCCGTGGGCCGGGCCCCCGCCCCGCGGCCGGAGCCGGCAACGGCAACGCCCCGGCGCCGTCGCGCGCGCCGCACCCGGCGCTCGAGCAACTGGCCGGCTTCTACCCGCAGCTGTTCGGCGCGGTGTTCCGCCCGCTCAAGCGCGGCATCTTCCAGGACCTGCTGGCCGCGCACCCCGACGTGTTCGAGCGCGAAGCCCTCAAGACCGCGCTGGGCCTGCACACCCGCTCCACCCGCTACTTGCAGACCGTGGCCGCGGGCGATGCCCGCCGCGACCTGCAGGGTGCGGTGGTGGAAGACCTGGCGCCCGAGCATGTGCACCACGCCATCGTCGAACTCTGGCGCCGCCGCGAAGGCCGCACGCCCGAGGCCGAGCGCCCGGCGCTGCGCGCCCAGTGGCGCGGCCGCATGGTCCAGGCCTTCGAAGCCTCCGGCCTGGCCCGCGAGGACTATGCCGAACGGGTGCGCACCCGCAACGAAGCCGCCACCGCCCTGCTCGACGAAGCCCTGGCCGAAGCCGGCGCCCGCGCCGCCAAGGACGAGGCCCTGCTGCGCGCCTTCGAATCCGGCAGCGCCACGGTAGAAGCTTTTGCCGACATGTACGGCCTGGACCCGCGCCAGGCCGGCCCGCTGCTGGAGCGGGCCCGCAAGCGCCGCGCCGCCGCTGCGGCGGCAGCCGCGACTGCCGCCGCAGCCGTGCCCGGTTCGGAAGACGCCGAGGGCGATACGCCCGCGTCGGAGGCGGCCGAGGTGTCCGACGTGGCCGATGCCGCGGCGCCGGAAGAAGCGCCCACCGACCGCGGCGATGCACCGTCGGCGGACCGGCCCGGGCACGACCCGCACTGAGTCCGGCGCCGCGCCGCGCAGGCTGGCGCCGACCCGCTATCGGCAGGCCCCTGCCAGGCAGGCCGCAGAGCCCTCGCCGGCCGCGCAGTTGGCCGATGACCCCCGAATGCGATCGACGGCGTTCGCAGCCCCCGGCCGTCGTTTCGGGCGGCCCAGGCCGACAGGCGTGTCGCGCCCCGTCCGACCGCGGTACGGCCCGCGTGCACCGACCGTAGGGGCCCCAACCGACAGGAGACCCCATGGCCGCATCCGCGCCACCGCCGGCCGCACCCCGCGCCGGCTTCGTCAGCGTGCGCGGCGCGCGCGAGCACAACCTGCAGAACGTCGACCTCGACATCCCGCGCGACGCGCTGGTGGTGTTCACCGGCGTGTCGGGCTCGGGCAAGTCGTCGCTCGCGTTCGGCACGCTGTACGCCGAGGCGCAGCGCCGGTATTTCGAATCGGTCGCGCCCTATGCGCGGCGGCTGATCGACCAGGTCGGCGTGCCCCAGGTCGACCGGATCGACGGCCTGCCGCCGGCCGTCGCCCTGCAGCAGCAGCGCGGCACGCCCACCGCGCGCTCCTCGGTCGGCAGTGTCACCACCATCGGCAGCCTGGTGCGGATGCTGTATTCCCGCGCCGGCCGCTACCCGCCCGACCAGCCGATGCTGTACGCCGAGGATTTCTCGCCCAACACCGCCGAGGGCGCCTGCCCCGAATGCCACGGCCTGGGCCGCATCTACGCGGTGACCGAGCAGTCGATGGTGCCCGACCCGACCCGCACCATCCGCGAGCGCGCCGTCGCCGCCTGGCCCACCGCCTGGCAGGGCCAGAACCTGCGCGACATCCTCACCACCCTGGGCCACGACGTCGACCTGCCCTGGCAGGACCTGCCGAAGAAGACCCGCGACTGGATCCTCTTCACTGACGAGCAGCCGACCGTGCCGGTCTACGCCGGCTTCGACCGCGCCGAGGTGCGCGCGGCGGTGAAGGCCAAGATGGCGCCGAGCTACATGGGCACCTTCACCGGCGCCCGGCGCTACGTGCTGCAGACCTTCGCCACCAGCCAGAGCGCGCTGATGAAAAAACGGGTGTCGCAGTTCATGGTCGGCACCGTCTGCCCGGTGTGCGAGGGCAAGCGCCTGAAGCGCGCCGCGCTGTCGGTCACCTTCTGCGGCCACGACATCGGCGCGCTGCAGCAGATGCCGCTCGACGCACTGGCCCGGGTGCTGCAGCCGGCCGCCGGGGGCGACTTCGCCGACGAGGACGCGGTGCCGGCCCAGAGCGCCGGCACCCGCTCCAAGGCCGCGCACCGCGACCACACCGCGCAGCGTGTCGCGGCCGGCGGCGCCTCCCACGCCGCCGCGCCCGACGTGCGCCGCACGCCGCACCTCTCGCCCGAGAAACGCATCGCAGCCCAGCGCATCGCCGCCGAACTGCTCGGCCGGGTGCGCCAGCTCACCGACCTGGGGCTGGGCTACCTCTCGCTCGACCGGGCCACGCCGACGCTCTCGCCCGGCGAGCTGCAGCGGCTGCGGCTGGCCACGCAACTGGCCTCGCAGCTGTTCGGCGTGGTCTACGTGCTGGACGAGCCGTCGGCCGGCCTGCACCCGGCCGACGGCGAGGCGTTGCTGACCGCGCTGCAGCGGCTGAAGGCGGCGGGCAATTCGCTCTTCGTGGTCGAGCACGACATCGCCACCATGCGCCGGGCCGACTGGCTGGTCGACGTGGGCCCCGAGGCGGGCACGCGCGGCGGCCGGGTGCTCTACAGCGGCCCGCCGGCGGGCCTGGAGGCGGTGGCCGAATCGCAGACCCGACGCTATCTTTTCGGTAGCGAAACGTCGGCGCCACGCGCCCGCCTGGCGCCCAAAGCGTGGTTGACGCTGGAGGGCGTCACCCGCCACAACCTGCGCGGCGTGGATGCCGCCTTCCCGCTGGGCTGCCTGACGGCGGTGACCGGCGTGTCGGGCTCGGGCAAATCCAGCCTGGTCAGCCAGGCGCTGCTGGAGCTGGTCGCCGCGGCCCTGGGCCAGCCGGTGGGCACGCAGGCACCGGCCGACGACGGCCCGCCCGATGCCGCCGCCGGCGACGACGATCCCGGCGCCGGCAGCGGCCCCACCGTGGCCGCCGAGCGCACGGCGGGCCGCATCGCGGGCGGCATGGAGCGCATCCGCCGGCTGGTGCAGGTGGACCAGAAGCCCATCGGCCGCACCCCGCGCTCCAACCTCGCCACCTACACCGGTTTGTTCGACGCGGTGCGCAAGCTCTTCGCCGCCACGCCCGCCGCGCGGCGCCACCGCTACGACGCCGGCCGCTTCTCGTTCAACGTGGCCAAGGGCCGCTGCCCGACCTGCGAGGGCGAGGGCTTCGTCAGCGTCGAGCTGCTGTTCCTGCCCAGCGTCTACGCGCCGTGCCCCGCCTGCCACGGCGCCCGCTACAACCCCGAGACGCTGCGCATCGCCTGGAACGGCCTGACCATCGCCGACGTGCTGGGCCTGACGGTGGAAGCCGCCTGCGAGGCCTTCGCCGAAGAACCCGGCGTGCTGCGCCCGCTGGCGGTGCTGCGCGACATCGGCCTGGGCTACCTGCGCCTGGGCCAGCCCGCCACCGAACTCAGCGGCGGCGAGGCCCAGCGGATCAAGCTGGCCACCGAGCTGCAGCGCACCCAGAAGGGCGACACCCTCTACGTGCTGGACGAGCCCACCACCGGCCTGCACCCGGCCGACGTCGACCGGCTGCTGCTGCAGCTCGACCGGCTGGTGCAGGCCGGCAACACGGTGGTGGTGGTCGAGCACGAGATGCGCGTGGTCGCCGCGGCCGACTGGGTGATCGACATCGGCCCCGGCGCCGGGGAAGCGGGCGGCCGCATCGTGGCCTGCGGCACGCCGCGGCAGGTGGCGGCGGCCGAGGGCAGCCGTACCGCGCCCTACCTGGCGGAGGTGCTGCGGCTGCCGGCCTGATGCTATCGTTTCAATAGCTGGTGGCCGGCGTGCGGCGCCGGCTGGGGGCCTATTCCATTCGCAAGCGGGCGCCGCGGAGCCGCACGACAATCACAGCGCCATGCACGTCTACTACGCCGACCACTTCGTCCTGCCGCTGCCGGCCGGCCACCGGTTTCCGATGAGCAAGTACGGCGCGCTGCGCGACCGGCTGGTCGCCACCTGGCCCGAGGCGGTCCGGTTGCAGGAGGCGCCGGAGGCCACCACCGGCCAGCTGGCGATGGCGCACACGCCGGCCTACATCGCCGCGGTCGCCGACGGCAGCCTGACCGCCGCGCAGCAGCGCGAGATCGGATTCCCCTGGTCGCCCGAGATGGCGGCCCGCGCCCGGCGCTCGGTGGGCGCCACGCTGGCCGCGCTGCGCATCGCCCGGCAGGAGGGCGTGGCCGCCAACATCGCCGGCGGCACCCACCACGCCACCGCGGACCGGGGCGGCGGCTTCTGCGTCTTCAACGACATGGCGGTCGCCGCCCGGGTGGTGCAGGCGGAGTGGGGCCGCACCCGCCGCCGTGCCTGCCAGGTGGCGGTGATCGACCTGGACGTGCACCAGGGCAACGGCACCGCGAAGATCTGCCGCAGCGACCCGACCATCTTCACCCTGTCGCTGCACGGCGCGCGCAACTATCCTTTCCAGAAAGAGCCGGGCGACCTCGACGTGGAACTGCCCGACGGCTGCGAGGACGGCGACTACCTGCAGGCGCTCGACACCGCGCTGGCGGTGCTGGACGACCATTTCGTGCCCGACCTGGTGCTGTACCTGGCCGGCGCCGACCCGCACGAGGGTGACCGCCTGGGCCGGCTGCGCCTGACGGATGCCGGCATGCGGGCGCGCGACCGCCGGGTGTTCGACTGGGCCTGGCAGCGCCGCCTGCCGCTGGCCTTCGCCATGGGCGGCGGCTACGGCCGCGACATGGAAAGCACGCTGCGGGTGCAGATGCAGACCTACGACGAGGCGCTGGCCGCGCATGCCCGCTGGGCCGATGGGGGCGGGCCGGCGGCCGGGGCCCCCACACCCCGCGCTTGAAAAACCGGCCCGGCCACCCAGCTAGATGTGAAGCGTCAAGAGGTTGTTTGCAGATTTGAGTCGGGCGATGGGCGCGATGCGCCCGATGCCGCTGTGGGGTCGA
>JBHZQV010000019.1:0-94462 GCA_042867185.1 Sphingomonas sp. NCPPB 2930 | reverse complement strand
CTTGCCGTGGTCGACGTGACCGATCGTGCCGACGTTGACGTGCGGCTTAGTACGTGTGAATTTCTCTTTTCCCATTTTTTCGACTCCGAAAAAAATATCTCGATCAAATACAACGCGAACCATGCACCGCCGACGGCGATGCGGCACCATCTCAAATCTGGTGCCCTTTGCGGGAATCGGACCCGCGACCTCTCCCTTACCAAGGGAGTGCTCTACCACTGAGCCAAAAGGGCAAAGGCGCCTGCAGTGCAGACACCCGACATTCACTTGCAACCAACGAAAACGCGTGGAGCGGGAGACGGGAATCGAACCCGCGTCATTAGCTTGGAAGGCTAGGGTTCTACCATTGAACTACTCCCGCATCGGCGGCGACGCGAACCGCGCCACAATGCGTTTTCACTGGTGGAGGAGGCTGGATTCGAACCAGCGTACGCGTAAGCGGGCAGATTTACAGTCTGCTGCCTTTAACCACTCGGCCACCCCTCCAGTGAATCCACGACTATAGCAGCTTTTCAGCACATCGCCCACCGTGCATCGTGCGGCCGTACGCAAAAACACGCGATTTCCTGGAAAGCGCGACAATGCTGCACCGCAACAAATCGGATGTCCCATGCGCTCCATCGCCGAAACGGCCGCGGCCCCCGCCCTGCTACGACCCGTCAGCCTCGCCCTGCAGGGGGGCGGTGCGCACGGAGCCTTCACCTGGGGCGTGCTCGACGCGATGCTGGAAGACGGCCGCCTGCAGTTCGACGGCCTCAGCGGCACCAGCGCCGGCGCGGTCAACGCGGTGGCGATGGCGCACGGCTTCGCGGTCGCGGCGCGCGACCGCGGCACGCCCGGCGATGCCGCCGAAGCGGCCCGCGCCGCCCTCGCGGCGGTATGGCGCGGCGTAGCGGCGCTCGGCAGCCTGGGCTCGATGGCCCAGGGCGTCGCGCGGCTGATGACCGGCGGCTGGCGCGCCGACCCGCTCGGCACCGGCGCCTTCAACGAGGCGATGAGCCGCTGGCTGTCGCCCTACCAGAGCAACCCGCTCGACATCAACCCGCTGCGCCGGCTGTTGGAAGAGCAGATCGATTTCGACGCGATCGCCCGCCACAAGGTGCCGCAGGTGTTCGTCTCGGCCACCCATGTGCAGACCGGCCGTGCGGCGATCTTCCACGGCAGGCAGCTGACCCTGGCGGCGGTGATGGCCTCGGCCTGCCTGCCGATGCTGTTCCAGGCGGTGGAGATCGACGGCGAGCACTACTGGGACGGCGGCTATTCGGCCAACCCGGCGCTGGCCCCGCTGATCGACCACTGCCAGGCGCGCGACATCGTGCTGGTGCAGCTCAACCCGCTCTCCCGCGCCCACCTGCCGCAGACGCCGCAGGAGATCGCCGAGCGGGTCGGCGAACTGGGCTTCAACGCCAGCCTGCTGCAGCAGATGCGCAGCATCGACTTCATCAACCGGCTGGTGGCCTCGGGCCGGCTGCAGGAAGGCGAAGGCTACAAGGAGCTGCACCTGCACCGGATCGACGGCGGTGCGGCGATGGACGAGATGTCGGCCGCCAGCAAGCTTTCGGCCGATGCGGCGGTGATGGACCGGCTCTTCGGCCAGGGCCAGGATGCGGCGCGGCTCTGGCTCAAGCAGCATTTCGCCGATCTGGGCCGGCGCAGCACGATCGACATCCGCCGCGACTATGTCGGCCACGGCGAGCCCGAACCGCGCAAATTGCAGTCTAAAGCGGCCTGAAGCCGGCCTCCCGCACCGGCCTCTAGCTATACAAAGGATAGCAAATCAGGTACCGTGCTGCGCGCGCCACTCCCGCGCCTGCGAGAAGTGGCCGCAGCCGATGAAGGGCGTGGGCGGCCGCAGCGCCGACAGCGGCGACGGGTGGTTGGCCATCAGCACCCGGTGGCGCTGCGGATCGATCAGCGCCCGCTTGCTCTGGGCATGCGCGCCCCACAGCATGAAGACGACCGGCCGGGCGCCGTCGGCCACCTGGCGGATCACCGCGTCGGTCAGCACCTCCCAGCCCTTGCCGGCATGGCTGGCGGCCTGGCCCTCTTCCACCGTCAGGCAGGTGTTGAGCAGCAGCACGCCGTTCTTCGCCCACTTGGCCAGGCTGCCGCCGGGCTGCGGGAACGCCGGCGGCGGCGTGCCCAGGTCGCGCTGCAGCTCCTTGAAGATGTTGCGCAGCGACGGCGGCAGCGCCACGCCGGGCGCGACCGAGAAGGCCAGCCCCTCGGCCTGGCCGCGGCCGTGGTACGGGTCCTGGCCCAGGATCACCACCCGCACTTCTTCGGGCGGCGTCAGCTCCAGCGCCCGCAGGGGCTGCGGCGGGAAGATCGCGGCGCCCGCTTCCAGGCGCCGGTGCAGGAAATCGAGCAGTGGGATGCCCACGGCACCGGTGAAGAAATCCTCCACCAGCGGCTGCCATCCGGGCGCCACCGGCCAGTCGGCCGGGTCGCAGCTCTGCAGTTGGTCGGCCATGTCGCGCCTGCCCTCTCTTGCGGATGCGGTCAGCCGAACAGCGCGGCCAGGGCCACGCCCGGATCCTTGGCGCGCATGAAGGCCTCGCCCACCAGGAAGGCGTGCACGCCGGCGTCGCGCATCTTCTGCACGTCTTCCTGCGCCAGGATGCCCGACTCGGTGACCAGCAGCCGGTCCTTCGGCACCTCGGCCAGCAGGCCGAGGGTGGTGTCGAGCGTCACCTCGAAGCTGCGCAGGTTGCGGTTGTTGATGCCGACCAGCGGCGTGCGCAGCTTGAGCGCGCGCTGCAGTTCCTCGCCGTCGTGCACTTCCACCAGTACCGCCATGTCGAGGCCGCGGGCCACCGCTTCCAGGTCGGCCATCTGCGCGTCGTCGAGCACCGCGGCGATCAGCAGGATCGCGTCGGCGCCCATCGCGCGGGACTCGTAGACCTGGTAGGCATCGACCATGAAATCCTTGCGCAGGACCGGCAGGTCGCAGGACGCGCGGGCCTGCTTCAGAAAATCCACGCTGCCCTGGAAGAACTGCTGGTCGGTCAGCACCGACAGGCAGGCGGCGCCGTGCTCGGCATAGCTCTGGGCGATGTCGGCGGGGGTGAAGTCCTCGCGCAGCACGCCCTTCGAGGGGCTGGCCTTCTTCACCTCGGCGATCACCGCGGGCCGGCCGGCGGCGATCCTGGCGCGCAGCGCGCCCTCGAAATCGCGGGTCAGGACGCGGGATTCGGCGTCGAAGCGCACCGCGTCCAGGGGGCGGCGCTTGCGGGCGGCGGCGATTTCCTCGTGCTTGACGGCCACGATCTTCTTCAGGATGTCGGACATGGGGAGCGGCCGGCAGCAGGCGCCGGCAAGTGAAAAAAGGAGGACGCGCGGCGCTCGGGAACCAGCGCGCTGCGCGGATGCGCGAACCCTGCCGATTCTGGCACTGCCCGACAGGCCCTGCGCCGCGGGCAGGCGGCTCAGGCCGCGGCGGAGGCCCGGCGGGTCGCCTCGACCAGCTCCTGCAGCTTGCGGCGCGCCGCACCGCTGTCGATCGCGGCGCGGGCCTTCTCCAGCCCTTCGGCGATCGAGCCGGCCACGTTGGCGGCATAGAGCGCGGCACCGGCGTTCAGCGCCACGATGTCGCGCGCCGGGCCGGCCTCGCCCGCCAGCACGCCCTGCAGCAAGGCCATCGACTGCTCGGGCGTCTCCACCTTCAGCGCGCGGTGGCTGGCCATCGGCAGGCCGAAGTCCTCGGGGTGCACCTCGTACTCGGTGATCTCGCCGTCCTTCAATTCGCCCACCAGGGTGCCGGCGCCCAGGCTCACCTCGTCCATGCCGTCCTTGCCGTAGACCACCAGCGCATGCTCGGCGCCGAGCCGCTGCAGCGCCCGCACCTGGATGCCGACCAGGTCGGGGTGGAACACGCCCATCAGGATGTGGGGCGCGCTGGCCGGGTTGGTGAGCGGGCCCAGGATGTTGAAGATGGTGCGCACGCCCAGCTCCTTGCGCACAGGCGCCACGTTCTTCATCGCCGGATGGTGGTTGGGCGCGAACATGAAGCCGATGCCCACCTCGGCGATGCAGCGGGCGATCGCCTCGGGCGGCAGGTGGATATCGATGCCCAGGGCCTCCAGCACGTCGGCGCTGCCGCTCTTGCTGCTGACGCTGCGCCCGCCGTGCTTGCTGACCTTGGCGCCGGCCGCGGCGGCCACGAACATCGCGCAGGTCGAGATGTTGAAGGTGTGCGATCCGTCGCCGCCGGTGCCGACGATGTCGACCAGATGGGTCGCATCGGCCACGTGCACCTTGGTCGAGAACTCGCGCATCACCTGGGCGGCCGCGGTGATCTCGCCGATCGTTTCCTTCTTGACCCGCAGGCCGGTGACGATGGCCGCGGCCATGACCGGCGACAGCTCGCCGCGCATGATCATGCGCATCAGGTGCAGCATCTCGTCGTGGAAGATTTCGCGGTGCTCGATGGTGCGCTGCAGCGCTTCCTGGGCGGTGATCGACATGGTGGATGGCTCTCGGAAAAAGTAGGGAACGGCGGCCGGAGACGTATTCAGCAGGGCACCCGTGGAACCGACTCCGCCGGTCCACCGGGTGCGCCCCCTTCGCGCAGCGGAAGGGGGGAGGCGGAGTGCGCAGCACGCAGCCTGGGGGATGTCATCGCTGTTCTAGGAAGTTCTTCAGCATCGCGTGGCCGTGCTCGGTCAGGATCGACTCGGGGTGGAACTGCACGCCCTGGATCGGCAGCTCCTTGTGGCGCACGCCCATGATCTCGCCGTCGTCGGTCCAGGCGGTCAGTTCCAGCACCGCGGGCGGGGCGGCCTTGTCGATCGCCAGCGAGTGGTAGCGGTTGACGGTGAACCGGGCCGGCAGGTCCGAGAACACGCCCTGCTGGGTGGTGGTGATGACGCTGGTCTTGCCGTGCATCAGCTGCTCGGACCTGACGATGCTGCCGCCGAAGGCCGCGCCGATCGCCTGGTGGCCCAGGCACACGCCCAGGATCGGCAGCTTGCCGGCGAAGGCCTGGATCGCCTCCACCGAAACGCCCGCCTCGGCCGGCGAACAGGGGCCGGGCGAGACCACCAGCCGGTCGACCCCGGCGGCGATGCGCTCGGCGATGCCGTCGACGGTGATCTCATCGTTGCGGACCACCTGCACCTCGGTGCCCAGTTCACCGAAGTACTGGACGATGTTGTAGGTAAAACTGTCGTAGTTGTCGATCATCAGCAGCATGGCGGGTCTCCAGGCGGTGGCGCGGCGCGGGGCGGCCGGGCGGGGGTGTCGGGGGTCGGTCGGTGCCATCCGCGGGGGGCCGGACGGCCGGTGGGCGCGGATCGCACCCGGAGGAACGGAAGGGGCTTCGCAGGAAGCACGCGCCGGTGCGGGGCGCAGGGGAGTCGGTCAGGCGGTTGGCTTGCGCCAATGCCGACGGCGGATCGTCGCAGGGGTGAAGGACGGTGTGGCACGCATGGGCCTGCATTATGGCGCGGGTCGCGGGCGGTGCCGAGCGCGGTGCGGCTAGCGGTCCACCGGCAGGAAGAGGCTCTCTTTCACCTCCTCCATCACCACGTAGCTGCGCGACTCGGCCGCGACCGGCAGCTTCTTCAGGATGTCGCCCAGCAGATGGCGGTACTCGCCCATGCCGCGCAGCCGGAATTTCACCAGGTAGTCGAAATCGCCCGAGACCAGGTGGCACTCCATCACCTCGGGCATGTGCAGCAGCTCGCGCCGCACCTTCTCGAACACGTCGCCCGACTTGGACGAGAGCTTGATCTCGACGAAAACCAGCAGCGTCTTGCCCAGCGCCTCGGGCGACACCCGGGCGTGGTAGCCGGTGATGACGCCCTCGCGCTCCAGCCGCCGGACCCGCTCGGTGCAGGGCGAGGCCGACAGGCCCACCCGCTCGGCCAGCTCGGTCATGGAGATGCGGCCCTCGCGCTGCAGGCAGTCGAGGATCTTGCGGTCGATGCGGTCGGGATCGGGCATTTCGCTGGCGGTGCGGCGGGCGCACCATCAAATGAGGGGTTTCGCCAAGGATTCACCGCGATAACAGGGCAATCCGCTGGCCGCTTCTTTCTACAGTACCGAATCCACGGAATACCGAAAGATTCTCCATGAAAGTCATCGTGATGGGCAGCGGCGTGATCGGCACCACCGCCGCCTACTACCTGGCGCGCGCCGGCGCCCAGGTGACGGTGCTCGACCGCCAGCCGGCCGCCGCGCAGGAGACCAGCTTCGCCAACGCCGGCCAGGTCTCGCCTGGCTATTCCACGCCCTGGGCCGCGCCGGGCATTCCGCTGAAGGCGCTGAAGTGGATGTTCCAGCAGCACGCACCCCTGGCGGTGCGGGCCGACGGCAGCCTGTGGCAGCTGCGCTGGATGGCGCAGATGCTGCGCAACTGCACCGCCGAGCGCTACGCGGTCAACAAGGAACGGATGATGCGCGTGGCCGGGTACAGCCGCGACTGCCTGCGCCAGCTGCGCGCCGACACCGGCATCGCCTACGAGCACCGCACCGGCGGCACCCTGCAGCTGTTCCGCAGCCAGGCGCAACTGGATGCGGTGCAGCGCGACATCGCGGTGCTGCGCGAATGCGGCGTGCCCTTCGAGTTGCTGGGCCGCGACGAGCTGGCCACGGTGGAGCCGGCGCTGGCCCAGGCCCGCGAGCGCCTGGCCGGCGGCCTGCGCCTGCCCGGCGACGAGACCGGCGACTGCCATCTCTTCACCCGGGCGCTGGCCGAGAAGGCGCGGGCGCTGGGCGTCGATTTCCAGTTCGGCCAGCCGGTGCAGGGCCTCGCCGCCGCCGGCGACCGCATCCAGGGCGTGCGGGTCGGCGGGCAGCTGCTGGGCGCCGACCGCTACGTGATGGCCTTCGGCAGCTACTCGCGCGACGCGCTGGCGCCGCTGGGGCTCGACCTGCCGGTGTACCCGGTCAAGGGCTATTCGCTGACGGTACCGCTGGTCGACGAGGCACTGGCCCCCCGCTCCACCGTGCTCGACGAGACCTACAAGATCGCGGTGACCCGCTTCGACGACCGGATCCGCGTCGGCGGCATGGCCGAGCTGGGCGGCTTCGACCTGCGGCTGGACCCGCGCCGCCGCGCCACGCTGGAGATGGTGGTGCAGGACCTGTTCCCCGGCGGCGACGTTCCCCGCGCCAGCTTCTGGACCGGCCTGCGCCCGATGACGCCCGACGGCACCCCGATCGTCGGCGGCACCCGCTATTCGAACCTGTTCCTCAACACCGGCCATGGCACGCTGGGCTGGACGATGGCCTGCGGCTCCGGCCGGCTGCTGGCCGACCTGGTGACCGGCCGCCGGCCCGAGATCAGCACCGAGGGTCTGGCGATCGACCGGTATGCGCCACGCGCCCGGACCGGCCGGTCGGGCCGGGCGACGCAGGCCGCCGCCTGATCCGGGCGCGCCGCGCAGGACTTCCCCCGAGGAATTCGGAACAAAAAGTACTCGCGGCCGGCGCTCTACAATGGCCCGCAGCTATTTATTCGATAGCAGATGATCGAAGGCAGAGGCGTGACCCGGAACGGGG
The DNA here is from genome assembly GCA_042867185.1 of Sphingomonas sp. NCPPB 2930. GTDB lineage: Bacteria > Pseudomonadota > Gammaproteobacteria > Burkholderiales > Burkholderiaceae_C > Xylophilus. The sequence continues at coordinate 86,956 of JBHZQV010000019.1, read as the reverse complement.
CGCGGAGCCGACGCGCCGGCAGCGGCCCAAAAAATAACGGTGCAGCGGCACGACATCGTCGTACCCCTGCACCGTTCGGCTGCAGCCGGACCCGAGGTCCGGGCTACACCGGGCGGGCGCTCAGCGCTTGGACCAGACGGCGCCCAGCACGAAGCCGATGCCGGCGACGATGGCCAGGGTGGCCAGTGGGTTCTCCACGGCCGATTCGCGGACCTGGTTCAGGGCTTCGCCGTAGGTCTCCTGGACCTTGCCTGCCACCTGGCGGGCCTTGCCTTCGGCTTGCGTACCGGCGTTGCCGGTGAGGCCGCCCACGGCGTCCTGCACATGGCCGGCGAGCTTCTGGACGGTGCCTTCGGTTTGTTCGAGCATGGTGATCCCTTCGAGTGATGTGAGAAAGAAAGATCCGGCACGGCCTGCGCCGGATGTTTTCGCTTTCGGGCGAAAAGCCAATATCGCCCCGTCGCCCGGCCTGCGGCGACGCGCAATGGCGGCAGATGCTGTAGTGCAATCCACCCGCCGCGCTGTCGGACTCTGCGCTGCCGCGGCCGGCCTCAGGCGTCCATCGTCTGGCGCCGCACCGTCGCCTGCACCGGGTCGGGGTTGTCCGATGCGGGCAATCCCTCGTGGCTCACCTGGATGTGCATGTGGGTCATCTGGAACGCGCCGTAGACGGTGGCGAACGCGGTGTTCTTGGCGTCGAGCCCGGTCGCGACACGCACGATGTTGAACGGCTCGGCCAGCTGCGTCGGGTCGAACATGATCCAGCGGCCGCCGATCCAGGCCTCGATCACCGCGTGGAAATCCTGCGGCGGCTCCTGGAAGTGGCAATAACCGCCGACCAGCCGCGCCGGGATGTTGAGCGCCCGGCAGAAGGTGATCGCCAGGTGCGCGAAATCGCGGCAGACGCCCACGCGCTGCTGGTAGGCGTCGAGCGCGGTGGTGGTCGGGTTGCTGGTGCCGATCTGGTAGGCGATGTTGTCGCGGATCCACTGGCAGATCGCCTCGACCCGGCCCGGGCCGCGGGTCAAATGGCCGAACAGGTAGCGCGCGTCCGAACCCATGGTGTCCGACGGGCAGAAGCGGCTCGGCATCAGGTAGGGCAGCACCGCATCCGGGATCTGGGAGATTTCGGCCTCCAGCTCCTGGCCGGTGAATGCGGGGCGGTCGATCTGCACCGTGGCGTCGTAGCGCACGTTGAGCGGGCCCGGCTCGGTGTCGCACCGGAACATGCGGTTGCCGGCGCTGTCGGTGGAAGACCGCAGCACTACGCCGGGGGTGACGATCAGGTTCTCGGACAGCACCCGCTGGTCTTCGGAGCGGGAGCACTCGATCTGGAAGATGAAGTGCGACGGCTGGTAGACCTGGTACTCCAGTTCGCAGCGCAGGACGGTGGGAAGGGCGGTGGCGGCCGGGGCGGGCATGGCGGGCATGGGGGCTTTCATGGGCAGGGAAGGCAAGGCCGTGGCGCCATGCACTAGCGACAACTATGCCCGCCGCGAAGCCGTGGGCGTGTGGGCCGGCACCGCTGCCGGGGGTGGGTGCCCGTCCTTCACGCCCTTTTCCCTATGCGCGCGGGCGTGCCGGCAGTACCCGGCCCTCGCATTCGCCGAAGCCGATGGTGCGGAAACCGGCGCGCTCGCCGCGGGCCCGCAGCACCACGCTGTCGCCGTCCTGCAGAAAAGCGCGCGTCTCGCCGTTGGCCAGCACCAGCGGCTGCTTGCCGCCGGCCGAGAGCTCCAGCATCGAGCCGCCCTGGTCGGGCGTGGGGCCCGACTGGGTACCCGAGCCGAGCAGGTCGCCAGGCTGCAGGTTGCAGCCGCCCACCGTGTGGTGCGACAGCAGCTGGGCGACGGTCCAGTACGAATCCTTGAAGTTGGAGCGCATCAGCCGTTGGTGCGGCAGGCCGTCGGCCCGCATCTTGGGGGTCTGCAGCCAGACCTCGAGCTGCAGGTCGAGCGCGCCGCGGGCACGGTTGTCCTCGCTGTCGAGGTAGGGCAGCGGCTGCGGGTCGCCTTCGGGCCGGGCGAAGGCGGCGCGGAACGGCTCCAGCGCCTCCAGGGTCACGATCCAGGGCGAGACGGTCGAGGCGAAGTTCTTCGACAGGAACGGGCCGAGTGGCTGGTACTCCCAGGCCTGGATGTCGCGCGCCGACCAGTCGTTGAGCAGGCCCAGGCCGAAGAGGTGGTCTTCCGCCTCGCCGATGGCGACCGGCTCGCCCTGCGGATTGGACGTGCCGACGTAGATCGCCATTTCCAGCTCGTAGTCGAGCCGCTCGCACGGGCCGAAGCGCGGGGTGCCGTCGGTGCCGGCCACGCCCAATTGCGCCACCGGCCGCGCGAACCGCTGGCCCGAGACGCCGATCGACGAGCTGCGGCCGTGGTAGCCGATCGGCACCCACTTGTAGTTGGGCAGCAGCGGGTTGTCCGGGCGGAACATGCGGCCGATGGAGGTGGCGTGGTGGACGCTGGTGTAGAAGTCGGTGTAGTCGCCGATGCGGGCGGGCACCGCGTATTCGGCCTCGGCCTGCGGCACCAGGGCGGCCTGCCAGGCGGCCTGGCCGGCGGCGCCCGCGCGCAGGCCGTCCGACAGCGCCTGGCGCAGCGCGACGCGGGCCGCGCGGCCCCGGGCCATGAGGGCATTGAGGCTGCCGTCCTCGGTGCCAGCCAACGCGGCGGCGGCATCGCCGGCCAGGTGCCCGGCCTGCACCAGCGCCGTGAGGTCGACGATCTGGTCGCCGATCGCCGCGCCGGGGCGGAAGGCCTCGGCGCTGCCGGCGCGGCGGAAGATGCCCAGCGGCAGGTTCTGGATCGGGAAGTCGGTGCCGTCGGCGTTGGCCGTGGCCACCCAGCTCTGCAGGGCGGCGTCGTGGGTGCGGTCGATTCGTGCGGTCATGGAGGGTGCTTCAGGAAAATGGGATGAAGGGTCAGTCGGCCGACATGCCGGCGCGGCGGGCGACGTCGCCCAGGCGCCGGTACTCGGTCTGGGTCAGGGTGGCCAGTTCCTGCGGCGTGGAGCCGCGCGGCGAGAAGCCGGCCTGCAGCAGCTTCTCCTTCACCTCGGGCAGGGCCAGGGCCTCGTTGATCGCGGCGTTGAGCGCCTGCACCAGGGGCGCCGGCATGCCGGCCGGGCCGTACACGCCGAACCACGGCTCCAGCGCATAGCCCGGCAGGCCGGCTTCGGCCAGCGTGGGCACTCCGGGCAGCGCGGGCGAACGCTGCGGCCCGGCCACCGCCAGCGCCCGCAGCTTGCCGGCCTGGATGTGCGGCAGCGACGCGGGCAGGTTGTCGAACATCGCGCCCACCGTACTGCCCAGCAGGTCGTTGATCGCCGGGCCGCTGCCCTTGTAGGCGACGTGGGTCAGCTCGGTGCCGGTGGCCTGCGCGAACATCACGCCGGCCAGGTGCATCGAGGTGCCGGCACCGGCGGTGGCGTACGGCAGGCCGGGCCGGGCCTTCGCGGCGGCGACCAGGTCGGCGACCGTCTTCACCGGCGAGGCGGCCGGCACCTCCAGCACGATGGTCGAGGTGCCGAGCAAACCGATGGCGGTGAAATCCTTGCGCGGATCGAAGGCCATCGACTTGTAGAGGTGCGGATTGAGCGCGTTGGTCGAGATGGCGCCGAAGCCGATGGTGGTCCCGTCGGGCGCGGCCTTGGCGACCGCGTCCATCCCGATGTTGCCGCCGGCGCCGCCGCGGTTGTCGACGATGACCGGCCGGCCGAGCGTCTCGGCCATCTTCTGGCCGACGGTGCGGGCCACCAGGTCGGTGGTGCCGCCGGCGGTGTAGGGCACGACGAAGCGGATCGGCTTCTGCGGCCCGTCGGCGGCATGGGCGCCAGGAAGCGCCAGCGCCAATAGGGCGGCGGTGGCGGCCAGCCGCGCGAGGCTGCGGCGGCGGTCGAGGGAAGTGCGCATGGGGGGGGCTCGTCTCGGTTGTGGGTGCCGGCCGGCGTCAGGCGGGCTTGAACTGGTCGGGCAGGCCCTGCCAGCAGTCGGGGTAGTTCGGGTCGCGCACGCCGCCCTCGGTGCTGTCCTGCAGCGCGTAGGCGGTGGGCACGAAGCGGTAGCGGCTCTCGAACATGAAGGCCAGGGTGCCGTCGAGCTTCTGCGGCTGCAGGTCGCTGGCGCTGGCCTTCTCGAAGGACGCCTCGTCGGGGCCGTGCGGCACCATGCAGTTGTGCAGGCTGGCGCCGCCGGGGCGGAAGCCCTCGGCCTTGGCGTCGTACTCGCCGTAGACCAGGCCCATGAACTCGCTCATCATGTTGCGGTGGTACCAGGGCGGGCGGAAGGTGTCCTCCTGCACCAGCCAGCGCGGCGGGAAGATCACGAAGTCGCAGTTGGCGGTGCCGGGCGTGTCGCTGGGCGAGGTGAGCACGGTGAAGATCGACGGATCCGGGTGGTCGAAGCTGATCGAGCCGATCACCATGAAATTCTTGGTGTCGTACTTGAGCGGCGCGAGGTTGCCGTGCCAGGCCACCACGTTGAACGGCGACTGCGCCATGTCGGCGCGCCAGAGCCGGCCGCCGAACTTCTTGACGATCTCGTAGCCGCCCTCCCCGTCTTCGGCGGCCGCCACCGGCGCCTGGAAATCGCGCGGGTTGGCCAGGCCGTTGGAGCCGATCGGGCCCAGTTCGGGCAGGCGGAAATGGGCGCCGTAGTTCTCGCAGACATAGCCGCGCGAGGGGCCGTCGGGCAGCCCCACCTTGAACGCGATGCCGCGCGGCACCAACGCGATCTCGCCGGGGGCGACCTCCAGCACGCCCATCTCGGTGGTCAGCACCAGCCGGCCCTGCTGCGGCACGATCAGCAGCTCGCCGTCGGCATCGACCAGCGCGCGGCGCTCCATCGAGCGGTCGGCGGCATAGACCAGCGCGCCCATGCCGGTCTGCGTCTCGGCATCGCCGTTGGCGACCACGGTGCGCAGGCCGTCGACGAAATCGGTGGGCGTCTCCGGCAGCGGGAACGGCGCCCAGCGCATCGGGTCGGGCGGCATCGCCGCGCCGCCGGCGGCACCGGTCGTCCAGCCGGCCTGGGCGTAGGGCTGGTAGCGGCCCGACACCACCGAGGGCTGCCGGCGGTAGAGCCAGGTGCGGAAGTTCTCGTGCCGCGGCGCGGTGAAGGCGCTGCCCGAGACCAGCTCGGGGTACAGCGCGAACGGCGCCTTCTGCGGGCTGTTGCGGCCCTGCGGCAATGCGCCCGGCACCGACTCGGTGGCGAACTGGTTGCCGAAGCCGCTCTGGTAGCGCAGCGCGCCGGTGGAAGAAGCCGCTGCCGGGGTCACGTTTGCCGTCGTCATGGTGTCACGATGCCTTTGCTATCGAATCGGTAGCTACTAGCCGACGGCTGGCGCCGGCTGGGAGCACTTTTTGCTTGGAAAAACCGCACCCGTTCAATCCAGCTGGATCTTGTTGTCGCGGATCAGCCGGCCCCAGCGCTCGCGCTCGGCCTTCACGAAGCGGGCCATGTCGTCGGGCGAGCCGGGCAGCGCCTCGACGCCCAGCGCGGTGAAGCGGGCCTTGACCGCATCGGAGCGCAGGGCCTCGACCAGCGCCTTGTTGAGGGTGGCGATGGCCGCGGGCGGCGTACCGGCGGGCACCGACAGGCCCTGCCAGGCCGAGGCCTCGAAATCCGCCAGGCCCTGCTCCTGCAGTGTCGGCACGTCGGGCAGCGAGGCGACCCGCTGCGCGCTGGCCACGCCGATCGCCTTGACCTTGCCGGCCAGCACGAACTGGTTGCCGACCGCGGTGTCGATCAGCATGAACGGCACGCTGCCGCCCAGCACGTCCTGCATCGCCGGCGCCGCGCCGCGGTAGGGCACGTGGGTCATCTTGATGCCGCTCTTCTCGCGCAGCATCTCGGTGGCCAGGTGGTGCGGGCTGCCGGGGCCGGCCGACGCGTAGTTGACACCGCCGGGCTGCGCCTTGGCCCAGGCCACGAACTCGGCCCAGTTCTTCGCCGGCACCTGCGGCCCGACCACCAGCACCAGCGGGAAGCGGGCGATCAGGCCGACCGGCGCCAGGTCCTTCTCGGCGTTGTAGCTGAGCTTGGCGAAGAGGAACGGGTTGGCCGCCAGCGTCGCGAAATCGGCCGTCAGCATCAGGTTGCCGTAGTCCTTCGACCGGGCCGCGTAGTCGGCCGCGATGTTGGTGGCCGCACCCGGCTTGTTGTTGATGATGACCGGCCGGCCGAGCTGCCGGGCCATGCTCTCGGCGGTGGCGCGGGCCACCGCGTCGGAGCCGCCGCCCGCGGCATAGCCGACCACCCATTCGAGCGGGCGGACGTCCTGGGCCAGGGCGGCCAGCGGCGCTGCGGCGGCGGCGCCGAGCGCCAGCGCCAGGGCGGCGCGGCGGGTGAAGGGGGTGCGGCAGGCGGTCATGGCGGATGTCTCTTTCTGGAGGGTTTTGGATTTTGGGGACGGGGAAGGTGCAGCGACCCGGATCAGGCCGCCGGTGCCGCGGCGCGCGCGGCGGCCAGCGCCTCGCGCAGCACCGGCAACGCGCCGATGTGGTTGGCCAGCAGCAGCACCAGGCGGGCGTTGAAAGCGTGGCTCTCCTCGGGAGCGAGGGGCTGGTGGGCGTCGATCAGCGCCTGGTAGAAATCGTCGGGCGCGTCGAGGTGGGGCGTGGTGACGAGGTGGTGCGGGCTGCCGGACAGGGGCTCGTCGGAGGGCGCTGCGGCTGCCGGGCGGGCGCGGCCCTCACCCCCGCCCTCTCCCAGGGGGAGAGGGAGCAAGACGGGGGCGGGCACAGGCAGCGGGGCGTGGCCGAGGGAGCGGCGCACGGCGTCGCGCACCGCGTCGGCCGTGGGCGCGCGCCAGCGGGCGGCGATGTGCTGGTCGGGGCGCAGCAGGTAGGTGGTGCCGGGCCGGGCGTCGTAGCGGCGCCAGGCGGTGGCGTGGGCGGCGGTGTCGGGGACGCGAAGGACCTGCAGCGATCGCAGCGACGTCGACGTCGATGGCGACGGGGACTGCGACTGCGACTGCGACTGCGACTGCGACGGCTGCGGCTGCGGCTGCGGATGCGGATGCGGATGCGGATGCGACAGCGACAGCAGTTCCGGCTGCGGCTGAGGACGGGCCGGTCCGCCCGGCTTCCGCAGCGCCGAGTCGGCTTCGGCCAGCGCGCGCAGGCTGTGCTCGGCCGCATCGCCCTCGCCGAAGACCAGCGCGGCGAAGCCGGCGCCGTCCAGCCGGCGCAGCAGCCAGCCGTCGTCCAGGGGCGCATCCACCGCGGGCGCGCCGGGCAGCAGCGGGCCGGCGAAGGCTTCGGTGTCTTCCGTCACCAGGGCCGAGCCCGCCAGCACCGTCGGCAGCGACAGCCGGCCGCTGTTGACCAGCGTACGGGCGAAGCCGTGGTCGCGCGCCAGGTGCAGCACCGCGTCGCGGAACATCCGGCTGACAGGGCTCTTGGGGGTGATGAAGTCGGTGGAGCGGGTGGAGGCGAGGATGTTCTCGTCGGCCGCCATTTCCCGCTCCCGGGCATAGCTGTCGAGCAGCGCGTCGGGCGCGCCCTGCCGCAGCACCGCGGCCAGCTTCCAGCCCAGGTTGTCGGCGTCCTGCACGCCCGAGTTGGCGCCGCGCGCGCCGAAGGGCGACACGCCGTGCGCCGCGTCGCCGGCGAACAGCACCCGGCCGTGGCGGAAGGCGTCCATCCGCTGGCAGGCGAAGGTGTAGACGCTGGCCCAGACCAGTTCGAAACGCGCGTCGGGGCCCAGCAGCGCCCGCACCCGGGGCAGGATGTGCTCGGGCTTCTTTTCCTCGTCGGGGTCGGCATCCCAGCCCAGCTGGAAGTCGATGCGCCAGACATGGTCGGCCTGCTTGTGCAGCAGCACGCTCTGCCCGGGGTGGAACGGCGGGTCGAACCAGAACCAGCGCTCGGCCGGGGTGTCGGCGCCCACCCGGGGCCGGCCGGCGAGGGCCGGGGCGGCCGCGCCGGGAGTGGCGGCCGGCGGCACCGGATCGGCGCCGTCGATCTTCACGTCGGCGATCAGGAACCGGTCGCGGAAAGTCTGGCCCCTGCTCTCCTGGCCCAGCAGCCGGCGCAGGGCCGAGCGCGATCCGTCGCAGGCGGCCACGTAGCCGGCGCGCAGGTCGTAGCGGCCGTCGGGCGTCTCGACGGACAGGGTGGCGCCGTCCGCGTCTTGCACCAGGCCGACCACCCGGCTCTTCCAGCGCACCTGCAGGTTCGGCAGTTGCGCGGCACGGGCGGCCAGCTGGCCTTCGACGTGGTACTGCTGCAGGTTGATGAAGGCGGGCCGCTCGTGGCCTTCTTCGGCCAGCAGATCGAAGCGGTAGACCTGCCGCTCGCCGAAGAACACCCGGCCGGTGCTCCACGACACGCCCTTGGCCACCATCGGCGCGCCGCAGCCCAGACGGTCGAAGACTTCGAGCGTGCGCTTGGCGAAGCAGATCGCCCGCGAGCCGGTGGAGAGCCGGCAGTCGTTGTCGAGCAGCAGCACCGGCAGGCCGCGCTGCGCCAGGTCGATGGCCAGCGCCAGCCCCACCGGGCCCGCGCCGACCACCACCACCGGGTGGTGCACCGGCGCGGCGCCGTCGAGGTCAGCGGGCCGGGTGTAGTCGAACTCCAGCGCCTGGAAATCGGCATCGGCGCCCAGCGTGGGCAGGTCCTGCAGTTTCACGGTCGTCTCCGCCAATGTTGTCTCGTCCGGGTCGCCGGCGCGCGCCCTCTTCCCAGGGATGCCGTGGAACGGGCTCCGCCCGTCCACCGGCATCGCCCCCCTTCCCGCGCAGCGAGAGAAGGGGGGGGGTGAGGGCCGCGGCTCCATGCCTGCATGTGCAGGCATGGACGGCCCGAACGGTCGCTGCCTCCGGCAGTGGCCTCGGGCATCGCCGCTCGGGGGGTTGTTCTCTACCCCTCCAGGGTGTTCCACATCTCGGTGTCGCGCTCGGCAGTCCAGATGCGCGGGTCGGCATGGCCGGTGGCCTCGTCGTAGGCGCGGGTCACGTCGAAGGGCATGCAGTGGTCGAAGATGACCCAGTGGCCGTAGCGGGGCTTCAGCGCGTCGTAGGTCTCGCGGTAGATGCTTTTCAGGTCCAGGCCGCGGGCCACGCCGTTGTTGACGGTGGTGTAGACGTCGGAGACGAAGGCCCGGGTGTAGGCGATGGCCTCCTGCACCTTGGCGGCCGACTGCAACGCGTCGCCGCGGCCGGGCACCAGTTTGTCGAAGCCGTAGGCCGAGAGCCGGTCGAGCGTGGCGGGCCAGTCCTTGAAGTAGCAGTCGCCGGCGTAGGCGGTGCTTTCGTACTCGACCAGGTCGCCGGCGAAGCAGACCTTCTGGTCCTCGATCCAGGCGATGGTGTCGCCCTTGGTGTGGCCGCGGCCGATCTGCGCGATCTTGACCTCGACCTTGCCGAGCCAGACGCTCATCTGGCCCTGGAAGGTCATGGTGGGCCAGGTCAGGCCGTCGGGCACCGACTCGACCGCGCGGAAGAGGCGCGGGAACCGGCCGATCTCGCTGGCCTTGTCCTGCTCGCCGCGCTCGACGATCAGGTCGTAGGTGTCGCGGCTGGCGATGACCTGCTGCGCGCCTTCCTTGACATACGCCGAGGCGCCCAGCACCCGCACCGCGTGGTAGTGCGACAGCAGCACGTACTTGATCGGCTTGTCGGTGACTGCGCGGATGCGGCGGATCAGGTCCTGCGCCATGGCGGGCGTGGCCTGGGTGTCGACCACCATCACCGCGTCGTCGCCGATGAAGACGCCGGTGTTCGGGTCGCCCTCGGCGGTGTAGGCCCAGGCGTTCTCGGTCAGCTGGACGAAGCTGACCTTCTTTTCTTCGAGATCGGCGTGGCTGGCGAAAGTCTTGGTACTCATCGGCTGTGTCTCCGTGCGCTGGCGGCAGTGCGGCATTATTAGTTTTAGACGAAATCGTTCGCAGGGAACGAATTCCTGCGATGCTACCGCCAAGATACGCCCCTGTCTAACGAATTCGCGCACGCGGCTACCATCCGCACCGAGAAGGAAAACGCATGCAGCATGACGAGAGCGACGACGGCGACGGCGAGCGGGGCCGCCGCGGCATCCAGAGCGTGGAGGTAGGCGGCCAGCTGCTGCGCGCCCTGGCGCACGAGGGCACGCCGATGCCGCTGAAGGACCTGGCGCGCGGCGCCGGCATGTCGCCGGCCAAGGCGCATCCGTACCTGGTGAGCTTCGGCCGGCTGGGGCTGGTGGAGCAGGACCCGACCAGCGGCCGCTACGCGCTGGGGCCGCTGGCCCTGCAGCTGGGGCTGATCAGCCTGCAGCAGTCGAGCCCGGTGACCCTGGCCACGCCGCTGCTGGCGCCGCTGTCGCGCGCCATCGGCCAGACGGTGGCGATCGCTGTCTGGGGCAACCGCGGCCCGACCATCGTGCGGGTCGAGGAGTCGGCCGAGACGGTGTTCGTGAGCATGCGGCACGGCACCGTCTTCTCGCTTACCGGCACCGCCTCGGGCCGGCTCTTCGGCGCCTACCTGGAGCCGTCGCTGGCCCGCGCCACGCTGGAGGCCGAGCGCCGGTTGGTGGCCGAGCGCCCCCCGGTCGACAGCCCCGGTACCCCACCGCGCGACCCGCTGCCCACCTGGGAGCAGTTCGAGCGCCAGCTGGCCGAGGTGCGCCGCCACGGCATCAGCCGGTCGGAGGGCGAGGTGGTGCGGGGGGTGAACGCGATGTCGGCCCCGGTCTTCGATGCGGCGGGCGAGCTGGTGCTGGCGATCACCTCGATCGGCGCGGTGGGCACGTTCGACGCGGCGTGGGACGGGCCGGTGGCGCGTGGGTTGCGGGCGTGCGCGGCGGAGGTGTCGGCGCGGTTGGGGGCTTCTCTTCCTCCTGCCGGAGCGCTCAAGTGAAGGTTTTGAGAGGAATGTGGCTTTGGCCGGCTATGGATGCCGGCCTCCTGCTACTTAATTTGTAGCGGTTGAGATTTAGACGGCGCTGGGCGGGTGCGGGGGGCCGTGATCGCCGGGTGACCCCCTCCGCGAATGTCCTCCGGCCTGCGGCCTCCCCCTTTATTTCGCTGCGGGGGTCACCCGACACTCCCGGCCCTGGAAGCATCGCGTCGTGCGGGTCGGATCAGCCGCAGGCCCAGGTCGCTGGCGCTGTGTCCGCATCGACGTCTTGCGAAAGAAGCCGAGCCCATCGCAGGCGCCCGCCTGATCACCGTCGATCCAGCACCCGAAAGGGACCGTGACGATGGCGTGCTCTGCGCAGCGACATAAAGGAGGAGGCCGCAGGCCGGGGGACAGTCGCGGAGCAGAGCACGCCGTCGGCGCGAGCCCGGACCAAGCGCCCGGCACCCGCCTCCATGCTACAAGTTCAATAGCTAGAAGCCGGCATAAAGCGCCGGCCACAGGCACTTTCGACCCGCAAACAGCAGTCCGAAGGCCGAAACCCGCCCTACTCCAGCCCTTCCTCGACCAGCTCCGCGGCGCGCAGCACCGCCCGTGCCTTGGCTTCGGTTTCCTTCCACTCCAGCTCGGGCACCGAATCGGCGACCACGCCGGCGGCGGCCTGCACATACAGGGTCTGGCCCTGGATCAGCCCGGTGCGGATCGCGATGGCCACGTCCATGTCGCCGGCGTAGCTGATGTAGCCGCAGGCGCCGCCGTAGAGGCCGCGCTTGCTCGGCTCCAGCTGGTCGATCAGCTCCATCGCATGGACCTTGGGCGCGCCGGTCAGGGTGCCGGCGGGGAAGGTGGCGCGCAGCACGTCGATCGCGCTCATGCCGTCATTGAGGATGCCCTCGACGTTGCTCACGATGTGCATCACGTGGCTGTAGCGCTCCACCGCGAAGGCCTCGGTCACCTTCACGCTGCCGGTCTTGGCGATGCGGCCGATGTCGTTGCGGGCCAGGTCGATCAGCATCACATGCTCGGCACGCTCCTTCGGGTCGTTGACCAGCTCGGTTTCGGCGGCCTTGTCGGCGTCGGGCGTGGTGCCGCGCGGGCGGGTGCCGGCCAGCGGGCGGATGGTGATCTTCTGGCCTTCGGGGGAGGTCTCCTGGCGCACCAGGATCTCGGGCGACGCGCCGACCACGTGCATGTCGTCGCCGAAGTTGTAGTAGTACATGTAGGGCGACGGATTGAGCGACCGCAGGGCGCGGTACAGCGACAGCGGCGCCTCGGTATAGCGCTTCTTGATCCGCTGGCCCACCTGCACCTGCATGAAATCGCCGGCGGCGATCAGCTCCTTGGCATGCTCCACAGCGGCGATGTAGTCGGCCTTGGCGAACTCGCGCTCGGTCGGGTGGCTCTGGGTGGGCTTGACCACCGGGGCGCTGACCGAATACTTCAGCTGCTCCTTCAGTTCGCGCAGCCGCTTCTTGGCGTTGCCGTAGGCCTCGGGCTGGGCCGGATCGGCGTACACGATCAGATAAAGCTTGCCCGAGAGGTTGTCGATCACCGCCAGCTCTTCGCAGTGCAGCAGCACGATGTCGGGGCAGCCCAGCGTGTCCGGCGGGCAGGAGGCTTGCAGCTTCTTCTCGATGTGGCGCACCGTGTCGTAGCCGAAATACCCGGCCAGCCCGCCGCAGAAGCGCGGCAGCCCCGGCCGGATCGCGGCCTTGAAGCGGCGCTGGTAGGCGGCGATGAAGTCGAGCGGATTGCCGTGGTCGGTCTCCACCACCGCGCCGTCGCGCACCACCTCGGTCTTGGCTTGGGCACCGAAGCCGGTCGCGCGCAGCAGGGTGCGCGCCGGCAGGCCGATGAAGCTGTAGCGTCCGAAGCGCTCGCCGCCCACGACGGATTCGAGCAGAAAGCTGTACTTGCCGCCGTCCTTGGCATGGGCCAGCTTCAGGTAGAGCGACAGCGGCGTTTCCAGGTCGGCGAAGGCTTCGGCCATCAGCGGGATGCGGTTGTAGCCCTGGGCGCTCAGGCTCTTGAATTCGAGTTCGGTGATCACGGGGACAGTTCTCCGGCAGGCGGGCATCCGGTGCGCGCGGGGCGCTGCAGGAAAAGAGGGGATGCCGCGTTCAATCGATCGGCCCGCGTCGGGGCCACGGGGTGCACGGCGCCAGCGCGGGGAACGCGGGCCGCGCGGTTCAGGTGCGCAGTGTGGGCGGCTTGCGCCAGGGCCAGGCTCCCCGGTCGCTGAGACCTGCAAGGAAAGTGCGGTGAACGAACATGCGCGCCAGTGTAGCAGCGGGTTTGCGGCGTATCGGCTGTGCCGCAGGGCCTCAGATGCGGCCCGCCGGGCGGGTTGCCAGCCAGGCGGGAACCTCGCTCAGCGCATCGACGAACCCGTCTGCATCGACCTGCCGCACCGGCTCGCCGTGGTTGTAGCCGTAGGTCACCAGCACCACCGGGCAGCCGGCAGCGCGGGCGGCCTGCGCGTCGTTGCGGGAGTCGCCCAGCATCAGCGTGCGGCCGGGCGCGGTGCCCAACGCCAGGCAGCTCTCCCGCACCGGCAGCGGATCGGGCTTCTTGCGCGCGAAGCTGTCGCCGCCGAAGACGGTGCTGAAATAACAGCCCAGGTCCAGCGCCTCCAGCAGGTCGCGTGCGAAGCGGTGCGGCTTGTTGGTCAGACAGAGCAGCGGCAGGCCCCGGGCCCGCAGCGCCGCCAGCCCTTCGCGCACGCCGGGAAACACGTCGGCATGCCGGCCGTTCACGTCGGCATAGTGGTGCAGGTAACGGGCCAGGGCGTCGGGCAGGTCGGCGGCGGGCAGGCCGGCGTGCACGAGCGCCAGCTGCACCAGATGCTCGGAGCCCTTGCCCACCATCTGCGACAGCACCGCACGGCCGATCGGTGGGCGGCCGCGTTCGGCCAGCATGCGGCCCAGCGCGGCCTCGAAATCGCCCAGGGTGTCCACCAGGGTGCCGTCGAGGTCGACGATGGCGGCGTCGATATGGAAGGGGGTCAATGGAATGAAGCTCGAAAACTCGGTGTCTGAAGGAAGGTCTGCACAAAGCGGCTTTGGCCGAGGCAGGTAAGCTCGGTTCAAGCGCCTATCGTCTCAGGACTCGGCCCCCATGCCAAACAAGGGGCACCTGGATGTATGCAGACCCTTCCAATGCCTCTGATGGATTTCAGAATTTATAGCCCACTGCAGCCATGGCCGTGACCCCCGTCTTTTCCATGACAAGCGGACTCTTTTTGGCCTTGCCTCCCAAGTCCATCACACTCACGGCCAGATACATGGACCAATGTTTATCGAAGTCATGTTTCCAGTCCGCCGTCAGGGAGTAACCATAAACCCCTGATTCCGCCTTGTAAGCAGAGAACGCGGTGCGTGCAGCTTGCGCCTGCGTGACCCCGAAGTAGGCTTGGTTGTAGCGCTGGTCGCCCGCATGCACGTTCGCACCCACTGTCACGACATCCTGTTGGCGCTGTAGCACCGTCCCGGTCACGCCCAGGCGGTACCGGTTTCCGCGCTCCTGCGCGTCCGCAAGGCGCACCGCAGCGTCGGCGTTGACGGAAAGCCAGGGCGCGATTTGCTGCGCCACGAACAGGTTTGCAGTTGCAGCGCCCTTGACGTCACCCATGCCCCTGAGCTTGCTCGATCCGGGTCGCCAATCGCTGTTTTTTTCCGCACGACCGAAGTCGTAGTTCAGTGCCGTGCTGATGTAGAAGCCGGAGGTGCTTGCGTACTCAGCACCCACGCCGCGCATGCTGTCCGCAAAGAAAATACCGCGGGAAATGTTGATCACCGGTACTGGCCTGGCCATTGATTCCTTGCTGCCCATGTAGCGCGGACCGGCCGTGACTCCCAACCCCAACGTGACGTTGGTCTCATCGCCGAACACGCTGGAGCTGTCGGTCTTGGGACTTTCCTGGGCTTGGGCCGGTAGAGCGGCCAAAAGCGCGAGCCCGACAGTCACGCCAGGAATGACGGCCCGCAGATGCGACTGCAAAGACGCCTTGGAGGGGATGGAGATTCTGGAGAGAGAAAAGGACATGGTATTTCCTTGGTTTGCTAGAGAGAGAATAAAGAAACTGACTTGTGCTGAGAACAATCCGCCCGCTCCCGCGACCCTGGTGCATGGCACCGGAGTCGGGTGACCACCATCGATTGCACGGATAGCCCTAAGCCAGTAAGGAAGCAATCGACAGCAGTAGTGAATCGGGCTTGCTTAGGGGGCTCATGCCGGAGAGTGCGCAGCGGAACGCCCCTGCCGGCTTGCCAACCAGCGAGACAAACGGCTGTCGAAGAAAAGTTCGTAGAGGACCGGCACCATGCCGAGCGTGACGAGCGTGCCGAGCGCAAGGCCACCGATGATGGTGACCGCCATGCCCGACCACAGAGGTCCGCCGAACAGCAAAAGCGGAACCAGACCCGCCACACAGGTCAATTTGGTCATCACGATGGGCCGCAGTCTCTGTACGGCCGAGGTGACTATTGCTTCGCGGGAAGAGCGTCCTGCGTGCAGCTCCGCCTCGATGCGTTCCAGCAAGAGGACGGCGTTGTTCACGATGATGCCGGCCAGTGAGAGGAGGCCAAAATTAGCCATGAAACCCAGAGGCTCGCCTGCAATTTTCAGTGCAGGGCCTACGCCGATCAATGCGAACGGGATGATGGTCAGAATCAGTGTCAGCTTGCGGAACGAGCCGAACTGCCATATGAAGAGAATGACCATGGCAACCGCTGCATGCGGCATGTATTGACTCAGCGCTATGTTGGCCTCGGCGGCGTCCTCGATTTCTGCGCCGAGTTCAATGCGATAGGCAGGGGGCACATCCATTTTTGCTACAGCGGGCGTCAAGCGGTCTGCGACCTGCTGGGCCGTTTCTTTCGTGCTACGTCCCTGTACCGTCAGCGTCCGCGAAAGGTTTCGGCGCTTGATTACCGACGGTTCCGACTGCAGGGCAACCTGTGCCAGCGCAGACAACGGCACCGGCGTACCGCCCGAGCTCGGATACACCAATGTGTTGGCGAGTTGCTCGGGATGGCCACGCTCTTCCTGCGAGCCACGCACGACCAAAGGCACCAGGGTGTCACCATCACGCAGAACGGATACATCGACTCCTGTGAAATGCATAGAGAGAGATGTGGCCACATCCTCGGTCGTGATCCCAAGCTTGCGGGCTTTCGCCTGGTCGATCGCGACGGTAACGCGTGGTACGCGCGTTCCCCAGTCATCGCGCACGGCGACCACGTCGGGCACGCTGTTGAGCGCTTGCTTCAGCTGGTTTCCAATGCGCTGCAGTACCTTCTCGTCGGGACCGGAAATGCGGTACGCGACGGTGCCGGAATCGGTAGAGCCCAGAGAGAAGCGGCTTACATCCGCCCGAACTTCGGGGTGTGCTTCGGCGAGATACGCTTGGGTTCGTGCAATCGAGTCGCCCACGGCGTCCTTGTTCACGACTCCGACGGTGAAGTAGCCGACATGCAGCGCTGACAGCGGAGGGTTCAGGCCCAGGATGATGCGTGGGCCGCCGTCTGCCACATAGCCTATGCTGGAATTCACGTCTGGATTGACCTTCGAGTCGGCGAGCCACCTGCTGATCGCCTGCACTTTCTCCTGCGTGGCACGAGAGTCACTACCCGGAGGGAGTTCGATCGAAATTTGATATTGCGGTCTGTCCGACTTGGGTAGAAAGCCTGCCGGTACGGATCCCAACAGCAGCAATGCCCCGGCCAACAATGCACCCATTGCGCTGAGAAAAACTGGCTTGTGGTCAAGTACCCACGCGATGCCTCGTCGATACCACTGGTAAAAGCGTGCCTCCTCTGCACCCTCGTGCGCCGCATGATGCGACGGTTTCAGAAAGTAGTAGCACAGCAGTGGCGTCACCGTCAGACAAAGCAACCAGGAGCCCATGAGCGCCAGAGCGAGCACGACAACCAGGGGGCGCAAATACTCGTTGATTGACGTGTTGCCAAAGAAGAATGGAGAGAACGCAAAAATGATGACGAGCGAAGAGGTCAGCAGCGGCACCGCCAGCGTGGAGCCTGCGTTGATGCAGGCGCTACGCCGCTCTTCGCCGGACATCAGCCTGCGTTCGATGTCCTCGGCGATCACGATTCCGTTGTCGACCAACAGGCCCAGGGCGATGATGATGGCGGCCATGGACACGCTATGCAATGAAATGCCCAGGGCCTGCATCGCCAACAACGTCCCGAGGATCGTAAGTGGCACGATGCTGCCGACGATCACGCCTGCACGCCAACCGAGGAACAGCACGACGACGGTCATGACGATGGCAATTGTCTCGCCCATCACGCGATTCATCTTGCCCATCTCACGGTCTACCACGTCCGCCTGGAATGTCACGTAGTTCAAGGTGAAGCCCACCGGCAGCATCTGCTGAAGTTCTCCGATTCGCTCCTTCAGTGCGCGACCGAACGCCTGTATGTTCTGTCCCTGGCGCATCGATACGCTGAGTACCACCGCTGGCTCGCCCCGATAGAACGCTGCAGACTCGGGTGGATCTGCCGGGCGTACCTGGACCCGCGCAACGTTGCCCAGACGCACCGTGTTGTCTTCGCGGTTTTGGGGCGAGGGAACCTTGATTAAGAAATCGCGCAGTGCCTGCACCGACGAAATCTCGCCCGATGCCACGAGCGCACTGTTGATTCCGCCCAGCACCACTTGCCCTCCTGAGGCCACTACGTTTTGCTGCTGAAGTTGCTGTACCACTGCCGGAACGCCAAGACCCAGGCCTGCCAGCCGCTCCCGGTCAAATTCGATATAGACGCGATCGTCCTGAAGTCCGTGGAAATCGACGCCCTGAACACCGGGCAGTTCATAAAGACGATCACGCAGTTGCTTGAGCGGTTCGCGCATTTCACTCATGCTGTAGTCCGGTGCCGTCACGGCAATGGATGCGACGGCGACCCGACCGAAGTCATCGTTCATCGAGTAGGGCGCCGTACCGACCGGGAACTGCGGCGACACCTCGTTCACCTTATTGCGGACTTTTTGCCATATCTCCGGCAGGTTGTCATAGCGTTGATGAATTGTCACTTGCAGGAAGGCGCCACCTGTTCGCACCGTACTCACAATGTTTTTGATTTCAGGCAGCTCACGCACGCGTTCTTCTATCGGCCTGACCACAAGTTGCTCCATGCGCTCTGCCGGAAGACCTGGGTTGCTCACATAGAGCAGCGCTTCGCGGATAGTGACGGAAGGCTCCTCTTCGGAAGGGAAGCGAAGAAACGCAATTACGCCAGCGACGAGCACAAGTGCCGTCAGGAAAAAAGTCAGTCGGCTGGAGTTCAGGGCATAGTTCGTGAGCTTCATGGCTGCACACTCCGCAGTACCGTGGTGGGGTGATGCTCCACGGCGGCGTCGCCTTCGGCGAGAAACGCTGCGCCCGCGACCACAACCCGCTCACCGTCGGAAAGGCCGGACGTGATAGCGATACGCCCTTTGGACAGCACTCCGTCTCCGTAGCGCACCAGCCTGCGCGCCACCTTGTTCTGAACAGCATCCAGAACGAAGACCGCCCCCTGTCCCTTTTGATCGGACGGAAGAAGCGCCGCGGATGGCACGGATAGTTGTTCGCGCGCCTCCCCTGGCAGCGTGACTGAAACAATGCTTCCGCTTTTCAGATCGCTCGTTTTTCCATCGATCCGAAAAATGCCTTGGACGAGAGACCCGTTCTCACTGCGTGTCGAGATGCGCTCTAACGTCAATGCAAGCTTTTGTTGTTCGACTGCCCCCTCTCTGATGACCGCGTTGCCACGCTGCCCTGGGGCCATGCGGCGGGCGACGTCCTCAGGCAGCATCACGATCACATCCAGCGCTTTGCGATTCTCGATCTGCAGGACCGGCTGGTTTGTTCCGACATCGGTATGCGGTTGGGCCGCACGCCCTACGATTTCCCCGTCGAAAGGTGCGGTGATGCGAGAAAGTGCCAAGTCCCGGCGTGCCTGAGAGAGGGTGGCATCGGCGGCTTGGAGTTGGCTCAACGCGAGACGATGCTGGGATCGCACAGACTCCAGTGCAACCGCGGAGATGATGTGGTCCTGGGCCAGTGACTCGTTCTGACGGAGTTGAGTGGTGCGCTCTTCGAGCGTGGCCACAGCGGCTGCACGATCGGCCTCCGCTTTTTCCAGGCGCCATTTGGCGGGCGCTTCGTCCAGTCGTGCGAGCACGTCTCCCGCACGGACACGGTCGCCCACGTCCACCGATATGGAGGCAATGCGCCCTGGTGATTCGAAGCCGAGGTCGGCACGTTGATGCGCGCGCAGCGTGCCAACGAACGAGTCGCTCGCGACACTTGGAGCGAATGCGACGACCTCCAGCTTCACGGGCCTGGGTGCAGACATCTTGGTTGCGGGCGAGGGAGAACAGCCGGAAAGAAGGCCGGCCAGGATGGCCATTGCGGCCACCTTGTGGCCGACCGGTGGCTGGTGGCAGCCTGCGACGACTGTTGTGAGCAGGGCGAGTGCGGCCTTGCGGATATTCGATGGCATGACGAAGGGCTCCTGGTCAATGGAATCAATCGATCTGCTGCGCAAGTACAGCCAAGGCCGAACGCAGGGATTCGCGTTGTGCCGTAGTGAAACGGCACAGGTTCATGAGTTCGAGCAACGCGATGCCGTCGGTTGCCACGGCGATTGCGACGGCAAGGCCGGCTTTTGAACCCGTCACGCTCTGCAAGTGCCGGTATCCCTGCTCGTATCGCTCGCGAACCAGGCCTACCAACTGCGGATGGCTTGAAGCTGCGCTGAGGAGATTCGCTCGCAGCAGGCTCTCTTTAGGCGACATATCGAAAACCTCATCGATCCACGATTGGAGGAGGGCTTTAGGAGTGCCGCTGATGCGATCGGTGCGGAGTTTGTCCTGCTCCAACATGTGCGCGACCAGCGCGACCAGCAACTCATCCTTCGTCTTGAAGTGGTAGATCAGTCCCCCTTTCGTCACACCGGCTGCCGCAGCGACGGCCTCCAGCGTCAGTTCCTGGACACCTTGGTTCGAAATGATGTCCATGGCTGTCTCTATCAGGCGTTCTTTGGCATTGATGCGTGCGGGGGCAGATGGCATGGCGAAATCCTCATGTGAAGTGTACTGCACGTGCAGTATAGTAGTGATCCTACGAAAACTTCATACGCACAGCACCATGCGCCCATCTTTTTTTAAAAATTCGTGCTTGATCGCCCTTGCACTTTCCCTTCTTTCGGGATGCAGCACAGCCCCTTCTCGGTCAGAAGCATTGCCGGTCTCAAAGGAGCAGGGCTCCGCAGACGTGGCTTTCAGCCTGACGGATAACGATCCTTGGTGGCGGGCGTTCGAAAACCCCGAACTCGACCGCTTGGTGGAGACTGCGCTGAGTGCCAATCAAGATTTGCGGATCGCGACGGCTCGCGTGGTGCAGGCTCGCGCGCTCTTGGCTGGCGCCGACGCTGAACGATTTCCTCAGGTCGGCTTGTCTGCTGGTATGCGCCGCGGCCGCGAATCCAGCGCGTTTCCGAAGGCTGATCTGGCTCATGCGGGGTTCCGTGCGAACTGGGAACTCGACTATCTCGGGGAGAAAACCCTGGGGGCGACGGCGGCCCAGCTGGATGCGGATGCAGCGGTGCTCACTCGGAAGGCCTCGAGAATTTCGATTGCTGCGGAGGTCGCCACCGCGTATTTCGATATCGGTGTTTCTTTGCAGAGAGAGGCTGCCGCCGCGCGTGCGCTCGACATTTTGGCGCGGCAGATAGTGGTAGCGCAGCGTCGATTCCATGCTGGGCAATCTGCTGAAGTGGATGCGACTCGCCTGCGTGGGGAGTTCGCGCAGGAAGAGGCAGAACTGAAGCAAATGAAGGGATTGCGCGAAGTGAAGCAGCGACAACTGGCGCTGTTGCTGGGTGCCGATGATCTCCCCGCAAACATCACGTTTGCTGCTGGTGCCCGAACGCCTGCGATGGATATGCCTTCTCTCATTTCTATGGACCTGCTGGAGCGTCGTCCCGACGTGCAGCGTCAGGCCTCCGCGGTAGAGGCTGCAGCTGCTCGTCTGGGCATTGCAAAGCGAGATATCTATCCTCGAATTCAGCTGGACTGGAGTGGTCGGAAAGAGCGACTTTCTCAGGGGGCCAGTGCGTCTCCCGTCGTCACCATCGGTTATGGGATCTCCTTGTCCATGCCTATCTTTGATGGTGGACGTATCCGCGCCAACATCGCTGTGCATGAATCACGGGTGCAAGAATCCATGGCGGAGTACGAGAAAGCGATGCTCTCGGCCCTGGCCGATGCGGATGTAGCTGTCAAGCGATTCCGCAGTGCGCGGGAAAGCTCTGTATCACTGGTCCAGATGGAGATCGCCAGCGATCAGGCGGCGCGACAAATTGTTCGAATGTTCGATGCCGGCTTGGTAGACATCAACACCCTGCTGGATACACAGCGACGTGCCATGAAGAGCAAGGATGCGCTCTTACAAGGCAATGGGGCGCAATGGGATGCCGCGGTGGCAGTGCGCCGGGCTTTTGCGGGGAGTGTCTAGCAGATGGCTGAATTCGGCCCCTAGAATGCGCTGAATGTTCCATCGTCTCGTCATTGTCTTCATGCTGATGGTGCTGCCGCTCCAGTGGGGTTTGGCGCAAGAGCATGAGCTTGGAGACGATGTGGGCGTCCTCGCCCTGGCAGCGGGTGCGGGCGCAGCCCCGGAGATCACGGCACTCCTGACCCACAACGACGAGCCGGGTGGCGCTTGCCAGTTCCACCAGCTCGCACAGCCTTCGGCAGATGCGACAGCCCACGAGACGGTCGCGTTTCCCCCCAGGCCCTGCGAGCGTTGGACGCTTGCGCTCCAGGTCAACCCGATGGGTTCGCAATCGCCTGGCACGATAGAAAAGCCCAAATGGAGTTCACGCCATCCCTTGGCGGCGAACTCCTGACGGCGGCACACCTGCTTTAAATTCGTCCGGACTCGCCGAAGTTACTTCTTACTTCGGAGTCCTCGGTGGCATTCTCTAGCCCCTCTTTGTGCGAGACCGCGCCTCGCTTGGCGTTGGCGCTCCTCGTCGTGTCGTGCTCGGCGCACGCACAACTACCACCGGCAGCGGTATCGACCCCCGGCACGCTCGCGGCCCCATCGGCCGCCAACCCTTTGTCGATGGGCGATGCGGTACGGCGCGCGCTCGCTGCCAACCCGGACCTGTCGGCGGTTCGCCGCGAGTGGGAGGCCACGGCCGGCGCACTGACACAGGCGGGCCTCCGGCCCAACCCGGAGGCGGGTTTTGTCCAGGAGGACATTCGCAACGGCAGGCGCACGTCGACCTTGCAGGTCACCGTCCCGATCGAGCGGGGCGGCAAGCGCGATGCCCGGATCGCAGTGGCCAGCCGCGTACGCCAGCAGGCCGAGTCAGGCGTCGAACAGTACCGCGCCGACGTTCGTGCGGCCGTCATCACCCACTACTTCGGCGTGCTGTTGGCCAAGGAACGCCTGAAACTTGCGCAGGAGTCCTTGGTTTTGTCTTCGGACAGCGCCGACGCCGCGGGCAAAAGGGTGCAGGCCGGCAAGGTCTCGCCGGTCGAGGAGACACGGGCCCGTGTGGCCCAGGCGGCCGCCCAAGCCGAACTTGCCCGCGCCGAGAGCGATGTGCGTGTCGCGCGGCAGCGTCTTTCTTCCCTGTGGGGCGACACGGTGAGCACCTATGGAGACCTGGCAGGGGCGCTGGTGCTGCCCGCTGAAGGACTGCCGGACGAATTTGTCCACCAGCGCTTGCAAGCCTCGCCCCCCCTGCGACGCGCCCGCCTGGAGGTCGAACGTTGGCGTGCTTCCGTGAACCTCGAGAAGGCGCGCAGCGTGGTGGACGTGGCGGTCACCGCGGGCGCCAAGCGCGATCAGGCGTCGGGCACCACCATGGCCGTGGTCGGCCTGTCGGTTCCCATCCCTTTGTTCGACCGCAACCAGGGGAACATCGCCGAAGCCGTCAGCCGCGAGTACAAGGCGCAAGACGAACTGGCCGCCGCCGAGGTGAGGCTTGCGTCACAGGTTTCCCAGGCGCGCGAGCAGCTGCGCGCCGCACGTACCGAAGCCTTGACCCTGCAACGCGATGCGGTCCCCGGGGCGCGAAGCGCCTACCAGGCCGCCTCACAAGGCTTCACCCTGGGCAAGTTCAGCTACCTCGAAGCGCTCGACGCGCAGCGCACCCTCATCGGCACGCAGGCCCAGTACCTCCGCGCGCTTTCCGACACCTACCAGGCAGCCGCCGAGCTCGAGCGCCTGCTCGGCATCTCCGACGACACCTCGGTTTTGCTCAATCCCCCCTGACGCGGGCTTCGAACACCATGAACAACAGCAACGACACAACGGCCGGCTCCCCGCGCAAGCAGTGGGTGGTCATCGCCATCATTCTTCTGCTGGCGGTTGCCGCCGGCGCGGCCATCCTCCGCAGCGGCACACCAGGCCGGGCCCCTGAGGCCGAGAAGGTCTCCAGGACGGCAGACGGCCATGCCCATGACGCGCACGACGACGACGCCAAGGGCCCTGCTTCGAAGGAAGGCGGAGACCATCAGGCCGCGCACGGCAAAGACGAGCACGGCCCAAGCGAAAAGATGGCGGGGGGCGAAAAGAAGGAAGGGGGCCACGACGAGAAGGTCGGGTTCACGCCGCAGCAGATCGCCTCTTCCAGCGTGTCGATCGACACGGCCGGCCCGTCGCAGGTCTCCACGACCGTGCAACTGCCCGGGGAGATCAAGTTCAACGAAGACCGCACGGCCCACGTGGTGCCGCGTGTGGCGGGTGTCGTGGAAAGCGTTCATGTCGACTTGGGCCAGCAGGTACGCAAGGGCCAGATCCTGGCCGTGCTGGCCAGCGCAAGCGTGTCCGAGCAGCGCAGCGAGCTGCTCGCGGCGCAGAAGCGCCTGGCCCTGGCCAAGGTCACGGCAGACCGGGAGCGCCGGCTGTTCGAGGACAAAATCTCGGCGCAGCAGGACTTCCTGCAGGCCGAGCAAGCGCAGCGTGAAGCGGAAATTGCGGTGTCGAACGCCACCCAGAAATTGCAGGCCATCGGCGCGTCCGGCGGTTCGGGCAACCTGTCGCGCTACGAACTCCGCGCGCCGTTCGACGGCATGGTCGTCGAAAAGCACCTCTCCATGGGTGAGTCGGTGCGCGAGGATGCACAGGTATTCACCCTCTCGGATCTTTCGTCGGTCTGGGCGCAGATCAATGTCAGCGCATCCAACCTGAACCTGGTGCGCGTCGGCGAACAGGCCGTGATCCGGGCCAACGGATTCGAGCAATCTGCGACGGGCAACGTGTCCTACGTCGGCTCGCTCCTGGGCGAGCAGACCCGCACCGCGGTCGCCCGGGTGACGCTGGCCAACCCGAATCTGGCTTGGCGCCCGGGTCTTTTCGTCACCGTCGAGCTGGTGTCCGGCAGGTCCGACGCGGCGGTCACGGTGTCTGCCGACGCCATCCAGACCGTGGAAGACAAACCCACGGTTTTCGTGAAGGTGGACGGCGGTTTCGAAGCGCGCACGGTGCGTATCGGCCGGACCGACGGCAAGAAGGTCGAAATTCTGGAAGGCCTCGACGCCGGTACACCCTATGCGGGCAGGAACAGCTTCGCGGTCAAGGCACAAAAGGGCAAGGGCTCTTCGGGCCACGAGCACTGAGCGCAGACCATGTTCGAACGCATCATCCACTTCTCCATCGCGCAGCGATGGCTTGTCATGCTGGCCGTCCTCGCCATGGTCGGCCTGGGCATCTACAACTACCAGCGGCTCCCGATCGACGCGGTGCCGGACATCACGAATGTCCAGGTGCAAATCAACACCTCGGCGCCCGGCTATTCGCCGCTGGAAGCAGAGCAAAGGGTGACGTATCCCATCGAGACGGTGATGGCGGGCCTGCCCGGCCTGAAGCAGACGCGCTCGTTGTCGCGCTACGGCCTTTCGCAGGTCACCGTCATCTTCGAGGACGGCACCGACATCTACTTTGCCCGCCAGCTGGTGGGAGAGCGGATCCAATCGGCACGCCACCAGCTCCCGGAGGGGGTGAGCCCGGCCATCGGTCCCATCTCGACCGGCCTGGGCGAAATCTACCTCTGGACGGTCGAGGCGGAAGACAAGGCCCGCAAGCCCGACGGCAAGCCCTACTCAGCGACCGACCTGCGGGAAATCCAGGACTGGATCATCAAGCCGCAGTTGCGCAACGTCAAAGGCGTGACCGACATCAACAGCATCGGTGGCTTCGCCAAGGAATACCAGATCGCTCCGAGCGTGGAGAAGCTGTCGGCGTACGGCCTGACCATGGCCGACATCGTCACCGCGCTCGACCGCAACAATGCCAACGTCGGTGCGGGCTATATCGAGCGCCGCGGCGAGCAGTACCTGGTGCGGGCGCCCGGCCAGGTCAGGTCGATGGACGATCTGCGCAACGTGATCCTGGGCAACAACGCCGGCGTGCCGGTCCGCATCAGCGACGTGGCCGACGTGGTGATCGGCAAGGAGCTGCGCACCGGCGCTGCCACCGACAACGGCCGCGAGGTCGTGCTGGGTACCGTGTTCATGCTGATCGGCGAGAACAGCCGCACCGTGTCGCAGGCGGTGGACAAGAAAATGGTCGAGATCAACCGCTCGCTGCCCACGGGCGTGCAAGCGGTCACCGTCTACGACCGGACCGTGCTGGTCGACAGGGCCATCGCCACGGTGAAGAAGAACCTGCTCGAAGGCGCGGTGCTGGTGATCGCCGTGCTGTTCCTGTTCCTGGGCAACATCCGCGCCGCCTTGATCACCGCCACGGTGATCCCGCTGGCGATGCTGTTCACCTTCACCGGCATGGTCAGCCAGCGGGTCAGCGCCAACCTGATGAGCCTGGGCGCGCTGGACTTCGGGATCATCGTCGACGGTGCTGTCGTGATCGTCGAGAACTGCGTGCGCCGGCTGGCCCATGCGCAGGCGGCCGCCGGCCGCGGCCTGACGTTGAAGGAGCGCTTCGCCGAGGTGTTCGCGGCGTCCCAGGAGGCACGTCGCCCCCTGATCTTCGGCCAGCTGATCATCATGGTCGTGTACCTGCCGATTTTCGCCCTGACGGGAGTCGAGGCCAAGATGTTCCACCCCATGGCCTTCACCGTCGTGATCGCCCTGCTGGGCGCGATGATCCTGTCGGTCACCTTCGTGCCGGCGGCGGTCGCGCTGTTCATCGGAAAGCATGTGGCCGAGAAAGAGAACCGCCTGATGCACTGGCTGCGCGGCCGCTACGAGCCGCTGCTGGAGCAGGTCATGCGGGCCCGGGCCATCGTGGTGACGCTGGCGGTCGTCGCCGTGGTGCTGTCGGGACTGCTGGCCACGCGCCTGGGCACCGAGTTCGCCCCCAACCTGAGCGAAGGGGACCTGGCCATCCAGGCCATCCGCATCCCCGGTACCAGCCTCACCCAGTCGGTGGAGATGCAGCAGAAGCTCGAAACCACGCTCAAGGAGAAATTCCCTGAAATCAAGCGGGTGTTCGCCCGGACAGGCACCGCGGAAATCGCGTCCGACCCGATGCCCCCGAACATCTCCGACGGCTACATCATGCTCAACCCGGTCGACCAGTGGCCCGCGCCCCGCAAGACACCCGCCGAGTTGCGCGACGCCATTCAGGAAGAGGCCGAGAAGCTGGCCGGGAGCAGCTACGAGTTCTCGCAGCCTATCCAGTTGCGTTTCAACGAACTGATCTCCGGCGTGCGCAGCGATGTCGCAGTGAAGATCTTCGGCGACGACATGGAGCAGCTCAACCAGTCGGCCGCCGAAGCGGCGACCGTCATGCAGGGCCTCTCCGGAGCGTCGGAGGTGAAGGTCGAACAGACCACCGGCCTGCCCATGCTGACCATCGACATCGACCGTGCGAAAACCGCCCGCTACGGCCTGAATGTGGGCGATGTGCAGGACACGATCGCCACCGCCGTGGGGGGCCGCGCATCGGGCGCCATGTTCGAAGGCGACCGCCGCTTCGCGATCCTGGTGCGCCTGCCCGAGACCACCCGGCAGGACCTGGAGGCGATCCGCCGCCTGCCCATCGCACTGCCGAAGGGCAATGCGGCTGCCGTCACCTTTATCCCGCTGAGCGAAGTGGCCGACTTCACCGTTGCGCCCGGCCCCAACCAGGTGAGCCGCGAGGACGGGAAGCGGCGCGTCGTCGTCAGCGCCAACGTGCGCGGCCGCGACCTGGGCTCGTTCGTCGCGCAAGCTCAGGAAGCCATGCGCCAGGTTGCGCTGCCCCCAGGCTACTGGCTTGCCTGGGGCGGCCAGTTCGAGAACCTGCAGTCGGCCACGCAGCGCCTGCAGATCGTGATCCCCGTCGCGCTGGCCTTGGTGTTCGTGCTGCTGTTCGCCATGTTCGGCAATCTCAAGGAGGGTCTGCTGGTCTTCACCGGCATTCCCTTCGCGCTCACCGGCGGTGTCGTCGCCCTGTGGCTGCGGGATATCCCCTTGTCGATCTCGGCGGGGGTCGGCTTCATCGCGCTTTGCGGCGTGGCCGTGCTGAACGGCCTGGTGATGCTGTCCTTCATCCGCCATCTGCGAGACGGGGGCATGCCGCTCCACGATGCGGTCCATGAAGGCGCCGTCCAGCGCCTGCGTCCGGTGTTGATGACGGCGATGGTGGCGTCGCTGGGCTTCATCCCGATGGCCCTGGCCACCGGCACGGGTTCGGAGGTTCAGCGCCCTCTCGCGACCGTGGTGATCGGCGGCATCCTGTCGTCGACCATCCTGACCCTACTCGTCTTGCCGCTGCTCTACACGTGGGCACACCGCAACGACAGGCCCATGACGGAGGCAGACGGGCCCGGTCGGGCCTTCGCGCCCACGGCCCACCCGCGCTGAGGACCGACCATGTCCGCAGGTCACGATCCCACCGGAGGCGCCAACGATCTCGACTGCTGTCTTGCTGGCCACCCGAGGGCCACCGCGCACCCTTCTGCTTGTGGTGGCGGCATCGCTCGTCACGATTGCCGGCCTTGCCACAGGAAACCCAGGCTCTAGACTTCGGTTTTCCCACTTTCGCCTCCGTACCACGATGACCACCGCCGCCCCCGCCACGATGCCGCCGTTCCACCTGGCCTTCCCCGTCCACGACCTGGCCGCCGCGCGGCGCTTCTACGGCGAGCTGCTGGGCTGCCCCGAGGGCCGGAGCTCGCCCGACTGGATCGACTTCGATTTCTACGGCCACCAGATCGTGGCCCACCTCGCGCCGGACGAATGCGGATTCAGCCAGGTGAGCGCGGTCGACGGCCACGGCGTGCCGGTGCGCCACTTCGGGGTGGTGCTGTCGATGGAGCAGTGGCAGGCCCTGGCCGACAAGCTCGCCGCGGCGGGCACCGCCTTCGTGATAGAGCCCTACATCCGCTTCAAGGGCGAGGTGGGCGAGCAGGCGACGATGTTCTTCCGCGACCCGTCGAACAACGCGGTGGAGATCAAGGCCTTCGCCAACCTCGACGCCCTGTTCGCCAGATAGCCCGGCCGGCCTTCCGCGGGCCCGGTGCGGGCCGCGGGTCGGGGCAGGGCTCCTACAGTCCCGAACCCCGGCGTCCTACCGGGCGCCGATGGGGATGAAGACCAATATGTTTTCTCAGCGGGCCCGGATGCATCGGCATCGGGCCCATCCCCCACAGCAAAGGAGCCCACCATGACCAACGACAAAGACCTGAACCGCGACCCGATCACCGACGAGCCGGGCGCCCACCCGATCGGCACCGGCATCGGTGCCAGTGGTGGCGCCGTCACCGGCGCGGCCCTCGGCATCGCCGGCGGCCCGATCGGCATCGCAGTGGGTACCGTGATCGGTGCGGTGGTCGGTGGCCTGGCCGGCAAGGGCGCCGCGGAAGCCGTCAACCCCACGGCCGAAGACGCCTACTGGCGTGACGCCTATACCCGCGAGCCCTACTACGCGGAAGACCGCAGCTTCGACGACTACAGCCCGGCCTACCGCGCCGGCTACGAAGAACGCAGCACCCGCCAAGGGTCGTTCGACGATTACGACGCCGAGTTGGCCAGCACCTGGGACAGCCGCCGTGGCGGCTCGCGCCTGACCTGGGACGAGGCCCGCCCGGCCACCCGTGCCGCCTGGGAGCGCGCCGAGCGCGTGTACCCGTCGGAAGCCTATTACGACGGCAAGCGCTGATCGGCCTGGGCACTGCCTGATCCCTGCGGTGCCCGCGCATTTCCCGCACGCATTCCCAAGAACGACAAGGACCGCCATGAAAGACACCATGACCACCAAGTCGGAGCGAGAGCCGGTGGTAGAACCCGACGGCACTCCGGCCGATACACGCAGGTCGGACGACGGGCGCGGCGACACCCACGCGGAGCAATCCGATTCGGCCCGCATGCCGCACGAACGCGACGAGTCTGCCGACAACCAGCAGCTGCAGGAATCGTCCAACAAGAAGATGGGCGACCAGGCGCACGCCGATGCCACCGGTCCGCAGCAGGACACCGACAAAGGTCCGGTGATGGACAAGGTCTACCGCGAGGGCGTCAAGCCCGGCGCGGGCGATCCGAACAACCGGGACGCGAAGTAAGCAAAAAGCCGCTCCACGCGGCTTTTTTCCTATGCGGGAATCGCGTCGAGGTTCGGCCTGTCCCAGAACCGATGCGCGGCGATCGCCTTGATGAACTCCTGGGCAGTGAGTTGCAAGGCTTCTGCATCACCGTGGCCCAGCACGACACCAGGATGGCCCGCCAGCGCCTCCGGACCGCGGGCACCCGCGTCCACACCCAGCCAACGCAGTAACGCGATGCCCTCGCCCATGACGCAGATCGGCTTGCAGTGCTTATAGGCCTCGAGCACGAAATGCACCGCCTCGCCCGACTGCGACAAGGTGTCGGCGCTGTCCTTGCCCCCGGCGATCAGGACCGCGTCGAACATCACCGACGGGTTGCCGGAAAAGGTGCCGCCCACTTCCAGTCGGCGGCCGCCCGAAGTGGCGACAGCACCCAGGCGCGACGCGACCACGGTGCAGATCGCGCCGACGTCGGTCAGCGCATGCTGCACCACCCGCAGCGACACCACATCGACGCCGTCGGCCGCGATCACCGCGACCCGGCGGGTGTGGATGCCGCCCTTGTCGGTGCGAGCCAGCATGCTGAGCGACGGCGCTTCTTCCAGCGGCAGCTCCACCTTCATCTCCCGGAAACCGGCCTGGCCGGCGGCGGCCTTCGGATCGGGTGCGTCGACGCCCAACGTCGCTGCCACTTTCTTGGCCAGCCGCGGATCGACATGCGCCAGCGTATCGACCATGCGCTGGCGGATCGCCGGTACGCCGACCTTGCCCAGCTCGTAGCGAAACGCGGCCACGATGTGCTCTTTTTCCGCGGGCGCCATGCTGTTCCAGAACAGCGTCGCCTGGCTGTAGTGGTCGTCGAAAGTGGGGCTGCGGCGGCGCTGCTTCGGCGACGCGATCGCGTCGTCGGGGTAGCTCTTGAAGCCGGCCGACGCACCGTCGACCCGGAAGGCGGCACCGGTCGCGCTGCCGAGCGAGTTGGGCTCGTAGGCGACCGCGTTGCGGTTGATCGTCTGGCGGTGGCGGCCGTCGCGCTGGAAGTTGTGGAACGGCACCACGCTGCGGTTGATCGGCAGCTCGTGGAAATTGGGGCCGCCCAGGCGCGCCAACTGGCTGTCGGTATAGGCGAAGAGTCGGCCCTGCAGCAGCGGATCGTTGCTGAAGTCGATGCCCGGCACCAAGTGCCCGGGATGGAACGCGACCTGCTCGGTTTCGGCGAAGTAGTTGTCGGGATTGCGGTTGAGCACCAGCTTGCCCACCAGTTGCACCGGCACCAGCTCTTCGGGGATCAGCTTGGTCGGATCGAGCAGGTCGACACCGAGCGACTCGGCCTTTTCTTCCGACACCACCTGCAGGCCCAGCTCCCACTCCGGGAAGTGGCCCTGGTCGATCGCTTCCCACAGGTCGCGCCGATGGAAATCGGGGTCCTTGCCGGCGAGCTTCTGCGCCTCGTCGAAGGCCATGCCGTGCAGGCCCTGCCGGGGCTTCCAGTGGAACTTGACGAAGTGCGTCTCGCCACGGCCGTTGACCATGCGGAACGTGTGCACGCCGAAGCCCTCCATCATGCGCAGGCTGCGCGGCAGGGCGCGGTCGCTCATGGTCCACATCAGCATGTGGGTGGTTTCCGGCATCAGGGATGCGAAGTCCCAGAAGGTGTCGTGCGCGCTGGCTGCCTGCGGCATCTCGTTGTGCGGCTCCGGCTTCATCGCGTGGACCAGGTCGGGGAACTTGATCGCGTCCTGGATGTAGTAGACCGGCATGCTGTTGCCGACCAGGTCGTAGTTGCCTTCCTGGGTATAGAACTTGACGGCGAAGCCGCGCGCATCGCGCACCGTGTCGGCCGAGCCGCGGGAGCCGGTGGCGGTGGAGAAGCGCACGAAGACCGGCGTGCGGGCTTCGGTATCGTTGAGAAAGTGCGCGGTGGTGTACTCCGACAACGCCTTGTACACGTGGAAAGTGCCGTGCGCACCGGCGCCACGGGCATATACGACCCGCTCCGGTATGCGCTCGTGCGCGAAGTGGCTCAGTTTCTCGCGGAGGATGAAGTCCTCCATCAAGGTGGGGCCGCGCGTGCCTGCCTTGAGCGAGTTGTGGTTGTCCGGAATCTGCAGCGCCTGGTTGGTGGTGAGGGTCGCTGCGGTGTCTACGGTGAAGGCCTGGAGCTGCTGCAGCTTGTCCGCAGAGCCGTCTGCCGCCCGGGCCTTGGTGGTGGCCCGTGCGCCGGTCCTGGTACTGGCCATGTGGTGGTCTACCTTATTGTTATGGGGTGCGGGCCACCGAGGCCGCGCGAGATATGCTGGCACGGCGACGGCAGCCGTGCCCGTGCGCAAACAACGCTCAGTAGTCGTAGCAACGTTCCAGCGCCCGCACGAGCGCCGTGAGCGCCAAAGCGCCCGCGACTCCTGCTACGCACCAGATAAGCCATTCCATGGTCCGCTCCTTCTGACGGTTGTTCACGCCACGGCGCCGATCGCAAGGGCGCTGAGTGGATAACCACCAGGGTAAATCGGCCAATACGTAATGTCCGTAGCCGGATGCAAGCGCCGGTTGTGGGACGTGGCCCGCATGGATGTCGGCACCGTCCTACTTGCAAACCGGAACGGGCCGGGCGGTTTTTTCTATCCCGCCAGCGCCGCCCGCATGCTGTCGATCACCGCACGGTAGTCGGGCTTGCCGAAGATCGCGCTGCCTGCCACGAAAGTGTCGGCACCGGCGGCCGCCACCCGGGCGATGTTGTCGGTCTTGATGCCGCCGTCGACCTCCAGGCGGATGTCCTTGCCGGTGGCGTCGATGCGCTTGCGCACCTGTTCGATCTTGCGCAGGGCCGAGTCGATGAAGCTCTGGCCGCCGAAGCCGGGGTTGACACTCATGATCAGCACCAGGTCGAGGTCGTCGATCGTCCAGTCCAGGATGTCGAGCGGCGTGGCCGGGTTGAACACCAGCCCGGCCTTCACGCCCTTGGCGCGGATCGCCTGGATGCTGCGGTGCGGATGGGCGGCGGCCTCGGGGTGGAAGCTGATCAGGTCGGCACCGGCATCGGCGAAGGCGGCCGCCAGCGCATCGACCGGCTGCACCATCAGGTGCACGTCCACCGGCACCGGGGTGCCGTCGGCCTTCCGGGCATGCGGCTTCAGCGCCTGGCAGACCATCGGCCCGAAGGTCAGGTTGGGGACGTAGTGGTTGTCCATCACGTCGAAATGGATCCAGTCGGCGCCGGCGGCGACGACGTCGCGCACTTCCTCGCCCAGGCGGGCGAAGTCGGCCGAAAGAATCGAGGGGGCGATGCGGTAGCGGGGGGCGACAGGGCTCATGGCGGAATTGTCGCAGGCCGGGCGATCCGGCCGTGCGGCCGCGGCCGGGGGGGTGGCATACCAACAGTCCGCGGATGCGCGGCCTCCTAGTAACATCGCCGCCATGCCGAAGCACCAGTTCCAGATCACGGTCGAGCCCCAGTACCTGCCCGCGCAGTCGCAGCCCGAGCAGCGCCTCTACGGCTTTTCCTACACGATCACCGTCGTCAACGTCGGCGACGTCGCGGCGCAGTTGATCGCCCGCCACTGGATCATCCGCGATGCGCGGGGCCATATAGAAGAGGTCAAGGGCCTGGGCGTGGTGGGCCAGCAGCCGCTGCTCAAGCCCGGCGAATCCTTCCGCTACACCAGCGGCTGCCGCCTGCGCACCCCCAACGGCACGATGCAGGGCAGCTATTTCTGCGTGGCCGAGGACGCCACCCGCTTCGACGCCGAGATTCCGCTCTTCGTGCTCGAGGCCTACGCCAGCCCCATGCCCGGAGACGGCACGCCCCGGGTCCTGCACTGATGCGCAGTAAGCGCGACCTCCACGGCATCCTGGAGCGGCTCGATCCGGCCGCGCCGCTGGCCGTGCGCCATCTCTGGCTGATCGAGCTGACCGACTGGATCCGCGGCAAGGGCGCGACGCCGCAGGCCGCCGTCAGCCGGGTGCAGCTGCTGCTGGACGCGGTCGAGGCGCGGCCCGAGGTACGGCTGCGCCTGCGCGCCTGGTGGTCGCGCCTGCTGCACACCGTCGACATCACCACGCTGCTGGCCGACTTCGGCTTCGCCCCGCGCAGCGCCTTCGTCAGCGAGGCGTCGGAGCGGATCCGCCGCAAGATCCTGCCGGCCAGCCCCGAGACGATCGATGCGTCCGAGCTGTTCCTGCTGGCGCTGCCGCACGGCTTCGATGCGCAGTGGATCTCGCTGCTCGACGGCCGGCAGCGCCGCCGCATCGCCGACCTGCTGGCCGCGCCCGACACGCCGCAGCCGGCCGCCGACGCAAGCGCCGCCGTACCCGCCGGCCCCGGCGGTGCCGTCGCCGCCACCACCACCCGCACGCCGGACCTGTTCGGCGCCCCTGCCCCTGCCCCTGCCCCTGCCCCTGCCGCAGCCGCAGCCGCCCCCTTCGCCACAGCCACCGCCGAGGTGCCCCTGCCCGACCCCTGGCAGCAGGCCCTGCTCGACGCGCTGATGTACTGCGCCGGCCAGGTGCTCTCCACCGGCTTCGCGCCCGAGCTGCGGCTGCGGATGAACGCCGCCGCGCGCGAAGCCCAGCCCTTCCATGCGCTGATCCGCGATGTCGAGGCGCTGCGGGTCGAGGCGCAGCGCCTGCCGCGCGACGACGCGGCGCTGGAGCGGTCCGCCCGCCAGCTGCGCGCCCGGCTCGACGCCTGCCGCTTCGCCGCCGCCACCGTCTACACCCACCTGGAAGAGAACGGCGTCTCGGTCGGGCTGGTGTTCCGGCTGCGGCAATTGCGCGAACGGCTTCTCCGCATCCGGGAACTGCTCGACTGCGCACTCTCGGCCGACGCGCCCGCCGCCGCCGCCCGGCTGCTGTCGCGGCTGGTGCTGCTGGGCCACGAGCGGCGCAGCGTGCGGGCCCTCATCTCGGCCAACTCTTCCCTGCTGGCCGCCAAGGTGGCCGAGCGCAGCGCCGAGACCGGCGAGCACTACATCACCCGCGACAGCGCCGCCTACGGCCGCATGCTGCGCCAGGCGGCCGGCGGCGGCGTGCTGACCGCCGGCACGGTGCTCGGCAAGTTCGCGATCACCGCGGTGGGCCTGTCGGCCTTCTGGACCGGCATCTGGTCGAGCCTGCTGTACGCCGGCAGCTTCGTGCTGATCCAGCTGCTGCACTGCACCCTGGCCACCAAGCAGCCGGCGATGACCGCGCCCGCCATGGCCGCCAAATTGAAAGAGATGGGCCCCGGCGCCTCGATGGACTCCTTCGTCGACGAGGTGACCCACCTGGTCCGCTCCCAGGTGGCCGCGGTGCTGGGCAACGTGTTCACCGTGTTCCCGGTGGTGCTGGCCGCGGGCGCCCTGCTGCAGGTGGTGATGGGGCATCCGATGATCTCCCCGCGCGAGGCGCAGCACACGCTGGAAGCGCTGACGCTGCTGGGGCCGACCGCCTTCTTCGCCGCCTTCACCGGCGTGCTGCTGTTCTCGGCCAGCATCGTCGCCGGCTGGGCCGAGAACTGGTTCGTGCTGCACCGGCTGGATTCGGCGATGCGCTTCAATCCGCGCATCACCCGCTGGCTGGGCGCGCCGCGCGCGGCGCGGCTGGCGCACTTCATGCGCCAGAACGTGTCGGGCTTCGCCTCCAACGTGTCGCTGGGCTTCATGCTGGGCATGATCCCGCCGCTGATGGCCTTCGTCGGCATCGGTCTGGAGGCGCGCCACGTGACGCTCTCCACCGGCCAGATCGCCGCCGCCGCCGCGGCCTACGGGCCGGCGGTGCTGCACATGGCGGCGTTCTGGTGGTGCCTGGCGGCCATTCCGGTGATCGGCGCGTTCAACCTGATCGTCAGCTTCACCATGGCGTTCCGGCTGGCACTGCGCGCGCACAATGTCGGCAGCCTGCAGCGCGCCCGCATCCGCTCGGCCATCTGGGCCCGCGTGCGGCACGCGCCGCTCTCGTTCTTCGTACCGCGCGGGTCGCCCGTGCCGAACGCGGGGATCTGACCACCGCGCGCCACGGCCCCCTCTGCCGGCCGGGCGGCCCTGCCGGCACCCGGAGACCATGAACCGATGAGCGAAATCGTGACGATCTGGGCCGACTGGCTGCGTCCTTCGGCCGGCCTCGCGACCGTGCAGTGGTCGCTGCTGCTGGCGCTGGCCGCGCTGGCCGGCTACCTGTTCCACCGCCACACCGGCCTGCCGAAGGTGGTGGGCTATTCCCTGGTGGGCGGCATCGCGGGCTTCGCCGGCTTCAGCGGCGCGGTGTGGCCGCTGCAGGGCACCGGCCTGTTCCTGCTGGAGCTGGCGATCGCCACCGTGCTGTTCGAGGCCGGCGGCCGCATCCCGCTGCGCTGGTTCCGCTACAACCCGATGGTGCTGGTGCAGAGCGTCGCCGAATCGGCACTGACCTATTGCGCGGTGGCCTACGCGCTGCAGTGGCTCGAGGTGCCGGCCCGGGTGGCCCAGGCGCTGGCGCTGGTGGCGATGGCCGCATCGCCCGCGGTGCTGGGCCGGGTGGCGATGGACATGCGCGCCGCCGGCCCCGTGACCGACCGGGCGATGGTGCTGGCCACGCTCAGCACCCTCTACGCCCTGTCC
Source organism: Sphingomonas sp. NCPPB 2930 (assembly GCA_042867185.1). Lineage (GTDB taxonomy): Bacteria > Pseudomonadota > Gammaproteobacteria > Burkholderiales > Burkholderiaceae_C > Xylophilus. The sequence continues at coordinate 51,034 of JBHZQV010000019.1, read as the reverse complement.
TTCGGCACCGCGCAGGCGGAGCTGGACCAGCGCCAGCAGCTGCATCTGCTGGCCAGCCTGTATCCGGTGGTGCTGGTGGCCGCCATCTCGGTGCTGGTGGGCGGTGCGCTGGCGCTGGCGCTGCGGCTGGCGCTCAAGCTGATGAGCCCGGCCAGCGAGAACACCTCGGTGCTGCTGCTGGCCCTGGTGGCGGCGGCCACCGGCATCGCCTCGCACCTGGGCGGCTCGGCGCCGATCGCCGCGCTGCTGGGCGGCATGCTGCTCAAGCAATTGCATCCGCGGCCCTGGGCGTGGCCCCGGCAGCTGGGCACCGCGGCCTCGCTGCTCACGATGATGATGTTCGTGCTGGTCTCGGTGGTGGCCGCCCAGGTCGGCTGGACGGCCAAGACCGCGTTCCTGGTGCTGGCCCTGATCGCCGTCCGGGCGCTGGCCAAGATCGCCGGCGTGGCGCTGGGCAACTGGGGCAGCGGGGCCAGCTGGCGGCAGGCGCTGTGGGTGGGCTGCGCGATGTCGCCGATGTCCTCGATCGCGCTGCTGATCGCCTCGCAGTTCGCGCTGTCGCAGGGGGCTGCCGGCCGGGCGGTGGCGCAGGTCGCCCTGCCGGCCATCCTGGTGATGGAGCTGCTGGGCGCGGTGGTCGCCACGGTGGCGCTGCACCGGGCGGGCGAAGCCTCGCGGCCCTGGCTGCCGTCGATCTTCGGCGGCCGGCGCGGTGCCCTGACGCGGCAGGCCGAAGGAGGCCCGCATGACGCTTGAGGCCTTCGTGCCGTCGCGCGCCCTGTCGCTGGGTGTCGAGATGGAGCTGCAGCTGGTCAACACCCACGACTACGACCTGGCGCCCTACGCCGAGGACATGCTGCGGGTGATGGAGGGCCTGCCGCTGCCCGGCGCGGTGGTGCCCGAGATGACCTCGAGCATGATCGAGATGTCGACCGGCGTCTGCCATTCGGCGTCGGAGGTGCTGGGCGAGCTGTCCACCATCCGCGACGCGCTGGTGAAGTCGGCCGACAAGCTCAACATCGCGGTGGTCGGCGGCGGCACCCATCCGTTCCAGCAGTGGCACGAGCAGCGCATCTACGACCGGCCGCGCTTCAAGGAGCTGTCGGAGCGCTACGGCTACCTCTCCAAGCAGTTCACCATCTTCGGCCAGCATGTGCACATCGGCTGCCCCGATGCCGACAGCGCCCTGCTGATGCTGCACCGCATGTCGCGCTACATCCCGCACTTCATCGCGCTTTCGGCGTCGAGCCCCTACGTGCAGGGGCAGGACACGCAGTTCGACTCGGCGCGGCTCAACTCGGTCTTCGCGTTCCCGCTGTCGGGCCGCGCGCCCTTCACCCTCGACTGGTCGGAGTTCGAGACCTACTACGCCAAGATGACCCGCACCGGCGTGGTCAAGAACATGAAGGACTTCTACTGGGACATCCGGCCCAAGCCCGAGTACGGCACGGTGGAGATCCGGGTGTTCGACACGCCCTTGACGGTGGAGCGGGCCGCGGCGCTGGCGGGTTATGTGCAATCGCTCGCCGCCTGGTTCCTGGCCGAGCAGCCCTTCATGCCCGACGAGGACGACTACCTCGCCTACACCACCAACCGCTTCCAGGCCTGCCGCTTCGGGCTGGAGGCCAACTACGTGGACGCCGCCACCGGCAGCCACATGCCGCTGCGCGACCACGTCCTGCTGACGATGCACCAGGTGCAGCGCCATGCCGAATCGCAGGGCGCCGCCGCTGCGCTGCACCTGCTGCGCGGCGACGTGACGGCCGGCCAGAACGACGCCCGCTGGCTGCGCGACCGCCAGCACGAGGAGCAGCTCCTGGCCGAGGTGACGCGCCAGGCCGCCCGGCGCTTCCGCGGATCGCCAGGCTGACGCACGGGCCGGCCATCCACTATTGAAACCATAGCAGGAGGCCGGCTCCACACGCCGGCCCGAGTCGCTTTTCGCTCGGATTTTGCCGCCGAAGACCGGTGCGCCGCAGCAACCGTCCGGCCCACGACCTGCCCCTACAGGGTCCGCCGCACCGCCGGTTGCCGCTGCATCCGGACACACCGGCGCCGCGTACCGCCTCACTACAATCCGGTTTCGTCGCCCGACCCGGCCCCGATCGTCCCCCCCATTGCCGCGGCGCGCCTGGAGCAGTCGCCTTCTTCGATGTCCCAGTCAGAAAAGCCCCGGATCAAAAATTCGCTGCCGCCCGAAGTCAGCGTGCTGGACTCGGGCGACGACGCGATCGCGGGGCACCGCGACGACATCTTCTTCGCCGCGATCGAGACCACCCGGATGCCGATGCTGGTGACAGACCCGCGCCAGGAGGACAACCCGATCGTTTTCGCCAACCGTGCCTTCATCTCGATGAGCGGCTACAGCGGCGAAGAGATCCTGGGCCACAACTGCCGCTTCCTGCAGGGGCCCGATACCGACGCCGCCACCGTCGCCGCGATCCGCGAGGCGATCGAGGACCGGCGCGAGATCAACACCGAGATCCTCAACTACCGCAAGGACGGCACCAGCTTCTGGAATGCGCTCTACGTCTCGCCGGTCTACAACCAGAACAAGGAACTGGTCTATTTCTTCGCCTCGCAGCTCGACGTGAGCCGCCGCCGCGACGCGGAAGAGGCGCTGGGCCAGGCCCAGAAGATGGAAGCGCTGGGCCAGCTGACCGGTGGCATCTCGCACGATTTCAACAACCTGCTGCAGGTGATGGCGGGCCACCTGGACCTGCTCGACGCCCGCCGCAAGGCCGGCCGCGCCGACGACGTGTCGATCGGCCGCACGGTCGAGAGCATCCGCAGCGCGGTCACCAAGGCCTCCACCCTCACCCAGCAGCTGCTCGCCTTCTCGCGCAAGCAGCGGCTGGAGGGCCGGGCGGTCAACCTCAACCAGATCGCGGGCGGCATCACCGAACTGGTCAAGGAAACCCTGGGCAACGGCGTCACGGTCAAGACCGAGCTGGCGCCGAGCCTGGGCAACTGCCAGCTGGACCCGACCCAGCTGGAGGTGGCGGTGCTCAACGTGCTGGTCAATGCCCGCGACGCGATGCCCGACGGCGGCACCGTCGTCCTCAAGACCCAGAACCTCCAGGTCGATGCGGAGGACGTGAGCGCCTTCGCCGGACTGCGCCCCGGCCACTACGTCAGCCTGTCGATCAGCGACACCGGCACCGGCATCCCGCCCGAGATCATCGCCCGGGTCATGGACCCGTTCTTCACCACCAAGGAAGAAGGCAAGGGCACCGGCCTGGGCCTGTCGATGGTTTACGGCTTCGCCAAGCAGTCGGGCGGCTCGGTCGACATCTATTCCGAAGTGGGCATCGGCACCACGGTGCGGATGTACTTCCCGGTGTCCGAGACCATCGTGCGCGGCAGCAGCGCGGTCAGTCCCCGCGCCGCCGACCGCGGCGGCAACGAGACGGTGCTGGTGGTGGACGACCGGATCGAGGTGGCGAGCCTGTCGCGCGACATGCTCCAGGACCTGGGCTACACCGTCTACATGGCGTCGAGCGCCCGCGAAGCGCTCGACATGGTCAAGGCCCGCCAGAACGACTGGACGCCCGACCTGCTCTTCTCCGATCTGATCATGCCCGGCGGCATGAACGGCTTCGGCCTGGCCCGCGAGCTGCGCCGCCGCGTGCCGCAGATCAAGATCCTGCTCACCACCGGCTACGCCGGCTCGTCCGACGGCAAGAACACCGACGAAGGCGTCGAGTTCGAGATCCTGAAGAAGCCCTACCGCCTGGCCGACCTGGCCCGCCGGGTGCGGATGGTGCTGGACGGGCCGACGGGCAAGAACATCTGAGCGGCAGCGCCGGGGGTGCTCCCGGCTAGCGCATCGGCTCGCCCAACAACGCCAGCAGCCGCCCTTGCGCATGGGCGACCGTCGCGGCGCGCACCGCGGCCCGGTCACCGTCGAAACGCCGGCATTCCGCCTGCACCGCGCCGCCCGGCAGCGCGAAGCCGAACCACACGGTGCCGACCGGTTTCTCCGCGCTGCCGCCGCCCGGCCCGGCCACGCCGGTCACCGCGACCGCCACCTGGGCCCGGGCGTGGCGCAGCGCACCGGCCGCCATCGCGCGGGCCACCGGTTCGCTGACCGCGCCGTGGGTGGCGATCAGGTCGGCCGGCACGCCCAGCAGCTCGGTCTTGGCGGCGTTGGAATAGGTGACGAAGCCGCGCTCGAACCAGGCGCTGGAGCCGGCCAGGTCGGTGCAGGCCGCGGCGATCAGGCCGCCGGTGCAGCTCTCGGCCGTCGCCAGCATCCAGCCGCCGGCCTGCAGCCGGGCGGCGACGGCCGGCCAGCCGGCGGGCATGGCGGAGCCGCTCACCACTGGTAGTACCGCCAGCCGGCGATCACCAGCAGCGTGCAGCCGGCGGCCACCAGGTCGTCGAACAGGATGCCGAAGGCGCCCCGCACGCCGCTGCCGTGGAAAACCTTGTCTGCCCAGCCCACCGGCCCGGGCTTGGCGGCGTCGAAGTACCGGAACAGCCCGAAGGCGATCGCCTGCCCCGCCAGCCCCATCGGCATCGCCAGCCACAGCACCGCCCAGAACGCGACGATCTCGTCCCAGACGATGTTCCCCGAATCCGCCGTGCCCAGGTGGCGCGAGGTGACGGTGCAGGCCCACCAGCCCACCGGCAACGATGCGGCGATCAGCCAGCCGATCTGGGCGGGCGTGCACCAGATCTGCAGCACCAGGAACGCCACCCAGGCCCAGAGCGTGCCCGCCGTGCCCGGCGCAACCGGGCTCAGCCCCGAGCCGAAGCCCAGCGCGATCCAGTGCGCCGGGTGGGCCCGCATGAAGCGGGCGTTGGCCTTGACCGGGCGGACGGGTGGCGGCATGGCGGCAGGGCCGGCAGCCGGGGCGGAAACGGAAAATTCGGTAAGCGACATGGGCGACGCCGCAGGGGGCGCAGGAAACGCGGCGGCCGAAGGGCCGCGCGCACGCCCCGATTCTGCCGGCTCGCGATGTCGCTTGGGGCCGCGAGAAGCTCCGTCGCCAAACTTTCGTTGTTTTGCTCTCCTCCGTCAACGCTACCGATAAGCACTTCATACGGTTTCGCATTATGGGCCCGCAATAAATTGATACGAAACATGCTCCTGGAAAACCGACATGCGCTTATTTTTCCATCAATAAAATAAAAGCGTTTACGACTTCGCCAATCGGTTAAGGCTTGCACCATGGCGCTTTTCCATTCTCCCCAGCCCCATGGACTGGGATTCGACGAGCCATCGTGGTTTAGTTCTCGCGGCGAATGGCATCACAGCAGCGATCACAATGGCAGAAGCCCATTCGAAGACGCTGCGCGTGATCTGAGTGCCAGTATCCTGCACGCCGCATCCACCATGTCGATCGGGTTCGATGCGCAGTCGATCTGGTCGTGTCATGGCCGGGCCATGACACAAGAACTGCGGCAGCACGCCGTTCGCCGGTCCATCGGTTGGTTCGAGGCCGCTTCACAAGTCAGACTGGCCCGCATGCTCACTTTCCGCTCGGAGCAGGAATGCATCAGGGCAAATGGCCGTGGGCCATCCACAGCGTTGGAGCCGCAAAGACAAACGTTCGGCTCTTTGGTCATAGAGGCCGCAACCCAGCTGTTCGGCCGTCATGCCGACTTCAGCGCGCTGACGGAAGCGCAGCAAAACAGGGTGTATGCAGAAATAATCGTCGCGGCAGCTTGCAGCAATCAACAGGCGATGAGTGCCATGCGCGATTTCACCGAAGCAGGCCGAAAGTTCGTGATTGTCGGGCAGGCCATCTCGGTCTACCGGTTGGCGGTGGGTGCCGACAAAATGCGCGACTTCGGCAATAGCGGAGCCAGAGGAAGCGTCGCTGGCCATGTTTTCGACACGCCGATCGATGTGCCAACCGTAGCCTTCATCTCCGGAGCACTGGCCGAGCTTGGCAGCGGCATGGGCAGGTTCATACCGCGAGCGAACGGTGGCGGGGGCGGCGGGAGTTCGTCGGTGGACATGATTCCCAAAGACGGTTATGCCCCTGCTCCACCACGGCAAATGTCTCCAGAAGGATTCAGGGGCCGTGTGGCCGATGCACTCGACAGTTTCCAAACCAGCGAGTTCGGCAAGATTGCTCAGGGCTGGCCGGTGGAAGGGGTCGCTGTTGGCGGCATCAAGAAGCTGGCTGGATTGGGTAGCGCGGAGGTTAATGGAGCAAAGATCACCGCAGCTAAGGCTAGCCTGCTCGAAGCTGAAGCGGCAAAAGTGTCTCCAGTCACGCAACGCGCCATGGCTGAGGAAATCCTGACTGACTCCAAGGAAATACGTTTATCTGCATCTGTCAAAGAAAAGTATGCTGTCACGCGGCCTTATATAACACCGCTTTCGGTGCGAGAAACCATAGCGGGAGGCTTACGCACACCAGACCCCCAAGGAATACCAGGTCGATTTATGTATACCATCGATGCGGTATACAATAAAAGCATTGGCAAATTTGAAGTGCTAGTCAACGAGTTAAATAGCACTGTAGAACACGCCCTCTTCAGGAGTGACAAATAATGACCGATAAAACGACTAATCTTGCCGAAATCAGAAACTTAATTAGCAAATTTCTACAACACCAAATTTCTGTGCAGGAATTTTGCGACACATTCGAAACAATATGGAATTTTAATTTCGACAAAAAACAAATTGACATTGAAAAATTTGAAGGGTTGGACTTTCTTTTTGACGAAGTGGTTCTTTTTTGCCCAGCACCTAGAACACAGTGGGAATACCCAAAATATCGCGACGAATATGAAATACGGGCTGCATCCGAAAAAATTTTTCGATTGATTGATTGATTGATTGATTGCTAGCCAATTCTCGAATTCAATTTCAAACGTACCGGGAACCGTCCTGCCAAGTATCCCAAATGAAAAAATTCAAATCACCTGCAAAAACTGATCGCCAGAAAAATAAATCCGTTCATGCATTGAGGATCTTAAGCAATCGTTAACTTTTTGGTCCAGGAAGACAGATCGCGTGACGGCGCGCTATCGTTTTCAGACTAAAACTCGGACAGCCGGCCCTAGGCAGGGACTAACTTATGTCTAAATTTGCTTGCCGATGCGGTGATATGACGAGCCGCTCAAACGAGTTCCCGAGTTTCGAACTGGCACTCATTCCTGAATATCAGCTGGAAAATTGGCGAGAATTAATGGGAATAGAAACTCAATGAATTTCGTTGCCTTTACGAGCTTATAGATAGAGCAAAACCAGTGTTTATTGCCACTCTTCTTGAGGGACAATTAATATAAACAAGTACAATGAAGTTTTTAACCTCATCTGCCCGGAAAACTATAAAGCGTTGACAAAAGTAAAGCTTATTGGGTCAATAACGTGATATACAAAGCACAGGTAACGCGCCTCAACAAGGAAGTTGAAGAAGATGTCGATCTTCTGATACAGGGCGTCGAGTTGAATTGCTTCGCAAGCATTTGCCCCTATCGACTGGAACCGAACAAGATTTACCCGATCGAATTGGAACTGATTGTTTTGGATGAATATCGCGTCGTGGAGTTGACCGGCATCGACAAGCCGAATTTCATCAAAACAGGGAAAGGTTTCGCTTATGAAATTCGGGGCAGGATAGTAAATTCATACTTCGATGCCGGTGGGTTGCTATTCAAAGACGATGTTCTCGCCACCGAATTCGGCTATTTGAAAGGCAAGATGGTTTCTTTAACGGTGGATCGCATTGGGGTCGCGTTTTTATAAACGCCTGGCGTCAAGACCGATCAGTCGACCGAATCTTGCGCGCGATGCCGCCTCTGCCCTCAGCGCCCCGCTTCGCGCAGCCAGTCCGCCCGGGCCGCCACCGCGGTGCCGGCGAAGTCGCTGAACACGCCGTCGATGCCCGCGCGGAAGAAATCCTTGTATTCGGCCGCCGGGTCGCCGTTGTAGAGGCCGGGCAGGTAGCGGCGCTCGTTGCGGAAGGTGAAGGTGTGCACGATCAGGCCGGCGCGGTGGGCGTCGCCGATCAGCGCGGTGGGGGTGACGCTGTTCACGTCGGCCAGCGACGCGGTGTACGCCGTGCCGTCGGCGTTGCGGTCCTTGAAGGGCGACATCTTCCAGGCCATGACCTGCGGCTTCCAGGGGCCGATGCCGTCGGCATAGGCCCTGATCTCGGCCAGGCCCGCGGGGGTGAGCATCGCGCCGAAATACCGGGTGTCGCCGGCCAGCATCCAGCTGTAGGGCCGGGCCGAGACGAAGTGGTCGGAGTTGCTGGCTTCGTAGATCAGCGCGCCGGTGCGGTAGTCGACCGCGTTGCCGTCGACCAGCTGCACCGCCCGCGCCTGCAGGCCGGCGCTGCGCAGGTACTTGAGGCTGGCCGGGTCGAAGCTCTGCACGAACACCGCCGCGCCGCGGGTGTTGAGGCCGTTGTCGTCGAGCGACTTCAGCAGCGCGTCTTCCAGCGGCCGGCTGCCGGCCGGGCCGCAGCCGTTGGCGATCGCCTGCGCGTTGTTCCAGACCGGGTTCTTGGTCTCGGGGTAGACGGAGATGGTGCGGCCGGTGGCGGCGCTCCTGGCGCGGGCGATGGCGATCACCTCCTGGAAGCTGACGATCGGCAGCTTGCCGTTGAGGTCGGTGGGGCGCTCGGTGCGGGCGTCGTAGGTGGTGCCGGCGATCAGGGTGCGCAGCTCGGCCATGGTGAAGTCGGTGACGGACCAGTCGCCGGTATGGTCCTCGCCGTCGACCACCAGGGATTTCAGCACCGACTTCGGATCGGCCGGGTCGGTCAGGTCGGTCAGGTACTGGGCCGGGCCGCCGAACACCTTGGCGTCGTAGGGCACGTTGACCAGCCGGCCGGGCACGGTGCGCTTGCGGGCCGCGACCGAGGCGTTGGTCTTGGCGACATCGGCGACGTTGGTGTTGTCGGAGAGCCAGGGGTTGTGGCGCGCCACCAGCACGCAGTCGCGGGTCAGGTGCAGGTCGAGTTCGAGCGAATCGGCGCCGGCATCGGCCGCGGCCTCGTAGGCGCGCTGGGTTTCCTCGGGGAACAGGCCCGGCAGGCCGCGGTGGCCGATCACCAGCGGCATGGCGCCGTCGAGCGTGGGCAGGGTCGATCCGCCGTCGCCCCCGCCGCAGGCGGTGGCCAGCAGCGCGGCGGCGGCGGCGGAGACGAGAAGGCGCAGGGGCGGGGGCGGCGTGGTAGCGGGCATGGTGTTTGTCTCTTGAGGATGGAGCCGCCATTGTGTGAACGGTGCGTGTAGGTTCGGTGACGTGGAGGCCGTCGCGGCAGCAGGGCCGCGCGCACCGGTCCGCCGCCGGCACCGCCGAATGCCCGGACGCCGGTGCCGGCCCGCCACCGCCGCTACGATGCCCCCCGATGGACGCCGCCGCCGACACCCCCGCACCGCCCATGCCGGCCGTGTCGCCCGTACCGCCCGCGTCGTTCACCGTGGCGGTGCGCACGCTCTGCGACTTCACCGCCCGGGCGGGCGACCTCGATCAGCGGTTCAACCCCTCGCCCTCGGCGCAGGAGGGCATCGCCGGCCACACGGCGGTGACCGCGCGGCGCCCGGCCGGCTACGAGCGCGAGGTGTCGCTGTCGGGCACCTGGGGGCCGTTGCGGGTGCGGGGCCGGGCCGACGGCTACGACCCGGCGGCCCACCGGCTCGAAGAGATCAAGACCCACCGCGGCGACCTGGCGCGCCAGCCGGCCCACCAGCGGCTGCTGCACTGGGCGCAGGCCGAGGTGTACGGCTGGCTCCTGTGCGAATCGCGCGGGCTGCCGGGCATCGAACTGGCCCTGGTCTATTACGACATCGGCTCCGGTGCCGAGACGGTGCTGACGCAGCCGTACGACGCGGCCACCCTGCAGGCCCGGTTCGAGGCGCGCTGCGCCGCCTTCGTGGCGTGGGCGTGCCAGGAGATCGCCCACCGTGCGGCGCGCGACGCGGCCCTGGGGGCGCTGCCGTTTCCGTTCGCCGGTTTCCGGCCCGGCCAGCGCCCGCTGGCCGAAGCCGTCTACCGCAGCCAGCGCGGCGGGCGCAGCCTGCTGGCCCAGGCGCCCACCGGCATCGGCAAGACGGTGGCGACGCTGTTCCCGGCGCTCAAGGCGTGCGTGCCGCAGGGCGATGCCCGGCCGGGGCTCGACCGGGTGTTCTTCCTCACCGCGCGCACCTCGGGCCGCCAGGTGGCGCTCGACGCCCTGGCGCGGCTGGCCACCGCCGCCGCACCCGCTGCCGCTGCCGCTGCCGCCGGTTCTTCCGCTGTTGCGCCCACTGCCTGCGCCGCCGATGCCGCCCCCACCGCCCCGCTGCCGCTGCGGGTGCTGGAACTGGTGGCACGCGACAAGGCCTGCGAATACCCCGAGCGCGCCTGCAACGGCGAATCCTGCCCGCTGGCCCGCGGCTTCTACGACCGGCTGCCGGCGGCGCGTGCAGCCGCCGCGCAGGCCGCGGGGCCGCTGGGCCGCGCCGCGCTGCGCAGCATCGCCCTGGCGCACGACGTCTGCCCCTACTACCTGGGCCAGGAGATGGCCCGCTGGTGCGACGTGGTGGTGGGCGACGTCAACCACTGGTTCGACGGCAGCGCGATGCTGTTCGCCCTCTCCACCGAGGCGGGCTGGCGCAGCGGCCTGCTGGTCGACGAGGCGCACAACCTGGTCGAGCGGGCGCGCGGCATGTACTCGGCCACGCTCGATCCGCTGCTGTTCGCCGAGGCCCGGCGGGCGGCGCCGGCGGCGCTCAGGTCGCCCCTGGAGCGGCTGCGCCGGGCCTGGAAGGCGCTGGCGCCCGAAGCGGCCGCCGCTGGCGCCCGCCGCGATTTCCCCGACGGCATTCCGCCCGCCTTCCTGCGCGCCCTGCACGACTGCGCCGCCGCGGTGGGCGAGGCGCTGGTCGCGCAGCCCGCGGCCGGCCCCGACGACACGCTGCAGCGCTTCTGGTTCGAGCTGCTCGATTTCGGCAAGCGGGCCGACAGCTTCGGCGACCATTCGATGTTCGACGCGGTGTGCCAGGCCGACGGCAAGCGCGTGCGGCTGCACATCCGCAACCTGGTGCCGGCCGGCTTCCTCGCGCCGCGCTTCGCCGCGGCGCATGCCGCCACGCTGTTCTCCGCCACGCTGCGGCCGGCCGGCTACCACCGCGAAATGCTCGGCCTGCCCGACGCGACGGTGTCGGTCGACATCCCGTCGCCCTATACGGCCCTGCAGCTGCGGGTGCGGATCGCGCCGCACATCTCCACCCGCTGGCAGCACCGCGCGTCGTCGCTGGGTGCGGTGGGCGACCTGGTCGCCGCGCAGTACGCCGAGGCGCCGGGCAACTACCTGGCCTTCTTCAGCAGCTTCGACTACCTGCGCCGCGCGGCTGACCGGCTGCGCGCGCGGCACCCGGACATCCCCGTCTGGGAGCAGTCGCGCAGCATGGGCGAGCCGGAGCGCGACGCCTTCCTGGCGCGCTTCGCACCTGGCGGGCGGGGCATCGGCTTCGCGGTGCTGGGCGGCGTGTTCGGCGAGGGCATCGACCTGCCGGGCGACCGGCTGATCGGCGCCTTCATCGCCACGCTGGGCCTGCCGCAGGTGAACCCGGTCAACGAGCGGCTGCGCCGGACGCTCGACGCCCGCATCGGCGCGGGCCAGGGCTACGACTACACCTACCTCTACCCCGGCCTGCAGAAGGTGACGCAGGCCGCCGGCCGGGTGATCCGCTCGGCCGAGGACCGGGGCACGGTATGGCTGATGGACGACCGGTTCGCCCAGAAGAAGGTGCGCGCGCTGCTGCCGCCGTGGTGGCATGTGGAGACCGGCCCAGAACCGCGGCCGTGCGCCGCCCCACCCGAGTGCCCCGCGCCATGATCCCTGCCGACACCGCCGCCCGGGAAGCGTCCGTCGCCACCCCGGCCGGCCGGCCGCACGCCTGCCGCGGGCCCGTACATCGCACATCGCAAACACCCGCGGACCATACGATCCATATACGTTTCGTATAAGATCGGCGCATGGGTATCGTCAAAATTTCCGACCGCATGCACGCCGACCTGCGGGTGGCCGGCAACGCATTGGGCCGTTCGATCAACGCGCAGGCCGAGCACTGGATGCGGGTCGGCATGCTGTCGGAGCTGCATCCCGACCTGAACCACCGGGACATCAGCCAGTGGCTGATCCGGGCGGAGCAGGCGGGCGGTGTCGACCTGGACACTGTGGTGCCACCCGCCGTGCCGGCCATCGCCCCGGCGGTGAAACGCGCGGCATGAGGGGCCACTACGTCCCGATCCGCACGCCCGCCGAGATCGCCCAGGCCCGCACCGCCGGCCGGCTGGCGGCCGGGGTGCTGGCGGTGGTCGCGCCGCATGTGCGGCCCGGCGTCAGCACCGAGGCGCTCGACCGGATCTGCCACGACCACATCGTGGACGTGCTGGGCGCCACGCCCGCCAACCTCGGCTACCAGGACTATCCCAAGACGATCCTCACCTCGGTCAACCAGGTGGTGTGCCACGGCATCCCGTCGGCCGACAAGATCCTGAAGAAGGGCGACATCGTCAACATCGACGTGGCCCTGGTCCACGACGGCTGGTTCGGCGACACCAGCCGGATGTTCTTCGTCGGCGAGCCGAGCACCCTGGCGCGCCGGCTGGTCGCCACCACCTGGGAGGCGCTGGCCGCCGGCATCCGCCAGGTGCGCCCCGGCGCCACGCTGGGCGACGTGGGCCACGCGATCCAGTCGGTCGCGCACCGGGAGCATTTCTCGGTGGTGCGCGAGTTCTGCGGCCACGGCATCGGCACCACCTACCACGACGAACCGCAGGTGCTGCACTACGGCCGCCGCGGCGAGGGCCTGCGGCTGGAACCGGGCATGGTCTTCACCATCGAGCCGATGCTCAACGCCGGCCGGCGCGAGACGAAGACCCTGGCCGACGGCTGGACGGTGGTGACGAAGGACCGGTCGCTGTCCGCCCAGTGGGAGCACATGGTGGCCGTTACGTCCGACGGTTGCGAGGTGCTGACGCCGTGGCCGGACGGCGACGGCGGCTACCCGGCGATCGTGCCGCGCTAGCCGCGCGGCATTCCCCGAGGCGGGGCCGGGTCAGGCGAAATGGTCGAACGACGCGAAGCGCCCGTCCACCGCCGCGCCCGCCCCGTCCCGCAACTGCACGCCGCTGCCGGCCACGACCGACCCAATGCGGGTGACCGGCGTTCCGCTGGCCGCGCCGGCGGCCCGCACCCGGTCGGCCACAGCGGCCGGCGCGGTGAAGGCCAGCTCGTAGTCGTCGCCCCCCGCCAGCACCAGCTCCAGCCGCTGTTCCGAAGAAAAAAGGCCTGCAGCCGGCGATCCGTGCCGGCCACCAGCTATCAAATCAGTAGCAACCGAGGTATCGATCGTCGCGCCGACGCCGCTGGCGCGCAGCACATGGCCCAGGTCGCCCAGCAGGCCGTCGCTGATGTCGACCGCGCTGGTGGCGATGCCGCGCAGCGCGGTGCCCAGGGCGACGCGGGGGGTGGGCGCTTCCATCCGCAGGCGGGCGGCGGCGAAGGTTTCGGCGGGCACGTCCAGCGTGCCGCGGAAGACCTCCAGCGCCAGCCGGGCGTCGCCCAGGGTGCCGCTGACCCACAGGTCGTCGCCCACCCGTGCGCCGCTGCGCAGCAGGGCCTGGCCGGCGGGCACCTCGCCGAAGACGGTGATGCAGATGTTGAGAGCGCCGCGGGTGGTGTCGCCGCCGACCAGGTCGCAGCCGTGCGCGTCGGCCAGCGCCAGCAGGCCCTGCGAGAAGCCGGCCAGCCAGGCCTCGTCCACCGCCGGCAGCGACAGCGCCAGGGTGAAGGCGAGCGGCTCGGCGCCGCAGGCGGCCAGGTCGCTCAGGTTGACCGCCAGCGCCTTGTGGCCGAGGCGCACCGGATCGACCGTCGAGAGGAAATGCCGGCCCTCGACCAGCATGTCCGACGACACCGCCAGCTGCATGCCGGGACCGGGCGCGAGCAGCGCGCAGTCGTCCCCCACGCCGAGGGGCGAGCGCCGGGCGGGGCGTTTGAAATAGCGCTGGATCAGGTCGAATTCGCCCATGGGTGCGGTCGCGGCAAAAGGGGACGAGGATAGTCGCGCCGGGGCACGGCACGGCACGGCACGGCACGGCACGGTGCGGTGCCGTGCCGTGCGACGCGGCGAGCCGCTCAGCCGCCCGGCCGCCGCTGCCGGAACGCCGACGGCGCCTGGCCGGTGTGCTGCCGAAACGCGCGGCTGAAATGGGCGCTGCTGTTGAAGCCCCAGCCCAGCGCGATCGCGGTGGCGGTGCGGTGAGCGTGGGCGGGCGAGCGCAGGTCGCGCATGCAGGCCTCGATGCGCTGGCGGACGATGTAGCCGGCCAGGGTACCGTCGTCGCCGGCCGAGAAGGCGTGGTGCAGCTGCCGCTTGCTGCACTGGAGTGCCAGGGCGATGCGCTCGATGCTGAGCGCCGGGTCGCGCAGCTGCTGGCCCACCAGCAGGCGGATGCGGTCCTGCAGGGCGGCGCGCCGGGCGTCGGGGCCGGGCCGGCCGGCCGCCTCCTGCAGCGAGAGCTGGACCAGCTGCAGGATCAGCTCGCCCGCGCCGTGCGCCGGCTCGGCGCCCATGTGGGGCAGCTCCTGGTAGGTGCTGCGCATCGCCTGCAGCGCCACGCGGGAGATGCCGGCGGCGCCGCCCACGGGGCGGGCCAGGGCCGCGGCGGTCTGCGCGGCGCTGCCGGCGAACCGGTGCAGCGGCAGCATCACGATCAGGTGGTCGGAGCGGTCGGGGTTGGCCACCGCATAGGGGCGGGTGGTGTCGTAGATCGCCCAGCCGCCCTCCTGCACGCAGGCGCTGCGGCCGTGTTGCTCGACGTGCGCACGGCCCTGCCAGGGGGCGATGATCTTCAGGTAGCCGGCCTCGCTGCGCCGGGCCTGGTCGTCGCTGCGCAGCACCCGGTGGCGGTCGGCCTCCAGCCGGGTCAGGACCACCTCGCCGGCCTGCGCGGCCTGCAGGTGGCCGTCGAAGTCGGTGTCGCCGTACAGGTCGGTCCGCAGGCCGCCGAAGTGCCGGCCGATCCATTCGCACCACAGCGGCGCCCGCTCGCGCGGCGCGACGTGGTCGGTGGAGAAATGGTGCGGGGCGGGCATGGCGGCGGGGGGGTGCTCGGTGCATTATGCGGAGCGGCCCGCCCGGCGCGCCCGGGTCAAACCCCGGGGCCGGCAGGGTCGGCCGGGCGCACGCTGCGCCACCCCCCGGGTCGGCGGGGTCTTCGAACTTCGGCTGAAATCAGGGGGCCCGCGCAGGGCTCGCCGCATCGGTGCCGCCCTCCCACGATGGCGGCATCCACCACTCCCCCCCCCCTCAGGACCCGCCATGAAAGCCGTCGGCTACCGCCATCCCCTCCCGATCACCGACCCGGCCGCGCTCGAAGACCTCCGGCTGCCCGACCCGACGCCCGGCCCGCGCGACCTGCTGGTGCGGGTGCGGGCGGTGTCGGTCAACCCGGTCGATACCAAGGTGCGGCGCAGCACCGCGCCGGCCGAAGGCAGCGACGCCAAGGTGCTCGGCTGGGACGCGGTGGGCACCGTCGAGGCCGTCGGCGCCGAGGTGCAGGGCTTCCGGGCCGGCGACCGGGTGTACTACGCCGGCTCCATCGTCCGGCCCGGCTGCAACAGCGAGCTGCACGCGGTCGATGCCCGCATCGCCGCCCTGGCCCCCGCCACGCTCGACGACGCGCAGGCCGCCGCCCTGCCGCTGACGACGATCACCGCGTACGAGCTGCTGTTCGACCGCCTGGGCGTGCCGAAGGGCGGCGGCGCCGGGCAGACGCTGCTGGTGGTCGGCGGGGCGGGCGGCGTCGGCTCGATCCTGGTGCAGCTGGCCCGCACCCTGACGCAGCTGCGGGTGGTGGCGACCGCCTCGCGGCCCGAGACGCGGCAGTGGTGCCTGGACCTGGGCGCGCACGTGGTCATCGACCATGGCAAGCCGCTGGCCGAGGAACTGCGCGCCGCCGGCATCCCCGAAGTCGACCTGGTCGCCAGCCTGACGCACACCCAGCACCACTACGCCCAGATCGTCGAGGCCCTGAAGCCGCAGGGCAGGCTGGGCCTGATCGACGACATGGACGCGCTGGACGTCACCGCCCTCAAGCGCAAGGCGCTCTCGCTGCACTGGGAGCTGATGTTCACCCGGCCGATCTTCGACACGCCCGACATCGCCGAGCAGGGCCGCCTGCTGGCCGAGGTGGCGGCCCTGGTCGATGCCGGGCGGGTGCGCACCACCCTGGCCGAGCACTTCGGCACGATCGACGCCGCCAACCTCGCGCGGGCGCACGCGCTGCTGGAGAGCGGCAGGGCGCGGGGCAAGGTGGTGCTGGAAGGGTTCTGATCCGCCGGGGCCGGCGCCCCCGGCGGGGGTGGCCCGCAGGCCGACCGGGCGACACGCCCGCCCTGCCCCCCGGGGTTTCCCCCTGCCGGGTTGCGCCGTGGGACATGCCGGCCTGCGCTCCCAGTCAAGCCGGCCACGGCGCGGCTGCATAGCATGGGGGGCACCCCTCGCAGATTTCGTCCACCCAGGAGACCCGGCCCATGTCCACCATTTCCATGCTCATCGGCGGCCAGCCCCGGCCCGCCGGCAACGGCGCCACCTTCACCCGCAAGAACCCGCTCGACGGCCAGGTGGCGACCACCGCCCCGGCCGCCACGCCCGACGATGCCCGTGCCGCGGTCGATGCGGCGGCGCAGGCCTTCCCCGCCTGGGCCGCGCTGGGCCCCGGCGCCCGCCGCGCGCTGCTGATGAAGGCCTCGGCCGCGCTGGAGGCCAAGGGCGACGCGTTCGCCGCCGCGATGGCCGCCGAGACCGGCGCCTCCGGCATGTGGGCCGGCTTCAACGTGCACCTGGCCGCCGGCATGCTGCTGGAGGCCGCAGCCCTCACCACCCAGGTGGGCGGCGAGCAGATCCCGTCGGACGTGCCGGGCAGCCTGTCGCTGGCGGTGCGCCAGCCGGCGGGCGTGGTGCTGGGCATCGCGCCCTGGAACGCGCCGGTGATCCTGGGCGTGCGCGCCATCGCCACGCCGCTGGCCTGCGGCAACACGGTGGTGCTGAAGGGCTCCGAACTCTGCCCGCGGACCCACGGCTTGATCGTCGAGGCGCTGCAGGAGGCCGGCCTGCCGCCGGGCGTCGTCAACTTCGTCACCAACGCGCCGGCCGACGCGGCCGCGGTGGTCGAGGCGATGGTGGCCCACCCCGCGCTGCGGCGGGTCAATTTCACCGGCTCCACCCACGTCGGACGGCTGATCGCCCAGACCTGCGCCCGGTACCTGAAGCCCGCGGTGCTGGAGCTGGGCGGCAAGGCACCCTTCGTGGTGCTGGACGATGCCGACATCGCCGCCGCGGTCGATGCCGCCGCCTTCGGCTCCTTCGCCAACTCGGGCCAGATCTGCATGTCGACCGAGCGGATCGTGGTCGATGCGAAGGTGGCCGACGCCTTTGCCGACGCCTTCGCCGCCAAGGCCCGCACCCTGCCGCTGGGCGACCCGCGCCAGGGCCCGGTGGTGCTGGGCTCGGTGGTGGACATGGCGACGGTCGAGCGCTGCAACCGCATGATCGACGACGCGCTGGCCAAGGGCGCCACCCTGCTCTGCGGCGGCAAGGCCGACAGCACCCTGATGCCCGCCACCGTGCTCGACCACGTCACCCGCGAGATGCGGATCTACCACGAGGAATCCTTCGGCCCGGTCAAGCCGATCGTGCGGGTGGACGGCACCGAGGCGGCCATCGCCTGCGCCAACGACAACCCCTTCGGCCTCTCGGCCGCGGTGTTCGGCCGCGACGTGGCCCGGGCCTGGCAGGTGGCGCGCCGGATCGAGTCGGGCATCTGCCACGTCAACGGCCCCACGGTGCACGACGAGGCGCAGATGCCCTTCGGCGGGGTGAAGGATTCGGGCTGGGGCCGCTTCGGCGGCAAGGCGGGCATCGAGGCGTTCACCGAGCTGCGCTGGATCACGCTGCAGATGGGCGAGCGGCACTACCCGTTCTGACCGGCGGCGCCGCGCGGCAGGCGGCGCGCGCCGGCTGCCGCCTGCCCCCTACAGCGCCTTGCGCAGGTTGGCCGGCGCGATGCGCAGCGCCTCGCGGTACTTGGCCACGGTGCGGCGGGCGCATTCGATGCCCTGCTCTTTCAGCATCTCGGAAATCTGGCTGTCCGACAGCGGCTTGGCCGGGCTCTCCGACGCCACGAACTGCTTGATCAGCGCCCGCACCGCGGTGCTCGACGCATTGCCGCCGGTCTCGGTGCCCAGCGCAGAGCCGAAGAAATACTTCAGCTCGAAGGTGCCGTAGGGCGTGGCCATGTACTTGGCGGTGGTGACGCGGCTGATGGTGGACTCGTGCAGGCCCAGCTCGTCGGCGATCTCGCGCAGCACCAGCGGGCGCATCGCCAGCTCGCCGTGCACGAAGAAGGCCTTCTGCCGCTCGACGATGGCGTTGGAGACCCGCAGGATGGTGTCGAAGCGCTGCTGGATGTTCTTGATGAACCAGCGCGCTTCCTGGAGCCGCTGCTGCAGCGCCTGGCTGTTCTGGCCCTTGTGCTGGCGCAGCGCGTTGGCGTAGATGTCGTGCACCCGCAGCCGGGGCATCACATCGCCGTTGAGCTGCACCTGGAAGCGCACCTGGGTGCCGCGGCCGATGCGGCGCACCAGCACGTCGGGCACGACCACGTTGCGCTCCACGTCGACGAAGCGGCGGCCCGGCTTGGGCTCCAGCCGGGCGATCAGCGCCATCGCGGTGCGGGTGGTGTCGTCGCTGGCGCCGCAGAGCGCGGTGAGGCGCTTCACGTCGCGCCGGGCCAGCAGCTCCATCGGCTGGGCGCAGATGCGCAGGGCGGCGTCGAGCACCTCGGGGTCGCTGGCGTCGTCGTCGCCGGCGTCCTGCAGGGCGCGCAGCTGCAGGGTCAGGCATTCGCGCAGGTCGCGGGCGCCGACGCCGGTCGGGTCCAGGTGCTGCAGCAGGCCCAGGGCGACGGTGAAACGGTGGACCAGCTCGTCCACGTCGTCGGCATGCTCTTCGCCGGCGCCGGCCAGGCCCAGGGCCAGCGAGGGCAGCGAGTCCTCCAGGTAGCCATCGTCGTTCAAGGATTCGATCAGGAAGCGCAGCGCCGCACTGTCGAGCGGCGACAGGCGCAGCGACAGCGCCTGCCGGTGCAGGTGCGACTGCAGCGATTCCTGGCCGCGCGCCAGCTCGGTCGCATCGACCTCGCCGTCGTCGCCCAGGTTGTTCTTGCGGGCCGGCGCATCGCCGCCCCATTCGCCGTCGTCGGGCGCGGTGTCGGTGCCGCCGTCGCCGTCCCAGCTGGGCTCGTCCTCGCCGACGCTGCGCTCGGTATCGGAAGCGGCCGGGTCGTCGTTCGTGGCCGCAGCCGTGGTGGAATCCCGGCTGTCCGCTATCGAATAAGGAGCATCCTCGGACGCTGCCGGCCCCTCGTCGGGCGCCGGCGTATCGGCCTGCGCCACCCCGAACTCTTCGCGCGGCGCCTCGTCCTGCGTCACTTCCAGGAACGGGTTGTCGTCGAGCATCTGCTCCACTTCCTGGCTCAGCTCCAGCGTGGACAGCTGCAGCAGCCGGATCGACTGCTGCAGTTGCGGCGTCAGCGCCAGGTGCTGCGAGACTCGGAGGGAAAGCCCTTGTTTCACAGGCCTTTCGCCCCCCAGGCTGCGCACTCCGTGCTACGCCTACCCCCCACAGGGGGGCGCAGCCAGCGGCCCGGCAAAGCCGGTTCCGCGGCGGCCCTGAAAGAAAAAACGCCGGCCATCACATGCGGAAGTGTTCGCCGAGGTAGACGCGGCGTACGTCGGCGTTTTCCACGATCTCGGCGGGCGTGCCCTGGGCCAGCACTTCGCCATCGCTGATGATGAAGGCGTGGTCGCAGATGCCCAGGGTCTCGCGCACGTTGTGGTCGGTGATCAGCACGCCGATGCCGCGGTCGCGCAGGAAGCCGATGATCCGCTGGATCTCGATCACCGCGATCGGGTCGATGCCGGCGAAGGGCTCGTCCAGCAGGATGAAGCGCGGCTGGGTCGCCAGGGCGCGGGCGATCTCGACCCGGCGGCGCTCGCCCCCCGAGAGGGCCAGCGCGGGCGAATCGCGCAGGTGGTCGACCCGCAGTTCGGCCAGCAGCGCGTCCAGGCGGCGCTCGATCTCGGGCTTGCTCAGGGCGCGGCCGTTCTCGTCTTCCTGCAGTTCCAGCACGGCGCGGACGTTGTCCTGCACCGAGAGCTTGCGGAAGATCGACGCCTCCTGCGGCAGGTACGACAGCCCGAGCCGCGAGCGGCGGTGGATCGGCAGGCCGCCGATCGGCTGGCCGTCGATCCGGATGTCGCCGCCGTCGGACCGCACCAGGCCCACGATCATGTAGAACGAGGTGGTCTTGCCGGCGCCGTTGGGGCCGAGCAGCCCGACCACCTCGCCCTTCTGCACCGACAGGGACACGTCCTTGACCACCGTGCGGCTGCCGTAGGCCTTGCGCAGGTGCAGCGCCTCCAGCTTGCTTTGCGGTGCTGCCGGAGCAGCGCCGCTCCCGCCGGGGGCGCGGGGCCCGGCGTCCAGGGTCGGTTCGATCATTGGGGGGCCCCGTCCAGGGTGGTGCTCTGGCGCAGCGCGGGGGCCGCGGTGCCGGCGGGCGGCGTGGCGGCGGGCTTGGCGCCCGGGCCGTCGCCGCGCGGCGAGAGCACCGCGCGCACCCGGCCGCCGGGCGAGGCCTTGGTGTCGTTCTGCTTGTTGCCGTCGACGGTGAACACGTCGGTGATGTTGTTGTAGACGATCACGTCGCCGCGCACGTCGTCGTTGACGGTGTTGCCCACCAGCCGCCGCATCTCGGCGCGGCGGATGAACTTGACGTTGTCGGCGCGGCCGTCGTACTCGATGGTTTCGCCCTCGCCCTCGATGAACTCCTCGGGGCCGCCGGCGGCGGTGTCGCGCTTCTGCTTGAAGTAGGCGCGCTTGCCGGTGTCGGCCCAGACGGTGCCGTACTGGTAGCCCTCGGCATCCTGGCGCACCTCCAGCCGGGCGCCCCGGATGATGATGGTGCCCTTGGTCATCACCACGTTGCCGGTGAAGACGCTGGTCTGCTTCAGGTCGTCGTGGCGCAGGGCGTCTGCCTCGATGTTGGCGGGCTTGGTGCGGTCGGCTTTCTCGGCCTGGGCCAGGCCCGAAGCGCAGAGGGCCAGGACACCGAGAGCGAAGGATGCAAAAAGCTGGTTCATAAGGGCACGAATCTTGCAGTCATTGTATGCCGCGCAGGCCCCGCGCCCGCGCCCGAAGGGCAGGTTTATCGTACGGGGGAATCGCAAACGCAAAGGCCCGCGCGATGCGGGCCTGTCGGTGTGTGCCCGGCCGCCGCCGGCAAAGCACGGCGGCAGCGGGCGGGGGCCCGTCAGCGGGTCTTGCGGGCGTCGGCGATCAGGTAGTCTGCCACGGCCAGCGCACGGTCCATGCTGCCGGCCATGCTGCCGTCGGTGTAGTACTTGCCGGCGATGCCCAGGGCCGGCACGCCTTCGAGCTTGTACTGGTCCTGCAGCTGCACCGCGCGCTTGGCCTTGGCCGCGACCGAGAACGAGTTGTAGGTCTCGACGAACTTGGCCTTGTCGACGCCCTGCTTGGCGACCCAGTCGGCGATGGCGGCGTCGGTGGCGATCTTCTGGCGCTCGGTGTGGATCGCGTTGAAGACCTTGACGTGCAGCTCGGGGATCTTGCCCATGGCTTCGAGCGCGTAGTAGAGCTTCTGCTGCGGCGCGAAATCGTCGCGGAAGGCGATCGGCACCCGGCGCACCACCACGTCGGCGGGCTGTGCCTTGGCCCAGCGCTCGAAGGCGGGCTCGAAAGCGTTGCAGTGCGGGCAGCTGTACCAGAAGAATTCGATCACCTCGACCTTGCCCGGCGCCGTGTCGACGGTGGCGGGCTTCTCGAGCTTGAGGTAGTCCTTGCCGGCCTGCGGCGGCTTGCCCTGGGCGTGGGCGGATGTCGTCCAGCCGAGCGGCAGCGCGGTGGCGGCCAGGGTGGCGGCGGAGGACAGGGTGAGGTCGCGGCGGTTCATCAACATGGACAGAGTTACTCCTTGATCGGGTCTGAGGGCGCGCAAGCGCAAAAAGTTCAGCGCTGCACACGCACCAGCGTCGAATCCATGCCGGCGGTGTCGAGCTTCTCTTTCAGGCGGTCGGCATCGTCGCGGCGGGTGAAGGGCCCGACCCGCACGCGGTAGACGGTGCGGCCGGCCTGCTCGCGCTCGGTGACCCGCGCTTCCCAGCCCATGATCGCGAGGCGGGCGCGCTGGGCGTCGGCATCGTCGTTGCTGCGGAAGGCGCCGGCCTGGATGAAATAGTCGAACGGCTCGGCGGTGGCCTGGGCGGCGGCGGCACCGGTAGCGGCCGCGCCGCTGGTGGCCGCGGCGTTGGGCGCGGCCGAGGCGACGGCCTGGCCGGTGCCGGCCTGCGGCGCGCGGGCGGCACGGCTGGCGGCCAGGTCGCCCAGCGGATCGGAGGACGCCGGCTTGGCAGCCGCGGCGGCGCGCGCGGCCGGGCCGGGGGGCGGCTCGGGCACGACCACCGGGGCCACGGTCGTACCGGGCGCCTGCGGCGGGGTAACGCCCTGGGCGGCGCCCACGGTGCCGGCCACGCCGGTGCTGCCGGGCGGCGGCCGCACGCCGCGCTTGTTGGCCAGGGCCGAGTTGGGGTCCCAGTCGCGGTTCTTCTGCGCCTCGACCGCGTCCATGTCGGCGTTGCGGTTGGCGTTGCGATTCAGGAAGGGCACCGGCACCTTGGTCACGTAGACGGCCACCGCCAGGGCGGCGCCCAGGCCCAGCATGACGCCGATGATGATCCCGAGGAAGGTACCGCCCCGTTGTGGGTGCCGCATCCGCCCCGCCCGCTGCCCGTGTGCGCTCCGCATTGCCTGTCCTCTGCTTGTCATGGAATATAGGGGCCGCATCACATCTTCTGCGGCGCAGACACGCCGAGGATCGCCAGGCCATTGTGCAGCACCTGCGCCACCGCGGCGACCAGCGCCAGGCGGGCGTTCTTGGTGGCTTCGTCGTCGACCAGGATGCGCTCGGCGTCGTAGTAGCTGTGGTAGGCCGCAGCCAGGTCGCGCAGGTAGAAGGTGACGTCGTGCGGCGCGAAGTGGGTGGCGGCGTCGGTCAGCATCGCCGGGTACTTGGCCAGCTGCAGCATCAGCGCCTGCGCGGCCGGCGTGTCGAGCGGCGCCAGGTCGGCGTGGGGCAGCCAGCCGCGGTCGCCGCCCCAGGCGGCCAGCACCGAGGAGATGCGGGCATGGGCGTACTGCACGTAGTACACCGGGTTCTCGTTGTTCTGGGCCAGCGCCAGGTCGATGTCGAAGGTGTATTCGGTATCGGGCTTGCGGCTCAGCAAGAAGAAGCGGATCGCGTCGGTGCTGGTCCACTCGATCAGGTCGCGCAGGGTGACGTAGCTGCCGGCGCGCTTGCTGATCTTGACCTCTTCGCCGCCCTTGACCACCCGGACCATGGTGTGCAGCACGTAGTCCGGGTAGCCCTGCGGGATGCCGACGTCGGCCGCCTGCAGGCCGGCGCGCACCCGGGCGATGGTGCCGTGGTGGTCGGTGCCCTGGATGTTGACCACCGTGCGGTAGCCGCGCTCCCATTTGGAGATGTGGTAGGCCACGTCGGGCACGAAATAGGTGAAGGAGCCGTCGGTCTTTTTCATGACCCGGTCCTTGTCGTCGCCGTAGTCGGTGCTCTTCAGCCAGAGCGCGCCGTCCTGCTCGAACGTCTTGCCGTTGGCGACCAGGCGATCCACCGTGCGCTGCACCCGGCCGCTGGTGTAGAGGCTCGACTCCAGGTAGTACTCGTCGAAGGCCAGGTTGAAGGCCTGCAGGTCCTTGTCCTGCTCGTGGCGCAGGTAGGCGACGGCGAAGTCGCGGATCGCGTCGATGTCGTCCACGTCGCCGTTGGCGGTGGTGGCGCGGTCGCTGGCCTGCACCGTCTTGCCGGCCAGGAAGTCGTCGGCGATGTCCTGGATGTACTCGCCGTTGTAGAAGCCCTTGCTGGCCGGATCGGCCGGGTCGGTGGGCCAGCAGGCGTCGCCCGGCTTGAAGCCCTTGGCGCGCAGCTGGGTGCTGCGGGCCAGCGTCTGGATCTGCACGCCGGCGTCGTTGTAGTAGTACTCGCGGTGCACCGCGCGGCCCTGCGTCGTCAGCAGGTTGCAGATCGCGTCGCCGAGGGCCGCCTGGCGGCCGTGGCCCACGTGCAGCGGGCCGGTGGGGTTGGCCGAGACGAACTCGACCAGCACCCGGTCGTCGGCCCGCACCGGCTGCGCGCCGTAGCCGGCGCCGGCCGAGAGCACCTCGCGCACCGTCTGCTGCTTGGCCTGCGGCGTCAGGCGGATGTTGAGAAAGCCGGGGCCGGCCAGCTCGATGGCCGACGTCCAGCGGGCGAAGGCGGGCATGGCCAGCAGCGCGGTGCGCAGCGCCTCGCCCACCTGGCGCGGGTTCTGGCCCAGCGGCTTGGCGAGTTGCATGGCGGCGGTGGTGGCGAGATCGCCGTGCGCCGCCACCTTGGGGGATTCGAAGACGGCCCGGGCACCGGCGCCGGGCAGCAGTTGTTCCAGCGCGTCGGCCAGGGCCGCGAGCAGATCGTGTTTGACGGAGAGCATCCGCCGATTTTAGGGGGCGCCCCCGCGGGCGCGCGGCGGGCTTTGCGGGGACACCGGCGGCGGTGTCATCCCCGCGGGCGGGCCAGGCGTTGTGCAGGGGGCCTCGCCGAGGCCCGCAGATCCCCAACCGTTGCAGGATAAAACCATGAAAACTACCAAGACGACACTGCTCACCCTCGCCGCCGGCCTGGCCCTCTCCCTGGCTTCCGCGGTGCATGCCGCCGACGCGCCGGCGCCGGCCAAGGCCCCAGCAGCCACGGCGCCAGCAGCCACGGCCCCAGCAGCCACGGCCCCCGCAGCCACGGCCGCCCCCGCCAAACCCAAGACCGCCCAGCAGGAAAAGATGGCGACCTGCAACACCGAAGCCACCGGCAAGAAGGGCGACGAGCGCAAGGCCTTCATGAAGGAATGCCTGGGCGCCGCCAAGGTGACCCAGCAGGACAGGATGAAGACCTGCAACGCCGACGCCAAAACCCAGGCGCTGAAGGGCGATGCCCGCAAGAGCTTCATGAGCGAGTGCCTCAAGAGCAAGCCGGCCGCCTGAGGCACGACGCGCGCCGCACGCTATCTAATTCATAGCTGATTGCCAGCGAACAGCAAGTCTTTCGGCACCAAAATCACCCGAAAGTCTTGCCGAGCGCCGACCCGCTGCTATCGATTTTGAAAGCACGAAACCCCGCACCGCCTGCCGGCCGTGCGGGGTTTCGCCTTGCGGCGCAGCGCCCGGCCCTACTTGACGCCGAAGCCCCGTGCCAGGAAGGTCGCGGCCAGCGGGATCAGCGGCAGCAGGTGGGCCTGCACCATCACCAGCCGGCGGGTGGCGGCGATCTCGGCGGAACCGGGCAGCGCGCCGCCCGCCTTCTGCACCCGTGCCCAGCGGCGGAAGGTGAGTGTCGGCTTGATCGAAACCAGCGCGATCGCCACGAACAGGCCCACCTTGGCGTGCAGCAGCCAGTTGGCGCCGTAGTAGGCCGGGCCCTTGACGCCCCAGACGATGCGCGCCACGCCGGTCGCCAGCACCAGCACGGCGGCGATGCCGTAGACCAGGTCGATCTTCGCCAGCCGTGCCACCACCTTCGCGTTGAGCCAGTCGGCCCGGCACAGCGCCGCCTCGCTCGCGACGAAGACCACCATCGTCAGGATGGCCAGCAGGTGCAGGTAGGCGAGGATGGATTCGAGGACCATGGTGTTCTTTCTCGTGGGGTGCGGCCAAAGCGGCCTGCGCCGGCCGACTGTAATCGGCCCAGAGAAAAATAGCCCCTTCGCCGTGCGGCACCGCCCGCCCCCGGCGCGCCGCGTGGGCGTAGTTGACCTCGGCGCCCGCGCTGCGGGTCGGTGGCGAACAGCCGGGCGTGGCACTTGCGAAACACTGTCCACAGCGCACCGCGGCGGCCGTTCCGCCGTGCCGCCGGTGCGCCTACTGCACGACGCCGCGCGAGCGGAACCCGGCGATCTCGGCCTCGCCGTAGCCGGCTTCCCGCAGCAGCGCATCGGTGTGCTCGCCCATCCGCGGCGGCTGCACCCGGATCTGCGGCTGGGCGCCGTCGAGGGTGAAGGGCAGCAGCGGCACCCGGGACATCCGGCCGTCGTTCATCCGGATCGGCGCCAGGCCGCCGGTGGCGGCGAGGTGCGGATCGTCGAAGAGCTGCTCGGGCCGGGTGATCGGCGCGAAAGGCAGGCCCTCGGCCTCGAACACCGCCGCCAGCTCGGCCGCGCTGCGGTCGGCCAGGTGTGCGCGCAATTGGGGCATCAGCCAGTCGCGGGCCCGCACCCGGTCGTTGTTGGTGGACAGGCGCGGGTCGTCCCGCAGCGCGCACAACCCGAAGGCGCGGCAGAAGACGGCCCACTGCCGGTCGCTCACCACCGCCAGAAAGATCTGCTCGCCGTCCCGCACGGTGAAGACGTCGTAGACCGCCCAGGCCGAGATGCGGCTCGGCATCGGCGCGGCGGGCTTGCCGGTGGCGGCGAACTGCATCATGTGCTGGCCGACGAGGAAGACGTTGTTCTCGAAAAGCGACGCCTGCACCTCGCAGCCGGCGCCGGTCTTCTCGCGCTGGGCCAGCGCGGCCATCGCGCCGATGGCGCCGAACATGCCGCCCATGATGTCGTTGACGCTGGTGCCGGCGCGCAGAGGATCGCCTGCGCGTCCGGTCATGTAGGCCAGGCCGCCCATCATCTGCACCACCTCGTCGAGCGCGGTGCGGTGCTCGTACGGGCCGGGCAGGAAGCCTTTGTGGCTGACGTAGACGATGCGCGGATCGCGCGCCTTCAAGGCCGCGTAGCCCAGGCCCAGCCGGTCCATCACGCCGGGCTTGAAGTTCTCGCTGACGACGTCGGCGGTCGCGATCAGCCGCAGCGCGGCCGCCACGCCCTCGGGCTGCTTCAGATCCAGCGCGATGCTCTTCTTGTTGCGGTTGAACATCGGGAAGAAGCCCGCGCCCGAGCCGAGCAGGGTGCGGGTGGTGTCGCCGCCGATCGGCTCGATCTTGATCACCTCGGCCCCCAGGTCGGCCAGCAGCATGCCGCAGGTCGGGCCCATGACCATGTGGGTGAACTCGACGACGCGGATGCCGGCGTAGGGCAGCGGCGAGCCAGCGGGTGCGACGGCGCCGGAAGCGCTGGCCGGCACCTCCAGCGACCGCCGCGGGTCCGGCTCCGCCGGCCCGCCGGTGGTGCCCCCGGCAGCGGGTTGGCGAAGCGACACGGCGTGCGCGGATCCTGGGGGCGAGCCCCTGAACCCGCGCGGCAGACCCGCTTCTGGCGCCATGCCGTAGACCGGCTCGCCGGGCAGCCCGGCCCTCAGCGGCGCGCGGGCGGCGAACAGTTTTTCCAGGTCGATCCCGGTGCGCACGCCCATCGCCTCGAACATGAAGACCAGGTCCTCGGTCACCACGTTCCCCGACGCACCCGGCGCGTACGGGCAGCCCCCCAGGCCGCCGAGCGAGCTGTCGAAGGTGCGCACGCCCTCCTCCCACGCGGCCAGGCAGTTGGCCAGGCCCAGGCCACGGGTGTTGTGCATGTGGGCGGCGCCGGCGTGCGCGCCGATCTCGGCCCGCAGCCGGCGGAACAGGCGGCGCACCTGCGCCGGGTTGGCGTAGCCCACCGTGTCCGACAGGCCCGCCTCGTCGGCGCCGGCGGCGATGCACTGCGCGGCCAGGCGGATCACCTCGTCCTCGGGCACGTCGCCCTGCAGGGTGCAGCCGAAGGCGGTGGAGAGGCCCGCCTCCAGCTTCACGCCCGGCGCGACCGCGTCGCGCAGCCGGGCGACGGCGCGCAGCTCTTCGACCATCTCCTCGCGGGTCTTCTTCACGTTGGCCAGCGAATGGGCGGCGCTGGCCGACACGGGCATCGTCAGCTTGTGCGCGCCGGCCGCCAGCGCCGCCTCGGCACCGCGCAGGTTGGGCACCAGCGCCATCACGGTGACGCCGTGGTGCGACACCGCATGCCGCACCACGGCGGCCGCATCGGCCATCTGCGGCAGCAGCCGGGCGGGGACGAAGGAGGCGACCTCGATCTCACGCACACCGGCGGCGACCAGGGCGTCGATCCAGCGCAGCTTGTCGGCGGTGGGCATCGTGGCCTGGACCGATTGCAGGCCGTCGCGCGGGCCGACCTCGCTGATCAGGATGTCGGTGGCGGTGGCGGTGGCCGCTGCCGGAGTCGATCGATCCGAGGGTCGGGACGGGAAGATGGAGGGCGATGGCGGTGCGGGCGGGGACATGGGGAGGCTCCAGACGAAACGGCGCAGCGCATGCATCCGGCGTTTAAATTCCGATAGACAGAACGACGTTCTTTAAAACAGAATCATCGCCCGGGGTGGGTGCGTGCGTCAAGGCAGGTACCCCGGAGCTGCAGGCCCGGTGGGTGGGCCGGCTGGGCGACCGACGCGCAGCGGTAGCGCGCCCCGGTTCGTTCACCGTTGCGGTTTCTCCGCCGGCGTCCCCGCCCCATGTTTCTCTAAGCTGCCATCCCTCACCTCCCACCATGCCCCGCAAGCCCCAGTCCGCCTCCCTCGCCGATGCCGATTCCGCCCCGGGCGGTGCTGCGGCCGTCGACCGTGCGCTGACCCTGCTGGGCGCGTTTCGCCCCGGCGATACCGCCCTCACCCTGGCCGAGCTGGCCGTGCGCACCCGGCTCTACAAGAGCACCGCGCTGCGCTTGCTGGCATCCCTGGAGCATGCCCGGCTGCTGCAGCGGCAGGCCGACGGCCGCTATGCCCTGGGGCCCGAGGTGGCGCGGCTGCACGGGCTGTACGCGGCCTCGTTCTCGCTCGACACGGTCGTGCTGCCGGTGCTGCAGGCCGTCGTCGCCCAGACCGGCGAAAGCGCGGCCTTCCATGTGCGCCAAGCGCTCGGCGGCGGCCGCTGGGCCCGTCTCTGCCTCTACCGGGTCGATTCGCCGCACGCGGTCCGCGACCATGTCCGCGCCGGCGACCTGCTGCCGGCCGACAGGGGTGCGGGCGCTCGCGTCTTGATCGCACACAGCCCCGATCCCGTGCCGGGCACAACCCGGAAAGACCAGGAACTGTATGCCCGCATCCGCCGCGAAGGCCACTGCGCCCTGCAGGGCGACCGCAGCCCCGACCTGGCCGGCATCTCGGCGCCCGTCTTCGCGCCCGACGGCCGGCTGGCCGGCGCGCTCACGCTGACGATGCCGACCCACCGGTACGACGCGGCCGCCATTGCGCCGGTCGTGGCAGCGGCAAAAGCGCTGGGGCTGCGCCTGCCATGATCCCTTTTATTCGCCCGGATTTATATTTGTCGCCGGGAGGGGGCAAGGCTGGCGTGCGGCGCCTCGGAGAGCGCACAATGGATTTTGCGTAGCAGCGGCCCCTTCCATGCGACAGGAACTTATTCAGAACGCTCTTCCCGTCACGACCGACCCGGTCAGTTCTTCTGCCGCGGTAGCGGAGGCGGTAGCGCGCGCGCTGGGTCACCTCTTGGACGAACTGGAGCCTCTTGTGGGAATGCATGGCGCGAGCGCGCTTTTCGGACGCAGCGTCCATCTGGTGCGGCGCGATCACGCGGCCGCGCTCACGCCCGCCACGGGCACACGGGAGGCGCAACTGGCCGGCCTGCGCAACGAATTGAGCGGACTGGACACCGTCGAGGCCCGCAGGATTTCCACCGCACTTTTAACCACTTTTGCCGATTTGCTTACGTCGCTCATAGGCGAGCCACTGACAAACCGCCTGTTGCGTTCTGCCTGGAATCTCCCCCCGGCGGGCGCACTGCCTATCGAGGAGAAAGCGAAATGACCAACAAGGTCGAGATACGGCGGCTGAAGACCGGTGTGCCGGGCCTGGACGAATTGCTGGGAGGCGGCCTGGCCGAGTTCTCGTTCAACCTGATCGCCGGCATCCCGGGCTCGGGCAAGACCACCCTGGCGCACCAGATCATGTTCGCGCTGGCCACGCCCGAGCGGCCGGCGCTGTTCTTCACCATCCTGGGCGAGCCGACCATCAAGATGCTGCGCTACCAGCAGCAGTACGAGTTCTTCGACCTCTCCAAAGTGGGCGACTGCATCCATTTCGTCAACCTGGCCGACGAGGCCATGACCGGCGACTTCGACAAGGTGCTGGGGCGCATCGTGAGCGAGATGAGCCTGCGCAACCCCGCCCTGGTGATGGTGGACTCGTTCCGCTCGGTCGTGCAGGCGGTGCAGGCGGGCGGGCCGGGAACCGACCTGCGGCTGTTCGTGCAGCGGCTCGGCATGCACCTGACCAGCTGGCAGGCGACCTCGTTCCTGATCGGCGAATACCTGGCGCTGGAGACCGAGGCCAACCCGATCTTCACCGTGGCCGATGGCATCCTGTGGATGACGCAGAACATGCTCGGCAACTCGATGGTGCGCAAGATCCAGATCGCCAAGATGCGCGGCCACGCGTCGATTCCGGGGCAGCACACTTTCCGCATCGGCAACGACGGCATCCGCGTGTTTCCCCGCATCCTGCCCGAGGCGTCGACCGGATACGACACAGCGGACGGCGCGGGACCCGCGGTCTCCGAGCGGCTGTCGCTGGGGGTACCCGTTCTCGACGAGATGATGGGGGGCGGGCTGCCGCCCGGCTATTCCCTGCTGGTCGCGGGCCCGTCGGGCTCGGGCAAATCGCAACTGGCCGTCGCGTTCCTGGCGGCGGGCGTCGCGGCGGGCGAGCGTGGCGTGATCGCCGCTTTCGAGAAGACGCCCCGGCGCGCGCACAAGGTGCAGCTCGACCGGCTCATCGCCAGCGGCGACGTGGGGGTGGTCGATACCCGGTCGCTCGACCTGTCGATCGACGAGACCCTGTATGCGCTGACCGATCTGATAGAGCGCACCGGCGCCAGGCGCGTCGTGATCGATTCGCTCTCGGGCTTCGAGCTGTCGCTGGCGCCCACGTTCCGCGAGGATTTCCGCGAGTCGCTGCACCGGATGGTGGCGGTGCTCACCGGCATGGGCGTGGCGGTACTGCTGATCTCGGAGCTGGAAGACCGCTACACCGACCTCCGCTTCAGCCCCTACGGCGCCGCCTTTTTGACCGACGCGATCATCGTCCAGCGCTATGTGGAATTGCGGGGGCGGCTCGAACGGGTGCTGGCGGTGGTGAAGGTCCGCAACAGTGCCCACAGCCACGAGCTGCGGATGTTCCAGATCACCGACGAGGGCATCGTCATCGGAACGGCGATACCTGAAGTCGGAGGCCTCCTGAGCGGCCATCCCAGGCGCTAGAACGGCGCATTCCCATGCCGACCTTTCCTCCGTACTCGTTGTCGGCACTGGGTCAGGTGGGGCCAGCCGAGCCCGATGTCCGTTCGCAGACGGCGGCGGTGCGCGAGCATGCGGTCACGCATCGCGAATCGACGATGCGCGTGCGGGAAGAGGCGGCGTCGGTGCGGGACGACCTGCAGCGCGAGCATGAAGCCGAGAGCCACGTCGCGCGTTCCGACCTGAGCGAGGCGAACGGCCATCTGGTGCTCGCCTACCTGCACGCCACCCAGCAGAAAGAAGCCGCCGAGCACACCCAGGCACGCCAGCAGGAATTACTCGCGATGCTGGGCCACGAGTTGCGCAACCCGCTGGCACCGATCCGAAATGCGGCCGCCCTGCTGGCCAGCGACTCCCTGACGCCGGAGTCTTTGACCACGATGCAGCTGATCATCGACCGGCAGGTAGGCCACATGTCGCGTCTGCTGGACGACCTGCTCGATGCGTCGCGCGTGACCAACGGCAAGGTGCACCTGCGGAAGTGCATCGTCCCGATCAAAGAGCCGCTGAACCAGGCGGTCGAGCAATGCGCCGTCTTGCTGCAGGAGCAGAAGCACACCCTCACCGTGTCGATGCCCACCGAGGACTGTTTCGTCGACGGCGATCCGGCGCGCCTGCTGCAGATCTTCGCCAACCTGCTCCACAACGCGATCAAATACACCGCGCCGGGCGGACGGATCGCACTGACGGCCCGTGCGTCGGAGGGCGCGGTCGTGGTGGAAGTGGCGGACAACGGCGTGGGCATCGCCGCCGATGCGCTGCCGCACATCTTCGAGATGTTCCAGCAGGAAAACCGCTCGCTCGACCGCAGCCTGGGCGGGCTGGGCCTGGGCCTCACCATCGTCCGCAGCATGGTCGACCTGCACGGCGGCCGGATCGCGGCGAAGAGCGACGGCCTGGGGTTGGGCAGCACGTTCGTGGTCACCCTGGCGCTGGTCGCCGCGCCCGAAGCACCGGCATCGCCGCAGGCTGAGGCGGAGCTGCCCCCGCTGCGCGTGCTGCTGGTGGACGACAACGCCGATGCGCGCGTCACCCTGTGCACCCTGTTCGAGCTGGCCGGCCACGACCCCGAGACCGCCCCCGACGGCCCCACCGCACTGGAAAAGTTCGACCGCCACCATCCGCACGTGGTCGTGTGCGACATCGGGCTGCCCGGCATGAGCGGCTACGAAGTCGCGCAGCACATGCGCAGCGGCGACAGCGGTCACACACCGATGCTGATCGCCCTGACCGGCTACGACGGCCCCGGCCGCCGCGAGCGGGCCATCGCCGCCGGCTTCGATTGCCAGTTGGCGAAACCAGCAGGCTTCCCCGAAATACTGGAAGCCATCCGGCTGGGTTTGACGTCTCGCTGAGGCTCCGGGGACGGTCCGGGGCCTCCGCGTCGTCCTGGTGCGTCGGCGTTTCGCTTTTGGTCGGCCTACCCATTTCGGAAAGCGACGACCGGGCCTTGCCGGCGCGTTTGGCATTGCCTTCAGTCCCTGCTGCGGTCGCTCGAGGCTGCAGCCGCATCTACAATGGGATTCATTCTCATTCCGATGTATCAGTCCTGCCCCATGCCGCACCTCTCCCCCGCCGACCACCTGCGTGCGCAGGCGCTTTTCGTCGACCACCAGCCGTGGTTGCTGGGTCGGCTGCATGCCCGGCTGCGCAACCGGGCGCAGGCGGAAGACGTGGCGTCGGAGACCTTCGTCACGGTGATCGGGCAGGCGGGGCTGGCGGCCATCCAGGAGCCGCGGGCGTTTCTGACCACGGTCGCCAAGCGGGTGCTGTACGAGGTCTGGCGGCGCAGGGACCTGGAGCAGGCGTACCTCGATGCGCTGGCGCAGTTGCCCGAGCACCATGCACCGTCGGCCGAAGACCGGGCGTTGCTGCTGGAGACGCTGGACGGCATCGCCCGGGCGCTCGACGGATTGAACGACAAGGCGAGGCGGGCGTTTCTGCTGAGCCAGCTCGACGGGCTGACCTACCTGGACATCGCCGCGCAGTTGAACGTCTCGCACGGCATGGTGCGCAAGTACATGGCCCAGGGCTGGCGTGCCTGCGCCTTGGCCGGGCAGGCGTGATACGGATGGCACGCGGATCGGTAGACCGTGCGACCGAGGCGGCGATCGACTGGCTGGTGGTGATGCGCTCGGGCGAGGCGACGCCCGCCGAAGCATTGGCTTTCGAACGCTGGCTGCAGGGCGATGCCCGGCACCGCGAGACCTGGCAACAACTGGCCGGCCCGGTGGACCGCCTGTTCGGCAGTGCCCGCGGCGCGGGCCAGCGCAGCCCGGGCCAGGCGGGCGCGATCGCCACCGCCCTGCACGACAGCGCCCGGCGGGCCACCCAACGCCGGCAGGTGCTGCGCGGCGCGCTGGCGTTCGGTGGCGTGGCCGCGGGGGCGGCCGTGTTCGCCGACCGCAGCTGGCCCTTGCAAGACCTGGTGGCCGACCTGCGGACCGGCACCGGCGAGCGACGGGGATTCGCGCTGGCCGACGGCAGCCGGCTGCTGCTCAACGCCCGCTCGGCCTGCGATGCGCAGGACAGCGCCGGGCAGCGCGGCCTGCGGCTGCGCGGCGGCGAGGCCATCGCCCAGGTGCTGCCGGGCGCGCGGCCCTTCGTGCTGCGCAACGCCCACGGCCAGGCCCGCTCGGCCTCCGACACCGCCGCGCAGATGCTGGTGCGCCAGGGCCCGCAGCGCAGCCTGGCGGCGGCGATCGAAGGGCCGCTGCAGCTCACCGCCGCCAACGGCCTGCAGCGCTTGCTGGCGCCGGGCCAGGCCGCCTGGTTCGGGCCCGAGGGCATCGAGCCCGCCGCGGTGCAGGCGGCCAGTGCCGCCAGCTGGCAGCGTGGCCGGCTGGAGGTGCACGACCGGCCGCTGGGCGAAGTCATCGCCGCGCTCCAGGCCTACCGGCGCGGCCTGGTCCGCATATCGCCCGCCGCGGCGGCGCTGCGGGTCTACGGCAGCTACCCGCTCGACGACACCGACCGGGCGCTGGCGGCGATCGGGCAGACGCTGCCGGTGGCGGTGCACCTGCATTCGGGCGGCTGGCTGGTGCGGATCGACCTGGCCTGAAGGGGCAGGGCCGAGCGCGGCCACCGCGGTACAAAAAATAAATTCGCAGACGCGGTAGCACTTTCGGCGGCGAGTTGCACAAGCGGTTCGAAGCCCTGTGTCTTTTCCAACCGGATCCTGCTCCATGCCACGCGCCCATTCCCTCGCTCCTGCCCTGCCCCGCACCCTGCGGCACCCGGTGCAGGCCGCCGCCGTCCTGGCTTTGCTCTGCACCGCGCCCGCCGCCTGGGCCCAGGTGCCCGCCGACGAGGCCGCCGCACCGCAGCGCTACGACATTCCCGCCCAGCCGCTGGGCGCCACGCTGGCGCGGATCGCGACGGAAGGCGGCCAGACGATCTCGATCGACGCGGCCCAGGTCCAGGGCCTGACCGCGCCCGCGGTGCAGGGACGCTATACCGCCCAGCAGGCGGCGCAGGCGGCCCTGGCCGGCAGCGGCCTGCAGCTGGTGCGGGCGGGCAACACCTGGGCACTGCGCGGCGGCGGCACCACGCCGGCCGTGCCCCGCGCCGCACCGGCCACCGCCGGCCGCGTGCAGACGCTGGACGAGGTGCGCGTCACCGCCCGCGCCGACCGCACCGCCACCACCGAGCACACCGGCGCCTACACCTCGCCGCTGGTCACCGTGGGCAAGGGCGCGCAGGCGCTCAAGGACATTCCGCAATCGGTCAGCCTCGTGACGCGGCAGCTGATGGACGAGCAGGGCATCACCTCGGTCTACGACGCGCTGGCCAGCACCACCGGCATCACGCTGGCGCAGAGCCCGCAGGGCGGCAAGTACATCTACTCGCGCGGCTTCGACCTGACCACGGTGCAGTACGACGGCGTGCCGCTCAACCGCGGCATGTACGGCCGGGCCAGCAACTACGCCTCCAGCATGGCCTACATCGACCGGGTCGAGGTGCTGCGCGGCGCGGCCGGCCTGCTGCAGGGCGAAGGCAGCCCCGGCGGCGCGGTGAACCTGGTGCGCAAGCGCCCGCTCGCCACCGACGCCACCGTCGCCGAGCTGCGCGCCGGCTCGTGGGACCGCTACGGCGCGCTGATCGACGCCAGCCGGGTGCTGAACGCCGAGGGCACGCTGCGCGGCCGCGCGCTGATCGACTACGAAGACCAGCACTCGTTCATCGACTACGTGAACCGCCGCAACGCCACGGTGTACGGCACGCTGGAGTACGACCTCTCGGCCGCCACCCGCTTCAACCTGGGCGCGGTATCCGAGGACGTGAAGGGCCGTCCCTTCATGAACGGCCTGCCGCGCGCCAGCACCGGGGCCGACCTGTTCCTGCCGCGCTCGACCTACTACGGCGCCACCTGGAACCGGCAGGAATCGACCAACCGCGGGCTGTATTTCGACGCGTCGCACCAGCTCGACGACGACTGGAAGCTGCAGGTGTCGGCGATGCACCTGAAGGAAGCGCACGACATGAAGTACGCCGGCGTCAACCGCGCGGTGGTGCCGGCGCAGATGCAGAGCGCCAACATCGTGGCGCGCTCGATCGCCGACATCGAGACTTCGGGCGTCGACCTGAACCTGACCGGCACATTCGACGCGTTCGGCCGGCGCCACGACCTGGTGAGCGGCATGAACGCGACGCGCACCACCAACGACACCACCTACGGCTTCCGGACCAACTTCAACATCTTCCGCATCGGCGCCTACGATCCGGCGATCCGCGAGCCGCGGGATGCCGAGATCTACAGCGCCACCCGCGAGGACCGGCGCGGCAATGCGCGCCAGTTCGGCATCTACAACGCGGTGCGGCTGCAACTGACCGATCCGCTGAAGCTGGTGCTGGGCGCCCGGGTGAGCTGGTTCCGCACCGACTGGGACACCGTCACCACCGGCGCGGCGCCCTCCGCCTCGTCCACCCACAGCCGCGAGAACGCGAAGATCAATCCGTACGCCGGCTTGATCTATGCGCTGAACCCGCGGTGGTCGGCCTATGCCAGCTATGCCGACATCTTCAAGCCGCAGACCGAGCTGAACCAGGCGGGCGCGCTGCTGCGGCCGATGACCGGCGCCAACTACGAGGCCGGCCTGAAGGGCAGCCTGGCCGACGGCCGGGTCAACACCACCCTGGCGCTGTTCCGGGCCGAGCAGAAGCACCGTGCGCAGGAAGACTTCAGCACCAGCCCCACCTGCCGCAGCGACTACTACTGCTACACCGACACCGGCCAGGTGCGCAGCCAGGGGCTGGATGCCGAGCTGAGCGGCGAGGTACTGCCGCGCTGGAACCTGTTCTCGGGCTACACCTTCAACCAGACCAAATACCTGAAGGACGTGACCAGCCAGGGCCAGTCGTTCAACAGCTACACGCCGCGCCACCTGCTGCGCCTCTGGACCACCTACCAGTTGCCGGGCGAACTGAGCGCGTTCACCCTGGGCGGCGGCGTGAACGCGCAGAGCGGCAGCTTCCGCCAGATCGGCGCGCTGCGGGCCGACAACGCCGGCCGCGCGGTGTGGAGCACGCTGCTGCGCTACCGGATCGACCGCCACTGGACAGCCGCGCTCAACATCAACAACGTTTTCGACAAGCGCTACTACGGCTCGGTCACCGCGCTGGTCAACGGCAGCTACTACGGCGACCCGCGCAACGTGATGCTGACGCTGCGCGGCACGTTCTGAGCCCGCGCACCGCGCCGCCGCAGCGATGAAGCGCGGGTTTCGCCAGACCATGTCGGGTCTGCACACCTGGTGCGGCCTGACCTGCGGCTGGCTGCTGTGCGCGATCTTCTTCACTGGCACGCTGAGCGTGTTCCGCGAGCCGATCACCCGGTGGATGGAGGCCCGCCCCGCCCTGCCCACCGCCGTCGACCGGGCCACCGCACCGGCATTGCACGGTGCCGCCAGCCACCTGGCGCAGCACGCGGCCGGTGCGCGCTTCTGGCGCATCGAGCTGCCGCAGCGCGCCGGCGATGCGCTGCTGCTGGCCTGGCAGCCCGCGGGTGCGCCGCGCGGCAGCCTGCAGACCGCCGCGCTGGACCCGGCCACCGGTGCGCTGCTGCCCGCCCCCTGGGGCCGCCGCACCGAGGGCGGACGCCACTTCATGTCGTTCCACTACATGCTGCACGGCGGCACGCCGGGCTTCTGGCTGGTGGGCTGGATCTCGATGTGCATGCTGGTGGCGCTGGTCTCGGGCGTGGCGGTGCACCGGCGCATCTTCGCGGACTTCTTCACCCTGCGGCTCGGCAAGGGCCCCCGCTCGTGGCTGGATGCGCACAACGCCACCGCGGTGCTGGCGCTGCCCTTCCTGTTCATGATCGTCTACAGCGGGCTGGCGATCTTCTACACCAGCTACCTGCCCGCGCCGCTGCAGGCGGCCTACGGCAGCGGCGACGATGCCTATGGCCGCTTCCAGGCCGAACTGTCGCACCAGTCCCCGCCGCCACGCCGCGCGCGCACCGGCCAGGCCGCCGCGCTGCATCCGCTGGCGCCGCTGCTGCAACGGGCCGAAGCCATCACCGGGCGGCCGGCGCAGATGCTGCTGGTGGAGCAGCCCGGCGACGCCGCGATGGCGGTACGGGTCATCGGCCAGGGCGACGAAGGCACCCGCGCTCTGCTCGATCCGAAGCGCATCGTCGGCTTCGACGGCGTCACCGGCGTGGTGCTGCAGGTGCAGATGCCGCCGGCCGATGCGGCCTTCGCGACCGAGGACATCCACGCCACGCTGGAGGCACTCCACCTCGCCCGCTTCGGCGGCTGGACGGTCAAGTGGCTCTATTTCTTCAGCGGCCTGCTGGGTACCGCGATG
Organism: Sphingomonas sp. NCPPB 2930; assembly: GCA_042867185.1. Classification (GTDB taxonomy): domain Bacteria; phylum Pseudomonadota; class Gammaproteobacteria; order Burkholderiales; family Burkholderiaceae_C; genus Xylophilus. The sequence continues at coordinate 12,887 of JBHZQV010000019.1, read as the reverse complement.
GTGGCGACCGGCACCCTGCTGTTCTCCGCCAAGCGGCGCCAGAAAAACCTGGGTGAGTTCGGCGCGGCGACCGCCCGTGTGTACCGCGCGGTCGAGGTGCTGAACGTGGCGGCGGTGGCCGGCACCGTGCTGGCGTCCATCGCGTATTTCTACGGCAATCGGCTGCTGCCGGCCGGCATGGCGGGCCGGGCCGGGGCGGAGATCCAGGTGTTCTTCGGCGCCTGGGCGGCCAGCCTGGTGCATGCCGCGCTGCGCCCCGGGCGTCGGGCCTGGGTGGAGCAATCGGCCGCTGCGGCGCTGCTGTGCCTGGGGCTGCCGCTGCTCAACCATCTGGCGGTGGGCCAGCACCTGGTCGGCTACCTGCGGGCCGGCGACGGCGTGCGTGCTGCGGTCGAATCCACGGTGCTGGCGTTCGGCGGGGTGCTGGCGTGCATCGCGTGGCGGGTGCGCCATGGCGGCCCGCGGACGGTGCCGGCCCAGCGGGTCGCGGCGGGCACGACGGCAGCGCGGAGTCCACCCCCGCGGCGGGGCTGGAGCGTGGCGAGCCGCGTCGCGGCCGCGGCCTTCGGCGGCTACGCGGCGGTGTCGGCCTCTGCCGCCGCGCTGGCACTGCTGCTGCCGCGTACGACGGCCGCATCTCGGGCCGACGGCGTGCTGGTCGCAGGCCTGCTGGGCTTCGCGCTCTACACCGGCTTGGCCGTGTGGGCCTTCGGCGCGCGCAGCGCCGGGCGGGCCTGGGCCGGCATCGCGCTGGTGACGGCCGGGGCGATCGCGGTGGTGGCCTGGTCCGGCTTCCAGCCATAAGAAAAGGCCGGGCAGGCATCAGCTGCACGGCCTTTGGAACGGCGCGACCGGGGCCGGTGGCCGCCTCTGTGAAGAGGCGGCCCACCACGCCCTGGCGGGCCTGCCGGATCAGTACCGGATCGCGATGTCGCGCACCACCGGCCCACCCGCGCCGCCGATCTGCGACAGCGCGCCGTTGCCGGTCGTGTTGCCGAAGAGCGTGGCCGCGCCGGTGGTGAGCGCGATCGTGTAGAGGCTGAACGGGCCGGTGCCGGCGGGGCGCAGGGCCGCCAGCGACAGGCCGTTGGCGCCGCCCGCGATGTCGAACGCGCCCTGGCCGTTCAGGGCCACGTTGAGCGCGCCGATGTTGACCAGGGTGCCGTCGTTCGGCGGCGCCTGGCGGGCCAGCACGTTCTGGTTGGTGTCCAGGTCGAGCAGGTCGGTGGCGGTGGTGCCGGCGAAGCTGTTGGTGTAGGCCGCCGCCACCACGCTGGCCGCCGCGGTGCGGTTGATCGTGCCGTCGGTGGTGGTGGCGCCGGTGTCGACGTTGATGCGCAGGCTCTGGCCGGTGTTGCCGATCACCCGCAGGCGGTCGGCCACCGGGTTGAAGTCGACCGAGAAGCGCGCGCCGACGAGCCCGGCATACGGCAGCGTGGTGTCGGCCGGGTCGGCGGCGAGGGCCGAGACGAAGGTCGATGCGCCGGTATCGGGATCGACCGTCACCAGCCGGCCCAGCGAGGTCAGCGCGTACAGCAGGCCGTTGGCCGGACGGAAGTCGATGCCCAGCACCGTCTCGTTGGCGCCCAGGCCGCCGACCGCGACGGTGGCCGAGAGCGTGTTGGGCGTGGCGGGCGCGAAGCTGCCGAGGCGCGAGGTGTCGGTCAGCACGTAGGCCCGGGGGGCGGTCGGCTGGGTCAGCGTCAGGCCGACGATCGCCTCGCCCGAGCCGATCGGGCCGACCAGGGTGGCGCCGGCGGTGCCCGACAGGGCGACCGTATAGAGGCGGGTGCTGCCGGCGACGGTCAGCGCCGCGTAGCCGCGGTTGTTGCGGGCGTCGATGTCGAAGCCGTTGGCGCCGGTGAAGGCGACGCCCAGGGTGACCGGGCTGGCCAGCGTGCCGTTGTTGGGCGGGTCCTGCAGGTACAGGGTGCCGGCGGCATCCAGGTTGTAGAGCTGGGTGGAGGTGGTGCCGGCGAAGGCGTTGGTGTAGGCCGAGGCGGTGACACGGGCCCCGGCCACGCCGTTGATCGCGCCGTCGACCGTGGCGGCACCGGTGGTGACGTCGATGCGCAGGTTCTGGCCGGTATCGCTCACCAGGCGCAGGCGGTCGGCCACCGGGTTGAAGTCGAAGCCGAACTGGGTGCCCGACAGCGCGGTCGAGAGCGCCGCCTTGAACGTCGCCGCGCCGGTGGCGGCATCGAGCGTGTAGATGCGGCCGAGCGAGCTGACGGTGTAGACGGCGCCGTCGGCCGGCCGCACGTCGATGCCCAGCAGCGTCTCGTTGGCGGCCAGGCCGGTGATCGGCAGGTTGGTGGCCAGCGCGGCGGGCGTGGTGCGGTTGAACGACACCACCCGGCCGGCGGCGGTGATGGCGATCGTGTCGCCGAGCTGCGCACCCGGCACCGGCGTGGTGCTGCCGCCGCCATCGCCGCCGCCTCCACCGCAGGCTGCCAGGGCGGCGGTGGCGATCAGGGCGAGCGCCCAGCGGGTCTTCGGTGTGGTCTGCATGTCGGTCCTCGTTCTCGGTGGATGAAAGGCATGCCGACGGAGATTGCACGGGGCACATCCGCAGCGGCATGCATGCACTAGGCACGAAGGGCCCTGGCGGATGCAGCGCCGCCGCTTACTTACGTCTTGTTGCCGTCGGCGCAGCAGGCGTTTTCAAGAGAATAAGGGCCGCAGCCGGCGTACGGCGCCGGCCACCAGCTATCGATTCAGGAGCGGTTCTGCGGCTGCCAGAAATCGGCCCGGGCGAATTGCAGCTTCAGGAAATCGATCCACAGCCGCACCCGCAGCGGCAGGTGCTTGCGCTGCGGCAGCACCGCGTAGATGCCGTTGGGCGGCGCGGCGAAATCCTGCAGCACCGGCTCCAGCCGGCCGGCGGCGATGTCGTCCTCGACCTCCCAGGTGCTGCGCCAGGCGATGCCGTAGCCGGCCAGGCACCAGTCGTGCAGCACCTGGCCGTCGGAACAATCGAGCGGGCCGCCGGGCTTCAAATGCACCAGCGCCTGGCTGCCGGCGGCGCCGGTCTGCCGGAAAGCCCAGCCGCGGGTCTGCGAGGCATCGCTCGACAGCGTCAGGCAGTCGAAACGCCCCAGCTCCGACGGGTGCTGTGGCCGGCCGTGCCGCGCCAGGTAGCCGGGCGTGGCCACGCAGAGCCGCCGGTTGTCGGCCAGGCGCAGGCTGACCAGGGACGAATCGGGCATGTCGCCGACCCGCACCGCGCAGTCGAAGCCCTCGCCGGTCAGGTCGATCACCCGGTCGCTGAGGTTGAGCGACAGGGTCACCTCGGGATGCGCACTGCGGAACCGCGGCAGCAGCGGCGCCACGTGCCGCCGGCCGAAGCCCGCCGGCGCGGTGATCCGCAGATGGCCGCTGGCCCGCACCCCGCCGGCGCTGACGCTGGATTCGGCATCGGCCCAGTCGGCCAGCAGCCGCTGCGCGTCTTCCAGGAAAGCGGTGCCCTCGTGGGTCAAAGCGAGCCGCCGGGTGGTGCGCACCATCAGCTTGACGCCCAGCCGCGCCTCCAGCGCATCCAGCCGCCGGCCCATGATCGCCGGCGCCACGCCTTCGGCCAGCGCGGCCGCGGTGAGGCTGCCGCGCTGGGCCACGGCGACGAAGGATTCGATCTGCTTGAACTTGTCCATGCGATGTCGATTATTGGCCGGGTGCAGATGCCACTCCACAGCCCGCGGGAACGGCTCCGGTACGGCCTTTGCTTGTACCCTCCCATGCGCCCTGTCCGGTGGGCGATGCTTTGCGCCAACACCTGGGCCGCAGACCCGCCGGAAGGCTCTTTGGAAGCATGCCAACAGGGCATACTGGGTTTTTCGGCGCACGAGGGACATCATGGCCGCCACGAAGACGTTCCGACACCAAGACTACGATCTGATTTGCACCGCCAAGCCGGTAGAGAGCGGCAAGTTCGCGCCCGCGTTGACCATCTCGAAACAGGTCTGGCCGAGCCGCCCGCGCGAAATCGCGGTGGAGCGCGGCGTGCACCTGACCGAAGACACCGCCATCGAAGCGGCGTACAAGCAGGGCATCGAGTGGGTGCTGCACTACGGCTAGCCCGGACGCCCGCGATTCGTGCGGATTTGTCATGATTCAACGCTCTGCGGAGCGATTAATCGCTGCACCGGTCTCGAATACAGTTGCGTGATGGCATTCGCCAGACCGCCTCTACTTCGATCCAGGAGCCACGACCATGACCGACCGCACCACCGTCCACCGCCTGCAGGTGGCCACCGAACTGCACCGCTTCATCGAAGAGAAGGTCTTGCCGGGCACCGGCGTGGCCGCCAGCGTGTTCTGGCAGGGCTTCGACGCCATCGTGCACGACCTGGCGCCGAAGAACGCCGCCCTGCTGGCCGAGCGTGACCGGCTGCAGACCGAACTGGACGGCTGGCACAAGGCCCGGCCCGGCCCGATCCAGGACATGCCGGCCTACCGCGCTTTTCTGGAATCGATCGGCTACCTGCAGCCCGCGCCCGCCAAGATCCGGGCCACCACCGCCAACGTCGATGCCGAGCTGGCGCTGCAGGCCGGCCCGCAGCTGGTGGTGCCGATCCTGAACGCCCGCTATGCGCTCAACGCCGCCAACGCGCGCTGGGGCTCGCTGTACGACGCGCTCTACGGCACCGACGCGATTCCCGAGGCCGACGGCGCCGAGAAGGGGCGGGGCTACAACCCGAAGCGCGGCGAGCAGGTCATCGCCTTCGCCCGCCGCTTCCTGGACGATGCCGCGCCGCTGGCGAGCGGCTCGCATGCGGACGCCACCGGCTACACCGTCGCGAACGGCGCGATGGCCGTCGCCACCGCGGCCGGCACCACCAGCCTGAAAAACCCCGCCCAGTTCCTGGGCTACCAGGGCGACGCCGCCGCGCCCACCGCGGTGCTGCTGGTGCACAACGGCCTGCACATCGACATCCAGATCGACCGCGCCACCGCCATCGGCAAGACCGACGCGGCCGGCGTGTCGGACGTGGTGCTGGAGGCCGCCCTCTCCACCATCCTCGACCTGGAAGACTCGGTGGCGGTGGTGGATGCGGCCGACAAGGTGCTCGCGTACTCCAACTGGCTGGGCATCCTGCAGGGCACGCTGACCGAGTCGCTGGAGAAGGGCGGCAAGACGATCACCCGCAGCCTGAACGCCGACCGCATCTACACCGGCGCCGCCGGCGGCGAGGTGCGGCTGCACGGCCGCTCGCTCATGTTCCTGCGGAACGTGGGCCACCTGATGACCAACCCGGCCATCCTGTGGGACGGCGGCCAGGAGATTCCCGAAGGCATCCTGGACGCGGTGGTCACCACCACCATCGCGCTGCACGACCTGAAGCGCAGCGTCGAGAAGGACGGCATCGTCAACTCGCGCGCCGGCAGCGTCTACATCGTCAAGCCCAAGATGCACGGCCCGGCCGAGGTGGCCTTCGCCAGCGCGCTGTTCGGCCGCGTCGAGCAACTGCTGGGCCTGCCCGCCAACACCGTCAAGCTGGGCATCATGGACGAAGAGCGCCGCACCAGCGTCAACCTGGCCGCCTGCATCGCCGAGGCCGCGTCGCGCGTCGCCTTCATCAACACCGGCTTCCTGGACCGCACCGGCGACGAGATGCACACCGCGATGCAGGCCGGCGCGATGCTGCGCAAGGGCGAGATGAAGACCACCAAGTGGATCGCCGCTTATGAGAAGAACAACGTGCTGGTGGGCCTGTCGGCCGGCCTGCGCGGCAAGGCGCAGATCGGCAAGGGCATGTGGGCGATGCCCGACCTGATGGCCGCGATGCTCGAGCAGAAGATCGCCCATCCCAAGGCCGGCGCCAACACCGCCTGGGTCCCCTCGCCCACCGCCGCCACCCTGCATGCGCTGCACTACCACCAGGTCGACGTGGCCGCGGTGCAGAAAGAGCTGGAGCAGACCGACGCCGCCAGCGTGCGCGACACGATCCTGGCCGACCTGCTGCAGGTGCCGGTCTCGCCCGACCCGGTCTGGAGCGATGCCGACAAGCAGCAGGAGCTCGACAACAACGTGCAGGGCATCCTGGGCTACGTGGTCCGCTGGATCGACCAGGGCGTCGGCTGCTCCAAGGTGCCCGACATCCACGACGTAGGCCTGATGGAAGACCGCGCCACCCTGCGCATCAGCAGCCAGCACATCGCCAACTGGCTGCTGCACGGCGTGGTGACCCAAGCGCAGGTCAACGCCACCTTCGAGCGCATGGCCGCGGTGGTCGACGGCCAGAATGCCGGCGATCCGCTCTACCGCAAGATGGCCGGCAACTTCACGACCAGCGCCGCCTACCAGGCCGCGCAGGACCTGGTGTTCAAGGGCGTGGAACAGCCGAGCGGCTACACCGAGCCGCTGCTGCATGCCTGGCGGTTGAAGGTGAAGGCAGCGGCGGCCTGACCACCGGTCTTCGCTGCCGCGTAGCGGAGAAGCCGTCTGGCCTGCCAGGCGGCTTTTCTTTTGGGGCAGTGCGCTCGTGAAGCACGGTTGGCTACGGATGCACAGCTCGGCGCCTTGTCCTACGAAACCGAACAGGGAGCCGCCGCGTAAACAGGACAAGCGATGGCGCTTAATGGCTGCGGTGGGTGCCGCGCCCATTCGTCCCCCCCTTGACCAACCATCCGGAGAACCTCCATGAAAAAGATCCTCGTCGCCGCCGGCGTTGCCGCGCTTCTCACCGCCTGCGCAGGCGGCATGTCCGGTTCGGGCATGTCGGGCACCGATGCCCGTACCAATGTCGCCACAACCAACGGCGGCACCGGTCCGATGACGCCGAACGGCCCGGCCGTCAACGGCATGCCGCCACCGCCTCCACCCGCTCCGATGGCCGGTGCCGGCATGGCCGCACCGGGCATGGCGCCGGTGATGGTCGGCGGTGCGCCGATGTACGCCTCGCGCGACATCATCGACAACGCCGTCAACTCCAAAGACCACACGACCCTGGTCGCCGCGGTGAAGGCCGCCGGCCTGGTCGAGACGCTGAAGGGCCTGGGCCCGTTCACCGTGTTCGCCCCGACCAACGCCGCCTTCGCCGCGCTGCCGGCCGGCACGGTCGACACGCTGCTGCAACCGGCCAACAAGCCGATGCTGACCAAGGTGCTGACGTACCACGTGGTGCCCGGCCGCATCGACGCCGCGGCCCTGGGCCAGCAGATCGCGGCCGGCGGCGGACGCGCCACGCTGCGCACGGTGAGCGGCGGCACGCTGACCGCCATGATGCGCGGCCCGAACGTCGTCATCACCGACTCGAAGGGCGGCATGGCCATGGTCACCACCGCCAACGTGTACCAGTCGAACGGCGTGATCCACGTCGTGGACAAGGTGCTGCTGCCGAGCTGATCGGCCCTGCCGGCAGGCCGCTACGGTTTGTGTAGCAGCCTGCCGTTGCGCAAAGCCGGCTGCAGCAGTTTTTTCTTCTGAGGTCGGCAGGAAAACGCCGCGATCGAACGGCGCCTTCGGGCGCCGTTTTCTTTGGGCGCGCGGGATCCGGGTCGGTCGCGCCGTGGCCGCCTGGGGACAAGGGGAACTCGATACACCACCGCGGACCCGACGTGCCAGACTCGCCGCGTGGGCCCCTGCTGTGGCGGCCCCGTTGCCACACCGCCCCATGCCCGCACCCACTTCGTCCCACCCGCCTTTTCCTCGCCTGCGTCTGCACCTGGCCTGCGCCGGCGTTCTATGCGGCTCCCCGCTGCTGGCCGCTGCACAGACCGCGGGCCCCGCCACCGACACCGTCGGCACGCTGCAGCCGATGGTGATCACCGGCGCCGCGCCCGACCGGCAGCGGTGGACGGCGCCGGCCTCGATCGACGTGGTCGACGGCGAGGAAATCCGCGCCGGGCAGCTACAGATCAACCTGTCGGAGAGCCTGGGCCGGGTGCCCGGCCTGGTGATCCAGAACCGGCAGAACTACGCGCAGGACCTGCAGCTGTCGATCCGCGGCTTCGGGGCGCGCTCGACCTTCGGCGTGCGGGGCGTGCGGCTCTTCGTCGACGGCATTCCGGCCAGCGCGCCCGACGGGCAGGGCCAGACCGCCAACTTCCCGCTGGGCAATGCCGAGCGGATCGAGGTGATCCGCGGGCCGTATTCGGCGCTGTACGGCGCATCGTCGGGCGGCGTGATCGCGCTCACCACCGCCGAGGGCCGGGCGCCGACCACGGTGCGCGGCGGGCTGGCGGTCGGCTCCGACGGCTTCTGGCGCGCCTCGACCCAGGCGCAGGGCATGGTCGGCGAATGGGGCTATGCGCTGGACGCCTCCCGCTTCGCCACCGACGGGCCGCGCGCCCAGTCGGCCGCCGACCGGCAGAGCGGCAACCTGAAGCTGTCGCGCCGCCACGGCGAGGGCGAGACGGCCGGCCGCCTCACCCTGCTGGCCAGCCGCCAGACCAGCTTCGCGCAGGACCCGCTCGGCCTGAGCCGGGCCGAGTTCGATGCCGACCCGCGCCGCACCACGCCCAACGCGCTGCTGTACGACACCCGCAAGAACGTCGAGCAGTCGCAGCTGGGCCTGGCCTGGCAGCAGGGGCTGGGCGGCGGGCACCAGGTGGAGTTCATCGCCTATGCCGGCCAGCGGGCGCTGACCCAGTTCCAGGCGATCCCGACCACGGTGCAGACACCCGCCGGCCACCCCGGCGGCGTGATCGACCTCGACCGCGACTACGGCGGCTGGAACGCCCGCTGGCGCTTCGACCGCACCACCGGCAGCGGCGAAGATGCACGCCGCTTCACCGTCACCGCCGGCCTGGCGGCCGACACCCAGCGCGAGCTGCGCCGCGGCTTCCAGAATTTCACCGGCAGCGCCGCGGCGCCCACCGCCCTGGGCGTGCTGGGCACGCTGCGCCGCAACGAGGTCAACCGCGCCACCACGGTCGACCCGTACCTGCAGGCCGAATGGGAAACCGCCGACTGGACCTGGACCGCCGGTCTGCGCCACTCGCGGGTGCGGCTGGAATCGCAAGACCGCTACATCGTGCCGGGCAACCCGAACGACAGCGGCGCCACCCGCTTCAGCGGCACCTCGCCGGTCGGCGGCGTGCGCTGGCGGCTGGCGCCGACGCTGCAGGCGTTCGCCAGCATCGGCCGCGGCTTCGAGACACCGACGCTGAACGAAGTGGCCTATCCCCGCGCCGGCCAGAGCGGACTGAACACGTCGCTGGCCGACAGCACCAGCCGCAGCGCCGAGGCCGGCCTGCGCGGCCGGCACGGTGTCGGCGCCTGGACGGCGGCCGTCTTCGACACCCGCACCCGCGACGAGATCGTGGTCGCCACCAACACCGGCGGCCGGTCGATCTTCCAGAACGCAGGCGCGACCCAGCGCCGCGGGCTGGAGCTGTCGGGCGATGCGCAACTGGGCCGGTTCACGCTGTCGTCGGCGCTGACCTTCATGCGCGCCACCTATGCCGACGGCTTCAATTCCGGCGGCCAGGCCGTCGCCGCGGGCAACCGCATGCCCGGGCTGCCGCAACGCCAGGCCTATGCGCAGATCGCGTGGGAGCCGGGCCGCCTGCCAGGCATCTACACGCTGGAGATGCGGCACACCGGCAAGGTGGCGGTGGACGACCGCAACACCGACTTCGCCGCGTCCGCCACCGTCTTCAACCTGGGCGCCCGGTTCCAACAGGAGTTCGGCGCCTGGAAGCTGCGCCAGTTCGTCCGGATCGACAACCTGGCCGACCGCCGCTATGCCGGCTCGGTGATCGTCAACGAGGGCAACGGCCGCTTCTTCGAGCCGGCGCTGCGGCGTGCGGTGTATGCGGGGGTGGAGCTGGAGCGGCGGTTTTGACGGCAGGCCCGCCGCTATCGAATAAATAGCTGACGGCCTTTGAACGGCGCAGGCCAGAAGCCTATTGCACTGCTAATTTCGACCTGCAAACCCATCCCGACCTTCGACTTTTCGCCATGGCGACGATGCCTTCTCCTTCCCTGCCGGCCGCCGATTCCGGCGCCGGAACCGACGCCACATGGTGCGTCGTCTGCGGCAGGCCGAACGGCTGCGCCATGGCGGAAAGCGGCCGGCCCGAGGACGCCGCCGGCTGCTGGTGCATGGCGCCCGGCGCGGTCGATCCGGCCGCGCTGGCCGCGATCCCGACGTCGCTGCGGGGGCGGGCCTGCCTCTGCGCGCGGTGTGCCGTCGCGGCTTCTATCATCGGCCCGTCGATTTCCCCTTAACCACTCCCCAAGGAACACACCGCGATGCCCACGTACCATGTCGAAATGATGGAAGGCCGCACGGTCGAACAGAAACAGAAGCTGGTCGCCGAGATCACCCGCGTGTCGGTCGAGATCCTGGGCGGCTCGCCCGATTCGGTCGACGTGATCATCACCGACATCCAGCGCCACAACTGGGCCACCGGCGGCAAGCTCTGGTCCGAGCCGCGCGGCTGACGCGCCGCGCCTTTCGCGCCCTCCGCCCCTGATGACCGCTACCGCCGACGCCTCCCACACCGCGCTGCGGGAGCGGCACGGCCCGCGCTACCGCTGGCTGGTGCTGCTCAGCGTCATGGTGGGCACGATGGCGTCGATCATGTCGTCGACCATCGTCAACGTGGCGATCCCGGGCCTGAGCCACTATTTCGCGCTGGGCCAGGAGCGGGCGCAGTGGGTATCGTCGGGCTTCATGGTCGCGATGACCGTGTCGATGCTGGCGACGCCCTGGCTGCTCGACCGCTATGGCTACCGCCGCACCTATATGGGCGCGATGCTGCTGCTGCTGGCGGGCGGCGTGGTCGGCGGGTTCGCCAACGCCTTCTCTCTGGTGCTGGGCGCACGCGTCGCCGAGGGGCTGGCGGCCGGCGTGGTGCAGCCGATTCCGGCGATCATCATCCTGCGTGCCTTCGCGCCGCACGAACAGGGGCGCGCCAGCGGCATCTTCGGCATGGGCGTGGTGCTGGCCCCGGCCATCGGGCCGAGCATCGGCGGGCTGCTGGTCGACCTGTTCGGCTGGCGCTCGATCTTCTTCATGGTGGTGCCGTTCTGCCTGGCCTCGCTGTGGCTGGCGCGCATCTTCGTGCCGACCAACGCGCCGGGCGGTGTCGCCGCCCAGCGCAGCGCCGGTGCGGCGATCGACTGGCGCGGCCTCATGCTGGCCGCGGTGGGCACCTTGTGCCTGCTCAACGGGCTGGTTTCGCTGCACGGCGACGGTCCCGTGCAGGCTGCCTCGCTGTTGATCAGTGCGGTCGCGGCCCTGGTCGCATTCATCTGGTGGGAGCGGCGCATGCCCGCGCGCGGCGCGCAGCCGCTGATGAACCTGGCCCTGTTCGGCTACCGGCAGTTCGCGATGGGCAGCGTGGTGTCGTTCATCTACGGCACCGCGCTGTTCGGCTCCACCTACCTGCTGCCGGTATACATGCAGCTGGGGCTGCAGCTGTCGGCTTCGCTGGTCGGCACCATCCTGCTGCCGGCGGGCATCGTGCTGGCGATCACCATCGCCGGCGTGGGTCGGCTGGCGGACCGGCACCCGACCTACATCCTGGTCTCGATCGGCCTGGCGCTGTTGGCGGCCTCGTTCGGTTTGATGGTGGTGGTCGGGCTGAAGACGGCGCTGTGGGTGCTGGTGGTGTTCGCGATCCTGGGCCGCATCGGACTCGGGTTCATCCTGCCCTCGCTGAACCTGGGGTCCCTGCAGCCACTGGCCCCGTCGCTCATCTCCCAGGGCGCGAGCGTGATCAATTTCGTGCGCATGCTGGGTGGTGCGGCGGGCATCAGTCTCTGCGGCATCGTGCTGGAATGGCGGCTGGCGGCGCATGGCGATTCGCTCACCAATCCCGTCACCAGCACGGCGCGGCTGGCCGCCTTCAACGAGACATTCATCATGCTGGCGCTGCTCTGCCTTGTGGCACTGGCCGCGGCCTCGCAACTGCGCACGCCCAAGCCGGCCGCAGCCGATCCTCTTCCCACGCCTGCCCCGGAGAACCGATAAGCGATGTGCCAACTACTGGGCATGAACTGCAACACCCCCACCGACATCGCCTTCAGCTTCTCGGGGTTCTCGCAGCGCAGCGGTCGCACCGGCGACCATGCGGACGGCTGGGGCATCGCGTTCTTCGAAGAAGAGCTGGGGCTGCGCCATTTCGTCGACCACCTGCCGGCGATCGATTCGCCGATCGCCGACCTGATACGCAAATACCCGATCAAGAGCCGCAACGTCATCGCCCACATCCGCAAGGCGACCCAGGGGCCGGTGAACCTGCAGAACTGCCACCCGTTCGTGCGCGAGTTGTGGGGGCGGTACTGGGTCTTCGCGCACAACGGCGACCTCAAGCAGTTCGTGCCGCGACTGCACGGCAATTTCCGTCCCGTCGGTGCGACCGACAGCGAAGCCGCTTTCTGCTGGCTGATGCAGGAACTGGCCAAATCGCATGCGACGGTGCCGAGCGTGGACGAGCTGACGCTGACGCTGCGCGAGCTGGTGCCGCAGCTCTCGTCGCACGGCACCTTCAACTTCTTGCTGTCGAACGGCCAGGCCCTGTGGGCGCATGCCTCGACGAACCTGTACTACCTGGAGCGCCGGCATCCGTTCATGCCGGCCGAACTGGAAGACGACGAACTCAGCATCGATTTCGCGTCGTGCACCACACCGCAGGACCGCGTGGCGATGATCGTGACGGCCCCCTTGACGAGCAACGAGGAGTGGACCGCGTTCGGACAGGGTGAGCTGAAAGTGTTTGTCGATGGCGCGCTGCATGTGCGCGTCGGCGATCGGCGCTAGAACATCGACGGCGTTACCGCCGTTCTTTTGTCCGGGACATCCAAGGGGGTGTCGACACGGTTGCGGCACCCAGTAGCAAAGCGCATGCATTTCCGATGCCCCAAAGGGTAAAGCCCCCGCTCCTTGTGGGAGGCGGGGGCTTTACGGGCTGTAGGAGCCTGACGATGACCTACT